>NZ_FNCN01000012.1:97635-222434 GCF_900100605.1 Sinosporangium album | reverse complement strand
TCCTGCACAAGGGTTGGGCGCACCTCGGTCAGCGTCTTGCCGTCCTTGCCCACGATGGCGGGCGTGCCTGCGGCGTTGCTCTTGAGCGACAGGCCAGAGGGCAGGTCCAGCGGCACTCGGAACGAGACTGGACCGCTGGGCCGCTGGGCGATGGTGATCTGCTGCCGGAACCCGGTCGGGTCCGCGATCACCACCAGGTCGCGGCCCTCACCGTAGGCGTCCGGGTAGGTGGCGGTGTTCCCTTTCAGCTTGGGCTTGGGCAGTTCCGAGGGCGTGGTGATCTTCGCTGTGGCACCGGCTGCCCGGCTCTTGAGCAGGGTCTTGTCCTGGCCATCGGACAGAACGAGATCGCCCGGCGCGGACTTGGGCTTGATGGCGCCGGCGTCTTTCACCAGGGTGGTGTCGATCGGTGTGAAGCCCTTGCCGTCCGCCTTCTTGACGCGGATCGGCCGGGTGTGGAGTTCCATCCGGAGCGTCTTACCGTCGGGGTTGGCGTAGAAGGTCGCGGCTTCCGAACGCAGCGACGTGATCTCGACACGCCGCTTGTCCTTTTTGGCCTGCGCCAGCGCCTTGCCTGTGGGGGTGGCCAAGGCGCTTGGCGGCGAGGTCGTGGGCGTGGGCTCCTGGGCGTTCGCGGGCACGCTCATGATCGACAGGGGCAGCGATAGAACTGCGATCAGGGCAGCGCGATGGCGCGTTCGCGCGGGTAATCTCGGCACTGTGTGCGATGTGTTCACTCCGACCTTTCGAACAGACGTTGCAAAACTGAGTGATCATCACATATGAAACGTTTCAAGTAAAGATTCCTTTCCGCCATAGATGGGGACGAAGCACCTCATGGGGCCGAAGGGGCGCCCTGCCGTCTGGGGCAGGGCGCGGCTTCACCATCGGCCAGATCAGGCACGAGCGC
The DNA here is from genome assembly GCF_900100605.1 of Sinosporangium album. Lineage (GTDB taxonomy): Bacteria > Actinomycetota > Actinomycetes > Streptosporangiales > Streptosporangiaceae > Sinosporangium > Sinosporangium album. The sequence goes on along the minus strand of NZ_FNCN01000012.1, from coordinate 221,524 downwards.
GCCGTACACGAGGATGATCGCCTAGGCCACCGGATAGTCCTTCTGCGTGATCGACTCGACCATGGGTGGCCGTCTTGATCTTCTGGAAGCAGCGTTCGATGCTGCTGCGCAGCCGGTAGCGCTCCGGATCGGAGCCGACGGGCCGCCCACCGGCTGACCCCTTCTTCTTCCGGTTGGCCCGCTGATCGCTCTTCTCCGGGATGACCGCGGCGATCCGGCGGCGGCGCAGATAAGCCCGGTCGGCCTTGGAGGAGTACGCCTTGCCGGCGGCCACCGCAGCAGGGCGGGTCCGGGGCCGGCCGACCGGACCGGGAATGCGGATCCTGTCCAGCACCGTCATGAACCGCGGGCAGTCGGTGGCCTGCCCGGGCGTCAGCAGGAAGGCCAGAGGCAGCCCCGCGGCGTCGACCGCGGCATGGAGCTTGCTGCTCAGCCCGCCCCGGGACCGGCCGAGCCCGGCGGCTTTGGCCCAAGCCCTGCGCCGTCGCCGTGCGGCGGCACGGTCCCGGTCCGACGCCGCACCCGCGTCGTCCGCGTCGTCCGTGCCGGGTGCTGCCTGCGGCGCATCACCCGCAGTACCGGCGGCTGCTGCGGAAGCGGAGCCCCTTCTTCCTCGGTCAGCGCCTGCTCCAGCGCGTCCAGGGTCTCCCCGGCGACCGCCAGTCCGGCCGACTCCTGGTGCGCCCGCACGATCGTGGAGTCCACGCTGACCAGCTCCAATCCGACCTCCCGCGCGCTGTGGCCTCGGCGATCAGCGCGTCCATCAGGGCCCGGAACACCCCGGCTTTCGCCCAGCCGTTGAACCGGGAGTACACCGTGGACCAGGGCCCGTAGCGCTCCGGGACGTCACGCCGCCAGCCGGAACCGGTGCGGAACCGCCACAGGATCCCGTTGAACTGATCACGCACCCGCCGCGGCAACGGCCCTGTGGCCGCCACCGACAGGTGCGGCTCGATCAACGCCCACTCGCAATCTGTCACATCGAAGCACGCCACATCCGAGTTCTGCCAGCCACGGCCAGCCCGCCACCAGGCCTCACCTAGACTAGCGCGGGTCGCGTTGGGCGGGGGTCTTTCCCGGCGGTCCGGTCGTGTCGCCGGGTTGGCCCTCGTCAGGGTCGCCCGGGTTGGGATTTCCAGGGTCGCCGGGGTTCGTCGGCGGGTCGCCGTCGCCGGGCCCCTGGCCGTCGCCGGGGCCTTCGCCGTCCGGCGGGCCGGTGGGATTGCCGGACTGCTCGGGTGCCTGTGTGGAAGGCTGCGGGTCGGGGCCCTCAGTACGGCCGGTGCCCTGGTCCGGGTTGACGTAGCCGTCGCCAGAGCCGTCGTCGTACCAGTCGCCGCTGCCGGTCCCGTCGTTCCCGCTGTCGCCCCATCCCATGTCGGACGGCTCGGGGAACTGCTCGACGGGTTTGCCGGACATGGCCTCGGCCATGAAGGCCCGCCAGATCTGCGCCGGCAGGCCACCGCCGTATTGCGCGCCGTATCCGGGGATGGACACGGTCTTGTTGTCGTCGCGGAACATGTTCACAGCGGTCGACAACTGCGGGGTGTAACCCACGAACCACGCTGCGCCCGACTTGTCGGTGGTTCCGGTCTTGCCGGCCGCCGGCCGGTCCCACAGGCGTGCGGCGGTGCCGGTGCCGGCCTGCACCACCTGGGTCATGGCGTAGGTCGTATCGGCGGCGGTCTGCTCGCTGAAGGCACGCTTGCCGGCGACCTTGATCGTGGTCTTCTTGTCGTTCGCGCTCGTGATCGAGCGGATCACATGGGGTTCGTGGTAGATGCCCTGGGAGGCGAAGGTCGCGTAGCCCGCCGCCTGCTGTACGGCGCTGACCGACGCGACGCCGAGCGGGAAGGTGGCCGCCTGTTCGTGCTGGGAGAGCTGGCTCTCGGGGATGCCGGCCGCCTTGGCCGCGTCGGCGACCTTGTTCAGGCCGATCTGCTGGCCGAGGTCCACGAAGGCGGTGTTGACCGACTCGCGGGTGGCCGTGACCAGATTGACCTGGCCGTAGGAGCGCCCGCTCGAGTTGGGGATGGGCTGGTCGGCGGAGGCCACCCGCAGGGGTGAGTTGCCGTCGAACCGGCTGGAGAGTCCGACGCCGTCCTCCAGGGCGGCGGCCAGGGCGTACGCCTTGAAGGTGGACCCCGCCTGGACCTTCGCGTAGAAGGCGTTGTCGAACTGGCTCTCCTCCCAGGAGCGCCCCCCGTAGAACGCCAGCACCTCGCCGGAGTCCGGGTCCACGGCGGCGAGCCCCGTGCGCACCTTCTTCGGCGTGGCGTCGGGCAGGACGGAGGTGACGGCCCGCTCGGCCGCGGCCATGAGGTTCTTGTCGAAGGTCGTGACGATGCGCAGGCCGTCCTGGTTGATCTGCTCCTCGGTGTAGCCCCGCCTGGCCATCTCGGCGTTGACCTGGTCGATCATGTAGCCCTGCTGGCCCTTGGGCGTGAAGGGGGCCTTGGGCTTCTTCAACGTGGGAAAACGCTGGTCGGCGGCCTCCTCGGCGGTGAGGGCCCCGGTTTCGCGCATGGCGGCGATCACGCTCTTCCACCGCTCTTCGGCGGCCTCGCGCGTGGCCCCGGTGGGGTTGGCGAAGTTGGACGGCTGCTGGATCACGGCGGCGAGGTAGGCGCTCTCGGCCACGGTCAGCTCGCTGACGTCCTTGCGGAAGTAGGCCTCCGCGGCGGCCTGCACGCCCCACGCGCTGCGGCCGAAGTAGATGGTGTTGAGGTATTGCTCAAGCACCCAGTCCTTGGACTTTGATTGATCCACTTTGAGAGAGATCATAATCTCTTTCAACTTGCGGACAATCGATCTCTCCTGTCCGAGGCCGCTGTAGTAATTGCGCACCATCTGCTGCGTGATCGTGGATCCGCCTTGAAGCTGCTGCCCGGTGACCGTGGACCATACGGCCCGTGCCGTACCGCTGATCGAAACACCGCTATCGCGGTAGAAAGACCGGTTTTCAACGGCAATAACCGCATCCCTCAGATGTTTGGGCACCTTCGCGAGTTCGACCCGCTTGCGATTGACGCCTTGCTTGGCGAGCACGGTCTTTCCGTCGCGGTAATAGATCACCGACGCCTGGGCCGTGGCCTCCGGTTGGGTGCTGTCCGGGATGGGAGTGAGGGCCCAGGCCACGGCGAACGCCCCCGCGGCCAGCACCAGTCCCCCTGTAGCGAAAATCAGTAGTATCCGGAGAATTCGCCGCTTTCGCACGCCTATCTCCGCCCCTCGAACACGCCACTACCCCCACTTACCCATCGCCCGCTCCCCCGGCTCGGGCAAGAGTTCAGGGTAAGCGATCGATTATGGTGCTTGTGTTTTCCTGAAAGGTCTTCTCAACCCGCGGCCCCGAACAGCAAGATCGACTTAAGCTGATCTGTGGCTTTCGACCCAGTTGCCTGGGGTTCGCGGAAAGAGATGAACAACCTTCCCCTCAGGATGCTAAGCGCTACCGCTGGCGATGACGCGGAACATCTGCGACGAGTGGCAGCACCCGATACGGCACCGGGGTGTCCAGAGCGATCACCGACGAGGTCCTCAATACGCCCGGTACCTCGACGACCAGGTCGATGACGCGCTGCAGATCGGCGTTGCTGCGCGCCACCACCCGGCAGAACAAATCACCCCCTCCGGATGTCGTGTGGACCTCCAGGACCTCCGGAATGCGCGCGAGGCCGTGAGCCACCGGATCGTGTCCGCTGATCTGGCGAATCTCCAATGTGACGAACGCCATGACGTCGTAGCCGAGGGCGGCGGGTGAGACGTCGGGGCCGAACCCGGTGATCACGCCACGGGCGATCAGACGGTCGAGCCTCGCCTGCACGGTTCCCCGGGCCACGTTGAGGCGCCGCGAACACTCCAGCACACCCAACCTCGGCTCCTCGGTCAGGAGAGCGATCAGACGGGCGTCGAGCTGATCAATTGTCATGATGTACAGCTACTCCGCGATCGGCGAGGGATATCCCTACAGGTTGTCCAGTGATTTCTTCCACTGTTGCACAACCCGCCCATCAAATCCGACAGTGGCGGCATGAACGACATCTTCCCTGTTCACGGAATGGACGCCGTCGTGTTCGCGGTGGGCAACGCCAAGCAGGCGGCCCACTACTACTCGACCGCCTTCGGGATGCGCCTGGTGGCCTACCGGGGCCCGGAGAACGGCAGCCGCGACGAGGCCGCCTACGTCCTCACCTCCGGTAGCGCCCGCTTTGTGTTCCGGGGCCCCGTCCGGGCCGGCACCGACCTCGCCCGGCACGTCGCCGAACACAGCGACGGTGTGACCGACCTCGCCCTCGACGTGCCGGACGTGGACGCCGCCTACGCACACGCGGTCAAGGCCGGCGCCCGCGGGCTGGAAGAGCCGCACACCCTCGAAGACGAGCACGGCAAGGTGCGCGTGGCCGCCATCGCGGCGTACGGCGAGACCCGCCACACCCTGATCGACCGGTCCAACTACTCGGGCCACTACCTGCCGGGCTTCGTCGCCGCCGAGCCGCTCGTGGCCGCGCCCGACGTCAAGAACGGACGCGTCTTCCAGGCGATCGACCACTGCGTGGGCAACGTCGAACTCGGCAAGATGGACGAGTGGGTCGAGTTCTACAAGCGTGTCATGGGCTTCACCAACATGGCGGAGTTCATCGGTGACGACATCGCGACCGAGTACTCCGCGCTGATGTCCAAGGTCGTGGCCGACGGCAGCCGCAAGGTCAAGTTCCCGCTCAACGAGCCGGCCATCAGCAAGAAGAAGTCCCAGATCGACGAATACCTGGAGTTCTACGGCGGGCCCGGCGTCCAGCACATCGCCCTGTCCACCAACGACATCCTCACCACCGTCGACCACATGCGGGCCGCGGGCGTGGAGTTCCTGGCCACCCCGGACTCCTACTACGACGACCCCGAGCTGCGGTCCCGCATCGGCGAGGTCCGGGTGCCCATCGAGGAGCTGAAGAAGCGCCGCATCCTGGTCGACCGTGACGAGGACGGCTACCTCCTCCAGATCTTCACCAAGCCTGTCCAGGACCGGCCGACCGTGTTCTTCGAGCTCATCGAGCGGCACGGGTCGCTCGGCTTCGGCAAGGGCAACTTCAAGGCGCTCTTCGAGGCCATCGAGCGCGAGCAGGAGCTGCGCGGCAACCTCTGACCAGCGCCTTCGACCGGGAACCCGTAGCGGTTCTTTGCGCGTCGCGGGCTTTGCCACAAGCGGTGCGTGGTGATCTCCCCACAATGGGAGCACCACCACCGCCTCCTGGCGAACCACCGCAAGAGCCGCCACAAGAGCCACCGCAGGAGCCGCCGCAGGAGCCGCCGCAGGAGCCGCCGCAGGAGCCGCCGCAGGAGCCGCCGCCCAGGCCGCCCTACCGTGATCCGTACATCGAACCCCCGGAGAGCTTCGGCGAGACCGGGCAACCAGGCCAGGCAGGCGGCCAACCGGGCCAACCCGGCGGACCGTATGGCGAGCAGCCATCCCAGGGCGGGCAGCCCTATGAGCAGCCGCAATACGGGGCGACCCCGCCGTACGGCGCCGCCCGGGGCCGCGGCCCGGTGCCCATGCCTCTCGGCGGGCGGTGGCGGCGGCTGTTCGCGGGCATCCTGGACGGGATCATCATCGGCATCCTCGCCCTCCCGTTCACCTGGCAGACCTGGGGATTCGTCTGGACTCTGGGCGGCTCGGCGTGGAGCAAGGCCAGCATCGGCCAGGCGTACATCATCGCTCTGATCGCCTTCCTCTACTACTGGCTGCTGCACGCGTACTGGAACGGCCAGACAATCGGGAAGAAGGTCTTCGGCCTGCGCGTCGTCAGCGAAACCGGGACAAGAGCCGGCGTCGGCCAGGTCGCGATACGGCAGGGCGTGATGGCGGTGCTCTCCTGGCTCTGCTGCCTGTGGATCATCGACCTCGGCTGGATCCTGTTCGACCCCAGAAAACAAGCCGCCCACGACAAGGCGGCACGCACCCTGGTCGTCGATAGCTGACCTGCGATGATTACTTAGCGTAAGATCAGCTCACCCATCGGGGGCACCGCCGCGGGCAGCAGCGCCGCAGGCGGCATCTTCACCACAAGGGGCGAGCACGGCTGATGAGGTCCTGGCCAGCGGCAACGACGATGTCCATCACCGTGCTCGGGCTGCTCGCCTGCTCGGCATCCAACGGCGCGAGCCTGTCCCAGGGGCAGCGCACACCCGCCGCAGGCGCCGTGCGGCCGACGGGCGACGCCGCCTCCCTCAAGGAGGCCGTCGGCGCGCCGGGGATAGGCGACCCGGACTTCCCCGCCGACGGCAACGGCGGCTATGACGTGTCGCACTACAGCCTGAAACTCTCCTACACCCCGGCCAACAAGCACCTCGCCGGCGTCGCCGCCATCAGCGCCACGGCGCTCCACGACCTCGTGAGGTTCAACCTCGACCTGTCGGGGCTGCACGTGGACGGCGTGCTGATCGACGGGGAGCCGGCGGAGTTTCAAAGGTCGGGGTCCGAGCTCGTGGTGAAGCCGCCGCGGCGCATCGGCAAGGGGGAGAAGTTCACCACCAGGGTGACCTACTCCGGCACCCCGAAGCCGGTGCGCGACTCCAGCAACCTCGGGATCTACGGGTTCGTGCCGACCTCCGACGGCGCGTTCGTCGTCTGCGAGCCCAACGGCGCCAAAACGTGGTTCCCCTCCAACGACCACCCCTCCGATAAGGCCACCTTCGACTTCGAGCTGACCGTGCCCGAAGGGCTCACCGCCCTCGCCAACGGCGAGCTCGTCGGCGGTCCGGTCACCGCCGAGGGGAAGACCACCTTCCTGTGGCGCGAACGGCACCCCATGGTGACCTATCTCGCCACGATGACCCTCGGCGAGTTCGCCACACGCACCGGCACGACCGACCGCGGCCTGCCCAACTTCGCCGCCACGGCACCGAGGTTCGACGGCCAGCTCGACCGGGTCTTCCGCCTGTCCGGCGAGATCACGGACTACTGGAGCACGATCTTCGGGCCTTACCCCTTCTCCTCCACCGGCGGCGTCATCGACGACTTCCACACGGGTTACGCCCTGGAGAACCAGACCAAGCCGATGTACGGCGGGTTCATCCCCGACGAGTCCATCATCGCTCACGAGCTGGCCCACCAGTGGTTCGGCAACAGCGTGAGCATCAAGCGGTGGAAGGACCTGTGGCTCAACGAAGGCTTCGCGACCTACGCCGAGTGGCTGTGGTCGGAGCACCGCGGCCTTCTCACCGCTGAGCAGATCTTCACCGGGCGCCTGTCCATGGTCGACTCCCCCGTGTGGAGCTATCCGCCCGGCAGGGCGAAGCCGGACGACCTGTTCCACGAGTCGGTCTACAACCGGGGCGCCATGGCGCTCCACGCGCTGCGGCAGCGCATCGGCGACGCCGCCTTCTTCACGCTGCTGCGCACCTGGGTGCGCGACCACGCGTACGGCCACGCCACGACGGACGACTTCGTCGCCTTGGCCGAACGGCTCTCCGGCAAGAACCTCGACCGGCTTTTCGACACGTGGCTGTTCAAGCAGGGGCGCCCGCGCTGGCCGGAACGCGGGGACGCCGCCCGCTCCCGCGCCGACCGGCCGGGAGCGCGGATCACGCTCCCCGCACCGCACGCACACCCCCACGGCCCCCGCACGGCCGTCCCCCAGCCGGTGTCCTCACCGCCGCGGCCCGAGGCGTCTCGAACCTGACCGCATCACATTGAGGGCCGTGCCTCAGGCAGTGAGGGCTTGCCCTCCGTGTAGAGCCATGACCTGAACAAGGGGTCGAGGTCGCGCCCGGAGATCTGCTCGGCCAGGGCCAGCAGGTCGGCGGTGCGGGCGACCCCGTGCGCGTGCTTGGACGTCCACTGCTTCAGCAGCGTGAAGAAGTCGCCGTCGCCGAGCGCCATGCGCAGGGCGTGAACGGTCATCGCCCCCCGGGTGTAGACGGAACCGGCGAACAGCTCGTCGCGCCCCGGGTCGCCCGGCAGGGGCTTGTGCCACAACTTGTTGTCGTCAGGGGCGGCGTAGTAACGGTCGAAGCGGACCTGAGCCCGCTCGCCCCCGTGCTGCTCGGCCCAGAGCCACTCGGCATAGGTGGCGAAGCCCTCGTTGAGCCAGATGTCGCGCCAGTCGGCCGGTGACACGCTGTTGCCGAACCACTGGTGGGCCATCTCATGCACGATGAGGCTGGTCGAGGGCACCCCTCCGTCGTAGACGGGCCGGGTCTGGGTTTCGAGCGCGTATCCGACGCCGGCCGCCTCGACGATGCCGCCGATCGACGAGTAGGGGTAGGGGCCGAACACCTTGCCGGCCCAGTCGACCACCTGGGCGGTCCTGGCGTGCAGACCGCCCTCGTCGGCGAAGGCCGCGTCGACGGCGGTGATGTTGAGCAGGCCCTTGCTCCTGCTGCGCTTGACCTTGAACTTGCCGATGGCGATCGTCAGCAGGTAGCTCGCGGTCGGCTCGTCGATGGTCCACACCGAGGTCGTGCGTCCGCCGCGGGTGCTCTCGGGGCCCTGCGGTTCGCCGCTCGCGAGGACGGTGAGCCCCTTCGGCACGGTGACGCGCACGCGGTAGGACGCCTTGTCCCCGGGGTGGTCGTTGGCGGGGAAGAACGACCGGGCGCCGTCGGGCTCGGACATCACCACGGCGCCGTCCGAGGTCGGCAGCCAGCCATATCTCCCGAGGGCCTTGTCGTGGATCCCCTTGAGCGCGCCGGAGTAGGCGACCTCGACCCGGAACTCCCGGCCGTTGCCGAGGGGGCGCGACGGGGTGACGATCAGCTCCTGGCCCTCGCGCCGGAAGGCCGCCGCCCGCCCGTCCACGGTGACCCGCTTGACCGCCGGCCCGTCGAAGTCGAGGTTGAACCGCGACAGACCCTGGGTGGCCTTGGCGCGGATCACCGCCGTGGCCTCCACGGCGCGCGTGCCGGGCGTGTAGTCGAAGGCGAGGTCGTAGTGCAGCGCGTCGTAACCGCCGTTGCCCGCGTTCGGGAAGTAGGAGTCGCCGACTCCGGCGGCGCCCGGCGTGGCCGGCGCGGCCGGCGTGGCCGGCGCGGCCGACGTGGCCGGCGCGGCCGACGGGGCCGCGAGCCGGGCGGACCCGGTCACGGGCGGAGCCGCGCCCGCGACCGCCGCCGGGGCGACCAGCGACAGCGCTGTGGCGACGGCCGCGACCACGACGGGAAGGGTTACGCGCATGAGGGACTCCTGGCCTGGGGGTGGATTCCCAGGGAAGTTACCCCCTGTGCTCGCTCCCGGTCCACTGATCGCCCATAGATCTCCCCAGTGTTCGAGCGATCTACAGCCGGAGCCCCGCCAACCCCTCCCAACAGCGCAAACACCCCGCGACTGCCCGCGCCATGCCGTACGGCACAGGCGGGTGCGATCACCCGAAGAAGAGCTTGTATCCGTCTCCCCGGAGGGCGCCGAGCACCTCGTCGCAGTGGGCCGGTCCCTTGGTTTCGAGCTGCAGCAGCACCTCGACCTCGTCCAAATGCAGCCGCGCTCCCACGCGCTCGTGCACGACTTCGAGCACGTTGGCCCCGAGGTCGGCCAGCCTGCCGAGCAGGGTGGCGAGGGCGCCGGGCCGGTCGGACAGCCGGATGCGGAACGCGAGGTAGCGCCCGGCCGCGGCCAGGCCGTGGCGCAGCACCTTGGACAGGAGCAGCGGGTCGATGTTGCCGCCGGACAGCACGGCGACGACGGGCGGGTCGAAGGCGTGGGGGTGGGCGAGGACGGCGGCGACCCCGGCGATACCGGCGGGCTCGACGACCTGCTTGGAACGTTCGAGGCAGAGGACGAGCGCCTTGGAGATCTCCTCTTCCGAGACCGTCACAACGCTGTCGACCAGGTAGTGGATGAGCTCGAACGGCAGGTCGCCCGGCCTGCCGACGGCGATCCCGTCGGCCATGGTCGTCGCTGGTTCGACGAGGACGGGGTGGCCGGCGGCGAGGGAGGCGGGGTAGGCGGCGGCCCGCTCCGCCTGGACGCCGACGACGCGGATGCCGGGCCGCAGGGACTTGGCTGCCAGGGCGAGGCCAGCGGCCAGCCCGCCCCCGCCGATGGAGACGACGATCGTGCCGGTGGCGGGGAGCTGCTCGATGATCTCCAGCCCGATGGTGCCCTGGCCGGCGATGACGTCGGGGTGGTCGAACGGGTGGATGAACACCGCGCCGGTCTGCTCGGCGTGTTCGCGGGCGGCGGCGAGGGCGCTGTCCACGGTGTGCCCGGCGAAGACGACGTCGGCGCCGTAAGAGCGCGTCGCCGCGATCTTGGGCAGTGGCGCCCCTTCGGGCATGTAGACCGTGGCCTTGGCTCCGACGAGCCCCGCGCCGAGCGCGACGCCCTGGGCGTGGTTGCCCGCGCTGGCGGCGACCACGCCGCGCGACCGCTCCTCCTCGGTGAGCCTGGCGATCCTCACGTAAGCCCCGCGGACCTTGAACGAGCCCGCCCGCTGGAGGTTCTCGCACTTGAGGTAGACCGGTCCGCCCACGGTCTCCGAGAGCAGGCGCGAGTGCAGGACGGGCGTGTGCACGATCACGTCGGACAGCAGCTCGCGGGCGGCGACCACATCGTCATAGGTCACCTCGTCATTGGCCATGACAGAAGTCTCCCACCTGCCTGTCCGATAAGCCGACTTGACCATACTTCGCCACACGAAGTATGTTCTCCGCCATGGCTAAAGGACCCACGGTCAGCGAGCCCACGTACTTCATCCTCGCCGCGCTCCTCGATGGCCCGCTCCACGGGCACGGGATCATCAAGCGGACGCTGGCTCTGTCGGACAACCGGGTGAAGCTGCCGGTGGGCACACTCTACGGCGCACTTGACCGACTCGCCGCCGGCGGGTTGATCGCCGTCGATCGCGAGGAGGTCGTAGACGGCCGTCCACGCCGCTATTTCGTGATCACGGACGAGGGCCGTGGAGTCGTCTCCGCCGAGGCCCTGCGCATGGCGCAGGCCGCCACAGTGGTGATCAGCCGGATACCCCGGCCCGGGGCGACCTTCTCATGACCATCGGCACCGAGTCTCGTGCCACGACGGGGACTGGCACGAGATTGAGGGCACAGCGCCCCGAACGGCGTCCAGAGCAGCGCCTGGAACGGCGCTGCCGGTCCCTCCTGCGGGTCTACCCCCGCGGATACCGCGACGGATACGGCGAAGAGCTCATAGGCACCCTGCTGGACACCGCAGAGCCCGGCAGGACCTTCCCTTCGTTCCACGAGTCCCTCGCCCTGGTCCGGGGTGGGCTCCGGGCCAGGGTCGAGTATGCGGCGGTCGGCGCCCCGTGGGTGGACGGTCTGCACCTCGGAACGCTGATCCTGGCAGTGGCGAACCTCGCCTATCTCATGCCCTTCATAGGGACGATCCCCCTCTGGGTGGGCATGTCGGCGTTCCTGGTGCTGGCCGTGATGCGCGGCCGACTGTGGATGGCACTGCCGTTGTCCGCGCTGATCGGCCTCAAGGCCGGCTCAGTCGCGCTCGGAGTGCCTCTGCTGGACCCCACGCTACTGCCGGTCGTGTCAGCCGATCTCTGGAATCGGCCGGCGATGTACGGCGTGGGCGGACCGGTGGCCCCGGTGATCACGCACGGCCTGCTTTTCCTGGGGATCGCGGCGCTCGCCGTACGAAGAGAGCGGGTAAAGGCGCGTTCTTGGTGGTGGTGGGCGGCGGTGCCCGTGTTGACGTTCAGCGACCCGGCGTCGCTGAACGTCGCAGCGCAGGGCGTCGGCACCATGAGCAGGATCGCACTGGAGGCGGCGCTTCTGCTGGCGGCCGTCTTCGCCGGATACACCGCACGGGACTCCCGGTGGGCGATCGCAGCGGCGATCTACCTCGTATCGATGCTCGCCATCCCTGTGGAGAACCTCGCCGGGAACCTCATTCCCTACACCGGGCAGGACGTAGCCCACTGGTTGTCGCTCATCCTCCTGACGGCGGCCGCCTCCGCCATGCCGTACCAAGCCGGGCGGCAGATCCTGCTGTGATCCGGCGGGCCGAACGGCCCGCCCTCGATAACCCTTGACGTCTGAGTGCCACAGCGGCATTGCGCGGCGATGTGCGCTCTCCTCGCCATGCCCTGTTCCCAGAAACTCCCGGGGACGGGGCCGGCACTCCCACCATGAACGGAGTAGCCATCCCATGTCCGCGAAAAGGTATGCCGGAGTTCTCACGCTCGCCGTCGCCCTGCTGGCCGGCTGCGGCGGCTCGCAGGAGCCTCCGAGCAGTGCGGCACCGGCCACGACCTCTCCCGCAAGCGGCCAGGCAAAATTGCTTCAGCTGCAGAACGCCATCTCCGCCTGCATGAAATCCAACGGCTTCAAATACATCGCATACGCTCCTGCCCGAAAAGAGGAGTCGGTGGGCGGCAGCACGAAGTCCGGGGATTACGAGGCCATGCGCAAAATCCGTTCCAAGTACGGATACACCGTCTTTGCCATAAACGTCTACGGACCGTCCCCTGAGTTCGTCAAGCGCCCTGCCGAAAGCGACCCGAACCGCGAGATCCAGATGAAGCTATCCCCTACTCAACGTGACGCATATCGAGGCGCAATCGACTCCTGCACGGCCAAGGCGGCCAAGTCCATCCTCAACCTCGACCTGAAAACCCGATCAGACTTGCTGCTGGCCCAGAAGAAAGCGGCGGACGAGGCCCGTGATCGACACCTCAACGGGGACTCCGTCCTGGTCGGACTAGCCCAGAAGTTCGGCGACTGCATGAAAGTCAAGGGCTATACCATATCATCACTCAAGCCCGTGCAGATCGCCAACCGCGGAGCCACCCACTTTTTGGATCTAAGCACAATTGCGACCGAGAGCTCCCCAGAGCAGTCGCCACAGGAGCAGGAAAAGCGCAAGCAACAGGACAAGGCGCACCTGGACAAAGAGATCAAGGACGCGCTGGACGACCTTGAATGCGGCAAAGAATTCTATGCCGCCTACATGCCCAAAGAGAGCGACGTCACCCAGAAGGTGCAGGACGAGTACGGCGTCGCCTACTGAGAAAAACCCGAAAAGGCGACATCGCTCGGCTCTCTCCCCATGCTCACCATGTCTCACCATGTAAGGAACGGAGCTTTCATGTTAGCGAAGACGTACACCGGAGCCCTCATGCTCTCGGTCGCCCTGCTGGCCGGATGCGGCGGCGGGAGCGACACGGCGGCGGACTCGGCCGCCCCGGCCGCCGACGGCGCCTCGCCGGCCACCGGGAACGACAAGGGGAAACTCGTGCAGGAGAGCATCGGAAAATGTATGAAGGGCAAAGGGTTCAAGTACATCGCCTATTCGCGTCCCCGTGACAGCAGCGAGCAGGGGCGCAAGTATCAGAACGGTGACTATCAGACCCTCAAACAGGAACGGACGAAGCACGGCTACGGTGTCTTCTCCTATGACGTCAACCCCGAGGTCGGCACGTTTCCCGACGCGCCGACGGACCCGAACGGGAAGATCAGAGAACAGCTCTCCTCCAGCCAGCAGGCGTCGTATCAAAATGCTTTGGAGACATGCACGGTGGAGGCCGCAAAATCCGTGCTCGGAATGAAAGTCTCCTCCTTCGATGAGATAACCAAGACCCAGATGGACGCTATCAACAATGGGATGGAACGCGGTCTTAACGGTGACACCGATCTGATCGGCATGGCACAGAAGTTCGGCGACTGCATGAAGTCCAAGGGATACGCGGTCACGTCGCTCAAACCGATGGACGTCGCCAACCGGGGACACAATTTTTTCTCCGGCGAGCGGGGCAAGCTCCTCGGGCAGAATCCCGACCAGGCGAATGCGATAGGCGGGGAAAATAAAGTCCCGCCGGCCCGGGCCCGGCAACACCTCACTCGGGAGATCAAGGACGCGCTCGATGATCTGGAATGCGGCAAGGACTTCTACGCCGCCTACCATCCCAAGGTGGCAGAAGTCATTGCGCAGGTGCGCCGGGAATACGCCGTGACCGCCGGACTCGATTTCTAGGCCACCTCTCCCCAGGTTGAAAACTCAGAGGAGAACCGGTGAAATCCCCCAAGCGGGTCCTGGCGATCATTGTGTGCGGGGTCCTGCTCATCGCAGGGGCGGGCTGGCTGGTCGGTGCCCAACTGCGGTCACCCGCCGATGAGGCCGCCTCCCGCAAGCCGCCGCCCCCCTCGTTCATCACCGTGGCGGTCGAAAAGAAGAAGCTCACCAGCACCGTCACACTGAACGGCACCCTGGCCTACGGCTCGCCGCTGCCCGTCACCCTCGGCGGGATGGTGGGCACCGGCACGGCGGCCGGTACGGCGGAGGCGCAGCGGGTCACACGCCCGCCCCGCGTGGGCCGGGTCCGTGAGGGGTCGGTACTGATGGAGGTCAACGGACGGCCGGTGTTCACCTTGCGGGGCAGGGAGCCGATGCACCGGACGATCGCCCTCGGCACCTCGGGCGCCGATGTGCGGCAGCTCCAGCGAGCGCTGCGCAGGCTCGGGTTCAACAGCCCCACCTCGGGCACGTTCGACCAGGGCACGGCCGCCGCGCTGAAGAACTGGTATGCGAAGAAGGGATACGAGGCTCAGGAGCCCAACCTTGAGGCGCGCCGGGCGATCGACGAGCTGCGACGCGGTGTGCGATCCGCCGAGGAGACGCTGCTCACCGAGAAGAAGGCGCTCGACGAAGACCGCGACGTCTACCACCTGAAGGCCAAGTACGACAACGCACGCCGAGAAGTCGAGCAGGCGCAGAAGGCGCTGCGGCGCACACGGGACACGGAGCTGACGCCTGATGACCGGGACAAGATCGAGACGTTGCAGGCCGCCGTCCGCACCGCCGAGGAGAGCCTGCTCGAAGCCGAGCAGGCTCTGGAAGGGGCCAAACCCGAGGATGACAAGCGGCTGCTCGAACTCAAAGTCGCCAACGCCAGTCAGAATCTGGACGCGGCGAACGCCGCCCTCGCGAACTACGGCGAGCAGCAGACGCTGACGCGGGAGAAGCTGCTGGAGGAGCAGCGCAAGGCGCTGCGCACGGCGGACGAGGCGTTCTTGGCCGCTGAACGCGAGCTGCGCAACGCCCGCAGGCTCTCCCCTCAGCGCTTGAAGGTGACCAATGCCCGGCAGAACCTGGCCGACGCCAAGCGGCTGCTGGCCGAACAGCTCGAGACGTACGGCGTCAGCCTGCCCCCCGGTGAAATCGTCTTCCTCCCCTCCCTGCCGGCGCGGATCGACAAAGTGGAGGTCAAGGCGGGTGCGGTGGTGGAGAACAAGGTGGCCACGGTGACCAGTTCAGCCTTCGCCGTCACCGGATCGGTGGACGTCTCCGAGACGAAACTCCTCAAAGTCGGGCTGTCGGCCACCCTGGAGAGCGGTGACGGACGCACTTTCCCCGCCAAGCTCACGGCCATCGGCGAGAAGGCCAAGGTCGAGACCGAGGACAAGCCCAAGGGGCAGGGAGAGCAGGCCGAGGACCCGTCCGTGGGAGCCGAGCCGGTGCTGCTCACCCCGACGGTGACCAAGGGTTTGCGACCGCTCGTCGGCACCCCGGTCACCGTACGCGTCTCCGTGGGCGAGACCGACGATCCCGTGCTCTCGGTGCCGGTGGCCGCGGTCGTGACGTCGGCCGACGGCAAGCCGCGGGTGCAGGTGGAGACGAGTACGGACAAGACCAAGGACGTCGAGGTCCGCACCGGGCTCACGGCGGACGGGAACGTGGAGGTCACGCCGGTGAACTCCGGGGATCTCAAAGAGGGCGACCGGGTCGTGGTCGGAAATGCGTGACATACGTGACATGCGTGATACGAATGAGGTCATCCGCCTTGAGAACGTCAGCCGGGTCTTCGCCACGGATCCGCCTGTCTACGCGCTGGCGAAGGTATCGCTGGTCATCCGCCACGGTGACTACGTGGCGATCGTCGGCCCCTCGGGCTCCGGGAAGTCGACCCTGCTCAACACCCTCGGCCTGCTCGACCGGCCCACATCCGGCAGCTACCTGCTCGACGGCATCGAGACCACCGCCCTCAAGGACAAGGAACGCACCTGGCTGCGCGGCAGCCGTATCGGCTTCGTCTACCAGTCCTTCCACCTGCTCGCGCAGCGGACCGTGGTCGAGAACGTGATGCTCGCCGAAGTGTACGGCGGGCGGGATCGGCGCCACCGCAGGAACAGAGCGATCGAGGCGCTGGAGCGGGTCGGCATGGGGCATCGGGTGAAGTTCCTCCCCAACCGGCTGTCCGGCGGTGAACGGCAGCGCGTCGCCATCGCCCGCGCGATGATGGGCACGCCGTCGCTGCTGCTCTGCGACGAGCCCACGGGCAACCTCGACACCCGCAACACCGACGCGGTGCTCGATCTGTTCGACACGCTGCGCGATCAGGGCATGACGCTCGTCGTGATCACCCACGAGGACCAGGTGAGCGAGCGAGCGCAGCGCCGGGTCTCGATCAGTGACGGCATCCTCACCGAGGAGCACTGATGCCCCCGCACCGCCGGCTCCTCCACCGCCGCCCCTCACTGCGCCGCCCCTCACTGCGCCGCTCCTCACTGCGCCGGCTCCCACGGGTGTCGGGACGCGGCCGGGCCTCCCGCATGGACATGCGCGATCTGTGGGCGGAGTCGCTGGCCGGAGTGCTGGCCCGCCCGGTGCGTTCGGCGCTGACCACGCTCGGCACGGTCCTCGGCATCACCACGCTCGTCATCACCATGGGCATCGCCGCCACGGCCGGCAACCAGATCGTCGGCCGGTTCGACGAGCTGACCGCCACCACGATCAGCGTCGACGTGCCCGCGAACAGGGATCCCCTGGTGACCTGGGAGGCCGCGGCGGAGCTCACCAGGCTGCGGGGCGTGACCTCGGCCGCGGCCCTCGCTCAGACGGCGAAGAGCGCGGCCCTCACGGTGAGGGCCAACAATCTGGTGGACCCGACAGCGGTGAGCGAGCAGAGCATGAACGTGCTCGCCGCGACGCCCGAGCTGCCGACGGCCGCCAAGGGCCGCATGATCCAGGGGAGGTTCTTCGACGCCGGCCACGACCGGCGCGGCGACCGCGTGGCGGTGCTGGGCGAGCAGGCGGCCAAGCTGCTGAAGATCACCGCGCTGGAGAACGCGCCGGCCGTGTTCATCAAGGGACGCGCCTACACCGTGATCGGCATCCTGGGCGACCTGCGGCGCGAGGAGGTCCTGGGGGCGTCCGTCATCGTGCCGCGGTCGGTCGGCGCCGACTTCGACGTGCACCACGTGTCCCGCGTGCTGATCAACACCACGCTGGGCGCGGCGGACATGATCGCCAAACAGGTGCCGACCGCTCTCAGTCCCAACCGGGCCGCCGAACTCCACATCGCCGCGCCGCCCAGCCCCAAGCGGGCCAGGGAGGGGGTGGAGAGCGACGTCAACGGCCTGTTCTTGATCCTGGGGCTGGTCTCGCTGGTCGTGGGCGCGGTCGGCATCGCGAACGTCACCCTGGTCACGGTGATGGAACGCATCGCCGAGATCGGCCTGCGCCGCTCCCTCGGCGCGGCGCGACGGCACATCGCGGCCCAGTTCCTGCTGGAATCCACGCTGATCGGCCTGACCGGTGGCGTGATCGGCACAAGTGTGGGTGTGGTGGCGGTGGTCGCCGTGTCGGCCGCACGCCAGTGGACGCCGGTCTTGGACGTCCAGCTCGCCCTGGCCGCCCCCGTGGTGGGGGCCGTGGTGGGCCTGCTGGCCGGGCTCTACCCGGCGCTCCGGGCCGCCCGGATGGAGCCGGTCGACGCGCTGCGCTAGCCGTACGGCGTGAGCCGGGGCGCGGACGCGGGCGTCGCGGTCGTCTCCCCCGATGTCACGTGGCTCGCGGGGAGGTGGCCGCGGCCCGGCGCGAGCCGTAACAGCCGGCGCGAGCCGTAAGAGGTCGTGTCAGCCGGCTTCGCCGGGGGACCAGTAGCGGTCGCCCGCCAACACCAGCGCGGCGGCGCCGACCAGGCCGGCGTCCTGGCCGAGGGCCGCGGGGACAACGCGGACGCGGCGGGCGAAGTCCATCCTGGCGTGTTCGCGCAGGGTGACGTCCAGCGGGCCGAACAGCACGTGTCCGGCCTGGGAGACGCCGCCGCCGATCGTGACGACGTCCAGGTCGCACAGGTGGGAGGCGGAGGCGATGGCCAGGCCGAGCGCGTGTCCGGCTCGGGCCATGGCGGACAGGGCGATCTCGTCGCCGGCGATGGCGTCGGCGGCGAGGCGGCGGGCCGTGGCGGATCCGTACTCCCGGTAGGCGTCGTCGGGCATCTCGGGCGCGGTGGGCCGCCATCCCTGGTCGAGGGCCCAGGCGGCGAGCGCCGGGCCGCGGGCGACGGCCTCCAGGCATCCGCGTCCGCCGCAGCCGCAGGCGACGCCTTCGGGTTCGACGATGACGTGACCGATGTGTCCGGCGTTGCCGGTGCCGCCGTCGATCACCTTGCCGCCGAGGATCAGCCCGCCGCCGACGCCGGTGGACACCACCATGCCGAGCATGTTGGCGCTGCCCCGGCCGGCGCCGCGCCAGTGTTCGGCGATGGCCACGCAGATGGCGTCGTTGTGGATGCGTACGGGCGCACCGGGGAACTTCGCGGTGAGTTCGGCGCGGAGCGGGAAGTCCCGCCACCCGGCCAGGTTGAGGGGGGACACCTCCCCGCGTGGCCAGGTCATGGGGCCGCCGCAGCCGATGCCGACTCCGGCGATCCGCTCGCCCTCACGGATGTGGTCGACCAGCTCGGAGAGGGTGCGCCACAGTTCCGCCGACCCCGCGGTCGGCGGGGTCGGGGCGCGGGCGGCCCGGTAGACCTCACCGTCGGCGTCGACCATGCCCACGGCGAACTTGGTGCCTCCCACGTCGACGGCGAGGACCGGTGCGTCGCGGGTCATCTGTACGGTTGTCACACTCTGGGGGAGGAGAAGACGAGGATGGACGCGGTGAAGGCGTGCACGTGGTTGTGTCCTGCGACGGGACCCACTTCACCGGCGGCGAAGAATCCCGCGACGCCGACCGGGCCGAGCGTGTCGCGCAGCGCCATCGCGTCGTGGTCGGAGCTTCCGAACATGGACGACCCTCTGCCGTTGCAGGAGAACAGCAGTGCGCCGTCCACTCCCCCGAATTCCTCCTGGTGTGCTTCGAGCAGTTCGTAGATGTCCTCGTCGGCGGCTGCGGCGTCGCGCACCTGGAAGCGGACGGTCCTGCCCACGTCGACCACGTCGCCGATCGCCACGGCCTCCCGCTCGGGGTCGATGCCGAGTACGCCCCGGATGAGGAAATCACCGCGCTCATGTCGTTCGGCGTATTCGTCCATCGCCAGGCCGATCTGCAGCCCGGAGGCGACCAGTTCGCGATCGTCTTCGTCGAGGGCACTGACGATCTCTTCCAGGCGGGCCAGCGCGGGCTGTCCCGCCAGTTCGAGGAGGAGGTTCTCCTCGGCCCGCGTGACGACCATGGTGGGGCCGATGGGACGGCAGCCCTGGCTGACCACGGTGCTGACGTTCATGGCGCCGCTGAGCATGACGCCGACGGCGCCCTGCTGGTGGACCTCGCCGTCGCGGAACAGCCGTACCGACCCGCGGCCTTGCAGCCCGTTGGCCATCCCACCGATCAGCGGCAGGTCGCCGAGCACCTCGGAGGAGCGCTCGACGAAGGCGTCGGTGGGGAAGCTGTAGGGGTCGGCCAGCAGGACGGCGACCCGGTCGTCGGGTTCGCGGTCGGGCAGCCCGATCACGACGTACCGGTCGTCGGCCCGCAGCGTGTCGAGTGCGAAGGTGGTCACGCGGGCGCCGTCGAGGGTGGCAGCCCAGGCGCTGACCGAGGGTGTCAGCTCGACCCCTTGGCCGTCGCCGATCACACCGGTCGCACTGCATCCGATGATGTTCGCCCCGGGCGCGCAGCGCATGGCCCGAACGCCCGCTCTGACGACCTCATCCGGATCGTCTCCGCAGATGAAGAAGCAGACCAGGTCGGGGGGTCCGCTCAGGCCGGACACGGCCTGCCGTACGGCCGATTCGGCCGCGGCTTCCAGGTCGGGCCCTGTCGCGAGCCCATCGGCGAAGCGGCTTGTCATCAATGCCACATGCACTCGCCTCCTCCGATGTAGGTTGCCCTCTTGGCCCGATTCTCCCCACTTGGGGGACTTGCACGCCCCCTCACGGTCACGCAATGGTCAAGATCCGAAGCCCTGCCCGCAGCGCGGCTTTCCACCGGCCTCCTGCTCACGGGAAGGCATGAAAAGCCTCAATAACAATCAGGCTGCCAGATCCGGCGATAGCCACGTAGTCTCGTTCACGTGCATCAAACGCCCGGA
This sequence comes from Sinosporangium album, assembly GCF_900100605.1. Classification (GTDB taxonomy): domain Bacteria; phylum Actinomycetota; class Actinomycetes; order Streptosporangiales; family Streptosporangiaceae; genus Sinosporangium; species Sinosporangium album. The sequence goes on along the minus strand of NZ_FNCN01000012.1, from coordinate 201,302 downwards.
GCCCGCACTCTGCGCGAGTTGCGTGAGAGTGGCCATGTCCACCGCACAGTCAAGGCTGAAATCCGCGAAAACCTCCTGGCCAGGCTGCGTGCCGGGGAAGCGAGGTTTCCAGGGATCGTAGGGTTTGAGGATACTGTCCTTCCCCGCCTGGAGAGAGCCCTCATCGCCGGGCACGACGTGGTCCTGCTCGGAGAGAGAGGGCAGGGAAAGACCCGTCTGATCCGCACCGTGGCCGGGCTGCTCGACGAGTGGAGCCCGGTCATCCGCGGATGCGAGATCAACGACCACCCCTATGCCCCCGCCTGCGTGCGCTGCCTGCGCCTGGCGGAGGAGCACGGCGACGATCTCCCCGTGGCCTGGCGGCACCGAAGCCTGCGCTACGGCGAGAAACTCGCCACTCCCGACACCTCGGTGGGCGACCTCATCGGCGACGTCGACCCGATCAAGATCGCTGAGGGGCGCACCCTCGGCGACCCCGAAACCGTGCACTACGGGCTGATCCCCCGCTGCAACCGGGGCGTCTTCTCCGTCAACGAGCTTCCCGATCTCGCCGAGCGCATCCAGGTCTCCCTGCTCAACGTGCTGGAGGAGCGGGACGTGCAGGTCAGGGGCTACAGCCTGCGCCTGCCCCTGGACATCCTGCTGATCGCCAGCGCCAACCCCGAGGACTACACCAACCGCGGACGGATCATCACGCCGCTGAAAGACCGGTTCGGTGCGGAGATCCGCACCCACTACCCCCTCGATCTCGACGCCGAACTCCGCCTGATCAGGCAGGAGGCGCGGGTCGACTGGGACGGCCTGGGAGCCGACCTGCCCGGTCATCTGGTGGACGTCATCGCGCGGTTCACCCGTCTGGTGCGCGACTCCACCGCCGTGGACGCGCGTTCGGGCGTGTCCGCCAGGTTCGCCGTCGCCGCGGCCGAGACCACGGCGGCCTCCGCCGTACGGCGTGCCGCGCTGGCCGGGGAGGAAAGGGCCGTGGCCCGGATCTGCGACCTGCCCGGCATCGTCCACACGCTGCGGGGCAAGGTCGAATTCGAGGTCAGCGAGGAGGGCCGGGAGACCGAGATCCTGTCCCACCTGCTGCGGCGGGCGACGGCCGAGACCTTCCGCGCCACGCTGGGCGGCATGGAGCTGACGCCGCTGCTCGACAAGTTCAACGACGGGACCCTGGTCGAGTCGGGCGACCTGGTGGCGGCGGGAGAACTGCTCCGGCGCATCGGCGCGGTGGCCGGACTTTCCAAGATCATGCAGGGTGTCGGGATGGGCGATGGTGACGAGTCGCCCGGCCACGCCGCCGCGGCCGTCGAGTTCGCCTTGGAGGGGCTCTACCTGACCCGGAGGATCTCCAAAGACGATGTCGACGGCGTCATGATCTACCGGACGTGATGGCCCATGTCCTATAGGTACGGGCGATACCACGACGGGCCCGATCCGCTGGCTCCGCCGTACGACGTGCGGGCCGCGCTGGACGAGATGGGCGACGCGATCCTGGCCGGGTCCACCCCCGTCCACGCCCTGCGCGACCTGCTCAAACGCGGCCTTCCAGGCGCTCCCGACCGCCGGGGGCTGGCACGGATGCTGGCGGACGTACGGCGCCGCCGCAAAGAGCTCCGGGAGCGCGGACAGCTGTCCGGCGCCCTGGACCAGGCCCGTGAGCTGCTGGACCGGGCGCTCGGGCAGGAGCGCGCCGCGCTCGGCGCGTACGGCGCGGCCGACCCGGCCGACGCGGCCGACGCGGCCGACGCGGAGACGCGGCTGCGCCTGGCCGAGCTCGACGCCCTGCCGGAGGACACGGCGGGCGCGATCCGCGAGCTTGCGACCTACGGGTGGAGGTCCGACGACGCGCGGCGCACCTTCCAGGAGCTGCTCGATCTGCTGCGGGCGGAGGTGCTCGACAGCCGGTTCCGCGGTATACGGGACGCGCTGGCCGACCCGGACCCCGCCGTACTGGACCGCATCCGCGCCATGGCGGCCGAGCTCAACGAGATGCTCGACCGGGACGCCCGCGGGGAGCACACTCAGGAGCACTTCGATGAGTTCATGGGGAAGTACGGTGACCTGTTCGACGGCGACCCCGCCGACCTGGACGAACTCATCGATCTTCTCGCCCGTCGCGCCGCCGCGACCCAGCGCATGCTCGCCTCCCTCACCCCGCGCCAGCGCGCCGAGCTGTCCGGGCTGATCGCCCAGACGCTGGAGCAGGCGGGCCTCGGCGATCAGATGCGCAGGCTCGGCGACGCGCTCATGAGCAGGCGGCCCGACCTCGCCTGGGAGACGCCGGAGAGGCTGTCCGGCGACGACCCGCTCGGCATGTCCGACGCGGTCACCGCCATCGAGGAGCTCGCCGACCTCACCGGCCTGGAGGCGGCGCTCCGGCAGGACTACCCCGGCGCGTCCCTGGCCGACATCGACGAGGAAGCCGTACGGCGTGCGCTCGGCCGGTCGGCCGTCGACGACCTGAACGCGCTCCGCCAGATCGAGAAGGAGCTCGAACGGCAGGGCTATCTGCGCCGGCACCGCGGAAAGCTGGAGCTCACCCCCAAGGCGGTGCGCCGGCTCGGGGAGACGGCGCTGCGGCGGGTCTTCGCCTCGCTGTCCTCCGGTCGCCGCGGCGACCACGATCAACGCGACGCCGGCGCCGCCGGAGAGTTGACGGGGGCGTCCCGCCCGTGGCGCTTCGGCGACGAGCAGCCCCTCGATGTCGTGCGCACGGTCGTCAACGGCGTACGGCGCGGCGCCGCCGGGCCGCGCCCCCCGCGCCCCCCGCGCCCCCCGCGCCCCCCGCGCCCCCCGGGCTCCCCCGGCTTCTCGGGCACCGGGGTGCGGCTCTGCGTGGACGACTTCGAGGTCGCCGAGACCGAGCGGCGTACGGCTGCCGCCGTATGCCTGCTCGTGGACCTGTCGTACTCGATGGCGCTGCGCGGCACCTGGGCGGCGGCCAAGCAGACCGCGCTGGCGCTCCAGGCCCTGGTGGCGAGCAGGTTCCCGCAGGACGCGGTGCAGATCGTCGGCTTCTCGAACTACGCCCGGGTGCTCCGCCCCGACGAGCTCGCCGGCCTCGACTGGGACATGGTGCAGGGCACGAACCTGCACCACGCCCTGCTGATCGCTGGACGCCACCTCGACCGGCACCCCGACTTCGAGCCGGTGGTGCTGGTCGTCACCGACGGGGAGCCGACGGCGCACCTGCTGCGCAACGGGCGCTCGGCCTTCGAGTGGCCGCCGTCGCCGGAGACCCTTCAGCTCACGCTGGCCGAGGTGGACAAGATGACGCGGCGCCGGGCCACGATCAACGTGTTCATGCTCGCCGCGGACCCGCGTCTGCAGGCGTTCGTGGACGATGTCGCGAAGCGGAACGGCGGACGGGTGTTCTCGCCGAGCGCGGAGCGGCTCGGCGAGTACGTCGTCAACGACTTCCTGCGGACGCGCCGGGCGTGCTGAGCCCGCGAGGTGTCACATGCGGACGGGGGCCATGGCCCCCGCGGCGCTGATCACGTATTCGGCGAGGGCCAGGTCGAAGCCGTCGCGGCGGTGGCGGTAGGAGCGGTAGCACGGTCTGAAGGCGGTGCTGCCGCCCACCCCGCGCCGGGCGTCGGCCAGAGCCTCGGGCACCCGCTCGGGGCGTGGAAGCAGGCCGCCGCCCAGGTAGCGGATGTCGGTGAGAATGGCCCGACGGCCCCGCTCGCCTGAGATGAGGCGACCGAGCCGCCAGCCGCTCTCCTCGTCCCACATCAGCGCCGACCCGTCGATCAGGCGGAGCGTCGCTTCGCGCGGGTCGAACGGACCCGCCCACCAGTCGACGACCTCGGCTCCCAGCAGATCGACGACCTGCAGCAGATAGAAAGCCGGCTGGGTCAGCCACTCATCGGTGTATGGCTCCACGTGTTTCACGGCCACCATGGCACCCCTCTGTGCTTTCAAGAGATCAGGATCTGGCTCCGTTGCTCGCATAGTGCACCCCGAGTCAGTAGCACACCGAGTAATGAGCCGACCGCGATACTACCCACGCCTCAGGCGTCCCCGTGATGGATTTCACAATCTTCGTCTCGGATGGGCGATCCCTCCACCGGAGGGCGCCTTGCCCAAAGAAGCCATGATCGTAAAGTTTGTTCCTAGAAATGCTCGGGCATGTGCCAACTTAAAGACTTGCTAGGGCGTCCCAAGAAGAGAAAAATATTTTCACGTGACTATTCGTCGGGGCGGGAAGGGGGTATTCCATGGCCGCGGCGATCTTTATCATGGCAATGCTCGTGTTATCGAGCATCGGTTTCGAGGTGCTGCTGCGCATTCCCTCGTCGACCTCGCACGTGGGCTCCGCCCCCGAGGACGGCGAGTCCCCGCAGGTCACAGAGTCTGTCGCCGTCCGCACGGGGACGGGCGGCATCGATTGAAATAAACGATGAAATCGCCCAAGTTGACCCTGCAGCCTCCCGGTGGTCCCACCGGGAGGCTAATCTCTCGCCATGCCGAAAGTGCTCCTCTGGCTCCACATCGCCTTCGCGATATTCACCATCGGCCCCGTCACGGCCACCACAATGGCCACTCCACGCTACATTCGGGCCAAAGACGCAAATGTGGTGAGATACCTCCACAGGTCCACCCGGATCTTCGCGATCGGGACCCTCGGCGCCTTCCTCTTCGGAGCCCTGCTCGGCGGGTCTGACCTGGCCAGACCCTACCTCTCGGTGTCGATGACGCTGTTCGTCGTGGCCCTCGTGCTCCTTGTGATCATCGACCGCGATCAGCGCACCGCCGTACGGACGCTCTCCGCCAAACCGAAGGAGGGCGAGACCCCGACCGCCGCCGCGGCCCCGGACCACGCCCCGGACCTCGCCTCGGACCTCGCCTCGGACCTCAAGGTGCAGACGGCGCGCATCGCCACCCTCGCCGGGGTGGTCTCACTGATCTGGCTCGTGATCCTGGTGCTCATGATCTGGTTCTGAGCGACCGGCCCGTCAGAAGTCGAGCGCCCGGGTCAGGTCCGCGAGCAGGTCCTCGACCGACTCGATGCCGACCGACAGCCGCACGAGATCGGCGGGCACCTCCAGCGGCGACCCCGCGGCCGAGGCGTGCGTCATGCGCCCCGGGTGCTCGATCAGGGACTCCACCCCGCCGAGCGACTCGCCCAGCGTGAACAGCTCGGCCCGGTCGCACACCGCCACCGCGGCGTCCTCGCCCCCGGCGACGCGGAAGGAGACCATGCCTCCGAACCGCTTCATCTGCTTGGCCGCGACCTCGTGCCCCGGGTGCTCGGAAAGCCCCGGGTAGAGCACCGCCGTGACCTTCGGGTGGGCGGCGAGCAGCTCGACCACCCGCTCGGCGTTGTCGCAGTGGCGGTCCATGCGCACACCGAGCGTCTTGACGCCCCGCAGCGTCAGCCACGCGTCGAACGGCCCCGCCACCGCGCCCATGGCGTTCTGGTGGTAGGCGAGCTCGTCGCCGAGACCCCGCTCGGCCGCGATCAGCGCGCCGCCGACCACGTCGGAGTGCCCACCCATGTACTTCGTCGTCGAGTGGACCACCACGTCGGCCCCGAGGGCCAGCGGCTGCTGGAGGTACGGCGAGGCGAACGTGTTGTCCACCACCAGCCGGGCTCCGCCGTCCCTGGCGACCTGCGCGAGCGCGCTGATGTCGGCGATCCCGAGCAGCGGGTTGGTCGGCGTCTCCACCCACACGACCTTGGTGTTCGGCCGCATGGCCGCCCGCACCGCGTCGACGTCGCCGAGCGGCACCGGGTCGTAGGAGAGCCCCCACTGCTCGAACACCTTGGCGAACAGCCGGTACGTGCCTCCGTAGGCGTCGTCCGGGATCAGCACGTGGTCACCGGGGCGGCACACCGTGCGCAGCAGGGTGTCCTCCGCGGCGAGGCCCGAGGCGAACGCGAGCCCTCGCACGCCGCCCTCCAGCGCGGCCAGGCATTCCTCCAACGCCGTCCGGGTGGGGTTGGCCGAGCGGCTGTACTCGTAGCCGGATCGAAGCCCCCCCACCCCGTCCTGCTTGTAGGTGGACGTGGCGTAAATCGGAGGAACGACCGCGCCGGTCAGCGGGTCGGGTTCCTGACCTGCGTGGATGGCCAGAGTTTCAAAGCCCTTGTTCATGCGCCCACGCTATCCTCCCCGCGGCTACCGCGAGTCACCGTCCCCGAAGATGCGCGTCCCCGCGGCGCGCCCGGCCCGATGAAGGTGAGTAGGCGGTCCGAGCCCGCCCCTGCGGGGCTCGGATCGCCGGCGGCTCAGGCGGCCTGCGGCTCGCAGGAGGTCTCGCCGCACCGGGACATCCTGACGAGGTCGGTGGAGGGACGCGGCACGGAGATGCGGCGGCCGCTCGATCCCTCGGCGTCTTCCCCGTTGATGCGGGACAGCAGCACCGGATCGGCCACCGCACACAGACCGACGATCACAATTCCCAGGGCCAGAGCGACGATTCCGACGACGACCATTTCCTTTCCCCCTTCGACTCCCTTGCCGACTACGTCAAGCATCGGTCAAGGCGGAGTCATCGCACCTCGGCCGAAGGTGGGGATTGGCACGCGGCGAGCCAACCGAAAGGCCGATATGGAGATAGGTCTTAAGACATAAGCTCAATGTCCGTGGGAGACACGCACCGTATCGTCGAAGTGATCAGGAAAATCAGCGAAGTAGCGCTGATCGGCGTGCTTTCCATGCTCTTGCTGCTGGATATCTTCATGGCAAGCGAGCACTATGCCCATTGGCTCTGCGTGCTCAGCGGTCTGATCGCACTCGCGGCCGTCATGCTCCGCCGCAGGTTCCGCACGGCCGGATTCATGATCACCCTTGTCGTCTCCGTCGCCGTCTCCCTTCTCCTCGGCATGACCACCGTGACAGGAGGCCCGGGCTTGGCCGAGACCGGGGCGATCGGCGTGCTGACCATCGGCGTACTGCGCTGGGTGGAACCCATACGCAAAGCCATCATCTACGCCGTCCTGGCGATGATCGTGCTGCAGATCTCGGCGGCGTCCCGTTTGGGCGCCGGCGGACCGGCGATCAGCCTGGCCTTCGGCTTCTTGCTCTTCGTGGGTTGGGCCGCCGCCGCGAGCATTGGCGGCTACCTGCGCTTCCAGCAGGAGCGCCGCCGTGCCGCGGTGAGCTCCGTACGGCGGGCCGAGCGGCTCGAACTCGCCCGCGAACTGCACGACCTGGTCGCCCACCACATCACCGGCATCGTGGTGCAGGCGCAGGCGGCCAAGACCGTGGCCGAGCAGAAGCCGGAGGCCGTCGTGCCCGCCCTGGAGGCCATCGCGAACGCCGGGGCCGACGCGCTCACCTCGATGCGGCGGCTGGTCGGCGTGCTGCGTGCCGACGACGAGGCGGCTCGCACCCCCGGGACGAGCCTGCGGGACCTGCGCCTTCTCGCCGAGCGGTTCTCCGAGAACGGGCCGCGGGTGGCCTTCGACATCGGGATGGGCGTCGACGAGTCACGCATGGCCCCCGAGGTGACGACCACGTTGTACCGCGTGCTCCAGGAGTCGCTGACCAACGTGCGCCGCCATGCCCCCACCGCCGGCTGGGTGGAGGTCGACCTGCACCACGTGGGCCAGTGGCTCCGCCTGCGGGTGCGGAACTACGGCTCGGCGGTCGACACCAAGACCTCGCGCCTGGGTGGGGGGTTCGGCCTGGTGGGCATGGCGGAACGCGTGGAGGCGCTCGGGGGGCGGCTCATCGCGGGCCGCACGCCCGAGGGCGCCTGGCAGGTGCTGGCCGAGATCCCCCTCTGACCTGTCGGCCGGCCCTGCCGCGGCCGGGGATCAGCTCGCGCCGGCGAGGAACCCGAGCAGGTCCTGGCGGGTGAGCATGCCGACGGGCTTGCCGTCGTCGAGCACCACCGTCGCGTCGGCCTTCTCCAGCGCCTCGATGGCGCGCGACACCGGCTCACCCGCGCCGATCATGGGCAGGGGCTGCGACATGTGCTCGGACACGGCGTCGTCGGGCCGCACGCGCCCCCGGTAGAGGCCGTCGAGGAGGTCGCGCTCGACGATCGAGCCGACCACCTCCGCCGCCATGACCGGCGGCTCCTCCTTCATGACGGGGAGCTGCGACACGCTGTACTCGCGCATCAGGGCGATCGCCGTACTCACCGTCTCGTGCGGGTGGGCGTGGACGAACTCGGGCATGCCCGTGCCCTTGCGGCCGAGCACCTCGCGGACCAGGCCCTCCTCGCTCGTCTCGGTGAGGAAGCCGTAGTCGGCCATCCACTCGTCGTTGAAGATCTTCGACAGGTAGCCGCGCCCGCCGTCGGGCAGCAGCACCACGACGAGGGCGTCCGGGCCGGCCTTGGCGGCGACCCGCAGGGCCGCGACGACCGCCATGCCGCACGAGCCGCCGACCAGCAGCGCCTCCTCGCGGGCCAGCCTGCGGGTCATCCCGAAGGAGTCCTTGTCGGCCACGGCGATGATCTCGTCGCAGATCGCGGTGTCGTAGGTCGCGGGCCAGATGTCCTCGCCCACGCCTTCGACGAGGTACGGCCGGCCGGTGCCGCCGGAGTAGACCGACCCCTCGGGGTCGGCGCCGATGATCTTCACTCGGCCGCCGGAGACCTCCTTCAGGTAGCGTCCGGTGCCGCTGATCGTGCCGCCGGTGCCCACTCCCGCGACGAAGTGGGTGATGCGCCCCTCGGTCTGCTCCCAGATCTCCGGGCCCGTCGAGTGGTAGTGGGAGTTCGGGTTCTCCGGGTTGGAGTACTGGTCCGGCTTCCAGGCGTTCGGGATTTCACGGGCGAGCCGGTCGGAGACCGAGTAGTAGGAGTCCGGGTGGTCTGGCGAGACGGCCGTCGGGCACACGACGACTTCGGCGCCATATGCCCTGAGCACCGAGATCTTGTCTTGGGCGACCTTGTCGGGCACCACGAAGAGGCATTTGTAGCCCCGTTCCTGCGCCACTATGGCGAGCCCGATGCCGGTGTTGCCCGACGTGGGTTCGACGATCGTGCCTCCGGGCCGCAGCGCCCCCGACTTCTCCGCCGCGTCGATCATCCGCACCGCGATGCGGTCCTTCACGGACCCACCCGGGTTGAAGTATTCGACCTTGGCGAGTACCTGAGCGGGCAGACCCGCTGTTACCTTGCGCAACCGGACAAGCGGGGTGTTCCCCATCAGCTCAACCAGCGAGTCATAAACGTGCACCGCGTGGACACCTTCTCTGAAACCTTGCCGAAGTTTGTCGGCCACCGTAGGGCCGAGGTCCCGAGGGGGTGGCCGGGCCTCAGCTATTTTTCACATCAAACGCTACCGTCGTGACCTGCTGAGGAGATATACGCCTTGATCTGGACGCCCAGCGTGGCGCGTGCCGCCCGACGCATCGCCACAGCCGCGGCTGTCGGCGGGGGCGGGCTGACGGTACTCGGCGCGACGGTCTACGGCGTTCTGGTCGCGGAGGCGCTCTTGGCCCGCCGCATGATCGGCCGCCCCCACGGGACGAGCGGGCCGAGGGCCGACGGCCTCTACGGCGACCTCCCCGGCGACCCCGTCAAGCTCGTGATGCTGGGCGATTCCACCTCGGTGGGGCTCGGCATGGCCAACCCCGCCGACACCCCGGGTGTGGTGCTGGCCAAGGGGGTGGCGGCGCTGGCGGAGCGGCCGGTGTCGCTGGTGGTGCTCGGCGAGTCGGGGGCCGCCTCCGTCCAGCTCGCCGCCCAGGTGGACAGCGCGCTCCTGGAGGAGCCCGAGATCGCGGTGATCTTCATCGGCGCCAACGACGTGACCTCGCAGAGCATGCCGGCGACAGCCGTACGGCATCTGGCGACGGCGGTCCGGAGGCTGCGCGAGGCGGGGATCGAGGTGGTGGTGGGCACGTGCCCGGACCTCGGCACGGTGCGGCCCATCGCGCAGCCGCTGCGCTGGGTCACCCGCCGGTGGAGCCGGGAGCTGGCCGCCGCGCAGACGGTGGCGGTGGTCGAGGCGGGTGGCCGTACGGTGGCCTTCGCGGACGTGCTGGGGCCGGAGTTCGCGACAAATCCCCATGAAATGTTCGGACCCGACCGTTTCCACCCATCTGTCCGAGGTTACCTACGCGCCGCTTACGCGGTGCTACCTTCTGTATGCGCGGCGTTGGGGTTGTGGCCGGAGGTCCAACCTGTGCGCAGCGAAGGTTCACAACCGATTTACCTTGCGGCGGCCATGGCCGCGGAGGAACCCGGCACGGAGGTCACCGCGACCCGGGTCGCCGGCCGGGCGTTCGGCCCCCACGGACGGTGGGCGAAGAGGCTCCGCCGGAGTCCTGAGTCCGCGCTCGACCACGCCTGAAGCCGATCACCCTCCGCGTCCGAGTCGTCACTTGTCTGACTGTCTTGGAGCTTGGAGTGGAATGCCTGTGATCCGGCCTTACGCGACCTCAGCCCTCTCAATTGCCGGAATCATGTTCCTGGCCGCGTGCTCAGGCAGTGACGCAGCCACCGTTGAACGTCCCACCTGGAAGAACTCCGAGGTCAACGCGGTCAGTCGCACCTCGGCGGCGGCCGGGGTGGTGGCCGTGACCTCCATGAAGCCCGATGGCGCCCTTGCGACGGTCGCCTTTGACCAGACCAGTGGCAAGACCTTGTGGACGCACCCGGCCACCATGGCCGGCCGCCTGCCCGGCATGGGCGTGTCCTCCCCCGCCATCGTGGCCACGGCTGGGAAGCAGGCGGTGGTCGCCGCGATCGACCCCGCCAAACAAGGCAAATGGAACGCTACATTGATCGCCCGTGACGCACGCACCGGGCGTCAGATGTGGACGCGGCCCGTCCACTCGAGCTTCGGCCCCCAGCGCTGCGGGTCCTACCTGTGCCTGTCAGAGCACACCGCGCTGGCCGGCGCTCGCGTGGTCGTGCTCGACCCGGCGACGGGCAAGACGCTGTGGAAGATCCCCGGTGTCGCCGAGGTCGAGTGGTCGAACGCCGAGCGGGTGGTCCTGCTGCGCCTCGCCGCGAGCCCGGTGCTCGCGGCATACGAGCTCAAGAGCGGCAAACTGCTCTGGGAGCAGCCGATCGAGCAGGCACTCGGCGAGGGCATCGACATGTCGGGCGGCTGGGCCTTCGGGGCCACCGGCGAGGACCTCGTCGGCTACCTCGCCCCCTACACCGACCCCCGCACGAGCAAGACCTCCGCCTTCGGCCTCTTCTCCGTCAAGCTCACCGACGGCGCGATCAACTGGATGCGCCCTTCCGTCGTGCGGGTCTACCCGAGCGGCAGCCCGGGGTTCGCCCCGGTCGTGCGCCCGGTGGACCAGTCCGGGGCCTATGGCGGCTTCGCCCGCCTCGACGCCGACTCGGGCCGGGTCCTCGGCCAGATCTCGGCCGCACAGGTACCGGGTTCGGGCTGGTGGCTGGCCTTCCCCTCCGGCATGGAGAAGATGGGCTTCCTCAAGCACGGCAGCCCCGGCACGGTCTTCGACATGGCCTCGGGCAAGGCTCTCCCGACGGAAGAGCAGCGCGGCTGGTCCTTCTGCGCCACCGACCCCAAGCCGCTCCCCCTCCAGAAGCAGCCTCCCGGGTTCTACTCGGTGGCCTCGCTCTGCGAGTTCGACCTCTCCACGGGCAAGCGGGTGACCGAGCCCCAGGCTCCGCCGGCGTGGTTCACCGGAAGCCAGGACGGCTGGCGCATCTGGCGCGACGAGAAGGGCGCGCTACACGGGATCAAGGACGACACCGCCCCGACACCGGGGATGTACGGAGTCTCCTAGCCGGGCCTCCCCGCCGCTCCCACACAACCGTACAAAGTTCTGTTTTTCCGCCCCCTCCCGATGAATGTCGGCCTACCAACCGGTAGCCTCACGCTGAGGAGAGAGCACCCCTCGCCCGTACGGCTCACGCCCCGCGGGCGAGGGGTGCTCCGCGCCACATCCGTCAGGAGAGCCACATGCCCGAGGCAGTCATCGTCGCAGCGGCGCGTTCGCCCATCGGCCGCGCCTTCAAAGGATCGCTGAAGGACATCAGGCCCGACGACCTCACCGCCCAGATGGTCAGGGCCGCGCTCGACCGAGTGCCGCAGCTCGACCCCGCACAGATCGACGACCTCCTGCTCGGGTGCGGCATGCCCGGCGGTGAGCAGGGGTTCAACATGGCGCGGGTCGTCTCGGTCATGCTCGGCCTCGACAGCGTGCCCGGCGCCACGATCACCCGCTACTGCGCGTCCTCCCTGCAGACCACGCGCATGGCCTACCACGCCATCAGGGCCGGCGAAGGCGACGTCTTCATCTCCGCCGGGGTCGAGTCGGTCTCCCGGGCCGCCGCCGCGAGCTCCGACTCCTGGCCCGGCACGGAGAACCCGCTCTTCGCCGACGCCGCGGCCCGCACCGCCGCCACCGCGGGCGGCGGCACAGGCCCCTGGCGCGACCCGCGGGAAGACGGCCTGGTGCCCGACGTCTACATCGCCATGGGACAGACCGCGGAGAACGTGGCCTCGCTCAAGAACGTATCCCGCCGGGAACAGGACGAGTTCGGGGTGCGCTCCCAGAATCTCGCCGAAAAGGCGCTGGCCAACGGCTTCTGGGAGACCGACATCACCCCGGTGACGCTCCCCGACGGCACGGTGGTGAGCAAGGACGACGGCCCGCGCGCCGGCACGACCTACGAGGCCGTGGCCCAGCTCAAGCCGGTGTTCCGTCCGGACGGCACCGTGACCGCGGGCAACTGCTGCCCGCTCAACGACGGCGCGGCGGCGCTCATCGTCATGAGCGACACCAAGGCCGCGGAACTGGGCATCACCCCGCTGGCCCGCATCGTCGCCACCGGGGTCACCGGCCTGTCCTCCGAGATCATGGGCCTCGGCCCCGTCGAGGCGTCCCGGCAGGCCCTGGCCCGTGCCGGCATGTCGGTCGGCGACGTCGACCTCGTAGAGATCAACGAGGCGTTCGCTGCGCAGGTCATCCCGTCCTACCAGGACCTCGGCATCGACCTCGACCGGCTCAACGTGAACGGCGGCGCCATCTCGGTCGGCCACCCGTTCGGCATGACGGGGGCGCGGATCACCTCGACCCTGATCAATAGCCTGCGCTTCCACGACAAGACCATCGGGCTGGAGACCATGTGCGTCGGTGGCGGGCAGGGCATGGCGCTCGTGTTGGAGCGGTTGAGCTGACCTTTCCTTCCGGGGTGTACGGCCTCGGCGGGCCGTGGCCGTACACCCCGGAAAGCGGGGGTCAGCCGTGCAGGTCCGGCCCTGCGCGGTCCAGGGCGACCCGGACGATCACCCGCTGCTCGCGTTCCATCGCCGACCGGTAGTCATCCCAGTCGGGATGTTCGCCGGAGATGCCGCGGTAATACGCGATGAGGTGGTCCATCGCATCCGGTAGCGACACGATCTCCGCCCTTCCCTCCAGCTGCACCCATGGGCCGAAGAACCCCTCGGTGAACACGCAGAACCCCACCTGCGGGTTTTGCCGGATATTGCGGGTTTTGATCGCGGTCTCCCGGGTGCTGACCACCACATATCCCTCAGAATCCACCCCAACGATCACCGGCGACATCTGCGGACCTCCGTCGGGACGGTAGGTCAGCAGCACCGCTCGGGGATTGGCGCGGACGAACTCCAGGGCCTTGTCCAGTTCCATAGAGCAATGATGCGCCCACACCGGCCATGCGGTGTGGGCGCTCTCGTTGATACGGGTATTGGTGCGGCTGTGTGTGCGGACCGGCTTATGAGGGTTGCGCGAAGCCCATACGGTTACGGCGACGCCGCTCGTGCTCATGCACGATGGCGGCGGCGTAACCGTGAGGCAGCCCGTGCTCGTCGGCGAGCCACTTGGCTCGCTCTCCACATCGCAGGAAGGACGGGCCGTTGTCCAGGGCTCGGAACCACTCGGGGAGTTCGCGTCCCGTGACGACCGGGACTCTGGCGATCAGTTTGCTTTGCGTCTCCGATGAGTGGTTCAACGACATGGGCACCTCCACGGACGAAGCTCCTTGGCTCGACACTGCCTTACCACATCAGGAAAGACAAGACCTCTTGGGGCAGCCTTTTACTCGTCACATGTAGATCATCCATCGCCTGGGCGGCCCCGATCCTCTCCGTGGCGGCCTCAAGCGACACCCTTTGAGGTCCCCCACATGCCCGCGCCACACGGCCATTCACCTGCCCTACAGGCCCCCGAGACAGAGGAAGGCCCCGCCGCGAACGGCGGGGCCTTCACCAGGTCTGCACTGTCAGATCACAGCTTGTCAAATCCTGGGTCAGTCACTACCGGAGAAGTAGCTGATCAGGCGCAGCACCTCAAGGTAGATCCAGACCAGGGTGAGCGTGAGTCCGAAGGCGCACATCCACGAGTATTTCGCGGGGGCGCCGCTCTTCACGGCCTCCTCCGCCTGGGCGAAGTCGAGGAGCAGGAAGAAGCAGCCGAGCAGGATCATCGCGGCGCTGAAGATCCAGCCGAGCGGGCTGTCGGTGCGGATGCCGATGCCGCCGGACACGAAGAACCCGACGATCCAGTTGACCAGGACGAGGCTCATCGCGCCGATCGCGGCGGCGAGCACGAACCTGACCAGCTTCGGCGTGACGCGCACGATGCGCAGCGCGTAGACCGCGAGAACACCGGCGAACGCCAGGGCGGTGCCGATCACGGCCTGCAGGACGATGCCGTTGTAGAAGTTCTCGAAGTGGTGGCTGATGACGCCGACGAACACTCCGTAGAAGGCGGCGTAGCCCAGGATGAGCGGCGGGCTCACCTTCTCCTTGAAGATGACGATCATGCTGAGCACGATGCCGATGATCGCCGAGACCACGCCCGCCCAGAGCGGGACGTCGAGCACCCATGCCGCCGCACCGGTGACCACAAGGGTGCCGAGCGTCATGAACGAACGGACCACGACGTCGTCGATGGTCATCGTGCGGTAGGCGGGCGGCGCCGGGACATAGGACGGGGAGTTGTACATGTCCTGGAGCTGCTCGGGACTGGGCACGGGCACCGCTCCGGCATGACCGTAGGGTTGCCGCCTGAAAACGGGGTTCTTACTCTCCATCGCTGCCTCCACGCTGCGACCTAAACGTGATCAGGTTAATCGATCGGCGTCACGCGGCCGTCTCACGCTGATATCTATCTTCACTTTGGACGAGCGAAAGCTTCCCGCGCTTGACTTGACTGGTGCAAGTGGTTAGGCACAGCGCCCGCCGACATGGCCAACGCACGACATCGCCTCACAGTTCCCAGGGGTGACGCCGACTTCGCGCAGGTGTGTACGGCAGGAGAGCCCCGCGGCGGACGTCTCTCCCGGAGGTGCACAAAGGTAAAGAAATACGCAAGAACGGCGCCACCCAGACACCCCTTGCCAGGGCTCGCTGATCAACCGCCCGGAAAGGCGCGTGCGACCTCCCCGGCAGCGGATCTCCGCGAAATGCGATCAGGTCCCGGCCGAAAGCCCTGCGGGCGGCCCCCGCCGACAAGCATCACAATTCAATGAAGGCCAGATCTCGTGGTCCGTTATTTACCTGAGGTGCCCGCCGTGCTTCCGCGCCGACTCGACGGCCCCGTCCGCGTGCCACTGCGCCCGTGATTGCGTTTCCGCAGGTCACGGGCGCTTCGCCTGACAACTTGGACGGTGCCCCCGGTGGGACTCGAACCCACACGTCAACCCTTTTAAGGGGTTTGCCTCTGCCATTGGGCTACGGGGGCGCCGCAATCATACGTAACTGACCACTCTTACGAGGAGCACAACTTCGCATCATGCGTCACAAATGATCACGAGCCGCGGATCGGGGCGGGTTGTGATGGTCTAGGGCGAGTCAGGGCAGGGGCGGCAAGGCCCTGCCAGACGGGATGGAGTGCACTGGCTTCGACGATTCGGTCAAGAAAAAGTAAGCCATCGAGGTGATCGAGTTGATGCTGAAGACACAGTGCCTCGACGGCGTCGGCACGCAGGGTGACGGCGTCACCGGACCCCGGCAGCTCGCCCCTCACGGTGATCTCCGAAGCGCGGACCGTCTCCCCCGTCAGACCGGGGACCGACAGGCAGCCCTCCCGGACCGCCCGCCACCCCGAGGCGGCGACCAGCCTCGGATTCACGAGCACCACCTCGCCCGCGCACGAGCGGGCATGGGGGTGCAGGGAGACATCGGCCGCGATGAGGCGCACCGCCGTACCGATCTGGGGAGCGGCGAGCCCGGTGGACGGCCGGGTGGTGCGGAGGGCGGCGAGAAGTTCGGCTGCGAGGGCCACCACGCGGGGATCGGTGGCATCGACCGGCTCCGCCGGGGTGGTGAGCAGCGGATGCGGGGCGGTGAGGACCGCCCGGGGCGCGTCACCGGTCATACGATCTCCTCCCGCGCCGGGCGGAAGGAGATCTCGGAGCCGAGGTCGGCGCAGGTCGCGGTGAGCGTGCGCATGAGGTGCGCCACATCCACATAACCGGGTATCCGCAGGTCGGCGACCATGGCGTGGAGTCTGCCCCCGCGCCGCACACTGAGGGCCGTGATGTGGCCGCCCACCTCGGCGATCACCTCGCCGACGGCGGCGAGCACACCGGACCGCGCGGGACCGTGGGCGGTGAGCACGTACGGCAGGCCCCGGGGATCACCGGAAAGTTCGAATTCCTCCTGCGACGCCGCAGGAAGCACCGAGTCCGAACCGTGCTCCGGCAGGCCCACCACCGCGCTGAGGACCCCGGGCACCAGGGCGACCCGGCCGCGCAGCTCCTCCGCGGACGGGCCGCCGGACACGAGCAGCATCATCACCGCGTATCCCCCGAGCAGCGTCATCGACGCCTCGCAGATCTCCGTGCCCGCACGCGCGAGCACGCCGCTCACCTCGGGGATCAGCGCCGACCGGTCGGTTCCCACCACTGCGACAGCGAGCAGTCCCACTCCCGGCACCTCTCACCCGCGCCCGAAGGCGCACGCACAACCCTGTGGAATCCCTCCCACAGACGACGACAGCCACGGGTGGTACGGCTCGCGCCCAGGCGCGTGGATGCGAGCCGTACTCGGGCGGGGTCAGCGGTTGTTGCCGGCGACCGCATCCCTGAAGGACTCACGCGGCCGGTGGATCTCACCGAGCGAGATGGTCTCCCGCCGGAAGAACAACGCGAGGGTCCAGTCCACGACCACGCGGACCTTGCGGTTCAGCGTGGGCACCCGCGACAGATGGTAGGTCCGGTGCATGAACCACGCAGGGAATCCGCGAAGCTTCACCCCATACACATTGGCCACACCTTGGTACAGGCCGAGCCCGGCGACCGAACCGACGTATTTGTGGTGGTATTCCACAAGGTCCTGTCCTCGCAGCTCACGCACGATGTTGTCGGCGAGGACCTTGGCCTGGCGCACGGCGTGCTGGGCGTTCGGGGCGCAGTATTGGCCGGGGTGGGTCACGTCGGGCACGCCGGCGGCGTCGCCCGCGGCGTAGGCGCCGGTGGTGCCCGCCACGGTGAGGCGGGTGGTCGTCTTGATCCGGCCGCGCTCGTCCAGCGGGAGGCCGCCGTCGCCCACGATCGTGCTGGGCTTGACGCCCGCCGTCCACACGAGCGTGTCGGCGTCGAAGGAGTCACCGTCCGACAGCATGACCCGGCCGTTCACGCAGGATTCGAGGCGCGTGTCCAGCCGTACGTCGATGCCGCGCTCGCGGAGCTGGTCGAGCGTCCACTTGCCCATCTCGGGGCCGACCTCGGGCAGGACCCGGTTCGTGGCCTCGACGAGGACCCAGCGGATGTCCTCGGGCTTGATCTTGGTGTAGTAGCGGGTGGAGTCCTTGGCCATGTCTTCGAGCTCGGCCAGTGCCTCCACGCCTGCGAAGCCCGCGCCGACCACGACGAAGGTGAGCGCTCGGCGGCGCAGCTCGGGGTCCTCGGTGGATTCGGCGAGGTCCATCTGGTGCAGCACGCGGTTGCGCAGGCCGATCGCCTCGCCGATGCTCTTGAAACCGATGCCGATGTCGGTGAGGCCGGGGATGGGGAGGGTTCGCGAGACCGATCCGGCGGCCATCACGATCAGGTCGTAGGAGAGGTCGCGCGGCTCGCCCTCGACGGGTTCGAAGGTGGCCTTCCGGGCGTCGTGGTCGATCTTAATGATCTTGCCGTTCAGAATCCGCGCCTTGGGCAACACGCGCCGCAGCGGGGCGACGACGTGCCGGGGGGAGAGGTTGCCCGCGGCGGCCTCGGGCAGGAAGGGCTGATACGTCATATAGGACTGCGGGTCAACGATCGTGATCCGCACGCTTCCCTCCTGGAGCTCCCTGCGAAGCCGCCGCTGGAGTCTCAGTGCTGTGTAGAGGCCGACGTATCCGCCGCCGACGATGAGGATGTGGTTCCCTGTCGCGTTCACTGCCATGCCCATCCGTAGATCGCTTGTGAAAGCATTCACAAGCGTACGCCACCAGGATTCTTAGACGCCACCCACCCCCCTCGCAAAGCTCTGCGGTATTTGCCCAGATCAGCAGGGAGATCGGATGTTCTCTACAGAAATATGGGAGAACTTTCCTCTATATGATTCTCTTCACACCGCCGACTCGGCCAGCTCAGCGGCACGGCTGAACACCACGTCCAGCATGGGAGCGGTCACCCTGCCGGTGAAAGTGTTCTGCTGGCTGGGGTGATAGCACCCGATCAGCGTTAACCCGTCCGCTGCGACCTCGACGCCGTGCCCGAAGGGCACACGGCGGGGCGGCAGCCGTACGCCGACCTCGCGCAGCGTGGTCCAGGCCGACTGCCAGGCGAAGGAGCCCAGCGCGACGACGACCCGCAGATCGGGCACGACCAAGGAGACCTCGCGCACCAGCCAGGGGGCGCATGCCGCCCGCTCCTGCGGCAGCGGCTTGTTCCCCGGCGGCGCGCACCGCACCGCGGCGGCCACCCTCGCCCCGATCAGCCGCTGGCCGTCGTCCGCGCGGACACTGGTCTCCTGCGCTGCCAGCCCCACCCGGTGCAGCGAGGCGAACAGCCAGTCGCCACTGCGGTCACCTGTGAAAATACGTCCCGTGCGGTTGCCTCCGTGCGCGGCGGGAGCCAGCCCCATCAGAAGAATGCGCGGCTTTTCCGCCCCCCACCCCGGAACGGGCCTCCCCCAGTATTCCTCGTCCGCGAACGCCCTCCGCTTGACGTCCGCGACCTGCTCACGCCACTCCACCAGCCGGGGGCAGGCCCGGCACACCGACTGCCGCGCCGTCAACTCCGCGAGCGTACGGCTGCCGCCGGCCAACTCGGCCACCTGAGCCGCGTCGTGGGCGACGGGGGTGTCGGGGGAGGCCGGGTCGCCGGGCCACCCGCTGCCCGGGGATACATAGCTCATAACCCCGATCCTGCCAGGGGCCGGGCCAGGGCCCGCATGGGAAAACGGGCGGCACCCGAAGGCACCGCCCGTTCCCGTCATCTATGGCGTGGAACTCCCAAGAGGGAGTCCTGCCTCTCCTCGACTCTTACGCTCGACTGTTACGCGGGCGAGGAGGTGGTGGAGGGGGAGGGCGAAGGCGAAGGCGTGGTGCAGTTCACCTTGGCGGTCGCGGCGTTGGACTCGGTGTACTTCGGCGAGTGGATGCGCAGCTTGCGCCACACGTCACCGCTCGTGCTCACCGACTCGTCGGCCACAGCCTTGGTCTCGCTGCCCCATCCGGAGAAGTGCAGTTCACGCACCGGGCCCGCGTAGTTGTCGCCGACCCACTGGTACCTCACGGTGCCCGAACCGCGGTGGGTGATGCTGCCGGTGAAGGTGCGGGTCGCCGGGCAGGCACCCGTGTGAGCGGCGGGCGCGTTCACGCTGGCCGACACGTCGCCCGTGGAACCCTCACACTTGACCGAGTAGTAGGCACGGCCGGAGGCGACCCGCCTGTAGTCCGGGTGGTCGACCTGGAGGGCCACCCAGCCCTTCTCGGTGCGGTCAGGCTTGTACGCGTACTTCACGGTCGTCCAGTCGTCGGCCCGCACCGAGCCGGTGTCCACCACGTCGCCGTTGCGGATCCAGCGGTAGTGCACCCACTCGGGGTCACCGTGCACACGGATGCGGCCGGTGAAGCCGAGGTTGGGCTGGCTCGACGTGCACGGGCCCGACCAGGAGCCCTGGTCGGCCGTCACGCGCGCGTCGACGCGGTCCGGACCGACGTCCGGGTCGCCCGGCGCGTCACAGGTCACGCTGTAGTAGCCCCGCTTGGAGGTGATCTTGCGGGGGGAGACGACCTGGAGGGCGTACCAACCCTCGGTGTCCTGGCTGAACTTCGCCGACGTGCGCAGCGTGTAGCTCTTGGTGCCCTTGCCCTTGGCGGTGAAGGACCTCACCTTGCTCTTCGAGCCGTTGCTGTAGACCCAGCGGTACTTGACCTTGGTCTTGCCCTTCAGCTTGAGCTTGACCTTGGAGGAGAAGGAGACCCGAGTGGGGCAGTCCCCCTCGAAGTTCCTGGGAGATGCCTTGGGAGTGGTCACATTAACGGCGGGCTTGCTCTTGGCGGAGGTGGTGGTCGCCGCTGCTGCGGGCGCGACGAGCACTCCGGAGACCATGCCTGCGGCCATGGTCACTCCGGCGCCAAGTGCGACTACACGCCGCACCAATGCTGAAGACCTCATGTAAACCCCGTTCCGTGAGAGGAATGCTGCTTTGAGACGGTTGCCGCCCCAGCACTCGCTGTGCCGGGCCCCACGGCAAAGCCTCGTTAAAGCGCCATTACCTAACCACGAAAGAGGTTTACCCATCAATAGCTAGAGAATTGGGCAATCGAACCCAAATCGTGACATTTCACGAAATGGACCAGGCGATGCCATCGAGAATGTCGTGCTCACTCACGATCACTTCACCAAACTCGAAGCGTGTAACGATTCGGTCAAGAATCAGTGCCCCAGCCCCGATCACGTCGACACGCCCGGGATGCATCACCGGGATCGCGGCCCGCTCGGCATGGGTCATCGCGAGCAGCCGCCGCGACACCTCATGCGAGGTCTCGGCGGAGATGACCGAGTGGTGCAACCGCTCGGAGTCGTACTCGGGGAGGTCGAGGGCGATACCCGACACCGTGGTCACCGAACCGGCCAACCCCACCAGCGTGCGCGCCTCCCCCACCGGCACACGCGCGGCGACCAGGTCGAGCGCGGCGTCGATATCGGCGGTCACCGCCGCCACCGCCACCGCCGACGGCGGGTCGCCCGCCGACTTCAGATGCCGCTCGGCGAGCCGGACGCACCCGATGTCCACCGACAGCGCCCCGTCGACCTCGCCCTCGCCCTCGCCCACCACGAACTCCGTGGAGCCGCCGCCGATGTCGACCACGAGGTACGGCGGGCGCGCACTGAGCCCGGCCCGGGCCAGCTCTCTGGTGGCCCCGACGAACGACAGCCGCGCCTCCTCCGCCCCCGGGACCACCTCGGGCTCCACCCCGAAGATCTCCCGCACGCCGTCGACGAACTCGTGCCGGTTGGCGGCGTCGCGGGTGGCGCTGGTGGCGACCACGCGTACGGCCTGCGCCTCGTGCTGAGCGATCACCTTGGCGTAGTCGCGCATCGCGGTGAAGGTGCGGTCGAGCGCCTCGGCGGCCAGGCGGCCGGTGCGGTCGACGCCTTGGCCGAGCCGTACGATCTCCATCCGGCGCGTCAGGTCGACAAGCTCGTCCCCGTCGATGTCGGCCACCAGCAACCTGACCGAGTTCGTGCCGCAGTCGATCGCCGCCACACGCTTCACGTGACGCCTCCAGGCTCTGTTGAAGTCATCGGATCGAAATCATCGGATGGAAGTCATCGGGGGACGTCACCGGGGCGGCGTCACCGGGGGCTGTGTCATCAGGGCTGTGTCATCAGGGCTGTGTCATCAGGGCTGCGTCATCGGGCGGAGTGCGTCGAACGGGTCAGCCCGATGGGTCGGTCGGACGGGTCAGTCGGAGGGCGGGGCGGCCACACACGGCCCGTCGGCCCACCACTCCGGGAGCCTGTCGAGGGCCTCCCGCCCGAACGGGTTGACGCCGGGTGTCGCGAGCTCGTGGCCGACCAGGGCGTGCAGGCACTTCACCCGGGTCGGCATGCCGCCCGTGCTCTGCATGTCGCGGGGAAGCGGCTCGACGCCCTCCTGCTCGGCGGCCTTGTCCCTGCGGGCGATGTAGTCCTCGTGGGCGGACTGGTAGGCGGCGGCGAGCTCCGGGTCCTCGGCGAGCCTGGCCTGCATCTCGCGCATCAGCCCCGAGCCTTCGAGGGTGCCGATGGCGGAGGCGGCCCTCGGGCATGTGAGGTAGTAGAGGGTGGGGAACGGCGAGCCGTCGGGAAGGCGGGGCGCGGTCTCCACCACGTCGGGCAGGCCGCAGGGGCAGCGGTGCGCGACCCCCCGGAGCCCGCGCGGCGGACGGCCGAGCTGGAGCTCGACCGCCTTCACGTCCTTGCTGTCCACGTCCACCTTTCTACTTCTTCTGCTCTTCTGCTTCTTTTACTTCTCTACCTGGTCGGTCTGAGCCGGGCCGGTCTGCACCTTGCGGCCCGTGCCCTTGTCGGCCGCCTCGATCGACTCCCAGAGCGTCTGATACCAGGGGGCCTTCTCCACCTCGCGCGCCTGGCCGCCGACCGGGCCCGACGGCTCGCCGTTGTCCATGACGACGTAGCACGTCTCCGGGGCCGGCCCGCAGTAGTGGAGCCTGCGCCGGGTCTCGCGCTTGATGTAGTTCGGGTCCTGGAGCTGGCGGCTGCGCTGCTCGTGGGTGCTGAGCTCGCTCAACGCGTTGGCCTTCTGCTCCTGGAGCTCAGCGATCTGCCGCCGTTGAGCGATGTATTCGCGCACAGGATAGGCCAGACTCATCGCGATGGCGCAGACCACGATCGCGAGGACCGCGGCCCTGCCGGTCAACTGCGGTCGCCTGCTCATGCCTATCCCACCCCTCCTGGCAGCCACTGCCCGCTCGGAGGAGCATCACCCCCGAGGTTCCCTATGAGCATTTTTCATGGGATCGGAGGAGTCTGCTGGGCTCGACGGCCTTGGATGCAGAAAAAACGCTTGATGTCGATGGGGAAGAAGCGCTCGATCCACGCCGCGGCCAGACAAGCCGAGCCCAGATTTCACACTTCTTCCCCATATAAGACACCTTTTAGCGCTGGAATCGTGGGAACGCCGCGCGGCCCGCGTAGCGAGCGGCGTCGTCCAGGAGTTCCTCGATGCGCAGAAGCTGGTTGTACTTCGCCACACGGTCGGAGCGCGCCGGAGCACCGGTCTTGATCTGACCGCAGTTCACGGCCACCGCGAGGTCGGCGATCGTCGTGTCCTCGGTCTCGCCGGAGCGGTGGCTCATCATGCAGCGGTAACCCGACCGGTGGGCCAGCTCGACGGCGTCCAGGGTCTCCGTGAGCGTGCCGATCTGGTTGACCTTGACCAGCAGCGCGTTGGCGCAGCCCTCGGCGATGCCGCGGGCCAGCCGCTCGGGGTTGGTGACGAACAGGTCGTCGCCCACGAGCTGCACCTTGCCGCCGAGCCTCACGGTGATGTCGTGCCAGCCGGCCCAGTCGTCCTCGTCCAGCGGGTCCTCGATCGACACGAGCGGGTAGGAGTCGACCAGGTCGGCGTAGAAGTCGATCAGCGCGGCGGCGTCGAGCCCCTTGCCGTCGATCGTGTAGACGCCGTCCTTGTGGAACTCGGTGGCCGCCACGTCGAGGGCGAGCGCGATGTCCTCGCCCGGCACGTAGCCCGCCTTCTCGATCGCGACGAGGATCAGGTCGAGCGCGTCGCGGTTGCTCGGCAGGCTGGGCGCGAACCCGCCCTCGTCACCGAGCCCCGTGGCGTAGCCCTTGCCCTTCAGCACGCCCTTCAGGGCGTGGTAGGTCTCGGTGCCCATGCGGACGGCCTCGGAGAACGTCGCCGCCCCGATGGGGGCGATCATGAACTCCTGGATGTCGACGTTGCTGTCCGCGTGGGCCCCGCCGTTGAGGATGTTCATCATCGGCACGGGGAGCACGTGGGCGTTGGGGCCGCCGAGATAGCGGAAGAGCGGCAGGTCGGCGCTGTCGGCGGCGGCCTTGGCGACCGCCAGCGAGACGCCGAGGATGGCGTTGGCGCCGAGGCGGGCCTTGTTGGGGGTGCCGTCCAGGTCGATCATCACCTGGTCGAGGATGCGCTGCTCCTCGGCGTCCAGGCCGACGATCTCGTCGGCGATCTCGTCGGTGACGCCGAGCACGGCCTTCTCGACGCCCTTCCCGCCGTAGCGCCCGTCCCCGTCGCGAAGCTCCACGGCCTCGAACTGGCCGGTGGACGCCCCGCTCGGGACCGCGGCGCGGCCGGTGCTGTGGTCGTCGAGCAGAACCTCGACCTCGACCGTCGGGTTGCCCCGGGAGTCGAGGATCTCACGGGCGGTAACGGCCTCGATGGAAGCCACGAGTGCTCCTCTGTCGCAGTCTCAACCTGGGAAACCCAGGCCCCTGGCGGGCGGTTTGCCACCGAAGCTTATCGGCCCCCATGGGCGCGCCGTCCGGCGGACCGCGGCGCGTCCCGGCGGCGGACGCCGGGACCCTTCAGTGCCCCTCCGACTCCCACTCGCGCACCCGCTCGCGGTAGGCGTGGGCGGCGGCGCGCAGCTCGGCCTCAGGGTCGAGGCCGGACGCGTGCGCACGCCGTACGAGCTCGAACAGCTCGTGGCCGAGCCCCTGGCCGACGTCGCCCGCGAGCGGGGCCGGCGCCCCGGCCCGCTCGGCGCGGCGCAGCAGCTGGCCCGCCAGGGACAGGGCCGGCTGGCCCATCGGCACACCGTCGAGCACCGAGTCGCGGCCCTTGGCCGCGCGCTCGGCCGCCTTGATGGCGTCCCAGTTCTCGCTGACCTCCTCGGCGCCCGACACGGTCACCGAACCGAAGACGTGCGGATGGCGGCGTCTCAACTTGGCCACGATCACGTCGACCACGTCGTCGATGTCGAAGCCGTCGTCCCGCTCCTGGGCGACCCTGGAGTGGAACACCACCTGGAACAGCAGGTCGCCGAGCTCCTCGCGGAGCTCGGCCTCCTCGCCGCGCTCGATGGTCTCCAGCACCTCGTAGGCCTCCTCCAGGAGGTACGGCACAAGCGAGGCGTGCGTCTGCTTCGCATCCCACGGGCACTCGCGCCGCAGCCGGTCCATGACCGCGACCAGGTCGAGCATCCGGGCCCCCGGCAGGTCGTAGGAGCCGGGCAGCACCTCGATCGCCGGCGGGTCGTCCATGGCGAGGGCCCGGTGGGCGACGGCCCGCATGAGCTCTTCCTCGCCCTCGGGCGAGGCGAGCCAGACGACGTCGCCCTCCCCCGCCCCGTCGAGCAGCCCGGCCGGCTCCGGGGCGACGACCTCCACCGCGATCCCCGCCTCGGAGAGGTAGGGCAGCAGGGGGTGGTCGGCCGAGCCGGTCAGCACCGGGCCGGAGCGCAGCGCGGTCCACGCCGCGTGGCTCAGCAGCCCTGGCGCCACCCGGGGCGAGGTCGTGACGACGACGAGGGACATGGGAGCTCAGACCTCAGGATTTCGTCTGGGGCACGGCGCCGAAGCGGGCGCTGTCCACGAAGCCCTTTTCGGCGTCGAACGCGCCGAAGCGGGGGTTGAAGCTGATCGCGACCTTCTCGATATCGGTGGCGAGCCGCTGCTGCCCTCGGTTGAGGGCCGCCTCGTCGGTGCCGCCGCCGTACTTCGCGAGCAGCTTGTTGACGCCGATGGAGACCTCGACCCAGTTCCTCACCTTGGACGGTGGCACCCCTCGGGTGAGCAGTGCCTGCTCGACCTGCTGGGGCCCGCCCTGCCCGCCGATGAACGCGTCCACCTCTCCAGGCGACACCGACGTGCCGGTGTTGCGGATGATCTGCGAGAACTGCTTCATGGAGGCGAGCTGGAACAGCACGGACTGGGTCGGCGAGGTGATCTGGATCTGCTCCGGCTGGATCTTCGCCTTGGCCAGAGCCGTCTCGAACTCGGCGACGCCGTTCGACAGGTCGCTCGCTGAGACGCGCTGGTCACCGACAACCGCCGCGGCCCCGGCCTGCACCGGGGCGCATGCCGTCAGCGCCACTCCGGCCAGTGTGGCGCCCAGGGCGATTCGAATCGACTTCACTAGCGCTCCCTTCCGACAAACGCCGCTTACTTTACAACTGGTTCGAGAAACATCGTCTCGACCAGGTCACTGCACCATTTGAGCAGGTCAAGATCGCGGAGCGGCTGGCCGCCCAGCGGTTTCGTCTTCGGTACGGGGACCAGCAGGGTGTCGAGCGCGCTCTTGTAAAGGGCGGTCTTGTAGAGCCGCTCAAGGCGCACCTGCTGCGACTCGCGCAGGCGTACCGGGGCGAACTTGATCTGCTGGCCCTGCAGCGTGACGTCGGTGAGCCCGGCCTTGCGGGCCCTGACGCGGAACCTCGCCACCTCAAGGAGGTTGTCGACCTGCGCGGGCGGCCTGCCGTAGCGGTCGGTCAGCTCCTCCCGGACGGCCGCGAGGTCGTCGTCGGAGGCGATCAGCGCGATCCGGCGGTAGGCCTCCAGGCGGAGCCGTTCGGAGGTCACGTAGTCGTGCGGGATGTGGGCGTTGACCGGCAGCTCCACCTTGGCGTCCGGCCGTTCCTCGACGACCTCCTCGCCCGCCAGCTTGGCCTTCTGCTCCTGGACCGCCTCCGACATCATGCGGACGTAGAGGTCGAACCCCACCCCGGCGATGTGCCCGGACTGCTCCGCGCCGAGGATGTTGCCCGCGCCGCGGATCTCCAGGTCCTTCATCGCGACATACATGCCCGCGCCCATCTCGGTGTGCTGGGCGATCGTGGCGAGGCGCTCATGGGCGGTCTCGGTGAGGGGCTTCTCCGGGGGGTACAGGAAGTAGGCGTAGCCGCGCTCGCGCCCCCGGCCCACCCGGCCCCGGAGCTGGTGGAGCTGGGAGAGCCCGTAGTTGTCGGCCCGGTCCACAATCAGGGTGTTGGCGTTGGGCACGTCGAGGCCGGACTCGACGATCGTGGTCGATACGAGCACGTCGAACTCGCGCTCCCAGAAGTCGACCATGATCTTCTCAAGCTGGTTCTCGTTCATGCGGCCGTGCGCCACCGCGATCTTGGCCTCCGGCACCAGCTCGGCCAGCCTGGCCGCCACCTTGTTGATCGACGACACCCTGTTGTGGACGAAGAAGACCTGCCCGTCGCGCATGAGCTCCCGGCGGACGGCGGCGGCGATCTGCTTCTCGTCGTAAGGCCCGACGAAGGTGAGGATCGGGTGCCGCTCCTCCGGCGGCGTGAGGATCGTCGACATCTCCCGGATGCCGGTGAGGCCCATCTCCAGGGTGCGGGGGATCGGTGTCGCCGACATGGCCAGCACGTCCACCTGCGTGCGCAGGTGCTTCATGGCCTCCTTGTGCTCGACGCCGAACCGCTGCTCCTCGTCGACGATGATCAGGCCGAGGTCGCGGAAGCGGACCTCCGGCGACAGCAGCCGGTGCGTGCCGATGACCGCGTCGACCGCGCCGGTGCGCAGACCGTCGAGGGTCTCCTTCACCTCGGAGTCGGTCTGGAAGCGCGAGACGGCTTTGACGACGACAGGGAAGCCCGCGAACCGCTCCCCGAAGGTGGACATGTGCTGCTGCACAAGCAGCGTGGTCGGCACCAGCAGGGCCACCTGCTTGCCGTCCTGCACCGCCTTGAACGCCGCACGCACCGCGATCTCGGTCTTGCCGTAGCCCACGTCGCCGCAGACCAGGCGGTCCATTGGCACGGCGCGCTCCATGTCGCGCTTGACCTCGTCGATGGCGGCGAGCTGGTCGCCGGTCTCGGCGTAGGGGAAGGCGTCCTCCATCTCGCGCTGCCACGGCGTGTCCACCCCGAAGGGGTGACCGGGCGAGGCCATCCGGGCGCTGTAGAGCCGGATCAGCTCCCCGGCGATCTCCTTGACCGCCTTCTTGGCCCGCGACTTGGCCTTCGCCCAGTCGGCCCCTCCCATGCGGTTGAGGGTCGGGGCCTCGCCGCCGACATAGCGCGTGACCTCGTCGAGAGTGTCGGTCGGCACGTAGAGCCGGTCGCCCTTGGCGTATTCGATGACGAGGTATTCGCGGGTCGCGCCCTGGATCGTGCGCTGGGCCATCTCGACGTAGCGGCCCACGCCGTGCTGCTCGTGCACCACGTGGTCGCCGACCTTGAGTTGCAGCGGGTCGACCACGTTGCGGCGGCGGGCGGGCAGGCGGCGCATGTCCTTGGTCGACGCCTTCTGGCCGACGAGGTCCAGGTGCGTCAGCACCGCGAGGCCGTCGCTCACGAAGCCGTGCTCGATGCGGCCCGTCGTGACGTGCACGATGCGCCGGTCCGGCGGGGTGTCGACCGCGGGCACCAGCCTCGCGGGGACGTCGACGCCCTTGAGCAGCTCGACCATGCGCTCGGCGGGGCCGTGGCCCTCGCTCAGCAGCACGACCGCCTTGCCGTCTCCGAGCCAGCCCTTGATGTCGCTGAGGGCGCGCTGGGTGTCACCGCGGTAGGACTCGGCCTCCTTCGCCTGCATGCGCAGCCCCTCGGCGAGGTCCGCGAACGGCGCGATCGACCACCATGGCTGACCGAGGACGCCCGCGTGCTCGCGGACCTCCTCCAGCGTGCGGAACGCCGCCGCGCCGAGGTCGATCGGAGCCTCGCCGCCGGCCGCCGCGTTGATCCACGACGCCTCCAGGAATTCCTGGCTCGTGCGCACCAGCTCGTCGGCGCGGCTCCTGATGCGCTCCGGGTCGCAGAGGAACACCGCGGCGCGCGCGGGCAGGTGCTCGACGAGGAGGTCCATCTCGCCCGCCAGGACCGGCGCGAACGCCTCCATGCCCTCCATCGGCACGCCGTCGGCGAGCTGGTCGAGGATCTCCGACAGCGCCGGGTGCGTCTTCGCCAGGTCCCCGGCGCGGCGCCGGACGTCCTCGGTGAGCAGCAGCTCCCGGCAGGGCGCGGCGAACAGGCCGTCCTCGGCGACCTCCAGCGAGCGCTGGTCGGCCACCTTGAACCAGCGGATCTCCTCGATCGAGTCGCCCCAGAACTCCAGCCGCAGCGGGTGCTCCTCGGTCGGCGGGAACACGTCGAGCAGGCCGCCGCGCACGGCGACCTCGCCCCGCTTCTCCACCATGTCCACGCGGTGGTAGCCGTTCTCCACCAGAGCCGCCACGATCTGGTCGAGGTCGGCCTCGTCGCCGGCGCGCAGCCGGACGGGACTGAGGTCGCCGAGGCCGCTCACGATGGGCTGGAGCAGCGCGCGCACGGGCGCCACCACCACGTGCAGCGGCCCGGCCGCCGCGTCGCCCGCGACGGGGTGGGCGAGCCTGCGCAGCACCGCGAGACGCTGCCCGACGGTGTCGCTGCGCGGCGACAGCCGCTCATGCGGAAGCGTCTCCCAGGCGGGGAACACCGCGACCGTCGCCGGGTCGAGCAGATCGGTGAGCGCCGCGGCGAGGTCTTCGGCCTCACGCCCGGTCGCGGTCACGGCGAGTACGGCACGAGCCCCGTCCCGCGCCCCGTCCCTCGACAGGGCGGCCACGGCGAAGGGGCGCAGCGCGGCGGGCGCGACAAGCGCCACGGCCGAATCGTCGCC
This sequence comes from Sinosporangium album, assembly GCF_900100605.1. Classification (GTDB taxonomy): domain Bacteria; phylum Actinomycetota; class Actinomycetes; order Streptosporangiales; family Streptosporangiaceae; genus Sinosporangium; species Sinosporangium album. The sequence continues at coordinate 171,899 of NZ_FNCN01000012.1, read as the reverse complement.
GGAGCGGACCGCCTCAAGCACGGAGGTCAGGCTCGGATCGGCGACGACAGGATCAAGCAGTCCGGAAAGGCTCATCAGTAACGCCCACAGCCCCACGACGGCGACAACGAAGACCCCGGAACGAAGCCTTCGCCGGGGTACACCCCCAAGGCTACTTGCACCGCGCCCCTCCCCCGCCTCGACCCATGCGCGATATGCACTACGGAACAGAGGCTTCTGGCTACGCTGAGTCACATGTCTGAGGTTTGGTCGATCGCCGCCAAAGGCGATCTTTTCCGCCGGCGGATCCGCGAGCACCGCACCGAGCAGCTCGGCAGGCGGCTGGACATCCTGTCCGCGGGGTCCGGTGGGGACGCGCGGCTCGATCTCGAAAGGATGGAGAGCAGGGTCACCGGCATCGACGAGGACCACCCCGCGCTACGCGTGCGGGTCGAGGGCGACGAGAGCCTGTTCGCCTGCGCTCTCGGCGACCTGCGCTCGGTCCCCGTACCGCCCCGCTCCTTCGACGTGGTGCACGCCGCCTTCCTGTTCGAGCGCATCCGCCACACCGAGCTGGTGCTCGACCGCCTGCTCAACGGCCTGCGCCCGGGCGGGCTGATGCTGGTGCGCATGCGCGACCGCGATTCCGCGTACGGCTTCTGCGCCCGGGTCATGCCGTGGTGGCTTCGGCGGCTGCTGTGGCCGCGCTTCGCCCCCGCGGGGGCGGTGGGGCCGCTGCCGGCCGTCTACGAGCCGATCACCACGCGGGAGGGCATGCGGTCGTTCTGCCTGGTGCGCGGGCTCATGATCACCGATGAGGTCGTCGGCACCGGTGGCCCCGCCCTGCGGGGGCCGCTGTCGCGCACCGCGCGCGTCGTATGCTCTCTGGTCCACAGGCTGTCGCGGGGACGGCTCGCCCTGGACCACGATGAGATCGTCATGGTGATCCGCAAACCGCAGAACCACTTCGCACGTCTCATCTGAGGTGCTCTTCTGAGGTGCTCTGGGGGCTTGCGAGCGGCGCTGAGGCTCCAGGTAAGGTGGATATCCGACTATGTCGATCGGGATTGTGGAGCAGATGACGGCGAACTACGAGTGGACCCCCGACACCCGCGAACTCGCCGACCTTGAGCTACTGCTCTCCGGCGCGTTCCACCCCCTGACCGGATTCCTCGGCGCCGACGACGTGGACGCGGTGGCGCGCCAAGGGCGCCTGGCGGACGGCACGCCCTGGCCCGCGCCGGTCACCCTGACGCTTCCCGACGACCACCCCGCCCGCCCTGGAGACCGCGTCACGCTGCGCGACCCCGAGGGGGCGGCCCTCGCCGTACTCACCATCGAGGAGCGCGCGGGGCACGGCCGGGTCGCCGGGCCCGTCGAGGCCGCCGGCGCCGCCGAGCACGGGCCGTTCGCCCGGCTGCGCGCGAGCACCGCCGCGGTCCGCGAGGAACTCGCGGGACGTGACGTCCTCGCGGTGACCATGCGCGGGCCGCTCGACGACCTCTCCGAGATCAGCGCGACCGCCGAGGAGATGGGCGCGGCGATCCTGCTGCTCCCCCTGGCCTTCGGCGAGGGCGGCCCCGCCGTCATCCGGGCGGCGCTGACCGCCGCGGAGAAGCTCCCCGACGACACGCGGGTCGTCGTCGTTCCGCTCGCCCCGAGGGAGAACGCGGTCGACCTCGAACTGCGCGAGCACATCGCCGAGGCGTACGGCGCCGCCGAACACTTCGCCGGCCCCGACCCCGTCAGCCTCCCCGGTCCGCCCCACCGGCGGGGGCTCGTGGTCTTCTTCACCGGACTGTCCGGGTCGGGCAAGTCGACCATCGCCCGCGGACTGCGCGACGCGCTCCTTGAACGCGGCGACCGCCGCGTGACCTACCTCGACGGCGACGTCGTACGCCACCTGCTCTCGGCGGGCCTGACCTTCTCCAAGGCCGACCGCGACCTCAACATCCGGCGCATCGGATTCGTCGCCGCCGAGGTCGCCCGGCACGGCGGCCTCGCCGTCTGCGCCCCCATCGCCCCCTACGCCGCCACCCGCGACGAGGTGCGGGACATGGTGGAGTCCGTGGGGGCCGACTTCCTCCTGATCCACGTCGCCACGCCGCTGGCCGAATGCGAGCGGCGCGACCGCAAGGGCCTCTACGCCAAGGCCCGAGCGGGCCTGATACCCGAGTTCACCGGCATCTCCGATCCGTATGAAGAGCCCGACGACGCCGACCTCACCCTCGACACGACCGACATGTCGGTCGAGGCCGCGGTCGCGCGGGTGCTCGACCTGCTGATCGGGGGACGGTGGCTCCGTTGATCGACATCCCACTGATCATCGGGTCGTTCTTCGTCGCCGTGATCGTCGGACTCACCGGCATGGGCGGCGGCGCGCTGATGACGCCCATGATGATGCTGTTCTTCAACGTGCCGCCGCTGGCCGCCGTCTCCAGCGACCTCGTGGCGTCGGCGGTCATGAAACCCGTCGGCGGCGCCGTGCACATGCGGCGTGGCACGGTCAACATGAGACTTGTCGGCTGGCTGTGCGCCGGGTCGGTGCCGACCGCCTTCTGCGGCGTGTTCGTCGCCCGCGCCTTCGGCGACGGGGCGCGCGTGCAGGAGGTCGTCAAGTTCGCCCTCGGCATCGCGCTGCTCCTCGCCGTCGCGGGCCTCGTCGCCAAGGCGTGGCTCACGCTGCGCGACGCGAACCGTACGGTCGGAGCCGAAGTGACCGGCATCACCGTGCGCCCAATCCCGACCTTACTGGTCGGTATGGTCGGCGGGCTCGTCGTCGGCATCTCCTCCGTCGGATCCGGCTCGCTGATCATCGTCGCCCTGCTCGCGCTCTATCCGATGCTCAAAGCCAACCAACTCGTCGGCACCGACCTCGTCCAGGCGGTGCCGCTCGTCGCCTCCGCCGCCCTCGGCCACCTGCTGTTCGGCGACTTCCAGCTCGACATCACCGCTTCGCTCCTCATCGGCTCCATCCCCGGCGTCTACCTCGGCGCCCGGATCTCCGCGTGGGCGCCCGCCGGCGCCATCCGCGCCATGCTCGCCGTCGTGCTCCTCGCCTCCGCGCTCAAACTGCTCGGCGTCGGCAACGCCGCGACCCTGTGGATCCTCGGCCTCAGTGTCGCCGCCGCCGCCGTCGTCTGGCCGCTCGCCCGCAAGCGGGCCGCCCAGCGGGCCGCCCAGCGCCCCGCCGCCGCCCCGACCCCCAGCCTCACCCCGATCGACCCGGCCGGCTGAGGCCGGAGCGCGCGCCTTGAGAGGCGCGCCTTGAGAGACGCGCCCTTACGGGGTGGACGTCGGGGTCGGGGTCGACGTCGGAGGGGGCACCGGGGTCCGGTCGAAGTACGGATCGCGGGCCAGCTCGGTGAAGGCGCGGCTTCCTCCCGGCGTGGTGTCGAACCGCGTGTCGCCGCGCGGCGCGCGCGGGGAGTCGAAGTAGACCAGCGCCTTCAACTGCGGATAGTGCTGTACCTGGGCGCGCACCGAGGCGAAGAACCGCTCTTTGAAGCCGGGCTGGTCGGGGCGCTCGAACACCCCCCACTCGGCCATCATGATCGGCTTACCGGGGAAGCGCCACTGCATCCAGCGGTAGAAGCCCGGCCAGTTCGGAAACTCTTGCCGCTTCTTGTTGATCAGCCCTTCGAAGTCCCGGACCTTGTGGTCCACGTAGGGGTCGAGGGCCACCCAGTCGACCACGTCGTCACCCGGGTAGAGCCGTTCGAACCAGGGCTGCGCCGCCCAGTTCGGAGCCCCCATGTAGGTCATCACGGTGACCGCGTTCTTCACGCCCGCGCCGCGCAGCCGCAGCACGATGTGCCGGAACATCGCCGCGTAGTCGTCGGCGGTGTAGCCCGAGCCGGGCTGCGGATCGACGTCGTTCTCCGGCTCGTGGTGGACCGTCAGGAAGAACTTCTCGGGGAATGTGCGCCGCAGGTGGTCGGCCAGCCGGTCGATCCGCTGGTCCAGCGCCCCGCGTGCGATCTCCGCCCAGGTGTGGCGGAACGAGGGCTTCCAGTTGATCAGCAGCATGCGGGGGTGGGCCGGATCGCGGGCCAGCGCGACCTCCTCCGCGGTCGGGAACAGCTCCTTGCCCCGGTGGTAGACGTGGACGATGTCGGCCTGGCGCCCCATGCGCCGCTCGGCCCGCGCGAGCGCCCGGCTCGGGCTGCGCCCCGTGAAGACCTCCGGGGCGATCCCCCACCAGGCCCCGCACGAGGGGATCAGCTTGGCCGTCACCTCGCAGCCCGACGTCGCCTCCGGGGTGGACGCGCCCGTCACCGGCGCCCCGGACGGCGTGGGCCGCCCCTCAACGGCCGACGGAGTGCCCCGCGGCGCGTCACCCGCCCCCCTCACGGCCTTCTCGCCACCGCCGCACCCGGCGACCAGCAGCGCTCCGGCCACGCCCAACGCCGCCGCACGCCCCCACCCCGTACGGCGTGAGCCCCCCGATTCCCCGCCTCGCGCCCCGACCACACGGACCGGGCCGGACACCGAGCCGGAGACCGGGCCGCGGGCCGAGCCGGAGACCGAGCCGGGGGCCGGGCCGGGCGCGGGGCCGGGCGCGGAGGGGCCGAGAAGCGGGGCAGAAGGGGAGGTATTTGGCGATATTTCGTGAAGTCGGCCGCGCGCGATTGATCTAGCGGACCACGAATGGATCACTTCGGATATGACATGGGATATGGCGTGAGACATGGCACGCTTCCGCCCCGGCTGACACATCGCGGCCCAGCTCCCCTCGGCTCCGGCTACGGATTCCCCGTTTTTCTCGACGCCTACCTTCCCATCAGCAAGCGGTGCCGCGTGACCGACTTCGCCGCGCGAGCAGCTCGCGAATCGTCAAAGCCGACCCCCGGCCCCACCGCCCTACGGGCCCACAGCCGGGCATTCATCCTGAGCTCCGGCACACCCCTGCACATCCCATGAACAGCTGCAACACCGACAAGGTAGGCCCTCTCCGCGAGGAGCCCGAACCCACAAAGCCCACTCCCAGGCGCACATATACGGACATATGGCTATAACCACTGGCGGAAATTTCCGGACTAATAACGACCATCCCACCCGTTATGCGTCCGTGATTGGCCTATCGAGGGGCATGAGAATTTCGGTTATCCCCTGATGAGAATCGGGGAGGGCTCTATAGTTGGGGAACCCCGCAACGTAAAGCGTCGCCTTGGAGAGGTCCAGCGTTCGCCCGGCCGAGAGGGATTCCGCCTTCATGAGCCTGCCGCAGGACACCCCCGCCCGTCGCTCCAGTGACGGCTTCGCCGACCTCTTCGGCCCGCTCCGCCGACAGTGGGCCATCGCGCTGCTCTGCCTGACGGCCGGCTTCGCCGGCGGGCTCGGGGTGATGCGGCTCGCCCCGCAGACGTTCACGGCCACGGCCCACGTCCTCGTCAGCCCGACGGGCGCGCAGGAGCAGGTCAACCAGGTCACCAACCGCCAGCGCGAGCAGCTCAACCTCGACACCGAGGCCCAGGTCGCGGTGTCGGCGGTGGTGGCGAAGCGGGCCGAGCAGACGCTCCGGGCCGCCGGGCAGGCCGGGGAGCCTCCCGCCATCGACGTGAGCGTGCCGCCGAACTCCGCGGTGCTGGCCATCTCGGCCGACGCCGTGAGCCCCGAGACCGCGGCGGCCCACGCCAACGCCTACGCCAAGGCATACCTCGCCCATCGCGCCACCTCCGCCAAGGAGACACTGTCCGCGCAGCTCAAGGCCCTGGCCGACAAGCGCAGGCAGATCTCCGCGAGCCTTGCCAAGGGCGCGGCGGACCTGCAGACCCTCCCGCGCGGCACCGCCCAGCACACCCTGACCGCGGCCCGGCAGACCATGCTGAACAGGCAGCTCGCCACGCTCGCCCTGCGCTACGACGCGCTCAACACCGTCGCCGTCACCCCGGGGTCGGTCATCGGCGAGGCCGAACCCCCGTCGGCCCCGAGCTCCCCGAACCTCCCCGTCAGCCTCGGCAGCGGCCTGATGATCGGCCTGCTCGTCGGCGCCGGCGCGGCGCTCGTTCGCGACCGCACCGACACCCGGCTGCGCACGGCGGCCGACGTCGAACGGCTCACGTCGGTGCCGGTGCTGGCCGTGCTCCCCGAGCGGGGCGCCTGGTCGGACGCGGTCCTGCGGGAGCTGGCGGCCTCGATGATCGCGATGTGCCCGAGCGGGCAGGTGCTGCTCCAGCCGGTTCCCGCAGGCGGATCCACCGGTCCCGGCCGCGCCAATCCGCACGCGGCCGTGCTGGCGGAGTCGCTGTCGCTTCTGGCTCCGGTCAGCGTGCTCGGAGGCGGCGTGGGCGACCTGGCCCGCGCCGACGCGGCGCTTCTGGTGGTGACGGCCGGGGCCCGCGCGGGAGACGTGGCGGTGGCGACCGGCAGGCTCGCACGCCACGGGGTGACCACGGTCGGCGCGGTGCTGATCCCGGGCGGCCGAGGCGGCCAGGGTGGACGGGGCGGACGGAAGCCGCGCGGGGCGTCCGAGGGGGCGGTCAAGGCGGCTCATGCCGTACACGGCCGTGCGGGTGAGGGCGGACGGGCGGGCGACGCGCCCGGGGTGCGCGTCACGTGAGCCTGGCCGAGCCCGCCGCGCCGCCTTCGGTCCGGGCCGAGCCCGACGTGCGGCCACTGATCCGGGCACACCCCGTCGCGTGGCCGATCGGCGCGCTGCTCGTCGGCTATCCCCTGTGGTGGGCGCTGGGGTTCGGCGGCCTGTCGGTGATCGTGGTGGCCGTGCCGATGGCGGTGGTGCTGTGGCGGCGGCGGCCCCTGCGGGTGCCACCCGGGTTCGGCTGGTGGATGCTCTTCCTGGCCGTCTACCTGCTCTCGGCCCTGATGCTGGCCGAGTCGCCGCCGGGCTACGCCGTGGAGATCGGCCCCGGCCGGATGCTCGGCTACACGATGCGGCTGATGCTCTACGTGTCGGTCCTGATCGTGGTGCTGTACCTCGGCAACCTCACCGAGAAGGAGCTTCCCCAGCTCACGCTCGTGCGGTGGATGGGGGCGCTGTTCCTCACCACGGTGGCCGGCGGGGTGCTGGGGGTGATCGCGCCGCGTTTCGAGTTCACCTCCCCGGTGGAGCTCCTGCTGCCCGAGTGGATCGGCGGCAACTCGTTCGTGCGCAACCTGATCCACCCCACGGCCGCGCAGACCCAGTGGGTGCTGGGCTACGCCTCGCCCAGGCCCGAGGCGCCGTTCGAGTGGGCCAACGCCTGGGGCGGCAATCTGTCGGTGCTGCTCGTCTGGTTCGTGGTGGGCTGGTGGGTGTACGGCGGAGCCCGGCGCAAGCTGTTCGCCGCGGCCGTCCTCGCGATCGCCGCCGTGCCGGTGGTCTACTCGCTCAACCGGGGCCTCTGGGTCGGCATCGGCGTGAGCGTCGTCTACCTGCTGGTCCGGCTCGGCGGGAAGGCGAGGATGGCGCTGTGCGCCGTCGCCGCCGGCGCGGCCCTGCTGTTCGTCACCACTCCCCTGCACGCCATGGTGACCGAGCGGCTGGACAGCCCGCACAGCAACGACATCCGCGCGTTCACGGTGTCGTCCACGCTCGCCGCCGCCCTGCACTCGCCGGTCGTGGGATACGGCAACACGCGCAACGCCCAGGGCAACCACCGGTCCATCACCACGGGCAAGAGCGACTGGTGCCCGACCTGCGGGCATCCGCCACTCGGCAGCGACGGGCAGTTGTGGCATCTGCTGATCGCGCAGGGTTTCACGGGCGCCGCGCTGTACGTCCTGTTCTTCGTCGGCGCGGTCCGGCGCCACTGGCGTGACCGCAGCCCGATCGGGCTGGCCGGGGTGCTCGTGATGATCCTTGTCCTGCTCTACATGTTCGTGTACGACGGCCTGGTCACGCCTCTCAGCCTCTACTTGATCTCGTTCGCCCTCCTGTGGCGCAACTCGCAGACGCCGGAGTCCGCATGAACGACGCCTCTCTCCGCCTTCACTACCTGGGCCGTACGATCGGCCGACTGTTCCCCGACCCCGGCCCCGCGAGGCCGTACACGGTCCTGCCCCATACGGCGGTGCCGCGGCGGCTCGTCCCGCGCCGATGGTGGCACCGGGCGATCGGCCCGCCGGTCCCGGTGCCGGTCGGCGGCGACAGCGTCGAGGCGCACCTGAGTGAGGTGTTCGGCGGCCCGGTGCGGGTCTCGTTCCATGTACGGCCGGCCCGCAGGGCCAACCGGAAACCCATCCTGGAGGTGCACGACGGCCGGGGCGTCCTGGTGGCCTACGTCAAGGTGGGCGACACGGCCATGACGCGTGAGCTGGTCAGGTCCGAGGCGTCCGCGCTGCACGCGCTCGCCGACATGCCGCTGAAGACCGTGGCGGTGCCGGCGGTCCTCCACCACGGCACGTGGCGCGATGTCGAGGTTCTGGCCCTGTCCCCGCTGCCGGAGGGTCGTCCCGTCCGCGACGGCGACCTGATCGTCTCCGCCGTGCGGGAGATCGCGGAGACCGGACGCCGCTCGGGCCGGGACTGGGCCTGGCACGGCGACTTCTCGCCGTGGAACATCGCAGCCGGGCCCGACGGGCGGCTGCTGGTGTGGGACTGGGAGCGTTTCGAGACGGACGTCCCCCTCGGCTTCGACGCGGTCCACCACTTCTTCCAGCGGGCCCTGCGCCGGATGCCCCCGGCGGTCGCGGCGCAGGCCACGCTGGCCCAGGCCGTACGCGTGCTGGAGCCGTACGGCACGGCGGCCGACGAGGCCCGGCGCACGGTCGTCCACTATCTGATCACCTTGGCGCGGCGGCACGCCGACGACGGACACGAACCGCTCGGCCCGCCGCAAACCTGGCTCAACCCTCTCATTGATCACCAAGAGGTGCTGTTGTGAATCCCACCGTGAAACGCTCCGTCCACGCCGTCTCACGCACCACCGGACGAATCACCTCTGCCGCACGGATACTGCCCTCATTCATGATCACCGGCGCGCAGCGGTGCGGCACGACATCGCTCTACCGCGCGCTTTCGCAGCATCCGCTGATGCTCAAACCGGTGCTGCACAAGGGGGTCCACTACTTCGACGTCAACTACGCCAAGGGCCTGTCCTGGTATCGCGCCCACTTCCCCCTTGAGGCGACGGTGTCCCGCCTGCAGCGGAGATACGGGATACGGCCTCAGGCGTTCGAGTCGTCGCCGTACTACCTGTTCCACCCGCTCGCCACCGCCCGCATCGGGTGGGATCTGCCGGGCGTCAAGCTCATCGTCTTAGTGCGCGACCCCGTCGAACGCGCCCGGTCGGCGCACGCGCACGAACTCGCGCGCGGCTTCGAACACGAAGCGTCCTTCGAACGTGCGGTGGCCCTGGAGGAGGAGCGCCTCCAGGGTGAGGAGGAACGCGTCTGCGCCTCCCCGAACTCCGTCAGCCTGTCGCACCGCCACCACGCCTACCTCGGCCGGGGACGCTATGCGCACCAGCTCGCGCGGCTCGACCCCCTGATCGGGCCCGACCGCGTGCTCGTGCTCGACAGCCACCGTTTCTTCGCCGACCCGGCCGAGTCCTACGACCGCGTCCTGCACTTCCTCGGGCTCCCCCACATGGGCGACCCCGTGTTCGAGCGGCACAACGCGAGGTCACGGCCGTCGGAGATGCCCGAGTCGCTGCGCACCCGGCTCTACGACCACTTCGAGCCGTGGGATTCGATGCTGACGACGTGGCTCGGCACGACCCCGTCGTGGCGCATGTGAGACCGGAGTGACCCGCGCCAGACTCGCCGGGCTCGCCGGCGCCGCGACGTCGGGGCTCGCGCAGTTCGCCCTCGTCGCCGTGGTCACCCGGGCGTTCAGCACCGCCGAGGCGGGCAAGTTCTTCACCGCCATGGCCGTCACGCTCATGGTGGCCGGTGTGCTCAAGCTGGACGCCGGCAACGGGTTGGTCTACTTCCTCAGTCGGCCGCACTCCGGGGACGAGCGGGCGGACGCGTCGGGCTACATTCGGGCGGCCCTGGTGCCGCCCGTTCTGGTGTCGGCGGCCGTCGCCGTACCCGCCGCCTTCGTGCCCGGGATGCAGGTGTTCGCACTGGCGGTCCCGATGGTGGTCGCGGCGGACATCCTGGTGTCGGCGACCAGGGGATACGGCTCGATGCGGGCGACGCTGCTGCTGGAGGGGCTGGCGCTACCGCTCGGCCAGGTGGGGCTGGTGGCCGTGGCGGCGGCGGCCGGCGAGGTGGCGTGGCTCCCGGTCGCGTGGGCCGTGCCGTACGCCGTAGTGGTCGTGGGCGCGGCGCTTCTGGTCGCGCGGCGGGCAAGGGGGCTCGGCGCGTGCGACGCGCGCGGGGCTGCGGGCGAGCTGTGGCGGCACACCGCGCCGCGGTCGGTGGCGGGGGCGGTGCAGGCGGTGTTCCAGCGCATGGACGTCGTGATCGTGGCCATGCTGGCGGGCCCGGTGGAGGCCGCGGTCTATACGGCCGCCACGCGTTTCAAGGTCGTCGGGCAGCTCGCGGGCCGCGGCCTCGCCCAGGCGGCGCAACCCCGGCTGGTGCGCACGCTGGCCGGCGGCGATCTGGACGGCACGCGAGAGATCTACCAGGCGTCCACGCGGTGGCTGGTGCTGCTGACCTGGCCGATCTGGCTGGGCTACGCGGCGTTCGCCCCGGTGATCCTGCGGGTGTTCGGCATGACGTATACGGCGGGCGCGCCCGTGGCGCTGGTGCTGTCGGGGACCATGATGCTGGCCACCGCGTGCGGCATGGCCGACGTCGTGCTCACCGCCGCAGGACACACCACCTCAAGCATGGTGAATCTCCTGCTCGCCATCGCCGTCACCGTGGCCCTGGACGTCCTCCTCGTCCCCGCCTACGGCGCCCTCGGGGCCGCCCTGGGCTGGTCGGGCGGCATGCTGGTCAAAAACCTCCTCCCCCTCGTGCGCATCCACCGCCTGTACGGCTTGCGCCCCTTTCCGCTCCCCCTCTCCCAGGGGGCCCGATGAACGCGCCGATCCTCGTCACCGGCCTGCCGCGCAGCGGCACAAGCTGGACCGGCAAGATGCTCGCCGCCGGCGGCGAGGTCGTCTACGTCAACGAGCCGCTCAACCCCCAGCACCCGCCCGGCCTCTGCCCGGGCGTGCTCAAGGCCGAGGTCACCCACCGCTTCCAATACATCAGCCCGGACCAGGACGAGACCTGGCTTCCCGCCTTCCAGGACACCGTCGCCCTCAAATACCACCTTCTTCCCGAACTCCGCCGCAACCACTCGCTCTACGACCTGGCCCGCACGGCGCGGTACGGCACCGCCTTCACCCTCGGCCGCCTCGCCGGGCGACGCGCGCTGCTCGACGACCCCTTCGCGGTGCTGTCGGCCGGCTGGTTCGCCGAGCGGCTGGGATGCCGGGTGATCCTGCTCACCCGCGACCCGGTCTCGCTCGTGGGGAGCTGGTGGCGGCTCGGGTGGACGGTGCACTTCCGCGAGCTCCTCGAACAGCCGCTGCTTCTGCGGGATCACCCCGAGGTCCACGGGGTGTGGTCGTTGATCGACGAGCAGGACCGCCTCGTGAAGATCGCCGCGCTCTGGCGGCTGGCCGACACCCTCGCCGCGCGCCTCGCGGCCCGGCATCCTGGCATCCTGCGCGTCCGCTACGAAGACCTGGCGGCCGACCCGGTGAACGCCTTCCGGCGCCTCTACGACTGGTGCGGGCTGACCTGGTCGCCCGCGGCGGAGCGGCGCGTCAGACGCGCCTGCACGGGCTCCGCCTCGCACCGGGAACGACGGGGTTTCGCCTGGTCGGGCCTGTCCCGCACGGCCTATCGGCCCATGGACTCCCGCCAGGCCCTCACGACCTACGCCGACAGGCTCACGCCGGAGGAGATCGCCAGGGTCCGGGCCCTCACCGGCGCCGAACCCCGCGTCTGACCTTGCGGGGGCGTGAGCGCGGCGGCCGTTACCCCCGGCCTCGCGCGAGCTCTCCGCGCCGCCCCCGCACCACCCGGCGGCGCACCCGGCTGAGCAGGCACATCGCCAGCAGGCGGAGCGCGAACGGCAGATCGTCCACCAGGTAGCGCCGCGCCAGCCGCCCCGGCTCACTGATCAGCCGGAACAGCCACTCCAGCCCGGCGTCGCGCATCCACTCGGGCGCCCGCCGTACGGCTCCCGCCGTGAACGCGATCGCCGCCCCGCACCCGACGAACCAGACGCCCGGCATGCACTCCCGCAGCTCGGCGATCAGCCGGTCCTGCTTGGGGAACCCGAGCCCCACGAACACAAGCCGGGGAGCCGCCGCCACCAGCGCCTCCCGCACCTCCGCGACGCCCTCCGCGCTGCTCTCGAACCCGTACGGCGGAGCCGACACCCCGGCCACCACCAGCCCCGGGCTCCGCGCGCTCAGCACCTCGGCCGCGTGCTCCACCACTCCCGGGGGGCCGCCCAGCAGGTATACCGGTAGGGCTTCGGCCGCGGCCATCGCCGACAGCGACCAGATCAGGTCGGCCCCCGTCACCCGCTCGGGAAGCGCGCTGCCGAGCAGCCTGCTCGCCCACACGAGCGGCATGCCGTCCGCCACCGCGATGTCGGCCCTCGCCACCAGCGCGCGGACCGCCGCGTCACGGGCGGCGGCCCGGCAGATGTCGACGTTCGGCGTCACGATGTGCCCGCCGCGCCCCGCCCGCGCGGCGGCGGCCACCCGCTCCACCACCTCGCCCTCCGTCAGGGCGTCGACCCATACCCCCGCGACCTCGACCCTTCCCGGCCCGGGACGCGGCGGCACGGCCGCCGGGGGGACGTCGGCGGCGGGGGCTGCCCCGGAGGCGGACGGGCTCATCAGATGCCGTGCCCGCGGGTGTGGAGGAGGCTGACGACGGTGCGCGCCGGGACCAGCCGCGCCGCCACGGCGAGCGCTATGGGCGCCCTCGGTTCGGCGCGCCGCGCGGCGAACGCCCGCCAGGCCCACCTGCCGGCTTCGCGGCGATGGCCGAGCGCGGCGTGGTGGAAGGCGAGCTGACCGTAGATCCGCGCCGCGCCGCGCGGATCCACGGTCAGTTCCGGATGCCGGGCGAGCATCCACTCGAGCCCGGCGATGCGATCGGCCCAGCGGGCCACATAGTGCGAAGCCCCCCAGTGGACGCGCACGAGCGGCGAGTCCACGTTGACGATGGGCCGCAGGCCCGCGGCGCGCAGCGCGAGGTCCCAGTCCTCGTTCTGGCCCGCGGGAGCGCTCTCATCCACCCGCAGGGAGCCCCGGCGGAACAGGAACGTCGACGAGTGCACCATCACCATGCGGGAGCGGACGAGGTGCGCGCGGGTGACCCTCGCGGTGCCGGCGTGCCTCGGGACCCGGCGCGAGCCGTAGGCCACCTCGATGGCGCAGCTGGCGAACACGGCCCCCGGTTCGGCCGCGAGGGCGGACACCTGGGCGTCCAGTTTGCCGGGCAGCCATTCGTCGTCGTCGTCGCAGAACGCCACCAGGTCGGTGGAGAGCGCCTCGATGCCGGTGTTGCGTGCCCCGGGGAGGCCGGGGCGCCGCCGGTTCGGCAGGACCCGCACGAGCGGCGCGTCCGGCGTGCCCTCAGCGGTGGGACGCGGGGTGAGGGGCCGCGCCGGGGCGATCACGTCGGCCACCTGTTCGGCGACGTCGGCCACCGGTCCGCCGTCGACGACCACGATCACTTCGACGCTGCCGGGGTAGTCCTGGGCGGACACGGCGCGCAGGGCCCGGGCGAGCGCCTCGGGGCGTCCGCCGTCGGTGGGGATCACGACGCCGACGGAGGGGCTCGCGATATCGGCGGAGGGGCTCACGCGGCGCCCTCCCCGTAGCCGTAGCGGGCCATCAGCGGCCACGTGAGCGCCGTCACGGTGCGGCGGTGGCGTCGGACGAGCGAGGTGCGCCAGCGATCGTCCGGGGTGAGCGGGAGGGGCCCGACGGCGAAGCGCATCGGGTTGCCGGAAGCGGTGTGCGCGACGGACAGGCGGGCCCTGCCGTCGCCGATGAAGTCCAGGGAGCCGGGTCCGGTCGGCAGGCCGAGGGTCGCGGCGAGGCCGCCGACGGCCTCGCGGGGCGCTTCGACGAGGTCTTCGTAACGCACCCGCGTGACGGGCACGCCGCACCGGGCGAGGAGTTCGAGGGAGAGGTTCTGGGCGGCCCAGTGGAGCGAGGTGCGTGCGGGGGCCCAGCGCATCATCGGCGTGCCGTCCTCGGGCCTGGCCACGCGGCGGTGCCAGGAGTGGGCGACGGCGCGCGGGTCGCGCACGACCTGGACCACGTGGACGTCGAGCCCTCCGGCGGCCAGGCAGTAGGCGAGGGAGGCGTGCTTGCTCGAATCGATCACCACCGAACCCCCCGAGGCCGCGCTCGCCGCGTCGTAGAGGCGGCGGTAGACCCAGGTGTAATCGGCCAGGCCGCCCGCAGGGGGCCGGGTGCGGACCGCGCGGGCGAGAGCGGGAATGCGGCGGGTGCGGTCGACGCGGTCGCGCAGGGCGGCGACATGCGCGGCCAGCTCGGGGGGCCATCCACCGAAGGCGCGGTCTCCGACGTCCTTCCAGAACGGGCACCGGCTGAACGGCTCGCCGCAGCCGCAGCTCTCGTCGGCCACGACGCCTCGGGCCCACAGGTGGACCACCTCGCCGAGCGCGGTGACGCCGGGCACCTCGCCGAGCAGGCGCTCAAGGAGCGTGGTGCCGCTGCGCCCCAAGCCGCCAAGGAAGATCACCCGAGCAGACGACGACACGCTGGTCACGAGCACGGCCCCCCACCTCGTGGACACGGAACGTGCCGACGCTAGCGCGGAGCGTTACATCGCCGCCAAAGAACGGTCAAATGATCTACCTAATATCTAGCCACGCGTCTGACGGCACAAGTCCGGCACCCCACGGTCGGAGGTGCCGGACTTGTGACGAGAAAGCGGCGAGGAGCGCGATAAATGCCGAAAAGCGGCCCCTACCGGGCTTCGACGATCATGCCCGCACCCACCGTGCTGTGGGTGGCCTCATCGATGAGGATGAAGCCCCCCGTCATCCGGTTGCGCGCGTAGTCGTCCACGAACAGCGGCTGGGTGACGCGCAGCGACACCCGCCCGATCTCGTTGAGCCCGAGAGCCGTGACCGACTCGTCCCGGTGCAGGGTGTTCACGTCGAGCCGGTAGTGCAGGTCGCGGACGAGCGCGCGAGCCGTACGCGTCGTGTGCTTGATGGTCAGCTTGGACCGGGGGGCGAGCTTCGCCCCGTCGGCCATCCAGCAGATCATGGCCTCAAGCTCCTGGGCGGCCTGCGGCTGGTTGTTGGGGCGGCAGATCATGTCGCCCCGCGAGATGTCGATGTCGTCCTCGAGGCGCAGCGTCACCGACATGGGCGGGAACGCCTCGGTGATCGGGCCGTTGTAGGTGTCGATCGCGGAGATGCGCGTGGCGAGGCCGGACGGCAGGTGCAGCACCTCGTCACCCGGCTTGAGCACGCCCCCGTAGACCTGTCCCGCGTAACCGCGGTAGTCGTGCAGCGCGGGATCGGTGGCGTTGTGGGGGCGGATCACGTATTGCACGGGGAACCGTACGTCGACCAGGTTGCGGTCGGACGCGATGTGCACGTTCTCCAGGTGGTGCAGGAGCGAGGTGCCCTGATACCACGGCATGTTCTCCGACCTCGACACGACGTTGTCGCCGTGCAGCGCCGAGATCGGGATGAAGGTGAGGTCGGTGACGTTGAGCTTCGCGGCGAACGCCGTGAACTCCTCGCGGATCTCCTCGAACCTCTCCTGGGAGTAGTCGACGAGGTCCATCTTGTTGACCGCGAGCACCAGGTGCGGCACGCGCAGCAGCGAGGTGAGGAAGGCGTGGCGGCGCGACTGCTCAAGCACGCCCTTGCGGGCGTCGATCAGCACGATCGCCAGGTCCGCGGTGGAGGCTCCGGTGACCATGTTGCGGGTGTACTGAATGTGCCCGGGGGTGTCGGCGATGATGAACTTGCGCTTGGGCGTCGCGAAGTAGCGGTAGGCCACGTCGATCGTGATGCCCTGCTCGCGCTCGGCCCGCAGGCCGTCGGTGAGCAGCGACAGATCGGTGTACTCGGTGCCGCGGTCGCGGCTGGTGCGCTCGACCGCCTCAAGCTGGTCCTCGAAGATCGCCTTGGAGTCGAAGAGCAGCCGTCCGATCAGCGTCGACTTGCCGTCGTCGACCGAGCCGGCGGTCGCGAATCGCAGGATGTCCATCAGAACTGCTCTCCAGGGTCGGTACGGCGCGCAGGGGATGCCGGGAAGGCCATGTCGGATCGCCGGGAGCCGGCCGTATCGGATCGCCGGGAGCCGGCCATATCGGATCGCCGGGAGCCGGCCGTATCGGATCGCCGGGAGCCGGCCATATCGGATCGCCGGGAGCCGGCCATATCGGATCGCCGGGAGCCGGCCATGTCAGAGTGAACGGCCACGTCAGAAGTACCCTTCACGCTTGCGGTCCTCCATGGCCGCCTCCGAGGCGCGGTCGTCGGCCCGGGTGGCCCCGCGCTCGGTGATGCGGGTGGCGGCGATCTCGGCGATGATCTCCTCGACGGTGGCGGCCCCCGACTGGACCGCGCCCGTGCAGGTCATGTCACCAACGGTGCGGTAGCGCACGACGGTCTCGAAGAGCGGCTCGTCCTCGCCCCGGTTGGTCACGGGGTTGTCGGCGAGCAGCATGCCGTCGCGCTCGAAGACCTTGCGGGTGTGCGCGTAGTAGATCGACGGGATCTCGATGCCCTCGCGCCGGATGTAGTCCCACACGTCCAACTCGGTCCAGTTGGACAGGGGGAACACCCGGATGTGCTCACCCTTGCGGATCTTGGCGTTGTAGAGGTTCCACAGCTCGGGGCGCTGGTTCTTCGGATCCCACTGCCCGAACTCATCGCGGAAGGAGAACACGCGCTCCTTGGCCCTGGCCTTCTCCTCGTCGCGCCGCGCCCCGCCGAACACGGCGTCGAACTCGTGGTCCTCGATCGCGTCGAGCAGCGTCGTGGTCTGGAGGCGGTTGCGGCTCGCGCGGCGGCCGGTCTCCTCGACGACACGCCCGGCGTCGATCGAGTCCTGGACGGAGGCGACGACCAGGCGCGCTCCGAGCTCGGCCGCGCGCCGGTCGCGGAAGTCGATGACCTCAGAGAAGTTGTGCCCGGTGTCCACGTGCATGAGAGGGAAGGGGATGGGCGCGGGCCAGAACGCCTTCTCCGCGATGCGGAGCATCACGATCGAGTCCTTACCCCCGGAGAACAGCAACACGGGGCGCTCGAACTCGGCGGCGACCTCACGCATGATGTGGATCGCCTCGGCCTCGAGAACGTCAAGTTGCGACGTGGTGTAGTCGCACTGGAGCATGGGCTTCTCCTGGGGTGTTCGGACGCTACTGCTCGGTCGACGGGTCCCGGGCGCCGAGGTCGTGCGGCGACCCCGTGGGGCGTTGCCGCCCGGTCAGACCCGCGTTTCGATAGGAGCGATCGCTATCGACGCTGGTCGCGGATTCCGGCGAGCAACGTTGGCGCCAGCTCCGGTAGGGAAACCAGGATATCCGGCAATGAGGGGTCCACCTTGTTGTAGGTGAGCGGCGACCCGTCGATGCGGCTCGCATAGGCCCCCGCGGCCTGGGCGACGGCGACGGGCGCGGCGCTGTCCCACTCGTACTGCCCGCCCGCGTGGACATACGCCTCGACCTCGCCGGTGAGCACCGCGGAGATCTTCGCCCCCGCCGAGCCGATCGGCACGAGGTCGGCCCCGACCAGGTAGGCGAGCCGCTGCACGAACTCCGGCGGCCGGGTGCGGCTGACCGCGATGCGGATGCGCTTGTCCGGGGCCTGGCGCAGGGGCGGCGGCGCCGCGGTGGTCAGCGTGCGGCCCTGCGCGGGCAGCGCCACGGCCCCGGCCACCAGGGAGCCGCGTTCCCACAGTGCCACGTGGACGGCCCAGTCGGCCCGGCCGTCCTCGGCGAACTCGCGCGTGCCGTCCAGCGGGTCGATGATCCAGACGCGCTCGGCCGTCTGCCTGCGCGGGTCGAGGCGCTCCTCGCGGGTGGCCTCCTCCGACAGGATGACGTCGCTCGGCCGTAGCCGGGCCAGCGACTCGGTGAGGAAGACGTGGGATCTGCGATCCCCTTCGCTACGAAGCACCGCGGGCTCGCTGAAACCCAGCTCTTTACGGATTTCCAGCAGTTTCTCGCCCGCCTGCGTCGCGAGATCTCCAGCCACAACGTGATCGTCGCGAATGGTCATCAATAAGCTCCTGCTCCCCGGGCGACGGCTGACCATGTCTTCCACAGGATCTGAAGATCCATCATGAGAGACCAATTCTCCACGTAACGCAGGTCCAACCGTACCGATTCCTCCCAAGACAGGTCAGACCGGCCGCTCACCTGCCACAGCCCCGTCATGCCCGGCCGTACGAGCAGGCGCCTGCGCACATCGTCACCGTAGCGCGCGACCTCCTCGGGTAGCGGAGGGCGTGGCCCCACAAGCGACATGTGACCGAGCAGCACATTGATCAACTGGGGCAATTCGTCGAGCGAATACCTGCGGAGGTAGGCCCCCAGGGGCGTCACCCGCGGATCGTCGCGGATCTTGAACAGCACCCCGCCCTCGTCGCTCATCAGGTCGACCCGCCGCTGCTCGGCGTCCTCCCACATCGTCCGGAACTTGTAGATCGTGAACAGCCGGCCGTCCCGGCCCACCCGGGTCTGCTGGAAGAGCACCGGGCCCGCCCCCGAAGCGCGTACGGCGACCGCCAGCCCGGCGAACAGCGGCGCGAGAAGCACGAGCAGCGCCCCGGCCACCAGGCGGTCGAAGATGTTCTTCGCGCACTGCCTGCCCCCGGCCAGCTCCGGATGCTCCACGTGCAGCAGCGGCAGCCCCGCGGCGGGGCGGATCGTGGTGCGGGGCCCCGCGACCTCCATCAGCGCCGGGGCCACGACCAGCTCGGTACGGGTCTTCTCCAGGCGCCACGCGAGCCGCCTGAGCGCCACGCCGTCGAGCTCGGGGCAGGCGAGCACGGCGACGGTGTCGGCGTGCAGGTGGGCGACGGCCAGGGGCACGTCGCTGAAGTCCCCCGCGACGGGTACGCCCTCGACCTCGTCGTGCCCGTGCTCGGGCAGGCACACGGCCACGATGTCCATGCCGTGGTAGCGCTCCCGCCGAAAGCGCTTGATCAGTTCAGCGGTGGCGGAGCGGTGGCCGATGGCGACGACCCTGCGCATGCACGCGCCGCGTGCGCGCTTGCGGTGGAGCGAACGGCGCAGCCAATAGCGCGTCAGGAGCGTCAGCAGTGTGGCGAGCGGCATCGCGAGGATCACATAGCCCCTGGCGATGTCGGTCTTGGTGACGTAGGCGGCGATCGCGGTGGCCGCGGTCAGCGTGACCCCGCACTGCAAGACCCTGCGGAACTCCTCGGAACCGGTCCCGATCAGCCTCGGCTCGTAGACCCTGTTCAACGCGATCGCGGACACCCACACGACGGGCAGCAACACACTGGACACCAGATAGGGGACGGCGTACGGCGTGACCGGCCCGAACCTCACGAACAAGGCCGAAAACCCGGCAATCAGGCCACAGAGAGCGTCAATCGACAGACTTTGCACCCGATAGCGACGCACCCAATCAGGCGAAATGGAACGTTCCACCCACGGCTGTACAGAGACGACCGTCATCCCCTCGCGACCGCTCAACACAACCCTCCGCGTAACCACCCGTAAACAGACAGTCATGGAATGGTAGCGACGTTAGCCTCACGGAGGGGGCCATTCCGCCCTTCCGGACAGTGGGCCTAGCGGGGAGGGCGCGCCACGGAGAGATCCACCGCGTGGAAGGAGTTCTGCGTCGCCTCAAGGCCGTTGCGGATCAGCGACTCGACGACGTCGGCCGCCCGGTCGACGAGGAACGGCAGGTCCTTGCGCTCGGCCGTGGCGAAGTCGCGCAGCACGAACGTCGCCGCGTCCATGCGCCCCGGCGGACGACCGATGCCGAACCGCACCCGCAGGTAGTCCTTGGTGGACAGGGCCGAGGTGATGGACTTGAGGCCGTTGTGGCCGTTGTCGCCGCCGCCCAGCTTGGCGCGCAGCGCGCCGTACGGCACATCCAGCTCGTCGTGGACCACGATCACGCGCGCGGGCGGCACCTTGTAGAAGTCGGCGAGCGCCTTGACCGGGCCGCCCGAGAGGTTCATGAAGGTGAGGGGCTTGGCCAGGACGGCGGGCGCGTCGGCGGCGCGCCCCTCCAGCACCTCGGCGCGGGCCTTGTGCACCTTGAACCGGCCGCCCGCCCGAGCGGCCAGTTCGTCGAGCACCATGAACCCGGCGTTGTGCCGATTGTCGGCATAGGTGGATCCCGGATTGCCCAGGCCGACGATCAACCAGCGGTCCATGGCTCCCTGCTCTCAAAAGGCACAGATGGCTCTTGCCGTACGCCCACGGGGGCACAACACCCAAAAGGGGCGACGGGCGGGCCGAAGCCTCACCTGCCGCCCCGCTGGGGAACAGACTATTCCGCGGACTCCGCCGGAGCCGCCTCGCCCTGCTCGGCGGCCTCGGCCTCCGGCTCGGCGGTCGGCTTGGCGAGGACGTGGAGCACGAGCGTGTCGGGCTCGGCCACCAGGGTGACGCCGCCCGGCAGCTTGAGGTCGCCAGCGGTGATCGCCGTGCCGATCTCAAGGCCCTCGACGTCGACCTCGATGCCCTGCGGGATGCGCGTGGCCTCGGCCTCGACGGCCACGGAGACGAGCTGCTGGTCCAGCAGGCCGTCGGCGATGACGTCACCGGAGACGGTGACGGGGATCTCGACCGTGACCTTCTCCCCGCGCTTCACGAGCAGGAGGTCGACGTGCTCGATGAAGCCCTTGAGCGGGTCGCGCTGCACGCCCTTGGGAAGGGCGAGCTCGTCGACGCCGTCGCCCTGGACGCGGATGAGCACGTTGGGCGTGCGCAGCGCGAGCAGCAGTTCGTGGCCGGGAAGCGTCAGGTGCCGCGGGTCGGTGCCGTGGCCGTAGAGCACGGCGGGCACCTTGTCGGTGCGGCGGATCTTGCGAGCGGCGCCCTTGCCGAACTCGGTGCGGAGCTCGGCGGCGATGCGAACCTCGGCCATGGGACATCTCCTAGGGATGCTTGACGGTGATAGCGCTCTCCCTCACCCGCCCTAGCGGAAGGCGTTATGAGCGCCGGCAACCCTCAGAGCCTACCGGACTAGGAGTCTCCCTCGAACAGGCTCGTCACCGACCCGTCGCTGAACACCTCGGTGATGGCCCGGGCGATCAGCGGCGCGATCGAGAGCACCGTGAGCTTGTCGAACTGCTTCTCCTCGGGGATCGGCAGGGTGTTGGTGACGATCACTTCGGAGATCTTGGAGTTCTTCAGCCGGTCGACGGCGGGGTCGGAGAACACGGCGTGGGTGGCCGCCACGATCACGTTGGTGGCACCGTGCTCGTAGAGGGCGTCGGCGGCCTTGCAGATGGAACCACCCGTGTCGATCATGTCGTCGATCAGCACACAGGTGCGTCCCCGCACCTTGCCGACGACCTCATGCACCTTGACCTGGTTGGCCACGTCAAGGTCCCGCCGCTTGTGTATGAAGGCGACCGGGGTGCCGAGGGTGTCGGCCCAGCGCTCGGCGAGCCGTACGCGGCCGGTGTCGGGTGACACCACGATGGCGTTGGAGGCGTCGATCTTGTCTTTGAGGTAGTTGATGAGCACCGGCATGGCGAACAGGTGGTCGACGGGGCCGTCGAAGAACCCCTGGATCTGCGAGGTGTGCAGGTCGATCGACATCAGCCTGTCGGCGCCCGCCTGCTTGAACAGGTCGGCGATGAGCCGGGCGGTGATGGGCTCGCGCCCCTTGCCCTTCTTGTCCTGTCGCGCGTAGCCGAAGAACGGCATCACGACGGTGATGCGGTCGGCGGAGGCGCGCTTGAGCGCGTCCACCATGATCAAGTGCTCCATGATCCACTTGTTGATCGGAGCGGTGTGGCTCTGGATCACGAAGGCGTCGCACCCGCGGACCGACTCAAGGTAGCGGGCGTAGATCTCGCCGTTGGCGAAGTCGTGCAGCTTGGTCGGCGTCATGTCGATGCCGAGATCGCGAGCCACCTCCTCCGCCAACTCTGGATATGCCCGACCGGAGAAGAACATCAGGTTCTTCTCGCCTGTCTTCTTCATGCCACTCACGCGGTGCTCCCCTAGTGCTCTTCGACCTGGTCGGCCTGCGCCTTCCGCGCGGCCTCGGCCGAGGCGGTGCCCGCACGCCTGCGGGTCACCCACCCTTCGATGTTGCGCTGCCGGCCTCGGGCCACCGCCATCGCCCCTGGCGGGACATCGCCGGTGATCGTCGAGCCCGCCGCCGTGAAGGCGCCGTCGCCGATCGTCACGGGTGCGACGAGCATGGTGTCGCACCCGACGAAGGCATGATCGCCCACAGTTGTGTGGTGCTTCTCGACCCCGTCGTAGTTGACGAAGATCGCCGAAGCCCCGATGTTGGCGCCGACGCCGATGGTCGCGTCGCCAACGTATGTCAGGTGGGGAACTTTGGATCCCTCTCCGACCTGCGCGTTCTTCATCTCAACATAAGCACCGGCCTTGGCCTTTCGGCCGAGCACCGTGCCGGGGCGCAGATATGTGTAGGGACCGACGGAGGCGTCGGGGCCGATGACGGCCCTCTCCGCGACCGTATTGCGCACGACCGCGCCCGAGCCGACCTCGGTGTCGGTGAGCGTGGTGGCAGGGCCGACCTCGGCGCCGGTGGCGACGGAGGTGCGGCCGTGAAGCTGGGTGCCCGGATGGATCACGACATCCGGTTCAAGGGTGACCGAGACGTCGACCCAGGTGCTGGCGGGGTCGACGACCGTGACCCCGGCGCGCATGTGCTGTTCGAGCAGCCGGGAGTTAAGGACCCCCCGGGCGAAGGCGAGCTGCACCCGGTCGTTCACGCCCTCGACCTCAACGTAGTCGTCGGCGACGCACGCCCCGACGCGATGGCCGTCGCCCCTCAGGATCGACAGCACGTCGGTGAGGTATTCCTCACCCTGGGCGTTGTTCGCGGAGACCCGCTTGACCCCGTCGGCGAGCAGGGCGCCGTCGAAGGCGTAGACGCCGGAGTTCATCTCCCTGATGGCCCGCTGGGCGGGCGTGGCGTCCTTCTCCTCGACGATCTCCAGCACCGCGCCGGCGCCGTCGCGGATGATCCTGCCGTATCCGGTCGGATCGGGGACCTCCGCCGTCAGCACCGTCACCGCGTTGCCGTCGGTCTCATGCACACGGATCAGCGCGGCGAGCGTCTCGGCGGTCAACAGCGGGGTGTCGCCGTACGTCACCAGGACCGTGCGGCCGATCCCCACGCCCCCTGCGGGCTGGACGAGCGGTCCGACCGCCTCCAACACGGTGCGTACGGCATGGCCTGTGCCCTTCTGCTCGTGCTGGATCACAGCCTGGGCGTCGGGGCTGGTGGAGCTCAGGTGGGTGCGCATGCGTTCGCGCTCGTGGCCGATGACCACGATGAGCCGGCCCGGATCGAGCACTCGGGCGGCGGAGAGCACATGATCGACCATGGTGCGCCCACAGAGTTCGTGGAGCACCTTGGGTGTGCGGGATTTCATCCGGGTGCCCTCGCCTGCGGCGAGGACGATGATGGCGGCCGGGCGCGGCACACTCACGGACGTCAGGCTCCCTCGGCGTCGCGGATGTGACATTGACTAGGGTCGGGATGCGCATGCGGCCACGGATTTGGCCCGCCTCGCAACCCTCCCGACATCGTGAGGATACCTGGACGCCTCCGGATGGAAACCACGGGCCGCCCTGGGCGTGAAAAGGCCCGGCGGGGCGGGGGCAACGCCCTGCGGACACCCCTACAGAACCTGCCCGACGTGGTGAAAAGCTCCCGGAAGAGGACTCGAACCCCTACAAACGGGACCAAAACCCGTTGTCCTGCCAATTAGACGATCCGGGATCGACGCCCGGAACCGCTCCCGAGCGCCGTCACCCCACACCTTACCGAGCCGCGATCGTCGCCGCGCCTTGATTGTTGTGCTTTAGCAGATCGCCTCGGCGTGCCGCAAGGCATGGAACCGCCACACGATGGATTGGGGAGCGTCATCTTCTCCACATTCGCGCCGCGCCGGTTCTGAACTTACGCTGACGTAAGTTACGGTTGCGTAGCCAGGACATTCATCACCATTCACGACGCGAGGTAGCCCATGACCGTCGCCATGGACCGCGAGGGCTCCGCCCCTCAGCCAAGGCCCGAAATCGAACCCGAGCCCAAGAGCAACTTCGAACGCGTCCTTCTGGTCGTCTTCGTCGTCGTGCCCTTCGCGGCTCTTCTCGCCGCCATCCCCATGGCCTGGGGAAGCTTCCTCGGCTGGTCGGATGTCATCATCGGCGGCATTTTCTACATCGTCTCCGGCCTTGGCGTGACGGTCGGTTTCCACCGCTACTTCACGCACGGCTCCTTCAAGGCGAACCGCCCGCTCAAGATCGTTCTTGCCATCGCGGGCAGTCTCTCCCTGGAGATGAGCGTCATCGACTGGGTGGCGACGCACCGCAGGCACCACAAGTACTCCGACAAGGAGGGCGACCCGCACTCGCCGTGGCGCTTCGGCAACGACTGGAAGGCTCTCACCAAGGGCCTGTTCTTCGCCCACGTGGGCTGGCTGTTCTCCAGCGAGCGCACCAACCGCACGCGCTACGCCCGCGACCTGGTCAACGACCCGGACATCGCCAAGATCCACAAGGCGTTCCCCCGGCTGGTCGCCGTCTCGCTCATCGCCCCCGCCGTCCTCGGCGGCCTGTTCACCCTGTCGTGGCAGGGCGCGCTCACCGCGTTCTTCTGGGGCAGCCTGGTCCGGATCGCGCTCCTGCACCACGTGACCTGGTCGATCAACTCCGTCTGCCACGTGTTCGGCGACGAGGCCTTCGAGGTGCGCGACAAGTCCCGCAACGTGTGGTGGCTGGCCATTCCGTCCTTCGGTGAGTCCTGGCACAACCTTCACCACTCCGACCCGACCTGCGCCCGGCACGGCGCGCTGAAGGGGCAGATCGACCCGAGCGCCCGCGTGATCCGCTGGTTCGAGCAAGCCGGCTGGGCCACCGACGTGCGGTGGCCGACGCCAGAACGCCTGGCGGCGAAGCGCATTGGGTAACCAAGGAGTTGTGAATGGAACGGTTCCCGCCCCCAAGGCGGGTACCGCCATTATGGGGAATGTGACCGAGCCCCGATCGCGCAAGCGCATGTCCGCGAAGGAGCGACGAGAGCAGCTCATTCAGGTGAGCCGCTCCCTCTTCGCGGAGAAGGGGTTCGACGGCACCTCGATCGAGGAGATCGCCGCTTCGGCGCTGGTTTCCAAGCCCGTGGTGTACGAGCATTTCGGGGGCAAGGAAGGCGTCTACGCGGTCGTGGTGGACCGCGAGATGCAGCGCCTGCTCGGCCTGATCACCGAGGCGCTGTCCGCCTCGCAGGCGCTGGTCAAGCTGGAGCGGGCGGCTCTGGCGCTTCTGCGCTACATCGAGGAGAACAGCGAGGGGTTCCGCATCCTGGTGCGCGACTCGCATACCGCCTCGGGCACCGGCACTTTCGCGAGCCTGCTCAGCGATATCGCGAGCCAGGTCGAGGATGTGCTGGCCGACGAGTTCGCGGGCCGCGGCTACGACCCGAAGCTCGCGCCCATGTACGCCCAGATGCTGGTCGGCATGGTCGCCCTCACGGGGCAGTGGTGGCTGGAGGTGCGCAAGCCCGGGCGCGAAGAGGTGGCCGCCCACCTGGTCAACCTGGCTTGGAACGGCCTCACCGGCCTGGACCCGGCTCCCGGGTTGACCCCGGCCGCCCTCGCCTCCGATCTCGATCTCGGCCTGGGATCGGCCGCGAGGCCCTCCGTTCCCCGGCAGTCGGACAAGGAGCTGCGGGAGCAGGAGAAGGCCCGTGAACGCCGGCTCCGCGAGCTGGAGAAGGCCCGCGAGCGGGAGCGCAAGGACCAGGAGCGCCAGCTCAAGGAGCAGGAGAAGGCGCGCGAGCGGGAGCTGCGCGAGCAGGAGAAGGCCCGTGAACGGGAGCTGCGCGAGCAGGAGAAGGCCCGTGAACGGGAGCTCAAGGAGCAGGGACGCCAGCTCAAGGAGCAGGAGAAGGCCCGTGAACGCGAGGAGAAGCTGCGTGCCCGCGAGGCGCGGCTGGCCGAACGGCAGGCCCGGCTGACTGAGCAGTCCGCGCCGAGGGCCGGGGCATCCGTGCCGAGGGCCGGGGCATCCGTGCCGAGGGCCGAGCCGTCAGAGTGACTCCGCCCGGCCTTCGCGCCGACGTGGTCTTGATTTTCCGGCTCAACGCTTCGAACACATGAAAAATAGTAGGTAAACAACGCTGATCATTGGGCCCCAGGTAGCGCTTCATTCCACCAAGGCGGGCATTCTGGTGATATGTCCGCCGAACTCGCGCAACCAGGGCACGGAGTCGATCTCCCACTCCCCCAAGATCGGTTTCTTAACCGCGAGGAGAGCTGGCTCAAGTTCAATCAACGGGTGCTGGAGCTGGCCGAAGACGCCTCGCTCCCCCTCCTGGAGCGTGTGCGCTTCCTCGCGATCTTCGCGAGTAACCTGGACGAGTTCTTCAGGGTCAGAGTCGCCGGACTGAAGCGGAGGATGGCCACCGGACTGCTCCTCCGCACCAAGAGCGGCCTCAAGCCGCGTGAGGAACTGACCCGGATCGCCGCCGTCGCCGACGCTCTCGCCCAACGGCACTCGGCCTGCTTCCACGAGCAGATCCTCCCCAAGCTCGCCGCGGAGGGCATCGAGATCGTCCGCTGGGAGGACCTTGAGAGGGACGAACGCACCGAACTCCGCAAGCTCTTCCGGCAGAGGATCCGCCCGGTCCTCACCCCCCTCGCGGTCGACCCGGCCCACCCGTTCCCCTACATCTCAGGACTCTCCCTCAACCTCGCGGTGCTGGTGCGCAATCCCACCACGTCCCACACCGTCTTCGCGCGGGTCAAGGTGCCCTCCCAGTTGCCCCGGTTCGTAACGGCCTCCAAGGAACGCTTTGTTCCGCTGGAGGATGTCATCGCGGCCCACCTGTCCCAGCTCTTCAAAGGCATGGAGATCGTCCAGCACCACGTCTTCCGGGTGACCCGCAACGAGGACCTGGAGGTGGACGAGGACGTCACCGAGAACCTCATGCAGGCCCTCGAACGCGAACTCCTCCGCCGCCGCTTCGGCCCTCCCGTCCGGCTTGAGGTCGAGGACACCATCACCCCCGAAGTGCTGAACCTGCTCGTCGAGGAACTCGGCGTGGCCCCCCACGAGATCTACCGGCTGCCCGGCCCCCTCGACCTCACCGGGCTGCATGCCATCGCGGACCTGGATCGCGGCGAACTGAGCTTCCGGCCGTACGTGCCCGCCGAGACGATCCACGCCGACGACGACGTCTTCTCCGTGCTGCGCGACCATGACGTGCTGGTCCACCACCCCTACGACTCGTTCGCGACCAGCGTGCAGAGGTTCATCGAGGAGGCCGCCGCCGACCCCTCCGTCCTCGCCATCAAGCAGACCCTCTACCGCACCAGCGGCGAATCCCCCATTGTGGACGCGCTCATCGACGCGGCCGAGGCGGGCAAGCAGGTGGTCGTGGTCGTCGAGATCAAGGCCCGGTTCGACGAGCACGCCAACATCACATGGGCTCGGAAATTGGAACGTGCCGGGTGCCACGTGGTCTACGGCATGGTGGGGCTGAAGACGCACTGCAAGCTCGCCCTGGTCGTACGGCAGGAGCCGTCCGGCGAGCTCCGCACGTATTGCCACATCGGCACCGGCAACTACAACCCCAAGACCGCCCGTATCTACGAGGACTTCGGCCTCCTCACCAGCGATCCCCTGGTGGGGGAGGACGTGACGGACCTGTTCATCCACCTGACGGGGTATTCCAACCACTCGGCCTACCGCCGGCTGCTCGTCGCGCCGCACTCCCTGCGGGAGGGCCTGATGGCCCGCATCCAGCGCGAGGTCAACCAGCAGCGGGCCGGCCGTACCGGTCGCATACGCATCAAGACGAACGCCTGCGTCGATGAGGAGATCATCGACGCGCTCTATCGGGCTTCGCAGGCCGGAGTACAGGTCGATCTCTGGGTGCGCGGAATCTGCACTCTTCGACCGGGCATACCGGATTTGTCGGAAAACATCAGGGTAAGAAGTGTGTTGGGAAGGTTCTTGGAACACTCCCGTATTTATGAGTTCGGCATCGGACGGCGGTCCGAAATCTGGATCGGCAGCGCCGACCTCATGCGCCGCAACCTCGATCGACGCGTCGAAGCGCTGGTCAAAGTGACCGACCCGAACCACCACGCCTACCTGACGGAACTGTTCGACCTCGCCATGGCGGACACCACGGCCACATGGCGGCTCGACTCCGAAGGCGACTGGATACGGCGGACCCAGCAGTCCGTCGACGAAAAACTCGTCAACCTGCAGAGCCATCTGATCAGCACCCGTCGATGGAGGACGATCGATGACGACTGACCGGGAGCCCCACGGGGCACCGGACCAGGTGTTACACGCGGCGGGAGCGGTCGTCTGGCGAGGCGATCCCCGCTCACCCGAGGTGGTCGTCGTCCACCGGCCGAGATACGACGACTGGACATTCCCCAAGGGCAAGGTCAAAAAGGGCGAACATGTGGTGTCCGCCGCGATGCGGGAGGTGGCCGAGGAGACGGGCCTTGCCGTACGGCTCGGAAGGCCCCTGCGGCCCGTGCACTACCTCAGGTGGGGGCGGCTGAAACGGGTCGACTACTGGGTCGCCCACCCCCTGGGCGACCCCTACGACCTGGACATCTTCGAGCCCGGCGACGAGGTGGACGATCTCGTATGGCTGCCGCTGCGAGAGGCCGCCAAGCGCCTCACCTACGAGTGGGATCCGGCGCTCCTGCACGAGCTGACCGCCCTGCCCCTGGCCACGAACCCGTTCGTGTTCCTGCGGCACGCCACGGCCGTGAGGCGGGGCGAATGGCCCCACGAGGACTCGCTGCGGCCCCCGGACGAGAACGGACGCCGACAGGCGGCGATCATCGCCGACGCCCTGACCGGTTTCTTCCCCCTCTCACTGGTCAGCTCCCCGACGG
Source organism: Sinosporangium album (assembly GCF_900100605.1). Taxonomy (GTDB): domain Bacteria; phylum Actinomycetota; class Actinomycetes; order Streptosporangiales; family Streptosporangiaceae; genus Sinosporangium; species Sinosporangium album. The sequence continues at coordinate 142,932 of NZ_FNCN01000012.1, read as the reverse complement.
AGCGGTGCGTGCAGACGCTCGAACCGTACGCCACGCGGCACGGCCTGGAGATCCGCCTGGAGGGGTTCCTGCGGGAAGAGGCGTACGACCCCGTGCGCACGCTCGATCTCACGCTGGAGCTGTTCGACTCCCACGCGCCCACGGTCATCTGCGGCCACGGCAAAGTGCTGCCCGACCTCATCCGAGGGGTGAGCGAGCGGCGCCACGGCGACCCCGTCGAGGACGCGGAGCTGGACAAGGGGGCCTTCGCCGTACTGCACCAGAGCGACGGCGTGATCGTGAGCTTCGAGACGCACACGGTCTGACCGCCCGCATCCGGCGGTCAGACATCCGACCGGTCCGGCGCGCGGCATCCGGCGGTCGGCGGTTCGTCGGCCGGCGGTTCGGCGGCCGGCACGCGGCTCAGCCTACGGGGAGCAGCCCCCTCACCACGCTCACCGTCTCCTCCCAGACCCGCGGAAAGCCCTTGTGGGCCTGCTCCGCGACCTCGCGCTCGATGCCGATCAACACCCCGTAGGTGAACGCGTCCTCCCCGGCCTCCCGCGCCCGCTCGGCCTCGCGCTCCAGCACCTCCTGCGCCACCACGCCGTCCTGGTGCAACCCCAGGATGTCCTGTACGGCCTCGGCCCGCTTGCCCAGCTCCGCCAGCGTGCCGCCGAGCACGGGCGCGAGCGCCTCCGCCGTATACCTCGCGCGTTTGGCGGCCTTGCGCACATTGTGCATGGCGATCTCGCGCTCGTCGGCGTCTTCCATCGCCTGCGCCTCCTCGTACCTCCGCTCCACGCGCCGCCACCCGCGCGCCGCCACGGCGGTCAGCGTCGACTCCGCCGGGCTCGCGGCCTTCTTCGTCAGCGACGGCTTCGCCACCAGCAGGTCAAGGGAGTCGAGCAACGCGAAATAGCGTTCATCCGACAGAGTTTCGCGGATCACGTCGTATCCGGCTTTCTCCTGGGCTTCCAGGTCCGCGCCCAACCGCGCCTCCACCGGCCCCACGACCAGCTCCGGCGGCAGCCCCTCCAGACGCCCGGCGAACCTGGCCCGGATCACCTCAAGGTCGCGTACGTCACCGAGCACCAGGCCGAGCCAGCGCAACTCCTCCTGGATCTCGGGCGTCTCGCCCATCACCGACTTGAACGCCTTGAGTGCGCTGCGGAGCCTGCGGGCGGCGACCCGCATCTGGTGCACCGCGTCATCGCCGGCCCGCCGCACCTGGGGGTCCTGCGCCAGCAGCGCGTCGACCTGCGACGACACATAGTCGATAACGACCGCGCCCGCCGTGCCCGGCTCCCCGGCCCAGGGCCTCGGACGCTCCTGCAGCTTCTCCGCCGACGGGCTCGCGTCGATCAGCCGCCGCAGTTTGTTCGCCGCCCCGGCCTGCACGGCACCGGCCTTCCTCAGGGTTTTGCCCACCCTGCCGAGCAGCTTCTCGGTGCCGCCAGTGAGCTCGACCTCCACCTCGCGCCAGAGCTCGACATAGGGCACCTCGCCGAACACGGTGCCCTTCACCGAGTCGTCGGCCACCTCGGCCACGGACTCGCCGGCCTCGTCCTTCAGGACGATCACCGAACGGCGGGTCTTCAGCTCGGCCACAGGCACCAGCTCGCCGCCGCGCGTATACGCGGTGACCAGCTCGGCCAGCGGCGCCGGCACCACTTTCGCGCTCCGCGTGAGCCGATGCGTGATCTCCTGGCGCACCTTCTTGGCCTTCGGCAGCTTAAGGTGCCACCCCGCGTCGTCGCCGCCCCTGCGCCGCCGCAGGGTCACACCGCGCGCGGCCAGCCGCAGGTCGGGGGTGTCGAAGTAGATCGCCGTCAGTTCATGCGTCACCGGGCTCTCAACCTGCGCGCATCCGGAGATGCCCGACAGGTCGGGGACAGTGAAATCCGTGGGGACATCGAACTTGTCTTCGATCTCAATCGCCACCAGCGCCCCGCAATCCTGGGAAATGCCCGAATAATGGTTAAACAGAGGCCTTGAGCTACACGGTACCCAACCAGGTTTTCCTCACTCCGAATTATCGCGTCCGCGAGGGTCGCCCCCCAGCACGGGTGGCCCGACTCCAGCGGACACCCTCGCCGAGCACGGAGCCATCCTCCCGGCGCGAGCCCCGCCACCCATCCGGGCAGGAGGTCGAGGTGGTCGTCCACCCACTGGAGCACGGCGTTGGAGACCAGGACGTCCACAGGCGCGTCCGGGCGCCACGCCCGTAGATCGAGGACGTCGTACTCGACGCCGTTGCCGAGCCCACGCGCTTTGGCGATCATCGCGGGGACGAGTCGAACCCTTGAACCCGCGCATCGGGCCACCGCTCGGCCAGGGACGCGGTGAGCTCACCTGTCCCACAGCCAACGTCTACAACACGGCTAGGATTGTCTACACGTACTCGACTGATCAACTCGCGGAACGGCCGGGCACGCTGATCCCTGAACTGGTGATATGTCTGGGGATTCCACACATCTCTTGACATCAAGGTAAGCGCTATCGGCCAAAGTATCTCGATGTCAAGACAGTACACTTGGCGGGATGACGGTGCACGACGCTGACCAGCCGACACCTCGGCGAACCACCCATTCCGAGGACGAAGTCGACAGGCTCATCGCGTCCTGGAATACAGAACGCCCCGACCTCGACGTCGCTCCACTTCACGTTCTCAGCCGCGTCTCCCGCCTCGCCCGCCACCTCGACCGGGCCCGCCGCGCCGCCTTCGCCGAACACAACCTCGAACCCTGGGAATTCGACGTCCTCACAGCCCTGCGCAGATCCGGCAGCCCCTACGAGCTCAGCCCCGGCGCCCTCCTCCGCGCCACACTCGTCACCTCCGGCACCATGACCAACCGCATCGACCGCCTCACCGCCGCCGGCCTCGTGCGCAGACGCCCCGACCCCGAAGACCGCCGCGGCGTCCTGGTCTCCCTCACCGAACGCGGCTGCCGCCAAGTCGACGCCGCCTTCGCCGACCTCCTCCGCCGCGAACGCCAGATCCTCGCCGGCCTCGGCCCCGACGACCGCGAAACCCTCGCCAACCTCCTCCGCACCCTCCTCACCCCCTTCGACGCCTGACCCCGTACGGCGAAACGCGCACCCCACCACCTCCCCAAACGCCTCTCCCCTCCCCCGCCACCCCGCCGACCCTCGATCCGGCGAACGCCTTGCCGCAGCACATGCCACGAACGGCGTCCGGCGCCGACGGAGCCGCCCTCCAGACACCCCACCTGACTCGGCACGCGGTTTCGACTCGCACGGCCATCGCCTCACACGGCAGCGACTCGCACGGCAGCGACTCGCACGGCCACCGGCCGGGTGGCACGTTCCTGATCGGTCAGGAATCGAGAAGAGTCGATCCCTCATGACGTCTAGCGTGTGGGCATCTCACATAGCCACAAGCAGAGGAGCATCGGTGATGGGTACGGGATCGAAGTCCGAGGGGAAGGGCAAAGGCACGCCTTCGGCGGAGGGATTCTCCGAGCAGGAGCGCGCCTCTATCAAGGGCCGGGCCGCGGAGCTGAAGGCGGAGGCGCGGCGCGGTCGCGGCGCGGCCAAAGCGGCAGCCGACGGGGCGGACGTGCTGGCGAAGATCGCCCAGATGCCGGAGTCGGATCGCGCGCTGGCCGAGCGCGTGCACGCGATCGTGACGACCGCCGCCCCGGAATTGGCTCCGAAGCTGTACTACGGGCAGCCGGGTTACGCCAGGAAGGGGAAAGTTGTGTGCTTCTTCCGCAGCGGGCAAGGGGACAAGGAGCGCTACTCGACATTCGGATTCAGCACAGAGGCGAACCTCGACAACGCCGACGGCCTGTGGCCGACATCGTACGCGCTGACCGAACTGACCGACGACGCCTGGGAAAGGCTCACCGAACTGGTCAAACAGGCCGTGCGCTGACCGGCTCAGAGGCCGTGCCGCAGATCCGGATTCCACGGGCTGCGGCGGTATAGCCACATTCGAGGACTTGTCGCTTGACACTGTCACCCCGCCGACGCCGGCCGCCGGCACCGGCGAGGACACCGGGCCCTTCGACAGCATCCCCGCGGCCCGCCGAGCGAATACGGCCGCCCGGGATACTCCATCAGATTCTCCTGAGGGGACCGTCGCCTTCAGGCGGCGGGGGAATCGGGATCGGGGGGCCGCCAAGGCCCGCGAGCGTGCCCCGACCTGCCCGCTCCGCCGGGAAACTCATGAGCCGAGAGGGCGGCGTGGAGATGGCGCCCTGACGAGTGCCGAGCGCCGTCGCCTGCCGCCGGACCTTCGCCGACGCGGCCTTAGCCGCCGAGGCGTTCGGCGATCTCCAGCCACTCCAGCTCGACGAGTTCCTTGTCGGCCGCGATCTGCTTGAGCTCGGCGTCCAACGAGGCGAGCGCCGCGTAGTCGCTACCGGTCTCAGCCATTTTGGCGTGGATAGTTCCTTCCCGCTGGCCGAACTTGTCAAGCTGGCGTTCCAGCCGGGACAACTCCTTGCGGAGGTCGCGTTCTTCCTTGGCCGAAAGTCCCGACGCCTCGACCGGGGCGGCGGCCTGCTGTCCCGGTTCGGCCGTCTCCGTCGCTCCAGAGCCGGCACGAGCCGTCAATGCTGCCCCTTGTGAACGACGTTGGAGGTATTCGTCCACCCCACCGGGAAGAAACGCCAGCTTGCCATCGCCGAGCAGCGCGACACAGCGGTCGGCCACGCGCTCCAGGAAATAGCGGTCGTGGCTGACCACCAGGAGCGTGCCGGGCCACCCGTCGAGGAGGTCCTCAAGCTCGTTGAGCGTCTCGATGTCCAGGTCGTTGGTGGGCTCGTCAAGGAGCAGGACGTTGGGCTCGTCCATGATCAGGCGCAGGAACTGCAGGCGGCGCCGTTCGCCACCGGAGAGGTCACCGATGACCTTCCACTGCGCGTCGCCCTTGAAGCCGAGCCGTTCGAGAAGCTGCGACGCCGTCCACTCCCGCTTGCCGACCTTGACGTACTTCCTGACCTCTTCAACGACCTCCAGAACCCGCCGATTCTGATCGAGCTCCATCAGCTCCTGCGAAAGGTGGGCAAGCTTCACGGTCTTACCCTGGACCATTCGCCCGCTGTCGGGCGCAACGGAACTCGACAGCAGTCGGAGCACCGACGACTTGCCCGAACCGTTCACACCGATCAGGCCGATGCGGTCGCCGGGCCCGAACTGCCACGTGCACCGGTCCAGCACCAACGGCCCCTCGGCGGGCCCACCCGCGTGCAGCGTGACATCTTCGAGATCGAAAACCGTCTTCCCCAGCCGCGCCGAGGCGAACTTCACGAGTTCAACGGTGTCACGCGCCGGCGGCTCATTCGCGATGAGCGCCTGTGCCGCCTCGATGCGGAACTTGGGCTTGCTGGTCCTCGCGGGCGGTCCCCGCCGCAGCCAGGCGATCTCTTTGCGCATCAGGTTCTGGCGGCGCTCCTCCGTCACCGCCGCGATGCGCACCCTCTCCGCCTTGGCCAGCACATAGGCCGCGTAGCCGCCCTCATAGCGTTCGACCCGCCCGTCGACGACCTCCCACGTGCGCGTCGACACCGCGTCCAAGAACCAGCGGTCGTGCGTCACAACCAGCAGAGCCGACTTACGCGCCGACAGGTGATCCGCCAACCAGGCGATCGCCTCGATGTCCAGGTGGTTGGTCGGCTCGTCAAGGATGATCAGGTCGTGCTCGTCGATCAGCAGTTTGGCGAGCGCCGTACGCCGCCGCTCCCCACCCGAAAGCTCACCCGCCCGCGCGGACAGATCGATGTCACCGAGCAGATTCGCCAGAATCTCCCGAACCGCCTGATCGCCGGCCCACTCGTGCTCAGGGCGATCCCCCAGCACGATGTCCCGTACGGCGGCAGCCGGATCGAGCAGGTCCCTCTGCGCGAGGAACCCCACCCGAAGCCCCCTCGTGTGGGTGACCCGCCCGCTGTCAGGTTTGACCGCTCCCGCCACCAGCGAGATCAGCGTGGTCTTGCCCCCGCCGTTACGGCCCACGACCCCGATGCGCTCCCCCGCCAACACCCCGAGGGAAACCTCACTGAGCAGCGGCTTCGGACCATAGGCGTGGGAGACGGACTCCAGATTGACAAGGTTCATCGCCGGATCAGCCTACCGGCCTCCCGCACACGAAATCTCAGCCCAGATCCGCTTCTGCCCCAATCCACCTCCTCTCCTGGCACCTCCATCACATTCAGAAGTCCGCACCCCGCTCTCTCGGCGCTCGCTCAGCGCCACCCCACAAACCCGATCAAAGTGAATCTCACCCATCCGCCGAGACATCGCAGGTGGAGACATGCCAGCCGCAGGACAGGAGGAACCGGACCCTTTACCCCGTCGAATTCTCATATCGCTATCAAGACGTCGGACCTCGTCAGCCGGTGCAACGCCACCGCCGAAGCGGGGACCGGCGCATAGGCCCCATAGGGTGGGCTCGGCTCTCCTGTTCCCAGTGAAAGGTGTCCCTGTGCCTCCCGCCTTGCGTATGTTCCGTTATCTCGCGATTGCTGAAGCTTGCTCGTGGGCGGGCCTGCTCGTGGGCATGTTCTTCAAGTACGTCGTCGTCGGCAACGACATCGGCGTCAAGATCTTCGGCCCGATCCACGGGGCGCTGTTCGTGGCCTACGTGGTGGGCGTGTTCCTGGCGGCCAGGGTCGCGGGGTGGCGGCTGGGCACAATCGTGCTGGGTCTGGTGTGCGCGATTCCTCCGTTCACCTCCATCTGGTTCGAGCGGCGGGCGTTCAGGCGCTACGGCGCGGCTCAGACCACCGCGACCGAGGCCCCGGTCACCAGCCGAAGCTAGTTGACTCCCTCCCGGTCCTAAAGGCCGGGATTCCAGCGGGCACTCCCGCTCGGGCTAACCCCGGCCTGAAGGCCGGGGCCTGTGCCCCTCGAACTCGGTCACACCACCACCGCGCCGGGGACAGGGCCCTCGGCGGTTACCACCGCCCGGCAGACTCCGGCGGCTTTGAGGGAGACCGCCAGATCGGTCGCGTGCTCCTTCGACCCGGCGAGGAAGGCGCACGTCGGTCCCGAGCCGGAGACGATGGACCCCAACGCACCGTGTTCACGGCCGGCGTCGAGCGTGCGAACGAGGCGGCTGCGAAGCATCAGAGCGGCGGGCTGAAGATCATTGGAAAGCTCCGGCCCCAGAGCCTTCGGGTCGCCTATGCGGAGCGCCCGGAGGAGGTCTTCGTTGACGGCCGGCCAGCCGACCTTCTCGCCTGTGGCCTGCCGGATGCGATCACACTCGGCATAGACCTTGGCCGTCGACAGCCCACCGTCAGCCAAGGCGAACACCCAATGGAACGTCCCACCTGCCTCGACCTCGGTGAGCCGTTCGCCTCTGCCGGTGCCGACTGCTGTGCCGCCCAGCAGCGAGAACGGCACATCGCTGCCAAGCTCGGCCGCGAGCTCCATGAGGTCGGCCATGGGCAACCCCAGTTTCCACAGTTCGTTGCACGCCACCAGGGCACCGGCGGCGTCGGCGCTGCCGCCCGCCATCCCTCCGGCCACCGGGATGGTCTTGTGAATGCGCAAGGACACCCCGGGACTCCGGCCGGCGTGGCGCGCGAGCAGCCGCGCCGCCCGCACCGCCAGGTTGTCGTCGTTCACAGGAACCTGGTCGACAGTGTGGCCCTCCACCCTGATGGTGACGGAATCGGATTCCTCCGCGACGACCTCGTCAAAGATCGACACAGCGTGGAACACGTTGACCAGATCGTGGTAGCCGTCATCCCGAAGTGGTCCCACCGACAGTTGCACGTTGACCTTGGCCGGGACCCGCACCTTAACGGAAGTCATCCGCCCTCCACCGCTCCTCATCTGTTAATGGACCCTGTTGTTGAACTGGGTGCTGACTCACCATCAGACACCAGCCCTCCCGCCCTTCGGCGACCTGCCCCATCTCAAGGCCAGGCAGACCACATCTACCTCAGCTACCCATAATCCTCACCAATTCGACGTTGAGCCCGACGCACGCGTGTGATCACCGACGATTACGGCTCCCCCGCTTCCTTCTGCTTCCGACCTGCTTCCGGTCAGCTTCCGGTCGGCTTCCGAATCGCTCCGGCTGTGGCACGGACTCTGGCCGACGCCGCCATCACGCACACCCTCCTTGCGGGCTGTCCACCACGCGATCGTCGACGTGGTCGCCATAGCGCGCTCACCCGCCCCCGAGTCGGCACCGCCCCACGGCCCCATCGGCCGGGAATCACCGAAAGCCCACAGCCCACGATCCCTGGCTCACGGACGAACAGCGCCGCGATAGCGGGTCCGATAGTAGGGCGACTTCAGAAAGTCGGTCTTCTTCACCACGTCACCGGACTTCGGAGCATGAACCATCACCCCGTCGCCGAGATACAGCCCGACATGCGTGGGATCGTTGAAGCCTCCCCCGAAGAAGACGAGATCACCTGGGCGCAGCTCCGCCGTCGAGACGCGGCGCCCCTGTCGGAACTGGGTGCCGGTGTAGTGGCCGAGCCGTACGCCGGCTTTGGACCAGGCGTGAAGGACCAGCCCCGAGCAGTCGAAGCCCACCGTCTCCCTGCCCGAGCCGATGCCCTTGGTGGGGCCTTCGGGCGATCCTCCACCCCATGAGAAAGGCGTGCCGAGCCGCTGCAGGGCGGCGTTGACCGCGATCTGGCCGCGTTCGATCTCTGTGGCCGTCGTTCCACGGGGGCTTTCCTTTCCGCCTGCGTCCACGGTGTCTTTCGGGTCTGAGCTCTCCCTTGGCTCCGAGCTCTTGGACGGAGAAGACGGATCCGGCTTGGGCGTCGTCAATCCGGCATCAGCGCCCGGAGTCGGCTCTGTTGCTGACCTCCCTGTCCCCGACCTCTCAGTCGCTGCCCCCGCTGTTGTCGGGCTCCCCGTTGTCGGGCTCCCCGTTGGCGAAGCCCGTGGTGTGTCCCGGCTGCGCGAGCCTGGGTCGGCCGCCTCCGACGGTAGACCGTGGAAGCCCGATGTCCGCGGCTGAGCCAGGCCCGGCGGCGTTTGCCGCCGATCAAGATCGTGGCGACCCATCCAGCGTTCCTGCACTCGTGGCCCTCGCCACCAGCGATCAGACGGCAGTACAGAGAACCACCACTCTTCGGAGAAAGGCGTAACCTCGGACGACCTCCCTGCGCCTGTGCGTTCTTCCCCGAGGTCATGGGAATCGCCGAAGCGCTTCCACCACTCGGGTGGCCACCACCCTCCCCAAGGCTCGGAGCCCGCTGGAACGCCGCTCCGCACCCAGGACGACCCCACGCCGTAGGCCATGGAGCCCTTGTCACCGCCAGACCCCGACGACCCAGCGCCACGATCGGTCAACGGCCATGGAGCGGATCGATCGACGGTCGGCCGGGAAGACGGCTCCTCACGATCGGCCACCCGATCCGTCCGAAAGCCTCCTGCTTCACCGATGCCTACGGGGTCCGCCGCCGAGGAGGACGCTTTCTGGACCAGATCGATCCGATCCGATTGATCTTTTGACGAGGGATCGAGTTTCGCGCACGCCCATCCCGGTAGGGACAACACGACCCGGGCAGCAGATCGATCGTCCGGAACGTCTGGTCGTATTGCATCAAGGATTCGGTGTCTTCCATCGAAGCGAAATTCGCGTGCGGGGGTTCCTCCTCGTGCGATCTTCTTGAGCGCGGCCCAGGAGGCCTGAGGGAGCAGGATTTCGCGATGACACGAAACCGCCGCCGAGGCCGCCCTTCCGAGATCCAGGCCGCCATTAACGCTTCCCAGAGCCGCAAGCACGCCGCTCCCCACGGTGACCCACATCAGAGGTCACCCCAAATCAGGCAACGCATATGCGTGTTCACGAAAGCCTCCCACGTCGTTGTAGCGAAACGACGTCAGGATGCCTTCTAGAACACACGCCTCGTGTAGCCGAACCCCATTCTGTGGATAACTGAACTCCCCCGGCCCCACAGAGCTCCATCTGTGGATAACGAAGGCACCTCGAAGACCTGCACAAGGCGATAAGAACTCATATCGGCGTATCCGCAAAGCGCATCACTGAGGAGACTGGGCGTCGCCGTACGCATCAGGTACATGCGGCATGGCGATGATGTCCGAACTGCCTTCCTCCCTTAGGAGGCGAGACTCTCCGCCGCGAACAAAGCGGACCGCGGCCGTGCTCGACAGTCTGGTCGGCAGTCGTTGGCGAAGGGGGCGCAGAGCGGACGACGTCGCCCTCACAGCCGGCCAGAGCTCGCGTGCCTACCGCACCCCATGGTCATCGGGCTGAGGAAGCCGAGACAGGAACACGGAACCGCACCGAGGCGCAGGCGGGAGCCGTACCGGGGGCGTTCAGCTCCGCCTGCGGCGAGGCGGGCCGGTTACAGAGCGGGGAGCTTGGCGGCCAGCTTCGGTGTAGGCGCGTTGGCGAAGGACCGCCAGGCGTAGCCCTCGACTTCTTCGGCCTGGAGCACCACCTTGGGCTCGGCAACCCGGAACGCCCAGCGGATGTCGGCGTGCCAGTGCTCCGGCTCACCCTTGGCCGGATTGGCGGGGATGAGGTGAATGTCGATGTCAATGGGGGTGAGGTTCTGGCCGGGCGGGCTGACCGCGCCGTCCCAGGAGATGCCGGTCTCCTCCTCCAACTCCCGCAGGGCGGCGAGCATCAGCCCGTTGTCCTCGGGCTCCAAGCGCCCGCCCGGCAGCAGCCACCGCCCGAGGGCCTTGTGGTGGGTAAGGGCCTTTACGCCGTGCCAACTACTGCTTCCTTCCGCTCACCCCAACCCTAGTTGGGGAGCTGTCCGGAAGATCTAGGGCACCTCACCAGTGCCTGGGACCGCCTCAGGGGCCGCGCCGGATGAGCGCGGTGCGCATGCCCGCGGCTGCGACCGACCGGACGTCGTTGTCCAGGCGGTCTCTGACGTACAGGGTCTTCTCAGGTACGAAGGGCACGACCTCGGCGACTTTGAAGAACTCGGGGTCCGGCTTGGCCGTACAGGCGTCTCGGCTGGGAGGGGGCGGGACCATGACCGTGACGGTTCCGCCCGTCCTTGTGGCGGCGCTAGTAAACGTCTTGGCGTCTGATCGTGAGCAGCGCCCAGATGACGAAGATGTCCACGGCGATAAGAACAATGGACCACAACGGGTAGAACGGTATGAACAAGAAGTTCAATACCGCGCTGATGGCCGCCAGAATGACGCCCAAGACCCTGGCCCAGGTTTGTCCGAGGAATAGACAGATGCCGATGATGAACAGGAGGATGCCGAGGATCAGGTGGACCCATCCCCAGCCTGTCGTGCCGATGGAGTAGATGTAACCCGGCTGCACGACGAAGAAGTGGCCCTGGAAGATCGCCGCCAGGCCTTGCAAGAAACTCCAGATTCCCAGCACGACCAGGATGGTTGCCGCGAACATGGTGCCTCCGAGGGCCCACGCGGTGCGTGCTCCTCCGCCGCTGGTGTGCGTGCTCATGTGCCGGCCCCCCGGTGGCGCAATGCCGGTCTCCCCCACGCAGACCAGCCCTTATTTGGACATAATTCCCAAATCGCCCCATCGGAAACGCCGATCGCGGCGCCCGGGAAACGGATACCTTTTTTCAGTATTTTTCCGGGAAAACCCCGTTAAACACTTCGGCTTTCCGCGATCCTCGCGAAATCCTCAATGGCCAACTGCTCACCCCGGGCCCCCGGGTCGACGCCCGCTTTGCGGAGGGCTTCTTCGGCCAACACAGGACTGCCCGCCCACGTGGCGAGGGCGGCCCGCAGGGTTTTGCGCCGTTGAGCGAAAGCCGCATCGACGACGGCGAAGACCTCGTTGCGGGAGGCGGCCGTGGCGGGGGGCTCACGCCGTACGAGGGACACCAGGCCGGAGTCGACGTTGGGCACGGGCCAGAAGACGGTGCGCCCGACGGGGCCGGCTCGGCGGACGTCGGCATACCAGGCGGCCTTGGCCGAGGGGACGCCGTAGACCTTCGATCCCGGGCCGGCGGCGAGACGGTCGGCGACCTCGGACTGGACCATGACGAGGCCCCGTTGGAGGCTCGGGAGCACGTCGAGGAGGTGGAGGACGACGGGCACCGAGACGTTGTAGGGGAGGTTGGCGACGAGCGCCGTGGGCTGGGCCTCGGCGGGGAGGTCCGCGGAGGCGATGCGGAGGGCGTCGTCGTGGATGACGGTGAGCCGCTCGGCGTACGGCCCGGCGTGGTGGGCGACGGTCTCCGGGAGTTGGGCGGCGAGCACGGGGTCGATCTCGACGGCGATCACCCGCTGCACCTCGGGGAGGAGTGCGAGGGTGAGAGAGCCGAGCCCCGGGCCGATCTCGATGACGGTGTCGTGCGGGGTCACCTCCGCCACTCGAACGATGCGCCGGACGGTGCCGGCGTCGATCACGAAATTCTGCCCAAGCCGCTTAGTCGGCCGAAGATCAAGCTTTTGGGCGAGATTTCGGATCTCAGCTGGCCCGAGCATGCTCACAGTCGCTCTCCTCGTCGTCTTCCATCAGTGTCTCTCAACGTTTCTCAACGTTTCTCAACGTCTCTCAACGTCTCTCAGCGTCACCCGGCACCGGCCGCGACCGGGCGGCCACCGGCCCGCCACGCGCTCCCCGCAGTGGGCAGTGTCACCAGGCGCCGAAGGCGGTCTCTCCGTTGGCGCTGATGGCGCGGCACAGGTCGTCGGGGTCGAGCCCTTTGACCTCGGCGAGGCAGCGGAGCGTCAGCGGGATGAGGTAGGGCGCGTTGGGCTTGCCCCGGTGGGGAACGGGGGGCAGGTAGGGCGCGTCGGTCTCCACCAGGAGGAGTTCGACGGGCGCGACCTTGGCGGCCTCACGCAGGTAGCCGGCGTTCTTATACGTGACCGGACCCGAGAAGGACATGAAATATCCGGCTTCGGCGCACTGCTCGGCCATCGCCGCGTCTCCCGAGTAGCTGTGGAAGACCACGACGTCCGGCGCTCCCTCATCGGCCAGGACCTTGAGCACGTCGTCGTGGGCGTCCCTGTCGTGGATCACCAGCGCCTTGCCCGTGCGCTTGGCGATCTCGATGTGGGCCCGGAAGCTCGCGTGCTGGTCTTCCTTGGCGGCCCAGTCGCGGAAGTAGTCGAGCCCGGTCTCGCCCACCGCCCGCACCTGCGGGTCGCGGGCGAGCTCCTCGATCTCGGCGAGGACCTCGGGGGTCGCCGCGTGGGCCTCGTTGGGGTGGATCGCCACACCGGCGTAGATGTCGCGGTGGTGCGTCGCGGCGTCGACGCCCCAGCGGGAGGAGGCGAGGTCATAGCCGATGGTGAGCAGCCGGGTCACCCCGACCTCCCGCGCGTCGCGCAGGATGTCTTCCACGGTCGCGGTCGCGGCCTGGGCGGCGAGCGCGACGGGGTCGCCCGAGGACGCCTGACGGTTGCCGACCATGATGTCGAGGTGGCAGTGGCTGTCGAACACCTCGGCGGCGAGCGGGACGGGCCTGGTCGGCGGTTGTACGGGAGTCACCGAACCAACTTAGCGGCACCAGGTGAACGCCGCGACGAAGAAGAGGCCGGGGGGCGAGCGGCGAGGGCGTGCACCCCCGGGAGAAGGCCGCGGCGGCGCGGTGTCTCCGCGCCGCCCGCGGCTCAGCCGCCGAGGCGGTCGAGCTCCTCATCGACGATCTTGGGGTCGAGTTTGGTGAACAGCCGGGCCGGCGGAGCCAGCGGAATGCCGGCCTTGATCGGGCGGTGCTCCCAGCGGGCGTTGTCGCGGTAGTCACCGGTGATGACCGGGTAGGACGAGCCGCCTTCCTCGTCGACCTCCTGGATCTCGGGCATGCCCGACCAGACGCCCTCGCCGCCCAGCATGGAGTGGACCTTGTTGGAGGAGCCCGGCAGGAACGGCGTGAGCAGCGTCTTGGCGTCGTCGACGACCTGCAGGGCGACGTGCAGGATGGACCCCTGCCGCTCCGGGTCGTCCTTGATCTTCCAGGGCTCCTGCTCGGCGAGGTAGCGGTTGGCCTCCCGGACGACCTCGAACGCCTCGGTGACCGCGTTCTTGAAGCGGGACCGCTCAAGCTCGGCGCCGACGTTGGGGAAGGCGGCGCGGGAGCGCTCAAGCAGCGCCCGGTCGGCGTCGGTCAGGTCGCGGGCCTCGGGGACGCGGCCGAAGTTCTTGGCCGCCATGGAGATCGACCGGTTGACCAGGTTGCCCCAGGCGGCGACGAGCTCGCCGTTGTTACGGTTGAGGTATTCGGACCAGGTGAAGTCGGTGTCCTGCGTCTCCGGCCCGGCGACGGCGATGTAGTAGCGCAGGGAGTCGGCGTCGTAGCGCTCAAGGAAGTCACGAACGTAGATCACGACCTGGCGCGAGGAGGAGAACTTGCGCCCCTCCATAGTCAGGAACTCGCTGGACACGACCTCCGAGGGCAGCTCCAGCCTGCCGAGGGAGCCGGCTGTGCCGTTTCTCGCGCCCTCGCCGTTGTAGCCGAGCAGCATGGCCGGCCAGATCTCGGCGTGGAAGACGATGTTGTCCTTGCCCATGAAGTAGTAACCGCGGGCGTCGGGGTTCTGCCACCACTGGCGCCAGGCGTCGGGGTCGCCGGAACGGCGCGCCCACTCGATCGACGCCGACAGGTAGCCGATGACCGCGTCGAACCACACGTAGAGGCGCTTGTCGCCTCGGTCGCGCCACCCGTCGAGCGGGATCGGCACACCCCAGTCGAGGTCGCGGCTGATCGCGCGGGGCTGGATGTCGCCGAGGAGGTTGAGGGCGAACTTGAGCACATTGGGACGCCAGTCGCCCTGCTTGCCGCGCAGCCAGGTGGCCAGGACCTCGGAGAAGGCGGGCAGGTCGAGCATGAAGTGCTCGGTCTCGACGAAGATCGGCGTCTCGCCGTTGATGCGCGACACCGGGTTGATCAGGTCGATCGGGTCGAGCTGGTTGCCGCAGTTGTCGCACTGGTCGCCGCGGGCACCGTCGTAGCCGCAGATGGGGCAGGTGCCCTCGATGTAGCGGTCGGGCAGGGTGCGGGCGGTGGACGGGGAGATCGCCCCCATCGTGGTCTTGGGGAAGATGTAGCCGTTCTTGTAAAGGCCGAGGAAGATCTCCTGCGCGACCGCGTAGTGGTTGAGCGTGGTCGTGCGGGTGAAGAGGTCGTAGGAGAGGCCGAGGGCCGTGAGGTCCTCGGCGATCACCCGGTTGTAGCGGTCGGCGAGCTCCCGGGCGCTGAGGCCCTCTTTGTCGGCCTGCACCTGGATGGGCGTGCCATGCTCGTCGGTGCCGCTGATCATCAGCACCTTGTTGCCCGCCATCCGCTGGTAACGGCTGAAGATGTCGGACGGCACCCCGAATCCGGAGACGTGGCCGATGTGGCGCGGGCCGTTGGCATAGGGCCACGCGACGGCGGTCAAGATGTGCTGGGACATGGTGCAAGCCTAAGGGCCGCCGCGCACTTACCTCGACCGGATCGGGTCTTCCTCGGGCTCGGCCGCGGGGCGGGTCACCTCGGGGTCCTTGCTCACCGCCTCGGCGGCCTCCTCCGCCGCGGAGGCGGCGATGTCCACCGGGGTCTCGCGGGTGCGGCGGATGCCGAGGATGCTGATGAAGAGCGCCGCGAAAATCGTCTGGAAGCTCATGATCAACGCGGTGGCCGAGGGGACGACCAGACGCAGCGACTCACGCGGATTGAGCTCGCCGAAGCTGCGGACCTGCCAGTGGACCAGTGAGGCCACAAGGCCGATGAGGCCGGCGAGGGCCAGCAGGCCGCCGAGGACCAGCCCCTTCTCCAAGGTGATCACGTCGACGAGCCGCTTGATCCTGCGGTCGGGGGGCAGGAAGCCCTCCTCGGCCGCGTAGACCTTGGTGAAGAGCGCGAACAGCACGGCTTGGAAGCCGATCACCACCATGGCGGAGGCGCCGACGAGGGTGTCGACGTCGAACGCCAGCTCGCCGATCTCGACGGGTCCGAACGTCAGCGCGGCGCCCGCGATGAGGCCGAACAGCATGAGCGCGAGGCCGGGGATGAAGAACAGCCAGCGCGGGCTGTAGAGCAGCAGGAAGCGCAGGTGGCGCCATCCGTCACGCCAGGAGCGCAGGTGCGGCGGGCGAGTGCGGCCGTCGGGCGCGAGCGTGGTCGGGACCTCACGCACGTCGAGCCCTTGAAGCGTGGACTTGACGACCATCTCGCTCGCGAACTCCATGCCCCCGGTCTGGAGGCCCAGCTTCAAGATCGACTCGCGCCGGAAGCCGCGCAGACCGCAGTGGAAGTCACCGATCTTGGACGGGAAGAAGAGCCGCCCGACGAAGGACAGCACGGGGTTGCCGAGGTAGCGGTGGAGCGGGGGCATGGCCCCGGGCGCGATGCCGCCCTTGAAGCGGTTGCCCATCACGAGGTCGGCGCCGTCGCGGAGCTGCTCGACGAACGGCAGCAGCCCGGTGAAGTCGTAGGAGTCGTCGGCGTCACCCATGATCACGTAGCGTCCGCGCGCCGAGCGGATGCCGCCCATCAGGGCGTTGCCGTATCCCTTCTCGTCGACGTGCACCACCCTCGCGCCCGCATCGCGCGCGAGCTGCTGCGAGCCGTCGGTGCTGCCGTTGTCGGCGATGACCACCTCGCCGTCGATCCCGTGCTCTTCCATGCAGGCCAGGGCCTTGCGCACACAGGTCTCCACGGTCTCCGCCTCGTTGAGGCAGGGCATGACCACGGTCAGTTCCACGTCTCGACCCTTCACTCCAGCCGGCTATCAGCCCGACCCATCATGCCGAATGGCAGGCCGTGCTCGGGTCAAGACCACCAAACGCCTGGCATCCTGTTAACCATGGTTGGCGTTGCTGAACTCCCACGACTCGACGTGGCCGAACCAGCTAAAGGGGCGCGATTCAGGTCCTGGCTGGTACGGCACCGCGTGTTCGTGGCGGCCATGGTCGTCGGGTCCGCACTGCGCCTGATCACCATGCTCGGGTTCGGCCCGGCCCTGTGGTTCAACGACTCCTATGAATACGTCTCGGTGGCGCTCCACCCCGAGCGGCCGCACCCGATCCGCCCCAACGGCTACGGCTTTCTTCTGCTGATCTTGGAGCCATTTCACAGTTTTACCCTGATCGTTTTTCTTCAGCACGTGATGGGCTTGGCGACGGCCGTGCTCGTTTACGCACTGTTGGTCAAACGTTTCGACCTGCCGGGCTGGGGGGCGACGCTCGCGGCCGCGCCCGTGCTGTTCGACGCCTACCAGATCCAGCTTGAGCAGCTCGTCATGTCGGACACGATGTTCACGCTGCTCGTGGTGGGCGTCGTGACGCTCGCGCTCTGGAAGCGGCGCATGTCGTGGAAGGTCGGCGTCGTCGTCGGCCTCATGCTCGCGCTGACCGCGCTGACGCGCTCGATCGGCCTACCGATCCTGGCCCTGGTCGTGGCCTACCTCCTGCTGAAGCGGGCCGGGTGGCGGCCGGTGGTGGCGGTGCTGACGGCCACCGCGATCCCCGTCGTGGCGTACATGATGTGGTTCAACAGCGCCTACGGCAAGTTCGCGATGACCAACAGCGACGGCCTCATCCTCTATATGCGCACCTCGGTCTTCGCCGACTGCAAGAAGATGGAGCTGGAGCCGGACACGATCCCGCTGTGCGTGCAGGAGCCCGCGGCGCAGCGCAAGCCGTACTCCCAGTGGTATCTGTGGGGCTACGGGTGGGGCGAGGTGCTCCACCGGTTCGGCCCGGGCAAGTTCAGGGAGCTCAACAACGAGGCCGGCAACAAGTTCGCGCGGGAGGCGATCATGTCGCAGCCTCTCGACTACCTTGGCGTGGTGGCGCGCGACTTCATGCGCTCCTTCCACTGGGGGCGTCCCGTCTTCCCCGATCCGAACACCTTCAACCTCTACGAGTTCCCGGCCCCCGACGCCCAGGACCGCGTGCGCGTCGTGCCGCTGAAGAACTGGCCGACCTACAAGGGGTGGGCCGACACCGACGCCTTCGCCTACGAGCAGGGGCCGCCGGCCACGCGCGTCACCAAGCCCTGGGCCGACATCATGCGCTTCTACCAGGACGTGTTCTACCTGCGCGGCATCATGCTCGGCGCGATCCTGCTCATCGGGCTGTACGGCGTGGCGGCGCGTTGGCGTGGTCTCGGCGGCCCGGTGCTCCTCCCCTGGCTCGCGGCGGTGGGCCTTCTCCTGGCTCCGGCGGCGACGGCCGAGTTCGACTACCGCTATCTACTGCCCGCCATACCGCTGGCCTGCATTGCCGCGGCCGTGACGCTGCGGCACGGGGGCCGCATGCCCTGGCCGCTCCGCCTGTGGCGGACGCGGGCCGCCAAGCACGCCAAGAGCGTCAAGGGCCCCCGAGAGAACCGACAGGCCGCCAAGTCCGCATAAATCAGGTCTTGTGCCCGTCGGTACTGTGCCCAGCGCTTCTGTGCCCAGCACCTCTGTGCACCACGTCGTACAACTCCCGCTTCGGCACCCCGGCGGCCTTGGCCACCTCCACGATGGCCTGCTTGCGCGGCACGCCCGCCTCCTCGCGCCGCGCCACCTCGGCGGCCAGGCCGTCGAGGTCGGCGGCCAGAGCCTCGGCCACGTGGCCCGCCACCACCACCGTGATCTCGCCCTTGACCCCGGGCTCGGCCCAGGCGGCCAGCTCCGCGAGCGGCCCCCTGCGTATCTCCTCGTAGGTCTTGGTCAACTCCCGGCACACCGCGGCGCGCCGGTCGGCGCCGAAGGCGGCGGCCATCGCGGCCAGTGAGGCCGCGAGCCGGTGCGGCGCCTCGAAGAACACCATCGTGCGCTCCTCGTCCGCGAGGGCGGCGAGCCTGCGGGCGCGGTCGCCGGTCTTGCGCGGCGGGAAGCCCTCGAAGCAGAAGCGGTCGCTCGGCAGGCCGGACACTGCCAGCGCCGTCGTGACCGCGGAAGGCCCCGGCAGCGCGGTGACCGGGATGCCCGCCTCGACGGCGAGGTGCGTCAGGCGGTAGCCGGGGTCGGAGACACCGGGCATGCCCGCGTCCGTAATGACGAGGACGGTGTCCCCCTCCTGGAGCGCGGCGAGAAGCTCGGCCGCCCGCCCCGCCTCGTTGGCATCGTAATAGGACACAACACGGCCGTTCACCACCGCGCCGATGTCGACGGCCAGCCTGCGGAGGCGGCGCGTGTCCTCGGCGGCGATCACATCGGCGCTCTCCAACGCCTCACGCAGCCGGGGCGAGGCGTCACCCACCTGTCCAATGGGCGCACCGGCCAGCACCAATCTGCCTTCTGTCACGTCCCCATCTTTCCGTACACCGACTTTGACAAGCGCATGGCCGTGGCCAGGGTAGGGGCGGGGAACTCTCCCATTTGCCGTGTTTTCCAGGGCCGCTTTCCTAGCTGGCCCGTACGATGTCCGGGTGGCCGTGACCGATTCCAAAAACCAGGCCCCCAGCCGACCGGAACCGCTGAAGGAGCCCACATCCTTGGGTTCCCTGCGCGACCGGCTGGTCCCGCCCATGCCCAGGGGCGCGCTGTGGGGATGGCTGGGACCGTTGCTGGTCGCCGCCTTCGGCGCGTTTCTCAGATTTGACCGCCTGGGCAAACCCCATGCGGTCATGTTCGACGAGACGTATTACGCCAAGGACGCCCTCTCGTTGATCACCTTCGGCGTCGAGAAAGTCTCGATCAAAGACGCCGACAAGCTGCTCATCAATGGCGACACCTCGATCTGGCAGCAGTGCGCCGCGACGGAGCTGGACAGGTGCGCCTCCTACGTGGTCCACCCGCCGCTCGGCAAATGGCTGATCGGCGCGGGTGAGTTGATCTTCGGTGCCACCCCCTTCGGCTGGCGCTTCTTCGCCGCGCTCCTGGGCGCGCTGTCGATCCTCATCCTGGCGCGGGTGGCCCGCAGGATGACCCGTTCGACGCTTCTGGGCTGCCTCGCCGGGCTTCTGCTGGCTCTGGACGGGCTCCACTTCGTGCTGTCGCGCACCGCGCTGCTGGACATCTTCCTGATGTTCTTCGTGCTCGCCGGGTTCGCGTGCCTGGTCGTCGACCGGGACAAGTCCCGGAGCCGTCTGGCCGGCTGGTATGACACGTCGCCGCTCAGCGACACCGGCCCGTGGCTCGGGCTGCGGCCCTGGCGGCTCGCCGCCGGCGCCTTCCTCGGCGCGGCGGTGGCCGTCAAGTGGAGCGGCATCTTCTTCCTCGTCGCCTTCGCGGTGATGTCGCTCATGTGGGACGCGGGGGCGCGGCGCGCGGTCGGCCTGCGCAAGCCGTACGGCGGGGTGTTCGAAAAGGACCTGCCCACCTGGCTGGGCGCGATGGCGGCGCTGCCCGCCCTCGTCTACGTGGCGAGCTGGGCCGGATGGTTCGTCAACGAAGGCGGATACGGGCGCAATTGGGGTCAGGCGACGTCGGCCGGCCCCGCCTACTTCGTCTTCGACTCGCTGCGGTCGTGGTGGAGTTACCAGTGGCAGGTGCTGACCTTCCACACGGGGCTGGAGGCGCCCCACAACTACGAGTCGGAGCCGTGGACCTGGCCGCTGCTGCTGCGGCCGGTGGCGTTCTTCTACGAGTCCAAGCCCAGCGGGTGCGGCCCGAGGGGCTGCTCGGAGGCGGTGCTCGGGGTGGGGACGCCCGTGATCTGGTATGCGGGCGCCGCGGCGCTGGTGGCGATGATCGCGTGGTATGTCGCGACCAGGGACTGGCGGGCCGGCGCGGTGCTGCTGGCGTACGGCGTGGGCTGGCTGCCGTGGTTCTACTTCGCGATCGCCGACAACCGGACGATGTTCCTGTTCTACATGATCCCCGTCGTGCCGTTCATGATCCTCGCGCTGGTGCTCGCGGCCGGCTTGATCATCGGCCCGTCGGCGGCGCCCCCCAGACGCCGGGTCCTGGGCGCAGCGGCCGTCGGCGCGCTGGCATTGCTCGCTTTGATCAACTTCTGGTATCTCCACCCCGTGCTCACAGCGGAAACCATTGCCTATGACGAGTGGTATGCGCGCATGCTGCTCAAGGGCAACTGGATCTGAGACCGGGATACACCCCCATAGACGTTGATTCGTAGGGTAGACACCGTGGACAAGCCCATAGATGCGGCTTTCGGTCATCGTCAGACCCGGGTTCCGTACGGCAGACTGCGGGGCATGCCTGCACCGGACGTCGCCGCGCTGCTCATCGAGCTGGAGCGCTCCGATCCTGACGCCGTCGACGACGCCACCACCGCCGTCGAGTGGCTCACCGGCGGAGAGCCGCTGGAGACGATCACTCAGCTCGACGTGTGCGAGTTCCTCTGGTACACGCTGCCCCTCAAGGTCGGCGGAGACCACACCGCCGTCGCCGGGGCGCTCGGGCTGCTGTTCACGCTCGGCGGCATGGACAGATACGCGGCGCTCTGCCACGCGCCGACCACGGCACGCATCCTGCGCACCTACGCCAAGGACGGCGAGGAGGCCGGTGCCGCCGCCTACCACGTGGCTCTCGACGCCACGGGCGTCCTCCCCCCGGACACCCCCGCCCTGCAGTGGAGTTCGATCATGGGCCCGGAGGAGCACGGCGCCCACGTCGCCTGCTCCGCCGCTCTCGAACTCGCCATCGTCTCAGGAGAGCTCCGGCCCGGCTCCCCCGCCTGGAAAGAACACCGCGAAGCCCTCACCCACCGCTGGCTCACCGCCGCGCGCGCCGAACTCGGCGGCGACAACTGGCTGCACCGCGTCCACGGGGAGCGCCTCAACCGCTGGGTCCTCGGCCGGGGCGCGGCACGCCGCGAGCTGGCCCAGCCGTTCGAGGTACGGCTCCACGCCCCCATCCCGGTTCCCGGCGGCGATGTCCTCGCTCCCCTCGCGTGGCTGCTCGACCGCGCCCGCGCGGGCGGCCTGCCGCTGACCCGGGAGCAGCGCCTCGCCCGCGCCGTCGTCTCCGAGGCGGCCCAGGCCCTCGGTTCGCCTCCGGATCTCGACACCCTTGTCGATGTCGCCGTGAACGGCCTGCAAGCGCTCAAACGTGCACGACGCCGACTGGAGATCACTCCGGAGGGGCTGGGTCTCCTCTCCGACCACGGACTGCTCTGGGAGGCCGCCACCGCCGGCCTCCTTTCGCAGGGGGCTCCCGACCTGGAGCTCGCCGCCGGGGAGGCCGCGCTTCTCCTTCTCGCCGAAGGCGGCGCCTTCACCGCCGACGGCCTGCGCGCCGAGGTGGCCGCCGTCATCGGCGCGGACGAGTGGCCGGCGACCCCTTCACGTGACATCACCGGCGCCCTCACCCGCCTGTCCCGACGTCTCGACGCCTTCGGCATGCGCGTCACCGACGACGGCCTGACCCGGCTCACGGACATCGGCCGCAGCGCCGCCCTCACCGCGCTGCGGACCCACGCCCTGCGCCCGCGGCAATACGTCAGCCTGAGCTAGTCGCGGAGAATGTCTCCTCTCCCGAGAAAACGACATCGGTAATTTCGCCTAGGCATACACGGATGGTTATTTCCGCAGGTCATAACGATTGCGCGGCGTCACCGGCGTGTCCGTGACTCGAAGCGGCCGCGTGTGTTCAAATCAGATTCCCGCTGGGAGCATCTCGCGATGCGGATATCCAAGCCGCGCTGCCACGTCCTGGCGAGGGGGACGTGGCGGCGCCCCGCCCCCACGAACCCCCCGACATCACACCAGCTCAGACGGCCGGCCCCGCACCGATCCCGATGCGAAACGCGGGCACGCCTCACCAATCCGCATTCACATCTGAGAAACGTGCGACGTGGATGCCTGTCCGCCGAGACCTGCGGTGACCTTTAAGAGCCTTTTGAAGCCTGAATGCCGGTGAGGAGATAGCCGGGGCTGATCGGGAATGTGCCGTCCCAGTCGTCGGGTGTTCAGCTGTCGGGAGTTCAAGCGAGGCGTTTCTCCCGCTCAAGCGCCTCGTCGAGATCGGCCGCCTTGGTGATCGTGAACCCGCCGCCGTACCGGCGGCCGACACCCGGGCCGACACGGCGGCCGAGGTGCGGGGCCTTGGGGCTGTGCCGTACGAAGATGGGGGGCATGACGGTCCGATGCCTGGTCACGGGGGCGACGGGATACATCGGCGGACGGCTGGTGCCCGAACTGCTGAAGGCGGGCCACACGGTGCGGTGCGCGGCGCGGTCGGAGGGGCGGCTGCGGGGGCAGCCGTGGGTGTCGGAGGTGGACGTCGTGCAGGCCGACGCCATGCACTGCGACTCGATGCTGCGGGCGCTCACGGGCATGGACGTCGCCTACTACCTCATTCACACCATGGGCGCGGGCGGGAACTTCGCCGACCAGGACCGCAGGGCCGCGACGGTGTTCGGAGCGGCGGCCCATGCGGCGGGGATACGGAGGATCGTCTACTTGGGCGGGCTCACCCCGGAAGACGACCTGTCGCCGCATCTGCGGTCGCGGGCCGAGGTGGGGGACATCCTCCTCGCCTCCGGGGTGCCGACGGCGGTGCTGCGCGCGGGCGTCATCATCGGGTCGGGGTCGTCCAACCATCCACATTGACAACAAGATCAGACCTTCACGAACATGCCCATAGCAGTACAGGGCAGGACACAAGGGATGATCTAGACAGATGTCAACTACAGCGGCTCTATCAGCGCGCACGCCCCTGAGGGTGGTCGGGCTTATCCGCCTGTCCAACCTCACCGACACCAGCAGCAGCCCCGAGCGTCAGCGACTCAAGGTCGACCAGTGGGCGGACCTCAAGGACGCGGTGGTCGTCGGCTACGCCGAAGACTTGGACGTCTCCGCTATCCACACCTCTCCCTGGGACAGGCCGCAGCTTGCAGAGTGGCTCAACCGGCCCCAGGACTACGACGTCATCGTCGCCTGGAAGCTAGACCGGATCGCCCGCAAGGCGATCGACTTTCTTTACATCCTCGAATGGGCCGACCGCCACAACATCAGAATCGTAACCATCGATGATGGCATCGATCTGAGTACAGAAATTGGCCGCATGGTCGCTACCATCCTGGCCGTCTTCGCGGAGTTTGAAGGCCGAACAATGCGCTTCCGCGCAAAGCAGGCTTACGACCACAACGCCAAAATGGGGAAGTGGACCGGCGGCACTACCCCATACGGATACATGCCGTTCAAAACCGAAAACGGATGGAAGCTGATTCCGGACCCCGTCGCCTCTGCCGTGCTATGGGAAATCATCGAACGTGTTCTCAAAGGCGAATCCGTTCGTTCCATAACCATTGACCTCAACCGCAGGGCAACCTTGGCTCCAAGAAATCACTTCCGCGCCAGCCGAGGGCTTCCGATCAAGGACAGCGGATGGTCTACAGCGAATGTTCTTGAAATGCTCAGAAGCAAAATTCTGCTCGGCTTCCGACACATCGCCGGGTCGAGTGCGCGTGTCTTGAAAGGCGACGATGGGCTGCCCGTCGCAAGAGCCGAACCTCTGATCTCACTTAGCAAATGGAAGCAAATCCAAGCAGCACTCGACGAGAGGAAGCGGGCGAAGAAAGGGCCACGCAGCAACGGGTCAAAGCTCTTGCAAGTACTATACTGCCCTATTTGCCGTAGCGTCATGTACAAACTCAAGTCTCGCGGGAACCACCGATACTACAGGTGTTCGGCAATTAACAATGACCCGCCGTGCATACTACGCGGGATACCCGCCGCACCCGTAGAGTCGCACGTAGAAGAATCACTACTCGCATGGGCAGGTGATATTAAGCGGCTAGAACCTGTCCACTTCGAGGGGGTCGACTATTCCGAGGAGATTCAACAGGTAGAGGATTCCATCAAGGAGCTTGAGGAGGATAGATACTTGTATGGTCTCTATTCGGGACCGGAGGGGGCGGCCAGGTATCGCGAAATATACGCCAGGTTGGAACAAATCCATGCGGAACTGACAGCTAGGCCAACTTCACCCGCCCGCACAGATTGGGTCGACACCGGAGAGACCTATGCGAGCTACTGGAATTCCCTGAGCGAGCAGCAGCAGGCCGCAGAACTGCGAGCTATGGGCGTGAAAGTTTACGCTTTGGTATGGCACGACCTGAGAGATCCCGATGAATGGCCGGATCTGCCCAGGGCGACACTCGGATCCAAGACGTGGGCCCTCGGCGGCGAGGGTCGCCGCAAGCGCAATGTAGCCCCCATCATTCACGTGGATTGGGGGGACTTGAAGGCTATGGCACTCAGAGCGCAGGGCACGCCTGACGACCCCGAGGCAATTGCGTGGGGAAGGATTCGCCCGAAGGAAATAGAATAGAAGCATGAGGGGAGCCCCCAGGATCGATCCTGGGGGCTCTTCGCCGCTTACGCGGCCTGCTGTTCCAGTGCCTTAATCCAGGCCCTGAGAGAGCCGCTACGAGCCCTCAAATATTTACCTACTTTAAAAGTAGGGATCTTATAGAGTGGTCCAACTCTGGTGATCCATCGTTCGTCCACTCGGAGAATGTGTGCTATCTCCTCTGGAGTGAGGAGTCTCTCATCATTGAGGCAATCTCGGAGGGCGTGGACCTCCTTCCACAGAAGGTCTTCCCTCTCCTCCTGAGCGAGCCCTGAGAGCTGAAGTTCAGTGAGCAATCCCGTAACCCATCTATGTCATAGGCGGCTCACGCCGCACCGTGCGATCACATCCACCGGAAGTAAGCCCCGGTGAACGCAAGCTTTGCGGCGTAGCCGGTCTATTGATAGGGCGTAACCGCCCCTGGTTGGCGTGTCCATGGGGAGCACGGTACTACTGTGGCACTTCCGTAACAAGCACCCATCCACCCCTCTAGTGATCTTGGGACAGATGGCGTGACATCCATCCTGGGTGAGGAGGTAGGGGGCACACCTTTATAGAGGGGGCGAAGCCCCCGATCCGCGCTGTAGCGCGGGCAGCCCGTCAGGGCTGCACTAACCATTACTGCGCCTCCGGCGCACTGACTGACTAGTGGGGCCTCCGGCCCCTACTAACTAACTTAGTAGCGGCCTTCGGCCGCACTACTACTAGTAGTAACGCGCGCTTGCGCGCACGCCGGAGAAAAAGATTTGTTGATCCGGCGATTTGTGGGCGCGTCCGCGCCCGGAACTTAATTCATCTGTCCGTCGCTAAGGGGGTCGCGACGCCGAGAGCACGCGCAGTGTGCGCGACCAGTGGATGCGCTAGACCGGCCAGCCCTCAGGGCGCTACAGGCCATTGTGGGGCTCACAGGCGGCGGCCGTGGGCCGACAGCCCGAGGAACACTGCTAGGCCGTCAGATTGGTCCACAACGCGCCTCAAGGCGCGTCTGCGGGACGGCTACAGGTGCCGTCTGTGTGGTGCGGCGGATAGCCGCATTGTGGACCATGTCATCCCCGTAGCGCGGGGTGGGTCATGGGACCTGACGAACCTGCGGGTGTTGTGCGAGTCATGTCATAGCGAGAAGACGACCAAGGAGAGCAGGGAGGGGAGGAATCGTGGCCGGTAAGGGAGCGCCGCCGAGGGCGACGCATCAGCGGGCGCGCGACACCAGGGCGCGCATCGACGCCAAAGCAATCAAGGTGCCTGACAAGCCCTTCGACGGCCCAACGCCCGATCTGCCGGAGGGGGACTGGCACCCTCAGACTCTCCGATGGTGGGAGACATGGGCTACGAGCCCTCAGGCTCACATGTTCACGTCCACCGATTGGGCGTTCCTCAGCGAGACTGCATATCTCGCTGACGCCTACTACCGGGGGAACCTGACGGTCGCGTCCGAGCTACGGCTACGGGTCGCCAAGTGGGGTGCGACCCCCGAGGACAGGGCGCGTCTGCGCCTCCAGCTCGTTCCAGAGGACGAGGAGAGTCCTTCGCTGGCCGTTGTCACTCCGATGCCCCGTAGGGGCGCTGTGAGGGATCTGAGCGACCTGAGCGAGGTCTCATGACCGCCGACGTCGTGGCCGATGTGGTGACCGTGCATCACCTGGACGGCCGGTGGCGCGTCTATATCGACGATGATCCCGTGCGCGCGGCCGTCGCGGCGGTCGACATCGACACAGAGGCCGACACGGTCACGATCACAGTGCCCGCGCGGCGTATCGAGTACATCAAGCAGGCCGCCGACCGCGCGGCCGAGTATGGAAGGTTTACCGCTTCTGCCCCTGACTCAGGATGAGTTGTCGCGGTGACTTGACTATCACGCGCCTGATGAGGCGCGGCGAGCGAAACATGAAACGGTTCGCGCCGAGTGCCGGCGTCTATTCGCAACGTTGAATGATCTGTTGCCGGATAGCCGCGAAACGAGTCTGGCTCTGACGCATCTTGAGCATGTGATGTTTTGGGGTAATGCCGCGCTGGCGCGGGATCGTAGCGGGATGGTGTAACGGTAACATGCGAGTTTCATAGGCTCGCGCTTCGGGTTCGATTCCCGATCCCGCCACTCATTCGCCGGGTAGGCAGTACAGCCCATCGGAGTGGGCTGTACTGTGATATCCCGCTTGACCGCGAAA
The DNA here is from genome assembly GCF_900100605.1 of Sinosporangium album. Lineage (GTDB taxonomy): Bacteria > Actinomycetota > Actinomycetes > Streptosporangiales > Streptosporangiaceae > Sinosporangium > Sinosporangium album. The sequence continues at coordinate 115,690 of NZ_FNCN01000012.1, read as the reverse complement.
AAGAATCGATTACCTAGTTCTACCCTGCTTTAGTCGTCATTCCCGTCACGATCGAGAGCTTTGCTAGAAGCAGTTTTGAGCGCTTCCAGCACATTCCGTGGGGAATGTTCGCAGTATCTCCGTAAGGCGTACACCCGTATCGTCAAAGTGCGCCTCTAGTCCTTTGACACCGCGCGTTACAGCTTTCAACAATTCTGCGAGCTGATCAACGTTCTCCATGCCGTCGGCCATGTGGTCATTCTTCACCATGTCGCGGTAGTTGTCCAGCCGTCGCGATGCGGAAGCAATGTGGAATTGGTGAAGAGGCATCACGGTCGCTTTGGATGCGAGCGTCAGAGGTTCGATTCCTCTATTCCGCACTCGCTAGCTGTTTGGAGGCGTTATAGCGAGAATGTTGAGCGCTGCTGCTCTCCAGGGTCACTACGAAGATTGGTGTTACCGCAATACCGGGTGGAAACGTATGGTGAAGCGCATCCAGCGGAAGGCCAAGAAGCGCCTATGGGTTCGGGATTGAAAGCTTCCAAAATGATTGTTTTCAGTGCTGCGGGAGCGCTCTCGGCCGCCCTCCTTGCCGCATGCGGCCAGAACCTCGCGGCCGACTGCGTCGCCTCACAGCCGTTGCCGAACGGTTCCTACCAGATTGTAGATGACCGGCATTGCGGCAACAGAAGCGCGGACTATGTCTGGTATTACGGCGGCTCTAACAGCGGTGGGCATGTAAGCGGCGGCAGCACGGTGAAGCCGAAGAACGCGAACATCACGAGCCGTAGCGGGCAGGTGATATCGCGTGGCGGTTTCGGTGGCCGTGGTGGTTCTTCAGGCAGCGGCTGAACCTGTTGTATCCGGCGGCCGGAATCGTTCCGGTCACAGGGTTCCGCCGGAGGCAGAAAGGCTTCTTTTGCCGCTCTAGCTCATTGGTAGAGCACCTATTTTACACACAGGTGGCGCGGGGTTCGATTCCTCGGAGCGGTACGCGGTTCTGGCTCAATTGGTTAGAGCAGCCGACTTCTAATCGGCGGGTTCCGGGTTCGAGTCCCGGGGACCGTACTCATTGGCGTGTAGCTCAATTGGTGGAGCGGCGCACTGTTAATGCGCGGGTTGCTGGTTCGAGTCCAGCCACGCCAGCGAGGAAGATCGAGATATCGGCGATACCACTTAGAAAGAGGCATGGGTGGAGGCTATTACGGGATTGCGCGTGCTTGACATCTATAGTGAGCGTTCCGCGCTGGTAGCTCATCTAGCTGCACTACACCCCTCATTGATTTCCTACAACGACCCAGAAGAACCTGAATGGCCTTTGGTGTACATCGACACACCTGAAGGCCAATTGTCGTGGCATATCGCGCCAAGCGACCTCTATCTATTCGCTCACGTGCCTATTGTCGGCAACGATGTGGCGGTGTGGGACGGGCACGATACACCTGAAAAGTACCGCAGGTTGAGGGCACTTACCGCGCGCAACCTCACAGAGCGTGCGTAACCTTCGCCGCACTTTTCTTGGAGCGGCATCTGTCTATCCCCGGTCGTCTAGTGGCAGGATGCACGGCTTTGGACTGTGCGGGTGGAGTTCGAATCTCTAACGGGGAGCAGGATAACTTTGGAGCCTATTGCCCTATCTGTCTGACGGCTCGTGGACGCCACCAAAACACTCTCTCGGATGGGATCTCTGTCTATGGATTGAGGAGTGGTGTGTGCATGGCCCTGGCGACGTCCAGGGGCAGCCCGTTCACCTCCTGACGCCCGACGAGACAGGTTGGCGTGATGTCGAGTTCGCTCGTTTCATCATCGATTGCTACGAGGTAGATTCCGTTGGGCGCCGGCGTGTAAACCAGGCTTTCATCAGCCGTTCGAAAGGGCGCGCGAAATCCGAGCTTGGCGGTTTCATCGGATGCGCCGAAGCGCTTGGGCCGGTCCGGTTCTCCCACCGGGATAAAGAGGGTAATCCTGTAGGCCGCCCTGTCATGGTGCCCTATATCCGCATCATGGCCACCGAGGAGAACCAGGCCGGAAACGTCTACGACGTGATCAAATACAATTTCGATCACGGGCCTCTGGCCGAGGTTTCCGGGGTTGATTCGGGTTTGACTCGGATCATTCTCCCGGATGGTGGGGAAATCACGCCGAGTACGGCTAACGCCGCTTCTAAGGACGGCGGAAAAGAGACGTGGGTTTGTTACGACGAAACCCACCTGTGGACGACCCCTGAACTGAGGCGCACATATTCGACCGTGCGCCGGAACCTGGTGAAGCGGAAACTTGCCGAGCCGTGGTCGCTCGAAACCAGCACCATGTACGCCCCAGGTGAAAACTCGGTAGCGGAAGCAACTCACGAGTACTTCCAGAAAGTTTCCGAGGGCCTTATCAAAGACCAGGGCGTTTTGATGGATCACCGGGAAGCGCCCGAGGTTGACATCAACAACACTGAGGCGCTTCTAGAGGCACTGGTTTACGTGTATGGTTCTTTCGCTTCGGTGATCGATTTGGATCGGATTGTTGCCGAGATCCGGAATCCGGCGACCGAGGAAGAAGACGCCCGCCGCTATTTTTTGAATCAGGTGGTTGCCGGTTCGGATCAGTGGATGGATCGTGCGTCGTGGCAGGCTCGCAGGGACGATACCGACCCCATTCGATTGGGTGATCAGATCGCTATCGGTTTCGATGGTTCAATCCGAAACGACTCCACAGCGCTTATCGGTTGTCGCCTCCGTGACGGCAAACTGTTTGTTCTGGGTGTGTGGGAGAAACCCGACACGGACGACGATTGGGAAGTCGATTTCCTTGCCGTTGACGCGGCCATGGCCGCCGCCGAGAAAACGTATCGGGTCGAGTGGGCATATTGCGATCCCGCGTATTGGCAGGACATTGTGGGCCGGTGGTCGATCGAGTTCGGAACGAAGAAGATTTTCGAGTTCTGGACGAACAAAGACGGCCGCATGGTGCAGGCTCTTGAGCGTTTCCACACTGCGGTTATCACAGGTCAGCTCGCGCATGATGGCGACGCGACTTTGACGCGCCACATTTTGAATGCCAGGAAACGAAACATACGCGCCGGCACTCTCATTCGAAAAGAAACCCCGCGTTCAAAGAAGAAGATCGATGCCGCTGTTGCGGCCGTGCTGGCTTATGAGGCTCGCGGGGATGCGATTGCCGATGGCCGTTTGAAGAAAGCGAAGCGCCGTGTACGCGGCTTCTAGCATTTGGGAGGCTATCTGGCTCTAGGGAAACCCCCTGAGACCCCGTTGGAATGGGTGGCGTACCTAGATTCCAAGCTGAGCGGTCAAAAGGGCAAGGCGAAGAAGTACGCCGACTACTACGACTCCAAGAACACGAATCTCCAGTACGCCCAGGTGCGTTTCCAAGAAGCCTTTGGTGCGATGTTTCAAGGCTGGCAAGTGAATTTTTGCGGCCTGATCATTGACTCGATTAGTGAGCGTATCCGCGTCGAGGGTTTCAGGATGTCGTCTGATCCTTCTGCGGATCGGAATGCTTGGCAGATTTGGCAGCGCAACAGTATGGACGCGGATGGTAACGCGTGCCATATCGATGCGCTTGCGCTCGGTTCGGCTTATGCGACGGTGTGGGCTGATGCAGATGGCCAGCCGACTATCACGCCGGAATCGGCGTCAGAGGTATACGTCCAATACCAGCCCGGGTCACGCCGTAAAGTGATGTCAGCGCTCAAGCGGTATCGGGATGACTGGGGTACTGAGTACGCCACCCTGTGGACACCTCAGAAGGTTTATACGTCGACGGCCCTGTCCCGTACGGGAAATATTGGCGCCACTCGTCTGCGGTGGTCTGAGGCCGATGCGGCTCCTAATCCCCTGGGTGTGGTTCCGGTGGTGCCGCTGTATAACCGGACGCGGCTAAGGCCGGACCCGTTCAGCGAGCTTGAGCCGATCGTTCCACTCGCTGACGCGATCTCTAAGATCGCCGCTGATGCTCTTATCGCTTCTGAGTTTGCGGCATTCCCGCAGCGTTATATTGCTGGTTTGGAGATCGAAGAAGACGACCAGGGCAACCCCAAATCGCCTTTCAAGATCGCGATCGATCGTCTGTTGATGGCCGAGGACGCGAACACGGTTTTCGGGCAGTTCGAAGCCGCGGACTTGGGTAACTATGTCCGTCTGATCGACGCGTATATCGCTTCCCTCGCCGCGATCTCCCGTATCCCGTTTCACTATTTCCTGATCGGCCGTGGCGGTCAACCGCCCTCCGGTGAGGCGATCACGAGCGCTGAGGCCGGTCTCGTCGCTAAAGCCCGTGAACGCATGCTTCACTTCGGCGAAAGCTGGGAGACGGTTATGCGGCTCTGTTTCAAGGTGTTGGGCGATAAGCGGGCGGATGCTCACGACGCCGAAATAATTTGGGGCGATCCGCAATACCGTAACCAGGCCGCGCTTATCGACTCTGCTGTGAAACTTGCGAATGGGCTTGACGTTCCCCGCCTTCAGCTCTACTCGGATGTGGGCTACTCGCCGCAGCAGATTGAGCGTTTCGATGAGTTGCGTGAGATGGATTTCGAGCTTGCCCGGCGCCGCGCCGAGTTGGCTCGCGAGAACGCCGAGAAGCTTCAGGTTGACAATTCTGAACCTGGCCAACAAGGACTTTCTAATGCTGCTTAGGCCGACACGGCTGAATGCGGCTCCGACATGGACAGGAAAGATGATTTATGCCGGATGACGGCAACCCGAACCCGCCGACCGACACGGTAACGGTGGAATCTCTACAGGCCCAAATCGCCTCTCTGACTGCGGACAGAGACAACCTGACTACGGATAGGGACAAGTGGAAGGGCCTTAGCAGGAAACACGAGGGCGAGCGCAACGACGCTCTTAAGCAGGTATCGACGCTTGAGAGTGAGACTGCGTCTGCGGTGGATGCTGCCCGCGAGGAAGGCCGACAGGCCGCGCTCGCCGACACCGCGCACACGCGTGTTGAGGCTGCGCTGTACCGGCAGGCTGCCGCGTCCGGTGTGCAGCTCCCCGACAGCATCGCGGCCGTGGTGGACCTGGGGAGGCTCGCAGCCGACGACGGCACCCCCGACACGGACGCCATCGCCGGACTGCTCGCCGCGTTCACGCCGCGGCCCGACGCGCCCAAGTACGCGCCGCCTGACTCTCTCGGTATCGGCCAGAGGCAACCATCCACGGACCAGCTCACTCGTGCCGACCTACAGACCCTCACCCCCGCCGAGATCAACCAGGCCCGCCTAGACGGCCGCCTAGACAACCTGCTCAACGGCGAAACGTAACCCCTTAGGAGTTTTTACTACTGCCGACGATTTTTAATGCTGCCCAGAGGGCAGCGCGTTTTGTTCCCGAGATTTGGACCTCGGGCATTTTCATGGCCCTTGAGGCCGAACTCGTTATCGGTTCTAGCCTCGTAGTCAACCGCGACTACGAAGGCGATATCACCGGCATGGGCGACACAGTTCGTATCCCGACCGTACTTGACCCGACGACCGAGGACTATAGCCCGATCACGGGTTTCGCGGGTGATCCCGCGGAGAACACTGGCGACAGTCTCACGTTTGAGATTGAGCGCGCACGGGCTTTCCGCTTCCGCGTTGAGGACATCACGCAAGTACAGTCTCAAATCGGTGGCCAGTACATGACGCATGGCGTTACTCGCGCCGGCCGGAAACTGGCCGAGGTCGCGGATGCCTATGTAGCGGCCAAGATCGTTGCTGCGGTGCCTGCTGGAAATCGGCGGGTTACCGTTAACCTGGCTGGCACTGTCGACGCGCTTTATAAGCAAATCGTGCAACTCAAGGTCGAGCTGGATAAGACGAATACGCCTCAGGGTGGCCGTTTCTTGGTTATCACTCCTGATGTTTATGGTCTACTGCTTCAGGACTCGCGTTTCGTGGACGCGTCCCAGTTCGGCAGCAATGAGCCGATCAGGAATGGTGTCGTAGGCAAGACCCTCGGCTTCTTGGTGGTTTCGTGCAATGTGATGCCTGCGAACACGCACGTTATCGCTGGCCACAATATCGCGACCACGTACGCGGAACAGCTTGTTGAGGTCGAGTATTACCGGCCGGAGAAGTTTTTCGCTGACGCCGTCAGGGGTTTGCACGTTTACGGTGCGAAAGTGATGCGGCCGGAACATCTGGCGCTTGGTATCACGACTCCGTAATGCCCTCTAGGAGGTTCTGAGATCGCCCTAGGGGGTCTATTTGTTTGCGTCCCTTGAGGATGTGCAGACGCGGCTAGGGCGCTCTCTGGAGGCCGAGGAAGCCGCTAAAGTGACGGCCCTGATTGAGGACGTGACGGCGTTGATTCGGGATCAGTACCGGGATTTCAGTCCGGTGCCGGCCGCAGTTCGGGCAGTCACTTGTTCCGAGGTTATCCGGTTGATGAACTCGAATCCGGGCATTCTGTCGGAAGAAATCGGCGAGATCAGTACACGGTATGCGGTGTACCGGTCTGGCCTGTCAGCGGATGCACGCGCCGTCTTGCGCAAATATCGAGCGAGGGCGGCCAGCGTGCATGCTGGGGGGCCGGTTGCAGTTTAACGATATTGTGGACGTGTACCGGGCAAACGTGGTCGAAACTGATTTCGGTTCCCGCCGCGATTGGGTCAACCCGCGCCGGATCGTATCTACTTCCGCGATCGTACTACCGTCGCTCACGACGGAAACAAGTGATCCTGACCACGAAAACCACGAGGTCAGGATCACAATCTACTCGCGGCCCGTGGCCGTGCGCCCTACCGATCGCGTCCGTTTCGCCGGTAAATGGTATGAGGTTCGCGGCGAACCTATTGTTTGGCGAGGCCGTACAGCCTCATATATGCGTATCTCGGCGAGACGTATCGATGGCTAACCGAGCGACGTTGAAACTGCCTGCCGTTAGGCGTCTCGGCACTCATTCTCAGGTCACCGCGTTTCTGCTTTCGCAGAGGGCGAACAGTATCCGCGATACCGCGCACATGCTTGCGCCTTCCACCCGTGGAAGCTATCGCGGCCAATACAAGAAGAACCTGGAAGTTGATCTACGCTTGAATCGACGGCATGGATTCAGGTCGTTTGTGCTCGCAAGGCGTCACGCGATCGTTCAGGAGTTCGGGTGGACTGAATGGCGCGACGGCATCAAACACAGGGGCCGCTACATCCTCACTAGGGCTCTCAGAGCACACGAGGAGGAATAGACGCGCCTTAACCCGATCCCGTTTCTTGTAGCCAGGCTTCGAACGCTTCCGGTCCTGTCAGATGTGCATGTCGGTGCTGACCTTATCGGCCGAATCCCTGGCGATGCCGCCGTTGAGGTTGTTTTGGAACCCGGCGGCCGGCGTGTGGTCCGGCACCGAATGGACGCCCACCATATCACCCTCAACCATTACGGTTCCTCAAAGGAAACCGTTTCGAATCAAGCTTTCGTTGTTCGCGAGTATCTCCTTGAGACCTTGCCCGGCACTTCTCACGGCCTTGTTGCCGTAGCCGACGTGCACGAGATTTCCAGTCCTTGGGACGCGCAGGAACTTGAAACTTCCGAGCAGCGATTCATGCACCGCGTAACCCTGTTCCTGTATGAATCATGAGGTATCAATCTGGGCGCTAATACCGTCAACTCTATTCGTTTCGCTCCGAATGGCGGCATTTTCACTGGCGCTGTCGGCACGGCCGCCCCATTCGACGTGACAACGGCGCTCGCGGCCACGTGGAAACCGCTCGGTTATGTGAATGAATCCGGTGTGGTTCTGACGCCGAGTATGGAAACTAACCCGGTGCGGGCGTGGCAGTCCGCAACTCCGGTCAAGTATGTCGTGATTACTGCCGAGTATTCGCTCCAGTTCACGCTTCAGCAGTTCGATAAAGAAAGCGTGGAGCTGTATTTCGGAGCTAGTTTCGTTCCTGCGATGGACGGTGCCACCCCTCCGGTCGCGGTTCCCGGGGTTTTCCGGCTCGATCTTGATTCGACTCCGGAACTCACGGAGACGGCGCTGATCGTCGAATGGTCCGACGCCACGGCTCGAAACCGGCTGATTGTTCCCCGCGCGTCTGTTAGCGGTCGCGAGGGCCTGACGCTGGTTCGTAACGAGCCGACCGCGCTCGGTGTGACGCTGAACGCTCTGGATCAGGGCGGCATTCTCGGCTACCTGCTCACTAACGCCGCAGTCGGCACCTGACAGACGATAGAAAGGTCTCTTATTGAGTAAGGCGAGCACCGTCAAGACCGAGGCTGAAGACAGCCCATCCACGGTGGATGTGCCGTTCAAGGGCGTTGTTTTCACTGTCCCCACTAATCCACTGGATTGGGGTATGGAGACTATGGAGGCGCTGGACGGTAACAAGATCTCGCTTGCGCTGGCCGGGATGCTGGGCCCACGCCAGTACGCGAACCTGAAGAAGCTTAATCCTTCGCTTCAGGACGCTGTAGATCTCCTGTCGGCTATTTCGGCAGCGTCCGGCACTGGCAGCACGGGAAACTAGCTCTCGTCGCCACAGTGCTTGTCAAGCACAGTGACGACCTAGAAACCGATCTCCTGATGTTCTTCCCCACTGTAGACCTCACCGGTTTCTACAGTGGGACCGTTTCTCTCCGCCGGCTTTGGCTCTGCATCAAACGGCTCCTGAGTATGCGCGGCGATTCTGCTCTAGCAGTCGCCCTACTCGGCGAAAAAGCCGCGTGGTCCGACAGGGACCACATGATAGCGGATCTCATCGAGCGGCTTGATTTCGCGAACTGGCTGACCGCGAACATCAACCGCGGCAAGTCAGCCACCCAGACGCCGTTCCCGGAGCGGTATCCGCGCCCAGGCTATTCGAAACAGGATGCGCCGCCGGCCTCCGAGTTCGCGACTCCGGCTGAAATCTCTCGTGTCCTCGCAGCACTGCATAACTAACTGGGGGTGAATTCTCTACTGGCTGACGGTACCAAGGTCGGCAGCGGCTATATCGAAATCCGGCCTGAGATCGTCGGCGTCACCAACGCGCTCACCCGGGAACTCAACGAGCGTCTACGTGGTATCGCAGCCGGAAAGATCCGGGTTGCGCCTCAGATCACCGGTATCACGAAACGGTGGCAGGGCGAAGTACAACAGGTCCTGAACAGAGCGATTACCGGACTCACCATCAAAGTCAAACCGGTCATCGACGCATCTAAGCTTCAGGGCGCCGCTGCGAGGGTTTCGCGGACGGTGGCGGGTGAGAGCCGCCGTGCGTCTGAGGCGCTGACAGATGATTTTAGTCAGGCTGAGGACGATATCCGACGCAGTATGCGCGAGATCGATATCAGTATCCGGACCGGTCTCAAGGCCGCTTCTGAGGCTGACGTGTCGGCCGGGATTTCTCGCGTCGAGGCCGAGTATAAGCGGCTAGCTGAGGCGACTGAAGATCTGACGAACCGGCAGGTCGGCGCGCTGCGGAGCGGCGTCCGCGAGATGAGTGCCCTGCAAAACTCGGTCTCTCGAACTATCGAGTCCGAGGCGCGTGATGTGCAGCGCGCAAACGAGCTGCTTGAGTCCGAGATCCAGCGGACTATCAGCGAGACCGATGAGATGGTTGAGCGGTCTCGCGAGTCTATGCGCCGCTACAGCGAAAGCCTTTCCAGCGGATGGATGGGGCTAGGGAACTCTCTCTCCTCGATCTCTCAGCAGCGGAAAAAGATCTCCGATAGCATTTCGAGCGCTTTCCAGGACGCTGAGGGTATCGCGAGTCGGGCTGGCCGCAACATCGGCGACTCGCTATCGACTGCCGTCGGGGTGACGTTCAGGTTCGGCCTAGCGCGTCTTTTCGTCAACGTGCCGGTGATTCTGGGCGCTGTCGCTCTCGCCGCAGCACCTCTTGCAGCGGCCATATCTACGCTCGCGGCTGGTCTCACTGCGGTGGCGTCTCAGGCTGCCGCCGCTGGTGGGGCGCTTCTGGCTCTACCCGCAGTGCTGGGCGCTGTCATGCAGGGGACGACCGTCCTCTCTCTCGCTTTCGCCGGGATTGAGGATGCCCTCTCTGCTCTCCAGGCCGAGGAGGACGCGGCGGGACGCTCGTCGGCCGCTCTAGCTCAGGCGATGCAGGCAGCCTCTGAGCGTGTCGAGGACGCCAAGCGTCGCGTCGCCGACGTGGTGGAGTCCAGTCGGGATCGTGTTGCGGCTTCCGAGACCCGCCTAGCCGAGGTGGTGGAGGAGTCGGCGCGCCGCATCTCGGATTCCGAGGCGGCTCTAGCCGATGCGGTAGCGCAGGCCGGGGACCGGATCGAGTCAGCACGGTCCCGACTGGTCGATGCCGTCGAGGACAGCGCCCGCCTCGTCGAGGACGCGCAAGCGCGAGTAACTCGGGCACATGAGCAATCCGCGGAACGGGTTCTCGCGGCCGAGGACGCTCTACGCGATTCCAAAGCCCGGCTTATCGCGGCGGAAACCGAACTGGCCGATGCCCGCGAGGCTGCTCAACGCCGACTTGAGAATTTGGCTCTCGATATCGAGGGCGGGATTCTTGATGAGGAGTCGGCGCGGATTGCGCTTGAAAAGGCGAAAGCGCGTTTCGAGAACTTCACATCAGAGGATTCTTGGGCCAGCGAACTTGAGCGCCGTGACGCGGAATCAGCCTACGAGCAGGCGCGGCTCCGGCTACGCGAAATCGAGCTGAGAAATAGGCGCCTCCGTGAGGAACAGGAACGCGCGAACGAGGAAGGCATTGAAGGTTCTCGCGAGGTCACCGACGCAAAACAGGCGATTCTCGACGCGCAGGAATCCCAGATCAAGGCTGAGAAAGCTCTAGCTGAGGCTCGGCGGGAATCCGCAGCTGATATAGCTGAAGCGGAGAAGGCTCTAGCTCGTGCTCGCGATGAATCAGCGCGCCGCATCTCGGATTCCGAGGCGGCTCTAGCCGATGCCTATACTGATGCGGCTCGTAGTATAGCGCGTGCTGAACGCGATTTGCAGGACGCCCGGAAACAGGGCAGCTCCGATATCGCCGCCGCCGAGAAAGCTCTAGCCGATGCTAGGTCTGACGGGGCGAGGCAGATCGAGGACGCTCAGCGTGATCTAGCGCGAGCTATCCGGGACAGCGCACAGGCCACAGCCAAACAGTCGGAGGAATCCGCCAGAGCTGAGGAAGCTCTTAAGAAGCTTTCCCCCGCCGGCCGCGAATTCGTTCGTTTCCTCGATTCAACTCTTCTGCCTCGCCTGCAAGAAGTCCAATGGGCTATCCAGGATGCGTTTCTGCCGCCGCTGCAAGCGGCGTTGGCCGGATCAATGGGCATACTCGGTTTGATCGAGGATGAGCTCGCCGAGACGGCCGGTATTTTCGGCGGTTTCGCCGGGCGAGTCATCGTCTGGTTGAGCACCGGTGAGTCTCAGAACCGCATCGGCCGCATCCTCGACACGAACAACAGGCTGTTCGAGAAACTCGGCGATTCTGCTCTCAGCGTGCTGGACAGCGTCCTCATCCTCACTGACACGGCGGGCCCGCTACTGCTGCGTCTCGCGGACGCAGCCAATGAAGTTCTCACCAGGATCAACGAAATCATTTCCTCAGGCGAGCGCTCGGGTCGGCTTGTTGAGTTCTGGGACCGGGTCGGCGACTCGATTCAGCGGATTGTGGATATCGGGGTCACTGTCGCTAGCACTATCGCGGCGGTCTTCGAGATCGCCTACCCCTACGGTGAGCGGCTCCTGAAACTCGTCTCGGACACGTTCACCGAGTTTCAGGAATGGGTGAACAGCATTGAGGGCCAGAACGAGCTCCGCGAGTGGTTTCAGCGCGGCGAAGAAGTCATGCGGGAGCTTTGGCTACTCCTCATTGATGTGGGCAAGGCTTTGTTCGATATCGGCCGCGAATTCGATTTCGCGGAACTGATCCGGGTTGTTCGTGAAGATATCCTTCCCGCGTTCTTGCGGTTTGTGGCGGTGCTGACCGGCGACGGCGAAGGTCTAGCGTGGGCGCTGGCACGGGTGGCCGACCTGTTCGTCATCCTTGAGGGTGCCATTCTGGCGGTGAAAGCCGTGTGGCAGCTCATCACGCTAGACGTCGAGGCTTTCAAGAAGACTCTTACGGAACTATCGGAATACTTCTTCAGCTCTTTCCGACACTTCTTCCAGAAGGACTTCGTCGTAGTTCTCGCCGAGATAGTGGTCCAATGGCAGAAGACAACCCAGGCCATGGCCATATGGTGGCACGGATTTGTAAACGCCGTGAAAAACGGTTTGGTCGAGATCGGCAAGTTCTACATGGAGACCATCAAGCCGTTCCTTGACAGCTTGAACCCTTCTGCGCTTCTCCAACCTTTCCCATTCTTCCGATTCGCTGACGGCGGAGTGGTGCCAGGGTTCCAGCCTGGGAGAGATATCGTGCCGGCGCTGCTGTCCCCCGGTGAGGGAATTCTTAGGCCGGAGGCGGTGCGGTTTATCGGCCCTGACACTGTGTTGGCTTTGAACGCCGCCGCCAAGCGCGGACTGTTGAAGGGATTCTCCGACGGTGGTATCGCCGGGTATCGAGCCGCGGCGTTGCAAGCGTTCAGGCGGCAGACACAGACAGCCCCGCGAAACCAAACCGTCGAACTAGGCGACCGCACAGGAACGGTTTACAACCTGACGTTGAACGCGGCTCCCACGGTGCCGACTGAACGCCAAATGTTGAATGTGCTCGCTTATGCGGACGCCCTCTACGGGTGACGGATGAAAGAAGTTTTGGAGGCTAGCTGGCTGATCGTACTCGCCTGGTGTGGCAGCCAGGCCGCGCAGGCGCTCCCCCGGTGGTTCTCGCCGCCGGGGACGGCAGCCCCCCTGTAGGGATTATCGTCCAGCCGGGCGTGAGGGGGCTTCATGCGCCCACATACACGCATGTCTATACGGAGACGCCGGGTTTGGACGGCGCCCATTTGGCGCAGACGAGGGTTTCGCCGCGAGAAGTATTCATCCCCGTTTTCATCGAGGGTGGGACACGGGCTGAAGCGGTGGCACGCCGCCGGACCCTGGTATCGGCTCTGAATCCTGCCGGTGTGAACACCGGTCGGCTCACTGTGAACGAGACCGGGCAAGAAGGCCGGTACATCGACCTGGTTTATATGGACGGCGCCGAGGGCGACGAGGGGCAAGACGCGGCCGGTAACTACTGGTGCAACTACGGTCTGCGGTTCCTCGCTCTCGACCCGTTTTTCTATTCGTCAACGGCGGTCACGCATCTTTTCCGCAGCGACGCCGCAGGACGTACCCCGTTCTTCTCTATGCCCTTTCTCGGCCTGCACCTGAACCGCGATCTGGCGTTCAACGGCAACATTATCGTATCGACTGTTGGCGAGGTGGATACGTGGCCTGTGTGGGTGCTGGATGGCCCTCTTTCCGGAGTGACGTTCAAAAGCGTGACCCTCAACAGAGAGTTCACTTTCACCTATCAGCTTGGCGCCGGGCAGAGGGTGACTATCGATACACGGCCTGGCCGTAAAAGCGTCATCGGCCCTTTGGGTGTGAACCTGTGGGAGCACATCGGCAGTAATCCGCAGTTTTGGGCTATCGGCCCGTCTGAGAACCAGATCCAGCTAGCGGTTGCCGGTATGACTGCCGACACCCTGATCACTCTGGAGTACCGGCCGAGGTATCTAGGTGCGTAGATTCACTATCGAGGTGCGAAACGCACAATACCGCCCTGTCGGCGTCCTAGAGCGGTACACGAGTCTTGAGGCTATCGCAAGGTTTTGCGGGGTCGGCACGTGGACTATCTCTGTGGATGCAGGCGGTTCCGATCCGGTTCTTGAACCGGGCTACGGTGTGATCATTTGGGCTGAAGGCGTTCCGGAACCTATCCTGTCCGGTCCCGTGAAAACTATTAACCGCACCTGGAACGCGGAAAGCCCTTCGGGCGTATACACGTATACCGGTGTTTCGGATGAGCAGTGGCTACACGAGCGTGTCATTTTTCCGTTGCCGACGTCTCCTATCGGGGATCAGACTCTCGATCGGGAGTCGGGTTCGATTTCTGCGGCCGGCGGCCTTAGATATCTCGCGAATGTGAATATCGGGCCCGGTGCGCTTGTCGAGCGTCGGCACCCTTACCTCGTTATCGATGACGTCAGTTTCGGGTCTACGATTTCGTTGTCTGCCAGGTTCGATGTTTTGGGCGAGTACATGGCGCGGATTGCTGAACTGTCGGGTTTGGGGTTCCGGGTTGTCCAGTCCGGCGAGGGTATCCGGTTGCGGATTTTCCAGCCGGTGAACCGAGCCACTACAGCGATTCTCAGCCCGGACATGGGGAACATCGCGAGCTACGAGTATTCGATCACCGCACCGGAGTACACGTGGGCTGCCGTGGGTTGTCAGGGCGAGGGCCGACAAAGGTATTTGAAGGGTTTCGAGGACGCTCCGGGAGCGCTCGATTGGAACAGTTTGCGCCCTGAGCGTTTCATTGACCGCCGCGATATCCCTATCAAACGTGGCGTGACCGGTAACCCGATCGACCCCGAGGATAACTCGGCCGTTGCCCCGGCAGTTATCGCCGAACTAAACCAGGCTGGGGCTGAGGCGCTTTTGGAGGGCGCTGCTAAAGCCAGCCTTTCGGTCACTCCGTTGGACACTGATGGTTTGCGGTTCGGCCGCGACTACGCATTGGGCGACATTGTCACTGTGAAGATCGGCAGCGAAAGCATCGCGAACGTTCTGCGGGAAGTGAAGTTGACGGACACCGTGGAAAGCGGCGCGAGGATTGAGCCGGTGGTGGGGACGCCTGCGAGCGATTCAGCGCCAAGGCTGTACCGCACAATGAAACAACTGCAAGCCGCCCTGAAAAAGCTTGAATCCAGGAGATGATATAGCCGAGTTCTATTATCCCTTTGAGGCCGGCGCGGGGGCAGCGATCACTGAAGAGCAGTGGTCGCGCATGGCGGCCACATGGCAGGACGACGGCGTCATCGCCGACGGCCCTCACGAAACCGATCTTCGTATCACGACGGTCGGATCACAGGGCCAGGTTTTGGTTTCTGCTGGGCGCGCGCAGATCGCAGGCTTCCATTTCCATCTGGACGCTGGGAGGCCACTCGCTTTCCTGGAGAATTCGGCGGCGGAACCGCGGATTGATCTGGTTGTCCTTCGGTTGGACCGGATCGGCAACTCGATCGGCTTCGCGATAGTTCAGGGTTTTCCGGGAACGCCTCCGATTCCGCCTCCCCCTACCAGGGCATGGGCTACCAGGGAAATCCCCCTCGGTACTTTCCAAATCAATCCTGGCACGTCTTCCGCTGTGAACTTGACGGATGCTCGCGAGTTTGTTGGGAAACGGATCAAAACCGTTATCGCGGATGGCTCTGGTCTGCCGGATGGGGCGATCGGCTACCGGCCGTCAGATGGCGCATTCATTTTCCGGTCGTCGGGTGCTGACAGGCTTTTGCCGTCCGGATCTTCGGCCGGCGGGGTCACCGTGTGCACGTTTTCGACCAGGCCCGCAGCCCCGGTCACGGGGCAGCAGATCTACGAGACCGACACCTACAGGACGCTGGTGTGGACAGGTTCCGCATGGGTCGCGACATCCATTGCCCCGCAAATGTCCCGCAGAACCAGAGCGTCTCAAACCATCACCGCCTCAACGACGGCTTTCTTCTACTTTATCGATGTCACGACGGCGTCTTTCCAAACCGGCCCTGGCTGGGGCGGCCATCAGGCAGGCAAGTTGACTTTGCCGGTTCTGCCCATCACGACCTATTGGCAGGTTACAGGGACCGCGAAGTTGACCCCGGTTCAAAGTTCCAGTTTCCTTCTGGGGCTTCACCACTCGTCTTCTGATTGGTTCGCCTATGACGGCTCTATCGGCGACGACACGACGGGTGTGACTGGCCAGCAGATCGCCTTGAACGCGTCTGGGGTTTGCCAGGCGCCTTTGAACACCCCAGTATCGCTTTCCTTGGGGATTTCCCGGCAAGGAGGAACCGCGGATACCGTCGTAGTGGCCGAGGCCGCATTGTCGGCTATCAGGATTGGATGAAATCTGGCAGAGCAGAGCTACCCGTTTGACGCGGGACCTGGTTCCGGTATCACTGAAGAGCAGTGGTCGCGCATGGCAGATATTTGGCAAGACTCGGGTGTCGTCGCGCCCAGTCGGGCCGAAAACGATTTGAAGATCCATTCTTCTGGCGAGGCGGGGATTATCCATGTGTGGCCTGGGCGGGCGCATATCGCGGGCCACCACTACTATCTAGATTCTGCGACAACGCTACCGGTGGCCGCTAACACGTCTGGTGCGCCACGAACCGACCTCGTTGTTTTGCGTCTGGATCGTGCCGCGAATAGCATTTCGCTTGCGGTTAGGCAGGGGACGCCGGGTAACCCTCCGGCTAAGCCGCAGCCTGACCGGGGATGGAACAGCCCGGAGATCGTGCTGGGGTATGCGACGGTCCCTAACGGCACCAACTCGGTACCGGCGGGCAGCGTGGAGGATGCTCGGGACCTGATCGGGCAGCGCATTCGGGTCGGTGAGACGCCGACTGATTTCCCGCCTGGCGCTCTCGTATATAAACCATCGACGCAGAGTTGGCATGGAAGCCGGTCTGCGACTGCGGTGAAGCTCGCGACCGAGTCAGAGGGCGACGTCCGATGGGCTGCTAGGAGCCACAGTCACGGCGCGCCGTTCTCCTGGGGCGGGCTCACCATGCTGCGGAGTTTCGACATGGGGACGAATTTTTGGATGCGGAACGGGCCCGTGGTCACTGTTGCTCTGGGCGCTGGTTTTCTTGGTACTGGTACTCCGGTTCCGGCTGACACCGTGCTGGCCTCGATTCCAGCGGCTATCAGACCGTTTTGGAGTGTGCCGGCCGCAGGCTATTTGAGGAGTTACAGCAGCGGCGAATCGCATGGCGCCGCCCTGGCCGAGGTGACGTCAGACGGATACGTGAAATTCGTAGATGCTTCGACTCAGTTCGGGTCGTGGCGGTATCTGTGGTTTAGCTGCACCTACGTAATCGTCGCGTGAGGTGAAATTCTTTTGTCTGATCACGGCGTAGTTGTGACGCTGAAAGACATGTATGACGAGCTGAGGGCCCTAGTCGGCGAAGTCCGGCAACTCACACAGGAGCTGAGGGAGTCTCGGGCTACTGATGAGGATCACGAGCGTCGTATTAGGGCGCTTGAGGCGTGGCGGTATGCGCTGCCCGCGTCTGCGTTGATGGCTGCCGTGTCGATCGTTTTGACTGTTCTGAAAATTTGATGGGGTTGTATGGGCACCGCTGAACGTATGATTAAAGTCGCTACTGGCGAGGTCGGCTATAAGGAGAAAGGTTCGAACTGGTCTAAATATGCCGACCAGGTCCAGGAGCTTAGTTGGGCTCAGAATCAGCCTTGGTGTGTGACGTTTCTTACCTGGGTCGCTGGTAAGGCTGACTGCCGGGATATCGTCCCTATCACCGCGTCGTGCCTGACTGCGGTGGCGTGGTTTAGGCGGCAAGGCCGCTGGTCTTATGCCCCGCGTCCGGGCTCGTGGGTGTTCTATGGCCCCTTGGGCTCGACGCATGTCGAGCTGGTTGTACAGGTGGCCGAGGATCGAATCAAGACGATCGGTGGCAACACGACGGGCGATATCGGGGACGGCAACTATGCGAATGGTGACGCTGTCGCTTCGAAATGGGTCGACAGGGGTAGCCCTAGGATCTACGGCTATGGGCATCCGGACTACGATTCGCCGCCGGCGCCTGCATTCAAATCGAATCTGAAGGCTGGTTCGAAGGGTAATGCTGTGAAGGTTTGGCAGGGCCGTATGAGGGATCGCGGCTGGACTATTCGCGTTGATGGCGTGTACGGCCCTGCTAGTGCGGACGTATGTAAGAAGTTTCAGGCCGAGAAGCGGATACCAGTTTCGGGCGTGGTTGACGAAACCACCTGGCTAGAGAGGTTTAAAGGCTGAGGTTAGGGCGGCTGGAAGTCCAGCCCCGTCTTGGCGATGAACCCGGCGATGAGGTCAGGCCTGCGCTGCACACGCCTGAGCCGACCGCGCACCACCGAAACCAGCTCCTCCACGGTGCGCACCGGCAGGTTGGCCATGCTCTTCTTCATGTGAGCCCATACCGCCTCGACCGGGTTCAGCTCCGGCGCATACGGCGGAAGCCGGAACACCGTCAGCCACGGCCGGGCCTCGATC
>NZ_FNCN01000012.1:0-97625 GCF_900100605.1 Sinosporangium album | reverse complement strand
GGGCGGGGTTCAGTCTGCACTCGGCGCCGCCGGCTCCTTTGGAGGTCAGGGCTGCGCGTCCGCCGTTCTCCAGGGCTCGGCGCCAGCGGCCGACCGACATCGGGGTGACCCGCAGCTCGCGGGCGATCCGGGTGTCGGTGGCGCCTTGGGCGATGAGGTCGGCGGCGCGCATCCGCAGCTGCTCGCGGCGTTTGCGCTGCTCGGTGGTCAGTCCTCCGCCGTCGGGGTATCTCATACCCCGGTGATCTCATCTGGGCGGGCGCGTGCCAACTGACGATCAGGTGACGATAGCTAACCCTCACCTTTAAAGCTCTCTAGCCGCATGGGCTATGCCCATCACATGAGTTTGGAGGGCCGCCGCTGGCGTCCACCTACAAAATCGCTATTGACCAGGGGGCTACCTGGGCACGAGCCCTCAAATGGTCCAAAGACGGCAACCCCGTGAACCTCACGGGCTGGACCGCCCGAATGGAAGTGCGGGACCGGATCGGTGGGGCGCTGCTGTACCGGCTGGACACAGCGAATGGCCGCATAACCATTGGCGGCACCACGGGGCAGATCACTCTCTCCATCCCTGACACGGTCACGTCCGCGTGGACGTGGCGTGCCGGAGTGTATGACCTAGAGCTGGTCGCGCCTGACGCGCGGGTGGTCCGTCTCATCGAGGGCACCGTGACTGTGCGGCCGGAGGTGACCACCGGTGCCTGAGATACTGGAGATCTCCGGCGGCGACGTCACCGTGATCGACGGCGGGCAGGACGTCATCCTCGTTATCGAGGCCGCGCCTGAGCTGGTGGAGATCGGCTACCTGTCGGGTGGGGGTGGTGGCGGGCAGGGCCCGCCTGGTCCCGAGGGCCCGCAAGGGCCGCAGGGCCCTCAGGGTGATCCCGGTTCCCAAGGCGTGCAGGGCGTTAAGGGCGACAAAGGCGACCCTGGTATCCAAGGAATCCAGGGTCCGAAGGGTGATCCGGGTGACCCTGCGCCGATAGCGGCCCACGAGGCAGCCGCCGACCCTCACCCCCAATACCTGACTGTGGCCGAGGGTTCGGCCGCTTTCGCGGTGGCCACTCACCATCACGACACGGCTTATAGCGCTGTCGGGCACACTCACACCCTGGCCGCTCTTGGTGCCGCCGCCGCTTCACACACCCATGTCGCGGCTGACGTCACTGGGGTCGAGACCCCCTCGGGAGCACAGGACAAGGCTACGGCCGCCGAGAACGCAGCCAAAA
This sequence comes from Sinosporangium album, assembly GCF_900100605.1. Lineage (GTDB taxonomy): Bacteria > Actinomycetota > Actinomycetes > Streptosporangiales > Streptosporangiaceae > Sinosporangium > Sinosporangium album. The sequence goes on along the minus strand of NZ_FNCN01000012.1, from coordinate 96,393 downwards.
CATATGCCGATACGACTGCTGTTCCTCGCGCTTCCACGCTCACGGCAGACCCGCCGACGCCTCTCTTCAGGCATAACCGGAACTATACGATCACTGCGGGCAGCCCCAACGTGTCCGAAGTTTCCATCCAAGGGACCCTGACGGGATGGATGAATGAATGGGGCGGATTCCGGGGGCAGCCTCATTTTGCTTGGGATGCGGTTTTGCGCATGTATGCGAACGCCGGCCAGTCAGGCAACATCGTCGAGTATTTGAATTTCACTCGGAACCGAACCTTGTGGGGGATCGATAAGGACGGTTTCACCGTCATGTCTGGCGTGAAGATGTCGCCGGTTCTGGTTTTGGGGCCGACTGATCCCGTTCCTGCGGATACTCCGGCAGGCACTGTCGTAATGAGGACCGCGTAGGAGGCTATTGCCTGTCATAGCGAAGTGGTCGGGCGATGGCCTGGCCGACGGAACGCCTCTCACGTCCTCTACTGTGGGTGCTGGTGATACGCCGTTCGGGACGCTCGCGGCCACCGGCACCCGGACCGTGGTTTCGGGAGGGCCGCGAAGCCCCCGTATCCGCGTCTCGAACAACGGCGCCGCCGGGGCGTCTTGGGTCGCATTCGGTCAGCCGGTCTTCGGCGCGGCCGGTCTGAGTGTCTACGCTCTCCGCCTCTATGTGGAGCTGGCCGCGTACGGTTCGACGTCGTTCACGCTCGCAAGCGGTTACACGGCGAATAACGCTACGCAGCAATGGAAGATTGAGCTTGCTGGTTCTGGTGCGGGTGCGCAGGCTGGCCAGATACGGATCAGGACCGGCGCCAACGTCCAACTCGGGTCGTCCGGGAACGATGTGATTCCGCTGAACCAGGTTACGCGTTTCGAGTTGACGGCCACGGCGTCGGAGATTCGGGCTTACGTGTTTGCGGGTGAGTCGGTTTCGCCGCTCGCATCTGCGGCCGGCACTCCCCCCGCCGGTATGACCCTCATAGACACGTGCCGTTTCGGGCCGACGACCACGAGCCCGCTCGTGGCGGATTTCTATCTGGACGATCTCGCGGTTTCAGATTCCGCGGAGTTGATCGGACCTGTCGTGGCTGCGGGGTGGGTGCCGTCGCTATGGACTGGGGCGGCCGAGACCGCGTTGACGGTGGCGGGGCGTTGGGACGGCGCCGTGTTGGTGCCGCTGAACTGATGGGACGTATGATTAAAGGTATTCACGTGAATGAGCCTGAGAGGCAATCTCAGCGGTTCGACGCGCTTGCGCGGTCGGCACGTACCCTGTTTCAGAATCTCGCCGCTGTGGCGCTTTTGGCGGCCTCTGGCACGGTGGTGGCGCTTGGGCCGTCCGATCTGAAATCGTATGCGGTGGCTGCCGGTCAGGCCGCGTTAGCGGCCGTGGCCGCGTACGTGCATAATCTGGTTTGGCCTCGTAAACAGGCATAAAAAAAGCCCCCCGGGGGAACCATCTTCGGTTCCCCCGGGGGGCTTTTTTGTTTTCTACTCTAACTCGTCGCCTGCCAGGTGCTCGCACCTGTAACAGGTGCGGTCATAGTGGTAACGTCCGATAGCGGCAAGGTGGATCAGCTCTTTGCAGCCGATCGGCGTTCCGCTTTCATCGGCAACCTTCCTGTGGGTGACCCTCAGATCGGGACACCCTAAGGCCATTATTACCGCCTTTGAAACGATGATCTCTACCCCGATTTGCGGCGGGGGAAGGTCTATAACTCTCCCGAAAGAGAGACTCACGTTAGGCACCTCTCCCCATTCCAACCGGGAGGGGGAAAGCGGCCCCACCCGGATGCAGGGGAGGTGTGCGTGTACGTTCCCCGCGGGGATGAGGCCCCGGTATCCGAGGCGCAGTTGCTCGTAGGTGGCGTGCTCCCCGGGTGTCTCTTCCGCGAAGATGATTATGTCTCGCTTGATACGGTTAATGATCATTTTTCGCCTTTATTCTGGGTTGTGAGTATGGGTTTCACCCATGCCCATGTTTCGCCACGCCTTATAGCGGTGATGCTTTGAACGCTCACGGCGAATCGTGCGGCCAGATATTTGACGGTTTCCGGCCCCGGGTCACGTGCGAGGACTCTCTTTATCCGAGCTACTTTTTGCCGGTCAAGTTTCTGCCCGATCCGGCACACGCGCCTCCCGCAGGGAACGCACATGGTCACCACCTGTTTCTACTTCGTACCCGAGATCTTTCGCGATCGACAGGAACATCTTTTGCAAGGTTTCCATGTCGCCGTCCGCTATGGCTTTGAGGCCGTCGTCTATCTGGATTTTCAGGGTGCTCATCCTGGCCATTCTTTCCCTCTCTATCTAGCTAGATACGGAACCCGACGACCTTTCCGCGCCCGTTCAAGGGATTCGTCGGGGATTTTGCAGTTACCGGTTTCGCAGCAACCGGCTTAACCGGGAGCGGTTTCAAAGGTATCTGCTTAGCAGGGACCGACCTCGCGGGTGCAGGCGTCGGAGGTGCGACGGGCGGCTCAGGCTCTTCAGGAAGCGAACCAATGATTGGTTCGATCCCCGCAGGGATATTTTTGGCCAGCCCGTAGACGTGGCCTCGGCGTCCCCCTGTTGGAGTTGGGTCAGGCCATACGGCGATATCGCCGCGCCATTCCCTGACAGCCGCATCGATTCGTTCCTTCGATCGATGCCGCCCGATCACCTCCCGTAGCTCACTGGCCTTTATCGGCCCACTCGAAACCACGTTGAAAATCTTGACAGCGAGCGACGACTTTCCATCGGGGCCGATGTCCGACTGCATCACATGGCGAACCGATTCGATGCTGTACCTGACCAGTGCTACCGAAGCGTTCAGATCATTGGCAGTGATAATCGGCGGGCCTGGTGTTGTAAGCGCGTAGAGACCAGCGGTGCGGAGAACGTGCGGGATCGTTCTCCCCGTGAATTGCTCCATATCCTCGCCAGAGGCCGCAAGGGCCTCTAGGTCGGTGTAGAGGGTTTCCCATAGCTTGCGCGCACCTGCATCCATTTTGACGGCATGAGTCTTCTGAGCGGCCTCGACGTATTTTCTGAGCTGAGAGACCAAAGGCTTGATCCTCCCCATATCCAGGTCCCCTCCGAAAGGCAACGCCTTCGACCTGAAAACGGAGAAGACGAGGAAGCGGTTTATTGTGCCTCCCGCGAGATCGGCCGCACCGAGCGAATCACGAAATTCCCTAGGTGTCGCATGCCCCGTAATGCACACATGCGGGTTCTTGAGAATCAACCTCCCGTCCTTCTTTGTGATCGAAGAGATCGATTTCCTCTCCCACAGCTTTCGGAGGTTGACGGAAAAGTTTTTATCCACTCTTCCGCGTAGGAGGGCTTTCGCCCATTCTTCTTCGGCGACAAGGACGGGGAACCCGTCCTCTCTGTGCCAGATAGGCACCGGTGCATTCATCTCAAGCAGGCCGCTTACTAGCGCGGCCCCCGATTCCGGGATTCCGTCCAGCAGGAATCCGGCGTCCTCACCGGCCATTTCAGGGGCGGCCATCTCCATTACTGTCGCCGCCGCATGCCGGGCTGTGCCCTTCTTGCCTGTCGACGTCGGCCCGATGAGCAGGCTCCAGATGATCAGCGGGTGGTTGATCAAGCCCTGTTGCACGTGCGGGTTGGGGCCCATGGCATGTGACGTGTAGGTCATGAGCGTTGCGAGTACGCCCATGGGGTCGGCCTCTGTGGTGGGCTCTAAGGCCCTCGTGAGGTCTCCCAGAACGCCCCGGTAAACGAGCTCGCTAGGCGTAGGTTTTTCAAACAAGGATATCCCTCGGTTTGGTTTTTGGGCATGGTTGGAGAGCCCCCCGACCAACGGCCGGCCGGGGGGCGTTACCGATTACAGAGCTAGCAGACTGCTACACGCTCAACTCGTGGCCGTGCGCCTTCTCATAGTTCCGCCGTATCCAGTTCTTGATCTGGCCACGGTCGCCAATCTCGATTCCCTCTGATTTGGCCCATGCACGCAAATGTGAGTCCTGGTATGCCCGCTCGATTTTCTGAGCGGGCTGTAGCCCGTTAGGCTTTTCCGGGTTCTGCGCCGATTGCCTGGCCGCCGCTCGGATGGCCTTCACGGCGGGATTCGGCGGTTTCGGAGCGAACGGGTTCCGCACCATTGGTGTGGACCTAACGGCCTCAGGCTCCGATTCCCGATCCGGATCCGGTTCGGTTTCCGGAATCTCCTCTTCGTCATCGGATGATTCAGTGCCCTCGTAGCCGTCGTCTATCTCGCCTGCCTGAGCGGCGGCGAATTTTTCCATAGCGCCGAGATAGGAATTGAGCTGTTCCAGGATTGTGAGCGCCCCATCCTTATGGTCCGTGCCGTGAGTGTGATCCTCACACACATGCAAGTGCCGCTTTTCGTGAGGGGTCTGCGCCTCAGTTCCGGGAGTATAGGAAATCTGGATACGGCCCGTTTCCTCATCCTTTTGATACGTGAAGTTCACCGTACCGGCGGCGAGCGTGAGCTCATTGCCCTGGTGGCAAATCGTGCAGGTCCTAACAAGCATTTCTAGATCCTTTCCCACCTAGATGCGATTACTTGCGTGACCCCGCTAGGTCGCGAACCTACGCCCCCGAAATCGGGTGCGGGGTCTGAAAACTATTTGACGGGTATCGGCGGCGGAGAAACTCCCCCGCCCGCCGTGTAGCTTTGAAGAGCAAGGACCGTCATCCGGTAGCGCCCCTCTGCCTCGTGTTCCGTATCGCATTCGCACACGTGGATCACTGCACCGATATTCCAGAACACCAGCCAACGTTTCTTGTCAGGGTGTTCCCGCCTGTTGAGATCAACGGGAATCCGTTCCATGAGGCTCACGAGCCCGCCGGTTCCGACGTGCGACCGCACCGTATGATAAATGTGCCGAGTGACCTTCATTTGACTACCTGTCCGTGTACGTTGTGCAGCACAGTTGTTCTCTCTTTAGTTTCAGGGTTTGTGTCGTGCCGCTTGACTTGGCCCCGCAGACGCACGCGGACGCCTTTCCGCCAACCGGGGAGCGGTTCCGGCGACCACCACTTGTATAAGTCGCCGTCGTCATCCTTAAGAAAGTAGAGCCAATAGGGCTCTCTAGTCCTTTTCGTGGAGACAGTATCGAGTATCTCCACCTCGCCCTCTACTACCTTTCCCACCTCGTAAACGTGGCGGCTCACCCTTCCACCCATTGAGGTCGCGGAAACGTCGTTTCCCCCGCCTTATAGTGGAGCCGGTGCACGAAGCCCTCCACTGTTCTCCGAAACTCTTGCGGAGTGCGTGCCGGGTCGTAATCGACCGGTCCGACCGGCACGGACCCAAACCTCAAGAGATATAGGGTTGCCAGCCACGTGTAATGCACATCTTGCTCTATCTCGTAATCGGGCCGATAGGTGAACTGCACCGTGCCGACACGCACCCCGTCAGCCTGAATGTGGTAGTACGCCACACTGTCCGGATCGTAATCCTGATCACTGATGTGAATGTGGTTCCTTCCCTCTACGAGGGTGATAGCCCGTCCTCTGATCTCACCTGCAAGCTCTTGCTGTCCGCCCGGGAAAAGACGCACAGTCTTTCTCCTTCCCGCAACGCTCCCCCCGCCCCTATAGAGAAGCGGGGGGAGCAATCACCTACCTACTAGCTGGCTAATAGGTCCTGATCTCTGCCAGCTTCCACCACGTGGAGTCTGACTTTTTAAGAGTTCGCAGGAATTCCACGAACACTTGAAGCGCTTGAAGGACGTCCGCGCATTCGTAAACGTGGATTCCTTCCTCCGAGTTGGACATGATGACTGCCGTGCCATCCCTTTTTTCTCGGACCGTGAACGACCATAGACTTTCTCGAATGCGGTGGACCGCACCCGCTACGGGATTTCCGTAGTTGTCGAGGTCTTTGCCGGTGATCTGCTTCCAATCCGAGCTCACCGACGGCACTATCAGCGAAATCTTTTCTTCTTTCACCGTTTTCCCTCCGCGCTTTCGAACCCCGTGGCGGCCCTTTCTGTGTCACCACCGACGGGAGCGGATTTCCGGCTACTCGCCCAGAGCCATACGAGCGACCCGAGACCGCCGATGACGAGGAGGACGGCCACCAGGACGAGCGCCCCGACGAGCGCGCTGCCCCCTGCCTCCTCAGGGACCGGCTCAGAGAGCGGCCCAGGGGGCGGAGCAACAACGGACGGGAAGGTCACACGAGGGGCCTCTAGACGCGTCGGCAGCACCTGGGGCACATGGGGCACCGGCGCTTGCGGCACCCCCACCCCCAGACCGGGCACCGCCGGACCGGGCACCGCCGGACCCGGCACCGTGACTGCCGGACCGGGCACCGTGACGGTAGGGCCCGCGACAGGCACGCTCACGGTCGGACCCGGTACCGGCACCGTCACCGTGGGGCCAGGTACCGGCACCGACACGGTGGGGCCAGGTACCGGCACCGACACGGTGGGCCCCGGCACGGTCACCATGACGCTAGGACCCGGAACCGTCATTGTTGGCCCCGGAATCATCACTGTCACCGTAGGACCGGGCACCGGCACGGCCGGTGCCTGTAATTTCGCTAACACCCTTTTCTCCTTTCGACTGCACAGCGTCTAGCCATGCAAAAGGGCACTCAACCCATTCAGGTTTGAGTACCCGATGCATTTCCAGCCATCTACGGGAGCCGTGTCAGCAGGATTGCGATAGTGCATCCGACGATGACCACAGCCACCAACACGTCACCCGTCGTTATTACGTTTAGCCACACTTGTCGCTTCTTCCTTTGCATCCTCCTTGATGAATACGCGGACTCGTTTCCCTTCGACCGCCCACCGGATTCCTTTGATCGTAAATAGCGCATACCTAGTCATTTCCGTGCCGTGGCGGCACCTGTCATAGTTCTTCGGAACCGGCTCACCCGGTCGAAATATCTCGATATCAATAACCGTCTGCCTCTTCTCTCCCCTACGTATCACGTCTCCTTTTCTAACCTCTCTTGGTTCTTTCGGCAGATAGACCCTTTCTCTACGCATCCCGCTTGCCACCCTCCAGAGCGATTACCCACAGGTCCTTTCCCTCCTTTAGCCCCCCCTCATCGCCGGGAAGGGCGCCCATAAGGGCATCCGTGAACAGTTCCCGATATCGGAAGAACCAGGCGCGATTAAACGCTTTCCGTCGCGCCATTTCCAGGGCATACTTTCGCAGCATCCCCGGATCACCGGCCCAAGCGCGGGCGCACATCCAACAGCGGGGGTCGTGCTCCATGTACGTGTACAGGCATCCCGTTTTGCCGCTCAGCAAGACTCGTACCGTTTCGCGGGCATTCGCAAGCACCGTCATTCGATTCTCCTTTCTAACCGGTCACAACCCAGGCGTAGGCGACAACGCCCGCCTGAACGATTGCGAACCACAGGCCAGTAACCAGATTGATAGTGTCCACGCGCCCTAGTGCCCTACGACAGGCATACGGCCAAACTCGCCGCTAGGGCTGACCCGAATTTCAGATTTCCGCCCCATGCACGTACTTGACATAGCGGCGGAGACTACGGGATCTCATTTTCCTGTCGAGGCCCGTCTCTCTACGCATGAAGTTCCAAGTTTCCTTAACTCGACTATCCGCCCGGCACGGCGGGCATTCAACTACATGCGCCATCAGTGTCGCAGTCGATAACCGAGATATCTTCACCTGATCGGGGTCCCTCTGTCGGCCATTACTTCGCGTGCCGCATCGGCAATGCCGTAATAGAAGCGATCGAGGCCGTGCCCGACCGAAAGGCCGTCGCTCCATCGCTCGCCCGCGAGATCCTCTAGATCTTCCACGAGGATCTCTAAAGCCTGGTCGTCCATGCCCTTAAGTACCCCGAACAGCGCGTCTTCCCACGCCATATTCAGCCCCTACTATCGAGCTGCTTAAAGATTCCGTCGACAGCGTGAGTTCTCATCGTCTCGGCCGGATCGGAGCTCAGGATGTTCCGTTCAAGCAGCAAACTCAGATCTAAGCACAAGTGAGACCACGCGAAAGGGAACCCTTTACCTACCCAGATACGGCACCCGCATTTCAGCGTGTAAGACCGGCGCTGATACCGATGAAAAAGCGGGAGATCAATTGTCCCCCCATCTCCGTGATCCCCATGGGTGCAACACCAGCCGTGGTCGGCGAGGGAAAGGTTGTCGATCGTGTGGAAGCAATCCATGATTGCTGCCCCCCGGCCCTTAACAATCTCCCCCGGGAGCGCGTTGGCATACCTGCCGTCCCGCATACTCCGCACACACACATACTTGGCGCGCACTGTGGCGACGAGAGCCGGATAGCCTGCCGAGCCTTCTTGCGGAGTCACGAAAACCAGATCACCGAAACGAAACACCTTTTCTTCCTTTCTCCCTGCCCGCCTCCTACGGCGGAACCGTTTCTCGTTTCGAGCTCCGGCACGGAATCGAACCGCGCGCTAACCACACAGACACAACCGCAATGATGGTTGTTGCCTGTGTGTGGACCCGTAGCGCCTACACCAGCAGGCCAGAGCAAAACAATGTGCGACGCATAAATCATTCGTCATTCCGACTTGAGAGAGTCCGGACGGCAAACCCCTTCTCTCATCTCCGAATCGGCGGTGAAACCAAAGTCCTAGATTTCACCCATCTAAATCGGGCATTTCCACTATTGAATTCTCAAGAAACAAACGCGTACCGTGAGACGAACCAGATCAAGAACCTTCCAACATCCCTCGGATACCTGAACGCCATGGCGTTCAAAGCAGGTCACAAAGACCGGGATTCCAGCTCTTGCCAGCTACATCTCCACCCGCCTTAGAGAAACGAATCAGAAGCGAAAGTTACGGAAGTGCCAAAACTTGACAGAAAAAAAGACTTCCGGCCGCTCCACAAGGATGCGAAACAGACGCCATGGCGTCTACACCCTTGACTCCCATCGCCACCCATACCGGCGAGATCGGCTCGGAACGGAGAGGCTCTCAAACCGCCTCAGAAACGCTAACCCCGGGAGCCTAGATTCACACACCACCCTGGCGTGAAATCCGCTCAACCGGCGCTTCAAGCGCTCTCGGCCCTATTTACTGGCCGCTCCGTTCCGTGTTCTGTTTTCAACTTGCCGCCGGTAGCCAGCCCCCGTGTCGGCGGGCCTTGCTTCCGAACACTGCAAACACTAGCCGAAGTTACGGAAGTGCCAACACCCTTCCCCGCATCACAAACAAATAACAGCCACAAAGCCCCAGGTCACTGCCCCGCAAAAAAACCCCCACCACCCTAGACATCACACAAAATAATCGGAAAATTACACCCCGTCACGCCCTACTACTACCCCAACCCACCCCAAAACACCACAACATCCCAAATGCCCGAAACACCCGAACCATCCCCCCAACAGCCCCAACATCCCAAAAATGAATCCCCCCTAGCACCCCCCAATAGCCAGCCCCCTACACGCGCACGCGCGTTCCCACCCCCACCCACCATATGAAAAAAGAATCGAAAACCAGTTCCAAACCACCAAACCACCCACCAAACCCACAAAACCCAAACCCGAAAACAAAACCACAAAACACCCAAAACCAAAAAAACTGGATAACCCTAAACTAACCCCCCAGGGGTATACCCCCTAAACCAGTTCGCTTGACCCCGCCGGGGGAGTTTCCTCGCTGTGCGCGCAAATCTGGCTGAAAATCGTTTTCGTATTTGGGTACCGGCTATCGGCATGAAAAAACCCCGCCTCTCGAAACGGGGTTTCGGTTCCGGTTTCGGTTAGTCTTCCGGCCGACTGATTTCCCGGACCCATCCGGCCTGCTCAAGGTAGGACAGTAGGGGGATTTTCTTTCTGTACCGATTCCAGAAGCCCCGGCAGATCGCCGCTTCCGCTGTTTCATATCGACTGTAGGGCAGGGTGTCGTGACAGATGATGTGTCCGCCCTCGGCGACGATGGCGGTATTCACCATTTCTCGCAGCCGGCCAGGGGCTAGCTTCATGAGGTTGCCTGGCCGGAAGATACACGTCGAGCACTGGCTCGCCAAGACGCGGACGCCGTCGTGGTCTGCGACGGGATGACTCATGCTGCTGCCTCCCCAGAGGTATGAATTAAGTTTCGGATATGAAAACGCCCCGGCTCCACGAGGAAGCCGGGGCGGTGCGGACCGACGGGCAGAAAGGTCCCGCCGGTACACACGACCAGGGTAGCACTTCTCTACTGCGCGTTGCTTTCGTTGTACTGCTCGACGATGTTGCGGGGAATGCGGCCTCGGGCGCTGACCTCCAGACCCTGACTTCTAGCCCACTCCCGGACACGCCGCGCGGCGGCGGAGTCGATGCTAGGAACGGCGGCTGCCGGAGGCACACTGCGCGTGCTGGCACGGCGTCTCGATGGCGTGCGCCGCCGGACGACGGCCCGCGCGTTGAGCAGGTAAGGCGCGAAGATCTTGCGTAGCCGCTGCTCATTCTTCGGCGACACGTCTATCTCGTAGCCTTGACCGTCGAGGCCGAATTTGATTGTGCTCTCGGCTTTGCTGCCGTCGATGTCGTCTGTGACGGTCTCCACGATCTTTCGCACCATAGCTACTCCTGTGCATGCTTGTCCGCGGCCTGGGGGCCGGGAGAGGATCTGTGAGAGCCTGCGTGGGGTGTAGCGCGAGCTTGGCTCAAGCGCTGCGCAGGGCTGGCAGCAGAGTAACACGCCGTCTAGGCGATGCAACCATGGGTTCTGTTGAGGATTCGTCGTGCGTTGTGGTCGGTTGTGTCCTTCTTAGGGGGATGAGTAGAGCCGGGAACAGGTTTCTTGCGGAGGTTCGACCCCATGCGGGGGATGAGGCTCAGGGCCGCCGTTCAGATGTCCGCAACAGGGACGGGCAAGCGCCGGCCGTTGAACCCTATCTAGGCCCCCGACGTCTGCCGGGGGCCTAGATCTACTTGATACCTGCCGCCAACAACCGTAGGTGCTCCGCGGCGGCCCTGAGGTCTGAGCCGTGTGGACGATCCTCGACCAGCGCGAGGATTTCACGCACTCGCTTATCGAGGCGAGTGGACGCCACGAACGGCAACGCGTTCGCCAGGGTAATCAAGAGTGGTATTGCTCGTTCAGGAGACGGCCCATTGATCTGTGCCTGAATCTGACGGGCCATGAGGGTGCATCGCAAACGCAGGCTATCCCCCGCGCCGTTGACCGCTTGCCCGATCAGATCGGCGGATTCAAGGCCCAGCTCACTCAGGCCGGTTCCAATGTCGCCCACCAGTAAAGCCCGGTTCTGGCCACCCACGTCAGATATGAGGCTCATAGCCTGGTCGAGGCCCGCCCGCGCGCCATGCTCATACCCGACCCTCCCGCACGCGCGTGCATGTCTGATCTGTAGCCGGGCTGCCTGCTCGGTAGCTAGGTCTGGTATGCGTAGCGCACGCGCAGCTAGCGCGAGAGACTGCTCGTAGTCTCGGTGATCGTATAGGACTCGGCAGAGTGAGCCCATCGCTCTCGCCAGGGCATCATGTCCGCGTCCTGCGGCGCGTCGGGCCAGATCGGCGGCCAAGTGGCCAGCCCTCACGGCGATGTGGGCGCCGCCGGAGTCGTTCAGCGCTATGGCGGCCTGACTGGCGAGCTCGGATGCAGCCAGGAGGAGCGCCACGTCCTTCGTGTCGCGGGTCTCTCGCTCCACTAGGACTAGGTGGTGCATGGTCTCACGCTGGACCGTGACCCCTCCCATTGCAAAATTCCTCTGCTTGATGTGCTGTGCGAGCCCTTCCACGTAGTCGGCGTCTCGGTAGGAGCTGAGCCTGTCAGACGGGATGACGATCACGCTCGCCATAGCCGCTACCGAAGTTGTGAACTGTCTGCGCCTCACATCATCGTCCTCACATTTGCGCTCTATTCGTACCCTCCATCCTAGTTTGTCTAGTACTTCTATGGCCTTCTTCCACTTGGTGTCGCGGCGGCCCTGAAGGATGTCCGATACCCATTTTTGGGACTGTCCGACTTCCTCGGCAAGCTCGCTCTGCGAGATCTGTTGAGATGCCTGTGTGGCTCGTAGGACATCGGCAAATGAGTTCACCGTGACTACGGTACGCCGCTAGAGCCCTTCTGACCAGGGATTACCGCTCCGAGCACTAAGACTCTGGCGCGTGCCTGCACTTTGAGTGACCATTGCACCCCGACAAGCAATGGGCCCGCCGCGCTACAGGGACGGAGCGCGCGGACCCTGGACCGCATCGGAGGTGCGATCCGTATGAAATATGTTACCCCTAGAAGTGTTCACGTTCCTGCGATCCGTTCGCGGGATACAGAGGCAGCGGCGGCCCGAGATGAGGACGCTTTGCAGCCACTCCAAAACCTTCTGACCTCTCATGGCGTACGTTCGATCATGAATCGCCGGGTGGCCGTCCGGATGACCGGCCATATTCCAGTAGGGGAAACCCCCAGAAGGTGGTTCAGCCCGGAACTGGTCGTCTATAGTGGCGGCATCGTGGTGGCGACTGTTTCCGCTGAAATGCGGACAGCTAACTTTTCACTTGTACTGGCGCGATCTGCCGCCGAAAGAGTACCGATCGATCGGCCGGACAAAGTCGTATCCATAATCGCTGCTGCCAGCGCAGACCACCAGTGCGAGCCTGGCCCGCATTGGTGTAATCACGTTTTCTGCACACGCTCTTGCGGCGACATGCAGTGCCCCGAGTGTTTTCCTAGTGCGCCTGGCTAGCCGGTGACGGTTTCTAGATTTGCCCTCCCGGTGATGGGAGGGCTCTCAAAAAATAAGAGGGGGTGGCGCGTTAAGACGAGCCTTACATACGGTCCTGCCCTCCCTCGGAGTCTCCCGATTGATACCGAGGGTGGGCTGTCGATAGCTGAAAAGATTACGGATATGACCTCTTCACTTCCCCAAAGGCTGCTATCCGATTCGTCTCGGCCTAGAACACTGGATGAGCATTACGACCCTCGGCATCCCCATTGGTGCGCCCGTTGGGGGTGCGCCCATCACTGCGGGGAAGCCGAGTGTGCAATCTGTTATCCGGACCCCGAGACTATCCGCTCCGAGGAAAAATAACCCATGCTGACGAAAACGCTTACCCCTGTCCTGGTCGGACTCTCCGTGCTTATTGGGGTGGCTAACGTAACCGCTCCGCCGGTGGCGGTTAGTCCGTTGTGTGCTGGCCTGGTGTGCCCTGTGCCGCCTCCGCGGCCAGCATGAGGGCGAAGAATCGCCGGTTCTAGATCTACCTCCGTGTAAAACCTGGTCGACTCGGTTCAGGAGACGCGAATGCAGATCACAGTTATGAGCTGGAACATCCAACACGGCGGTAAGGATGGCCGTTGGATCGGCCAGGCGCGGATCATCAATGAAGTAAATCCCGACTTCCTGCTTTTGCAGGAGTGCAGTGACTGGCCGGAGAGGGACGCCCGGCAGGTCGCCCAAGCGGAGGCGGACACGGGTCTCCGCATCATGGTGGGGCGTTCCCGCACCAAGGGGTATACGGCCGTGGGGTGGCGTCCGGAGAAGGCTCGGTGGATGGGGTGCGACAGCAACATGTACGCACTCACAAACGGCTATACGGGGGTGTGGTTCGAAATCCCTCACCTGCCTGCACCGCTCATGGTAGTGAGCGCTCACCTATCCTGCTATAGCGCCGTACAAGCGAATATGGAAATTCAAACGATCCTCGCTCGGACTCATAAGCCTCAGCACCTTGGGCTTTTAGGCGGGGATCTTAATCACGTCCCTCTGGGCGATGAGGAAATCGACTGGAGTTCCGTGCAACCGTATAACAGGTCTTCTCGCTGTCTATTGCCTGCGCCGGAAGGTCCTCCGGTGTGGAGGGGAAACCCTATTGTCGCGCAGACGCTACGGGCCGCAGATATGACAGATGTTGCGGCCCACGTCGCGGATAGCCGTGGGGACCATAGTTTACGGGCGCCCACAGCGATTCACGGGAGGATCAGGGTCGATCAGATCCATGTGACCGGTGCGTTGAGGCCGGCCATCTTGGATTACTGGGTGATCGCTGACCAGGATGTGAGCGATCATCACCCTATCGTCGCGCGATTCGACCTCGCCAAAATCGACGAATCCAAGCTGGCTAAATACAGGTAGGCGAATTTCAACAAGGCGACGATGCTCCCCGGACCAGGTCGCCGGGGAGCATCGTTATGCGGAGGTGAAGTGTGGACGAAGAGGGCGCCGTCGGGCCTTCTGAGGTTCCTATCATGAAGGTAATAGTTAGGGTCGAAGGAATACCACCTGCGCGGTACGGGAAAGCGCCGAGAAAGAGACATACCGAACAGCCCTTGATTTCCGCGCTGTTGCAAACGAATCGGCGTGCGCTGGTAGCGGATGCGGACATGCGAGAGATTCGCCGGGTAATGGCTCGGATCTATCGGCGGCGCGGCTCGTGGTCGGCTCACGCCTGGGAGGTTTCTACCCGGTCCGGCATCGAGACTGTGCGTCTGTGGGTGCGCCATGAAGCCGGTTGCTGGTGCGGCGCCGCCGGTGTGGTGCGTGACGGAGAGCTGCCGGAAGGGTTCAGTTGGGGGGACCCTCCACGCTGCCGCGATCAACCCCGACAACTCCGGCGGCTCCCAGAATTCGAGAAGTTCAAAGATGAGATCCGGCGGCGAATCGATCAGGTCCTAGTGTGCGGGGGGCGGCCGGTCTTAGTGGCCGCCGTCCGGGGCCCAGTCGAGTCAGCGCTGAAAAGGTGGCTTACGTGGCCAGGCTTCGTGCCTGGCCATCGGATACGGGTGGCCGTACGGCAAGCCTCCTGCGGTGACGTCATGATCTATGCATGGCATGCTTGCGATGGCAGGGTCGATGTATGAATTATCCTCCCCCTCACTCGTGGGGGCCTCCGGCGAGAACATCCGGGCTCGCCGTGGCCGCCTTCCTCCTCGGCTTGACCTCGCTCCTGATGCCGTGCCTGGCGGGGCTTCCTGGCCTGGTGGGGATTGCCCTGGGGCATAGTGCCCGTGGGCAGATCAAGCGCGGCCACCGCGGCGGGAACGGGATCGCGGTGGCCGCGCTGATCCTCAGCTACATGTCGCTCGTGTGGCTAGCGCTCGTGGTCGCCGCACAATAGGAAAGCCCCCAACCGGCTGGTTGGGGGCTTCAGTGTTACAGGTCGTGGGAGCAGTAGGGGCAGATCCACATCTCGCCCCGGGGGCCGCGAGCCACGCCGTTCTCCTGGTAGGCGCGGATCAGATCCGCCCGCGTGGGATACACGTGGTTGCACTCCAGGCACACGTCATGTGCGCCCTGTGGGGTCGGCTCGTCTTCATCGTGGACGTAGCAGTGGATCGCGTGACAGTCGTCGGTGACCTCATGGGGCATGCCTAGGCTGCTTTCGCCGCCATGGGCCGGTACATGACCGTGGTGACGAGTTCAGCCTGATAGAGACTGAACTCGGCGACGTCGTCATACTCCCAGGGGCTCTCATGCTGTGACTCCGTCAGCCCTTGCCGGAAGTCTGATCCCCACAAGCGGCCGGCCTCATCGGCGACGACGAGCGTATGCAGGCTGCTCCATCTACTGTGGTCGTCCTCTGTCGTGGCCATCACGGTAAAGGAGCGTCCCTCAAACTCCAGCCTGGCGCCCGGCGGTAGCCACGCGAGTTCGATGGCCACGTCCGCGGGCAAGGTCAGCGTCTTGTTCAACAGGCTCCCAGGGATGAATGTAAGACTCAATCAGTCTCCCGTTACGAGACGCTTGAGAGTTTGGATCTCGGCGAGAGCCGTCTGCTCATCGTGGGCGCATCCGTGCAGCGCAGACCGCACATAGTGGTCAAGGCGCTTCTGCGTCTTTTCTGCGTACTCGTCTAGCTTCGCGACGAGTTCATCACGCCTAATGTAATCCTTATCGATCTCCGCTGATTTCACCCCGATCACGTGAGTTTCGAGCACAAGCATCCCCTCTTCAAAATACATCCTTGAAATGTCTTCGATGGGGAATAGATACTGGTTCACAGTGTTTCCCTCCCGGTCCCCCGGCGGAAGGCCGCCGGGGGTGTAGGACGTATGATTAAAAAGGCTTCATGATGGCGATTTCTCGCTCCATCATCTTTTGCGCAAAATTGATAGCTACTCTTTCCGCATCAAAGAGGTCAAAGCCTTCTTCCTTCATAGCGTCCCGCAACTTTGCCGCTTCTACGGCGAGCGCCTTGTAAGGGTCGACAGCCTTAGCGGCGGCCTTAGCATTCTCCAGTTCCTCAGCGAAGATCTTCCAAAGAGCATCAGTCGAGTCGTTACGCATAATCATTCTCCAATTGAGGTTTGTACAAGACGGTTAAGGTTAGGAGCTGGGTCTAGTCGTGGGAGTATTCCTCGACTTCGATGCGGTCCTTATACACGGTGACCCGAGCGTGGTCACCAAAAAGATCATAGAAAAGCTGGTCGAGGTATCCAGCTTCGATGGAGTTCGAAAAATCGTTCATGGCGTCATAGTCGTCATGGCGCGCACAGAAATCGCCGTACTCCTCCCACTCAGCCTTAACATAATTATCCTCAAAGTACCGTCCGGTTCCCGGTACGCGACGCTCATACCTTCCCCCCTTCAGCCGGGGAGAATAGGTGGTGAGAAAATCCTCTTCCTCGTCATAGTCGTCGGCAGGGTCGGGTAGTGGGCGGTCGTTGACCTTGTAGCTAGCGCCGTAGACACTGAATTCGCAGACGTCGCCGTCGTTGAAATACGGCGTGTATTGGGTCCACCTGATCGCCTCGATGCGCGGCGATTCCATCAGAGGCGCGAGAACCCGGCTGGCCCGGTCCCCGTCCCACTGCTCGCCTGCGCGGACGCGGTTGAAATCGCGGTCTCCCTCAATGGTCAGACCCATGAAACTGTCATTGCTCATTGTTTTCTAGTCCTTTCAGGAGGGTTGATAGTGGCACAGTTTTGAGTTTCGCGCCGGACATCCACGGCTTGACAGGCATCCCGTCGATATAGTCGGCCGGCGACGGTAGCCAGCCGAGATCCTCTAGAATGTGGCGCTCAGCGATGAGCCTCACAGGCACCTCAACCGCCGTATGCTTTTTGTGTACGGTGATTGTGGCGCCGAAAATGCGCTCACACATGAACACGCCTAGCGTGTGGTGGAACAGGGATCGGTGTCGTACGTCACCGATTACCTGTTTCGATGAGTCGATGAATGTGTGAATGGGGAGGTAGTCTTCGGGGACGCCTCCCCAGTGGCGGGCGCATGATTGGGCGTGGTAGTACGAGTTCACGTGGCAATGGCCTGCATGCTCTCACCCACCACAAATGCAGTGATGCGGCCATCCATGTAATGCACGTAGCCATCAGAATTTGTGGTTTCGGGGACCTCTGTAACACCTTCTCCGTCGATCTCCGGAGCATGGGAGCCTTTTTCGTCGCCCCAAAGCGGGGTCCACCGGTTGCCGCAGCACGGACAGTCTCCGCTGCCGTCGAAGTACAGGCCGCTGTCTACGGCCAGGGCGTTAGCTTCATTGGCGTTCTCTGCCTCGATGATGATATAGGGACCAATCCCCGAGGAGGGATCAATGTCGAGTTTGGCCCACGAAGGGTTCTGGTGGAAAGTGAAGAAGGCCATGCTATTTCTCCTTCGTAGTTCGGGTCCGGCGCTTCACGGGCGGCATCGGGGGGTCTACGATTTCGGCGTGGCACCGCCACCCAAGCGACGACCAGACGAAATGTGTCTCGTCGCCCATGAATGTTCGGCATGCGGTGCAGTACAGCGGCACCGGTGGCGTTTCAGATGAAGAAGACACGCCACAGCACCCCCGTTACTGTCACCAGCAAAGCCCATGCGAGGATCAGTACCAGGCACCCCGTGAACAACCCTAGATCGCTGTTCTTTTCTCTTCGACTCGTCATGTTTGCACCTGCGTTGCTGCGATGGCTTGCGAGTTACTCAGCGCCTTTCGAGTACCAGGCCCGTCGGTGCGCGTATCGGGACCCGAAAGCCTTTTGTTCAAGAGACGTGTAAGGTATTCGGTGGCGCGGTAGTACTGTTTGCGCTCTGTTTCGGTGACGGGTTCCCCGTCCAGCTTCCGCCGGATCACATCTTGATCCGAGGGCCGCAAATCTCCGAAGGCCCTCACCAAGTCGATAACAGCGACAGTCGCGTCGTTCACTTTCACGTAATCGTCTATGTCGCTGTTGGTCGTGTGCGCCTTAATGAGCAAATCGCGTACCTCTTGCGGCGTGTACACGTATTGGCCCGAGTAGTACATCCAGTCGATGGTTTGCTTGTTGCAATACCGGATCGCTGTCGCGTACAGCACTGACCAGAGCCACGCGTCGTGGTCTAGGTGCCGCTCGAAAAGCTCGCTGTTCTCGCATGCGTGCAGGATCACGTGTGCGGAAATATCTTCGGCTTCTATGCCTACGTACTGGCTAGCCGCTATGCGGCCAGCGTCTTCAGCCAAAGCCATCAACCGGCCTGCTGTATCGTCGTCGAACAGCCTGTCATCCTCCTTCCATGTCTACATAGCCGACGTGTAGATAGATCTCATACGAGCTTGGGAAATCGGGGTCGCGGTAGACGAGCATCCGCGCAGACGACAGATAGAGCGTGGCGCTGTCGCGTTCGTCCCGCTCCAACCCGTCTACCATCCGCCGCACGACTGCTTCGATTTCGTCCGCGGTCGGGTATCCGTTTTCCGCGTCAGCTATCGGCCATCCCTGCATGGCGTAGATAGCTGCGAGGGATTCAGGCTGGATCTCCCACATGTAACAGGGGTAGTCCTCGTTATCGAGAGTAACGGTCAATTGGCGTTCTCCAAGTGGGCGATTTCCCGTTCCAGATACCATCGCGCTTTCTTCAGGTCTTGAAGAGCGTCGCCCTTGCTACCAGCGCGCCATACGTACTTGATGACGTTGCCGAGCCTGAAATTGAAATGCTCCGCTATCTGGATGCACTCCACCCCTGAGGGGTGTGTCACGTAGTGAGGAGGCTCGTTGACCGGGTCGGCCTGCTTGCCCTGGTATTGCTCCATGCACTGTGGCCACAGGCGCTTACCACAGCTACATATGGAGCTTGGCCTGATGCCACCGGCCATGTGCTGTTTTCCGCACGCGCACGTCATCATCAGGCGGCTAGTTTCTCCCTGAGAGCCCCGGGTCCCGAGGCGGTGTGGATCGAATTCATGTCGTTCCCGTCTCCGAGATCGACCAAGTAGGTATTCGACAGTTTTTCGGCGATGCTGGCACCGAATTTGCGGCCGGCGGGGTCCCCATGCATCGGCACAATCACCCGCCGGTACTGATGGAAGATGTGCGCCCATTCGGGTTTCCAGCAGTTGGCGCCAGGTACACCGATTGTCGGTAGCCCTACCTGGTGGCCGCTCATGGTGTCCATTTCGCCTTCGGCTAGGACTATGTAATCCTCGGCGCGTTCTACCGCCGAAGTGTTGTATGGGCGTGGCTTGTCGCCCGGCATGGACCGGTATTTCGGGCCGTCGCGCGACAGATTCCGAAACCGGATCGACAGGGTGTCGCCGTTGGGGGCCATATAGGGGATGGCGAGCATCCCCCGATAGTCGTCATGCTCCGGCGACGGGTTTCCGACGACCCCTAGACGGAAATGGGTGATCGTCTCCCACGAGAGCCCCCTGTTCTCCGTCAAGTACCGGCTTACGTCCTCGCTGGACATCAGGTCTTGCTGATATTGCTTCCGGGCTTGTTCCAAGGATTTCCGCCGCTCTGGCGACGGCACCGGCATAATCTACCCCTTCCAATTCTCGGATGAGGCTTATCGCGTCGCCTTTGAGTCCGCATGCGTGGCAGATGAAACCTGTCTCGCAGATGGAGGCGGACGCCTGCCGATCCCCGTGGAATGGGCATCGGCAGGGCATCCATCTATCTCCCGCGTGCGGCAGATAGGTATCATTGTCGCCGAGGGCCTCTAGGATCGGCCTTATCGGTATGCGCCCTATCCGCGGTCGTCCTTACTCCTCACGTACGACGTGATAGATACCGCAGGGTATACGAGGATTTCGCTATCTTCGTAGTAGTCTTCCGCCTCGTAGACGTTCCTCTGGCAGACGTATTTCAGGCTTCCCTGCACGATCCGAGTCCGTTCGGAACCAGTCCCGATGCATAGCACTCGTTCCATGTGCTCTTCGGGGATCTCCATTACCAGCCACGCTTCCTCTGGTCGCCCTTAAGCGTGTACTTGAAATACTGTTGGGCTTCCGTCAGATACACGATCACCCCTTCAGGGGCCATGTAGCCTGGCACGATCGCTGAACCATTGCTTTCGAGCTTTGCCGTCTCAACGCAGATGGACACCGTCGAGAATGGGCCCGTGTGAATGGTAGGCACAACCTTGAGGGAAGGGATCAGCCGGAGATCGCTTTGCTTCCAGCGCCCGGTGTTGAAGAGGGCAAACTGGCGGTGCTTGAGCCCATAGCCGCGATTGATATCGTGCCCGAACCACTCGCCCCAATGCACCCCAGGCCCCAAAATAGCACCGAGTTCATCTTCCCAAAGATGCACCCATCTAGAAAAACCTTGACCCGTGCAAGAATCGCACATACCGGGGTCAGTCGACCGCGGAAGTAGCTTCGTGCGGGTTTGCGCTCTAACTTCGCCGTCCTTCGAAACACGAACAGCGCAACACATACCGTCAACCTTTTCCGTGATCACCATGTCGCCATGGAAGAGGCGAGGGATGGACGGAAATTTTGCTACCTCGGTCACGCTGCCTCCATGTCAGAGAGCCTGATTTCCCGCTCGAAAGCCATCAGGGCTTGCTTGTCCCACTTCAGCGCTTGGATGCTCTCTTCGGGAATCGTGTAGACGACGTCCGCTGAAAGCCCTTGGAAAAGCCACACTTTGGTTTCCGACTGGAGCAAGCCGGCGACGTCAATCCACACGCCCCCAACGAGGACCCGCTCAATTCCATCAACCATCCCGTTACCCAATTAGAAGACCCATTTCTTGAATTTCTTGATCGTGTTTTCTAGCTCGCGGATGTATGAAAGTAGTTCGCGCGCTTTCCACAAGGGCATGACAAAGAGCGCCTGCTCAGTGCTCTTACCTCTTGTTTTGCGGATGACGGCCCACCAGCGGGTACCGGCGTTGGCCGCTTGTTCGGCGGTGGCCTCGAACCATGGCCCCCACCGGGTATCACGCGTGTTTTTGAGTTGCAGCGTCCAGTTAGGGACGCCGGCCAGGTCTCCCCGGTCTTTCGCGCCGAACCTGTTGCCGTTCCTACGCACATGCCTAAACGCGTTCTTCAGGAACTTGACGACGGCGCTTTCGAAGGTCGTGCCGAGTCTCTTGGAGCGTGTGCCGCTCAATATGTTTGCTCCACTGTGCAGTTTTCAAGCAGCCTGATATGAGCCCGTGGCCTCACACGGCCACGGGGGCGGTATGATTTATCTCGCGGCAGGTAGTTTGGATTCGATCCACATGCGGGAAAGGTCCATCCCTAGCCGGGTTCCGAAGCTGCCGTTCGCGGCGGCCAGACCTGACCGGTTTTTCACGACAGCCACATTCAGCCGCGGCTCGCCGAAAACACGGTTTGCGGTGAGGACCAGCGCGGGCAGTTTAGAGATTTTCCCTCTCAGCCCCGACAGGGGCACGGGGATATCTCCTGTCTCGTAGTCGCCTGTCACATGGTGCAGGGCGACCACGCAAGAGCTGGTTTTACGGGCTAGCTGATGAAGCCAATCCATGACCTCTTCCAGCCCTGCGAAGCCTTCTTGTTCCGAGTAGATGTTGCTGGCGTTGTCGACGATGATGAGTTGTGGCCATTGGCCGTACACCCACCCGTACGCCAACATCTGACGATTCAGATCGTCGATGGACGGTGACGAGTCGAAGACGAATTTTATGTGCCGTGCTCCGTCGACGGCGGCATCGTAGTGCTCTACCTCGTTTCTTTCGATGGCAGCTTGAACCATGGCCACGGGATGGCCGGTGATCATTGATGCGGCTCGGGCGTACTGTGTAGCGGCGTCGCTGTCGGCGCTGATATAGAGGGTCGGCACTCCGGCCCAGATCGCGAGTGTCAACGCGAAAACCGATTTACCTACCCCGGGGGCGGCAGCCACCAAATGTAGCTGCCCGCGCCTGAAATCAACGCTGACGCGATTTAGCGCCTCGAATACTGTCGGAATAGGGGAGCCGCTTTCTGATGCTTTAGCGGCTCTCTGAAGGCTCCACAAGCGTTACTGAATCTTCGGCAGCTTGCACTTGGGCTGCCCCTGTGGAGCCTGGCAGCTCCAAAACGCTCCGTACGGCTTACCGGTGCGTGCGGATACTCCCGCAGGCATGTACCGCGCGGGCCCGTGCGCGCACACAGGCGTCTGCATGCCCGGGGGCGATCCGGCCTGAGTGACGGCCGTCTGCTCATAGGCGGGCGGGTAGGTCGGTGTGGGCGTGTACGGCTGATAGTCCGGCGCACTGCCCTGTGAGGCGTCTGCCCATGGCGTCTCGTATCCCGTCGTGGGTGCCGTCGGCACGACTCGGGGGCCGAGTTCGCCGAGAGCGGTCATGCCGAGAGCCTCACTGAACGCGTTGCCTACGGCGGTCCACAGGTCGGCGTCAACGTCCCGCAGATCCCGCTTGAGATCCCCGACATTGTTGCCAGTGATACGGACCTCGGAATACGAGTAGGGAGCTTTGCCGGGCAGCCTGAACACAACCTCAATGCTCAAATACTCTCCAAATGGTTAGTTTTTTATGACATGACGAGGCAGTGATGAGCCACGTCACACACCCGACAGTGATCACCGGGATTCGCCAGGTAGCGGCCGGCGCGTTCCGACTCGTCCATCTGACGAAGTTCTCGCGCTACCCATGCGTAGTTATAGCGAGTCAGATCTACGGGCGGCAAAGGAGCACCGTCTTTCCCCATCCAGTAGTCACCCCACAGGGGGTCTATCCCCAGGGTGAGCCTGACGGCGTGACGGTAGATACCTAGCTGGATAGCGCCCGCAGGACGTTTCGATCCGGTTTTGATGTCGCGGATGTGTAGAGCGCCCGTTCTCGGGTCCATGAGGATCAGGTCTATGAACCCGTAGACCGGGATACCGTCGAAGTCCGCGAAAAACTCCACCTCGCTCGCGGGTTCTCCTGTGTCCGGAAGTACCCACGGCTTCAGCGGATCGGTCTGGACGTAGGACAGATACCGTCTGATCTGCTCAATTGACTCGGCGTGGCGGTCGTCGAGGTCGTTTTCGACCTTTTTCCGCCCCGGCTGTAGCCAGGTATCGAGGTCGGGGTGTGCCGCTATCGCCTCACCGAGAAGGCGAGACCATTCGTCCTCGAAGATCTCAATCAGCTCGACCTCGCTGAGCTGTCTCCAGCTCTTCTCGTATGCCTCTAGGGCTGCGTGTACGGCGTTCCCTTGCAGGGTCCACGCGGCCGGTCGCCGCATCACCTGCTGCACACGCGAGAGCCGGTATGACTCGCCACACTGTGCATATGATTTAAGTTGGGAAACACTCCGCCGCCGCGCGGTGTTCGTCGTGATTCTTCTCCTCTCCTGCGTGTTTCCAAAAGAGCAGTATCGGGTAAGGACGGCCATCGTCTGGGTAAGTGAGCCCTATGAACCGTGACCCTGCCGGTATCAGGGCACGCTGACGTTTCAGCCGGAGACGATGCAGGGGGCTCTTACGATGCACCTCATAGAGCGTTCCAAGGGAAGTGCGCAGAGCATAGATGTCTACCCACCTGCTGATCAGTAGCGTCACGGTCGTTCCATGCAATATGGAGTAGTTGATCAGTTGTTGCGTCCAACCGGCCACCTGTCACCGCTCCCACGCCGAGGTTTCAGACACGTAAATGCCTGCTAATGATCGGATAAAGAGGCGCGTATTGTGTAGATCCATACCGGCCGAAACGGCTGATCGTGACCAAACGGAGATGCCCGTGTCGGGGGCTTGTGCCCGTATGTCTTCGTTCGCATGGGGAGGACAGTACGCCCGCGATGTGCGGGCAGCAAACGGTAAAACCCCTGATAGGGGCTATTTGGACCCTTCCAAGGTGCTCAATGCGGCGGCAAGAACCGCCTTCAGGTGCCATTGGGACTCTACGGCGGGCACCATCCGCCACCCAAGAGAGTCATAGATCACATCAAGATGATCGGCTACACCCTCGCGTGCCCATCGAAGCGCGGCTGAACGCTGGCGCGGCGAGCCCCCAGGCACCCCCTGCGCTATGTAGGAGAGGGCGCGGAGGTACGTGCAGTAGGTGTGGTCAACGTCCGCCTTGGGGACCGTCCAGGGGATGGCGCTGGAGTGGTCCATCACGCGCTTGGGGATTTGGGCTTGGTCGCGGCGACGATAGAAAGTGCGACGGGACACGCCGAGCCTGGACGCAATCTGCTCATCGGTTAACCCGGGGTCCTCGGCGCGTATCTGGGTCACCTGCTGCCACCACTCCCGCGCCCGGAGGCTATCCATCAGCGTCCCTCCCGATGCGACATGCCCTTGACAGGGAGTCTAGCTATGAAAGCGCTTCCTTTCACGGTGCGCGCGGTGGCGGCGCGGAGCGGCTCCGTTGTCGAAGATTGCAGGACCTTGTGACGTGCTGCGATGCCGTGCGCCCCAGAGTCGGCTATGCTGCCCTTGTCTTGTTGTGGAAGTGCATGGTTCGACTCGGCGTCGTTCGAGATGCTGCGCAACCTCACCGAGCGCCTTCCGGTGATGACGACGCCGCGCTGGGTGCACACCCGCACGCAGCCGATCGCGATCCGGGACGTGCTGCGTTATCTCGTCGGCTGTGCGGCGTTGCCGTACGAGGTGAGCCGGACCTTCGACATCGGCGGCCCCGACGTTCTGACCTATGCGGACATGATGCATGGCTATGCGGCGGTGGCGGGGCTGCCGGACCGTCTGATCATCCCGGTTCGCGTGCTCACGCCGGCCCTGTCCAGCCTGTGGGTCGGCCTGGTGTCCCCGGTCCCCGCCAACGTCGCCCGTCCCCTTGTGGAGTCGCTCCGCGCCGAGACGGTCTGCCGGGAGCATGACATCGCGGAATACGTGCCGGATCCGCCGGAGGGCCTGATCGGCTTCCGGCGGGCCGTGGCGCTCGCCCTGCTCCGGATCAAGGAGGCCGACGTCGCCACCCGCTGGAGCTCCGCCTCGACGCCGGGCGCCCCCAGCGATCCGCTGCCCACCGACCCCGACTGGGCCGGCGGCAGCCTCTACATCGACCGGCGCAGCCGCGTCGTCGACGCCTCGCCGGAGATCCTGTGGCGGGTGATCGAAGGGGTCGGGGGCGACACCGGATGGTATTCCCTGCCGGTCGCCTGGCGGCTCCGCGGCTTCCTGGACCGCCTCCTCGGCGGCGTCGGTCTGCGCCGCGGGCGCAGAGACCCGAGCCGGCTCCGGATCGGCGACGCCGTCGACTTCTGGCGTGTGGAAGAGCTCGAACCCGGGCGGCTGCTCCGCCTCCGTGCGGAGATGCGCCTTCCCGGACTCGCCTGGCTGGAGCTCACCGTCCACGACAGGGACGGCACGACGCTCTACGGCCAGCGGGCGATCTTCCACCCTCGGGGGCTGCTCGGCCACCTGTACTGGTGGGGAATCTCCCCATTCCACGGGCTCATCTTCGGCCGCATGCCAAGGAATGTGGCAAAGGCCGCCGAGCAGGCCGAGCCGTACGGCTACCGCTGACCGAACCCACGCCGCGCCCGCCCCTACCGCGTCCTCCCGCGTCCTCCCGCGTCCTCCCGCGCCCGCCCGCGCCCGCCCGGGGCCGCCCGGGGCCGCCCGGGGCCGAGCGTGGCGCAAATGCTCATCTGCATGGCACGAACACGTCACCCGCATATCAGCGGGAAGCCATGTAGAGCGCCAAAGATCCGAGTTGTAGGCCGCTCCCGACCTCAGGAGATCCCTTGTTCCGCAGCATCGGCCTCATCCTCTCGATCCTCGTGACCGCTTTCGCGCCGGCCCTGCCCTCGGCAGCCGCCACCGCCACCGCGCCTCCCACGATCATCAGCGTCGCGCACCGCGGAGCGTCCGCGTACGCGCCCGAGAACACCATCGCCGCGTTCAAGCTGGCCCGCCAGCAGCGCGCCGACATGTTCGAGATCGATATCCAGATGACCAAGGACCAGCAGCTGGTCCTGATGCACGACATGACGCTCACCCGCACCACCAACGTCGAAGAGGTCTTCCCGGACCGTTCGCCGTGGAAGGTGAGCGACTTCACCCTGGAGGAGATCCGCACGCTCGACGCGGGCTCGTGGCTGGGCGAGCAGTTCAAGGGCGAGCCGGTCCCCACGCTCGGCGACACGCTGCGCGCGATGAACGGCAGCCCGATGGACCTGCTGCTGGAGGTCAAGGCCCCCGAGCTCTACCCGGGCATCGAGGCCCGCACGGCCGGCGAACTCGAGCGCCACCGCTCGTGGCTGCGCCCCAACCGGCTCGTCGTGCAGTCCTTCAACTGGGACTCCATGCGCACGTTCCACGAGGTCATGCCGGACGTGCCGATCGGCTTGCTGGGCACCCCGCAGGCCGCCCGGCTGGTCGAGCTCGCGACCTTCGCCGACCAGATCAACCCGCATTACAGCACCCTCAGCGCGGAGTACGTCCGGCAGGTTCACGACCTCAACATGGAGGTCTTCACGTGGACGGTCGACGACCCGCAGACCATGCGCCACGTGATCACCCTTGAGGTGGACGGCGTCATCACCAACAAGCCCGATGTGCTGCGGGCGGAGCTCAGCGTCTGACGCCCGGCGCGGCACCAGGGCCGTCCCCGTCCGGGGACGGCCCTTCCCCCTATTTGAGGGTGAACTCGCACAGGCTCTTGCGGTCGTCGTTGTCGGCGACCTTCTTCCCGTCGACGTAGATGCGGCACTTCCCCGGTTTGAGCATCTTTTTCTCGTCGAGTACTGAGCCGGGGATGACGGACACCACACGCCCGACCTGTCGCTCGGCCTCGGTCAGCTCGATCTCCACGGTCTTCTTCCACGGCAGCTCGGCGTCCTCGTCGATGCCGTTGGTGTCGGCCACGAAAGCGATCGGCTGGGCGCTCTTGCCCTTGCCGAGCACCTCCAAGGTGACCTCGCGGGTCTCCGGCTGGCGCGCGGCGCCCGTCTCCGGCGGTGGGCCGGACACGGAAGGCGTCTCGTACGGCGCCGCCCCCTGACCACCGCCTCCGCCGCCCCCATCACCTCCGCCCCCGCCGCCTCCGCACGCGGCGGCGGAGAGCGCCAGCACGCCAATCAGAGCGGACATTCTTCCCCGGACCGACAATCGCATCATGTCGCCAGAGGCTAGCGGTGCACACATGTCCAAAGGGTCGTTTAGCCATTTTCTGGACGTTCTGGACAGAGCGCGTGGGCGGCATCCGTGACGGATGCCGCCCACGCCGTTCCCCCGTGTGTTTCCCCAGTACGCGTTCAGAAACAGGTCACAAGGCGGCGCACTGCCCCGTCTTGCTGCCGGCGCCGTCCGCACCTCCGACGTTGCCGCTTCCGGTGGGCGCGGGCACATTGTCACTGCAGTTGATGTTGTCGTTGGAGCTGTTGTTGACGATGTCCGTGCCGCCGAGGTTCTTGTTCACGGAGAGGTTGTCACCGGCGACATTCGAGTGCACCGATGTAGTCCCGCCGTAATTCTCCTCGACCATCAGGTTCGCATTGGCCCGGCTGCTGTGAACGGTGGCGCCGCCCTGGTTCTTCGCGACGAGAATGCCGCCGTTATCGGAGACGGCACGCGTGAGACCGGGCCGTGCCGTGTTCTCGGTGATCTCCAGGCCGCCGAAGGCGGAGCTGTCGGTGACGGTCACGCCACCGCCCTTGACCGCCTTGATGCTGCCCTGCACGGTCGAGTTGGCGGTGATGGAGACGAGCCGGTGCTGGGAGGCGAGCACACCGGCGGCGACGCTGACGCCGCTCGCGTTCAGCGTGGAGTCGATGCGGACCTCCACGCCTCCGAGAACGACGGTTCCGATGAGGGTGCAGGTGGCGCCGTTCGGCACGACGAGTTTGCCGGGCACGGTGACCGCGCCGAGGGAGGAGGTGCAGTCGGTGTCGGGGGCGAGGAACGCCGCCTTGGCGGGAGCGGCGCCGAAGGCCGGGGCTGCCGGCAGGGTGAGTGCCGCGGCGGCGAGCAGTCCTAAAAGGGCAGAGGTCTTCCTCATGCGAACTCCAGTGGAATGCAAGGGATGCTCCGGGAGCGGCCCTGGGGGCGTGGCAGGGCTGCCTGGCAACAACGTCGCGGAGTCAGATGAGCGGGCTATGAGAAAAACGTTAAAACTTCTCATTCACCGCAGAAGATTTCCAACTCTATCGAGCCCGATAATTCCCCCTCATTCCCCCCTCCACCCCCAACCCCGACAACATTCACTTAGGCCCCAGATTTATGTGATGACAGTTATTGTTTTCAGACGCGCACCAACGATGGATACGGCAAGGCCGTATGGGCGGGACGCGGCCCAGGGAGGCGGTAGCCGTACGGCTTGACCCTCACACCGTGCGAGGTCGGAACCTGCAGGAATGTCCGTTCCTTACCTCGGCTCCGGGCCGTACTGCTACTCCAACTCCCTGGCGATGATCCTCGGCGACGAGGCTCCCGCCGTACAGATCATCGAGGTCCTGACCGGCTCGCCGTACGGCATGCAGCTCATCGGCGGCCACCTGCCCCTCTTCGACCCGTTCGGCTGGGACCCCGACCAAGGGCTCGACGCGGCGATCGAACTCCTCGGCTGGTCGTGTGAGCGCAGCGACGGCGGGTCGCCCGCCGACGCCGTACGGCGCCTGCGCGAGGCATGCGCCGGAGGCCCCGTCCTGGTCGGGCCGGTGGAGCTCGGCCTGCTGCTCTACCAGCCGAGCGCCGGGAAGGCCGTCGCGGCCGACCATTACCTGGTGGTGCTGGAGGTGGGGGACGACACCGTCCTCGTGCACGACCCGCAGGGATACCCCTTCGCCAGCCTGGCGATCGACGACTTCGTCGCCTCCTGGAGCGGCGAACTGATCGACTACCTGAAGCACCCGTTCGCGATGCGGTCGCGGTTCGTACGGCGGGCGCAGGTGGCCCCGGTCGAGGCGCTGCGGCGGTCGCTGCCCGCCGGGCTCGACTGGCTGGCGGGCAGAACAGACGCGACCGTGGCGCCCGGCACGGTGGGGCAGGCCGAGGCCGCCGAACGCACGGCCGACCTGGTGGAGGCGGGGCTCGACCCCGAGGTGAGAGACCTCATGAAGGCGTTCGCGGTGCGGGTGGGGGCCCGCAGGCTGAACGACCTGGCCGTCTGCCTCGGCATACTGGGGCTGGGCGAAGGCGCCGCCGTCGCCGCCGAGCAGGCCCGCATCGTGGGCGGACTGCAACTGCCCCTCGTGCGGGGCGACGACGCGGCTCTCGCAGCCGGCCTGCGCAGCCTGGCGCCCACCTACGGGAGATTGCACGCTGCGTTGACATGAGCGTGCAGATCGTGAGATCTGCTCCCGAGAGGCGCGGTACGCCGCTAACCTGTCGGCCGTGCCACCGAGCCGGGCAAGGCCATGACGGCGTCGGCCCCCGGATCTCGCGCCCGCCCTAATGGGTATTTATCCCCATGAACGGCCGGACTCCACAGCAAAACCCGAAATAGCACTACAAATGAGCACATATCGTTCATCGAGGTTCATCGAGGAACAGGAGATCGTTCACCGGTGGTTCGGAAAGCCGCCGTAGCGTCCAGGCACGAACGACCGTGCACCACCTTGGAGGAACCCCGTGCTGCTGCCCCTGCTCACCGACTCGCACACGGGCGGCCGATCCGCTCTGACGTGCAGGTTCCGATGCGGCAACGCGTGTGCGCACGATGTGGCCAACCGTAGCGGGAACCCCTACTTCGGCGACATCGCCGCCGCAGCCCTGTCCCGTCGGGGCGTGCTGCAGGCCGGTGCGCTCGGCGCACTGGTCGTCGGAGCCATCGGAGCAGGGAGCGTAGGCGCCGCACCGGCCGCCGCCGACCCCGGCAAGAAGCCCGGCGGGGGCGGCCGACCCGGCCACGGAGGCGACCTGCGGTTCAGCCCGGTACCGCCGAACAAGGACGACGCCCTGCGGATCCCCGCCGGCTACCGCTCCCACGTGGTAGTGCGGTGGGGAGACCCCGTACTGCCCGGCGCGCCCGCCTTCGACTTCGACAAGCAGACCGCCGAGGCGCAGGCCAAGCAGTTCGGCTACAACTGCGATTACGTCACCCTTTTCCCCATGGGGCAGAACAAGGGCCTGCTCTGGGTCAACCACGAATACACCGACGAAGTGCTAATGTTCCGCGGATACTCGGCGTCGGCCCCCACCGAGGAACAGATCAAGATCGCGATCGAGGCGCACGGAGGCTCCGTCGTCGAGGTCGAGCGGGTTCGCGCGACCGGCGAATGGCGGCTGACCACCAACGGCCGCCGCCGCTACAACCGGCGCATCACGGCCAAGACGCCGATGCGTTTCAGCGGCCCCGCAGCCGGCCACACCCTGGTGAAGACCGCCGCCGACCCGACGGGGCGCAAACCCCTCGGCATGCTGAACAACTGCGGCGGCGGGACCACGCCGTGGGGCACCGTACTCACCGCCGAAGAGAACTTCGACCAGTACTTCGTCAACGGCGACAAGACCAACCCCAACACCGCCAGATACACCATCCCCACCGACATCCCGGCCGACAGCCGCCGCTTCGACAAGGTCGACGAGCGCTTCGACCTGGCCAAACACCCCAACGAGGTCAACAGGTTCGGATGGATCGTGGAAATCGACCCGTTCGACCCGGACAGCACGCCGATCAAGCGCACCGCGCTCGGCCGCTTCAAACACGAAGCGGCCAACAGCTCCGTGACGCGTGAAGGGCACCTCGCCGTCTACATGGGCGACGACTCCCGCTTCGAATACATCTACAAGTACGTCTCCAAAAACCGCTACATCCCCGGCCACGACCGGCATAACCGGACACTGCTCGACGAAGGCACGCTGTACGTCGCCACGTTCACCGGCGACAGCCCCAAGGAAGAGATCGACGGCTCCGGCAAACTGCCCAAAGACGGGGCGTTCGACGGCTCCGGCGAATGGATCCCCCTCGTCACCGGCGACACCTCCCACGTGCCCGGCATGAGCGCCGCCGAAGTCCTCATCTACACGCGCACCGCCGCCGACAAGGTCGGCGCCACCACGATGGACCGCCCCGAAGACATAGAGCGCAACCCCGTCACCGGCGGCGTCTACGTGGCACTCACCAACAACTCCAACCGCACCCCCGCGCAGGCCGACGAAGCCAACCCGCGCGCCTCCAACAAGCACGGGCACGTCCTGGAACTCGTCGAAGGCAAAGGCACCCGCTTCGCCTGGTCCGTCCCGCTCGTCTGCGGCGACCCCAACGACCCCTCGACCTACTTCGCGGGATACGACAAATCGAAGGTCTCGCCGATCTCCTGCCCGGACAACATCGCCTTCGACCGCGACGGCAACCTGTGGATCGCCACCGACGGCAACGCCCTCGGCAAGAACGACGGCCTGTTCGTGATGCCCGTGCAAGGCCCCGAAAGCGGCCACGTGCGCCAGTTCCTCAGCGTGCCCGTCGGCGCCGAAACCTGCGGCCCCATGGTCACAGCCGACCAGCGCAGCGTCTTCGTCGCCGTCCAGCACCCCGGCGAGATCGACGGCGCCACCCCCGACAACCCCGCCAGCCGCTGGCCCGACGGCCACCAGCCCCGCCCCGCCGTCGCCGTCGTCTGGCACACCCAAGGCAAGAAAATCGGCTCCTAGCCGCAAAGGGGCACATCCCGTACGGCACAGCCCGTACGGCACAGCCCCCTCAGCGCCACCCGCCGCCGCGGGTGGCGCTCCGCCGTCCACGCCCCTCCCCGCCCACCCTGCCCGCCGCAACACCCCGAACCCCTCCTACGGCCGCGCTCCCGAGCCAGGCACTCGAGTCGGCGCCGCAGTATCTGGACCGGTCGTGGCTCCTCGCGTGTGACCATGCAAGTCCCACAACTGCACGGTCGTGTCCTTGCCGCCGGTGACGGCGAACAAGCGGCCGTCCGCCTGCCCGATCGCCGCCGAGTAGACGGTGTTGGTATGGCCGGTCATCGGCTGACCGATGGGCCTGCGTGTGGCCAAGTCCCACACCCGCACGGTCTTGTCCCAGCTGCCGGTGACGGCGATCGGCCGACCGTCCGCCTTCCCGAGCGCCACCGACGTCACGACGTGGGTGTGGCCGGTCATCGGCTCACCCAGGGGTTTGCGCGTGGTCAGATCCCATACTCGGATGTTGCCGTCCGCCCCACCGGTCACGGCCACCGGCCGACCATTCAGCTCCCCGACCTTCGCCGAGTAGACATCCCCCGCGTGGTCGGTCATCGCCCGGCCAAGGGGGTTTCCCGCGGCCAGATCCCACACCCGCACGCTGTCGTCTCTGCTGCCGGTGACGGCGATCGGCCGACCGTTCACCTCGCCGACGGCAACCGCCCAGATTTCGTCGGTGTGGCCGGTCATCGGCTCACCCAGGGGTCTGTGCGTGGCCAGATCCCACACTCGGACGCTGCCGTCCGCCCCACCGGTCACGGCCACCGGCCGACCCTCCAGCTCCCCGACCGCGACCGCGTAGACGGTGCCGGTGTGGCCGGTCATCGGCTCACCCAGGGGTTTGCGCGTGGCCAGATCCCACACTCGGATCTTGCCGTCCGCCCCACCGGTCACGGCCACCGGCCGACCCTCCACCTGCCCGACCGCAACCCCGTAGACGTCGTTGGTGTGGCCGGTCATCGGTTCACCCGCGAGTTCGCGTCTGGTCAGGTCCCACACCCGGACCGTGTGGTCCGCACTGCCGGTCACGGCGACCGGCAGACCCTCCACCTGCCCGACCGCAACCGCCCAGATGCCGTCGCTGTGGCGGCCTACTTCGCCTGGTGTCATTGCTGGACTTGGCGTGGGGCTCACTGTCGGTTTTCGCGTGGCGTCCACCGTCGGTGCCGCCGATTCTTCGCTGACGCGCAGCGCCGGTTCCTTCGCCGCGAAGGGCCAGAAAATCACAGCGAGCGCGACGAGTGTGACACAGGCCGTCACCGCGGCGACCCCTCCGAGCCGATCGCGCCAGAAGGACGATCCCGACCGGGCCGCCACCGGCGACTCGCCGTCCTGCCCGGGCCCCCTCGCAATCAAGTCCAGCGTGCCCGGAAAGTCCTGTTGCGCAAGGTCGGCCGCCCCGCCCGCCGGTCCGCCCGCCGGTCCGCCCGCCGCCGCCCAAGGAACCGGAGGAAGGGGCACCGCCGGAGCGGGAGATCCGACGGGAGCCCCAGCGGGGTGATCGGCGGGAGGACCGATATGGCGGCCCGGTTCCACGGTCGGAGTACGGCCGGTCAGCACCGCCAGTACGTCGCCCAGCGCGGGACGGCCCCGTGGGTCTTTGGCCAGGCAGGCGGCCAGCAACGTACGCAGCGGCTCCGGCACACCCTCCACATCCGGATCACGGCCGAGAACGGCACCCATGACCGCCGCGGCATGCTCGCCGGCGAAGGCGGGATGGCCGGTGGCGGCGAAAACCATGGTGGCCGCCCAGGAGAACAGGTCTGAGGCTGGGCCGGCGGGCTGGTTGGCCAGTTGCTCGGGCGCCATGTAAGCCGGGGTGCCGACCAGCCCCGAGGATGTGGCCGAGGTGGCCGTGGTGGTCTCCAGGATGCGCGCGATGCCGAAGTCGATGACCACCGGGCCTTCCGGCCCCATGATCACATTGGCGGGTTTGAAGTCGCGGTGCACGATCCCGGCCCGGTGGACAGCCTCCAGCGCGGTGAGTGTGGCGACCGCCAGGCGTCGCAGGCCGCTTCCGGTCCGGGGTCCGCCGGTGGCGACCAACTCGTGGAGGGAAGGACCGGGCACGTACTCGCTGACCAGGTAGGGCCGTCCCTCGCTGAAGCCGGCCTCCAGCACGGCAGCGGTGCAGAAGATCGCCACCTGCTGCGCAAGCGCGGTCTCACGCCGGAAACTCCGAACGACAGTGTCGTCGGTGGTCATACGCGCATGCAGTACCTTGACGGCGACCTGCTGCCCCGTGGGGCTTTCGGCCAGGTAGACGGTGCCCTGGCCGCCGACGCCCAACACCCGCAGCAGCCTGTGAACGCCGATGCTCTCAGGGTCGCTCGCGCTTAACTGACCCGCATCGGACACCGCTTGCCTTCCTTTCCCACCGACACGCGCAAATGAGTGGTAACCAGTGGAGCCGTCCGGCCGCAGGCAGCCGGGAGAATCATCATTTCTGCCGTGCAGATCACGATGTATCGATCATGCCCTGCGAGGCGCGCATTCGCGTGACAAATCAGACATTGCTACCAGCTTGCCCTGGAACAAGGGCAAGGACTCGAACCCGCGCCCCCGCCCTCAGGCGAGCGCCCCACCAGACGCCGCAAGCCAGCAGCCTCGCGGTCCGGGCCCATGGTGACCCAAGGACGGAAACGACTACTCTCCAGAGCCGCCTCCAGAGTCGCTGTAGTCGTGCGTGGCGCCGGTCTGCCTACCTGAGCCATCCCGGGGCCTCAAGAGGTGATACCAGCAATACCGCGCGATGAACACAGCCGCGCCGGCCATGAGAGCGCCTGTGAAGATGTCGCCCTCGACAAACGAGTCAACCATCGTCCAGACGAGAAGCACGGTCGCCGGCACGAGGAAAACGAGCAATAACACGACCACGGTCCGGCGCATGCCCTGCACAATCCGATGTCCGGAGTCGAGCACCGCATCCCTGAGCTCGTCCCGCTCGTTTTTGAGCGCCGCACCGCCAACGGGTGCAACGCCGGGAGAAGAGCTGGGGGGCACTGACGAGTTCGCGGCCGTCCCATGCAGCCGTGGTTCCCCACGAGGCTTGACCTTGCCCAGCATCGTCCGGAATCCCTGCCACGTGAAGGCCACCACTCCGTACCACAACGCCATCGTGAGAATCCACATCGGCGACACATACAGCGCAAGCAGCGCAAGCCCCCCGGCGAACACCAGCTGCAAGAGCCCCACCTGCATCCGGTACTTCATCACGCGTCCTCCCAAGAGTTGCGGAATCCTTCATGGGGATACGACGCGCGGAATCCTGCTTTTGTTGTGACTTGGCCTTAGAGAAAAGGGGTGTCCAAGGGCCCACACCCGGCTGAGCGTTGAGCACATGCCGACCGGCGCGGTCGAATGATTCCGTTGCACGAGAGACGGCGACATCGAGGTCCAGCCGAATAAAGTGGCATGGCTCTGTTGGCTCGATTACGCCGCCGGCGTTAACCCCCCCGAACGGATGATTGCGGTGACAGGTTCAGAACCGACGGCTTCACCGCGGCTGACGGTGGTCGGCTCCGCCGATGCCTCTGGCGGCTCACAAGGAAGATGGGCCGCCATCTCGGACGGCACGGCGCAGGTCACCGTCGGCGGGGTAGCGGCGGGCGGTTTCGGGGTAGAGGCCGCGAAGTCGTTCCTAGCGGACGAGCCTGCCGGGCGCTGGTGGTTCGTCCTGGCCGCCGCCGCGGGACTCGCGCTTGTCGCCCTAGGGCTGTGGCTGAGAAACCGAGCACGTCGGCGGGTGCAGGTCGGCATCGTGGTGACCGCGATAGACGCCCGTCGCGGGTCGGCACGCGGCCGACAATTGGACCAGCAGGCGGAGACGTACAGCCGGAGCACATGCACAGTGACTCTGAAGACCAGCGTCGAGTTGCCCAGCGACGGCGTCTGGGACCGGCAACTGGTCGACGCCCTCGCCGACGAGACACTGCTGGCCGCCACCATGGCGGAACGCCTGACCCCCGACGCCGTCCAGATCAACCTGATCCCGACCATGCCGCTGCATGTCGCGTTCTGGTTCGGCGCCAGGCTGGGATACACACACGCTCGCGAGATCGTGGTGCACGCCATCCGGCAGGCGGACGGCGCACCGGCATACTTTCCGGCGACATCGCTGCGGGCAATCGACTCCGGCAACGAGCCGCTGACCGGCGACCGGCTGGAAGCCGTCGAGGACGGCGACCCGACCAAGGTCGCCGTCGCGCTGGACCTGCAGGACCGAGGAGACCAATTCTTCGATCAGGTGCTGGCGGCCTGCCGCCGGCACGGCATCGGCTACCTGCTGCGGCTCCGCAGCACGTCTCCACGCCTGGCCGAGGACAACGCCACCTTCACCGGCGTGGTGGAGCAGGCCTGTCGCGCCTGGCGAGAGGCGCCCCTGCCATCCGGTGCTCGAATGGGTCGACACGCCATCTTCCTCAGCGGACCCGTCGCGATCGCCGTAGCCCTCGGCGCCCGCCTGGCGTCGCCCGAACACGGCCGGTGGACAGCCTTCACCTTCGACCCGGCCGGCAACACCTACGAGCCCTTCCCTGCCCCGGCCTCCGCCTGACACAGGTGATCAGTCGGCCGAAGCTCGCGACTGTGCCGAGGGCCTGCTCGAACACCGCCCCGCCGATCGCGTCCAGCACGACGTCGACCGGGCGACCGTGGTTGGCGTCCAGGATCCGCTCCCGGTAGCCGTCGGCGGCCCCGTCGACCGCCACATCGGCCCCCAACTCAAGCGCCAAGGCCCGTTTCTCCGGGGTCGACGCTGTGGCGATCACGCGTCCCGCCCCGAATCGTCTGGCCAGTTGGACCGCCAGCGAGCCGACGCCTCCCGCGGCGGCGTTCACCACCACACTCTCCCCAGCCTGCACCCGCGCCGACGAACGGAGCAGGTGCCAGGCGGTCAGGCCCTGAACGAGCAGTGCCGCGGCCTCGCCCGCGCTGACCTTCTCCGGGACCTCCACCAGGTCGCGGGCGGGAACAACGGCCTTGGAGGCATAGCCGCCCGAGAACATGAAACCGAGAACGCGCTTGCCGATGGCACCCAGACATGAACAGGCCCGTCAAGGCATTGTGCGACACCTAGCGGGCCCTTGATCGCGCAGCGGAGGTGCGAACGATGGCCTCCGGTGAGCCAGAGATGACGGAATAGATCCAGAGGTTGTCAGCAGTCAGACGAACGTGAATGCCCCATCTGCGGAGCGCACTCGCATACCGCGTCAGAGCGAGACGGGTGTCCGTTTTATGCGATTGGCGCGGTCGCGCCTCTGGCTCGTCCCTAAGGTTGGACATCGGTCCTGGTCGGCAACAGCCGGAGGACCCGCCACCGCCGCCCCAGGGCGGCGGGCAGCAGGAACACGCCGCGTACACCGTGAAGTGCGACCTTGACCGTGTCCGGCCGCTCAAGGTCGCCAACGGCCTGCTCCACCGGCAGGTCGGGGGCTGGGGGCATGTGTCTTCTGGCGGCGTCCAGGGTGCCGCCATTGTGACCTGCGGCACTTATGTGACTGGAATGCCGGCTCCTACCGTCGGAGCGTTCCTCCACTTCGGCGCGGTAAGGAGTTTTCATGCCCATTGTCTGGATGTTGCGGTTCGGCGCGGTGTGCGGCGTTGTCATGGCGTTGTCGCTCGGCGTGCCCGGCGCGATCGAGGTGTTCACCGGCGAGACCGCCGCGACCAGCCTGGTCATCGGGCTCGGCGCCGGGCTCGGGGCACCCGCGCTAACCGCGTTCCACCTACACCAGAGCGCCTTCTCCGGACGCTTCGGCGCCATCGCCTACGGCGTCAACATGATTGGGTTCAGCCTTTTCGCGGGCATCGCGTTCGCGCTCAACGTCGTCGTCTTCTTCCTCGACCCTGCGGTGGCGACGCAGTTACTCGCCGGGCCCACCCGAATCGTGCTGCTCACCGGCGTGGCCGTCTTCGTCGTCGGCACCGCGCTGTTCTGCGCGTCGATGGTGCGCGCACGGGTCTTCCCGCGAGTTCCGGCCTGGGGCTACGGTGTCACGCTGGTGCTGCTCGCGTTGTCCTCGTCGCTGCCCGACACGCCCCTGACCGGCGCGTTGCACGTGTTCGCCGCCGGATCGCTGATCTGGCTGTCGCTGTCGCTGCGGCAGGATCGCCGGCCAGGCCGGGGACGGCAGGATGCGGTGGTGCCCGGGCAGGCGGGGACACAGGCGGGGACACCGTACGGGATCGCCGGGTAGACGGGGAAGCAGCGTGCGGTCCGGATCCGGCCGTAGTCTTGCGGACATGCCCCTCTCGCGCCCGGTGCCATGGGTGTCGCCAGTGCTCTACGGCGCGGTGCTGGTGGCGGGTCTGTACGCCTGGCTGGCCGGGCTCGGCGACACCCAGCCGGTGTTGTTCACCGGCGGGCTGGCCGCGCTGGCCATGCTCGACCTGCTGGAGCGGCGCCGCTACCCGGACCTCACGCCGCCGCGGTCGGCGGCAGTGCTGCTGGGCGCGCGGATCGCGCTGTTCGCCGCCGTCGCGGCGGTCGACGGATCGCAGTTGTCGCGGGCGCTGTTCGTGCTCGTGCCGTTCACCGCGTACTTCGCCTTCGGCCCCGCGGTCGCGCACGCGCTCGCCGCGGCCTGCGCGCTGCTGCTGGTGGCCGCCGCAGCGGTGGCCGACCCGCGCTGGTACGCCAACGTCGAACAGGTATCCGACCTGCTGATGTTCGGGGTGGGGCTGGTCCTGGCCGTCACCATGGCGGCTGTCGCCGTGGAGGAACGGCGGGCCAGAGCCGATCTG
Source organism: Sinosporangium album (assembly GCF_900100605.1). Taxonomy (GTDB): domain Bacteria; phylum Actinomycetota; class Actinomycetes; order Streptosporangiales; family Streptosporangiaceae; genus Sinosporangium; species Sinosporangium album. The sequence continues at coordinate 58,019 of NZ_FNCN01000012.1, read as the reverse complement.
GCCGCCTCCACCGCGAGGGTCGCCGAGTTGTCCGCCACGGCCGAGCGCAACCGGGTGGCGCGCGACATCCACGACGACCTCGGACACCATCTGACGGCGATCGTCGTGCTGCTGGAGAAGGCCGCCGCGTTCCGCGACCGGGATCCCGGCGCGGCGGACCACGCGCTCGTGGACGCTCACGACTCGGCACGGCGCGCGCTGGAGGACGTACGGCGGTCGGTGCGCACACTGCGCGAGGAACGGCAGTTCAGCCTCTCCCAGGCGCTCACCGACCTGGTGGCGGGCCAGGCAGGCGATGACGGCCTGGCGGTGGACCTGGAGGTCACCGGTGAGGAGAGCGGGCACGACGCGGCGGCACTCAGGGCGCTCTACCGGGCCGCCCAGGAGGGCATCACCAACGCCAGGCGGCACGCGCACGCCACCCGCGTCCGGGTGGCCGCCGCTCTGGACGCGACGGGCGCGACGCTGGTGGTGCGCGACGACGGCCGCGGCTTCACACCAGGACGGGAGGGGTACGGCCTGCTCGGCATGCGCGAGCGCGTGCAGGCGGCCGGCGGCCGGGTCGACATCGGCAGCGCCGCCGCAGGCGGAACCGTGTTGAAGGTCACCATCCCCCGCCGGGCCGAGTCATGACCCCGGAGCCGACCGACCACGCCGTTGACCCCGAGCCGCCGGTGCGGGTCCTGGTCGTCGACGACCAGCGGCTGATCAGGGAGGCCATCGCCTCGTTGCTCGGCATCCAGCCCGGCATCGCCGTGGTCGGCACCGCGGGAGACGGACGCGACGCGGTGGAACAGGCGGTCTCGCTGGCGCCCGACGTGGTGCTCATGGACGTCAGGATGCCCGAGATGGACGGTGTGGCGGCCCTCGCCGCCCTGCGCGACCGCGCCCCCGGCGTACGGGTGGTCATGCTCACCACCTTCGACGACGAGGAGTACGTCGTCCAGGCGCTGCGCGCGGGCGCGACCGGCTACCTGCTCAAGGACCTGCCTGCCCGGGAACTGGCCGCCGCCGTACGGCTCGCGCATGCCGGCGTCGCCCAGTTCGACCCGGCGGCGACGGCGCGCCTGGCCTCGGCCATCGCCGACCGGCCCGGCGCACGGCCCGGCACCGGGACGAGCACCCCGCCGGGTACCTCCCTCACCTCCCGGGAGGTCGACGTGCTCCGGCTGATCGCCCGCGGTTCGACCAACCGCGAGATCGCCGGGCGACTGCATCTCAGCGAGGGCACCGTGAAGAACCACATCTCGCGCATCCTCACCAGGCTCGGCCTGCGCGACCGTACGCAGGCCGCCGTCTACGCCCGCGACCACGATCTGCTCTAGGGCCACTCAGAGCACCGGTCCACTGAGCCGGACGTGCGAGCGCGAGTGGAGACCTCGCGAGTCATTTCAAGCCGGGCCAACGTGGTGGCTTCGGTCCACCGGCACCTCCAGAACGGTGGCGTTGGCACCGCCCGCGTCGATGAGGTGATCTTCCAGAGTGGGGCCGGCGACGGTCAGCCCGTGGCGGTGCAGCCAACCGAACAGCTCCTCACCGGCGCGGACGACACCGATCGAGGAGGGGACGACGGCACGCACAACCGCGCGGGCCGGCAGAATGAGTTGCTCGCCTCCCCGATCGGTGGTCACCGCTGCGGCGAAGCCACCCGTCGGATGTCCGCCGAGCCAGGTCAGCAAGGTCGACGGCGAGTCCGCCGCGCAGATGACGGCCAGCTCCGATGCGTGCTCGAGACGCAGGCGGCGGACGCGCAGGCGGCGCGGCCCCACCGTGGTCTGCTGAGGCAGGATCGATAGGGGCGTCACGAGATGGTCCTCAGCCTGCGCAGCGGTCGCGGCCAATGCGGCGATGTCGCGATGGAGACTCGTCACGTTTTCGGCCAACGCCTGTCGCAGCTGCGCCTCGGGCGCGTCAAGCAGATCGGTGATCCGGCGCAACGGCAGGCCGAGACGTTGCAATCCTCGGATGCGCTCCAGCCGGGATAACTCGGCCACGCCGTACCAGCGATAACCCGTAACCCGATCCACCGCGGCGGGCACCAGCAGCCCGATCTTGTCGTAGTGGCGGAGGGTGCGTTGGGATACCCCGGCCATACGCGCCAGCTGACCAATCCGCCACATGACGACTCCCTGTCCTCAATGTGTTGACCTTCTCCTTGTGTCAGGGTTCTACCGTCACCGTCCATGACTGATCTGAACCCCGGGGCCCGGCTTGCCGGTGTCCTGCTGCTGATCTCGATAGTGGCCATGATTGCCGGTGCGGCCATAGTGGTGCCATCGGGGCTGACCCTGAATCCGGCCGACCCCGACGCCGCGCTCGCCGCGGTGGGCGAGCAGGTTGGGCTGCATCTGACCGAACTGGCCTTCGACGTGCTCGGCTGGCTGGCGTTGACCGCGGCCGGGCTGGTCATGGCCACGAACCCACATGTCGCGCCCAGGCCGCACCTGATAGTGCTCGCCGGTGGGCTGCTGGCCGCCGCCGGACTGGCGGGACTGCTTCACGACGCCGGAAACCTGGCGTTGACCCGGCTGAGCACCGATCCGGCCACACCGGCTGCCGCCACTGTGGCCACCGCGGTGATGCTCACCGCCAAGTGGATGGTCAACCTGGCAGGGTTGCTCTGGGTCGCCGCCGTCGCGGCCACCGCCGTGGGAGTCCCCATGCCCGGCGCGCTTCGCGTGGCCGGCGCCATCGCGGGGCTCTTCGGCCTGGCCGCGGTCGTGCTGCCGTGGACGACCGCGGCCGACAACCCGTCGGAGGCATCGGAACAGCTCGGGTACGCCCTCTACCTGCCGATCATGCTCTGGTACGGCGTACTGGGCTGGCGTTACCTGCGGAGGCGGTGAGCAGCGCACGTGGCCGCACAATGCGGAGGCGGCAACAAGGAAGAGCGTCTTCCTGGATCCCGACCGCCTGGACGCCCTCTCCGGACCCGGCCGACTCCACGCGCACGGAAACGCCGAACACCGCTCGACCCGGGCCGCCTTCTGCCGGTAGGTCTCGGGCTCCGGCCACCGCGTTGAAATATCAGAAAGCGGAAGACTCACTCATGCCGTGAACAGTGCGGCGCATTACCCCGTCCACCGCTCGACGTCCACCGCTCGACGTCCACTACTGGACGCGAAAACCGGCACACGGAGGCGAGAGACGGTGCACGGCAGACTGTCCCGTCCGTGACAGTTCCCGGTCAGAGAACGGGCAGGGTCGTCCGCGCACCGGCCTCCGCGGCGTCGCTCGCCCAACGGTCGGCGATGACGACCAGACGGTCGTAGTACCCTCGCTCCTCCGCGGCATGGAGGAGCTCGTCCGTACGGGACGCGCAGTCGCACCCGTCCCAGGAGCCGACCGCGTCTAACGAGTCACGCCGAGGTCTGAGCCGGAAGGCGGAGAGCGCGGCGATCAGCGTCGGGCGACAGCGCTCACACCCGTCGGGCCTGGACTGGACCACATCGTCGACCTGCGGGTTGAACCACGATATGTCCAGGTCGCCGTGGCCGTGTGTGTCGAGGGAGTCGTCCGCGCACTCGGCGAGCAACCGGACCAGCATCCACAGTGTCGGAGGTTCCCACAGTCCCCGGTCATGGGCCCAGCCGATCAGTGTTCCCGCCTTGGCGCTCAGCGGGAACACCATCTGGGTACCGAACCCGGCGGCGCGCGCGCCGCGGACACCGGCCAGGGTGTCCTGGTACGCCTCACGCGGAGACAGTCCGAGACCGCCCAAGGTGATGTTGGCGATGGGATCGAATCCCAGGCTCCTCAGCATCCCGGCCGTTTCGAGGTAGGCCTCCTGGCGGGTCGGCTTGAGATGGCACATGTTCCGGATCTCGGGATCCCAGGACTCGACACCGATCTGGCAGACCAAACGGGTTCCGGACGGCAGCAACTCCCGTACCCGTTCGAGCTTCTCCCGAGTGCACACTTCGGGACGGGTCTCGAAGGCGAAACTGGTCGGCCTGCGCTCGGCCACCTTGCGCAGGAGGCGGTCACGCATGTCCGGCGGCACTTCCTTCTCGTCGAGAAGGCTGCCCGACGGTGAGAGATAGAGGCTGGATCCCTGGGGAACGGTCGCGAGCTTCCGCTCGACCGCACGTGCCACGACCTCCGGCCGGATCTCCGGCCCGATCCCGTAGTTGCACATGCTGCACTGGCCGGCACGGTCATAGGTGCAGCCCCGCGTGCGGAACCAGAACTGGTACATCTGCGACTCGGTCCGGGGCCGGCCGACCGACACCTGGTACGTGCGGACGAAGACGTTGACGTACTCCGGGTACGGCGGGCGATTCTCACGGACCGCGATATTGGCCCGGACCAGTGCCCGGCGTAGATCGCGCGGTGCGGGGTTGACCATCTACGGTTCTCCCTGAGCTCGGACCAACGGTGCGGACGGTGTCTTCAAGGCGATGTCTTCGAAGGCGATGACTTCGAGGGCGGCCCGGTGATGAACACCGAGTCCCGCGCTACGCCCGGATATCGAGTCTTGGCAGTCCCGTGCTCCGTAGATAGCCCCTCTTCGGGGTATGGCCGTCGGTTCAGCCGTGTGGCGCGCCCATTGGAACCTTGGCGTTGGTGACGGGGCGCGACAGCCTTTTCCAGGACGGAATCAAGCCGACCCGTGAATGCCAGAGAGCGGTGCTACATGACGTCTCTTGAAGCCGTGTCCAGTTATGTGCCGAAGTCGGCCGTACCGATCCGCGATTTCCTGCGGAAGCACGGTTTCACCGAGGACCGAATCCGTGTCCATGAGCGCTATTTCGGTTTCTCTGAAATCCCGCTGGATCCCGGGGCGACCCTGGCCGACCACCTGGTGGCGGCGGTCCTCGCGATGGAGGATCTGGAGGCGTACCGGCCACGCATCAGGTACGTGGTCCATGCCCGGACCATGCCGGTCGTGGCGCCCTACCCCCTCAACCCGATCCAGGAGGTCTGCCACAGACTCGGGCTGGAGGAGACGACGGCTTTCTCCTTGACGCAGCACGCCTGCGCCTCGGGACTGCTGGCGATAGACGTGACCGGCCGCATGCTCGCGGCGGACCGGGAGCCAGGAGCTCTCGCCCTCGTGCTCGCGGGAGAGAAGGCGTTCACCTCGGCCGCCCAGGTGATCAACGACACCGGTGTGATGGGCGAGGGGACGTCCGCGGTACTGGTCGGCACCGACGGGCCGCGCGACCGGGTGCTCGGGTATGCGACACGCACCCATGGGAAGTTCCACGGCGGGGCCTGGACGGCGCCTGAGATCAACGCGGCCTTCCACGAGGAGTATCCCGGGTACCTCGCCGAGGTGGTCGAGGCTGCGGTAGGAAGCGCCGGGCTAGGGATGGCCGACATATCCGTCGTGTTGCCCCACAACGTCAATCGGATGTCCTGGCTCCGAGTCCTCAAACGGCTCGGGATCCAGGGGGCGGACCTGCTCTATCTGGACAACCTCTCCACTTGTGGTCACTGCTTCGGCGCCGACGCGTTCATCAACTATCGCTCGGCCAGGCAGAGCGGACGGCTTCGGCGGGGAGATCGGTATCTGATGACCGCAGTCGGCCTGGGAGCCACCTTCTCGGCGATGGTTCTGGAGCACTGAGCCGTCGCGGTCGGCACCGCACTGGCTCCTCCCATTCGAAACGGAGCATGCCCGAAACCATGTACGTGACCACGTCTCACCCTGCGGAAGACCTTGGCCTCGCCGATTCCGGGCCCCGGACGCTGAGCCTGGCGCTGGCGGTCCATCATCTGGCCGGTCCGGGGCGGCCGTTCGTCGACCACGACCACGACTACTTCACGGACCTCCTCACGACCCACGGACTCACTCTCGACGAGGAGCGTTTCGCCGCCGGACGCAACTCCTACACGGACCTGGTCTCGGCGCTGGTACCCGAAATGGGGCGTTACCGGGACCGGTTCGACCTGGCGATGATGGTGAGCGCGGCCCCGGACGCGGAACCCGGCTGGCCGATGTGTTTCCTCACCGAGGTCGTCGCGGCCCCCGGGCTAGCCTTCGCCATCGCGGACCAAGGCGTCATGGCGCCGTTCACCGCCCTGCGCCTGGCCACCGACTGGGCACGGGCGGGTACCGCGCGCCGGATCCTGCTGTTCGCCCTGGACCAGGCCAGCGTGCTGCACGACGGGCCGGTTCCCGACCACCTCAGGGTCGTTGAGGATTCGGGAGTGCTGCTGGTCTTCGACATCGACGCCGAGCCGCAGGGCCGGCTGGAGGCACGGAGGCCGCAGCGGATGCGGCCGGAAGCGGTTCCCGGCGGCTGGTCGGCGCTGCTCGGCGAGGCGCACGCCACGACGGACCTACCGGTCACGGCGGTGGCCGGAACGGGCCTGGCCGGCGCGCTGGGAAATGCCGCCGAACGGCTGGACGTCCCCCCGGGACGGCCAGCCACCGGTATGTGGGCGGTCCTGGTGGAGGGGCTGCCGACCTGGCGGGCCGAGGGACGTCGAGTACTGATGGCCGACTACGACCCGGACCTCGGCCGACTGTCCAGCTGCCTGATCGATATCGAACCCGTGCGGGGAGAGGAAGCGCGGTCATGACGGTACGGAGCACCCCTCCCCTTTCCGGTCCGGCCCTTTCCGGTACGGGCACGGATCCGTGGCGCCTGCTGTTCGACGTAGCCAGGCGGAACGGCTGGAAGGAGGCACTCGACACGCTGCACACCCGGGCGGGCCCAGGAGTCCTGCTCCTCGGTCCCGGTGGCCACGCGATCGCGTCGGCCGAGGCGGCGGCCACCGCGGTCAGGGTCAGGCTGGGCGGGCTCGAGTGGCCGCGGGCGCGTGGGACGGAGTCCGTGTACGCGCCGCCCGTGCCGGGGCTGGTCGCCATCCGTTCGAAGCTCGAGCCTCTCAGCGAGGGTACGGCGGTGTGGCCCGCAGCATGGGCGACGACCCTGGCCGGGCTCCGCCTCGGCCTCTCGTACGGGTTGCTCGACGCGGCCGTGAGCCATCTCGGCGCGCGGCTCGCCGGAGACGCCTCCCTACTGCAGCATCAGATGATCAAGGGGACGATCGCGGACGTGACAGTGGACCATCTCGAAATCCGCGCTGTGCTGGAGACAGCCGGCACCGAGGGGCTGCCCTGGGACTCCGTGGTGGACCTCCACGGGCGGACGACCGCCGCGGACCGGACGACGCTCCGGCTGTTCGGCGCCAGTGGTTACGTCGAGGGTGGAGCGGGGCGCACCGCCCATCTGTCGGAGTTGCTGGCTGACGTGTACGTCGGCCCCGCCAACGGGGAGGTGACGGTGTGATCGAGCTGGACCGGCGGCTGACGCTCCTTCGGGGACAGGCCCACGAATGGGCGGCGCAGATGCGTCCGCACGCGCTCGAAGTGGACCGTGATCCGGAAGCGGTGATCCGGATCGTCGACCTACCCGCGCTCTCCCGGGTCGGGACGCTGCAGATCCCTCCGGAGTTCAACCCCGACCCCCTGGTGGTCGGCGGTGAGAAGTTCTACCTGATGAGCGCGCTCGAACGAGTCGTCTTCTTCGAAGAGGGCGCCTGGGGTGATCTGGGCATCATGCTCGCCGCCCCCGGCGCGCCGATGACGGGCATCGCGGTGGACACTCTGGGCAGCCCGCGTCAGCGGGAGCTCTTCTTCGGCCGCATTCTGGAGCGGCCGACGTGGACGTTCTTCGCCCTGACCGAACCGGAGGTGGGCTCGGACGCGGCTCGGATGCGAACCCGGCTGGAGGGCTCGGCGGACGGGGCGACCGCCCGCCTGAACGGCGCGAAGCGGTATGTCGGCAACGCGGTCCGCGCGCAGATGGGCGTCGTGTTCGCCAGGACCGGTCCCGGCATGTTCGGCCTCGGCGCGGCGCTCGTGGAGACGGACACTCCGGGCTTCACGGCCGTCGCGGTGGACACCATCGGGGTCCGGGGGGCACAGCTCGGCGCGATAGGCCTCGCAGGGGTCGAGGTCGACCGGGACCGGATCCTCGGTTCCCATCTGTCCCCGACGCGGCGCGGCATGTGGGGATGGTTGAAGACCTTCAACCTGCTGCGTCCCGCGGTCGCCACCATGGGAGTCGGTGTGGCGCGGGCCGCGTTCGAGTACGTGAGGGAGCACCGTGGCGCAATGAGTGCGGACGAGCGGTGGCGGCTAGACCGGATCGGCCGACGGATCGAGGCCGTACGCCAGCTGGTCAGGGCGGCGGCGATCGCGGTCGACCACGACCCCTCGGACGGCCATCTGGCCTCGGCGGCCAAGGTGAGCGCCGCGAGGCTGGCGGAGCAGGTGACCCTGGAGGCCCTCGGCTTCTTCGGGCCGGGAGCGCGGCTGGATCACCCGCTGCTGGAGAAACTGGCCCGCGACGCCCGCGCCGTGGAATACATGGAGGGCACCCGCAACATCCAGCGGCTCAGCGTCTTCGCGGGAGTCGTCAAGGGGCGTTTCGATCCCGGCCGTTCGGCTGGCCGGTGAGGAGGAGGAGCCCCTCACCCGGGACGGCGTCCGCCTGTCCGGATCTCCTGGTTCACCCGCCGTGTCCGAGCCGTGCCGAGGGCGACGACCCGCTGGGCTTCGTCCGTCACTCTCACACGCAGCGAGTTCCCGCCGGGCGACCCGTGGACGGTCACGGTCAGACCGATGCCCAGCCGGATCAGGGCCAGGAACCGCATCTCGTACTCGGCCAGCTCCGTGCCCGGCCCCAGCCCCTCCAGGCTCTGTACGGCCCGCGCCATGACGTGCATGCCGTGCCCGATGACGTCCTCCAGGCCCTCGGCACGTGCCGCCGCGCTGTCCAGATGGATCGGATTGCGGTCACCGGACGCCTCGGAGTAGGCCGCGAGCGACTCACGGGTCGCCGGCGGGATCGCCCCGGTCGCCAGGACGGGCGCGGGCTCAGGCGGCCCCGTGGGAGCGGCACCGTCGTTCGGCGCGTCCGGGGCAGGAAAGGCCAGGCTGCAGCGGAGGTCGGCCACCGGGAGCCCGGCCATGTCCGTGTACCGGGTCTCAAGAACCGCCAGCCGTACCGTCCCTGGAGCTCGCGGGTACCGGCCGGCCAATCTGGTGGTCAGTGACAGGGTCTCTCCGACGACGATCCGCCGGTGGTACCGGAACCGCTGGGCGGCGTGCAGCGCTCCCGTCTTCGGCGCTCCGGCCGCGTCGAGAACCGAGCGGTCCTGCCCCCGCTCCATCTCCTCCAGGCAGTAGAGATAGGTAGGGGGAACCGTTGGCCGGCCGAGCCCACCGTTGGAGGCGGCCGCCGTGGCGGTGTATCCGGCCGGGTCGTCGCCGACGGCCCGTAGAAAGCGCAGGACCCTCGGCTCGTCCACCGTGACACGGTGCGCGGGGGTCTCGACGGTGGGCTGATCGGTCATCCGCTCCTTCTCTTCTCCTGATGAAGCCGCTCCGGGCTCCAGCTTCTCCGCGTGATCAGATACGGCCTACCACCGGCCATCGCGACCGCCGCCACATGACCGCCCGGAACTGTGACGTCCCGTACCGTCCACTGCCCGGACAGCCGGCCGGACGGATCGCGGACTACCACAGCGGGACTGCGGCTCGCCACCGGAAGACCCAGCCCCAGGGCCATACGTGCGCCCGCCGCCTTCACACACGCTTCCTTGCGGGTCCAGAGCCGGAGGAACACCGCGGCTCGGTGCTCCACCGCGGCCGTGGTGACCATCTCGTTCTCCTCGGCCGGAAAGTACCGCGCCGCCATCTCGGAAACGGGGCGGCGAGCGTGCAGGTGCTCGACATCGACGCCCACGTCCCGAAACCCGGTCACCGCGAGCAAGGCGAGGTCGTCGCAGTGGGAGAGGTTGAACCGCACGGCGCCGTCACCGCCGACGATCTCGGGCTTGCCCCAGCGCCCGGCCGTCAGCCGCACCGCGGCGGGGGCGACGGACAGGTAGCCGCCCAGGATCGAGCGGGTAGCCGCCCGCGCGCACAGAAAGGCGGAACGGAGACGCTCCGACGTATAGCCGCCGAGGCGTTCCCGTTCGTCGGCGCTCAGTACGGCCGCCATCGTCTTGGCCCAGCGTTCGGAAACGCTGAGTCCGATGAACCAGATATGCACCACATCGGACGCGAGCACGACCACCCTCCTCGGCTCGGTGGACGGTCTCACCCGGTCGAGTCAGCTCGGCGCGGGCAGCTGCTCCTCGACATACAGGGCGAGAGATCTCACCGTTTCGAAGTCGCTCGGTTCGAGCGTCTCGGGGTCGAACTCGACATCGAGCTCGTTCTCCAGCCGCATCAGCAGTTCGAGAACGCTCGTCGAGTCGAAGGAGAGGTCTTCGAAGAACCGCATCTCTGCGGAGATCGACTCCGGTCCGCGACTCTGCATCTCCGCGAGAGTGGCGATGACCACCCCTATCACGTCCGAGGTGCCGGACGTGCCGACTGACGGATCGGCCATGGCGCTGTCCATTGATGGATTCTCCGTTTTCTGTGGAGTTGATGAAGCGGTGCGAGAGGGATCAGCGCTCGGAGCCAAGAGCCGTCATTCTGGCTCTCATCGCCCGATCGAGCGCGGTGACCTCAGCTTCGGTCGAGCCCACCACCACCGCGTAGAGCCGGCCTTCGAACATGGTCGTTCCGTCGGCCGCTTCGAGGGCGGGGGCCGCGGCGTTCACCGTGGCGAAGTTGTTCACAAGCACGCCCGTGCGGCGACCGGGCTCCAGCAACAGCCCGTCCATAGCCGTCCTCAGCTCGGAGAACGCCAGCCTCTGGGTGAGCCGCAGCGGATACCGGGTGGCCAGCACCGCACCGTCGTCGAGGAAGAAGGGCTGCAGTCGTTCCTGGTAGGTCGACATGTTGTTGCGGGCGTTGATCTCGAGCACCGGGAAGACCTCGTCGTCGACGCCCAGCAGCGCGTCGACGCCGACCACACCGAAGTATCCGTCGGCGGCGAGCCGTCGGCCGAGCAGCTGGGCGGCCTTCTCCAGCGTGTCCGTCTGCGCGGCGGTCAGCCGGGCGGGCATCCTGTGTCCCTGGTGCACCCCGGACTCGGTGAGCGCCTCCTTGACGAAGTCGAAGCGGACGACACCGTCCCTGGCGACGGTGAACTGGTAGTTCAGGTCCGCCCTCTTGTCGACCCACTCCTCCACGACCAGGGCGAGATCCTCCCGGCCCGTCCGGGTGGCGCGTCTGACCATCATGCGCTCGACCCGCCGCAGCGAGGCCTCGTCGCGTACCACCAGGATGCCTCGGCCGGACACCCCGAAGGCGTCTTTCAGAACCACCGTCCGTCCAGCCGCGAGCCAGCCGGACACCTCCTCGCAAGCTGCGGCGAACTCGGTCATCGAGCGGCAGCACAGGCCCCGGGGCTGGCACAGCCCCAGGTCATCTGCGATCGTCCGACTGTAGATCTTGCTGTTGACCGACTTGCACGTCGCGGAGTCCGCGCCGGCCAACGGGAGGCCGGAACGCGCCGCCAGCCGCTCCTCCAGCAGGGAGACGCCGTGCGGCCAGATCCTGGCACCGGAGTCCACCAGGCGCCCGAGCGCGTCGATGAGCGGCTGATCGAGCAGGGCGTCCTGCGTCACCGTCCGCATCGGGTCCTGCCCGGTGACGGCGAGCACGTTCGGCAGAGCCAGCCCCAGGCTCTCCAGATAGCGCAGATAGTCGTCCTCCGGCGCCGACTTGAGCACGACGTAATCCCCGGCGCCCGCGAGTAGCAGGGCGAGCTCGTCCATCCGGTTCACCACTGCGGCGTTGCCCCTGACGGCGATCCGTGGCAGGCCGACCTCGCCCTCGGCCCACTGCTCCTCGACTTCGATGTTGCCGAGCAGCACCAGAGGGGTGTCGGGGGCACCGGTGAGCGCGGATCTCAGCCTTGCGGAGAAGTCCGCGAGAACCTCAGGCATCAGGTCGCTCCTGCTTCTGCGAATCCGGATCGGCGGAAATATGGCGGCGGCGCGGCCGAGCGAGCCTGGAAGTCGGACGTGTCACGCCGTCAATCTCACGGTTGCCACAGGTCCAGGACAAGGCTCGACTGGGCGCGCGACACACCTGGCGGCATGGCCATACCTCAAAGAGGAGCTTCAATCGAACACGACAGCACCGAGACTGGTTAATCCGGATCACCGGAGAGCGTCCGCCCGGCAGACAGGGGGCACGGTGTCAATCACGATGACCATCGACGGCAGGAGCGCGGCGGGCAGCGACCGGCTCCCGGTGGAGAACCCAGCCTCGGGCGCGACCGTCGCCGCCGCCCCGGCCTGCGACGGCGGGGAACTCGACCGGGCGGTGGAGGCGGCGCGGCGCGCGTTCACCGGCTGGTCCCGGTCCCCGGAGGAACGCCGTCGGCAGGCGTTGCTGGACTGCGGACGTGTCCTTGAAGAACATGTGGGGGAGATCAGCCGACTGCTGACCCTGGAACAGGGCAAGCCCCTTCGGGACGCCGAGGCGGAGACCCGGCTGGCCGCCGACTGGTTCGTCCGCACCGCCGGGCTCACCCTCGGCAGTGAGATCCTCGTCGACGACCGGAGCGCACGGATCCGACTGGACCGGGTGCCCCTCGGACCGGTCGCCGCGATCGCCCCGTCGAACTTCCCGCTCATCCTCGCGGTCGTCAAGGTCGCCCCGGCTCTGCTGGCCGGCAACACGGTGGTGCTGAAGCCGTCTCCGCTGACACCGCTGGCCACTTTGCGGATGGGCGAGCTGCTCGGCGCCGTCCTCCCGCCCGGGACACTGAATACGATCGCGGGCCGTTCCGAGCTGGGAGCCTGGCTGGTCGGTCACCCGGGGATCCGGCTGGTGTCCTTCACCGGCTCGGTCGAATCAGGCCGGGCTATCGCCCGGGCCGCGAGTTCCGACCTCAAACGGGTCGTTCTGGAACTGGGTGGAAACGACCCCGCGATCGTCCTGCCCGGCGCGGACGTCGGCCAGGTGGCGGCCGGGATCCTCCGCAGCGCTCTCGCCAACGGCGGCCAGTTCTGCGCGGCGGTGAAACGCGTGTACGTCCCGCGGGACCTCGAGGCCGAGTTCGGCGAGACGCTCGGCGGGCTCGCACGGCGTCTGACCGTCGGCGACGGCCTGGACCCGGCCACCGACCTGGGGCCGCTGGTCAGCGAGGCCCAGGTCGTCCGGGTCGGCAAGCTGGTCGGCGAAGCCGTGTCCTTGGGAGCGCGCGTCCTGACGGGCGGCCGCCGGCTGGAGCGGCCCGGGCACTTCTATCCGCCGACGGTGGTCACCGCTCTCGCCCCCGGCAGCCAGCTGGAGGCCGAGGAGCAGTTCGGGCCGGTCGTCCCGGTCCTCGCCTACGACTCCCTGGAGGAGGCCGTCGAACGGGCCAACGCCACGCGGTTCGGCCTCGGCGGGTCGGTCTGGGGCGATGAGGAGACCGCCGTCGACGTCGCCGAGAGACTGGACTGCGGAACCACGTGGATCAACTCGCACGGCGATCTCCGGCACGACGTCCCGTTCGGCGGACACAAGTCCTCAGGCATCGGTGTTGAGTACGGTTACTGGGGGTTGCTGGAATACACCCAGCCGAGGGTCGTCAACCTCGCCCGCGTCCCCCTCTGACAGGGTGCCGGCCGGTCCGGGAGAGTCAGCTCCGCGATCAGATCGCCCGGGCGCCGAATCGGGGACGCAGCCTGTTGTCGACCAGGGACAGCGCCGACGCGACGGCCGCGTGCATGTCCAGATACCGGTAGGTACCAAGCCTGCCACCGAAGAAGACGTCCCGCTCATCCTTGGCGAGTTCGCGATAGCGACCAAGTTTGATGCGGTCACCGGGCGCGTGAATCGGATAGTACGGCTCGTCCGACCGGCTGGCGAACCGTGAGTGCTCACGCATGATGATCGTTTGATCGTCCGGATACCAGTCGCGTTCAGGATGCAGATGCCGGAACTCGTGGATCCTGGTGTACGGCACCTCCTGGTCGGAATAGTTGACCACGGCGGTGCCCTGGAAGTCCTTCACCGAGAGCACCTCCCACTCGAAGTTCAGGGTGCGCCACCCCAGTTCACCCTCGTAGTAACCGAAATAGCGGTCCAGGGGGCCGGTGTAGACGATCGGAACGGCGCCCGGGGTCACCTCGGGGATGTCGAAGTAGTCCGTGCCGAGCCTGACCTCGATGCGCGGATGGTCGGCCATCCGCCGCATCCAGGCGCCGTAGCCGTCGACCGGAAGTCCTTCGTAGGTGTCCCTGAAGTACCGGTTGTCGAAGGTGTAGCGCATGGGGAGGCGGGTGATGACGTCGGCCGGCAGCTCCCTCGGGTCGGTCTGCCACTGTTTGGCCGTGTAGCCGCGGACGAACGCCTCGTACAGCGGGCGGCCGATCAGGGAGACGGCCTTTCCCTCAAGTGTCTGAAGGTCTGCGTCCCCGGCCTCGGCGGCGTGATGGCCGACCAGGGCGCGAGCCTCCTCGGGGGACATCATCCGGCCGAAGAACGAGCAGATGGTGCCCAGGTTGATCGGCATGGGGTAGACCCGGCCGCCGTGGACGGCGTAGACGACGTGCCGGTACTCCGTGAATCGGGTGAACCTGTTGACATAGCGCCAGACTCTCTCGTTCGAGGTGTGGAACAGGTGGGACCCGTACCGGTGCACCTCGATTCCGGTTCGTTCGTCGAACTCACTGTAGGAGTTGCCGCCCAGATGGTCACGGCGTTCCAGGACGACGATGTCGAGTCCGAACTCGGAGGCGCAGCGCTCGGCCACCGTCAGGCCGAAAAGTCCAGCGCCTACCACAATGAGGTCAGCTCTCACAGGGTTCAGAACTCCCGTCAGCTCGCGATGGAGAATTCAGCTTCGTAGGCCAGCCACTGCGCGAAAGTGTGAATTCCGTACTCGACGTCGACCACGCCGTCCCGGAGTGGAAGGCACGGTGTCGCGCTCGGCGGGACGGGCTCGCCCTCCGCCGCCCCGGCCGGTCCAGGCGGACTGATCAGGACCGGCCTGACGATCCGGCGGATGACCTCGGCAAGATCGCCGACCCGGTGAGGGACGTCGTTGGCGACCACCAGCTCCCGGTCGTCGAGGTGTCCCTCCAGGACGGCGGAGACCACATCGGCCAGATCTTTGACGTGCAGCAGCCTCAGCTCGGCCACTCCGTCGTCTCCCGTGTCTATGGGACGGTTGAGGAGCGCGTCCCACACCATCCGGCCGAGACGCGACCCGCGTGAACAGCCGGGTCCGTAGAGCTCACCCGGATGGAGCGTCCAGGAGCCGTCGGCGGCGGTCTCCCGCGATCCGTCGCCCAGTTTGCGGATCCGCACCGTACCCTCGGGGAGCGGGAGCGGCTCGGCCGCGGCCGGAGCCGTCAGGCCGGTGATGTCCACCACCCAGGCGGATCCCGCCAGCGCGCGGGACAGCTCCTCGGGTTCGTCCAGGTCGGCGACGGCGTACTCGATGTCGGGATGAGCTCCGTCCGGTGTCCTGGAGCCGACGGACGTCACACGGTGCCCGCGGTCGGCCAGCCCTCGCGTCAGATATTCGCCCAGAGGTGAGTTCCCGTCGAGCACCGCGACCCGTTGCCCTCGGCGATCTCTACGTACGGCCCCGCCCGGCGAGGTAAGCCGGTCCGCCGCCTCACGGCCCGCCGTGACGCCCGTCCGGACCAACTCGCCCAGTCGTTCCGGAAGCTCGTTGAGCGCTCCAGCCGGGAGAACGTGGCAGAGCCCCCCGGGCCCCAGAGTCGCCAGCGCCTGTTCGACCACCATCGGATCCGGCCGCGCGCCGTACGGCCCGGCCTCCCTCTCCGCCTCGGTGATCCCGGCGGCCAGTCCAAGCGCGTAGGCGGTGAGCCAGGTGCCCCGTACCGCGGCCGTGTCGACTCCGGGGACCGAGACGAGGCGCCTCGGCCGGAGAACCGCCGCCGGCGTGCCGAGACGCTCCAGATACTGCTCGCACTCCACGTTCTGCCAGCGGGGCCGCCGCGATCCCGGCACTCTGAGGGCGACCTGGGCCCTCCCGTTCTTGAAGAAGGGCACGACGGACAGGGAGTCCAACACCGGGTCCTCCACCGGCTCGGAACCAGAGGCGTCCAGGGACGGGAAGCAGGCGGATCGGCGCAACCCCTGGAAGTCGTTTCCGGACAGGCTGTTGAGATCCTCGTGCTCGGCCAGGTTCGGAACACCGACGAAGGTCCGTACCCCAGCGAGACGCAGAAAGCGGTACATGAGGACGTCCTCGGGCCAGGTCCCGTGCAGTTTTCCAGCGAACTCCACATATCCTGCGGCCACGTCACGGGGCAGGATGAGCGCGGTACACGGGGTGTATTCGTTCACCGCCGAAACCCAGCGGGAACCTGTCAACGCACCGATCCTGACGGCCGCGCCGTTGCGCGAGTTCCAGAAGGCGAACAGGGCCAGGGCCGCGTGGGGCATCGCCCTTATCGCGTTCTCGGCGCGTTCGAAGAGCGTGTCCGAAAGCACCATGTCATCGTGAACCACCACGTGGTGGGTGGCGCCGGGCTCGATCGTGGACCAGGCGGCCAGTGAGGTCCTCAGCGCCGAGGGAGTGCCGTTCGGATCGGGATCCATCACGATGGACAGCGCCCTGCCCCGCACAGCCGCCGCCACTTTCTGGGCCCAGGTGAAGCGTTTCGGATGGGTCATCACGGATCCACTCAACCGGTATCGCGTTGATGATTCGATGCGCATTTAAATTCCATTCATCCCGGAAATCCAATGCGCACCTTACGGGCGCTTACCGCAGGCAACAACGGATCACATCGGTATAGCAGTATGTCCAGGTCCATCGGGCGGACCACTGGGGTTGGCCGTCCACCCGATGGATGGAGCAGATTTCTTGAAGAAGTATCCGACGTCGGATTTCTGAGAGGTGGCCTTGCACGCGATCATCATGGCGGGCGGTCAGGGCACTCGGCTCCGCTCGGTGACGGACGAGATTCCCAAGTCTCTGGTACGCCTCGGCGATCACCCGATCATCGAGATCATCGTCCGGCGGCTACGGGCGTCGGGATTCCGACGTGTCACCCTGTGTGTCTCGCATCTCGGTGAGATGATCGAGGCCGCGCTCGGAGAGGGTGGCCGTCTCGGTGTCGCGATCGACTACTGCTGGGACACCGAAGAGCTCGGCACGGCGGCTCCGCTGCTGCGCGTTCCGCGCTGGAACGAGCCCGCGCTCGTGATGAACTGCGACATCCTCACCTCGGCCGATCTCACCGAGATGTTCTCGGCCCATGTGAGGAGCGGCAGTCTCCTCACCCTCGCGGCGCGCCGAATCCAGATACCGGTGAGCTTCGGAGTCCTAGACCTCGACGAAGGCGGCCGGGTCGCCGGGATCCGGGAGAAGCCCCAGTTGTCCGTCGAGGTCTCGGCGGGGATCCAGGTCGTCGATCCCGGGGTGCGCGCATGGATGTCCGCCGGCGTGGCGATGGACATGCCCGAGCTGATCCTGGCGCTCATCAAGCAGCGATGTCAGGTTCGGGCTCATCCACTGTCCGCTTCCTGGCACGACATCGGCACACCGGCCAGTTACCGAACCGCCGCGGAGGCCTTCGCCCGCTCCCCGGACGAGTTCCTGAGACCGCGCCCGGCGCCATTGGCCAGGCCGCGGATCGCCCAGCCCGCGCTGGACGCCTGACCCGATCCACGTGAGGTCACCGGAGAACGAGACGGAGGGAGCGATGCTCGACCTGCTCACGCTGTTGGCCGATCGGCCCGCGGACGGCACCGCCCTGCGCGAGCGAACGGCGGAGGGGTGGACAACGGTCTCATGGGGGCGGCTCCGTTCCGCAGCGGCCTCGGCGGCGGCGGGTGCGGCCGCGCTGCGCGGCGCCCCGGGCCCTGTCGTTCTCGTCCTCGACAACGGCTGCCTGAGCGTCGCGACGCTGATCGGCCTGCTGGCCGCGGGCCGGGACGTGCTCTGCGTGGAGCAGGGCAGCACCCATGTCACGGACGCGGGCTCGGCCGTACACCGGACGGCCCCCGCCGCCGTGATCGGCCCGTCGGCGGGAATCTCGGCCACGCGGAGCGTCGGGCTCGGATACCGGGACCTCCTGTCCGGTCTCGCCCGAGGGCCGGAAACGCGGCCGGGACCCGTGAACGCCGAACCCGCCCTTCTGCTGTTGACCTCGGGTTCCACGGGCGAGGCCAGGATCGCCCGCCACCGGCTCGGCGCCCTGTTGCGCGGTGCCGAGCTGTACCGGGACATCCACGGCTATACCAAACAGGACAGAGTTCTGGTGCCGGTGCCGTTCGCGCATTCCTTCGGGCTGGTGGGCGGCCTGCTGGCGGCGCTGGTCTCCGGGGCCGAGCTTCTCATCATCCCGCGATTCAGCCTGCGCGGGACGCACGAGGCACTGGCCCTCGGCGCCACGATCGTGCTGGGCAGCCCACTGCTGTACGGACTGCTGGCGGCCTCGGCCGACACCCGGCCCGCGGCCGTCCCTCCGAGGGTCCTCCTCTCGTCGGGCGGCCCGCTCGATCCCGAGGTCGAGCGGGCCGCCGAACTCCGGCTCGGAACTCCGATCCGCCAGGTGTACGGCAGCACCGAGACCGGGCTGATCGCCTGTCAGCACGGCCGCGACGCCCCCTGGCCCGCCGGAACGGCGGGGGTTTTCGCCCCGGGCGTCGAGTGGCGGATCGTCCAAGACGACACCGGCGACACCGGAGACACCGGAGACACCGGCGACACCGGGCGGTTGCTGGTCCGCACGCCGACCCTCCTCACGGGTTACGCGGGGTCGGACGAACCCCTGACGGACGAGAACGGCTTCTACGACACCGGTGACCTGGTCCGGGTCGACACCGCCGGACACCTGACGGTGCTCGCCCGCAAGAACACCTTCGTCAACGTCGGCGGCCGAAAGGTGAATCCGCACCGGGTGGAGCGGATCCTCACCGAGGACGCCGCGGTATTGGAGGCCCACGTGTTCGGCAGAGCCGAAAAAGCCGAGGAGACGGTGCACGCCGCCCTGGTCCTCGCGCCGGGCCGCGGGCCGGACGCCGTGGCCGGGATCGTCGCCGGGTGCCGGAAACGGCTCGCGCCGCACGAAGTCCCCCGGCACCTGCACCTCGTGCCCAGACTTCCCCGAACCCCACTGGGAAAAGTAGACCTCACGGCGCTGCTGGACCACGTCACGACCACCCCCACCCCCCACGGACAAGGCGATGACGACGATGAATGTTGAGAGGGCACCCGAAGAGCGCGAGGACCACGTCGCGGTCGTGGGGCTTGGATACATAGGGCTCCCGCTGGCGGCGTCCCTGGCGGCGGCGGGCAGACGGGTCGTCGGTGTGGACACCAGCCCGGCAGTGCGATCCGCGATCCTGGCCGGAACACCGTCCTTCTTCGAACCCGGGCTCCCCGAGCTTCTCGGCAGCCTGCCGGAGGGATCACTGACCGTTTCCGACCGGCTGCCGGACCGTCCACCGCTGGCGGTGATCATCTGTGTCGGCACCGCGGTCGAGGAGGACTCCAGGCGCCCGGACCTCGGTCATCTCCGGTCGGCGGTCGAGCACGTCGCCGAGCACGTCGACGACGAGACCCTGGTGATCATCCGAAGCACCGTGCCGGTGGGCACCGGCCGCCGGATCGTCCTGCCCGCCCTCCGACGCCGAGTGTCGTCGCCGCTCCTCGCGAGCTGCCCCGAACGCACCATCCAGGGGCGAGCGCTCGACGAAATTCGGAGCCTGCCACAGATCATCGGCGGGCTGGACGACAGATCGGTCCGGCGCGCCCGGGATCTGCTCGCGGCGGTGACACCGGACCAGGTCGTCGTCTCCTCCCTGGAGGCGGCCGAGATGGTCAAGCTGATCTGCAACGCGCACACCGACCTGATCTACGGGTTCGGCAACGAGGTGGCCCTGCTGGCCGAGAGCCTCGGACTGGACGCCCACGAGCTCATAGCCGGCGCCAACCTGCGCTACCCGCGCCCCGACCTCTCACGCCCGGGGTTCGTCGGCGGAAGCTGTCTGGTGAAGGACCCCTACCTGCTGATGCACGCCGGGGAGGAGGCGGGGTACCGCCCGCCCATGGTCGCCGCGGCCAGGAGCCTCAACGAAAGCCTGCCCGCACGGGCCGCAGACCGGGTGCTCAAGGCCCTCGAATCCCGCGGCAAGCCCCTCTCGGAGACCAAGGTCGCCGTCCTGGGCATCGCCTACAAGGGCCGTCCGGAAACGGACGACACCCGTGGCGCCGCGTCGGGCCCGATGTCCCGCCTGCTCACCGAGCGAGTGGGAACGCTCGTGGGACACGACTTCGTGGTCAGGGCCGAACGGATCGCCGCACTGGGCTACAAGCCGATGGACCTGGACGAAGCACTCGACTCCGCGGACGCGGTGATCCTGCTCACCGACCACCCGGGATACACCGGACCCGGCCTCGCCCACCTGCTCGGCAGAACGGCTCCCAGACCGGTCGTCTTCGACATGTGGGGCCTGCTGAGCGAACAGGCCGAGCGGCACGAGGGCCTGACCTACCTGAGGCTGGGCCATGGCTGAACGCGTCCTCATCACCGGAGGGGCGGGCTTCGTCGGCCTGCACCTCGCCCGCCGGCTACTCAACGACGGCGCGGACGTGACCGTCCTCGACGACTTCTCTCGGGGCAGGCGGGACCGAGTACTCGACGAACTCGTGAGCGACCTGCGGATCGTCACGCACGACCTGACCAGTCCGATACCGGATGGGCTGCTGACGGGAGAGTTCGACGCCGTCTACCACTTGGCGGCGGTCGTCGGGGTGCAGCGTGTCGATTCCTCTCCGGCGAGGGTTCTGCGCACCAACACACTGTCCACCCTTCATCTGCTGGACTGGTGCGACCTGATCCCACCGGGGGCCCTGTTCCTCAGCTCGACCAGCGAGGTCGGCGACGGCGCCGCCGCCGTGGGGCTGACCGGCCACCCCACTCACGAGGACGTTCCCTTCGTTCTCGCGGAACCGAGACGCCCCCGGTCCTCCTACGCCCTCAGCAAGATGGTCGCCGAGTCGCTGGTGCACCTGCGCCGGGACAGCGTGCGGGTGAGGATCGGCCGCTACTACAACGTGTACGGGCCGCGGATGGGAACGTCCCACGTCATCCCGCAGTTCATCAGGCGGATCGCGGCGGGCGAGGATCCCTTCGCCATCTACGGCGCCTACCAGTCGCGGGCCTTCTGCCACGTCGACGACGCCGTCGAGGCGACCGTGGACGTGACCAGGCTGCCCACCGACGAAGCGTTGGTGGTGAACATCGGCAACGACCAAGAGGAGATCAGGATCCTCGATCTCGCGCGTAGGCTGTTCGCCCTGACCGGGAGGTCGCCGGACCTGGCGATCTTCAACCCGCCGGACGGCTCGCCCGAGCGCCGGCTGCCGGACCTCCGGAGGCTCCGCTCACTGCTTCCCGCCCGGCGGCCCGTCGACCTGGACACCGGGCTCCGGACGATGCTCGACTGGTACGGCGCAGAGGCCGCCGCCCGGCCGGGGGCCTCGTAATGAGCGGCGTCCTGTCAGTGTTCGGCGGCTACGGGCCGGGAGCGACCTCGGGCGCCGAGCGGATGGCCTGGCGGACCACGGCCGGGCTCGCCAGGCGGGGGCACACCGTAGCCGCGATGACCGACGCTGTACGGCCGGCCGCGATGGCGGGCGAGCCGTGGCCGGTCCTCGGCACCGAGGCGGAACTCCTGGCCGCGCTGCCGGGCTGGCGTCCGGACGTGGTCCACGCCTACGATCTCGCGCTGCCCGGCCCGGTCCGCCTGGCCCGTGAGCTGGCCGACCGGTACGGCGCGCGTTTCGTCCTCACCCCGGCCTCGACCACGGACATCTGGCCGGACAAGGCACTCGGCGCGGAACTCTGCGCCGCCGCCCGAGCCGTCTTCACCCTGACCGAGGCCGAGTCGGCGGCGATACGGGCCGTCGGCGCTCCCGGAGCCCGGCTGTTCAGGCTGCCACAGGCCCCCGACCTGGAGGGCGGCGCGCACGCCGGGGAGTTCCGGCGGCGCCATCGCGTCGACGGCCCGATGGTGCTCTTCCTCGGCCGCCGGGTGGCGACGAAGGGGTACCGCACCTTGCTGGACGCCGCCCCCCTCGTGTGGCACGCGTTTCCGGACACCGTTTTCGCCTTCGGAGGACCGGACGGCGAGCCCGAGGCCACTGCGGCGTTCTCGGCGTCGCGGGACGGCCGGATCCTGAACCTCGGGATGATCGACGACCGGGCCAAACACGACGCGCTGGCGGCTTGCGACGTCCTCGCCCTGCCGACCAGGGCCGACGTCTTCCCCCTCGTTTTCGCGGAGGCCTGGTCCTGCGGCCGACCGGTGGTGTCCGGGAGCTTCGCCGGTGTGAGCGAGGTGGTGAGACACGGAGTGGACGGCCTGGTCGTCGGCGACCGGCCGCCGGACGTCGCCGACGCCCTGACGAGGCTGCTCGGCGACGAGAGGCTCCGGACGTCCATGGGCGCCGCCGGGCGGCGGAGAGTCGAGCGGGAGATGTCCTGGGAACACGTGGCCCGCGCGGTCGAGGCCGGATTCGACCGGTCGGCCGACTGACCCGGGACGACCCGCCGGCGTCTGGGAGAAGGCGTCCAGGAGAGGGCGTCAAAGAGAGAAGGAGTGATGGGAATCGAGAAGCCCGCTCTTCGGGTGGCCCTGGCGGACAACACCGTGGGCGCCGCGGAGATCGCCGCCGTGAACGAGGTCCTGACCTCGGGCTGGCTGTCCGCCGGTCCGGTCACCCGGACGTTCGAGGAGGAGTTCGCCGAGGCGATGGGGGTGACGGATGCCGTGGCGGTCAGCAGCGGGACCGCCGCCCTGCACCTCGCCATGCTCGCGCTGAATCTCGGGCCGGGTGACGAGGTCATCGTGCCGTCTCTGAGCTTCGTGGCCTCGGCCGCCATGGTCGCCCTCTGCGGGGGGACCCCGGTTTTCGCCGACGTGCTCTCCGCGGAGGAGCCGACTATCGCGCCGGCCGAGGTCCGAAGGCTGCTCGGCCCGCGTACCAGAGCGGTGGTGGTCATGCACTACGGCGGCTACCCCGCGCGCACGGCCGAGATCGCCGACCTGGCCCGGGCGCACGGCGCCGCCGTCGTCGAGGACGCGGCCCACGCCCCGCTGGTGCGGTCCCCCGAGGGAACGCTGGGCACGATCGGCGACTTCGGGTGCTTCAGCTTCCACGCGACCAAGAACCTGACCACCGGTGAGGGGGGAATGGTACTGGCACGACGGCCGGAGCAGCTCGACCTCATCCGCCTGAAACACTCCCACCACGTCACCCGGACGACCTGGGAGCGCGCCCACACCGGCGGGTCGGACTACGACGTGAACGGCATCGGCCTCAACTACCGGCCGACGGAGATCTCCTCCGCGATCGGCCGGACACAACTCGCCAGGCTGGCCGAGGACAGGGCGGTCCGCCGACGCCTGGTGCACCGCTACCGGGACCTGCTCCGGTCGGTGCCGGAGATCGGGATCCCCTTCGCCCGCCACGTGGCCGACTCGGCGTTCCATCTGATGGCGATCCTGCTTCCAGCGGGTCTGCCCCGCGACGCGGTCGTGTCCCGGCTCCGCGACGAGGGCGTGCAGACCTCGGTCCACTATCGGCCGACCCACCTGTTCTCCGCCTACCGGGAGGGACCGGACCCGGCGGAGCGAAGGCTGCCGGTCACCGAGCGGATGGCCGGCCGGCTGCTCACCCTGCCGCTGCACGCGCGGATGACGGAGGACGACGTAACGCACGTGGTCACCGTTCTCACAGCGGCGGTGCGCCCGGCCGGCCGGGCCGAGACGACGTGATGTTCACCGTCGAGAACGGCCGATTGCTCCGGAACGGCTCCCCTTTCCTCGCTCTCGGTGTCAACTACCAGCCCTCGGAGGCGGGGTGCCGGATCTGGGCGGACTGGGACCCGGCGACGATCCACGCCGACTTCGGCCGAATCGCCGCAGCCGGGCTGAACACCGTCCGACTCTTCGTCATCTGGAGGGACCTCCAGCCCTCCCCGGAGAAGACGGACGCCGTCATGCTCGACCGGATCTCCGACGCGGTGAGGACGGCCGGGGAGCACGGGCTCGCGTGCGTGGTCTCGCTGTTCACCATCTGGATGAACGGGCAACTGCTCGACCTGGCCTGGCGAAACGGCCGCGACGTCTGGCGTGACAGCGAGCTGCTGCGCGCCGAGGAGGAGCTGGCCAGGTCGGTCGCCGGGGCGCTCCGCGGGTGCGCCCACGTCCTCGCCTATGACCTCGGGGACGAGCTGTGGAACATCGACCGGCGACGGGCCCGCTCGCTCACCCGCGCCGAGGTCGCCGACTGGCAGACCCGGATGGCCAGGGCGATCCGGGAGGAGTCTCCCGGCGCCCTGGTGCTTCAGGCCAACGACCTGTCGGGGACCTTCGGCTCCGGACCCTACGGCATCGACAACAGCGCCGGTCTGGACCTGGTCGGGACACACGGGTTCCCGGTCTGGGCGCCCGGTTCGATCGAGTCGACCATGTCCTACAAGGCCACCAACCTCACGCCCTTCCTCACCCAGGCCGCGGGCGCGTTCGGGGCTCCCCTGGTGGACGAGCTGGGGAGCTACGGGGTGGACGAGGAGGTCGCGGCGGCCTATCTGCGGGCGTCGACCGTCTCGGCGCTCGCCAACGGGGCGACCGGCGTCCTGGTGTGGTGCTGGCAGGACATCGCCTCGTGTGCCGAGCCGTACCGGGAGCGACCGGCCGAGCGCACCGCCGGGCTGCACCGGCTGGACGGAACGCCAAAACCCGCGATGCGGGCCTACCAGGAGATCCTCGCCGTGGCCGGACGGCTCCGCCCCGAACGCGGCCCCGCCGGGACCGCCCTCTACCTGCCAGAACGCATGCGGGGCCAGGGGGACAGCTATCTGGACGCTGCCGGGAGCGGTGTCGCGGCCTTCTACGCCTACCTGCTGCTGAAACGCTCCCATCTGGACTTTGACGTGGTTTCCGGACAGCTGGGCGATCGGGCGCTGGTGATCTGCCCCTCCGTCACCCGGTTGACGCTGGCCGACCTCGAGAACCTCACCGCCTCCGCCCTCGCGGGCGCGGTCGTCTACCTGTCGCTGGGAGACCATCTGCACGCTTTTCCCGGCCCCGACCTGGTCGGGGCGATGATCACCGACTACACGACGAGTTCCGAGGGCAAGACGCGCCTGCACTGGGGGGACCGGGAGTGGCCGTTGGACTGGGACAGGGCGCCCGGTCCCGTCACGACCCTGAGGACCGGGACGGCCGACGTGCTCGCGACATACACGGACGGTTCACCGGCCGTCATATCCAACCGGGTGGGTCGGGGGCGCTTCGTCTTCACCAACGCCCCGGTCGAGGCCATGCTCGACAGTCCGGGCAGGCTGGCCGCCACCGGCTGGCAGACGTTCTACCTGTGTGTCGCCGAGTTCGCGGGTGTCGCGGTCACCGCGGACTGTCCCGAGCCGGACGTCGAGATTGTGCCTGGTCACGGTGCCGATGCGGGTCGCGTCTTGGCCGTCAATCACGGCGACCGGCCGGTTCGCACCGAAGTCGTCATGAGGAGCGGCGCCGGCGCAGTCGGACGGCCCATCGCCCTCCCCGCCAAGGGATGGGCCTTCGTGACGTTCGGGGAGAAGGAGCGATGAGAGGGGTGGTCTACCGGGCTCCGGGCCGGATCGAGGTGACAGAGCTGCCGATGCCCGCTGTCAAGGGACCACGCGACGCGGTAGTCCGGGTCACCCGGTCCGCGATCTGTGGAACCGACCTGCATCCGTACCGGGGTGAGATCCCGGGCTTCGAGGCCGGCACCGTCCTGGGCCACGAGTTCGCGGGCGTCGTCCACGAGGCGGGACCGGAGGTCCCGTTCGCCGTCGGGCAGCGGGTCTTCGCGTCGGACGTCATCGCGTGCGGCAGGTGCGGGTACTGCGCCCGCGGACATCACTACCAGTGCGCTCACGTCGGCCTTTTCGGCTACGCCTCAGTGGTCGGCGAGCCGGTCGCCGGCGGACAGGCCGAGTACGTCAGGGTGCCGTACGCCGATCTGGTGCTGGCGGCTACTCCGGACGGTGTGACCGACGAGCAGGCCGTGTTCGTCGGGGACGTGCTGTCCACGGCGTACTGCGCGGTCCGGGACTCCGGCGCGACGCCGGGGGCCACCGTCGCGGTGGTCGGTGGAGGACCCGTCGGGCTGCTCTGTGCCCTGTGCGCCCGCCTGGCCGGCGCCGCCGTCATCGTCGCCGCCGATCCGGACCCGGCCCGCCGTGAAACGCTCGAGGCTTTCGGGGTACGGGCGTCGGATCCCGCGGAGCTGTCCCGGACACTCCGCGAGCTCACCGCCGGTCGTGGCGCCGACGCCGTGATCGAGGCCGTGGGCAGCGACACCGCCCTGCGGTACGCGCTGGAGACCGCCGCGCCGCGGGCCACCGTCGCCGTGGTCGGCGCGCACCACGCGGAGGCCATGCCGTTCCCCAGCGGCCTGGCGTTCGCCCGCGAACTGATCGTACGTTTCACAGTCGGCGACCCGATCGCGGTCCGGGCCAACGTCCTCGAACTCATCCGGGCCGGCCGGATCGATCCGTCGGCGGTCGTCTCACACCGCCTCCCGCTGGAGGACGCGGCGCGGGCGTATCGGTTGTCCGACC
Source organism: Sinosporangium album (assembly GCF_900100605.1). GTDB lineage: Bacteria > Actinomycetota > Actinomycetes > Streptosporangiales > Streptosporangiaceae > Sinosporangium > Sinosporangium album. The sequence goes on along the minus strand of NZ_FNCN01000012.1, from coordinate 31,559 downwards.
GGCGCCAAGCGTTCAAGACCGTGCTGAACGTCGACCAGGAAGGAGACGGTTCGTGACGGACACGATCCCGGTCCGGTTCTCCGGGTGCGAGGAGCGCGACGGGCCGCTGAGCAGGGGGCAGGAGAACATCCTGCGCGCCCTGCTCACCGGACCCGACCAGGTCGCGGAGGACCTGGTCCTCGACCTGCCCCCCGGGACGACCGTCGAGAGGCTGGCCGGGGCCCTCCGGCTCCTGCTGATCCGTCACGAGTCCCTGCGCACCCGTTATGACATCGGGCCTGGGCGGTGGGCGCAGCGGGTGGCGGCGGCCGGTGACCTCGCACTGCGCGTGGTGCGATGCGACGCGTCGCGGTCCCGGCTCGCCGCCGAACAACTGCGCCATGAGCTCTGGCTGCCGCGTTTCGACCTGGAGAAAGACCTGCCGTTACGGGTGGCCGTGGTCGTCAGCGGCACCGAGTGCCTCCACCTGGCCGCCGCCATCTCCCATCTCGCGACCGACGGTATCGGTCTCGGTCTCATGGTCGGCGACCTGCGCGCCCTGCTGGCCGGTGAGGAATTGTCCGAGCAGGGTCTGCAGCCCATCGACCTGGCCGCTTTGGAAGCCCGTCCGGAGATCGACCGCCGGATCCGTGGAAGCCGGCGGTACTGGGCCGACCAGCTCGGCAAGGTTCCGCAGGCGGTCTTCCCGCTGGAGGCGGAAGGCGGGGAGGCCCTGCCCCAGCCGGGGATCCTGCTCCGTTCCCGCAGCGCCGCCGAGGCTCTGCGAAAGATCGCGAGCCGTACCGGAACGAGCCGCTCGGCCGCGGTGCTGAGCGCGCTGACCGTTCTGCTTGCGCGGTATGCCGGGGTCCCGTCGATCGGGCTGACCTCCTCTGCGTCGAACCGGATCCTTCCGCAACTGCGGAACTACGCGGGCACCCAGTCGACGGACGCGTTCATCCATGTCGACATAACCGGCGCGGAGTGCTTCGACGAGGTCGCGCGGCGGGTCGCCAAGGGAGCTCTGCTCGCCTACCGCAACAGCTGGTACGACGCACGGGAGATATGGGAGGAGATCAGCGAGGCGGGCCGTGTTCGCGGCATCGACGCCTACACCAGGGACTGCCTGTTCAACGACGTGAGCGCGGCCGGGCATTCGCCGGAGCTGCGTCACTCCGCCACCCCGGACCCGGTCGAACGGTTCCCCGACGGGAACCTCACCGTGCTCGAACCGGAATGGCGACTTTCCCGGATGGCCCTCACCGTCTACCGCCTTGAGGGAGAGTTCACGGCCTCGCTGTGGACTGACCCGAGGTGCCTGCCCCGGGCGGAGCTGCACTCGTTCGGACGCGACCTGGTCCAGACCCTGGTCAGAGCAGGAGAATCCATTACGGACCTGTCGAAACTAGTGAGCGAGGCCGAATTGGCCCCGGCGGGGCGCGGACCCGACTGGCATTTCATCGACAGGAGCTGGGTGCGACTCGGAGTGGTTCGCCGGCTCCTTGAGAACGCCCTGGGACACCAGGAATTCCTGCTTGAGATAAAACATTCAGCGACCGGTTCCGAAGAAACCGTAATTGTGTGTCACGCGGTAGACCGGAAGGGCTCCCTTACCCCCGAGCTTCTTCACAGCACCTGCCTGGACCTGCTGCCCGGCCGTTCGGCGGCGATGACGCCGCACAGCTACAACCTGTATGCACAGGCCCCCGATGATCTCGGCGACCCCATGGCGTGGAGACAGCTGACAGCCTTCGCCCAAGGTACCGGCAGATAGCCGGGGGAGCTTCCCAGGACCTGCAAATTTCTGCTAGCTTCGTCACGCTAAAACATTTCCACTGATGCGTTGTGTTCTTTTCCAGCCCACCTCTCAATGCTTCGGAAGCGCTGGCAGACCTGGCGGATACTTCTGTCTCCGATCGTCGGAACCGTTGGCCGCCGCACGGCGAACGGATTCATTTTCGCACGGGGTCCAGTGTATCCAATTTTCTTTTTCGGCACTTCTTAATTTCTTCTTGGCAGCTATCTCCGTAGCGGTGGCGCGGAATCGTCTGCAGGTGAAGACCGAATTTCGCCGACAAAGGCAAAGGGCTTGTTACGGAGGTCATACATGTACGGTTTCGGGGAGCCCGTGCGTCGGCTCCGGGTTCGGGCGAGCTCCTGGCGGCCGGTCAGCCGGCTCGCCCTGCCGATGGCGCTGGCGGAGCTGGTCGACGTCCTGGCGCTCCTGGCCGTCATCGCGCTGCTTGGACGGATGGGGTCCGAAGCGCTGTACATCCGCTCTCTCTACCATCCGGTCGCACTGATCATGCTGGCCGTTACGGCCGCGTTCGCGATCAGCAACCAGGTAGCCGCGGCGATCAGCCGGGGACAGGGGCGGCCCGAGGCCGTACTGCCGGTCACGGCGAGCATGGCCAGAATCTGGATAGGGACCGGAGTGGCGCTGTGCGGCGCGGTGGCGGTCGCCGCGCCGGGCATCGCCGCTCTCCTCGACGTCACGCCACAGGTCAGGGGCGACTTCGTCTCCTTCCTCCGCTGGACCTCCTTCGCCGAGCTGTCCGTCATCGGCTCCGCTCTGGGCGCCGCCGCCCTGCGCGGGTTCGGGCGAGTGGGGACGGCCACGGTGGTGGTCGTATCCGTCGCGGCGGTGCGGGTCGGCTGCGTGGCCGCTCTGGGGCTGGGCACGGGGATCGGCATCTACAGCGTGCCGGTGGCGAGCGTGCTCTCCGGCGCCGTCGGCCTCGCCCTGGCGTTCGTACTGCTGCGCAGGGCGGGCCTGTGGCAAACCGGTCAGCGGCTACCCTGGCGGGGCGAGGCCGTCGGACAGCTCTGGCAGATCGGCGTCCCCATCGCGGGCACCATCGGTTTGGTCGCCGCCTACAACCTCGCCGTCCTGTGGATCCTGAGGGACTTCAGCCCGCTCGTCGTTTCGGGCTTCTCCGTCGCCGTCAACCTGCAGGGCCTGGTCTTCCTGCCGGGAACCGTGCTCGGCACCGCCATCGCGATCATCCTGAACCAGGAGCGCGGGGCCGGGCAGTACGGGCGGCTCAGCCGAACCCTGCGCAGCGGCCTCGAATTGACGGTGGCCACCTACCTGGTGCTCGCTCTCGGGATCTGGCTGGCCGCCGATCCGCTGGCCGCGGCCTTGACGGGGAACCCGGAGATCGCCTCCGTGACGTCCCGGTACATGGAGACGGTCGGGCTCACCTATGCGATCCAGGGACCGGTACTGGCCGCGCTCACACTCCTCGAGCAGATCGGCAGAGGGAAATACGCCCTCGTTCTCAACACCGTCTATTTCGGCGTCATCGTGCTGGTCGGAATGCTGGCGGTTCACCTGACGTCAAGCGCCGCATCCCTTTACTACAGCATCGCCGTATGCAACTTCCTCGGCGTCAGCGTCGTTGTGGTCACCGTACGTGAAGTGCGGCGGATGAGCCGGGTCGAATCGGGGGTGGCACTGGGAATGCCCATGGCACCGGCCCCGGCTCCGCCGTCAAGGAGCCAGAACGCGGAGGAAAGGCAGTGAGAAACACGTTTTTGGCTACCGCGGGATCAGGTCGACCGGCAATCGATTTACCACGAACAAGCGGCTTTACCTGCAACTACAGGAGATACAGGAGAAACTGGGCCGCCCTGGCGAAATTGGAGGCTGGATCGCTTGGTTCCCGGTCGTCAGACCGGTGCCGGCGGCTCATCGGTTGAACATCTCCTCGCACTCGGCCGGAGGAACTACCCACAGTAGGAATTCGACCTTTCTGAATTGCGCGAGACAGCCCATTCCATGGCGGCCGTCTCTCACATCCATGATGCCTTTCCAGCCCCTATGGAATTCGACGAGTTCCTTCTTGTACTTCCGGCCGACGATCCGGCGGGAGCACGGCGCAGATCGGCTCCACACCGAACTGTTCCGCGATCCGCGCCGCGTCGGAAGTCGTCGTCCCCGGCCGCTTCCCGCCATCGACCTCGGCCTGCCGAACCCACGTCCGCAACGCCTCACGATGCATCCCGAGCCGGTCCGCGACCCGGGCCGGCGCCCCCTGCCCCTCACCCGCCGCACGTAGCTTGAGAAGCCTACGGACAGCGCGTTCCCGCAGTTCAGAGGCATACTTCAACCAACTCGGGGTGGCCCAAGCCCCTCTTAAGACTCTTGACGATATTGCTTCCCTACGGAGATCATGAAATTGACCTATCGGGAAGGCGGTAAGGTGTCCACGATACGTGAACTCGAGAAGCAGCCGAAGAAGGTCGACGTTGTCCTGCTGGTACGCAACGAGGTCCTTCGTTGCGGGCTTGACACGATGCTCAACCGGATCTCAGGGGTCGGCTCGGTCGCTCACTGGAACCCCGAGAACCTCCCGGGGCCCATCGATTTAAGGGAACCCGGGGTTCTCATTGTCGATATCGAGCAGTGGAAGTTCCTAGGAAAGTATTTCGATCTCTTCAAGAGAGATTCGACACGCATTGTAGTAATCGGCGATGATTTCGAGAGGATCGACAATGCGAGACTTTCCATGCTGCCGTGCGACGGCTTTCTCCCGATGTCGGGACTCTCCGCCGACCTACTCGACAGCACCCTGGAGCGCACGCTTCTCGGCGAAATGCCGATGCCACCGGCGCTGGCTCGGCGGCTGCTCGTCGGAACCCGCCAGGCGACCTCGGCTCCCGTTCACAGGTCGGTCAATCTCACGCCGCGGGAGAATGAGGCGCTGACCCACCTCGTCGAAGGGATGAGCAACAAGCAGATCGCCCGTTCCCTCGGCATCTCGACCCACGGCGCCAAGCGGTTGGTCGGCTCTGTCCTTCTCAAGCTCGACTCTCCGAACAGGACCGCCGCCGTGGTCACCGCCATCAAGCTGGGGCTGGTCTGACGTCGGACGCCATGGCCCGACCTCCCGCCTCGGGTGAGAGAGCAGGGTGGAGTCGCTGCCGACCGAGAAGGTCCTCGGGCCGGTCGCGCTCCCGCACCAGGTGGGCGCTCCCTTCCCAGATCAGGACCTCCGCGGGGTAGCCGTGACTGAGGAACTGGACGGGTGACGCCGTCGGCCCGTAGGCACCCGAGCGGAGTACACCGATTAGGTCTCCCGGCCTCAAGGCCGGCAGCGGCACGTTCTTGCCCAGGGTGTCGTTGGGGGTGCATAGCGGGCCGGTAACCTGCCACGGCTCCGTCGCATCTGTGGTGGGCCGGTTGAGCAGCCGTATGGGGAAGTTCCGCTTGACGAAGGAGCCGGTGCCCACCGCGGCCATGTGGTGGTGGGTGCCGCCGTCGGTGATGGCGAAGTGCTCGCCCATGGACTCCTTGGTGTACAGCACCTGGGCGAGGTAGACCCCGGCGGGGGCGGAGAGGTAGCGGCCCAACTCCATGATCATCCTGGTGTTCGGGTGTGCCGCGTGGAATTTCTCGATCACCGGATTCAGCTGTTCGGTCAACGCTCGGACATCGAGATCCCGTTCACCGTCGAAGTACGCGACGCCCAGGCCTCCACCGATGTCCACCATCTCCAAGGGGAAGCCGATTCTCGCCGACAGGCGCTCCGCCAGGTCGAGGATCCGACGTGTGTTCTCGACCACCACGTTCTCATCCAGGATGCGCGTCCCCATGTACACGTGGATACCCGTCAGCCTGACTCCCGGATACTCCTCTCCCAGGTCAGGTCGGGCGAGCAGCTCAGCCTCGTCGATGCCGAACTGGCGGGGACGTCCCCCCATGGTCAGCCGTGACCCCTTCACGGCGAAGGCCGGGTTGACCCGGAGCGCGACACGAGCCACCTGGCCCCGGTCGAGAGCCATCTCGTTGATTCGCCCCAGCTCGCCGAACGACTCGCAGACGATCGCGTGAACTCCCTCGGCGAGGCAGGCCGAGATCTCGGCCCGACTCTTTCCCGGCCCGAGAAAGATGATGTTGTCCGGATCCACCCCCGCTCGCAGGGCGGTCAGCAGCTCTGTCAGCGACGACACCTCGGCCCTGGCGCCGAGCGCGTGAAGTACGGCGCACACCGACACGTTCGGGTTCGACTTCAGGGAGAAGAAGATCTCCAACGACGGATGCAGCGACTCCCGGAGACCTTGGTACTGCCAGGTCAGGGCGTCGGCGTCGTAAACGTACAGCGGGGTGCCGAACGTGGCGGCCAGCTTGCCGAAGTCGACATCTGACGCCTCCGATCCGAATGTCATCAGGAACCTCCGAGGAAACCCCTGCCTTCAGGCGGGGGAGGAATGGACCCCCTGCGGAGTAGGGCAGGGGCAGGCGTTTCGCCGCCGGGCGGACCGCCGTACGAACGCACGCACGAGTCTTAACCGATCGTGCGATAGGGCGCGGGGATTCTCAACGCAGCGAAGAACATCCCCGCCGCCGGGCCGGCGGAGAGGTGAAACGTCTGTGGAGCCGGTGTAAGACCTCAAAGGAGGATCCCTCCTGGCGGGCGACTGGCGGTGAAGCAGGAACCCTCACGGGCGACCGTGGGAATCCCCTCCCTTCAGGGAGGGGAGGATGTCAAACGGGGCTCCTTTCAACCACGCCACGAGCCTCTCAGGGCGCCGCTTGGCGTCCTGTCGGGAGATCCGAGGTGGGCGACCGAGTGGCGGCAGGAGGGCGACCAGCCTGCGTGCGACCGCGAGCGTCGTGCGGTCGCCCAAATAGGGTCCGGTTATAGCGATGCCCATCGGCAGGCCGCGGCTGTCGAGTCCCGTCGGGACGACCGTGGTCGGCAGGCGGCAGATCGCGGTCAGCCCGGCCCAGACGATCTGGTCCCAATAAGGCCGCTCGACGCCGTTCACCTCGATCCGCCGTCGGCCGAACGGGCGGTGGTCGTGCCGGGGCACCAGGTTGGGCGTCACGGGCAGCAGGATCGCGTCGTACCGCTCGAAGAAACGCCCCCAGAGCACGGCGAGACGGTGCCGACGTGTGTCGGCCTCCAGCCAGTCGCGATACGACTGCGCGGCGAACTCGTCACCGAGCTCTCCACGTGTGGTGAGTTCGCCCGAGGCGATTCGCCGGATCTCAGCGGTCGTGTAGCGGGCCTGCGCCACAGAGGACAGCAGCCGCCGGTTGACCTCGTCGGAGACGCTCAAACTGACGCCGGGGGGAGATGCCCACTCGACCACGACACCGCTGCCCTGAAGCGCCCGTGCCGCGTGCTCCAGCGCGTCCCGGATCTCCGAGTCGACAGGACAGTGGGGATCGTCGAACCAGGCCGCGACCCGCCGTGGCTCGCGCGCCTCCGGCAGCCGAAGCCGCCAGGCGGACCGCTCCTGACGGCGTGGCCCCGCCACCACGTCGAGCATCAGCTCCAGATCGTCCACCGAACGGGCCAGCGGTCCCACGGTGCAAAGGTCGGACACAACGGGCTGGAACGGAGGAAGGTGCCCCGCGGTAGACACGACGCCGAAGGACGGACGGTGGCCGAAAATCCCGCAGTGGCCCGCTGGCAGCCGGATGGACCCGGCGATGTCCGATCCAAGCTCGACCGGGGTGAATCCGGCGGCCACCGCACCCGCCGCGCCTCCCGATGAGCCGCCCGGGGTGTGGTCCGGACGCCACGGATTGCGTGAGGTGCCGAACACCGGGTGGGAGGTCTGAACGTCCGCGCACTGCTCGGGGACGTTGGTCTTCCCCAGAACGATGGCCCCGGCCCGACGGACCCGGGCGACGGCATCGGCGTCCACCGCCGGCACGTTGCCGACCAGCATCGTGCTGCCGGCCGCCGTCCGTATCCCCGCCGTGGTGAAGCTGTCCTTCACCGTCATCGACACGCCGTGCAACGGCCCGAGCGGCTCACCGCGCACGACCGCGTCGTCCGCCGCCCTCGCCTGCTGCCTGGCGTGTTCATTCAGAGTGACGATCAGACCGAGGTCGGGGTTCTCTCCTGCCACACGACGAAGAAGCCCGTCGAGGTACTCCGTCGCAGAGAGCTTCCGGGTGGCGATCGCGGCTGCCACCCGACCCGCGGGCCACCAGCACGCCTCTTCCGACAACGTCGCCTCCAGATCTCTCATTCGGACAGCTTCACGGGTGTCAGTGGTTTCTTGCCTCGATGTGCCTTTCCACGATCGCGGCTATTCCACGGGGTGTCGCCTCGTCGAAAATCGCAAGGAGAAGTTCCGATCCCAGGGCGGACTCCCCCTCGGATGTAACCGGCTGGTATCGCGAGGTGATTCTGCTGATCAGCTCGACCGCACGCAGAGAATCACCCCCGCAGAGAAAGAAGTCGTCCGACGACCCCAGGGGAGGAGCGGTGAGAATTTTCCCCATCTCCCGCGCAACAACCTCGACGACCTCGTTCGACGCATCGCTCACGGAAATCTCACATCCCATCCTTGGAGTCTCGACCTTTCAAGGCCACTCTTCGATAATTGTTCCGGAGAACGTCAAGACCGCCATCACAGATGGAGCGCACAGTCAGTCTGCTCCTATGGCTATGTCCATTGAGGCCTCTGCTGGACAGAAGGAATCTGATATTAGGCTTTTTTGGTATGACAGAGGGAATTCTGAACAGCGACCACAAACTCGGCGGAGTCGCCCAGACGGCGCGCTGGACCGCCGCGTCCAGGGCGCGGGAGAGTCGCCGGCCGGACCGCCTCTTCGACGACCCGCTGGCCGCTCTCCTGGCCGGGCCGCACGCCGCGGCACTGCTCCGCCACTTCCACACCAGCCGTGCCGCCGACGAGGGCAACCCGTTCCTGCCGATCCGCACCCGTTGGTTCGACGACTTCCTGAGGGCCAAAGCGGGGAAGACGGGGCATCAGGTCGTCGGCCTCGGAGCGGGTCTGGACACCCGGGCCCACAGGCTGGACTGGCCGGACGGCACGGTGATCTTCGAGGTGGACCAGGCCGCGCTGCTCGCCTACAAGAAGGAACGGCTGAGCACCAGCGCGTCGGTTCCCCGCTGCGACTGCCGGACCGTTCCGGTGAACCTCGGCGACGACTGGGAGTCAGCCCTGATGGAGCAGGGCTTCGACCCGACCGCGCCGACCGTCTGGTTCGCCGAGGGACTGCTGTTCTACCTGCCCGAACCCCTCGCCCACCAGGTCGTCAGCCAGGCGGTGAAACTGTCGGCCGCGGGGAGCGGTTTCGCGGCGGACCTGATCGGCACCGGCATCTTCCGGCTCCCCTACATCCGCCCTTTCCTCGACCGGCTCAACGAGGCCGGCAGCCCCTGGGTGTTCGGGACGGACGACCCTCGCGGTTTCGTGGAACGGTGCGGCTGGAGGGTGACCCAGGTGACGGAGCCGGGGCGGCCCGGTGCCGACTACGGGCGCTGGCCCAAGTCCGCATCGCCCTCCAACCTTCCCGACCTGCCGCGCAGCTATCTAGTGGCCGCGGAACTCCCCTGACGAATCGTCCGCAGGACACATCCACTCCGACGGCCGGCGGCCCGCTTCGAGTGGCCCTGCGTCCGCGGGGGCGATGATCGGTTCCCGCGGACCCGGGTCGCGCCGCGTATGCCGCCGCCGACGGCACCGGGCGGCCCGGCTCCTCCCAGCTTTCCGCGACATGGCATCCCTCTCCTGCCCCGCCACCCGGTCGAGGAGTTCACACGCACCACGGAAGATCCTCGGCCTTCTCTAGCGCTTCGGCTCAATCGACCACGCCCGCGCCTCCCGTCAGGAGTTCTCGGGGTCACCGAGCAGGATCCGCACCCGTACTCCGGCGTCGGCCTTGTCGGCGAACAGCCGTACCAGGTTGCGGTCTTCGGCGACGAACAGACCGCTGTAGACCAGCACCCCGATCTCCCGCCTCGCGGAGGCGAACAGCCGTCCCCAGGCGTCCTGCGGTACGGCCCAGCGGTGCGGGTAGACCGTGACGACCTCGCTCCCGGACGCAGCCGCCACCTGGGCGGGTGAGAGGGCCTCGGGCCACAGGTACGCCTCGTCGAGGTGGAGGAACCCGGCGGCGATAAGGCCTGCGCCCCTGGGTGATCCACCGTTCAACGGTTTTGGGGTCCACTTCGATCGCGGTGGCCAGGAACCAGCCCGACCCACATTCGGGCGCCCCCAGCGCCGACACGGCCAAGGGGCGCAAGCGACCGGGGGTGCGGGTGGCGGAACCCCCGCACGCGAGCGAAGCGAGCACTAAACGAAGGAAGGCGACGAGGTCCGCGCTTTCCGCGGACACACATCGCCCTCGGTCGACTACAGGACCAAAACGGCCACGAAACGACCGAGGAACCAGCCCGACCCACATTCGGGCGCCCCCAGCGCCGACACGGCCAAGGGGCGCAAGCGACCGGGGGTGCGGGTGGCGGAGCCCCCGCACGCGAGCGAAGCGAGCACTAAACGAAGGAAGGCGACGAGGTCCGCGCTTTCCGCGGACACACGTCGCCCTCGAACTTCCTTGTGGAGCTATGGGGATTTGAACCCCAGACCCCCTCGATGCGAACGAGGTGCGCTACCGGACTGCGCTATAGCCCCAAGGACTCGACTAGGTTAGCAAACTTCCGGGGCTGTTCGCGCCACGCTGGCGGGGTGGTGGGGGGTTCAGTCGCCGACGGCGCGACGCTGGGGTTCGGCGTACTGGTCGAAGAACGCGTCGTGCTGGCGGGCGGTGAGGTCGATGATCTGGGCTTGGGCCGCCTCGGCGGCGGCCTGTTCGGCGGCGAGGGCGCGGCGGCGTTCGCGTTCGCGGGCTTGGTGGCGGGCGTGGGCTTCGGCGGCTTCGGCCGCTTCGCGGCGGCGTTCGCTGTCGATGCGTACGGCGACGCGCAGCAGGGTGAGGTGGCCGAGGAGGAGGACGGCGGAGGGGGCGACGCCCCACCAGGGGATCACGCCGGCGGCCGCGGTGACGGTGGAGGCGAGGACGAGGAGGACGCACCAGAGGGTCCTGCGCCGACGCCTTGCCACGATGGCGGCCCTGCGGCGGGCGTGGGCGGCGGCCTGGCCCTGGGCGTCCACATGGGCCGTCACGCGGCTGTGAGCGCCTGTGGCGGCCGTTGAGGCGGACACCGGGGTGAGTGCCGCGGCCACGGAGGGTGACGGCCTCTCGTGGCGATCCTTGCGTTGATCCCTGTCACGCTCGGCCTCGTCGTCGGCCTCGGCCTCGTGGTCGGGCTCGGGCGACTCGGCGTGCTCGTCGGCCGCGGTGGGCGGGTCGGGTTCGGCGGGGCGCGCGTCGGCGGCGGCGTCAGCCGTACCGGACGCGTCCGTTCGAGCCTCAACGGCTTCGCCGTCAAGGCTTGTCGAGTCGTTGCGGTCTCTGCCGATCCACATGGGAACAAGAACGCATAGCCACATGACGACGATGGCGATGTAGAGGAAGGCGCTGCTCACGAAGACCTCCGGGCAGCATGAAAACGCCTGGCGTCTCTTGGCGTCTTCCATGTGCTCACGTCACGCACCGTAAGACCGCGTGTCACTAATTGACGAGTATTAAGTGCGGTGTGTCGCGAGATCGTCAAACCTCTTCATGGGGAGAACCACCGTGAGCTGCCGCTTCTCGGGCTCTCCGCCACTGGACCAGAAGTCCACGAGGCACGTCTTCGACGGTCAGTGCGTAGCAGATATGGTCGCGCCAGGCGCCGTCGATGTGGAGCTGACGGCGTCTGATGCCTTCTTCCCTGAAGCCGAGCTTTTCAACCACCCTGCGGCTCGCATGATTTTCGGGGCGGATGCTGGCTTCGACGCGGTGTAGTCCCGCGGTAAAGAAACAGTGATCAATGGCCATGGCGAGAGCGGTGGGGATTATGCCTCGTCCGGCGAGTCGGCCGTCGACCCAGTAACCGACTTGGGCGGAACGCGCGGAACCCCAGACAATTGCGCCGATGGTCAGTTGACCGGCGAACACTTCGTCGTAAGTGACGACCCACGGCATGGCCAGCCCCTGCCGGGCCTCCTTTCGGAGGGTGCCCACCATGGAGGTGTACGGCCCGAGCCCGGTGCGGAAAAGCGGCGTTTCGGGGTTGCTGGGCTCCCAGGGACGCAGCCAGTCGGCGTTGCGTAGCCGGGTTTCCCGCCAGGCCTTCACGTCACGGAGGCGTAGCGGGCGAAGCCCGACCGGCCCTTCGCTCAAAGTGGCAGGCCAGCCACGAAATCGCTCCACATCCCTCATCATCCCCCGAAGCCACACGAACTTGCCATGGGGTCGGCTGGTCGCGGGGCCGGCGCGTCACGCGTCAGCATTTCACAGGTCAGGGGAGCCGGGGGTCAGCGAGCATGGTCGCCTCCACCGATCTGGTCGACCGCGTGGCGCAGGACAGGGCCGAGGACGGCCATGCCGTCGCGCACGCCGCCCGACGACCCGGGAAGGTTGACGACAAGGGTGCGGCCGGCCTGGCCGGCGAGCCCTCTCGACAGGATGGACGTGGGCACCTTGTCGCGGTTGGCCTGGCGGATGGCCTCGGCGATGCCGGGGATCTCGCGGTCGATCACCCGGCGGGTCATCTCCGGGGTGAGGTCCAGGGGCGTCAGCCCGGTGCCGCCGGTGGTGACGATCACGTGGTATCCCTCGGCGAGCCCGGCGCGCAGGGCCGCCTCGACGGGGTCGCCGTCGGGCACGGCGACCGGGCCGTCCACGGTGTCGCACCCCGCCTCGGCGAGCAGCGCGGCGAGCAGCGGGCCCGAAATATCGGCGTAGACGCCCGCGGAGGCGCGGTTCGAGACGGTGATCACCAATGCTTTGATCACGCGTGACGCTCCTCTGGCGGATGCCAGACACCGGTTTTGCCGCCGGTCTTCTCCTCGACGCGCACATCGGTGATCACGGCGGCGGGGTCGACGGCCTTCACCATGTCGATCAGGGCGAGGGCCGCGACCGTCACGGCGGTGAGGGCCTCCATCTCGACCCCGGTGCGGTCGGCGGTCTTGACCGACGCGGTGATGTCGACGCCCGTGTCGGTCACGGCGAGGTCGACCTTGACGCCGTGGATCGCGATGGGATGGCACAGCGGCACGAGGTCGGGGGTGCGCTTGGCCCCCATGATCCCGGCGATGCGGGCGACGCCGAGCGCGTCGCCCTTCGGGACGTCGCCGGAGCGCAGCAGCGCCACGGCCTCCGGGGAGAGGAGGACGCGGCCTGCGGCCCGTGCCGTACGGCTGCCGACGTCCTTGGCCGAGACGTCCACCATGCGGGCGGCGCCGGTCTCGTCGAGGTGGGTGAATCGGTCGCTCATAGCGGAATCACCTGAACTGTCGAGCCTTCGGGTAGTTCGGTCACGTCCTCGGGGACGACGACGAGCGCGTCGGCGAGGGCGAGCGCGGCGAGCTGGTGGGAGCCCTGGCGGGCGACGGGCGCGACCGTCGCGTGGCCGTCGGGGCTTGTGGCGAGCTTGCCGCGCAGGAAGGAGCGTTTGCCCTGCGGCGATCGCAGGGGCGCGGTCGTCAAGGCGGTCACCGTGTCGGGCGGACCCGCCGGAAGGCCGCGCATTTTGCGGAGTGCCGGGAGGACGAAAAGCATGAAGGACACGAAGGACGACACCGGGTTGCCCGGGAGCGTGAAGATCGGAACCTGGTCCTCACCCACCACGCCGAACCCCTGGGGCATGCCCGGCTGCATCGCCACCCGCTCGAAACGGACGGTGCCGAGCGGCCCGAGCGCCTCCTTGACCGGCTCGTAGGCCCCCATGGACACCCCGCCGCTGGTGATCACCATGTCGGCGCGGACCAGTTGGGCGTCGAGCTGGTCGAGCAGGGCGCTCGCGTCGTCGGGGACGATGCTTGCGCGGAAGCCCTCGCCTCCGGCCTGCCGTACGGCGGCGCACAGCGTGAAGCTGTTGGACTCCCAGATCTGGCCGTCGCCGAGCGGCGTGCCGGGCTCGGCGAGCTCGGCGCCGGTGGAGATCACCACGACGCGGGGCCTCGGCCGTACGAGGACGCGGCGGCGCCCCACAGCGGCGAGGATCCCGAGCTGGGTGGGTCCGATCACTATGCCGGGGTGGAGCACCGTGTCGCCGGCTCGGATGTCCTCTCCGGCGCGCCGGATCGCGTTGCCGGCGGCGGCCGTACGGTTGACCACCACGGTGACCGTGCCCCCGTCGGTCCACTCCACGGGCACGACTGCGTCCGCCCCGGCCGGCATGGGCGCTCCGGTCATGATGCGTATGGCGTGACCGGGTCCCACGGCGTGGAGCTGCCCGTCGCCCGCCGCCACGTCGTCGACCACCGGCAGCGTGACCGGGCGGTCATGCGTGGCGTCGGCGATGTCGGCGGAGCGTACGGCATAGCCGTCCATGGCGGAGTTGTCGAACGGTGGGAGCGGCACCGGGGAGGTGACCTCCTCGGCCAGGGTCGTGCCGAGCGCGCGTTCGAGCTCGAGCTCGAGCGGCGCCAGCGTGCGCACGGTGGCGAGGATTTCACCGAGGTGGTCGTCGACTGATTTCATCGCGTTGAAAGGAAGTCCTTAAGCCAGGGTACGAAGTCGGCGGCGAGGTCGGGGCGCTCGGCGGCGAACTGCACCACCGTGCGCAGGTAGTCGAGCTTGTTGCCGGTGTCGTAGCGTCGGCCGCGGAACAGCACGCCGTGCACCGGCCCGCCGCTGTCGGGCCCGCGCGTCGCGAGTTCGCGCAGCGCGTCGGTGAGCTGGATCTCTCCGCCCCGGCCGGGCGGCGTGTTCTCCAGCACCTCGAACACCGCGGGGTCGATCACATAGCGGCCTATGACAGCCCAGGTCGAGGGCGCGTCCTCCACGCGCGGCTTCTCCACGAGGTCGGTCACCCGGACCACGTCGTCGGTGCCGGTGGCCTCGATGGCGGCGCAGCCGTACAGCGAGACCTGCTCCTTCGGCACCTCCATGAGCGCGATGACGCTGCCGCCGTGGGCGCGGCGCACCTCGATCATGCGCTGCAGCAAGGGGTCTCGGGGGTCGATGAGGTCGTCGCCGAGCAGGCAGGCGAAGGGGTGGTCGCCCACGTGCTGCTTGGCGCAGAGTACGGCGTGGCCGAGGCCGCGCGGCTCGCCCTGGCGCACGTAGTGCAGCGTGGCGAGGTCGGCGGGCTCGCGAACCTGGGAGAGCCGCTCGTCGTCGCCCTTGGCCGTCAGGAGGTCTTCAAGCTCGATGGCCCTGTCGAAATGATCTTCGATCGAGCGCTTGTTCTTGCCCGTCACCATGAGAACGTCGAGGAGACCAGCGGATACCGCCTCTTCAACGACATACTGGATGGCGGGCTTGTCGACGATGGGCAGCATCTCCTTCGGGGTTGCCTTTGTCGCCGGCAGGAATCGGGTGCCCAGCCCTGCGGCAGGGATGACAGCTTTCGTCACAGAGTCGAAGTCAGCCATGGAGGAACCCTAGTGGGTGAGCCTTTGGACAAGCAGAACCTGCGTCGCTCCATCGCGGCCGAGCGAGCCGCATTGCCCGAAAAACAGCGGCGTGCGGATTCCGTCAGCATTAGGGATGGTTTGCTCGATCAGCCGTGGACACAGATGGCAGGTCTGGTCGCCTGCTACTGGTCGATCGGCGCCGAACCGGACACCCACGGCCTGGTCTTCGCCCTGTGGAAGCACGGCGCCACGGTGATGCTGCCGGTCCTGCGCGACGACAACGACCTGGACTGGGCCGTATACGACGGCCCCGACACCCTGGCCCCGGGACGCTACGGCGTGATGGAGCCGGTGGATGTCAGGCGGGGTGTGGACGCCATCCGTACGGCTGCGCTGGTGGTCGTGCCGGCTCTCGCCGTGGGCGAGACCGACGGTGTACGGCTCGGCAAGGGAGGCGGCTCCTACGACCGTGCGCTCGCCCGTGTGGGTCCCCACGTGCCCACGGTCGCGCTGCTGTACGAGGACGAACTGGTCGACAAGGTCCCCGCGGAACCGCACGACCGGGCTGTCCGCTTTGTCGCGCGCCCCTCGGGCGTGATCGCGGTGGGCGCGCCCTAGTTGACCCGGCCTGTCTCGTTCACCCCGCCGTTTTCCTCGATGTAATCGTCGAGCGCATCGTGGGCGAGCGCCTGGAACAGGGCTCGGGACTCCTGTCGGTTGACTTTGACCACGCTTGCCCCTCTCACCGTGACGGATCCGTCGTTGGGCATGGTGAGAGCGGTCAGGTCGTCCGGGCGAACGTCACGGAGTTCGAGGGCGAGATCACGCAGTGTGCTGAAAGTCACGTTCGCATCGACGCTAAAGGATTTGGTGGCCGCCTCAAGGAAGGCGTTGAGGCGGAGAGGGTTGGTGAGGGTCCCTCTGCTGACCACCTTGTCGGCGATGGCCCGCACGACCGCCTGGGCGCGTTTGATCCGGTCGAAGTCGCCGCCTGGGAGATTGGCGCGTTGCCGTACGAAAAGAAGGGCCTTCTCCCCTTCGAGCACCACCTTGCCCTGGGGCCATACGACATCGTTCCAGGGGTCGCGTACCTCGCGGGAGACGTGTACCTCCACGCCGCCGATGGCCCTGGTCATGCGGGTGAAGCCCGCGAAATCGAGGGCGGCGAAGTGGTCCACACGCACGCCGCTCAGCTTCTCCACCGTTTTGATCAGGAGCTTCGGTCCACCGAACGCATATGCAGCGTTGATCTTGTTGTTGCCGCGCCCCGGAATGGCGACATAAGCGTCCCTCGGAATGCCGACCAGGTAGACCGACCGGCGATCCGCGGGCAGGTGGACGAGCATGATGGTGTCGGCCCGCTGGAACCCCGTCTCGCCAGGTCGGCGGTCTGACCCGATCAGCAGCCAGTTCTGGGCGTCTCCCACCACCTTGCGCGGGCGTTCCGCTTCCTCGGGAAACGCCTCGGGGATACGTTCGATGTTGCTGTCGTAGGCGCTCTGCCGCTCCATGAGCAGTGCGAACGTTCCCGCGATCAGCACCGCGAGGACGAGTCCCACCACGATGAACACCCGGCGCAGGACTCTTTTTCTTCGCGGTTGAGGAGAGTCCTCGTGAACTGCGGGAATCAGATCACCCTGGGGTTCAGGAGCTTCTCCACCTGGCACCACGTCACCTGCCGAATCCACCTGAAGCCCGCACGTTGTCGCCCAAGGTAGACCATCCAGATACCTGGTGTAGCCGGAAATATAGGACACTATTGCCTGTCGGGATATAGAGAAGGGGGTCTAGTGGAGCTGGACGTCTGGCTGCTTCTAGGTGCTGGCGTCGTAATCGCGGCCATCGCGGCCGTACGTATGGCACATCGCAGTGGGCTTCCCTCCCTCTTGATCTTTCTGGGGCTCGGTCTTCTCCTCGGTGAAGGCGGCGTCGGCATCCAGTTCGAAAACGCCGAGCTCGCCCAGCAGATCGGGCTCTCCGCGCTGGCGCTGATCCTCGCCGAAGGCGGCCTCACCACGAAGTGGAGCCACGTGCGCCGGGCCGTACCGACCGCGCTGGTCCTCGCCACCGTGGGCGTCGCGGTCAGCATCGTGGCGGTAGCCGTACCCGTGCACCTGCTCCTGGGCATGGACTGGCGTATGGCGCTGCTCCTCGGCGCGATCCTCGCCTCTACGGACGCCGCGGCGGTGTTCTCGGTATTGCGGCGGCTTCCCCTGCCCGCAAGGCTCGCCGGCATCCTCGAAGCCGAGTCCGGCTTCAACGACGCCCCCACCGTCATCGCGGTCTTCCTGCTCAGCGCGTCAGGCACGCGGATGCCCAACCTCGGCAGCGCGATCGTGGAGATCAGCTATGAACTGGCCGTCGGTGCCGTCGTCGGCCTCTTCGTCGGCCCCGTCGGCGCGTATGCGCTGCGCCGGGTCGCGCTTCCCGCCTCCGGCCTCTACCCGCTCGCCGTGGTCGCCCTTACGTTCGTCGCGTATAGCGGAGCCGCGCTGGCGCACGGCAGCGGATTCCTCGCGGTATACCTGTGCGCGCTGATCCTGGGCAATGCCATGCTGCCGCACCGGTCCACGACGCGGGGATTCGCCGAAGGAGCGGCGTGGCTCGCCCAGATCGGGCTGTTCGTCATCCTGGGACTGCTTGCGAGCCCCTCCGAACTGCCGAGGGCCGTCATTCCCGGTTTGATCGCCGGTCTGCTTCTTGTGCTGGTGGCCCGGCCACTGTCGATCATGGCATCGGCTCTCGTCGTGCGTCTCGCGGGGATCGACCGGCTCAACTGGCGCGAACAGGCATTCTTGTCCTGGGCCGGCCTGCGCGGCGCCGTGCCGATCATCCTCGCCACCATCCCGTGGGCGCTCAGCGTGCCGGGCGCGAAGCTCGTGTTCAACGAGGTCTTCATCATCGTGATCGTCTTCACACTGCTCCAGGGGCCGACACTGCCCTACGTCGCGAGGCTCCTCAAAGTGACCGCCCCCGACGAAACCCGCGATCTCGACGTCGAATCCGCCCCATTGGACGAGCTCAACGCGGAACTGCTCCAAATGCGCATTCCAGCCTCGTCCCACCTGCACGGCGTCGAGATCTTCGAGCTCCGCCTCCCTCGCGACGCCCAGATCACCTTGATCGTGCGCGACGACCGCACCTTCGTGCCCTCCGGCACCACACGCCTCAGAGCCGACGACCAACTCCTCGTCGTCACCACCGCGGCCAGCAGGGAAACCGTGGAGAACCGCCTGCGCGCGGTCAGCAGGAAGGGCAAGCTCGCGGGCTGGTACGGCGAGCGCGGCACGGAATGAGGGCCGCCGGAGTCGCGTTTATGCTTATCGCCTGCTTACCATTAGCAGTCGTGCCGGTAGAGTGCCAACCGGTTCGGATCGAAGAGGAGTAGCGCGTGCCCACCTACCAGTACGCTTGCACCGCTTGCGGCGAGCAGCTCGAGGTCGTGCAGAGGTTCTCCGACGAGGCCCTCACCGAGTGCCCGGCCTGCCAGGGCGCTCTGCGCAAGGTGTTCTCGGCCGTCGGCATCGTGTTCAAGGGGTCGGGTTTCTACCGCACCGACAGCCGGTCGGCCGGCTCGTCCAGCACCGCGGCCTCCCCGGCCAAGAGCGACACGGCCAAGAGCGAGTCGACCAAGTCCGAGAGCACCAAGAGCGACTCGTCGACCTCGTCGACTTCGTCGTCTTCGGCGCCCGCTTCCGCCACGGCTTCCTGACCCGCGAGGGCGCCCGGTCCGGGCGCTCGGGCTCGGCGGCCCCTCGGATCGCCGGCCACGGCCGCGCGGCGTTGATCGGCGGTGTTCATCGGCGGTGTTCATCGTGGTGGTCCCGCGGTGGTCACACGTCGCGGTGGTCATGCCCGGCGGCGCTCAGGCGGCCGGTCGCACTCCGCGCCGAGCAGGTGCCGCGGCAGCCGGGCGAGCAGCTCGCTCAGCTCGGGGTGCCGGTCGGGGTGCCAGTCGTCCACCATCCGGCGCAGCCCCTCCCGGCACTGCTCGACCAGCCGGCCCGCCGCCTCACGCCCGTCGGCCGTGAGTTCGAGGCACCTCCCGTCGGCCGACGTCGTCACGAATCCGTCGTCCACCAGCAGATCGACATAAGGGCGCCCGCGCTCGGGCGGCACCCGGGCCTGCCGCGCGAGATCCTCGGCCGTCACGCACCCCTGAGTGCCGATCCGGGCCAGCATCCACACGCCTCCTGGGGGCACCCCGTCGAGGCCCGCGAGGGCGCCCAGCCTGCGGTAGTAGTCGCGGCGGAGGTCGGCGTCGGCCAGCCGCATCAGGCCGCGCTCCACCTCGTCCAGGGATGACCTCTGGGCCGGGGCTCCGCCGTACCCTTCGCCGACGTCCATGGCCTTGGTCGTCTCCCTCAGGCGTATTTCCGGGATGAACCACGCCAACGCGAAGGCCAGCGCCATGACCGGCGTGGCCACGACGAACACCCGAGAGATCGACTCCGCGTAAATATGGAGAAATTCCGCGCGTAGCGCCGGCGGCAGCGACGTGATCGCCGCCGGGTCGCCGGTCACCGACGCCGGGTCGAACCCCGGCGGAAGCGGCGTACGGCTGACCGCCTCCGTCACCGCCTCCCGGAGCCTGTCCGCGAATACCGCCCCCAATACGGCGACGCCGAACGAACCGCCCACCGAGCGGAAGAACGTCACCCCCGAGGTCGCAACCCCCAGATCCTCGTACGGCACCGCATTCTGCACCACCAGAATCAGCACCTGCATGACCAGGCCGAGCCCCAGCCCCAGCACCAGGAGGAACAGCCCCATCAGGGCAGTCGGGGTGTTCTCATCCAATCTGGTCAGGAGAAACATCCCGACAGTGGCGACCCCTGTGCCCACGATGGGGAAGAGGCGATACCTCCCGTAGCGGCTGATGAGCTGGCCGCTCATCACCGAACTCCCGAACATCCCCACAACCATGGGAAGCAGGTAGACACCTGACATGGTCGCCGACACGCCATGCACGATCTGCGTGTACACGGGCAGGTAGGTCAGCGCGCCGAACATCCCGAAGCCCACCACAAACCCCACCGCCGCGGTCGCGCTGAACACGCGCGACGCGAACAGGCGCGGCGGCATCACCGGCTCCGCCGCCCGCCGTTCCACGAGCACCCAGCCCACCACAAGAAGCAGAGCCGCCAGGCCCAGGCCGATGATCGTGGGATCGTTCCAGGAGTAGACGGTGCCGCCCCACGTGCTCAACAGGACAACGCAGGAGGCAGCCGCCCCTAGTAGGACGATCCCCGCATAGTCAATGGTGTGCCGCGTGCGCTTCTCCGTGGCAGGCAAGACCGCTGCCACCACGCACAACGCGGCCACCCCGATCGGCAAGTTGATGTAGAAGACCCAGTGCCACGACAGGTGATCGACGAACAGCCCGCCGAGCAGCGGCCCGCACACGCTGGCCATCCCGAACACGCCGCCGAAGAAGCCCTGGTACTTCCCCCGCTCGCGAGGCGAGACCACATCGCCCACGATCGCCTGGGCCAAGACCATGATCCCGCCGCCGCCCAGGCCCTGGCAGAACCGGAAGAGAATGAGCTGGGCCATACTCGCCGCCAGCCCGCACAGCACCGAACCCGCCAGGAAGATGACGATGGCCGTTTGAAAGAGGCGCTTCCTGCCGAACTGGTCACCCAGTTTTCCCCACAGGGGCGTGGACACCGTGGACGCGAGGAGATACGCGGTGACCACCCAGGCCAGATGCTGGAGGCCGCCGAGATCGCTCACGATGGTGGGCAGCGCGGTGGACACGATGGTCTGGTCGAGCGCCGCGAGCAGCATGGCGAGCAGAAGCGCGGCGATGATGACGGCCAGGCTACGCTTGGTCTCCTGCGGTGCTGTGTCCATGGTTGTCATGGTCTTCGACCCAATATGAGCAAATGGTCACTTCAACCGTATCCGTGGTGGAGTAGAGGGAAACCCCAGGTCCGCAGGGGTCTGCTCCTCTACGTGGCGACCACCTGGCGACCATCTGGCGACTCCATGGCAATGCCGATAGACCTGGCGGCGGCTGGAATCCCGAAGAGCCGTACCGCCGGCCGCGCAGTTATCCACGCGCGGCCATCCACGCGCAGTTATCCACAGGTGGGCGGACACGCCGCCCCACGCCCAGGGGCTATCCACAGAATGCGGTTCGGGTCGAAGCGGGGTCACGCGGGGCCGCTATGGTCGGCGGCATGGTCAATCACGCGGACATCGGCGTCATCGGCGGCTCGGGGTTCTACTCGCTGCTCGACGACGTCCAGGAGATCGAGCAGGCCACGCCCTACGGAGCCCCGAGCGACCCGATCTCCATCGGTCGTATCGGCACCCGCAGGGTCGCCTTCCTGCCCCGGCACGGACGGGACCACCGGTTCCCACCACACCGCATCCCCTACCGGGCCAACCTGTGGGCGTTGCGCGCCTTAGGCGTCCGCCAGATCATCGCGCCCAACGCGGTCGGCTCACTCCGCGCCGAGCACGGCCCCGGCACCCTCGTCGTCCCGGATCAGCTGGTCGACCGCACCACGAGCCGCGCCCAGACCTACTACGACACCGGCGGAGCCGTCCACGTCTCCTTCTCCGACCCCTACTGCCCCGCGGGCCGTGAGACAGCCCTCCGGGCAGCCCGAGACGGCTCATGGCAGACGGTCGACGGAGGCACTCTGGTCGTCATCGAAGGACCGCGTTTCTCCACCAGAGCCGAATCGCGCTGGTTCACCTCCAACGGCTGGACCATCGTCGGCATGACCGGCCATCCCGAAGCGGTGCTCGCCCGCGAGCTCGCCCTCTGCTACACCTCGCTCAGCCTGGTCACCGACCTCGACGCGGGCGTCGAGAGCGGTGACGGGGTCACACATCAGGAGGTCATGGCCTTCTTCGCCGCCAACGTCAAGCGCATGCGCACACTCGTCACGCACGTGGTCGAGTCCCTCCCCGACGAGCGCGCCTGCCCGTGCCCCTCCGCGCTCGACGGCATCAGATTGCCCATCGACCTGCCCTGACCGATAACTCACATTCCGCTTGTCCCCACCTGGAGTTCGCCATGCGCGCGCATGTCTGGAAGCGCCGACTCAAACGGCATCGCCGCCTCATCGCGGTCGTGCCCGCCGGGCTCGCGACCGCGTGCACCCTGGCCGTGCTCCGCCCCGCTCAACCCGCGACCGTGGCCGTGCTCGCCGCCGCACGCGATCTGCGCGTCGGCCCGCTACGGCCTGGCGACCTCACCACCGTCCACCTGCCGGCCGACCTCGTCCCCCATGGCGCTCTACGCCCCCACGACTCCCCTACCGGCGAATCCGCCGACCTGAGCCCGGAATCCCTCACCCCGCCCACGACCGGCCGCGTGCTCGCCTCCCCGATGCGCCGCGGCGAGCCTCTCACCGACGCCCGCCTCCTCGGCCCCGGCATGCTCAGCGGATACGGCGCCGACGCGGTCGCCATGCCGGTGCGCGTGGCCGACCCGGAGGCCGTCCGACTGCTGTCCCCGGGCGACATTGTGGATGTGCTCGCAGCTCCATCGGGTTGGGCCGAATCAGACGCGCAACCGGCCGCGACCGTCGCCGACAACGCCACCGTCATCACGACCCGTCACACCGGCGACTCCCACTCGGGAGCCCTGATCGTGCTGGCCACCACCCCGGACCAGGCCGCACGGCTCGCCGGCGCACAGCCCGGAGGCCACCTTTCCATCATGATCGAGCAGCGTCGATAGTTACGGAGTGCAATCCGCATCCCACGTTGAGCCATACAATTTGGGCTCCCCATCCAGGACCATCCAGGAGCCCTACATGAGCGGATTCAAAAAGTTCCTGCTGCGCGGCAACGTGCTCGAACTGGCCATCGCGGTCGTTGTCGGCGCCGCCTTCACCTCGATCGTCAACTCCTTCGTCAAAGACCTCCTCACCCCGCTGATCTCGGCCTTCGGCGGACTGCCCAACTTCTCCGACCTCGTCCTCACCGTGGGCGACTCCAAGTTCCAGTACGGCTCGTTCATCAACGCGCTGGTCTCCTTCCTGATCGTCTCCTCCGTCATCTACTTCCTCGTCGTGCTGCCCTACCAGCACCTCAGAGAGCGCTTCGCCACGGTCGAGGAAAGCAACAAGCACGACTGCCCCCACTGCCTCTCCGAGATCCCGAAGGCCGCCACCCGCTGCGCCTTCTGCACCTCCGAGCTCGTCCCCCAGCCCAGCAAGTAATCTCGATGCGGCATCTGTGGCGCAACCTGTCCCAGACACCGGCTTGCGCCACCGGCCACACGATCACCTCGTGCGGTGAGTCCCGATCTCAGCGCGCTGCGGTGAGCTTGGGGTCATACTCCCAATGCCACGGCTCAAACGGGTTGGTATAAGCCCAATCAGGGTGGAACCATCCGTACTTCTTACCGTTGGCCTCGATCCAGTTGAACTGCGGCGACCTGAAGTTCTGCACACCCCCGCAGAGGTCGAGCGCCAAGCCCAGGCCGTGGTTGCTACGCCCCGGCACGGCCGCGAAGCCCGGTCGCCGATAGTAGACCGACTGCTGTTCGGCCAGATCGCGGTAGGCGTCCGTCACACAGATCTGGGTGCCGAACTGCTTCTTGTACGCCTCGTTCATGCTGATGAACGCAATGGCGGCGTCAGCCCTCAAGGTGTGTCCCGGCTGCTGAAGCGGACACAGATAGGCCTTGGGGATAAGCCCATTGGGAAACTCGTTCGCCGACGCGGCCTTGGTCGGATCGCAGGAGAAGGCGGCCTTCCCCAGCTTGTCCACCTTGATCCCCATCTTCAGCAGCGCCTGGGTCAGCGACTTCACCACCCTGTCGGAGCGCTTGCGCAGCGTGTCGACCTCGGCCGCGAGTTGCGCCTCCGACAGCAGGTTGTCGGCCCTGAGCTCCTGCGCCTCGGCCGCCAGCTTCTCCCGCGCGCTGTACGCCCGATTGCTCTCCGCGATCACCTCGTTGCGCCCGCCCACCAGGTGCGTGACCAACCCCATCCCGCGAAGAGCCTCCGCCGTGGAATCGCCCGAGAGGAACGGTGCAAAATCATTTGCGCTGGGCTGTTGGTAGATGAGCGAGACGACCTCCGAAAGCGGCTGCCGTACCTTGGCGAGAGCCTGCTCCGCCACCTCCAGCGCCCGCAGCTTGCCCTCCAGCTGCTTCTGCGAGGTCCTGATCTTGCTCTGTCGCTGCTTCAGCGCCTTTGTCGCCTCTTCGAGCTCCGTCGCCGCCTTCTCGGCCTGACGCCTCAGATCAGACAGCTTGGGATCCCACGCCGCCGCCGTTGCCACGGGGGACTTTTTCACCACTGCCGTCGCCTGGGCGGGGGCCGCCGACACGAACTGGAGGGAAGCCAGCGAAGTCATGGCCGTCACGACCGCGATCAGACTTGCTGACCGAGGAGATGGCACCTTCGACTCCTCCGTTTGCGCACTCGTGACCTGGCACAAGCACGCACGTTACCAAAACCGCCTGAGTGCCCGGGCCCGAGTCCCCAGAGCCGTTATGTTCGGAAAGCACCCTTTTTATCGCCCTGTATGGATCAGTACAGGTCCGCCGTCAACCACCCACCCTGCCCCCCGGCAACCGTCTGACCTGTCCAAACATCTCAACCAGCATCAAGCCGACAGCCTCCGCCACGGCACCTCACCGCTTGCCATACGGGTCCACAGATGACCTTCCGCCACCAGCGCCCGACATTTGCACCTCAACACCTACAAGTACGGCGACAGCGCCTCACCAACATGATCGAGACCCGATCTTCACCCCGCCTGGGTGACGCATACGGCTCAGATCCCACCACAAGCGACGGCCCTTCACACAAGCCGACCCGGATGACCGTGCCCCGCCCCCTACATCCGCCGAAGCCCGTGCAACGCCACAAGCCTCAGCCCCGCCACCTGTCCCGCACGAGGCCTCACCTCACGGCGGTTCCCTCACTCCCCCAAACGGCCCCTGCACCTGAACCCGACCAACCCCTCCGACATGTCGCCGCCGCCAACCCGCACAACCGCCCCTCCGCAGCTCCCGCCACGCGGCCGGTCCGACGACCGCCCAGCCCCCTGCTCCCCCCGCTCCCCCTGCGCCGCCCGCGCCCGCTCCGAGCCCGAGCCATCCGTACGGCCGGACGCCTGCGCATCCGCACCCTCCGGCCCCCGCGGCCCCTCCGCGCCGACGCCCACACCGACCTCGACCGAAGGCAATCCCCGCTCCTCCGCCTTGACCGCCCCCGCGACCGCCTCACCGCTCACCACGTGCCCCGCGCACGACTCGTAAGCCCGCCGGGCCTCCCACTCGATCTCACAGCCCCTGTCGGCCACCTGACCTTCAGACCTCCCTGCGCCCGTCCGCACCCCGCGCTCCGCACGATCCTCAACGCCGGTTCGCACCCTCGGCCCCCACCTCCGCTCCGACCGCCCCACACCACGCCCACCGCTCCCGGCGTCGGCCCGCACCCTCTGAACCCTCACCGCCTCCTCGTCCCTCCACGCCCCCATCCCGCCGGAACCGGTGACCAGCAACGGCCCCCAACTCACATCCGCGACCGGCCGCTCCACCCCGCCACGCCCCCTATCGCCCCCATCGCCCACATCGCCCCCGACGCCTCCCGGCACCTGCCCAGCACCCAAAGCCCGCCTCCCCCGCTCCGCCCCGACCAGCTCGCCCACGAACACACACCCCGCGAGCACCGCCGGCACCGACATCACTCCGACCAAGGCCACCAGCCGACCCACTCCGCAACCACCCCTCAGCACAGACGGCGACAGTAGCCACGCCCATCCCACCCCCAGACACCGCTTGCTACGCCTTTACTCCGTTTCACAGCTCCCATGACCAACCTCCCGCCACCGCGTACGCCTCCCCGTCACACACACCGCCCAACTTTCGCTAGGCTTAGCAAGGAACCTTTGCCTCCGTAGCTCAGGGGATAGAGCACCGCTCTCCTAAAGCGGGTGTCGCATGTTCGAATCATGCCGGGGGCACCATAGCGTGACCAGGCAAAACAGCTAGCCGCTGACCGTGGTGATCTACCTCGTGACAGCAGCAGTTGACAGCAGAGAGTGGATGACGAAGGGGCGGGCGCAGCAACTGCGCCCGCCCCTTCGTTGCGCTCAGCTACGCTTCGTCATCCCCGGAAGGTCGAACTCTCCCCCGGCGACACCGCCGAGAAACGCCTCCCACTCGCCACGCGTGAACATCAGCATCGGCCCCTGGCCGTGCTGCTTGGTGTCACGCACGTGAACGGCTGCGCCGTCCCAGCGAGCCTCCACGCACCCGCCGCCGGTCGATCCCGACAGACTGCTCTTGTGCCAGTGATCACTCAGCATCGAATTCCCTCGCGATGATGTCGAACATCTCCATCGAGCCTTCTATCGCAAGCGCGGACGCGGCCAGATGATCAAAACGCCACTCGTAACCCCGCACCTGCTCCTGATTCACCGTGATGATCTCTTTTGGCCCTCCTTCCACGAAACACGCGGGAGGGGAGTCCATCAGCGACAGGAGCACGAACGCCCCTCCCATGCCAGCATGGGCCCCCACCCTCCGAGGCAGCACCCTCACCGTGACGTTCGGCCACCGAGCCACACCCATCAAATGGGCCAGCTGCGCCCGCATCACCCCGACACTCCCCACCGGCACCCGCAGGGCGTCCTCATGCATCACCACACTCAGAGCAACCGGATCATCACCTAGCAGGAGACGCTGCCGGGCCATCCGTGCCCGCACCCGCAGATCCACCTCCGACTCGGCCACGCCGGGCAGGTCGGCCAGCACGATCGCACGCGCATAATCCTCCGTCTGGAGAAGCCCCTCGACGAGCATGGGCTGCCACGAGCGGATCGAGGCCGCCTCGGTCTCCAGTGAGACGAGATCGCCCAGCACGGCCCGGTACGGCGCCCACCACGGCCGCGCACCAGCCTGGCCGGCCAGCGTCAGGCACGTCTCACGAAGGTCGTCGGCGACCTGGTAGAACTCCAGCGCCGCGGCGATATCACCGAGCTCGGGCTTGTGCTGGCCCGCTTCGACCCTAGCCAGCTTCGCCCTGCTCCACCCGAGCCGGTCGGAGACCTCGGCCAGGGTCATGCCGCTGGCCATTCGCAGGTCACGAAGGATGCGCCCGAGCCTCTGGCGGCGAAGCGGCGGGCTGATCCGTGTTGCACTCATGCCGTGAGAATCTCGCGGAATCAGCACCGCCGCTGAGAGACCGAGTAACGATGACACCACATCGCACGAACGCTACGAACGTCTACGCCGACCGGTGCCGACAGGTTCACCGACCGGTGCATGCCCTCCTACTCGACGCGGATCTCCGCTCCATCCCCCGGCAGCACGTCGAGTTCCCCATTTGGCCGTTCGATGACGAGCACCCACGCCCCCGCGTCGAGCTCCAGCTCGTCCTGTTCGCCCTTGGTCGCTGGCCGGGTGATGATTCGCATGCCTGGTTCGGGCGTTACCTGGGTCCGGGTCGTCGCGCGCACATACGTGCCCTTGCCCGGTACGGTGCGCACTAGCCCCAGCTCCGCGAGGTGACCGATGGCTCGGCGGACGGTGTCCCGTGCCACGCCGAACCGCTGCTGTAGGTGCGCCTCGCTCGACAAGGGCCGCCGCGGTTGCAGGTGGCCGGCGTCGATCTACCGACAGGCCCGAGCGAAACCCAACCCACAAGAAGGGAATCTCGTGAACCTTACCTTCTCCAACACAGGGCCGAGCATCGCGGTGCCGGTCCCGGCCGGGACCGTGGACGGAGACTTCCTGGTGCTGTCCTACGTCAACAACCAGTCGGCCTCCAACCCGGTCCTGGCCGGGTGGAACCTGGCCGTGACCGTGTCGGACGGCACCATCGACCTGCTGTCGCGCCTCTACTTGCGCCGGGCGAGCAGCGAACCCGCCACTTATACGATCACCAAGGGCTCCACCTATGGCGTGGAATCGGTCGCGGCCATCAGCCGCTACAAGGGCGTGGCCACCTCCGGCGACCCGGTCCGCACCACCGGGAACACCATCGCCCGGCGGGGAGGGCCCTACATGGGCCCTACCCTGTCCGGCCTCTCGCCCACCGATATGGTGATCCACTCGATCGGCACGGCCCTCAGCTCGTGGGCCGGACGTGACTACACCCTGACAGGTCCAGGCGGAGGCTGGGCCGAACGGGTCAACCTCATCAGCACCGACGCCACAGCCACCCCTGCCGTCATCGTCCTCGACCAGCTCGGCGCATCCACCGGCCCAACGATCACACCCAGCGGAACCGGCGCCTACGATGCGGCAGGCCGCATCGCGGCGATCGCCCTGGTGGCCGAATCGGTCGCAGCGGTCAAGCGGTTCCAGGGGTGGGGGGTTCCCCTCTTCGTCTAGAGGCCAACCAGCCCGGCCCGACGTGCCGAAATAGGCTAGAGCACCTTCTGTCGATTTATGGTCACACCCGGCACCTTGCATGCCGCGACCATTTCAAACAACATGTATCTATAATTCGGCATGCATAAAACTGATATTAGAGTGGCATTCTTGCCACTCGCAGGATGTCCGCGTAGGCTCCATGTGGCCGATATGACAATCACCTAAAAGGAGGATCGCATGGAAGTCCAAGCAGTGACCACCGACATCGCCGCGCTCGCGGACGTCATGACGCGGACCCTGGCGAGCGCGGGCATGGACCGGATGACCGACCAGCGCATAGAGGAGCTGATGGCCGTTCCCGCCCTGTGCGCTCACCTGTGATCCGACGCCGGGGCCAATGCCGTAGCAAATGAAAAGGATGGGGGCGAGGAGTCATTGTCGAGCACCGACTGGGACCGCCTTACGCTGTTGTTCCCGGCGGGCGCCCGAACGCTTAAACCCATTGAGCAGATGACGATTGCGGACCTGCTGCTGGCGAACAGGTTTCCACCGTCGCTGTTTCAAGCGTATGAGGTTCCCGGAGACGGCACTCTCAAACCCATTCCCATCTCCCTGACCGTGGACCAGCTCGCTCCGGGGTGCAATGTCGTCGTGCAGTGCATGCGCAACACCGACATCGAGGCATTGCGCCCCACCGAGATCGAAACAGTCCGCCACAGCGCCTACCCGGTGGCCGCCCTGGCGGACTTTCAATACGCCCATGAGAGCAAGGCGCCGACCCACCGGTTGCACCTGGTCGACGACGCCGCGATGCGTGAGATCGTCTTCACCAAGATTAGTGACTTCCTTGCCGCACACCGGGCTCCCGCCCGACTGGTCGCGGGGATCTCCGGAGGAGGCGACAGCAGCAGCCTTGTGCAGGGCATGAGGCGCTACATCACCTCCCAAGACGGCGACCCAAGTGAGATCACCTGCTTCACTCTGGCCATGGAACCGCTGTGGCCGGAATCCGCGGTCGACCGCGCTCGCGAACTGTGCGGGGAAGCAGGATTCAACCACCGCGTGCTCTACCCAGCCGATGTCACCGAGCTGCTGAAGATGAGCGCCTCGCCCGCCGAGCTGTGGGAGGAGTTCTCCGCAACCTATGGCGCCGACACCTCGCACTTCTTCGGGACCTTCCTGGTCAACCTCGCCGGCCGCGCTGTCTGCTCCATCACCGGGGCTCGCCACCTCCTGGTCGGCTACAACCGCGAAGACCTCGCGGCCGAACTGCTGTTCTGCCTGATCAACGGGCGGCGCCCCATGCCCTACCCGATTCGCCGCACAGGCGAGGTGGACGTGATGATGCCCGTGTGGGACGTGCCCAAGAGCATGCTGGACGCCTGCTATCCCAGGATCAGCGAGGTCAACTACAGCGAGCGCGTGGATGCGACCGCGATGCGGCGCTCGTCCATCTACTACCTTGCGCACTGCCTGGACTCTCTCGTCCCGCAGATGTCGCTGTCGCTGATGAGCGGTGTTCGCGCGCTCATGGACGACCTGGACGGCTGGCAGCGGCTCTCCCCGATACCGGGCACCCCTCTGCTCCACACCGGGCACGGCGACCCCGACTCCCAAAGCGGTATCGTCGACATGCTGAGCAGGTACTTCCCCCAGTGGCAGCCCCTTCATGATCAGGCGGAGTAGGATACGCGCTGTTCGCATACTTACCGCCACGCCCCGTAGCAGGAAGGCCACGTCATGGCCCAAGCCGCCCAGGCACCGTCGGGAACCCGGGACTTTCTCGCCGACGAGGTGCGTCGCCGCAAGGCGGCGTTCGCCACGGTCTCGGAGGTGTTCGAGCGCTACGGGTTCGATCCGTTGGAGACACCCGCATTCGAGCGGCTCGAAGTGGTCACCGGCAAGTACGGCGAGGAAGCCTCCCAGCTCCTGTTCAAGATCCTGCGCCGGGGCGTCCACGAGGCCAGCGGCAAGCCGGACCTGGCGCTGCGCTACGACCACACGGTCCCCCTGGCTAGGGTCATCGGCACCCATGGCGCCGCACTCCCGTCGCCGTTCAAGCGGTATGCGATCGGACCGGTGTGGCGGGCCGACCGTCCGCAGGAGGGCCGCTTCCGCGAGTTCGTTCAGTGCGACATCGACACTGTGGGCTCGACATCACCCATTGCGGACGCCGAGATCGTCTGCGCCCTGGCCGACGGTCTTGAGGCTCTCGGCGTCGAGCGGTTCCGCTTCCTGGTCAACAGCCGTGAAGCCCTCCGAGGACTGCTGGAGGTCTACGACATAGAGGCGAGCATCGGAGACGGAGTACTCGCCACACTGGACAAGCTCGACAAGATCGGAACGCAGGCCGTCGCCAAGGAACTCGTCGACGACCGCGGCCTGGAGATGAGTGTCGCGGAAAGGCTGGCCGAGGACCTGGCGGCAGACGACCCCGGCCTCATCCGCGCCAAACTGGCGGCCAGCGAACGCGGCCAGAAGGGCATGGCCGAAGTCGACCGGCTGCTGGAGCTGACGGCAGAGCTGGGTGAGCGCATCGTGTTTGCGCCGCGTATGGTGCGCGGCCTGGACTACTACACCGGCGCCATCTACGAAGTGGTGGCCGAGGGGTTCCCCGGAGCGATCGCGGCAGGAGGCCGCTACGACGGCCTGGTCGCGACGCTGGGCGGCCCCGACATGCCCGCGTGCGGCGGCTCCATCGGCATCGAGCGCATCCTCGCTATTCAGGGCGCCAAGGAGATCGAGGCCGCCGGCTTGGATGTCGCGTTGACCGTGCTGGGCGGCGAGGTCGAGCTGATGAGCTTGGCAGGTCGGCTTCGCTCGCGGGGCCTGCGGGTGGGGACCTATCTCGGATCGTCCGGGAAGCTCGGCAAGCAGATCCAATGGGCGAACGCGCGCAACGCCCGTTTCACGGTGCTCTACGGTCCCGATGAGCAAGCAGTCGGAGAGGTCACCATCCGAGACATGCGATCCGGAGACCAGACCCGGGTTCCAGTTGGCGAAGCCCCCGACCACCTGGCGCGAGGGGTGAGGGATTGACATCCTCTCCGCCCTAAAGGACGGAGATTCCCGCCTGCCGCGTGGGCTTCGG
>NZ_FNCN01000087.1 GCF_900100605.1 Sinosporangium album | reverse complement strand
GCGAGAAGCTTTTTCTCTGTCGGGCCAAATCTCTTACCTTCCGGGTGACCCCCACTCTAGCGGGGGACCTGTCCGGAACCTTCGAGGCACCTCAGCTAGATGCGGCCTCCTCCTCCCTCCCACCTTGATAACTAATGATCCTGAACGGGCAAAGGACTTCGGCAATTCCGGTCCGGTGGTCTATAAGCCGTTATGGGCATCGCCGTTCGCCCGGGCGAACGGTGTAGCGCTCAACGTGTGGACTCAACCAGTTACCCCTGAAGAAATGGACCCGACTATCGGCGGCGCCGCCCACCTCTTCCAACAGCGGGTAGAGAAGATCGCCGATCTGAGGGTTACCGTGGTGGGGGACGAGATCTTCGCCGTTCGTATCGATGGCGCTTCTGGGTTGGATTGGAGGCGGCACTACCCCGAGCTTTCTTATGGCATCATCGAGGCTCCCCCAGCGCTCGCCGGTTCGATACTTTCCTACCTGGATTACTTCGGACTGATCTTCGGTGCCTTCGATTTCGCCCTTACCCGAGACGGAGAATGAATCTTTCTGGAGTGCAACCCGAACGGACAATCGGCTTGGTTTCCAGAGCCCATCCCAGCTCGTATTGCCTCTGCCATTGCCGATCAACTTCAAGTCGCAAAGGATCGCACATGACCCTGCCCGCCGAGTCTGCTCCACTGCGCTTGGCCTTGGCTCATAAGCTCAAC
The DNA here is from genome assembly GCF_900100605.1 of Sinosporangium album. Classification (GTDB taxonomy): domain Bacteria; phylum Actinomycetota; class Actinomycetes; order Streptosporangiales; family Streptosporangiaceae; genus Sinosporangium; species Sinosporangium album. The sequence goes on along the minus strand of NZ_FNCN01000087.1, from coordinate 833 downwards.
GAAGACGGAGCGCTAACGAACCTCAGATGGCGCGAAGCGGTCGAAGCGGTGCCGCGTGAGCTCTTCCTGGGGGAGGCCGTCTATCAGTCCACGGCAGGCGATGAGCGGGGAACTGCATGGAGACCGCTCAGACGTCGTGAGATGGAAGATGCCGGCTGGCTACGCCTGGCCTATGACGATGTGACCTGGGTTACACAGGTCGAGGGCGTCATGGCTGCCGATGCCCCCGGTCCCGTTCACGGCAACCCGACGTCATCGTCCTCGTTCCCCGGGCTGGTCATCCGCATGCTGGAGGCGGCTCGGGTGAACGAGGGTGAAAGCGTACTGGAGGTCGGCACGGGAACGGGATACTCCGCCGCACTGATGTGCCACAGGCTCGGCAGCGATGCTGTGACCTCAATCGAGTATGACCGGGGTGTTGCGGCTCGTGCCCGTAAGGCGATCGAAGCTTGCGGCTACTCGCCGACTCTGATCGTTGGCGATGGGTTGCAAGGGTATGAGAAGAACGCCGAGTACGACCGTCTGATCGCCACCTGTTCCGTGCGTTTCATCCCTTGGTCATGGATGTGGCAAGTCCGTGATGGAGGCACCATCACCACGCCCATGTGGGGGTGGATGAACGGGAATGCTCTGGCTCACATCACGCTTGCCGATGACGGTACCGCTTCAGGGCGCTTTCATCCCTACAATGTCGCGTTCATGAACGCCCGCCCCCACGGTCGTCCCCCGCGATCGGCTTACCTGATCGGCCTTGGCGAGGAACGTGAAAGCCGGATCGACCCGAGCATTCTCGATGACTGGACCGGGTGTTTCGTCGCCCAGCTTGGGGCGCC
>NZ_FNCN01000013.1 GCF_900100605.1 Sinosporangium album | reverse complement strand
TGCGCAGGCGGCGGTTGCCGAAGTGGTCGATGTCGTCGGTCTCGACGACGACCTCACCGTTGGCGCCCGGCATCGACTCCTCGCCGGCGTGCAGCCGGACGATGTACTCGATCGTGGCGACGATGTCGGCCTCGGTCAGCGTGCTCTGGTTGATCTCGGCGTCGACCCCGAGCTTCTTGTTGATCTTGTAGCGGCCGACCTTGGCCAGGTCGTAGCGCTTGGGGTTGAAGTAGAGGTTCTCCAGCAGGGTCTGCGCCGACTCCTTGGTCGGCGGCTCGCCCGGCCGCAGCTTGCGGTAGATGTCCAGCAGCGCGTCATCCTGACCCGCCGTGTGGTCCTTCTCCAGGGTCGCGCGCATCGACTCGTACTGGCCGAAACGCTCGATGATCTGATCACTGGTCCAGCCCAATGCCTTGAGCAGCACGGACACGGCCTGCTTGCGCTTGCGGTCGATGCGCACACCGACGCTGTCGCGCTTGTCGATCTCGAACTCGAGCCAGGCGCCCCTGGAGGGGATGACCTTGCAGCCGAAGAGGTCCTTGTCGGAGGTCTTGTCGACGCTGCGGTCGAAGTAGACGCCCGGGGACCGGACGAGCTGGGAGACCACGACACGCTCGGTGCCGTTGATGATGAAGGTGCCCTTGGGCGTCATGAGCGGGAAGTCGCCCATGAAGACCGTCTGGCTCTTGATCTCACCGGTCTGGTTATTGATGAACTCCGCCGTGACGAACATCGGGGCGGAGTAGGTCATGTCCTTGTCTTTGCACTCGTCGATCGAGTGCTTGGGCGGCTCGAACCGGTGGTCGCGGAACGACAGGGACATGGTTCCGGAGAAGTCCTCGATGGGACTGATCTCCTCGAAGATCTCTTCGAGACCTGACTGGGTCGGAACGTCCTTGCGCCCGGCCTGGCGAGCCGCCTCGACCCGGCCCTTCCACTTCTCGTTGCCGAGCAGCCAGTCGAACGACTCGGTCTGCAGGGCAAGAAGGTTAGGAACTTCGAGAGGCTCCTGGATGCGTGAAAAAGAGACGCGACGGGGACCGGCGGGTATGGCCGAGGCGTTGCGCGAGGCTGCCAACAGATGTCCTTCCGGAGAGCACGGATGGAATCGGACTGCGCGCATGCCAAACGCCCCGGCAGAATCCGGGACGCTAGAAGACAGCGCGAGGTGGCAGCATAACGCAAATTATAAATGTCTGTCCAAACACTATAAATAGTGTCAACCTCTTAGTCTGGCATCAGGATGCCATAGCCCGGTGAACTCGTCAACTCTTACCGTCGCTGAAACAAGGTCTGCTGCAGCCGGGCGTGTGGGCACTCACATTTTCACCGCCGGGGAGCCAGGCGAGCAGGTCGTCCGGGTTCACCATGGTGCCACCGTGTAGTCCTTGAGGAATACGCCGTAAAGGGGGTGCCCCGCTTCACCTCGCACGATCGGGTCGTAGACGCGGGCGGCACCGTCGATCACGTCGAGGGGGGTGCGCCTGTCGAGCATGTCGCGGATGGGCACGGGCTGCTCGTCGGTGATCCAGCCGGTGTCGACGCTGCACATGTAGACGCCTTGAGGGGCGAGGTCCTCGGCACTCGTGCGGGTGAGCATGTTGAGGGCGGCCTTGGCCATGTTGGTGTGGGGATGTCGGCCGGTTTTGTTGGCGACGGTGAACTGCCCTTCGACGGCGGACACGTTGATGACGTAGCGCCGGGAGGCGGGAGCGTTGAGAAGGAGAGGCAGAAGGCGGTCGATCAGCAGGAACGGCGCGACCGCGTTGATCAGGTGGGTTTCGAGGAGTTCCCCCGGATCGACCCCGCCGATCCGGGCCGACCACGAGTTCGTCGGGGATAAGTCCGGCAAGAGCCCGGACACATCCGGAAGCCCGTATCCGGTGGTCAGCTCCGGTCGTCGCCGCTCGCCCTCGATCAGCGCGGCGTAGACGGAGTCGGGGCGGCGGATGGTCTGCGCCGCGTTGTTGACCAGGATGTCCAGCGGCTCGCCCTCGGAGAGCAGCCGCTCGGTCAGCGCGAGGACCTCTCGGGGGTCCCGCAGGTCGATGCCGATGATCCGCAGGCGGTCGCCCCAGTCGCCGGAGGCGGCGAAACGGCGGGCGGCGTCCTTGGGGAAGCGGGTGGTGATCGTGACTCGGGCTCCGTCGTCGAGCATCTTGCGAGCCAGGTGGTGACCGATCTTGACCCGGCCCCCGGTAATGAGGGCGGAGCGTCCCGTCAGGTCGGTCCGTGCCGTACGGCGTGCGGCGTTGTCGGCGGCGCACGCCGGACAGAGCCGGTGATACAGACCGCCGACACGGTTGTAGCGCTGCTTGCAGATGTAGCAGAGGCGGGTCCCGCGCAGTGTGGTGAAGCCCGCGTCGGGGATCTCATCGATCGGGGCGTCGACCGGTCGGTCGGGAGAGCCCATGGCTGTGCCGGCGAGCACCTTTCCGTCGGCGCGGGCTCTGCTCTCCTTCCGCTCCCGCTTGCGTCGGCGTTGGCCGTCGCGGACCAGTGAGAGAGCGGCGTGTTCGAGGTGGTGGCGATCGGGGTGGTCGAGGGGCAGGTCACGGGCTTCCCCGAGATGACGCAGCACGGATGCGACGTCCACAACGCTCCTTCCACCCCTGCGACCGCCGAGGAGTGAACCCGGCTGGATTCGAACCAGCGTCCCTCCCCACGCTATGGAGATGCGCCGACCACTGCGCTACGGGCTCACAGGCGAGCTTAGTGCACTCTCATCACAGAAGCGATCAGAGTTCAACATAGTCCCACAAAGGCCCTAAATCCCCAGGTGTGTCTGGTACGAGCGCATAACATGCGCCGCAAGCGCTCCGGACATTTAACGACGTTCGACATGTCAGAGGGTGAAAACGTTCCCGCCGAATATTGTTCGGCATGGTTCGCACCACCAGAAAACTGCCCAGTAACCTCCGCGGCATGAGACCTCAGAGACTCGGCTCAATACGTGGAGCCGGATCAATTCTTGTGCTCGCCGCAGCGGTCCTATGGGGCACCGTCGGCCCTGTCCAGGTATGGGCTGACACGGGGGACGACCCGGTCGCACTGGGTTCGGCCCGCATTCTCATCGGGGGACTGGCGCTGGCGCTGTTAGCGGTCGTGAGCCGGGCGCGGCTGCGGCCACTGCTCACTCCGAAGGTCTGGCCATGGCTGCTGCTCGCGGCCGTGGCCACCGGGATCTACCAAGCGGGATTCATGTTCTCGGTGGAGCGCACGGGAGCCGCTCTGGCGACGGCAGTGGCACTCGGCGTCGCCCCGGCCGCCACCGGGCTGTTCGCCCGGCTGGTCGACCGGGACTCTCTGGGGCTTCCCTGGCTGCTCGGCACCCTCGCCGCGGTGGCCGGCTGCGTGCTGCTGCTGGCTCCCGGCACCAGCCGCGTGGACGCGGCGGGGATCAGCTTCGGCATCGTGTCGGGGATCTGCTACGGCATCTACACCGTGGCCGCCAAGCGGCTCACGACGCACCAGGTCAGCATGCCCGCGGCCGTCGCCGTGACGCTGATCGTGGGCGGGCTGATCTTCAGCCCGGTGCTGGTGGGCAACTTCGGAGACCTGGTCGACCCCGGCAGTGTGGCGCTGCTGCTGTGGCTCGGGCTGATCGCCACGGCCGCCGCCTACATGCTGTTCGTGGTCGGGCTCGACCGCGTGTCCGCGAGTACGGCGGGCACGCTCAGCCTGGCCGAGCCGCTGGTGGCGGCGGTGCTGGGACTCCTGGTGCTGGGCGAGGCGCTGACCGTGGTCTCCGGACTCGGTATGGCCCTTCTCCTGTCGGGGCTCGTCATCGTGAGTGTCGTGCGGACCAAGCCGGCGCCCGCACCGGACGAGCCGCTGCGGATGCCGAGGTCCGCCCCTGCCCGGCCCCACTGAAGACGACACAGGGCTCCTCGCAGCCGTGCCCCGCACGCCTGCCGAGGAGCCTGCACACCCGCCTCCCCGGGAATGTCCCCGAAGGGGCCGGGGTCAGCGCAGCAGAGGAAGCTTGCCCACCAGCTTGTCGACCTTGTTGCGCGGCCCGATGATGCTGACGGCGTAGTAGACGACCTCGTCGGCGGGGGTCTCCGCGAGCGTGCCGAGGTATTCGTCGTAGACGCGCGAGGTCTGCGCCGGCAGCGGCATGTCGACCACGAGCAGGCCGTCCTTCTCGGCGGCCTTGGACCGCAGCTTGTGGATCGTCTCAGCGTCGGAGGCGAGGATCGAGCAGCCCGCCCAGGGCAGCCCCACATGGACGGAACCTGAGGCGTCCTTGCCTTCGGGCCCCAGCACGCCGGGGATCGCGTGGCCCACGGCGGCGGCCATGCAGACGGCCGCGTTCACGACCAGCCCGGTGGAGAGGCTCTCGTCGACGACGATGACCCACTTGAGCTTGGCCTGCCGGGTGGGGAGGTCGGTGCGGATCTCCTCGGGCGACAGGGTCGGCAGGCCGGATGATGCGCTGGGATGCATCGGGGTTTGTTCCTTACTAATATTGGTGAGCTAAACCACGGGAAACCGGTCGCTCACATCGGACAGAGGGTGAACTTTCACCGGCTGAACTCTCAGCCGATTGTCTCTCGCAACGCGCCGCTCACGTCTATGCTCGGGGCAGATGAAAACCCGACTTTTCCCGACACACCCGACCAGAGCGGCACTTGTTTCATCAAGCGCCGGGCGGTCTGCTCGGCTGCGGAACTGTTGAACTTGACACCGCGCAAGATTAAGGTTCCGTACGAGCTATCGCCACACTCTCCGAACTTCATGCGCCTCGGAAGGGAATCTGTGAAACTTGATGCGCTCGATCGTGAACTTCTGCGTGAATTGCAAAACAATGCACGGCAGACGAATCGCGACCTCGCGGCGGCCACCGGCGTGTCCCCGTCCACCTCGCTGGAGCGCGTCCGGATTCTGAGGGAGCGCGGAGTCATCCGCGGCTACCGCGCCGAGCTCGACCTGAGGGCGATCGGCCGCCCCGTCCAGGCGCTCATCGCGGTGCGCATCCGCCCGCCGTCCCGGCCCGTCATCGAGGGGTTCCGGGAGTGGGCGGCGCGCATGCCGGAGACCGTCGGCCTGTTCGTCACCTCCGGCCCCAACGACTTCCTCATCCACATCGCCGTCCCCGACACCGACGGCCTGTATGCCTTCGTCATCGACCGCCTCACCGAGCGGCGCGAGGTGGCCGACGTGCAGACGTCGGTGGTCTACGAGCACGTGCAGTCCAGATATCTCGACCCCGCGCCGGGCGCGCACGCCGCGCCCGGCACACGGTCGCGCTGACGACCTTCTCAGGCTAGTCCCCGTCGAACATCTTCACGGCCTCCTCGATGAGCGCCTCGGCGATCCGGTCCTCGGGGACGGTCCGCACCACCTGGCCCCGGACGAAGATCTGGCCCTTGCCGTTCCCCGAGGAGACGCCGATGTCGGCCTCCCTCGCCTCTCCGGGGCCGTTCACCACGCACCCCATGACGGCGACGCGGATCGGATGCGGGAACCCGTCGAAGGCCGCCTGCACCTGCGCGGTCAACCGGTAGACGTCCACCTGGGCGCGCCCGCAGGACGGGCACGACACGATCTCCAGGCCGCGTTCGCGGAGGGCGAGCGACTCCAGGATGCCGATGCCGACCTTGACCTCTTCGACGGGCGGAGCGGACAGCGACACCCGGATGGTGTCCCCGATGCCCTCCGCCAGCAGCACGCCGAAGGCGACGGCCGACTTGATCACGCCCTGCGGGGGCGGGCCCGCCTCGGTGACGCCGAGGTGCAGCGGATAGTCGCAGCGTTCGGCGAGCCGCCGGTAGGCGTCGATCATGACGACGGGGTCGTGATGCTTCACGGAGATCTTGATGTCGGTGAAGCCGTGCTCCTCGAACAGCGAGCACTCCCACAGGGCCGACTCGGCGAGCGCCTCGGGCGTGGCTTTGCCGTACTTCGCGAGCAGGCGCGGGTCGAGCGAGCCCGCGTTCACGCCGATCCTGATCGGCACCCCGGCGGCGGAGGCGGCCTTGGCGATCTCCCCGACGCGGTCGTCGAACTTCTTGATGTTGCCCGGGTTGACGCGTACGGCGGCGCACCCGGCGTCGATCGCGGCGAGCACGTACTTCGGCTGGAAGTGAATGTCGGCGATCACGGGGATGGCCGATTTGCGCGCGATGGCCGGGAGGGCTTCGGCGTCGTCCTGCGACGGTACGGCCACGCGGACGATCTGGCAGCCCGCCGCGGTGAGCTCGGCGATCTGCTGCAGGGTGGCGTCCACGTTCGACGTCACGGTGGTGGTCATGGACTGCACCGACACGGGGGCGTCCCCGCCGACGGGTACGGCGCCCACCATGACCTGGCGCGTCCTGCGGCGGGCCGCCCCCGGCGCGGAGCGCGGCCGCGTCGGCATGCCCAGGTTGATCGTGGTCATCGTTCGCTCCCTCGCCGGACGTGGTCTGAGCCGTCGCCGAGCGGCAGGCCCGCCTCCCGCCACCACCAGTGGAGCGGCTCGGGGAGCGGTGTGGTCCCGCTCGTGACGCAGGGGCGGTCCACCACGATCAGTTCCCGATCCGGCGGCCACCCGTAGCGGTTGGTTCGCGTGCAGAAGGTGAGATGGCCGGCCACGGTGGCGTTCATGAAGTCGACCCATCCGGCCGACCGGCCGCCTTCGGCGCGGCACATCTCGGCCAGCCGGAGGAACACCTCCATGATGCGGTCGTGCAGCCGTACGGTCTCGATGACCGCCTCGCGTGTGCCGGCGCCCAGTTCGGCGGCGGTGATCTCCACGAGGTTGGAGCTGCCCGTTCCGGCGCGCTGCTCCTTGGCGTAGGAGGCCCACTCGTTGTAGATGATCACCAGGGCCCATCCGGCCTGGATCAGCGCACGGGTGTACGGCGCCCGCCCGGGAGGTTCGTCGAGTCCCAGGCCGCTCCCGGCGCCGCCGACCACGGTCAGGACCTCGGCGCCGAAGTTGTCGAAGCGGCCGGTGAAGAACTCGGCGAGCGAGGGCGCCCTCCTGTCCAGGGCGACCTCCCAGCGCAGCCCGCCGATCCACGTGCGCCAGCCGCCCGCGAACGCCTTGAGCACGATCGAGGAGTAGTGCCGCTGGAGGTCGCGGACGAAGTCGGCCGTCGCCAAGGTGACCGGCGCCGTGATCGCGGGGTGGGTGCCGGGGCGGGACGCCGTGTCGATGAGGCAGTCGGCGAGGCGCTCGAACAGCTCCCACGCCTGCCGCGGCTTCGGTTCGCCGCGGCTCAGCGGCTCGCAGTAGACGTCGTCGAAGTAGAAGCCGAGCACGAACAGGCGGGCGAGGAGGCGTTGGCCGAGCGCGTCGGCCAGGGGGAAGTTGTCGACGGCGAAGTAGGCGCCGGCTTCGGCGTACGCCTCGCGCTGGTCGCCTTCCTCCCCCAGGTCGAACCTCTCCATCCAGGCGAGCACGTCGGGGTAGGGCGTAGGGTCGACGGCCACGACCGGGGGAAGGGGGCAGTACAGGCCCTCGATTCTGATGTCGCTGGCGTGGACGAGCCGCATGCCGACCGCTCGCGGTCTCAGGGTTACCGTCAAAGGACTGACTCCTATGTTGCTGGTCGCACTGGTGGTCAGCGGGTGCAGGCGGTGCCGTTGAGGAGTTTCATGACGTTCGCCGCGATGCCGGCTCCGTCCATCCCGTGGGCGTGGAGGATTTCGTCGCGGGTGGCGTGCGGGAGGAACTGCGGCGGGAGCGCCAGGGTGGCGGCCCGGGCCGGGGCGCCGGTCTCGGCCAGCGCCTGGGCGAGCCGTGCTCCCAGCGCGCCGGTCGCGGTCGTGTCCTCCACCGTGAGGGCGAGGTCGTGTCCGGCGGCGAGGGCCACCAGGTCCGCGTGGAGGGGCGCGGTCCAGCGAGGGTCGACCACGGTGGACGGCACGCCGTGGGCGGCGAGGTCGTCCGCGGCGGCGAGGGCCGCGGCGGCGAGCGACCCGACGGCCACGAGCAGCACCCGGGCCCCGGGGTCCTCGCGGATCACGTCCACGGTGCCGTTCCTGCGCACGGTGGGGATGTCGGGCCCGGCCACCGCCTTGGGGTAGCGGATCACGCTCGGGCCGTCCTGGTGGTCGACCGCCTCGCGCAGGAGTTCCCGCAGCCGCCGCGGGTCGCGCGGCGCGGCGAGTCGCAGGCCGGGGACGACGGGGAGGAGGGAAGCGTCCCAGACGCCGTGGTGGCTCGGGCCGTCCGCGCCCGTCACGCCGGCGCGGTCGAGTACGAAGGTCACCGGCAGGCGGTGCAGGGCGACGTCCATCAGCACCTGGTCGAAGGCGCGGTTGAGGAACGTCGAGTAGATCGCGACGACGGGGTGCAGTCCGCCGAGGGCCAGCCCGGCGGCGGAGGTCACGGCGTGCTGTTCGGCGATGCCGACGTCGAAGACCCGGCTGGGGAAGCGCTGGATGAACGGGCCGAGGCCGGTCGGGAGCGGCATCGCGGCGGTGATCGCCACGATGTCGGGCCGTTCCGCGCCGAGGGTGGCGAGTTCGTCGCCGAAGACCGACGTCCAGGATCTTTTGCCACCGCTGACCGGTACCCCGGTGACCGGGTCGATGACGCCGACGGCATGCATCTGCTCGGCGACGTCGCCTTCGGCTGGGCCGTACCCTTTGCCCTTGGCGGTGATGGTGTGCACCACCACGGGGCGCCGCAGGTCTGCCGCCTGCCGGAGCGCCTCTTCGAGCGCGGGCGTGTCGTGTCCGTCGACGGGTCCGATGTAGGCGAAGCCCAGCAGGTCGAAGAGGTTGGCCGCATTGGGCGATCCGCTCCGCAGGGCGCCGAGGTGGTCAGCGAGGGCTCCGACCGTGGGGGCGTAGGAACGGCCGTTGTCGTTCAGCACGACGATCACGGGCCGCTTCCGGGCCGAGCCGATGTTGTTGAGCGCCTCCCAGCACATGCCGCCGGTCAGCGCTCCATCGCCGACCAGGGCGACGATCCTCCGGTCACGCCGGCCCGACAGCTCGAACGCCTTGGCCAGACCGTCGGCGTAGGACAGCGCGGTCGAGGCGTGGGAGTTCTCGATCACGTCGTGCGCGGATTCGGCCTGGGAGGGATACCCCGAGAGGCCCTCCGCGGTGCGCAGGCCGCCGAACCGGTCCCAGCGCCCGGTGAGGATCTTGTGGACGTACGCCTGGTGCCCGGTGTCGAACAGCAGGACGTCGCGGGGCGAGTCGAACACCCGGTGCAGGGCCATGGTCACCTCGACCACGCCCAGGTTGGGGCCGAGGTGTCCGCCGCTCGCACTGACGGTGTCGATGAGGAACCCGCGGATCTCGTCGGCCAGGGCGGGCATGTCCGCCGCGGGGAGCGCGCGCAGATCGTCCGGCCCCGCGATACCGCTGAGCAGCCGCATTCCGGGCGCGGCGGCCAGGTGCGGGCTCACGACGACCTCACGCTGGAGGGGAGCGTGAAGTGCACCGTCTCACGGGTCAGCTCGTGTTCGCGCACGATGAGCGGGCCCAGGCCGCCCAGCGCGGCCACGACGCCGTCGACCTTGTCGGGTGGGGCGGACGCCCCGGCGGTCAGCCCGACCGTTGTCACTCCCGCGAGCCACTCGGTGCGGATGGCGGTGGCGTCCTCGATCAGATGGGCGGGGGTCCCCTCCCTGCGGGAGATCTCGACCAGCCGCAGGGAGTTCGAGGAGTTGGGCGAACCGACCACCAGCACCAGGTCGGATTGCTGAGTCACCATGCGCAGCGCGTTCTGCCGGTTGGTGGTGGCGTAGCAGATGTCCTCCGAACCGGGCTCGCGCAGCTCCGGGAACCTCGACTTCAGCGCCGTGATGATGTCGGTGGTCTCGTCGACGGCCAGCGTCGTCTGGGTCAGGAAGGACACCTTGGCGGGGTCCTCCACCTGGAGCTTGTCAACGTCGCTGACGTCCTCCACCAGCACCATGTGGTCGGGCGCCTCTCCGAGCGTGCCTTCGACCTCCTCGTGTCCGGCGTGTCCGATGAAGACGACGGTGTCGCCTCGGGCGGCGAAGCGGCGTGCCTCGTTGTGCACCTTGGTCACCAGCGGGCAGGTGGCGTCGATGACCTCCAACCGGCGCCGCTCGGCCTCGGTGTGCACCGCGGGCGAGACACCGTGCGCGGAGAACACCACGGTCGCGCCTTCGGGCACCTCGTCCAGTTCGTCGACGAAGACCGCGCCGCGGGCGCCGAGGTCAGCGACGACGTGGGTGTTGTGCACGATCTGCTTGCGCACGTACACCGGACCGTCGTGCCGTTCGAGCGCGCGTTCCACGGTCTCGATCGCGCGGTCGACCCCTGCGCAGAAGGAGCGCGGCGAGGCGAGCAGGACGGTGCGTGGGGCGGCGGTGGTCACGGCGAGCAGGTCGGTCAGCGCGGCGCGGGCCAGTGCCGTACCGCTGCGGTCGGCGGGATCGGTGCGTACGCCGAGGCCGACGTGGCCGGGGGCACCGGGGAACGCGGCGACGAACACCCCGTCGGCCGCGGTCGCCGCGGTGGCGGGTCCGGCGACGGGGGCTGTGCCGTACTCCACGCGCAGGCCGGCGCGGAGCAGTTCTCCCGCGAGCAGTGGAGCGGCGGGGCAGGGGACGGCGGAGCCGTCCGGCAGGCGGAGGTCCTCAATGACGACGGCGCGGCCCGAGGCCGCCCGGTCGCGCTGCGGATGTCCTTGTTCGAGAGGGGCAGGCATGGTCAAGCACGTCCTCTACGGAAAGGGAGGTGGAATCAGTGATCGCGGCGAGTGATCAGCCGGGCGATGTTGAGCAGTTCGGCGGCGGCACCGGGCACGAGCGTGTCCGCCTGGAGCTCGACCAGGGCGCTTTCCATCCGGTCGTCGGCCTGCGTCTGCGCCCAGGCCCGCCCTCCGGCCAGCTCCACCAGGTCGGCCGCGCGGACGAGCTCGGCGTCCGTCAGCGGGGTGTCCCGGTGGTAGAGCTCGGCCAGCTCGTCGCCGGCGGGGGTGCCCGAGGCCAGCGCCGCCACGACCGGCAGCGACTTCTTGCGCTGGGCCAGGTCGGCGCGGACGGGTTTGCCGGTGACCGACGGCTCCCCCCAGATGCCGAGCAGGTCGTCGACCATCTGGAAGGCCAGCCCGAGCTGCTCGCCGAAGGCCCGCATGCGTTCGACCTGGGAGGGTACGGCACCGCCGGCCAGCGCGCCGAGCGCGCACGCGCCGCCGAGCAGCGCGGCCGTCTTGCACCTCACCATCTCCAGGCACTCGTCGACCGGGACGGCGTCCGTACGCGCTTCGAACGCCACGTCGGCGCACTGGCCGCCCGCGAGGTCGAGCAGCGCGGAGCTGAGGAGCGGGGTGCCGTGGGCGGCGAGCGCCGTCCCGCCGCAGGCCAGGACGTCGAAGGCGAGGGCATGCAGGACATCGCCGACGAGGATCGCCTGGGCGCTCCCGAACACCTTCCACGCGGTCGGCCGGTGGCGTCGCGCCTCGTCGGCGTCGATGAGGTCGTCGTGCAGGAGTGAGTAGTTGTGCGCCAGTTCCACGGCGACCGCCGCCGGGGCCGCGGCGCGTTCATGTCCTCCGACGGCCCGGGCCGACAGCAGGGTCAGTGCGGGCCGGATGGCCTTGCCTCCCGCACGCGTGGGTGTTCCGTCCTCGTCATGCCAGCCGAAGTGGTAGCCGGCGATCCGCCGGGCCGGCGGGGGGAGGCGGTCGACCGCCTGGCGCAGCAGCGGTTCCACCACCTCTCGGCTCCAGGCCAGCACCTCGAACGCCGGGCGGGCATCGGTCAATGTCTGACTGCTTGCCACGTGTGGACTGCTCCCGTCTGGCTGTGGTTTCACTGGGAATCGACCGAACAGCGGCGACAGGAAACACATGGCTGCGATGGTTTCCCGGTGTCTCCAGATGTCTCCCGGTGTCTCCCCCGTTGTCCCGGCGATGAGTGACCGGCATACGGAAACCGCGCTGTCCCCGTCTTTATGCGAATGCCAAATAAACGGCCTCTGATATCCCGTGTGCGTTCATCGGTTCGTTGTTGCCCCGCTCACCCCCGGTCATCGGGCCCTTTCGCGGAGCGACGTGACGGGTGAATCGCATGTGGAGGCCGATCCCCGGTGCGCCTCACCGGTGGGGGTCCCGCGGTTCACCTCGGCCTCTTCGCCGAAGGCGCCCGCTTATGACCATGCACGACAGTCTGACATTTTGCGACGACCTAGTCACATAATTACGAATGGCACTGCACTAGTCAAGCGGCATCTGACAACTCTGAACTGTCCGGTGGCCGGTCAATGCGGCCATGCCTTCCCCCGGACTCGCGTTGGGCTCGCCATGGATTCGCCGTGGAGGGCAGCCGACGAAGGCGCTGGAAAGGAGGTTCACCGGGCTCACCGGACCGGGGGCAGACTCCTGAACCACACCTCGCCGATGACGGTGGCCAGCTCGCGGATCCGCTCCGGCCTCGGGCTGACGGCCGGGATGCCGATGTGGATATACGCCATCTGCTCGGTGAGGGATCCGAGCGCCTCCGCGAGCAGGGCGAAGTCGGTGTGGCCGATCTGCCCCTGCGCGTGCAGGCGGCGCAGCCACCGGTGGGTACGTTCCACGAACGCCCCCCGCAACCGCAGCCACAGCACTCCGAACCCCTCGTTGTTGCTGGCGGCCGCGGCCTCCCGCATCACGCGCAGCAGATGCCTGTTGCGGGCGTATGCCTGCAGGTAGCGCACATGCTGGTTGATCAGGGTCTGCTGCTCGTCGGGCCCCGGAACCGTATCCGCCGTCGCGCCGACCAACTCCTCCAGCGCGGGGCGCAGCGCGGCGAGGAAGACCTCGTCCAGGCTGGAGAAATGCCGATAGAAATTGCCCTGGGCGGTGCCGGCGCGATAGACGATGTCCGAGATCCGCGTGCGGGTGTATCCATAGTCGCTGAAGCACAGGGCCGCGGCCCGCACGAGCCTTTCGCGGGTCTCCCGGCCTCTGCGGTTGGGGCGTTTGGCATCGGGGGCGGGCAGCAGGTCGGCGATGAGCTGCCACCCCGTCGGGTGGTCACCCTGCTGGAACGTTTCAGACTCATGGGGTTGAACGTCGTATTCCGACGCCGATGTGCTCATAGGGCTTGCCGGTTTCGCTGACTCGTGACGTGTCATTCACTTTACTGCAATCTTCAGTGCCGACGCACTCGCCGGTCCCGTCCAGATCAAGGCGTGGAGACCTCCGCCCGCAGAACCCGGCCCTCGGTCCCGTCCACCGTGACCCTCCTCCCGGCCAGGCGCGCCCCAACACCCTCCCCGCACCCCACGACACACGGCAGCCCGAGCTCCCGGCACACCACCGCGGCGTGCGACGTGCTCCCGCCGTGCTCGGTCACCACGGCCGCCGCGACGAACATCGCCGGCACGTCGTCGGGCGAGGTCGTGGGCCTCACCAGGACCACCGAGGCCCCCTCCTCGGCCAGGCGCAGAGCCTCGTCGATGCCGGTCACAGCGACGCCGGAGCCGCGCCCCGGCCCCGCCGGGATGCCCCTGGCCAACTCGGCGCCCCTCCCGCCGGGAGACACCTGCTCGGGGACCGCCATAGCGATGTCGACGCCCGACAGCCGGTCGCGTGCGACCGACTCGGAGATCATGCCCTCGGCCACCATGTCGCGAGCGATCCGCAGCGCCGCCTCGGCCGACCGCTTGCCCACCCTCACCTGCAAGATGTGCAGCCGCCCCGACTCGATGGTGAACTCGACGTCCACCATGTCCCGGCGGTCCGCCTCAAGGAGCGCGGCGATCTCGACAAGCCGGCGGTGGTTGCCGGCCTGCGCCTCGGCCAGTGTGTCGAGCCCGTACGGCGTGCGCTCCCCCGCGACCACGTCGTGCCCCTGCGCCCCGGGCAGCCACTCCCCGAACACCCCCGGCGCCCCCGTGACCGGGTCCCGGCTGAACAGCACGCCCGTCCCCGAACGCCCGTCCCGGTTGCCGAACACCATGGCCTGCACCGTGACTGAGGTGCCCGCCATGGCGGACAGGCCGTGGCGGTCGCGGTAGGCCATGGCCCGCGCCGAGAACCAGGAGCCGAACACCGCGCCGACGGCCCCGCGAAGCTGGGCGCGCGGATCGTCGGGGACGGGCGCGCCGACGGTGGCCGTGTAGTCGCGGTGGAACCGGCGGAAGGTGTCCTCCGCCCACAGCGGGTCGCCCGACTCGGCGGCCAGCACGTCGCGCAGGTTCGCGGTCAGACCGAGGTTGAGCACGGTGTCCATCATTCCCGGCATGCTCACGGCCGCTCCGGAGCGGACCGCGAGGAGCAGAGGCGCCGCGGGCCCGCCGTACGCCCTCCCGGTCGCGCCTTCGAGCCGCGCCAGGTGGGCCAGCACGTCCCGCCACACCGGTTCGGGCAGCGCCGGGCCGCCCGCGTGGAACGCCTGGCAGACCGCCACCGGGACCACGAACGCGGGCGGCACCGGCAGGCCGAGCGCCATCATCCGGTTGAGCCCGAGCGCCTTGCCCCCCACCTGGTCGCGGCTCAGCTCCCGGCTGCCGTCCACGGCCAGCACCACGTCCTGAACGCCCATGTCACCCGTCCCTCCACCGCGACGTCGCCATGACGCCGTCGGCGGTCACCGTTTCCCTGGCCGCGCGAGCGGCGAGCAGCCCGCCTTCGACGGGGATGTCGACCCCGTTCACCCACGACGCGTCCGGGCCCAGCAGGAACGCCACCACCGCCGCCACCTCGTCGGTGTCGCCGTGCCGTCCGACGATCTCGGCGGCGTGGTCGATCCGCCGGGATCCCATCGTGGAGCGGAAATCCTCAAGGATGGGCGTCTCGACGGGACCGGGGCTGACGCTGGTGACCCGCACGCCCGACCCCACCCACCGGCCGGCCAGGGCCCGCGTCCACCGCACGACGGCCGCCTTGGACGTGTCGTACGCCTGAGGGCCCGTCAGCGGATGCCTCGCCAGCCAGTCCGCGAGCCCCGCGCGGTCGGCCACCGCCAGGAGCGCGTCCACGGC
Organism: Sinosporangium album; assembly: GCF_900100605.1. Taxonomy (GTDB): domain Bacteria; phylum Actinomycetota; class Actinomycetes; order Streptosporangiales; family Streptosporangiaceae; genus Sinosporangium; species Sinosporangium album. Next base: position 203,422 of record NZ_FNCN01000013.1, on the reverse strand, counting down.
GGGTTCGCCGAGCACGTTGCGGTGCGCGGCGACCGAGGCCACGTTGACGATCGAGGCGCCGGCGCCCATGCGGGGCCTGAGCGCCTCGGTGACCAGCCTCGCGCCGAGAACGTTCACGGCCAGCACCAGCTCGGCGGGCGCGGTGCCCGGCACCCCGGCGACGTTGGCCAGCGCGTGCACCGGGCCGGTGAGCGCGGACAGCGCCCGGCCGAGCGCGGCGGCGTCGGCGAGGTCCGCGATCAGGGTCTCGACCGCCCGCTCCGGACACGCGGCCCGGTCCACGGCGACGACGTTCTCACCGGCCGCGAGCAGCCGCCTCGTCAATGCCAGGCCGATCCCCGAGGAGGCGCCGGTGACGACGACACGCCGGCCGCCCATCAGCGCAGCACCGCCGTCACGGCCGTCAGCTCGGCGATGCCGGCGCGGCCGAGCTCCCGCCCGAACCCCGACAGCCCGAACCCTCCGAACGGTACGGCGGGACGCTCCCTCGTCCGCACGCCGTTGACCTTGACCTGCCCGACCCGCAGCGCGCGGCCGAACGCCGCGGCGCGTTCGGTGTCGGCGGACCACACCTCCGCCGACAGGCCGTAGTCGGTGTCGCCGGCCACCTTGAGCGCCTCGGCCTCATCGGTGTAGGTCTGCACGACCACGACCGGGCCGAAGACCTCCTCACGCAGCACCTTCGCCTCCTCCGGTACGTCAGTGAACACCCGGGGTGCCACGAAGAACCCGCACCGCGGTACGTCGATGTCCTCGTGCTCGACCGGGCGCGCCCCGCACGCCAGCGCGTCCGCGATGAACGCGCGGACGCGCGCCCGCTGCCGCCCCGACACCAGCGGCCCGAAGTTCACGTCGCGCCGCCGCGGGTCGCCCGGCGCCACCTGAGCGAGCGCGGCGGCGAGCAGCTCCTCGATCTCGCCCGCGCGGGCGGCCGGCACGACCAGCCGGGTCGTAGCGTTGCACGCCTGCCCCGAGTTCACCAGGGCGCTGCGCAGCACGGCCGGTACGGCGTGAGCCAGGTCGGCGTCGGGCAGCAGAACCGCGGGCGACTTCCCGCCCAGCTCCAGCGTGACCGACGCCAGGCGCGCGCCCGCCGCCGAGGCGACCGCTTTCCCCGCGGCGACGCCGCCGGTGAACGACACATGCGCCACCTCCGGACGGTTCACCAGGCACGCCCCCGTCGCCGCGCCGCCCTGGACGAGGTTGAGTGCGCCGGGAGGAAGCCCGGCGTCCCCGAACAGGCCGACGAGCACCACCGCGTCGAACGGGGTGAGCTCGCTCGGTTTGAGCACCACCGTGTTCCCCGCGGCGAGCGCCGCGCCGACCTTGGCCACGATCTGGTACACGGGCATGTTCCACGGGGTGATCGCGGCGACCACACCCAGCGGGACGTGCCGCAGTTCGGCCCCGTCGGCGTCCTCCACCCAGCCGAACCGCCGGGTGGCCTCGGCGAACGAGGCCAGGACGCGGGCGGGCAGCTCCCCCTGGGTGGCCTCGGCGAGGGTGACCGGCATGCCCATCTCCCGTGTGACCAGGCGGGCCAGGCTCGGGCCGCGGTCCAGGAGGAGGGCGGCGGCCCGTTCCAGCACCCGGGCACGTTCGGAGGCGGGGGTGGCGGCCCAGGCCGGGGCCGCGCGGCGCGCGGCGTGTACGGCGTGGCCGACGAGCTCGGGGCCGGCGTCGGCCACGTCGCCGACGGTCTGCCCGGTATAGGGGTCCACCACGGCGGTCACAGCGGCGGTCAGGGCGCCCGCCGGTTCGATCCGCTCCCCGTCGATCAGGCACGGCGCCCGGCCCAGCCACCCGTCACCGGCGATCGTCCCGCCTGTCCCGGACCCGGGCGGCGACCTGGTCAGCTCAGGCGTGGTCGGCTCAGGCATAGGGGGCTCAGGCATAGGGGGCTCGGGCATGGGAGGCGACCAGCCGTACGGGGAGCCGTTTGATGCCGCGGAAGAAGTTGGACCGTAGCCGCTCCGGCTCGGCCTGGAGCTCGACCCGCAGCCCCCGCTGGATGAGACGGCGCAGGAACAGCGCGGTCTCGAACCGGGCGAGATGCGCGCCGAGGCAGGCGTGCACGCCCCAGCCGAACCCCAGGTGGTCGTTGGGCTCCCGGTCTCCGATGAACCGGTCCGGGCGGGGGAACACCTCCCCGTCGCGATTGCCGGAGCAGAACCACAGCACGACCTTCTGCCCGGCCCCGATGGTGCGGCCGTGCAGTTCCACATCGCGGGTGGCGGTGCGCCGCATGCACAGCACGGGCGACACCCAGCGCGCCGCCTCCTCCACCGCGGCGGGGATGCGTCCGGGGTCGGCGACGAGCGCCTCCCACTGCCCGGGCCACCGGTGGAGCGCCTCGACGCCGCCGGACAGAAGGTTGCGGGTCGTCTCGTTGCCGGCGACCAGCAGCAGCAGGTGGTTAGCGTTGCGCTGGGCGAGGCTGAGCGGGCGGCCTTTCACCTCGGCGTGGAGGAGGGCGGTCACCAGGTCGTCCCGGGGGTCGCGGCGGCGTTCCGCCTCAAGCTCGCGGAAGTAGGCGAACACCTCGTCTCTGGCCTTCGCCGCGGTCTCGGGGCCCGCGCTGTACTCGGGGTCCTCGGAGGCGATCTGGTTGGTCCAGGTGAGCAGGTCCGCGCAGTCCCGGGCAGGCGCCCCGAGGAACCGCCCGACCACGAGCAGCGGGAGCCGCGCCGCGACCGCGGACACGAAATCGACGGTGCCCCCGGGGTCCCCGGGGTCCCCGGGGACCCCGGGGGCACCGGGGGCACCGGGGGCACCGGGGGCACCGCCCGGGGCCGCGTCCGCGGAGAGGACCTCGTCGAGCAGGGCGTCGATGATCGCGACGACCTCGTCCTCCAGCTTCCGGATCCGGGCCGGTCTGAAGTGCGGCACGATGAGCTGTCGCAGCGTGCTGTGCCGGGGCGGGTCCATGTTGTGGATGCTGGGGTCGCCATGGCCTTCGGCCCTGCGGTCGGCGATCTGCGTGCCTTCGGCCGAGGAGAAGGCCCGGTGATCGGAGGCGATCGCGCGGATGTCGCCGTAGCGGGTGACCGACCAGAAGCCGCGTCCTCCGGGCTCGTCGTTCCAGTGCAGCGGCGCGTGCTCCCGCAGGTGGCGGAAGAGGCGGTGGTCGTCGCCCCCTTCGAACGCGGACAGGTCCGTCAGGTCGACGCTGAGTTGATCGGACACCGAAGCCCCCCACCGCGATGACACAGCCCGAGTGCGAATGTTCAATCACTAAAGCACATCGAGTCTTCGAGAGAAAGCTTGTACAGCAACGCTCGACGCATAGATCACTCGGCAGAGAGCGACGTATGATTCACAGTCAGACGGCAGCAGCCACACGCGGGAGGCCAGATGTATCCGGCTCTGATCGCGGCCGAGCGGCCCGAGGCCACCGCCTACGTGATGGCGGGCACGGGCCATACGCTGACCTACCGGCACCTTGACGAGCAGTCCAACCGGCTCGCCCACCTGCTCCGCGCTCACGGGATCGGTCCGGGCGGCAGCGTGATCCTGATCGCCGAGAACCGCGTCGAATGGCCGATCGTCATGGCGGCCGGAATGCGCGCCGGGCTCTACGTGACCCCGGTCAACTGGCATCTCACCGAGATCGAGCTGCGGGGCATGCTGGCCGAGGCCCTGTCCGCGGGGGCACCAGCGGCCGTCATCACCAGCGCCGACCGCGCCGGCACAGTGCTGTCGGCGCTGTCCGCGCTGGGGGCGCTGCCGGGGCCGGCGGGGCCGGCGGGGCTGCCCGGGCCGTACGGCGACGGCCGGAAACCGCTCGGGCTGTGCCTGGACGGCGCCGCCGGCCCACTCGCCTCCTTCCACGACGCGATCGACGGCCGTCCGGCGACCCCCGTGGCCGATGAGCTCCTCGGCGCCCGCGTGCTCTACAGCGGCGGCACGACCGGCAGGCCCAAGGCGTTCCGCCAGCGGCTCCTCGGCGTGCACCCCGCCGACGCGCCGCCGAGGCACGCCGGGCTCACCGCCAGGCTCGCCATCGACGCGGACACCGTCTTCCTCTCCCCCGCGCCGAACTACCACGCGGCGCCGTTCACCTTCCAGCTCCTCACGCTCGGGCTCGGCGGCACCGTCGTCTGCATGGAGCGCTTCGACGCGCAGGCCGCTTTGGAGGCGATCGAGCGGTACGGCGTGAGCCACTCCCAGTGGGTCCCCACCATGCTGTCCCGCCTGCTGGCCCTTCCCGCGGATGCCCGCGGGCGGCACGACCTCAGCGGACACCGCGTCGCCTGGACCTCCGGCGGGCCGTGCTCACACGAGCTCAAGAAGGGGGTGATGAGCTGGTGGGGCCCGATCCTGCATGAGTACTACGGAGCCTCGGAAGGCTACGGGCACACCTATGTGTCTCCCGAGGAGGCGCTGGTCCGGCCGGGCACGGTCGGCCGGGCGCTGTCGGGAGGCGTCCACATCACCGACGAGAACGGGGTCGAGGTCGGCCCGCACACCGTGGGGAAGATCTGGTTCTCCGGAGGCGGCGCCTACCGCAACGCCGACGACGACGCGGTGGGCGTCGACCCGCACGGCCGGCGCAGCGTCGGCGACCTCGGCCGGCTCGACGAGGACGGGTTCCTGTACCTCGTCGGCAGGGAGGGCCACACCATCGTCACCGGCGGCGTCAACGTCTACCCGACCGAGGTCGAACACGCCTTGATGCTGCATCCGTCCGTCGCCGACGCCGCCGTGTTCGGGGTGCCGGACCCGGAGTTCGGCGAGCGGGTCAAGGCCGTCGTGCAGTTGCGCGACCCCGGCCGGGACGGCGAGCCCCGGGCGGAGCTGGTCGACTTCTGCCGCACGCGGCTCGCGGGGTTCAAGGTGCCGAGGGAGATCGAGTTCGTTGACCGGCTTCCGCGTCTTCCGACGGGAAAGCTCAACAAGGGGGTTCTGATGGATGCGGGGGCCGCTGCCGTACACATGTCCGCGCCGCGGTTCGAGGTGCTGCACGCGCTGCGGGTGAAGGGGATGGCCGACGTGTCCGCCGTCGGGGCGCTGAGCGGGCTGGGCGAGGAGCAGGCGTCACGGCATCTGGCGGCGCTGGCGCAGGAGGGGCTGGTGACGCTGCGGGAGCGCCCGCGGGCCATGGCCGCGCTCACGGCGGCGGGCCGGGAGGAGCATCTGCGGCTGCTGGCGGAAGAGGTCGGCGAGCAGGCGGTGAAGGCGCTGGAGGCGGACTACGAGCGGTTCCTTCCGATCAATAGGCAGTTCAAGAGGGTCTGCACAAGCTGGCAGATCCGCGATGACACCTCCGAGCCCAACGACCATGGCGACGCCGGATACGACGCCGGGGTCGTCGAACGGCTGGCCGTCGTCCACGCGGACCTGCTGGACGTGCTGGACTCGTCGGCCGGCACCCTGCCCAGGTTCCGGCGATATGCGCGGCGGTTGACGGACGCGCTCGCCCGCGTGCGCGCGGGCGAGACCGCGGCCTTCGCCAGGCCGCTGGCCGACTCCTACCACGACATCTGGATGGAGCTGCACCAGGATCTCCTGCTCGCTCTGCGCCGCGAACGCTCCGCCCGCGACGAGTGAGCGGGCGGGCTACGGCGCGCCTTCAGCCTCGGCGGCGGTGACGGCGGCGGTGACGTCAACGACCTCGAGTACGGTGACCGCGGCCGTCGTGCCGTCCACTTCGATCAGTGCGCCGTCGGGGATGCGGGCGGTGGCGTCGGTCGCGGAGACGACGCACGGGATGCCCAGTTCCCTGCTGATGATCGCGGCGTGGGAGAAGGGCGCTCCGACGTCGACCACGACGGCCGCGGCGGCCACGAACAGCGGTGTCCACGACGGGTCGGTGATGGGGGCGACGAGGATGTCTCCGGGTTCCAGGGCCGACGGGTCGTCCGGCGCGGTCAGGACGCGTGCCCGCCCGCGGGCGGTGCCGCCGCAGCCGGGCACGCCGGTGATGGCGTCGCCGGGCCGCAGCGGGGCGGCGCTCCGATCGGACCGCCGCCTCCACTCGGCGACGGGCCCTGGGCGGCCGACGGTGACGAACGGGGGCTCGTAGTCGAAGAGCCGCAGATACGTGCGCTCGCGTTCACGCAGTATGTCGAGGTGGGCGGCCGGGTCGTCCAGCCAGGTGTCCAGTTCGCCGGCGAACAGCATGAAGATCTGCGCCACATGGTCGAGATGGCCTGCCTCGGCGGCGCGGCGGCCGAGTTCGCGGGCCGCCAGCCGTACCTCGTGGATGAGCATGGCGGCCGTCGTGCGGCCGCGCTCCCGGCCGCGCAGCCACAGTTCGGCGGCGTGCAGCACGGCGTCGAACTGGGCCACGGCGGTCTCGTCTCCGGCGAACAGCGTGCGCAGTTCCGCGCTCGCCGCCTGCCGCTGCCGTGCGCGCTCGGCGTTCTTGCGCGCCGGGGCCTCGTCCTCGGAGACCAACCGCAGGCGGTCGACGGTGGCCAGGACGAGCGCGGGGTCGGTGCCCCAGGTCGTGGCGCGTATCTCCCATTCGGAAGGGCCGCGGAAATCCCACGTCCGGAGGAACCGGTCGAGGGCATCGGCGAAGTCGCGGGTTTCGGGGTCGGCGCCGAGCCGTTCGAACAGGTCGCGGCCTCCCGCGTCGAAGTGCGCGGCGACCGGGCCGGTGCGGGCCAGTCTGGACAGGTGCCACATCTGCGTCGAAGGCTCTGCGGAGTCCACCTCGCCTATGCCGCTGACCAGGGTCAACGCCAGATCCGGGCGGCCGGCCGCCTCGGTGATCCGCGCTATCCCGCCCAGGCCGATGCCGGACTTGAGGCTGGCTGAGATGTGGCGTTCGAACACCCCTTGGAGCACGTCGCCGAATGAGGTGATGCGTTGGCGCAGCTCCCGGTCCGACAGCGAGGCGAGGTCGGGACGTCGGGCCCGGATCCCGGCCACCGTGCGGCGGTCGGCGTCGTAGGCGGCCAGGTCGGTCGCGCCCAGCACCTCGTGGGCGAGCCAGGCGCCGGCCTTCTCGGAGTAGGCGGGGTTCTCGTCGAAGTCCCGGCGCTCGCTCTCGTAGGAGGGGATGCCCGGCATGTCCCCGAAGTATTGGAGGTCCACGCTTCCGGGGGTGGCCCCCGGCACCCGGACCCCGAACAGCCGCATCAGCGACATGTTGATGTAGAGGTAGCCGCCGAAGGCGGGCACGATGTTGTGCTCGACGGTGGCGTCGTAGAGATCGTGGTCCCACACTCCGCAGCTCACGAACGCCGCCCGCCACCCGGGCTCCAGGTTCGCCTGGAATCCCGCGGATGCGTTCAAGGGGCTTATCGGATCGGGGAAGATCTCGCCGATGTTGGCGCGGGAGTAGATGGGGAAAACCTTCGAGGCCCCATCGAAGACCGGAAATGAGCCCATGCGGCACCGCCCCCGAGATGTGACATTTGAGTCGCAGTTTTACGCGGCCCGCATGGTGCGGTCAACCCGTGATGCCGTGAGGATCTGCCCTTGATTATTAAGTTATCTGACTCGTAGTCTGACCATGCCGCGCTTCACCATGGCAGATCGTCAGCGACTCTCACGTCACACTCTTGAATGCTGACCCACGTCACGATCACGCTGTTGACGCGAACGGGAACCCATGACACTCCGCACGGTTCAGCAATACAGGGACGGTCTGAAAGACGGCCGCCGCGTCTTCTACGGGGGGAAACGGGTCGCGGACGTGACCGCCCATCCGGAACTGCGGAGCGCGATCGACCACTCGGCGCTGTCCTACGAGATCAGCGGCAGCCATCCCGACCTGGCGGTGAGCAAGGACGCCGAGGATCCGTACTCGATGTACTACCACGTGCCCCGCAGCGCGGACGAGCTCATCACGCGCGGACATCTCATCGAGGCCGGAGCGCGGCTCGGCGCAGGCACGATCCTGCTGAAGGAGGTCGGCAGCGACGCGCTGTTCGCTCTGCTGCTCACGCTCAGCGGCGAATCGCTGGAGAAGGCCACCGCCTACTACCAGCGGTGCCGCGACCTGGACCTCGCCCTGGCGGTGGGCCAGACCGACGTCAAGGGCGACCGTTCCCTGCACCCCCACGCGCAGGCGGACCCCGACCTCTATGTACGGATCGTCGACGAGGACAGCGACTCCATCACCGTGCGGGGCGCCAAGACCCACACCTCGTACTCCGCGAACGCCGACGAGATCGTCGTGCTGCCCACCCGGGCCATGGACGCCGCCGACCGCGACTACGCGGTGGCTTTCGCCGTACCGATCGACACGCCGGGACTGCACATCCACGTGTCGCCGTATCTCGGGGCACCGCGCAACGAGTTCGACTTCCCGCTGTCGTCACGGCACAAGATGGTGGAGAGCCTGACGGTGTTCGAGGACGTCAGAGTGCCGCGCGACCGCGTGTTCCTCGCGCGGACGGTGGAAGAGGCCGGGCCTCTGGCGATGGCGTTCGCCGGGTTCCACCGCTTCACCTCGATCAACTACAAGCTGCCGCTGCTCGACATCCTCATCGGTTCGGCCATCCTCATCGCCGAGGCGAACGGCATCGCCAAGGCAGGCCATGTCCGGGACAAGCTCACCGAACTGATCGTCTACACGGAGACGGTGCGCTCGCTCGCCGAGATGGCCGCGATCAGATCACGCACCCACCAGACCGGCGTCCAGATGCCTGACCCCCTCACGGCGAACATGGCCAGATATCACTTCGGACGCGGCTACCGCGACGCCGTCGCCACACTGATCGACCTGTCGGGCGGCCTCCTGGTGACCGGGCTCGGCGCGGACGACTGGGCCGAGCCGGCGACACGCGCGGTGATGGAGAAGTACTACGCCGCGGCGGTGCCGGCCGAACGGCGTCTGCGGCTGATCAACCTGATCTCCGATCTCACCGCCCGCGACTTCGGCGGCTACCAGTCCGTCCTGGCCGTCCACGGCGAAGGATCGCTCACGGCACAGGAACTCTCCATCAGCCGGTCCTACGACACCGACCGCGCGATCCGGTATGTCGAGGCACTGGCCGGCATCTAGGAGGACAGCGTGCACAACGATCTGGCGAACCTGCGGATCGAACGGGACGGCGCCGTCGCGGTGATCGGTTTGAACCGGCCGTCCAAACTGAACGCGGTCGACCTCGACACGCTGCTGCAGTTCAACGCCGCGCTGGCCGAGTGCGAACACGACGAGTCGGTCCGCGCGATCGTGCTGAGCGGCGAAGGCTCGTCGTTCTGCGCGGGCATCGACCTGACCGCGCTGGCGGAGGAACGCATTCCGCGGTCGTTCTTCCCGCTGTGGGAACAGACCATGTGGCTGTCGGAGAACCTCCCCAAGCCGGTGATCTGCGCGATCCACGGCCACTGCATCGGCGCCGGGTTGCAGCTCGCGCTCACCTGCGACCTGCGGATCGCCGACGCGCGGGCGCGGTTCGCCCTCCCGGCGGCCAAGGAGGGGCTGATCCCCAGTCTGAGCCCTCACCGCCTCTGGCGGTTCGTCGGCCTTGGGCGTGCCCGACGCATGGTGCTTTTCAATGAGACGTGGGACAGCCCGACCGCGCTCGACTACGGCCTCATCGACGAGGTCGTGGACTCCGGGCGGGAGGGGGTGCTCGAACGCGCGGTCGCCCAGGCGAAAACGTTCGCCGAGGACCTGCCCACCATCAGCTTCGCCATGTGCAAGAAGGCGCTCAGCCTTCCCCGCCACCCCGACGAGGACCTCCTCGCCGGCTATCTCGCCGACCAGGAGGTCTGCCTCACTCACCCCGACCACCACAAGGCCGCCAACGAGTGGCTGGCGCGGGTGAACGGCAAAGCCGGACGTAGGACGTGACCGGTGGATCTCGGCCTGCGCGACCGCGTCCACGTGATCACGGGGGGCTCCGGCGGCCTGGGGTTCGCCGCGGCCCGCGCCCTAGTGGACGAGGGCGCCCGCGTCGTCATCTCCGGGCGCGACAAGACCGCGCTGGACCGCGCGGTGAACGCGCTCGGCCCGTCCGGGGCGGCCGGTGTGAGCGCCGACAACGCCGACCCCGACGCCCCGCAGCGGCTCCTCACCGCCGCGGCGTCGCGGTTCGGCCGGGTGGACGGCCTGCTGATCAGCGTCGGCGGGCCGCCCGCGGGTCCCGTCACCTCGGTCGTCGACGACCAGTGGCGCGCGTCCTTCGAATCGGTCTTCCTCGGCGCGGTCCGGCTGGCCACGGCGGCGGCCGACGCGCTGGCCGAAGGCGGGTCGATCGTCTTCGTCCTTTCCACCTCGGTCCGTGAACCGATCCCGGAACTCGGTATCTCCAACGGGCTGCGCCCCGGGCTGGCCATGGTCGCCAAGTCCCTTTCGGCCGAGCTCGGCCGGAAGGGCGTGCGGGTGAACGGCCTGCTGCCCGGGCGCATCGCCACGGAACGGCTGCGCTACCTGGAGCGGCGGACGTCGCCGGAGGCGACCCGCAGGGCGGTCGCCGCCATCCCGCTCGGCAGGGTGGGCTCCCCGGAGGAGTTCGGCCGGGTGGCCGCGTTCCTGCTGTCCCCGGCGGCCTCCTATGTCACCGGTGCCATGATCCCGGTCGACGGCGGTGTGCTGCGCGGCCTCTAGCCCTCCGGTGCCGCGAGCGTCCCGAGCCGCCGTCACACCACGCGCGCGCGTCGTCATCCTCGGTACGGCTACCGCCTGCACGCCCCTGCCGCACCGGCCCAACGCCGCGGGAATCGGCCCCCTCGGGGCCGCCGACTCGGTACCTTCGCGTTGAACCACCTTCCGACACGCGCGGCATCTCGACGAGGAGGACGCCGGATCACACCACCTGGAATCGCCCCGGCGCCATGACGCCCCCCCACCACGGGCCTCTCCCGCCTGCGGCCGGCCGCCCCGGCCGCCCACCCCTCCAACGCGACCTACGGCGCCGCCGTACCGAAGCAGGGAGCCCCCCGATGAGAATCGCCGTCGTCCAGCAGAGCGCGCACGGCCGCGACGTCGACCGCAACATCGCGCTGACCCGGCACTGGGTGGCGCACGCCGCCGACGCGGGCGCCGACATCGCGGTCTTCCCCGGGACGTGGAACATCGGCCACCAGTTGCCCACCGCCGCGGAACTGGAGTCGGCCGAGGCCCGCCAGACTCTGCTCCAGGCGCAGCGGCGCTACCTCGCGGCGGCGGAGGAGGCGGCCTGGAAGAGCGGGGTGGCCGTGGTCGCGACCTACCTCGACGTCGACGACGGGGAGACACCCAACACAGCGCACAACACAGCGCACAACGCAGCGGCGCTCATCGACCCGAGCGGCGACACCGTCCTCACCTACCGCGAGGTCGGCCCCGCCCGGTTCACCGGGGAGGGCGCCCCCGGCCGCGACGTCGCGACGGCCGACCTCGACCTCGCCGACGGCGACCAGGTCCGGGTCGGGCTCCTGATCTGCCACGACCGGGACTTCCCCGACGCCGCCCTCTCCCTCGCCCACCAGGGAGCCGAACTCGTGCTCATCCCCAACGCCGGCCCGCTGTGCGTCAACCGCCTCTGGCAGGTGCGCACCCGGGGCTTCGAGAACCGCTACGCCGTCGCCCTCGCCAACTATCCCGAACCGCCTTACAGCGGACGCTCGCTCGTCTGCGACGGCATCGCCTTCGACGACGGCGGAAACCCCCGCGACCACACGGTGCTCCTGGCCGACGAGACGGCCGGCACCCACATCGTGTCCCTGTCGCTCGACGCCCTGCGCCACTATCGCGACACCCGGCCATGGGGCCTGCCCGACGACGTCACCGCACCGCTCCCGAGCACCCCCCAGCCCGGCGCCGCGCCCCAGACCGACCACCCCGCCAACGGCCTCTCCGCCCCCTGGGGCCGCTACCACACCTGACCGGTGCGCCGTACAGCGCACCCGACCCGTACGGCACCGCCGTCGCCCGCGACCTCCGTCACACCCCACCGGTCGACGCGGCGTCGGCGTCACCGGGGTCGGCGTCGTCGTCGGACAGCCACCGTTCGGCGAGCGAGCGCACGTCGGGGTGGACATCGGGGGTCACCAGAACCAGCCTGCCCAGCGAGTCGAGGATGGTGACCGGCCTCTTGCCGCCCGCCTCGACGGCCGCCAGATAGCGCCACCCCACCAGCTCCGCGACGTCCGCCCTGGCCTCCGGGTCCACCCACGCCGTGGCGATCAACGCCAGTACGGCCGCCTCGCTCACCCAGTCCTCGGGCCCGTAGGCCAGATCGACCAGCGTCCTGCGGCGCTCCGACTCCCGCCACGGCTGGTCTCCCCGGTGGTGGGCGATCCCCAGGCAGGCCCACGCCTGCACCTGCCGGATCCAGTGCGGCCACAGCTCCGCCCTGCCGTACGGCAACGCCGGCGGATGGACGAGCACACCGAGCAGATCGTCGAGCGGCAACGACGACAGCCGCACCGCCGCGTCGAACGCGGCCGGAAGATGCGGCCACCGCGACTCGGCCAGGGCCGCCACCGCATGTCCGGCCTCAAGCGGAGGAATGGGCACGGCCGGTACGGCGGTCGCGTCCTCATAGCGCCACACCTGCCGCGAGACCTCCCGGACAGGACCGCCGGAGAAGACCTCCGGCACGGGCAGCCGAGGATCGGGCTCCGGAACCGCCTCGATCGACAACGTGAAATCGGGCAGCGCGCAGGAGAAGGCCAGCAGGGCGCTGGGCGGCTCGGGAGCCGACACGGCGAGCGCGCCGCCCCCCGCATCCGCCCCCTCGTCCTCCAGCACTTGGAAAAGCACGTTCACCACCGACTCGGTCGCGGGCACCGAATAGTTCAACCAGGGCAGCTTCGCCGACTGCACCGACAGGACCCTCGACGCGTGCCCGTTCTCCGGGTGGGCACGCAGATGGTCCGCCAGGTCGATCAGATGCCGGGCGTCGCCGTCGCACTCGAACCGCAGGCCGCACGCCGTCGGGAACGCCGCCTCGTGCTCCGCGTCCACGCGCAGGGCGCCCTCCACCCACGCCAGACCGTCCTCAAGCCGACCGGTCCGTTGCAGCAGCTCGGCGAGGTCGGTCCGTACATACAGGTCGTCGGGGTCGATCTCCAACGCCCGCAGCAGGGCCTTCTCCGCCTCGTCCCACCGCTCAAGGTTGCGGTGGGCGCCGAAGGCGGCGATCGCGGCCTGCCGGGACGGCGCCAGCACGGCCGAACGATCGGCCAGCAGCACGGCCTCCTCCGCCTCGCCCGCCCGCCGCATGAGCATCGACCCCGCCCACAGGAGCGTGGCGCATTCGGGGTAGGTCCGCGCGCTGTGCCGTACGAGCTGCACGTACGGCTCCAACGCCGGCCTGTCCTCCGCCGCCACCGGGTCGGCCAGCGACGGCGCCAGGCCGCCGAACAGCCTGAACAGCACCTCCTGGGGCACCCGGGCGGGCAGCTCCGGATCGAGCACCCACGGCACGTGCGCCCAGCGGCCCCTCGGGTCGTGGCGCTGAGCGGAGGCCAGCAGCTCCAGGGCCTTCACATGCTCTCCCCGTGCCGCCAGCAAATGCGCCCGCGCGATCACCGTGCCGACGAACACCGGCCGCTCCATGGGAAACAGCTCGACGTCCAACCGGGCCAGCAGCTCATGCGCGTCCGGCAACGTCGGGTCGAGCGCCAGAGCCGCCGCCACATGCTCCGCCGCGTGCTTCACCTCGCCGTCGTCGAGCGCGAGCACCGCCATACTGAGCTCGCCTTCGGCCTCCTGGCGAGGATCGTTCAGTCCTTCGTGACCTTCTGGTGCCACCCGTGGCTCCCCATTTGAGGCGATTGGACCCCATACCTTGCCACACAGATAACGACGGGTGTGTCTTCTTCACAGCACCGGGTAAGCCCTGCGCGCATCCACCTCGGAAGTCCGGATAGGTGAAGCACCGACGGCTGCATATTCGCCGCCGCCGCTGCTCGCCGAGGAGGTTGCCCACGGCCTGCCGGAGGGCAGCGGCGTCGCCGACGACGGTTGGGTCCCCGGCGACGGGATCCCAAGCTGACCAGCCCCGATCATCCGTACGGCACGGCGTACGGCAGGCCCCAGGGGCCGCGGCGGAAGCCGGGTGGCCCGGCTTCCGCCGGTAAAGGCAGGTAGGGCGGGCAGGCCCGGCCGACCCGGTAAGGGCGGCGACGGGTCGGCCGGCCTTGGCCTCTGTCGGAGCCTCAGCCCTTGCGGGCGGTCTCCACCTTCCTGCCCAGGAAGACCGCACCCAAGCCGAGCGCCAGGGCGACGATGCCGCTCGCCACGTTGCTCCAGATCATCGATCCGGGCGCGACGTGAGGGTGCACGACCCACGGGGCCACGATCGTCCAGAGGCCGATGATCGGGACGACCCAGGCGACGCCGTGCGTGCGGCCGTAGGCCGAGACGAAGCCGAATCCCAGCAGCGCCAGCGCGATACCAACGATCAGGTTGTTCACGGCCAAGGTCGTGAAGCCGTTGAATCCGACGATCCACGGAGAGGCCGCGATATAGAGCCCGGTCAGGAAGATGAGACCGGCGACCACCTTGGCGGTCGGCGCCTCGCCGGCGAGCTCGTATTTCGCCCGCAGCTCCGCGATGTCGGGGTGCGTGCTCATGGCTTGACCAGCCATGTCTTCCACCACCTTCTCAAGACGCAGTCGTGCGCTTGTGTGGCGAGGCGAGCGGACTCTCCGCGGCGAGGAACTGTCGATCCTCCTGACACCTCACCGATATGTCTTAATGTGATATTATCACCACAGGAGGGATCAATTCCAATGCGGCCACTACCCAAGCACCTCAGCGATAGCGAGTACGCCAGGTTGCTCGGGCTTCGTGCCGCGCTGCGGCGGTTCCTGCGCTGGAGCGAGGAGCAGGCCGCCGAGGTGGGGCTCACGGCCGCCCAGCACCAACTGCTGCTGGCGATCCGGGGGCATTCCGACCCGCGGGGGCCGACCATCGGGGACCTCGCCGAATACCTCTGCACCCGGCACCACAGCACCGTCCAATTGGTCAACCGGGTGGAGCAGATGGGGCTGGTCACGCGCAACCGCAGCCTCAGCGGCGACCGCCGGATCGTCCGCCTCATGCTCACGGAGAAGGGCGAGGGGAAGCTCGCACTGCTGAGCGCCCCCCATCTCGAAGAGCTCCGGCGCCTGGCTCCGCTGGTCGCCGGGCTGGCCGAGTCGGCCATGGCCCCGGCGTTGGAGGGGGCGACGTGAGCCCGCGTCCCCCGGGCCACTCGTTTCTCTGATTTCACCCCTGACGGCACAGGAGATCTTGCCGGAGGCCGTCTTGGGCGGTTCGGAGAACTCGATCCGCCTCAACCACTGGTAGGACGGAACGCGGGACGTTCAGACCTGCCGCAACTCCATCTAGCGATGGTATCGATACCTGCGTCCAAAACGTTCTGTTGGACCCCTGGGTGATTCAGCCGCGACATTGAAACAGGCGACCGCTTGAACACGGTCGTCACGACCCCGTTCTCCGAGCCCGCGTGCTCTACCCAGGCGCGCGTTCCCGACCTCACAGCCGCGGCGACATCGCACGAGGCTGACCCCGTTGGAGGAGCATTGACTTCGTCCGTTCCCGACCGGATTCTCGTCAACGGCCGGATCACCACACTCGCCGATTCCAGCGTCGTTCCCGGCGAGGTCAGTGCCCTCGCGATCCGCAACGGGGTGATCACATCGGTGGGCAGTGACGACGAGATACGGTCGCTGGCCGACGGGACGACAGAGGTGGTGGATCTGGGTGACCGCCGGGTGATCCCCGGTCTGATCGACTCACACGTGCACTTCATGCGTGCCGGCCTCACCTGGAACGACGAGCTGCGCTGGGAGGATGTCCGCCGGCTGTCCACCGCGCTGGAGACGATCGAGGAGGCGGCACAGCGCCTTCCCAAGGGAACCTGGATCCGGATCATCGGCGGCTGGGACCCGAAGCAGTTCCGGGACAGCGGTCGGGGCCCGACCAAGGAAGAGCTGGACAGAGTGGCTCCTGACCACCCCGTCTATGTGCAGATGCAGTACGCCTACGTCCAGCTCAACACGCTCGGCATGAAGACCATGGGGATCACCGAGGAACTGGTGGCGTCTCTGGCCGAACAGGGTGAGTTCGAGCGGGACGAGAACGGCGAGCTGAACGGCAGGGGGGCCGGCCGCTTTCTGATGACGTGGTTCTACAAGCAGCTCCCGGCCCCTACCTTCGACGAGCAGGTCGCCTCGACGGCGGCGCTGTCACGCGAGTTCGCCCGGGTCGGTCTGACCGGCTGCGTCGACGGCGGCGGCTACAACACCGGGCCGGACGTCTACGGCCCGATCTACGAGGCGTGGCGCCGAGGAGAACTGGCCACGCGTGTGCGGCTCTACCACCACTCGTCGGCGCCCGGCTTGGAGGAGGAGGAGCTCGCGGGCTATGCCCGTTTCCTTGAGCCACACTTCGGCGACGACATGATGCGGGTGTCGGGCATTGGCGAGGTGATCCTCTATCACAGTCATGACGGCGTAACGCGGCTGGGAGACACCTCTCCCGAGGCCATGGACATGCACGAACGGCTGCTCCTGCCCTTCGCGGCCAAGGGGTGGACCGTGCAGATCCACGCGCAACAGACCCTCTACATCGACCGGCTGCTGGACGTGTGGGAGCGCATCGACAAGGTGCACCCCATCTCGGGCCTCCGCTGGACCATCGTGCACGGCATGGGAATCACCAGGGACCACATCTCCCGGCTGAAGGCCCTCGGGGCGGGCGTGATGGTCCAGAGCCTGCTGCGGCTCGACGGCGAGGAGGCGATCGCGGCCTGGGGAGCGGACCGCATCGCGGAGTCACCGGTAATGCGCGCTCTCATCGAGGCGGGTGTCCCGATCGCGCTGGGCTCGGACGCCATGCGTGCCGCCTCGTACAACCCGTTCACCAGCCTGGAATGGTTCCTCACCGGACTCACGGTGTCGGGCACGCCGACGCTGTCGGAGGAGAACCTGCTCACCAGGGAGGAGGCTCTGCGCGGCTACACCGTGGGCAGCGCCTGGTCCACTTTCGAGGACGGCTCCCGGGGGCGCCTCGTCCCCGGCTACCGCGCAGACCTGGCGGTGCTCTCCAAGGATTACATGACCGTTCCGGTCGACGAGGTGCACACCATCACCTCCGAGCTGACCCTGCTGGACGGCCGCACCGTGTGGACAAGCGGCACGGTCGGCTGACCGAAGCCGACTCTGAGGTGAACCGCGGAGTGCCGCGGCGACGACGATGACGACCGCGCGTTCCACCTATCGGCGTACGCCAAGGCCCCTACGAGCGTGCTCGGCGCCAGGACTGACCACCGGTGCCGGGTACGGGCTTGATGCCGAGAAAGGGCCCGAGCAGCGGGATGTCGGTGAACGCCTGGTGGCCCGTATCGTTCACGATCCAGCGCTTCCACCCGGTCAGCAGCTTCCAGTCGCGGTCCCACGAAGCATCGCTGCCATGCCGCTCGCGCTGATCGGGATGGTGGATGATACCGGGCGCAACGGACCTGGCCAACGGGGTTTTCTACGAGGTCGGCGTGCGTCCGGCCTGGTCGGTTGAGGCGACCGCTCGCCGAACAGAACCGAGAGACCCCAGGCCAGCGAACTGACTTGGGGTCTCTGTGTGGTGCGCCGCCAGGGACTCGAACCCCGGACCCGCTGATTAAGAGTCAGCTGCTCTAACCAACTGAGCTAGCGGCGCCCGACATCCATAAGAATAGCGGCATCCGCGGGGTCCTCACGCCACGTTGGCGGGGCTGTACGGCGGGGGCGGGGCGGCGTCAGGTGTAGGTGTACCAGGCGCCGTGGTTGAGCAGTTGGCGTGGGGTGATGGTCCAGTTGAGCTCGCTCTTGAAGGGTTCGAGGGGTGTGTCGAGGAGGTCGGCGGGGAGGGCGTTGGCGACGTCGGGGTGGCGGAGTTGCCAGTCGGCCCAGAGGCTGTCGATGTAGGCGTGGGTGAGGTAGAAGAGGGGGTCGTTGGCCGATGAGGCGGCGGTCATCGTGCCGCCGATCCAGGTGTGGGCCCGGTTGTGCATGGCGTTCGGGGTGCCCCACCAGCCTTCGAGTTCTGTGGTGGCGGTGGTGTCGAAGGGGGCCCGGTCGTAGACCGTGTCGCCGAGGAAGTGGTTGACCTGGCCGGGGCCGGAGCTGGCGGGGCCGGCGCGGCCGATTTCGCGGCGGAGGTAGCCTCGGCTGTCTTCGCGGACGGTGATGGGCCATTGGCCGGTGCGTGCGGCGAAGGGGCCGGTGGTGACTTCGGCGGCGCGGGGCCGGTCGCCGGTGCCGGCGTAGCCGTTGCCGCCGAGGAGGTCGGTGGTGAAGGGGGCGCCGGCGAGGCCCTTGTCGGCGCCCCAGTCCCAGTACGGCAGTGCGAGTGCGGGTTTGAGCCGCTGGATCTGTGTTTCGAGCAGGAGGAGGAGTGCCCGGTGCCACGGGACGAAGCCGGCGTGGGTTTGGGCGTTCCAGGGGCTGCTGAAGGACCGGCGGCTGAGGTCGACGAGGTAGTCGTAGACGCCTTGGTCTTTGAGGGTGAGGAGGGCGTCGACGAAGTCGGCGCGTTCGGCCGAGGTGAAGGTCGCGACGTTCCGCCGTACATATCCGGCTCGTCCGGGCCTGCGGCGTTGACCTCCGCGCCGACCGGGAAGGTCGGGCCGGTCGAGAGCCGGCGGGTCGAGACGGCCGCGGCGGAGTTCCAAGGCGGCGCCCTGTAGGCGGTTGACGGCGTCGCGAGCGGCCGCCTTCAGGCTGTCGTGGGCGGTGTGGAGGTTGAGGGCACTGGTGTATGTGCCGTGGCGCACCGCGATCAGCAGCGGCACCCCGTCGATGAAGACCCCTCGCGCCATGAGGTCATCCACAACCGGTGTATGGGGGCAGATCTGCAGGTTCCGCCCCTTGAAGGTCTCGCTGAAGCAGCCGGCGTGGACCGGCGCAGGTTCAGGCGTGGCGTCGGGGGCGGGCTCGGGGCGGTCGGTCGCTCGGGCGGGCACCGCGACGCCACCCGAGGCGAGAACCGCCACTCCTCCCACGGCGATTTTGAATAGGCTCCTCCGGCCCGGCTCGACCAAGCTTCCCCCGCATACATCGTTGATCAATCTTGATGCAGCTCATTCCCCTGTCAGCGTCAACACGACGCCAATAAAAGGTACGGCTTGTCCCATGCTTCGCAGCCGGGCGGAAACAATCAGAAATATGCAGACAAGTCGCCTAGTCGTTTACCGAAGGGGCAATCTGGATACGATCTCGCGCATCGGAGGCGGTGCACATCGCCGCCGCCAGCCCCCGTGCACGGAGGAACGCCGACCAGGCAAGAGGGTGCTGCGCGATGACCGATCCGTCCGGGGACGCCCCCAGGGACGCCCAGGCGCACCGGAGGGACTCCCTGGAGGCGGTCCACGCCGACAGAGGGCGTCCCGGCACGGGTGAGGGCCCCAGGGAACGCGTGAACCGCGAGCTGATGGAGCTGCTCCAAGAGCTGCGGGTCGCCGTCACGGGCGTGCAGGTGATGTTCGCGTTCCTGCTGACGATCCCGTTCGCCGCGGGCTTCGGCAAGGTCGACACGCTCGGCAAGTGGCTGTTCTTCGTGGCGTTGATGGGGTCGGCGTTCGCGAGCATCTGTTTCATCGCCCCGGCCGCGCAGCACCGGGTGCTGTTCCGTACGGGCTCCAAGGCGATGCTGCTGCGCCGGGCCAACACGCTGGGCATCGCGGGCGCGATCTTCCTGTCCCTGGCGATGACGGCGGCCGTGGCGCTGGTGGCGAAAGCCGTACTGGAGTCCTGGCCCTTCGCGCTTTTCGCGGCGGCCGTGGCGGGGGCGTCGGTGTGGCTGTGGCTGCTGCAGCCGTTGAGGTCGCTGCGCCACCCGAGGGGGGCGCGGTTCGACGAGGAGCGGCCGGGGGCCGCGCCGGAATCCCCGATGCGATCGCGCCGGAAGCCGTGACTCCGGGTCACCAAAACGCTTGACCGACCCCTCCCCGGGGACTACCCTCTTCCAAACTCTTAGGAAAGTTAACTAAGAGTTAAGCCACTCAGAACGTGCTGACCAGCGGATACCCCCCTATTCCCTCCCGGTCAAAGGAGAAGCCTGAAATGAACAGGCGACGCGCAGCGATCCTCGCCACTCTCGGCGGGGTAGCCGCACTTGTCATGGTCCCCGGTCCGGCCGGGGCGCACGGTTCGATGGAGACCCCCATCAGCCGCACCTACGCCTGCTTCTTGGAAGACCCGGAAGCGCCCAAGAGCGCGGCGTGTCAGAACGCCGTCGCGATCGGCGGCACCCAGCCCCTGTACGACTGGAACGAGGTCAACCAGGCCAACGCCGACGGCGCGCACCGGTCGCTCATCCCGGACGGCAAGCTGTGCAGCGGCGGCCGAGACAAGTACCGCGCCTTCGACCTGCCGCGGACCGACTGGCCGTCGACCAAGCTGAGCGCGGGCGCGTCCCACACGTTCCGCTACAAGGCCACCGCTCCTCACCCCGGCACCTTCGAGGTGTACGTCACCAAGGACGGGTACAGCCCGACCCAGCCGCTCAAGTGGTCCGACCTTGAGGCGACGCCGTTCCAGAAGGTCACCAACCCGAGCCTGGTCAACGGGTCCTACGTGTGGAACGGCACGCTGCCCTCCGGCAAGCAGGGCCGCCACCTCATCTACTCGGTCTGGCAGCGCTCGGACAGCGGCGAGGCCTTCTACACCTGCTCCGACGTGGTGTTCGGCGAGGGCAACGTCGACCCGACCCCGACGCCCACCCCGACGCCGACCAACTCGCCCACCCCCACCCCGACTCCCACTCCCACTCCCACAAACTCGCCGACACCCACGCCGACGGCGACCGGCCCCGCCACGCCGTGGCAGACGGGCGCGTCGTACACCGTCGGCCAGCGTGTGACGTACAACGGCGTGGTCTACGAGTGCCGCCAGCCCCACACCTCCCTCGCCGGCTGGGAGCCGCCGAACGTCGCCGCCCTCTGGGAGCGCGCGGCCTAGTTCGCTGACCGCCCCTTAGACCCCGAGCGCAGCGTGCCGCGCGGTGGGACGCACGCTGCGCTCGGCTCCAACGTCGGCTTATGCCGTACGGTGCCCCCGCACATGCGCGTGCCGGAGGTGAGGACCACCCTCGCCTCCGGCACCGTCATGTCCGGGGGCGGCGGGCCCCGATCGGGGCCCGCGGGCATGCCGTCAGGGGCGGCGGCTCGCCGGGAGGGAGCACGCGGGGGTGCCGCCGGGAAGCACATGGCGGTTGTTCGCGATCAGACGGTAGACGCCGTGGGCGATCCACCGGAACGGCGGGATCCGCATGATCACGCCGAGCGGTGCCCAGGGGAGCCCGGCGGCGATGAGCAGTACGGCCACGGCCTGGGCGCCGCCGCGGACACGCCCGTCGGGCGTGATCCACAGGACCTCGTGTTCCGCGCGCCGCCGGGTGGTGCCGAGCGCGGCCAGATCGGTGAACTGCCACGGAACGATCTCGGCGTCGATACGCATGCGGCGGCGGGCGAATTCCACCGCGGTGGTGCAGAAGCCGCAGTCCCCATCAAAGATCAGCACGGACCTCTCCATACCGCCCATCCTGCCCCATCGGGCCGTGAGCGTCAGTGGGGCCGGTTACCCTGCCCTTACCCGAAAGCGCGCAGCGAGGAGATCGCGGTGACCCTGTCCAACGGCCTGACCCCTGAAGCCCCGGCCGCCGGCGCGTCCGAGGAGGTCGCGGCGTCGCCGGCGGCCTCCGCGGAGGCCGTGGGGCGGGTGCTCGGCACGCAGGCCGCCTCGCCGCTCTCGTTCTGGGTGGGGTTGGAGCCCGGCAGGGTCGTGCAGCTCGACGACGTGGTGGTCACCCGGCGCGAGGTGCCCGGGCACGGCCAGGTGCTCGTGGCCGGCGTCGTGACCAAGGTGGAGGCCCGGCATGAGGGCGCGTCGTTCGACTCCGACGTGTTCCTGATCGCCGACGGGAAGCTGCCCGCGGCCGTCGCCGAGAGCGCCGAGGTGCGGGTGACGCGTGTCGAGCCCGAGGTGTTCGTGCCTCCGCTGCCCGGCTCGCCGACCTACAGGGCCGAGGCCGCCGACCGCGATCAGGCGCTCTACTTCGACGTGATGCAGAAGCGGGTGCCGATGGGGCTCGGCAGGGACGGGCATCCGCTCTACCTGAACTTCGACTTCCTCGACGGCACGCGCGGCGCCCACGTGTCGATCTCCGGCGTGTCCGGTGTGGCGACCAAGACGTCGTTCGCCACCTTCCTCCTCTACTCGATCTTCACTTCGGGTGTGCTGAAGGCCGAGGCGGCCAACACCAAGGCGTTGATCTTCTCGGTCAAGGGCGAGGACCTGCTGTTCATCGACCACGCCAACACGCGGATCGACGACCGGGCGCGCGGCGACTACGCCAGGCTCGGGCTGCCCGCGGGGCCGTTCGGGAGCGTTCACGTGTTCGCGCCGCCCCGCCCCGGCGACCCCAACGCCGTGCCGCACGTGAGCGCCCGCACGCGTGACGTGAGCGCGTTCTACTGGACCCTGGCGGAGTTCTGCGAGCAGGAGCTGCTGAGGTTCGTGTTCGCAGACGCCGAGGACGAGCGCTCGCAATACACCATGCTCGTGGCGCAGGTCGCGGCCCGGCTGCGCACCGACGCCGAACGCGCCGACGACGCGGGCGCGGTGCGGGTCGGCGGCGGCGCGCCGTGCCGCACGTATGAGCAGCTCGTCGACCTCGTCGAGGACCTCGTGACGGGCGAGGACACCAGGGCGCGGTGGGCGGGCGCGCAGGTCACCATGGGCACCGTCAACGCGTTCCTGCGCAGGCTGCGCTCGTCGGTGCGGGCGCTGTCGCCGCTGCTGCGCGGCGACCTGCCGGGGCGGCGGCCGCACTCCATCAGCACCGCCGACGCCCAGGTCACGATCGTCGACCTGCACAACCTGCCCGAGCGCGCCCAGCGTTTCGTGGTCGGCGTCACGCTGCGCGGCGAGTTCGCCCGCAAGGAGAGCAGTGGCACGGCGAGGCCGCTGCTGTTCGTGGTCCTCGACGAGCTCAACAAGTACGCCCCTCGGGACGGCGACTCCCCGATCAAGGAGATCCTGCTCGACGTGGCCGAACGCGGAAGATCGCTCGGCGTGATCCTGATCGGGGCGCAGCAGACCGCCTCGGAGGTCGAGCGGCGCATCGTGGCCAACTGCGCGGTGCGGGTCGCCGGGCGGCTCGACCCGGCGGAGGCGACCCGCTCGGAATACGGGTGGCTGACCGGGACGGCCAGAGAACGCGCCACCATCGCCAAGCCCGGCACGATGTTCGTGGCCCAGCCGGAGATCCCCGTGCCGCTCGCCGTGGCCTTCCCCTTCCCGGCCTGGGCGACCCGGCCCTCCGAGGCCCACCTGCTCGCTGTCAACCCGATCACCGGCGCGGCCGACGACCCGTTCGCGGGCCTGCCCGCCGACGATGACGTGCCCCCCTTCTGACCCCCCTTCTGACCCTCCGCGGAGATTTGATGAAAATCCTGCATACGGCCGACTGGCATGTGGGCAAGGTCCTGAAGGGCCGCCAGCGTGTCGAGGAGCACAAGGCGGTCCTCGGCGAGCTCGTCGAGACCGCCAGACACGAGGACGTCGACATGGTCCTGGTCGCCGGAGACCTGTTCGACACCTCCGCCCCCACGCCCGAGGCGCAGTCGCTCGTCATGCAGACCCTGCTCGCGCTGCGCGAACAGGGCGAACGCGATGTGGTGGTGCTGGCGGGCAACCACGACAACGCCCACCTCTTCGACGTCTACCGGCCGGTGCTCGGGGAGCTGGGCATCCACGTGGTGGGCACGTTCCGCCGTCCCGACAAGGGCGGCACGCTGGCGATCCGGGCGAGGTCGGGCGAGGATGTGCGCCTCGCCGTGCTCCCCTTCCTGTCCCAGCGCTATGTCGTGCGGGCGGCCGAGGCGCTCGGCGGCACGGCGGCCGAGCACAACCGGATGTACGCCGCGAGGTTCGCGCAGCTGACCGCCGCGCTCACGCAGGGGTTCGCCGACGGCACGGTCAACCTGGTCACCTCGCACGGCACGATGCCCGGCGGGGCGTTCGGCGGCGGGGAGCGGGAGGCGCACTCCATCTTCTCGTACTACTTCGAACCCACAGCCTTCCCCACATCCACGCAATATGCCGCCCTCGGGCATCTGCACCGCAGGCAGCAGATCCCCGGGCCGTGCCCGATCTGGTACAGCGGATCGCCCATCGCGGTCGACTTCGGCGAGGAGAACAACACGCCGGGCGCACTGCTGGTGGACGTCGGGCCGAACCGGCCGGCGAAGGTCAGTGAGGTCGCCGTGGCCCGTGCCGTACCGCTCAAGACGGTGCGCGGCACGCTGGAGAGGCTGTCGGCGCTGCCCGACGACGGCGCCTGGCTGCGCGTGTTCGTCGAGGAGCGCCCGCGCGCCGGGCTCGCGGAGCTGGTGCGCGGCATGCTCCCCAACGCCCTCGACGTGCAACTGGACGAGCGGTTCCGCCCCGTGTCCGCCACCCGCGCCAAGGGCGCCTCCCCCGGAGCGGCGCGCAGCCCGCGCGAGCTCTTCCGCGACTATCTGTCGGCGACCGGCAAGGCCGACGGCGCGGTGACGTCGCTGTTCGACCGCCTGTACGACGAGGAGACGAGCTGATGCGCCCACTCCGGTTGCACCTGTCGAACTTCGGCAGTTTCCGCGAACCCACCACGGTCGACTTCTCCGGCATCGATTACTTCGCCCTTGTCGGCCCGACCGGTGCGGGCAAGAGCACCGTCATCGACGCGATCTGCTTCGCCCTGTACGGCACCGCCCCCCGCTGGGGCCGCGAGAAATCCGTGGCCCCCGCCCTCGCGCCCTCCGCCTCGGCGGGAGAGGTGGCGCTGGTGTTCGAGGCGGGCGGGCGGCGATACGGCGTGGTCCGCGTGCTTCAGCGCAGCGCGCGCGGCGTGGTCGGCACCCGCGAGGCACGGGTCGAGGAGCTCGACGGCACCGTGCCGGAGACCGCGCCGCTGGCCGACCTGCTCGCGGCGTCGGTGCGGCTGCTGGGGCACGGCGACGGCGTCACAGGCGAGGTCGAACGCATCACGGGCCTGCCGTACAAGTTCTTCACCCAGTGTGTGGTGCTGCCGCAGAACAGGTTCGCCGAGTTCCTGCACGCCCCGCCGCGCGACCGGCAGGACCTGCTGGTGCAGCTCCTCGACGCGGGGGTCTACGAGCGGGTGGGCAAACGCGCCGGTCAGGAGGAGAAGGCCGCCAGGGACAGGGCCGAGTTCATACGGGACGAGCTCCGCAAGATCCAAGGCTCGGACGAGGCGGCGGAGCGGGCCGCGTCCGAACGGCTGTCGACCCTGCGCGACCTGAGCCACCAGGTGGGGCTCGAAGTGGCCGCCCTGCGCGACCAGGACGACGAGCTCAGGCGTGTCCGGGAGGAACGCGCCGCGGGTGAGGAGCGGCTCACGGCGCTGACGGCTCTCGCCATGCCGGCCGACGTGCCCACCCTGGCCGACGCGCTGCGCACCGCACGCGCCGCCGCGGCCGAGTGCGCGCGGCGGATCGCCGAATTGGAGGCGGCCGAGCGGGACGCCGAGGACGAACTGTCGGAGCTGCCCGACAGAATCGGCCTGGTGCGCACCCTGGAACTGCTCCATGACCACGAGCGGACCTCCGCCGAGCTTGCCGCCGCCGAGGCCAAGGCGGCGGCCGCCGTCCATGAGGCGGCCCTGCTCGCGACCGGTCTCGCCTCGGCCGCCGCCGCGCTCACGGCCGCCGAGGCCGAGCGGGAGCGGGTGCGCGACACCCACACGGCCGCCGAGCTGGCCAGGAGGCTCCGCGTCGGCGAGCCCTGCCCGGCGTGCCTGCGGGCCGTGAACGAGCTGCCCCACCACCCCCCGCTGACGGACATGGAGACCGCCGACCGCGCGCTGCGCGCGGCCCGCGAAGGTCGCGAGAACGCCGAGCGGGCGCATCGCGCCGCCGAGCTCGAATCCGTCAAACTCGGCCAGCGCGTCACCGCATTGAGCGAGCGGCTCACCACCCTGCCCGCCCCCGCCACCGCCGACGGGGCCGAGCTGGGCCGGTTGATCGACGCGGCGACCGCCGCCGAGACCGCGGCGAAGAGCGCCCGCGCCGCCACACGCGAAGCCCGCGCGGCGCACGCCAGGGCTGAAAGGCGCGTCGAGGAGCTGTCGGCGAGGGCCGAGCGGGGCTGGCGCGACCTGTCGGCCGCCCGCGACTCGGTCGTGGCGCTCGACGCTCCCCCGCTCGACCGCGACGACCTCGCCCGCGCCTGGACCACCCTGCTGACCTGGCGCGAAGAAGCCGCCGCCCGAGGTCGGCGAACCCTGTCGACCCTGATCCAGCGGCTCGTGGCCGCCGAGCAGGCCCTGGCCGCCGAACGCGGGTCCATCGCCGAACGGCTCCGCGCCCACCACGTCGCCGTGCCCTCGAAGGCCGACGCCTCGGCCCTTCACGAGGCGGCCGTGACCGCCGTCGCCCTCGCCTCCGGCGAGCTCGAACGGATCCGCCGCGACCGCGAACACGCCGCGGCCCTCGCGGCGCAGGCCGCCGAGCTCGACGAGCAGGCGCGGGTCGCGCACGAGCTGGCGCTGATGCTGCGGGCCAACAACTTCGAGCGCTGGCTGTGCTCCGAAGCCCTCGACGTGCTGGTCACCTCGGCCTCCGTCACCCTGCGCGACCTGTCCGACGGCCAGTTCGAGCTGGCGTTGAGCGACAAGAACGACATCGAGGTGATCGACCACCGGGAGGCGGGGCTGGCCCGCAGCGTGCGCACCCTGTCCGGCGGCGAGACCTTCCAGGCGGCCCTGGCTCTGGCGCTCGCCCTCTCCGACCAGGTCGCCGGCATGGCTGCCGCCGCCGCCCGCAGCCTCGACTCCATCTTCCTCGACGAGGGTTTCGGCACGCTCGACCCCGCGACCCTCGACACCGTCGCCGTCACCCTCGAACGCCTCACCACGGGCCGGGACCGCATGGTCGGCGTCGTCACCCACGTGCCCGCCCTCGCCGAACGCGTGCCGGTGCGCTTCGAGATCACCAAGGACGAGTCCGGCTCCAAACTGAGCACGGTGATCACATGAGCGGCCAGCTCCGAAGCCGTCACAGCCGAAGCCGCCCGCTCCGAAGCCGCCCGCTCCGAAGCCCGCACCGCCGAAACCGTCACCTCCGAAGGCTCCCGACGCACCGACAAGGACACGAGACCACATGAGCGTCACCGCCGTCCCGCAGCGCGGATTCTCCATCGACCCGTGGGACCCCGGCTACGCCTCGGCGGTCTCCGCGGAGGCGCTCACCGAGCTCGACGCGAGATCCTCGGCCGAGCTCGACCTCGACCGCGAGGTCCCCGCGAGCCTGTGGAAACCCCTGTCACCCGCGCGCGGCGCCGCCGCGCCCGACGTCATGCTGATCGCCGACGGCGTCCGCCGCGTCGACGCCCGCGTCTGGGTCCACGACCCGGGCGGGGCCATGCCCGCTCCCGGCATCGCCGCCTCCTACGCCGCGGGCGTCGTGCGCTGCTCCCCCACCGGCGGTGAGACCGCCGTCCTCGCCGCCATCGACGTACGGCGGGCGCTGTTCAGCCCATCCCCCGACACGCCGAGCGTGCTCACGCCGTACGCCTCCTATCCCGGGCATGTCGCCACGGGCGCCACCATGGAGCAGCTCTCCCTCGCCCTGCAGCAGCAGCTCACCGAGCTGGAGATCGAGCTGGCCCGGACATGCCGGGCAGACCTCGACGGCAGGAGCGACCTGCTCCTCGTCGACGGCCCCCTGCGGGGGCGGTCCCATCTGCCCCGCACCCTCGGCTACATCAAGACCCACCACGCCGCCTACCTCCCCGCGCCCCAGGCCGCCGTCGTCACCGACCTGCGCCCCGGCGAGCGCACCCCCGTCTTCCTCATGGGCACGAGCTGGAGGCGCCACTCCTGGTATCTGCGTCTCCCCGGCACCCACACCGCCCACTGGGCGGGCATAGTCCGCTGCGAAGCGGCGCCCGACCTCCCCATCGACGAGGTCACCGCCCTCGCCGACGCCTCCGCCCTCGTCCTGCCCTCTCTCGCCGGCGTGGACTACAAGGACCCCCGGGCGCCGCAGAACCTCGTCCCCATCGGCGGCCTGGAGAAACGCCTCCGCCACCGCCTCGGCGACCCCCGCCTCCTCTATCGGGCCCTGCGCAACGCCGCCACCTGACGCCCGCCCGACACCCGCCTGGCGCTCCGGGCGCGGGGTGTCGACCGTAGCTTCGACGCCGACCGCGCCACGGCTCCTCTGCGGCGCTGCGGGCGACCCCGCGCGTGTACCGCTGTGACGGGTGGTCAGCGGATGAGGCGGTGGGCGAGGTCGGTGAGGCGGGTGCCTTTCAGGTGGGGGGTGAGGACGCCGGCGAGCGGGTCGATGTGGGGTTGCCAGGTGGCGGGGATGGCGGCGGCGCCGGAGGCGGCGCCGCAGAGGGCGCCGACGATGGCGGGCATGCTGTCGGACTGGCGGGAGATGAGGGAGGCGGCCATGACGGCGGTGGGGAGGTCGCCGTGGGCGAGGTGGGCGAGGGTGAAGGCGACGGGGAGGGTTTCGGGGGCGACGCCGCCGTGGCTGTAGGTGGCGGGGCTGAGCTGTTCGACGAGGGCCGGGACGGCTTCGAAGGGCGAGGCCGCGGTGTCGCGGATGCGGGCGGCGCGGGCGAGGTTGCGGCCGAGCCAGCTTTCGCCGGGGGTGCGGGCGGTCGCCGCGGTGAGGGCGTGGCCGAGGGGGGCGCCGGCGATGAGGCGGGCGATGGCGTCGGCCATGGTCTGAGCGGCCCAAACGCCGTCCTCGGCGTGGGTGATCTGGGCGTAGTGTCCGGCCACGGCGGCGGCGCGGTCGGGGTCTCCGGCGTAGTGGATGCCGATGGCCACGGCGGCGGGGACGGCGCTGTCGGTGTAATGGGCGGGGTTGTCGTTGCCGGTGGCGGGGGGCAGAAGGCCGTGTCCGGCGTTGAGGGTGGCGGAGCGTTCGGCGATGCCGGTCCACACGTCGGGGGCGTCGATCATGTGCTCTCGCCAGCCGGCGAACAGGGAGTCGGGGCTGTGGTCGGGTGAGCGGAGCAGCACGAGCGCGGCGACGGCGGCGGTTTCGGCGTCGTCGGTGGGGCTGAGGGGGATGTCGTCGCCGACGCCCATGGTGAAGGGGAGCAGCGGGCGGGACACGCGCTGCTCGTCGAGGCCGGCGGACATGCGCCAGCCGGCGGCCCGGGCCCAGCCCGACCGTGCGCGCCGGTGGAACTGGGCGGGGAGGCCGACGGCGTCGCCGAGGGCGAGCCCGAGGAGCGCCCCTGCCGCCGCCGCGCGGCGGTCAGGAGCCGCCGTACGGCACGAGCCCGCATCGCCTTGTCCGGACATGTCGGCCTCCGGCCGTACCGACTCATGTGCGCTCGTCATCGAAGGGTGCCCCCCAATACCACCGAAACCTCGGATACAACGTCCCGGAGTGGGACGGGAACCGGCCGCGCCGACTGCCGAGCCGACACCCGAGCCGCTTCCGCCCGAGCCACCCGCCACGTCTCGATGCCGGCCGGGTGCGATGGTCCAGCGCTTGACCGCGACCACCCGCCGTCGGCCGACATGGGGGCCGTCACCTGGTGTGCGCCGTGGAGGGGTTGGACAGCGTGCTCATGCGCCATCGGCGGCCACCTCGTCCCGGGCGGCGGCTGCCGCGTGGAGGGCGTCGGCCAGGTCGACCAGGTCGGTTCCGGCGGTGGTGGCGATGCAGCGCCCGCTCACCTGCCTGACCTGGTCTCGCCAGGCGGCGGGGATGGCGGACGCGCCGTGGAGGGCCCCGGCCATGGCGCCGGTCATGGCGGCGATGGTGTCGGAGTCGCGGCCGATGTTGACGCCGCCGAGGACGACGTCGAGGAAGCGGCCTTCACCGGCGGCGAACAGCCCGAAGGCCAGGGCGACCGCTTCGGGGGCGGCGTCGGCCCACGGGTAGTGGAAGAGCGGGATCCGCGCATAGAGCACGTCCTCGGCCTCGGCGAGGGAGCGTGTGCCGGCGACGAGGTCGAGGGCGCGGGTGACGAGCCGCCGCGACCAGGTGTCTTCGGGGAGGGCGGCGAGTCCCGCGTCGATGACCTGTCGGTAGGAGGTCGCGGTCATGGCGGCGGCGACGGCGGCGGCGACGGCCCGGGCGCAGTGGACGCCGTCGCGGGCGTGGCTCACGGAGGCGTCGACGGCGGCGAGGCGGGCGGCCCGCTCGGGGTCGCCGGGGCACAGGACGCCGATGGGGGCGACGCGCATGGCGGCGCCGTCGCTCCACATCTCGTAGCTGTCGGCGCCGCTCACGGGGGGACGCAGTCCGGCGCGCAGGTTGGCGATGGCGACCATCTCGCTGAAGCCGGCGCCGTGGAAGCCGCCCCGCTGGGCGGCGACGGTCTCCAGCCACAGGTTCGCGACGTCGGCCGGGGTCATGGCGGTGCCGTACCGCAGCAGGCCCTGGGCGCAGAGCACCGCGTATTCGGTGTCGTCGGTGCCGGCGGCGTCGTCGCTGAGGAAGCCGGTGACGCGGCCGAAGCTCTCGCGGATCGCGGCCTGGGTCATGCCTTCGGTGGGAGCCCCGAGGGCGTCCCCGGCGGCGAGCCCGAGCAGTGCCCCCCGGCTCCGGTCTCGTGTCGTCACTCGCTCTCCGCAGCTGTTCGAAAGTCGCATCGTTTTGCACGATGGTACGCCAGCCTTTGAGGAAGCTCGCACCAGCCGTGTGGAACGGCTCCGCGCCCGCCGCGCACCCCGCCATACGGCAGGGCCGAGTCCACCTCTGCTACTGTGAGCTGGTAAAACTCTCCCAAGTCCCACCGAAGGGCCGCGAGTGTCCGCCCGTACGGCGGAGCGCGACACGGTGGAGATCGACGATCACCGCGGAGACGCGATTGTTACGCACCCCGCCTTGACCTGGGCGGGAACCACATCACAAGCTGAAGGTCTCCCTAGTTTGCAAAACGATTTGCATCCTGCGGAGCCACCGACCGACGAACGACACCGCTGGAGCGACATGACGCAGGTGGGCAGACGCCCCGACATCGCGGCCGTGGCCGCGGCCGCCGGCGTCAGCGTGACGACGGTGTCGCACGTGCTCAGCGGACGCAGGCCCGTCAGCGAGGCGACCCGCGCGAAGGTCGAGGCGGTGATCGAGGAGCTCGGCTACCGCCCGAACCCCTCGGCGCGCAGCCTGCGCACCCACCGCAGCGAGTCCGTGGCGCTGATCGTGCCCGACATCACCAACCCGTTCTATCCGGCCGTCGCCGCCGGGCTGCAGGACGTGCTGCTGGGCAAGGGCTACCTGCTGTCGGTCAATGACGCGGCACTGCCGAGCCGCGCTCTGCCCGAGGTGGTGCGCCATGTCCTGGCGCGCCGGGTCGACGGCATCGTGCTGGCCTCGTACGGCGCGACCGAACAGGACATCGCCGAGATCGCGCGGTCCGGCACCAAGCTCGTACGGCTCGGCGGGCGTTTCCGCGCCGAGTTCGGCGACGTGGTGCGGGCCGACGACGTCGGCGGGATGCACGACGTGGTCAGCCATCTCATCGAGCGCGGATATCAGCGCATCGCGTTCGTCAACGGCGAGCAGGACGCGCATCCGAGCCGCATACGCCTCGAAGGCTACGAGCGGGCGATGCGCGAAGCCGACCGAGCGATCGATCCGGACTTGATCCTTTCGACCACGTTCACCCGTGCGGGTGGGGTGGAGGGCGCTACGGCGCTGCTGGCGCGTTCGCCCCGGCCCGACGCCATCGTGTGCGGCAATGATCTGATCGCCGTCGGCGTACTGGATGTCACCAGGAGGCTGGGCCTGTCCGTGCCGGGCGATCTCGCGATCACCGGCTACGACGACATCGAGGCCGCCTCCCTCGTCACCCCCGCCCTCACCACCGTGCACAACCCGGCCAGGGAGATCGGCCGGACCTGTGCCCGCATGCTGCTCGACCGTCTCGCGGGCGACTACGACGACGTGGCCCGCGAAGTCGTCCTCGCCCACCGGCTCGTCGTGCGCGAGTCCTCATGAGCCAACGCGTCGTCATGACCTCCACGGTCACCCGCACCACCGCACCACCGCACAAAGGAGAACCCCCGTGTCCCGCAACCTCGCCCGCCGCGACCTGCTGAAACTGGGTGGCGGCGCACTGGCCGCAAGCTGGGTGCTCGCCGCGTGCGGTTCGTCCG
This sequence comes from Sinosporangium album, assembly GCF_900100605.1. Taxonomy (GTDB): domain Bacteria; phylum Actinomycetota; class Actinomycetes; order Streptosporangiales; family Streptosporangiaceae; genus Sinosporangium; species Sinosporangium album. The sequence goes on along the minus strand of NZ_FNCN01000013.1, from coordinate 171,402 downwards.
ACTCATCCGGTTCGACGAGTTCGTCATCGGGCGGTTCCTCCTCCGGGGCCGTCAAGGACGTGACGTACTGGGCGGCGTTCGCCACGCCCGAAGGCCAGAAGTACTTCCAGCAGAACTTCGTCGACGCCTTCAACGGCAGCCAGAAGAACGTCCGCGTGAAGATGGACGTCAAACAGCTCATGACGCTCGGGCAGTTGACGAACACGGCCGTGGCCGCGGGCAAGGGCGCCGACGTGGTCTACGCCGACGGGCCTTCCGCCGCCCTGTCGTTCGCGAAGAACGGCAAGACGGTGGCCCTCGATGCCTACGCGACGAAGTACCAGTGGAAGGACAGGCTTCTCCCCTGGGCGTACGACGTGAGCGAGGTCGACGGCAAACTGCACTCCGTGCCGGTCGGGTACGGCTCGCTGGTGCTCTACTACAACCCCGAGACCTTCGCCCAGCACGGCTGGAAGGTGCCGACGACGCTCGCCGAGTTCGAGGCCGTGTGCGCCGACGCCAAGAGCAAGGGCCTGATTCCGGTCGGTGCGGGCAACAGCGGATACAAGGCGCAGACGGAGTGGTACCTCACGTGCGTCCTGAACGCCGCCGTCGGACCGAAGGCCCTGCACGAGGCGCTGACCGGGAAGCGGAAGTGGGACGACAAGGTCTTCGTCGACGCGATCACGCTGGTGAAGTCGTGGATCGACAAGGGCTGGTGGGGTGGTAGCTCCGACCGCTACTTCACCAACACCGACACCGACATGTTCACCGGACTGGCCGGTGGCAAGGTCGCGATGTATATGACCGGCACGTGGAGCTTCGACTCGGCCGACACGTTCTTCACCGGGGGCAAGAAGTGGGACTGGGCGCCGCTGCCCTCCCTCAACGACGCCGTGCCCGCGGGGGTCTATCCGCTGGCCATCGGCACGACCCTGTCGATCAACGCGAAGTCGGAGAACGCCGAGGCGGCGGCCGAGTTCATCGACTACATGATCGCCGACCCGTCGCGGATGCTCGGCATGCTCGCCGCCACCGGCACGAACCCGGCCCCCCTCAAGGTGGACGCGAACGCCTACCCGGCCGAGGTCGACGAGCGTGTCGCCCGCCTCTACAAGGCCATCCCGCAGACCAAGAACCTCGGCTACGCGAGCTGGAGTTTCGTCCCGCCCAAGACCGACACCTACCTCTACACCGAGTTCGACAAGGTCATCACGGGCGACATGTCGCCGGCCGACTTCTGCGCCGGGCTGCAGAAGGCGTTCGCCGCCGAACTGGCCGAAGGGTCCGTGCCGAAGCCTTTTACCCCGGAGTCGTGATCCGGCCCTTATGAGCACCACCACCGCTCCCCCTCCCGCGCGCCGGCGGCACGCCGCGCGCGGGAGGCTGACGGCCTGGCTGTTCATCGCCCCACTGCTGATCGTCAACGTGCTGGTCATCGCGGGGCCGGGCCTGATGTCCGTCTACTACTCGTTCACCGACTGGGACGGGCTCGACCAGGCGGACTTCATCTGGTTCTCGAACTACGCGGAGCTGTTCGGCGACCCCGATTTCCGCAGGGCACTCCTCCACAACCTGCTGTGGACGGCCTTCTTCCTTATCGTCCCCATGTCGATGGGTCTGCTGGGGGCGTTCCTGCTATCGCGCATCCGGCGCGGCCAGCTCGCGTTCCGGGTGCTCTTCTTCATCCCGTACGTCATCGCCACCGTGGTCTCGGCCACCATCTGGCGGCAGATCCTCAGCCCCACCAGCGGCGTCGGCCCGGCCCTGTCCGACCTGGGCATCCCCCTGCTCGACGACGTGAACTTCCTCGGCGACGGCGACATCGCCCTCGGCGCGGTGGCGTTCATCAACAACTGGCAGTGGTGGGGCTTCCTCGTCGTCATCTTCCTCGCGGCCATGCAGGGCATCGAACCCTCGCTCTACGAGGCGGCCCGCATGGACGGCGCGAGCACCTGGCGCGAGTTCTGGCACATCACCCTGCCGTCGATCCGCCCGACCTTCATGTTCCTGTCGCTGATGACCGTGATCTGGTCGTTCCTGGTGTTCGACTACGTCTACATCCTCACGCAGGGCGGCCCCGCGGGATCGACCGACGTGCTGAGCACCGTCATGTACCGCGCCGCGTTCGAGGAACAGCAGGCGGGCTACGCCTCCGCCATCGGCGTCATCCTGGCTCTGATCAGCGCCACCACCGTCTGCGGATACCTTTACCTTCGCCGCCGGCTGCGGTGGGACATTTGAGGTGCACTCCATGACCGCCGTACTCGACCGCACCCACGGCCGCCGCCCCGCCGCCCCCGGCAGACGCCGCCGGCGGGGCTCACGCCGTACGGCACGGAGCCCGATCGCCTACCTGATCCTGTCGATCCTGGCGTTATACGCCGTCGGGCCCATGCTGGTGTTCGTGCTGGCCTCCCTCAAAACGCCGAGCGAGATCAGCGAGAACCCTCTGGGGCTGCCCGGCGAGTTCCGGTGGGAGAACTTCACCACCGCGTGGGTCGAAGCGAACATGGGCGCCGGACTGATGAACAGCGCCGTCATCGCCATCTCGACCGCCGCAGGAGTGTGCCTCATCGCCGGGTGCGCGGCCTACGCCCTGACACGGTTGAACCTTCCGAAGCCCGGGGTGTTCATCCTCTATCTGCTGGTCGCCACATCTCTCCCGATCCAGCTGTTCCTGGTGCCGCTGCTCTCCCTCTGGACGAAGATCGGCCTCTACGACAGCCGGTTCGGGCTGATCATCATCTACTGGGCCATCTACAGCCCGTTCGCCACCCTGCTGATCAGGTCGTTCCTGCTCGCCGTGCCCAAGGAATACGAGGCCGCCGCCCGGATCGACGGCGCAGGCGAGATCACGGTGTTCACCCGCATCGTGTTCCCCCTCATCTGGCCCGGCGTCCTCACGGCCGGGCTCGTGGCCGGGCTCCAGGCGTACAACGAATTCCTCCTGGCCGTCACCTTCATCCAGGACAGCGCCAACCTGCCCGCCTCCATCTCGCTGTACTCCTTCCAGCAGGGCTTCTCCCCCAACTGGGCCCTGGTCAGCGCCGCCGGCCTGATCATGGTGCTCCCCGTCCTCGCCCTGTTCATCGTCCTCCAGCGCCGCTTCGTCGAGGGCTACACCTCCTCCGGCATGGCCGGCTGACCTCCACTCGGTGTGGAGCCGACACGCCGACAGAGACTCGCGATCGCCGGGATCGGCGCATCCAGCGCGGGTGATCTCTCGGAAGGGCTTCAGGTCGGGTCGGAGAGGTAGAGGGTACCGCCGGCGGATTGGATGCGGTCGGCGATGGCGCGGTTCTGGGCGAGCGCGTGGGTGATGGCGTCGGGGTCGTCGGGGGGCGAGGTGCGTAGGAGGGAGAGCAGGAACGCCTCAGGGTCGTCGGGCAGGGCGAGGCCGGGGGTGGCGAAGCGGGCGGTGGAGACGGGGTAGAAGAGGATGACCCCGCTCGGGCCGAGGTCGGCGGGGGTGAAGTCGGCGAGCAGGTCGGACGCCAGCCGTACGGCGTCGGCGCCGGGCAGGAAGGCGTTGAGCCACGGGTGGGGGTGGTGCCACTCGCCGGTTTGGCGGAGGTATGCCTCGCCTGCGGCCATGCGGTTGAGGAAGTCGCCGTAGGCCAGGTCTTCGATCTCTTCGCCGACGGCCCCGGGCAGGTGGTGCAGCCCCGCGAGGAGTACGGCGTCGCCGGGCGGTTCGCCCGGCCCGTGGTAGGCGGCGGCCTCAAGCCTGTAGGTCCAGCCGGTGGGGCCGGGCACGATCTGGCCTTCGACGTGGTCGAAGGCTCCTTCCGCGATGAGGCGGCTCTGGTCGGCGGCGAGGGTGGCGAGGTCGGGGTAGACGAGCTGGAAGCGCCGGGCCCGGGTGGGTGCGGGGACAAGGCGGAGGACGGCGCGCACGATGACGCCGTGGCCGCCGCGTCCGGCGAGGACGGCGTGGAAGAGGTCGGCCTTGTGATCGGGGCCGCAGCTGGTGACCGTGCCGTCGGCGCTGGCGACGTCGAGGCGCAGGACGTGGTCGGTCTGGGCGCCGTGGCGGTGCGTGGCCCCGCCGACGCCTCCTACGGAGAGGGTGCCCCCAACGGTGATCTCAAGGTAGTCGGTGAGCACGGGAGGCGTGAGGCCGCGCGGCAGGGTGGCTGCGAGCACGTGGCTCCAGAGGGCGCCGCCGTCCACGGTGACCGAGTCGGCGCCCACGTCGTGGATCTTCCTGAGGACGGTCAGGTCGAGCACGAGCCCGCCGGCCACCTGGCCTTGCCCCTGCGTGGAGTGACCCGCGCCGCGGGCCCGTGCGGGGATGCAGGCGCTCGCGGCGAAACGCAGCGCGTGGGCCACGTCGGCGCCCGATCCCGGGCGGAGTACGGCCGCGGGCAAATGATGCGTGATATGGCCGAAATCATCGGCGGCTGCGGCGAGGGACTCGGCGTCCAGCAGCAATTCGCCTGGTAAGCCGGACAGGCCCGCCGACCCTGGGAACTCGTCGGCGAGACCGGTGACCTCGGTGGACCCCGTGCTCTCCTTGGACATGCGGTCCCCTTACGTGGGTCGGATAATCGCGGCGGCCGAGTAGACCACGCCACTCGGTAACGGAACTTTAGATCTTGCCCACTGTTTTGGGTAGATCCGGAATCGGCCTCCTGCACGAGCTTTAGAAGTCCCCGTAGACCCTAGCAATGTCGTGGAACGCCTTCTTCGGTTCCCAGTAACCTGTGCCGTCGTATCTCCCGCCGCAGTGCTCCGGAATGGCTTGGACCACCGCGAACTCGGGCCTCCTGAAGGGGGCCCTATCAGTGTCATGGCAGGGTCGGAGAATGGCGTCGGCCGGGTTCGGCCGTACGCCTGGATACGTGCGTGGAGATAAACGCGCTGTCCAGGACTTCTCCCATGAACAGCCCGTTTCCATGGCCATTAAGGCCCCCGCGGGGTGTGCGGGCCCTCGCCTGCCGCCCGCCGTACGGCCGACGCCGACCGCCCCGGCGGACACCCGCCGCCGCGCGTGGACGGGCGCCGCGGCAACCCTCGTCCAGGGAAGGCGGTCCGCCCCGGCGGGCACGGGCTTGCGGCCCCGCGAGCCGCTCCCCCCGGCCGCCGCGCCCACGGGGGCGGCGGGTGGTTTGGGGCACCACTAACGGCACGCCGCCCGAGACCGGAACCACGAGTTTTCCAGGATTTCCCGACATGCCATCGCCGCCCGCCCCGCGCCTGGCATACTCCCAGTCGAGTGCCGCGTGATTATTCACGCGGCACCGGGCATGGCACGGCGACACCCTCCCCACCGGGCTCTCACTGGCCCGCGACGGGGGTTGCCCGCCAAGCCCGAGCGTCACCGACAACTTCACAGCACGTGTTGAACGACACCAGGAGACTCGCGTCCAGGTGTGATCACACTCTCAAAGGGCGGCCGCCGGAGACGACGGCCTGCGCCCGCCGAGAGGGGGGTCACCCTAGGGCGCCTTTTCATTGTGGAACCCCTTGTGGAGTTCATTGTGCAGCCCGTTGTGCAGCCCGTTGTGGAGTCCATTGTGGAGGCAGCGATCACGTATTCCATCCGGCGGCCGATGCCGCAGGGCCGACCGCACACCGTGGGGCCGGTCCTGCGGGGTCGATCGAAGGGGACCGGGGTCGCCCCGCGGTCGAAACAGGACCGGTCCCACCACGAGAAACGGAGTCCACGTGGCAGACGGCCACCCACGAGAATGCCCGGGAAAGGACAGGCACCGATGCCCTCACATGTGGTTGCTCACCATGCAGGCGGGGCTCATCTGGGTCGACTGGTTTCTGAACAGTAGCGGGCTCAGCTAACCGCAAGGCCAGCTGAGCCCACTCCCGCACCGCGGAGAGCCCCGATCACGATTCCACCCGGGTCGGGGTTCTTCGCATTCCCGGTGCTTCACTATCACCGAGGCGCACCCACATTACGCGGTTTCCCTCAGCCGCCGACGCATCACAGCACAACCCGGCGCCGTGAACCTGGCCCCCTCCACCCGACTGAACCGGTCGCCGTACTGGCCAGGGGCCGCAGCGGCCGTGCAGCGTTGCTGTGCCGCAAGCGCGAGCTCAGCGGCATTGGGCGAACCCGTGATTTCTGCATAAATCATGATCTTGGCTAGCCTGGGCGCGCTGTTGGACCGCCAAAGGGGGCACCATGCGCATCTTCCTCGCCATCGCCGCGAAGCACCACGATCGCGCGGCGACCCGCGCAGCAGAGCACGCGGCGGAACAGGTGATCGCCGAGGTGTTCCCCGTGCCCGCCGGGACGATCCGCCGGGAGGACTGGCGCTCCGCCGACGAGTCCCACGCCCTGCTCGTCTGGAGCAACGAACCCGACCAGGCGCTGGTCACGGGCCCCGGCGCCGCAGCCGGGACCGGAGGAGCCGGGGCCGCCGGATATGCCGGATATCTCGCCGACCCGCGGGACGCCTCGGCCCTGATGACCACGCGGTCGCCGTGGGACCTGGCAGGCTGCTTCTCCCTGTTCCGGGCGGACGAGTCTGGCGTGTTCGGAGCAACCCCTCTGACCCGGGCCTATCCCGTCTTCCACACCGAAACCCCCGAGCTCCACATCATCGGCAACCGCGCCCTGCTCGTCCACCTGGCGGCGGGCGCCGGTGTGCGGCTCGACGTCCTCGCCCTCCAGTCGATGGCCAGACAGGGATACTTCCTCTCAGACGAGACACCGTTCCAGGGCGTCGCCGCCCTCCCGCCCGCGTCCCGCTTCGAGACGCGCGGCGGCGTGGCCACGGTCACGACAAGCCCGCTCCCCACGGCCGGGGCCATGGATCCGCGCACCCGCCGTACCGCGGTCGAGGACCTCGCCGCCGCGCTGGCCGCCTCCGCGGCGCCGCTGCGCGACACGGCGGAACCCGTCAACCTCGCCCTCACCGGAGGACGGGACAGCCGCTTGATCGCCGCCATGCTCAGCGCGGCGAAGGTCCCGTTCATCACGACGACCTACGGATTGGACGACAACCCGGACGTGGTACTCGCCCGCCGGATCGCCGCCGTGCTCGGGGTCGAGCACCGGGTGATCCCGCCGGAACGCTCCGCCTCGCGGTCGGAGGTGGTCGTGGAGCACCCGGCCGACCGCGCGTTCGACGTGATCCGGGTGTGCGAGGGCATGACCTCCGCCTACGAGAGCATCGTGGGCGGCGGGCCGTACTCCAAGAAGCCCACGATGTCAGGGCAGAGCGGCGAAATCCTCCGAGGGGGATTCCTCTGCGGCATGTCGGCGATCACTCCCCAGGCGATCGATCGCAAGGTGCGCTCGCTCTTCCTCAACGACGAGGACCTTTTCACACCGGAAGCGAACGAGCACGCCCGTGCCCTCGCCGCCCCCTGGCTCGAACGCGACAACGGCCTTGAGGTGCTCGACCACACGTACGTCGTCTACCGGGTGGGCCGCTGGCACGCCTCCGCGCGGGCCGGCGCCCTGCGGCGGGGCACCTCGACCACCCCGTTCCTCGACAACCACGTGGTGCGGGCCGCCCTCGCCCTCGACCCGGCCTGGCGGCGCTCCGAAGCCCTCGTCCACGCGCTCCTCGGCGAGTTCGCCCCGGCCCTCGCCGACATCCCGCTCGAAGGCTCACCGTGGCGTTTCCTCGCCGAAGCGCCGCCACCGCCGGCACCGGCGGCACCCCCGACGCCCGAGCCGGGCCGCTGGGCGCGGCTCCGCGACCGCGTGCTCGGCCGCGAGGCCCGCGAGGCCCGCGAGGCCCGCGAGGCGCCCCGGGCGCAGCCTCCCGCGGCGAAGCCCCCCACAGCGAAACCGGCCGCGGCGAAGCGGAAACCGGCCGCCAAAGCGTGGAGCTGGCGCACCCACCCCAACGACGAACTCAGCGAGATCCTCTTCAAGGGAGTGTGCGCCTCACCGGCCCTGGAGCAGATCATCCGCCCCGACGAGGTGGCCAAGCTCTTCGCCGACGGCCCTGTGCGCCGCCCCGGCCTGGCCTGGAACCTCTACACCCTCGCGACCCTGCTGTCGACCGACCTCACCGGCCCCAGACCCCGGCCGCGGGACCCGCTCCACGTCCCCATCCCCAGACATCAATGATTTTGTACGGCACAGCCCGCCCCACGCACTCCCCGACCCCAGCGCGCTCCCCGGCGACACCGAACACGACGCCGAACACGACGCCGGGCACGACGCCGAACACGACGCCGGGCACTGGGCGACGAACGGGACAGCGGGCGGGACAGCGAACAAGGCGGCGGACGGGACGAATGTCCGTCCGCCCCGTCCGCGCCGTCGTCGTGCTCACCTCTCCCGGAACGGCCTCACGGCACAGCCCCGCGCTAGGGAGCGGATCTCACCTCGATATCGGCCAACAGTTCACGTGTCGCGGCCGTCACGGCCTCGACGGCCCGATCGAACGCCTCGGCGTTACGCGCCGACGGTGCTCGAAAACCCGACACCTTGCGCACATATTGCAGCGCCGCCTCCCGCATGTCAGCCTCGGTCACATCACTGGCGAACGGCTCCCGCAGAGTCTTGATACTCCGGCACATAGCCCGACACTACGCCACACGCCCGACACCCGCCTGACCGGCACCACCCGCCCCCCGATCTCCCGCTTAGACGCGATCCACGCCTCCTCCGTGCCCCCGGTGACAGGGCCGGGCCGTACGCGTGTCAGCCGGGGACGCGGTGGCGGGCGAGATGGGCGAGGATCGCCTGGTTGGCGGCCCAGCCGTCGGGGAACTTCACCGGCACGTTGAGCTGGACCCGCAGGCTCGACGGGTGGTTGTCGAGCAGGTCGGCGATGCCCGCGCGGGCCACGACGAGGCAGGCGTGGCGGTGACGGGAGGCAAGGACGCACAGCCGGCCGGATTCGAGGTGGAAGGCGGTGGCGTCGCGTCGGCCCGACAGCGGGTGCCACACGATGGTGACGTCGTATTCGCGCCCTTGCAGCCTGTTGGCGGTGTCGACGGTGACGCCGTCGGGGACGCCCGCCTGGCGTACGGCGGCCACCTGGTCGTTGTGGGCGCAGCCCACCGCGACGCGGTCGGGGGTGACGGGGCGGAAGCCGTACTCGTCGTGGGCGGTGGTGCCGCGCTCCAGCACGCGGCGGGCGAGGGCGGCGCAGGCCGCGGCCGTCTCGGGGTCGGTGCGCACGGTGTGGCGGGGCGGCAGTTCGTGGAGCGCCCACCCCGAGGAGGCGGCCTCCTCCAGTGCGGCGTCGTGGGGGTCGCGCGCGGCGGCCGGGGAGAGGCTCAGCCGCCGTTCGCCGTGCGCGGTGCCGGAGACGAAGGGGCTCGCCGGGTAGAAGGCGTCGGCGATGACGGGCGCGGCGGTGGCGGGCAGCCGCCAGGACACCGGCAGCCGGTGCACGGCGAGGTCGTTGAGCCGCTGGGTGACGGCGACCGCGCTCTGCATGGGGTCCCAGGCCAGGCCCGTCCAACGTTCGCTGTCGACGACGGAGAAGGGGTCGAGTTGTCCGGGGTCGCCGACGAACAGCGTGTGCCCGTCGGCGAAGAGCGGCGCGACGGCGAGCAGTTTGTCGGACCGCATCTGGTATGCCTCGTCGACGATGGCCCACGGCCACGTGCGCCCCGACACGTAGGCCCATTTGTCGGCGGTCGCGACGACGACCTGGCAGTGCTGCACCTTGTCGACCTTGTTGTGGAGCGTGACGTTCGAGTGGCGGGTCACGCGTTCGGGCGGCTGGAAACCCTCCTTGTGGAGGCGCCCGACACTGACGCCGGGGGCCTTGCCCGCGAGCCTGTCGACGAGGTCGTCCACCTGCTCGTTGGTCTGCGCGACGACCATGAGGTCGCGGCCCGCCTCGGCGAGCCGCATCGCGGTCGCCACGACCAGGGTCGTCTTGCCCGCACCCGGCGGCGAGTCGACGACGAGGCCGCGGTGCCCTCCGCCGGTGTAGTCGGCCAGGATCGCCGCGGTGGCGGCTTCGGCGGCCTGTCTGGGGGTCATGACCAGCTTTCCTGCGCGTCCTCGTCGGTGGGAACGTACGGCTCGGGCGGACCGCCGTGGGTCCACGGCGTGTCCGAAAGGGCGGGCAGAGGCGGGGTACGGCCTCCGCCGGGGTCGAGGTCGGTGTAGCAGACGACCTCGCCCAGCGAGGGCACGCTCCCCGGCGCGGGTTCGCGGCCCTGCCCCATGCCGTCGTTGATCTGGATGGTCACCGTATCCCCCGCCACCGACACGATCTCGGCTTTCCGCTGGGTACGGCGGGCTGGCGAGAACACCCGCGTGCCGGGCGCGAGCCGTACAGGGTCGCCGGTCCGGACGGTCACCAGGGGGCGCGGGACCGCTCGCTTGCCGCCGGGGGGCACGATGCGGCGGTCGGCCTCCACCGCGACGACCTCGCCGGCGAACGCCGCCCCTTCCACCCGGTATTCCGCCATCGCCAGAGGGTCGTCGAACGCCCGCGCCGCCTCGTAGGTCTGCTGGGCGATCTCCAGCGCGGCGAGCCGGCGCGCCGCCGCGACCGGACTGTCCCAGCGCCCCTGCGGCGTCGGGTTCTCGCCGAGCCTGGCGACCTCGCGGGCCAGCGCGGTGCGGTCCCTCTCCCACCGGCCGCTCACTCCGGCGGCCTCGGGCAGGCCGCGCAGAAGATCCACCGCGCGCCACATGAGGTCCCAGGTGGGCTGGAGATGCCGGCGCAGCGCCTCCTCCACCCGTTCCGGCGAGCCGGACGCGTCGTAGGCGTCGATCGCCGGCTGCAGGACCTTCCGGTCGAACTCGGGGTCGGTGTCGGGCCCGGCCGGTGGTGTGCGCGTCGGGTCCTCGGACTCGGCGGCGGCCTCGTGCCCGGTGGAGCCCGCAGGTGGAGCGATCCAGGCCAGCAGGGCCGCCAGCGTGCCGTCCTCGACGCCGCTCTGCCCCGTGACCCAGTGGGCGGCGAGAACATCGGTCATGGCGAGGAACATGGACGAGCCCGCGTGTTCCGCGCGTTCGGCGAGGAACGTCAGCCACTGCCCGAACGCCGGCACGGAGGGGGGGACGGCATAAGGGCCCGATGTACGGCGGAACCTCGTGGACCTTCCCAGAAGCCTGCTGAACGCCACCCCCCGGGGGTTCGGGACGAGGATCTGCGGAGCGTCGAGGCACCGCTCATAGGGGGTTTTCGCCTCGACCGTCTCGGTCTCCCCCGCGAACCGCTCGATGTAGGGCAGGACGACGGCGGCGAGTTCCGTCGCGAACGCGAACCGCAGCTCGCGGTTGCGCGGTTGCGGGACGACCAGCAGCGTCGGGGCCGCCCGGTCGCAGCCGACCATCGCCCCGAGCGGCGCCGCCGCCTCACCGGCCATCCGCAGCGGGACGAACACGAGCGGTGCGTGCGACAGGTGGACATGGCGCACGGTCGCCGACGGCTGCGCCCGGCCCTCGTGGAACGCCTGCGCCTTCAGGTAGGAGCGGAACATGCTCATGCGACCGTCTCCTGTGCGACCGTCTCCTGGTAGATCTTCCGGATGTGGCGGAGCCGCTCGGCGACGCCCTGTTCGCCGGCGGTAGCCGTACGGGTGCCCGTGGCGAGCCCGATCGCGGCGCCGACGGTCTCCACCCCGCCGAGATCGTCGCGTACGGCACGGCCCAGCGCATCCAGCGCGCCGCCCGACCTGGCCTCGGCCCGGCAGAAGTAGGCCATCTCACAGGCGGACAGGCATTCAGGGGCGTATCTCGCCGCGATCCCCGAAACCGCCTCGTCCAGGTCGGCGGCGGGCCGTGTGGGGACGCCGGCCTCGATCCGCAGGTCGAGGCTGAGCCCGGACGGCAGGCCGTCGAGGATGCGGTCGATCCGGGTGAGCCTCGCCAGTTGCCACGCCAGCACCGAAAGCTCGCGGCGCACGTCCAGCAGTGAGGCGGTGGGAACGTTGGAGAAGTTCTCCGGGCACACCAGCACGACGTCGTGCGAGACGCGGTCCGGCGCGAGCCCCATCCGGACGAGCAGGGCCCGCATGGCGTGCACATACACCGCGGCCTCGCGGGCCGCCGCCGACACCCTGCCGGTCTCCGCCTGTCCGTCGACGACGGCGAACGGCTTGATCGTCACCACGTGGAAGCGCTCACCGGCCTGGAAGACGAGGACGCCGGGCTCCAGGTGGACCTCGTGGCCCGCAACGTCGAGCCGCAGCAGCAGCCGGTCAAGGACCACGGCCGTGCCCGGGTCGCCGGCCGCGCGGGCGACGAGGGCCTCGGTGCGCGTGTGCCGTACGGCGTGCGCCTCGCCGGCGCCCTCCTCGGCGGACTCACCGCCGCCCTCGTCGGCGGACTCGTCGGCGGACTCCCACCGGGCCGTGTCGATCGACAGACCGAGCGCCTCCCGCAGCAGCGGCAGCAGACCGGCGCCCCCGCCGGCCCTCACGATCTCCTCGAACTGCCGTGTGCGGACCACCGCGAACGGCGACTGCCCGAACTGCGCCGAGTAGCCGAGGTGCACGGCCATGAGGTTCTTGTCGACGCCGACGGCGTCGAGCACCGCGCGGCGGTCGCAGGCGGGGTTGGCGGCGAGAGCGGCGATGCTGCGAGCGTTGTGGTCCAGGGGCGGCGTCGGACCGCGCAGCGCATCGAGCCGGCTCATGGGTGCTTTCTCTCCTCGTTCGCAGAGTGTCGGTGCGCCGGGTCCGCCGGGCCTCGTCTCCCGGCCCCGTCCCGTTCCGCGTTGCCGCAGACTACCGGGATACCGCGCCGATCCTCGCGTCATAGCGCGCGACAGAGTCGGCGGACCCCTACCTGAGAGCTAGACCGAAGTCCTGAGAGCTAGACCGAAGTCCACTCTCCAGGGCGGTGCCGTGGAGGCGAAGGGTTTCTAGGTTGTGGCTGGAAGGCCGTGTACAGGCCGATTCCTGGAGAAACCCCGGCGGAGGAAACATCGTGGACGTGGCAGCCAGAGTCCCGGATCTCGTGCATCGCACTCTCTTCCGTGCGGTTTCGCTGCTCGCCTCCGGAGGTCAAGGGCCACTCCTGCGCACATACTTCGACTGGTGGCATCGCAACCCCGATCCGTGGCGGCTCGCGACCGACCACTATGAGGCGCACAAGTACAAGACCACGCTCGACGCGGTGCCGGAAGGCCGTTACGAGCGCATCCTGGAGGTGGGGTGCAGCGAGGGGGTCTTCACCAAGCTTCTCGCCGACGCCTACCCCGACGCCGGGATCGTGGGCGTCGACATCTCCTCCCGCGCGCTCGGGCGGGCCCGCGAACGCGTCGGGGACACCGGCTCGCGCGTGCGTTTCATCCAGGCCGACATCCTGAACCCCGGGCTGCGCGGCGACTTCGACCTGGTGTTCTGCGCCGAGCTGCTCTACTACCTCGGGCGCACGCCGCGGCTGCGCCACGCCTCGTCGCGACTCACCGCGTTCATGCGCCCCGGCGCCCACCTGGTCGCCGTCCACCCGTGGCCGGAGGCGACGCGGCTCCATGCGTTCCTGGACGCCGACCCCGCCCTCTCCACGGTGGGCAACCACGTCGAGCGCAACGTGGACAGGCCGTTCGCCGTCTCCCTCTACCGGACCGCGCCACGCGACGCGAGCGACCGCGAACCCGGGGAGGCGTGAGCGGTCACCGCGTCGGGGGCGGGAGCCGTACGGGATCGACCAGGCCGATCCGGTAGGCGTGGACGGCGGCCTGCGTCCGGTCGCGCAGGCCCAGTTTGGCCAGGATGTTGCTCACGTGGGTTTTCACGGTCTGCTCGGCGATGACGAGCCGTTCGGCGATCTCCACGTTCGACATGCCGTGCGCGACCAGCACGAGGATCTCGGTTTCCCGCTCCGTCAGCTCCTCGACCCGATTCCCGCCCGCGCGTGCCGGAGGGCCCATGCGGGCGAAGGCACCGATGAGCCGTCGCGTGACCGAGGGCGCCAGCAGCGCGTCGCCCCTGGCCACGACCCGTACCGCCTCGCTCAGCTCGCGCGCCCCGGCGTTCTTCAGCAGGAAGCCGCTGGCGCCGGCGCGCAGCGCCTCGTAGACGTACTCGTCGAGGTCGAAGGTGGTCAGGACGAGCACCTTGGTGGTGGGCGACAGCTCCCGGGCGGCCTCCAGGCCGTTGAGACCCGGCATGCGCACGTCCATGACGATGACGTCGGGGCTCAACGTCGCGGCCTTGGCGATGGCGTCGTGGCCGTCCACCGCTTCGCCCACCACCTCGATGTCGGGCTGGGCGTTCAGCAGTACGGAGAATCCTTCTCGCACCATCGCCTGATCGTCGGCGATGAGCACTCTGATCGTCATGCGTCGTCGCCTCCGTGGAGGGGCAGGCAGGCGTGTACGACGTAGCCGCCGCCCCTCGGTCCCGCGGTCAACTCTCCGCCCAGCATGGCGGTCCTTTCTCTCAGGCCGAGGAGTCCGTGTCCCATCCCGGTCGTCGGCTGCGGCGATGTCCGCCCCGGACCGTTGACCACGTGCAGCTCCAGGTGTCCGGGACGGTGGACGACCTGGACGACGACGTCGGCGCCGAAAGCGTGCCGCAGCACGTTACTCAACGCTTCCTGCACGATGCGGTAGGCCGACAGCCCCACGCCCTGAGGAATCGGACTCGGGGTGCCCTCGGTGCACAGCACAACGTTCAGCCCGGCCTCCCGCACACCCTCGATCAGGTCATGGATGCGCTCCAGTGTGGGTTGGGGGCTCTCAGGCTCCTTGTCCACGGCATCGCTTCTCAGCAGGCCCAGGACGCGCTGCAGCTCGGTCAGCGCCTCCAGCGCTCCGGCGCGGATGACGGCGAAGCTCCGCGCCAGCTCCGCGGGCGTTTCGGCCACCCGGTAGGGGGCCGCCTCCGCCTGGATGGCGATCACGGTCATGTGGTGGGCGACCACATCGTGCAACTCACGGGCGATCCGGGTGCGCTCTTCGAGCAGGGCTCGCCGCGCCTGCTCCTCCCCGGTCGCCTGCTCCGCCCGCGCCACCCGGCGCAGAGCCTCGCTGCGGGACCGCAGCGCCCCGGCCGCGATGAGGACCGTACCGGACAGAACCGTCATGTCGATCAGCGACAGCGGATCCTCGTTCCCCGGCAGCACGATCGCGAGCACCACACCCACGCCCAACGTGATCAGCCACATCTCCACCGGCACCCGCGGCCGGGTCCCCCAGGCCACCAAGGCCAGCACACCCACGTGGAGCACCAGGCTGGGCGCCGGCCACACCGAGCTTTCCGGCACGGGATCGCCGGACGCCGAGGCCGACAGGGCCGCCGATACGGCGGCCGCGAACGAGGCCGACACGGCCATGCCGAGCGACACCCACCAGGCCGCCATCGGCCAGTACAACGCCAGCATGACCGCCGCGCCCTGCCCGACGCCCAGCAGACCGGCGACCTCGTTCCTGACGCCGTAGTCATCGATGAGGGTGTGCCAGGCGAACGCCGAGAGCGATATCGCGAACAGCCCGACTACGAGCTGCACATACCAGGCGAGGGAGGGGAACCGAGGGAAAGGCGGCGAGAACAACGGCGTTCCGCCGCCGGGAGCCAGGTCCCTGCGGAGCACTCCGAGCCAGGCCCGTAAGCGCCCGCCGGGCGGCCCGCCCCCGCTCTCCGGCCACCGTGTCAGCGTCGTCCTCCTCCACCGCCGAGACGGGCCCATTGTCTTGGTTTCGCCCGCTCAACGCTATCTTGCCCGCCGCCCGAGCGCGTCAGCGCGGAACGTCGGGTGAAACATCTCCGAGGATGTCGGCAGGGATGTCGGCGGGAATGTCGGCGCGGATGTCGGCGGGCGGCTGGACGGCGCCGCGGGTCAGGCCGTCGGCCACCAGGCGGGCGAGGCCGTCGCCGACCTCCGCCGCCTGCCGGAGCGCGGCCTGGAACGCCGCCAGGCGGCGGAAGGCCGTGCCGTACCGGCGCTGCTCGTCAAGAGGGAGCAGCGGCACCCGCGCGCGGCGGACGTCCACCCGGAACTGCGACGACAGCGAGCTGTATTCGCGCAGGTTCGCCGAGGCGCAGAGGAACCCCGCCAGGAAGTGGGGGTCCAGCCGCGCCGGGTCGGGCCGCAGGAGCGTGACATGCGTGCCGAGGACCGCACCGCCGCCCGAGACCACGCGGGCGACGAGGGTCTGCACGATCTGCGGCACGACGACGTCGCCCTCCTGGACGACGATGGAGTGCTGGACCGCGGTCTCGGGGGTCGTGCCCGAAGCGTCCTGATCCGTCACGACGTCCTTGGCGGTGAGCACGCGTGAGCCGGGCGGCACCTCCGAGGTGTCGCCGGGTTTCGCGGCGGCCTGCTGGTGCAGCGTGAGCATGCCTCGCCGTACGAGCTCGGACACGGGCACCGCCGGCAGGTCGCGGCCCTCGCCCTCGATGGCGGGCATCAGGCCGCGGGCGGCGTGGAGCAGCCCGGCCAGCCGGTCGCGGGCCCCCGTGACCCGTTCCGGCGACAACGCCTCCCCCGCGGTGGAAAGGTAGCGCCCCGGCGTGAGGTCGACCTCGTCGTCGAGCAGGTCCACCAGCGGCACCGTACGGCACACGCCCGCCTCGTCGAGCGACTCCCCCTCGCGGAACGCCCGCCAGGCCCGCAGCGCGACCCGCGCGAAGTCCTCGGGGTGCGAGGCGGTGTCCACCATCAGCAGGTGGCCAGGCGTACGGCTGTCGACCGGTTTGCGCAGCACCCACAGCGTGAGCGCCACGGCCATGTTGGGCACGCTCCCCGCCGGCAGCGCGATCACGGCGCGCAGCGCCCCGCGCCGCAGCAGTTGGGCGCGGATACGCCGGCCCGACCTGCGGTTGCCGACCGTGGGCGTCATCAGCAGTACGGCGGTGCCGCCCGCGGCCAGACGCGCGAGCGCGTGCTGGACCCAGGCCAGCTCGGACTCCATGCGGGGCGGCAGGCCGTATTCCCAGCGGGGGTCGGCGGTGAGCTCCTCGTATCCCCAGTTGCGCTCGTTGAACGGCGGATTGCAGACGACCGCGTCGGCGGCGAGGTCGGGGAACGCGTCCACGCGCAGCGTGTCGCCGGTGCGGATGTCG
The DNA here is from genome assembly GCF_900100605.1 of Sinosporangium album. Classification (GTDB taxonomy): domain Bacteria; phylum Actinomycetota; class Actinomycetes; order Streptosporangiales; family Streptosporangiaceae; genus Sinosporangium; species Sinosporangium album. The sequence continues at coordinate 154,506 of NZ_FNCN01000013.1, read as the reverse complement.
GCGTCGGCGGAGCGGAGCGCCAGCCGTACGGCGGTGAGCCGCGAGACGGCGTGGTCGATGTCCTGGCCCATGAGGCGGACCCGGCCGAACCGCTCGTGCGCGCCGATCAGGAAGCTGCCCGAGCCGCAGGCGGGGTCGAAGACGGATTCCGCCTTGTCACCGACGAGGTCCAAGGCCAGGTGGACGATCTCGGCGGGGGTGGAGTAGACGCGCCTGGTGTGCAGTTCGACGTAACGCTTGCGGAGGAACTCGAACGTGTCGAGCGGTCCGCGCTGGCGGGCCTGGTCGGCCACCTGTCTGAGCAGGGCGATCCGGCCTGCGGGAACGGTGCATGGGAAGGCGAGGTCGGCGCAGTGGAGCCGCACCTGTGCGGGGAGGTCGCGCGCCAGGGCGTCGTCGTCGGCTCTGGCGAGGCTCTTCCACGCCGCGGGCCGCCGCTGCAGGAAGAGCAGGAAGACGCCGATGGCGGTGATCCGGTCGGCGAGATCCTCGTCCTCTGTGACCAGCCGCAGCTCCTGCCAGAGCCATTCGTCGGCGGGGAAGGTCTTGCCCTCGGCGTGCGTGCGCAGCCAGTGCTTGACCTCGGCGTAGGAGAAGGACGGGCTGGTGGCGGTGCCGCCGGCCGGCTGCGGGAAGTCCTCGTGGCGGCGTCTCCAGTTGCTGACGGCCGCGCGGCCCACCCCCGCGAGCCTGGCGACATCCGCGGCTGTGAGCTGGACGTCCTTCTGCACGCACACCTCCTCATTGTGCATGTGACCATACTCCACCGGCTTAAACAGAATCAACGTCCCCGAAACTATTGGTTGATGGCATCAACACGTGTTCCAATGGAGGCAGTCCGACACCCACGCTTCGCGAGAGGATTGATGGATCGTGACCTCCCCCAGCCGCCGCCTGCGAGCGCTTCGGCACGGCCGCGCCATCCACCTTCTGGACATCGAGAACCTGACGGGCTCCGGCTGCCCCACCACCGAGTCCGTCCACGAGGTCATGGCCCTCTACGCGCGCCACATCGCGATCGGCCCCATGGACCACTTCATCGCCGCCGTCAGCCACCACTCCCTCATCGCGGCCGGAATCGCGCTCCGCGGCATGCGGCTCCTGGCCCGCTCAGGTCGCGACGGCGCCGACCGGGCGCTGGTCGAGACCGCGCGGCACGACCGCATCGACCTCCGCTTCGAACGCGTCGTCATCGGCTCCGGCGACCACTACTTCACCGGCCTCGCCACCTGGCTGCGGGGACGCGGCATCCACGTCACCGTGCTCTCCCACCCGAACCGGCTCAGCCGACAGCTACGCGCCGCGGCCCTCGACGTCGTGACTTTCCCGCCGGCCCTTTCAGCGCTCGATCAGGCGGCCTGAGAATCCCGCGAAAATTGAAATGTCAGCGTAACCCCCGACAAAGCCATCACTCATCCTGATAAGCGGAAGTCATCGCAGTTCAGAGCGCCAACGGTGATTCCCCCACGCCGCCCATTCACCGCGCCCTACGTACAGCACTATGTACAGCCCTACGTACAGCACTATGTACATCCGACGCGGCACGTGCCCATACTGACAATCGACACGCCCCGAATTCCCGCCCCCCTTCCTACGTGCCCCGGCACGCCCATGCGGGAAATCAAGCGTCGATTCACGAACGGCACTGGCACGCCACGGGGGAATAAATACGATGCCCGTCGCTCCGCTCGCTTCACATGACTTGCTGATATTCCTACTCCAAGTTGGAATTCTCCTTCTCCTCGCCCGCTTTCTCGGCCATCTCGCCGCCCGGTTCTCCATGCCCGCCGTCATCGGCGAACTACTCGCGGGAGTGATCCTCGGCCCCTCCCTGTTCGGCTGGATCACCCCCGACCTCGCCCGGTGGCTCCTCCCCAACGAACCGGCCCAGATGCACCTCCTCGACGCCGTCGGCCAGATCGCCGTACTCCTCCTCGTCGGACTGACCGGCATCGAAATGGACCTCGCCCTCCTGCGCCGACGCGGCGGCACCGCGCTCCGGGTCAGCGTGGCGGGACTCGTCATCCCGCTCATCCTGGGAATCGCCCTCGGCTACCCGCTCGCCCGGCTCGTCGGCGTCGCCCCAGAAGGCACCCAGGTGTTCGCGCTCTTCCTCGGCGTGGCCATGTGCGTGAGCGCGATCCCGGTCATCGCCAAGACCCTCATGGACATGAACCTCATCCACCGCAACGTCGGCCAGCTCACCCTCGCCGCGGGCATGGTCGACGACGCCGTCGGATGGTTCCTGCTGTCGGTCGTCTCCGCCATGGCCATGGGCAGCGTCACAGGCGCCGGCATCGCCGTCTCGGCACTCAGCCTCGTGCTGGTCGCGGTCGTCGCCGTCCTCATCGGCCGCCCGCTCGTCGGCCGGATCCTGCGGCTGAGCGGACGCTCCGACCAGGGCACCGTCGCCGCCACCACCATCATGATCCTTCTCAGCGGAGCCGCGACCCACGCCCTCGGCCTGGAGGCCATCCTGGGCGCCTTCATCTGCGGCATCCTCATCGGATCCAGCAGAGCGTTCACCCGGGCCCGCATCTCCGCCCTGCGCACCGTCGTCGTCGCGTTCCTCGCACCGCTCTTCTTCGCCATGGCCGGCCTGCGCATCGACCTCACCGCCCTCGCCGAGCCCGCCGTACTCGCCGCCGCCGCACTCGTGCTCCTCATCGCCATCGCCGGCAAATTCGCCGGCGCCTACATCGGCGGCCGGATGAGCAGACTCACCCACTGGGAATCGCTCGCCCTCGGCGCCGGCATGAACGCCCGCGGCGTCATCGAAGTGATCGTCGCGATGGTCGGACTGCGCCTCGGCGTCCTCGACACCGACACCTACACCATCATCGTCCTCGTCGCGGTGGTCACCTCCCTGATGGCGCCGCCCATCCTGCGAGCCACCATGCGCAAAGTCGAATACACCGCCGACGAGCAGCTCCGACTCCACGACCGTACGGCGACGCCCGTCTCGCCGGCGGAACGCGACTGACCCGGCTCCCGCCGTACGGCACCGCCCCGCGAGCGCGTCGCGTAGTCGGCCGACCGCGAACGGCTATCGACACGGACTGTCATAGCCTGGATACTCTTTGTGTCAAACCCCACCTGTCACACCGGTCACAACGCTGCCTGTGGAGCGGGCTGGGGCGAAACCGAAGAAGGAGTAGCAATGCAGCTCACCCGCGCAACTCTCGCCGTCATCGCCGTCGGCGCCTTCCTCGCGACGACCGGTCCGGCCAGCGCCACCCCGGCCACCTCCGCCGACAGGCACTCCCCCGCCGCCGACCGCATGTCCGCCGCCCCGCCCGGCTACCAGATCGTCACCCTGCCCAACGCCAACGTCCCCAACTTCCAACGCCGCACCGTCTACTGCCCCGGCTCCAAACGCGTCCTCGGCGGCGGCGCCGAAGCCCGCGGCAGCAGCGCCATCCTCGTCGGCTCCTTCCCCACCTCCGACGGGCGCGGCTGGATCGGCCTCGGCCGCCAGCAGAACGCCGACAACGTCGGCATCAGCGTCTTCGCCATCTGCGCCGACTGACCCCCGCCGACATGTGGGCACCCCACCACCGCGAGGGTGCCCATGTCGTGTCATAGCCCACCCCCACAGATCGTGGTAGCGTCGCGGAAGGGCCGACGCAGCCCGCCGCTTGCACCCGCCACGGGATGGTGAATGCGTCCACGTTCACACTGATCCGGTTCGCGTTCACGGCGAAGGAATCAGCAACGCAAGCACTGATGAAGGCTTCGCCGGAAAACAGGACCCGGACATGCGCACATTCCGCGACGCCAAGGCGATGGCGAAATCCCTCCGCACCGAAATGGCCGCCCGAGGCGTGCCCCTCTCCCACAGCGAAGCGCTGGAAATCGTCGCCCGCCAGTTCGGCCTCGACAACTACAACATCCTCGCCGCCCGCCTCCGCGACGCCGGCGAATCCGCCGTACGGCTCAACCCCGCCGTCCCCGTGCTGCGCATCTTCTCCCTCGACAAAGCCAAGGAGTTCTACCTGGACTTCCTCGGCTTCACCGTCGACTGGGAACACCGCTACGCCGACGACATGCCCGCCTACATCGCGATCTCGCGCGATGGCCTCACCCTGCACCTCAGCGAACACCACGGAGACGGCAGCCCCGGCGCCACCGTCTTCGTGCCCATCACCGGCATCGAGGCGTTCCACCGCGACCTGTCCGCCAAGCGCTACCCCTACGCCCGCCCCGGCCTCGACGAAGACCCCTGGCAGGCCCGATCCGTCACCGTCATCGATCCCTTCGGCAACACCCTCCGCTTCAGCGAGCCGAAGGACCTTTGAGGCTTCAAACGCCCTCTCAGAATTCGGTTCGCCCAACGGCATCGCAGGACGGGTCAGTTATCCGCCTCTGGGGACCACTCATCGGCGAATGCCTCGATCTGCTCAATATCCTTCTGGATAGCGTTAGCCGCCTGAATGCGCTTGATGTATTCGTCGTCCAGGTGCGAGAGGTCGGTCAGAAGAACATTCCACGAGTGGTCGCCGCGAGGTCGTCCAGGCTCCCCTGCTCCCGCGCGCGTTCGTTGTTGATCCACTCTTTTCCTTCGGCGGCGACACCTTCAAGGACGTGGAGGGTGTTTCCCAGCCCCGCCGCGTCGAGCGTCACCTGTGACGCGGTCGGCGTGTCCGCTTCCAGCTCGACGACGTCCGCCGGCGGGCCAGTCATCTCAAGCTTCATCGACTGGCCGTCCATCAGCGTCAGCTCCAGGCTCTTGTGTCCGTCGTCCGCCTCGGCGACTCGCACCGCGGCGACGGCGTCGTAGCGGTAGTTGGTCCGCCCCCGGTCGTGGAACGTGGCCTTCTCGAAGTCGAGCTCCGCGGTCACCTGCCGCACCCCGTCCGCGGTGAGCAGGAAAATCAACAGCTTGTATCTCGAATAGCGCCACGGCCCTTGGGGGACGCGTCCCCGGTCGTAGCGCGCCCCAGGCGCTTCGATGAACGCGTGCGCCACGATGTCGCGCGGGCTCAGCTTGTAGTGACGCATCGCCTCGTCCATCAGCGCCTTGCGGTCGCAATCGAGCCAATGGGCCATCTCCGCGTCACTGGGCCTGTCCGCGAGCTTGTCCTTCCACCGCTGGAGAGCCGCCTCGCGCCCAACCTTCAGTCGGCTGAGCTCGGCCTGCTCGGCGTCGAACCTCCTGCGTTCCGCGACAATGCGTGTCCAGCCGCTGACGCCGGCACACCCCGCCACGACGGCGATGAACATGGCGGCGATGACGGTCACCGGTCTGACGTGCAGCCCGCTCCAGGTCGCGATCGCCCCGCCCATCGAGGTCGCGGCGAATCCAAGGGTGAAGAGCATCTTTGTGGACGCCGGAACCCTCAACTGGTCGCGGTAGGCCCACAAGGTGCCGTTCACCCACCTGTTTCTCACATCGCTCGCGTGATATCTGGTGAGCCAGGCGACCCGCTCCGCGCCGATGCGGCTCTCGCGATACAGAGAGACCACCTCGTCGCGCAGAGTCTGCCGAATGCCCGCCGTGTGGGAGAGCCAGTCCGACCGGCTCACCCCCTCCGGAAGATATCTCCCGAAGTAGTAATCGAACTGCCGGTCGATCCTGCTCGCGAAGCCGCGCTGCGGCGCAGGAAGCGTGCGCCGCACTCCGGAGAGGTGTTCCCGGTCCTTGGCCTGGCGCCGATAGGTCAAGGTCTTCCATTCCGCGCCTGCCCACACGCACGTATGACAACCAGCGGCCATGAGCAGCATGGCGAACGCTGTCGCCGGCCAGGCGTGCTGCCAGGAGAAGCCGACGACAGCAAGCACCGACACCAGCGCCACCGCCATGGCCGCCGCCGATCGGATCCAATCGCCTGTCGTGCTCGCGACCGGACGCGGAGCGCGCACCCGCGCCTCCATCGGCTTGGGCTGGAAGAACTTCCAGACCCTGTCCAGACGTCGGCCGTCGCACCGGTCTTTCCTCGCCGACTCGAACGCGCGGATCCAGAGCCCGTCCTGCACGGGGCCGCTCAGAAACATCTCCAGATGCCGGAGAATCTCGTCTCGCTGTGCGGCGTCCAACGCTGCGAGCTCTTCGTCGATGATGTGAGGATCGACGTCTTCCTTCTGAAGGACGATCAGAAGGCGGTCGATCATCCTAAGCCCGTCGGTCCAGCGGTCGGCGCTCCTACCGGCGATCCTTCCCCGGACAGAGCGCAGCACGGAGAAGTCCTCCTTCGACACCTGCTGCAGGGTCCGCCCGCTGAGCAGGGCGAGCAGCAGGTAATAGCAGGAGCGGCTCGTCACATAGCCGTCGACCACGGCCTCGGTGATGTGCTCCCGCGCCTTCTCCGGCACCCCGCCGTGCAGATAGCGGACCCCCACCTCGAACTTCTCGTGCGGGGAGGCGTTAGGCGAAACGGTGTAGACATTGACGTCCCCATGGACCGCTTCCGCCTGAACGCCCACGGTGGCGAAGTCGCCCGCGACGTTGGTCGGACCGAAGCTCGGGTCTCTCATAACTCGCCCCGAACCGCGGCGATGACCGATGTCACCGCCGCCGCCAGGCCGACCACATCCAGCAGCAGACCGCGCAGCCTCTTGAGCGCGACCAGAGCCCTGTCCTTACCGGACTTCGCGCTCGCCCCCAAGGACTCGGCGACGACGATCATCTCCTCCTCCGCGGCCGCACAGGTAGCGTCGTCCACTTCCCCGGACGCATGCGCCTTTGCGAGCCTGTCGCGGAGATCGGCCAACTGCGCGGCCCAGTCGAGAACGGCCTCCGGCTGATGTCCGATCGACACATTGCCGTAGATGCGCCCGGCCTGCACACCCACGCGCGCGTATCCGTCGGCGACGTTCCTGACGCTCTCCGTCATCGTTTCGCCCTCCGCCTTTCCCGCCACCCCGGCGGACCGGCCATCGTGTGGTTCCCGTGCCAGTTCTTCGGCGAGGGCGGTGGCGAACGCGGCGGCGTTCGCCACCGCGTCCGCCTGCCACCCCCTGCCGTCGGTGGCCACCTTGGTGCCGTCGGCCCGATCGCTGATGCCACGCACCACGACCACCGGCAGTGACCTGTTCAGATGGCCGGCCTGCGCCACACCGGCCGCCTCCATCTCGATCGCCAACGCGTCGTTGTAGGTCTGGCGGACCCACTGAGCATGAGCGGAGATCGCGGAATCCTGCACGACCTCACCGGCCGCGATCGGTCCGAAACGCACACCTGGTACGGCTGCGCCGTCGGCGAGCCGCCGGGTCCAGGAACCGCTCCGGTAGAGGTGGCGCGCGATCTGATCCGGCGCATGCGAGATCTCCCACACGCGCGGGCGCGCCTTGAATCCGTCGTCCTCGCTGGTGCCCCCGTGGTAGGCGTACACATGGGTCGCCACCACCACATCGCCCAAACCGATGTCAGGCCAGAGAGCACCGGCGATGCCCACGAACAGCAGCGCGAACGGATCGAACTCATTGATGGCCCGCTCAGCGATCACCGCCGCGGGCTGGTTTCCCTTTCCGACCAGTCCCAGAACCGCTCGGCACCTGCCGTCCGCAAACTCACCGACCTCGAATCGCGTACCGGCGCGGTGGCGATGAAGTCGCGGCTCGGCCAGATACTTCCGAACGGCCTGATACTCCAGATCCAGCGCTGTGAGAATCACGATGGGGCGTTCGTTCAAGAGTTCACGCCTCCCGTAGGCATGATCTAGGCTGCCGGGCCCTCCGGGTCTTCACATACGGCTTGGGCCGTGCGGACCATCGGAGGATGCAGCACGTGAAGCGGACCCGCCGTAAAAAGGCGGGCGGGGCGACCGTTCTCTGTTCGTCGTGTGGGGCCGACCGCCACGATGAAACCGCGGGCACTCTGAACCTTGCGGTAGAAGTTCCGGGGATCGAGCTTGACCCCCCACACCGCCTCGTAGACCTGCTGGAGCTCCGAGATCGTGAAGGTGTCACCGCAGAACGCCGTCGCGAGCGGCGAATGCTCCAGCTTGGCGCGGGCACGTTCCACGCCGTCCACCAGGATTCGCCGGTGGTCGAACGCCAGCTCCACACCTGCGGACAACACCTGCTCCACGGGTTTCCAGCACGCCCCGGCCGCATCCGTGCCGGCCACCGGCTCCGGCAGACGCGGCGCGATCGCCAAATAGGCCACCGACACCACCCGCCCACGCGGATCGCGCCCCGGCTCGCCGTACACCCCCAAGGTCTCCAGATGCGGCGCATCCAGCAGCCCGGCCTCTTCCGACAGCTCCCGCCGGGCCGCTGCCGTGATGTCCTCCCCCTGATCGCGGAGGAAGCCTCCCGGCAGGGCCAGAGCTCCCAGATAGGGCTCGACTCCACGTTCGACGAGCAGGACATGCAAGGACGCGCCACGCAAGGTCAGGATCACCAAGTCGACTGCGAGCAGCACACTCGGCGGCTTCCAATGGTCGTCATCCACACGCCCACCCTAGCTTCTTGTCAGACTGACAGGAACCCCTGAACCGGGCGACTTTCATTCTGTTGACAAGGCGTGCGGGCGTCCTTAAAAGGAGATCCCCTCCTCGGTCCCCGCCACCGAAGGACGGGGGAGCGTGTCTCGGCTGGTGGCTCTTGGCGTCCTGCGTTGGCGCGGAATCACCCGAGCAGCTGAAGGACCCTGTCGGCCTGGCATTCCAGGGTGCCGACAGGGTTGTGGGGCGTCGCCGGTCCATCGGGGCCGAGTTGCAGGAACCATCCCAGCGCGATCAGGCGGCGGAAATCGCGCACCCGTTCGGCCTCTCCCGCCTGGCGATCGCCGAAAGGTGGGAGGCCGACCTCCCACGGGCGCGCCGCGACAGCCAGGACCTGGCGAAGCGGCGCAGCGAAAGCGTCACCGAGCTGGAACGGCTCACCCTGCGCCAGCTCCGGCGGCACGACGCCGCCATGCCCGCGGGAGCCGTACGGCTATGCGAAAACCCCGTCGTCGTCGCAGCGGCGGCCGACCAACTCGGCGCCGACTGCGCACCGCTGCTGTGCGTCAACGGCCGCCCGTCCGCCGCTGTCTGGCGGCTGCTGGACCTGCTCGCCCAAGGCGGCAGCCGCTTCGCCTACCACGGTGACGTACAAGCTGCGCGACGGGTTGGCGACCGTCAGGAAGACGCGTCTGCCCGTCCCTCTGACGTGACCATCCCAGTGACCGAGGTCCGGGAGATGGAGACGATCTCCACGCGCACGCCCATCCCCTCCAGAGCGGTCACCGCGTGCAGCAGCGAGACCTTCGCGAATGCGAACAGGGAAGCCGGGGTCAGCGGCACCCCGTCCTTGAGCAGGATGCCGTAAACCAGGGTCAGCGACCTGAACGTTCTATCCAGAGGGTGGCCCGGGGCGAGCCTGTCGACCTTGGCAAGGAACTTCTCCTGGGCCTCGGGGTCGAAGCGCAGGGTTTCCATGGCGACCCGGCCCTGCGCGAAGAGGTGGTTCAGCTCGGCGGTCGCTTCGGCCTTCTTCACGCAGATGAACTGGCATCGCGATCCTGCGCGGTGCGGGGGCACTTCCAAGGCTCACCCAGGTGGACCGGACCATCGGCACCCCACCGTACATGTCGCCAGAGCAGTCCATCAGCCAGGCCGTGGCCTCCGCCTCGGACGTCTACTCGCTCGGCTGCCTGCTGTTCGAGCTGCTCACCGGTGACGTGCCGTTCCACGGCACCACCGACAGACCTATGCGCTTCCACCACCTCCAGACGGCGGCACCGTCGGTACGGGCGCGCCGCCCGGACATCCCGGCGGAACTCGATGCGCTGGTGTCGTCGATGATGGCGAAGCAGCCGGCGGCTCGGCCCTCGGCGGAGGCCGTCTACGAGGAACTCCTCCCGTTCGTCACAGTGCCGGGCGGACCAGACGGTGGGGCGGGGAACTTCGACGAGAACCGTGACCCGACCCGTCCATTCCGGCGGCCACTACTGACTCCGGCCAAGCGTCAGGAGCGGGGCACCTGCCAGGACAAGCTCACCGAAGACGAATTCGAGGAGTTGCGAGCCAACGTCCAGGTCCTCCTGGAGAACGACCATCCATCCGAGGCAATCCGTCTCCTAGAGGACGGCGTCGCCCGTGCCGAGGACTCGTTCCTGGACTTGCGGCTGCGGCACTTCCTGGCCGCCGCGCTGTTCTACGCCGGGGAGTACACTCGGGCGGCCTCGCTGTTCGACGTCGTCGGACGTGACTACCGCAAGCGTCTTTCCCAGAACGACTTCTACGTCCTCGACTGCTCATATCACGCAGGTCACGCATACGCCGAGATCGGCAAGCCGGACAAGGCCCTGCCCCACCTGCGTTTCTACGTGGGCAACGCCGTCAACGCCAACCCCGCAGCGGACGACGACACTGCAGAGCGGATCCGAGAATCACGCTTCGTCATCGCGCAGATGCTCGCGGCGTCCGGATACCTGGACGAAGCGATAGCGGAATTCGAAGCCGTCCGTCCGCTTCTGACGGAGGCGTTCGGCACGGGCTCGATCCAGATACGGAATCTCGACAAGCAGATCGGGCGACTGAGATCAGTCCAAGGAGAGCCACTCTTCCTCGAATGATGTCCGGCTGTTTCTAGGAGCCGTCATCCTTTGGCTCTGGGGAGCCAGTCGAGTGTGCCCTGGATGAGAGCTTCTTCGGCACGGCGCTCGGTGGGCGGCTCGTGCACGGTTGCCAGTCCGTCCCGAACCAGACCGGCGGCGCGGTCGTCCCCTACGGTGCTCCGCTGGAGCGGTTCCGCGCCGAGCTGTCCGCCATGAAGGACAGTTGGATCGCGGCCGTCGAAGCCTGCCGCGTCCCCACCGCTCGATAAGGAAGGCCAAGGATCTTGGACACCATCGAGGTAGACGCCCTGCTCGCCCGGCTGCTGGACGACCTCGGACAGGGGCCGGCCGAACGCGAGGAGGTCCGTGTCTGGGCACGCTCGGGCGTGGAACGCCTTCACCTGGCCGACGGCACCTCGGTGGTGTTCAAGTACGCCGAAGGCCCCTTCGCCGCCGAACATCACGCCCTGGCCGTCGCCGAAGACGGCGGCCTGCCCGTCCCCGCACGCCTCGCGATCTCCCACCCACCCGAGCTGCTGGGAATGCTGCTGATCGACCTCGGTCCGACGGAGCGCGAGGCGACCGATGCCGAAGGAGCGGCTCTGGCCGTCCGCGTCCACGCCGTCACCGACACCAAGGACCTGCCGGTCCTCGATGAGCAGGGACTCGCGGCGATGCCCGAGAAGATCCGCACACGCCTCACCCGGCATGACCGAGGCAGGAGTGACCTCGGCCTCCTCACCGAGACAGCGCACGCTCTCACGAAAGTGGCCGACGCCCGCGCCGCCAGAGCCGAACTCGCACCGTTCGGCCTCTGCCACTCCGAATGGCACCCGACCTCGATCTACGTCACCGAGAACGAAACATACCTGCTCGACTTCGCCCGAGCCTTCCGCGGGCCGGGCCTTCTCGACCTGGCATCTTGGCACGGCACAATCGACGCTCCCGACCCGGCCAAGCTCAGCGAGCTCATCACCTCCTACATCGCCGCAGGCGGCCCCGAGGAGGCAGCGGCCGGCCGGGGCGGCTTGAGCCCGGCCCGCTGGGCTCTCGGCTGGCACCGCGTCTGGGTGGCCGACTGGTTCACCCAACAGCTCACGATCGGGTGGGCCGAAGGAGCCGAAGACGCATGGATCTCCGCGATCTCCCGCCACCTCACCGAAGCCGCACTCCTCCTGCGAGCCTGACCGTCCGCGACCGGTTCGAATGGACCCGCGCCGCAGGCATCGGCCCTCCGCCGACAGTCTTCGGCGATGTGGAGGGCAGGCAGGTTGTCGAACTCGGTTGCGGCAGCGGACACAACCTCGCCCACCTCACCGCCTGCCACCACGCCATAGCGGTCGGCATCGACCACGACCCCATCAAGGTCCAGCGTGCCCGAACGTTCTACGGAGAAGGGCAAGCAGGTGGGTGTGGACCGTACCACCGAGGCGTTGCTGATGCTGAAGCACCTCACCTCGACAATGGCAGGCTCTGGCTGCCACGGGGCGGCAGGCTCCCGGACGAGGGGAGGCGTCTGCTGGCGGCCGTCACTTCAAGCGCTGATACATGATGTGCAAGCCGACGAGGCCCTCGTCTGGGTGCTCGAACGCTTCGGGAACGGTGCCGATCACATCGAAGCCGAGGGAACGCCAGAGGTGGACGGCTCGGTGGTTCGACTCGACCACCGCGTTGAACTGGATGCCGTGGAACCCTTCGGCGCGGCACCAGTCGAGCACGTGCCGCCCCAGAGCCCGGCCTATGCCCCTCCCCTGGTGCCCGGGATCGACCAGGAAAGACGCGGTCGCCACATGCGAGCCCCGTCCGGGCCGGTTGGGGCCCATTTTGGCCGAGCCGACGATGGCACCGTCGCCGACCGCGACGACGGTTGTCCCCGGTGCCTGTTCCATCCACCACGGCCGGGCCTCTTCGAGGGTCTGCCCCTCCGGAAAGGGATAGGTCCTCCCTTCCGCCATGACCGCGGAGTAAAAGGGATAGATCTCCGGCCAGTCCTGATGGGTGGCATCCCTGATAATCACCCCGTAACGTTAGCCCGCTGCCCCATGGCCGTCCCAACAGGATTTTGATCTTCTCTGTCCGGTCGGCCAGTCCAGACGTGTCCACGGCCGAACAATGCCGCGCGGTCCAGGACCCATCGCCGGTCAGATCTCCTGCGAGCGGGCGAGGCGGTGAAACAGGCCATCCCGTTGGGACATGAGTTCGGCGGGGGTTCCCGTCTGCACGATCCGTCCAGCGGACAGAACGATGACACGGTCGGCTTGCGCGATGGTGGACAGGCGGTGTGCGATAACCACACGTGTCGCTTTCAGTCTGCGGGTGCTCTCCGCGACGATCGCCTGGGTCTCGTTGTCGAGGGCGCTGGTCGCCTCGTCGAAGAAGAGGATCTTCGGGCGCCGGATCAGGGCCTGTGCGATCATGAGCCGTTGACGCTGGCCACCGGACAGCGCTGGGGCGCCTTCGCCTAACAGGGTGTGCATGCCCATGGGCATTCGCTTGATGTCCTGGTCCAGACCGGCCGCCACGGCGGCGGCCCACGCCTCGTCGACGGAGTACGATTCGGTGCCGCAGATGTTGCTCATGATTGTGCCGGCGAACGGCTGGGCGTGTTGCAGGACGACTCCGCACTGCCGCCGGACCTCCGTGAGGTCGAGCTGATCGAGGTCGATGCCGTCGTAACGCACCGAGCCCGAGGTCGGTTTCTCGAAGCCGATGAGCAGCCGCAGCAGCGTTGACTTGCCGCACCCGGTGAGACCGACGACAGCGACGAATTCACCGGCATTGATCTTCACTGTGACGTCGTCCAGGACAATCGGGCCTTGCTCGGCGTATTTAAAGGAGACGTTCACGAGTTCGATATCGCCGGAGAGCGTCTCAGGTATGGTGCTCGCCTCGGAGACTTCGGGCAGTTCAGCCAGGAGCGGCTTGACCTTCTCAAAGATCGGATACACGTCCCCGGTCGAGGAGATGGCACTCGTCACCTGCGTCATCGCCGTCAGCATGGTGGTGAACGCCATGAGGAAGGTGAGGAAATCACCCAGGGACATGGTCTGGGCGGCCGGTCCGGCGAGCAGCAGGAACAGCACGAACGTGCCGGCCGGAACGGATACCGTGTTGATCACCGTGATGATGATCTGACCGCGCTCCACCTTGCGGGAGAGCTCACGGCTCTCGCTGAAAGCGGCTGCCCACCGGGCGTAGGCGTGGGCCTCCGCGCCCGCCATCCGCAGTTTGGGCAGTCCGCGCAAGGTCTGGAACGCCTGATCGGAAAGCCCGTACTCCACGTCGACCAGTCTGCGCTGCCACCGCAGGTGCCGCATGGTGACGGCGGCGAAGGCGGCGGCATGAACCGTCACCAGTGCCACCGCCACGAGGCCCAGCGGACCGCTGTAGACGATGAGGAGAACGAGGTTGACCAGCGCGAGTATGGTGGCGTTCACTACGACAGCGGCGACGCCGGTCAGCCGCGCCCGGATGGTGTTGATCCCCAGTGCCGCGTTGGCGAGTTCGCCGGTGGAGTACCTCGCGAAGAAGGACGTGGGCAGTCGCAGCAATCGGTCCCACACCGCGGCTTGGAGGGTGGCGTCCAGCCGGCCTTCGAGCCGAAGCATCGCCACTGAGTTGACGATTCCGAAAGCGGTCGCCACGACGCCGGTCATGAGCAGTGCCAGGCACACCTGCACCACCAGGTCGGTGCGGGCCGACGGGACGTACTCGCCGAGTATCTCTCCGGTCAGGACGGGGATTCCCAGACCCAGTCCGAACGCCACGAGCCCGCCAAGCAGAAAGCGGGCCAGATCCATTCCGCTTCCTCGCAGGCCGAACCATAACAATTGGACGCCGCCGATGCGGCGGTGCGGCAGGGGCGGGGAGAACATGACCGCGTCGGAGCACAGCTCCCGCGACATCTGTTCGGTGACCCGTTGGCGACGACCGTCCGGGTGGACGATGTCGTAGCCGCCTCGCCGCCACAGCAGGGCGACAGGGCATCCGTCCTCCGTCTGATAGGCGAGCAGCGGCCCGGCGTCTTCCCGCCACCACGAGTCGGCCAGACGCACTGGGCGGGTACGGATGCGCGAGGCCGCGGCGATCCTGGTGACCGGATCCACGCGGCTGTGTGCCGATCCGGGGGGCGGCGGCCGGACGTCCGTGACGCCGATCGCCCGGGCTACCACCCTGCAGATCGCCAGGGCGGTGTCGACGTCACCGGCCGCGGCGCCCTGGCGGCGTCGGGACGCCGACAGGGCGGCGTCGCGCAGGATCGAGGCCGCCTGCTGCATCGCGCCCTCACTGGCCTGACGGCCTGCCTTGGCGCGTTCCTCGGCGGTTCGGCGTTTCCGCTCGGCCCACCGGTCCAGGGTGATCATGAACTCGGCGTGGTGGCGTACGAGGTATTCCCACAGGACGCCGTCCGCCAGCAGTTCACCAGTCCGGCGCAGGGTCAGCTCGGTGTCGGAGACCGCGTTGATCCGGTCGCCCGCGGTCAGGGCGAGCACGTCACCGGCCATCTGCTCCCGGTGCCCGCCGGCGCCCGCCGGACGGATCCGGCCGGAGTCGATCATCGCCCACATCACGCCATTCCCAACACGGGCGACGTCGTTCGCGGCCAGCCGTACCGTCGGCCCGGCACCGAATACAATCGGTGTCTCGCCGGAAGCTTCGGACTCGACCCAGTCGTGCAGCAGCGTGATTCCGTGGTCCAGCGCCTGTACCAAGGTGTGCCAGTCGTGCGGTCCGGGGTGCGAACCGGCGCCTCCAATGTGCCGGTACTGCGCCTGCGCAAGTTGCGACAGAGGCACTCGGCGCAACCTGCAGCCCGCCTCTGGACGCGCCGCCAGCATGTGCCGCGTCTGGCGGGCTGAGCCGAGAATCACGGTGCCGGCCTTTGCCCGGCCGACGAAGTGCCATGGCCCATGCCGTACGGAGTCGACGACGAAAAGATCTGCCGGCGCTCCGACGATCACCCACAGGGTTCGGCCCCCGCTCAGCATGACATGACCGGCGTCACCGGCTTCCACCGCCTCCCCAAGCGCGGCGGGAAACCAGCGCTCGTCAGGGGGACCGGTATGGCCGGGCTCCCGGCCGGAGCGCTCTCTCCGGGCGTGGTACAGGGGAATAGTGTCATCCCGATCACCGCTCACGGTCGGCTCTCCCGAATCAGAGCCGCGTAGGCGCCACCGCGGTTCGCGAGCTCGTCATGCGTGCCGCGTTCGACGATCCGGCCATCGGCGAGAACGAGGATCTCGTCACTTCCGCGGACTGTGCTGAGCCGGTGGGCGATGACGACGCAGGCACAGCCGCGCCGGCGAAGCCTCTCGATGATGCGCGTCTCCGTCTCCGCGTCAAGGGCGCTGGTCGCCTCGTCGAGGATCAGCAGGCTGGGCATCCGGACGAAGGCCCGGGCGAGCTCCAGGCGTTGCCGCTGCCCTCCGGAGAAGTTACGCCCATCCTGCTCAACGCGGCTGTGGATGCCGCCGGGCCTGGCGGCGACGACCTCGTCAAGCTGGGCCTCCCGCAGCGCTTCCATGACGGCCTCGTCCGGGATGGACGGATCCCACAGGGTGACGTTGTCGCGTACGGTGCCCTGGAACAGATGGATCTCCTGATCGACGAACGCCACCGACGCGGTGAGCAGATCTTTGCTCACATGGGCCTGGGGCCGTCCGTCGAACAGGATCCGGCCCTCCCACGGGTCGTGGAAGCCCGCGATGAGCCGGCTGACAGTGGATTTGCCGCTTCCCGACCCGCCGACGAGGGCGATCTGCTTCCCGGGGTGGACCTTGAACGACAGCTCTCGCACTTGCGGTGGGGCAAGGGGGCTGTAGCCGAAGGTGACATTGTCGAAGCGGAGGTAACCGGTCAGGCGCTGTGAGATGTCGGACGAAGGCTGGTGGAAGACGTCGGCCTGCTCGATCGTCTCGACGTCACGAAGCCAGGCGAGGTCGGCGGACGTGTCCTGCATCTTGGGCACCAGGTTGATCAGCTCACCGACCGGCCGACTGAAATTCACGAGCAATGCCTGGAACGCCACCAGCGCTCCAATGGCGATCTGGCCTTCGATGGCCCGGAGTCCGCCGAGCAGCAGAACCGCCACGGCGGTCAGGGTGGTGAGAAGCAGTCCGGCGGCCGACAGGACGGCTGCGGGGAACGACGCCCGCTGTTGCTGGGTCAGGAGCGCGGCCTGCCGGTCACCCCATCGGCGGAAGTAACCGTGTTCGCCCCCGGTGGCCTTCATGGTCTCGATGAGCTGCAGCCCGCTGTAGGCGGTGGCATACAGCTTCGACCGTTCCACCCGCAGCCGCGCGGAGGCGTTCTGCCGCATCCGCACCACCGCGTACACCAGGGCGATGTTGAGCAGTGATGTCGAGACTCCGGCCACCGTGAGCAGCGGATCGTAGACCCACAGTAGCGCGACGTAGGAGCACACCACGATCGCGCCGGTGACGGCGGACGAGATGGTGCGGGTGAGTGCCTCTGAGACCGTGTGGTTCATGCCCAGCCGCTCTGCGATGTCCGCTGGGCTGCGCTGATCGAAGAAGCTGACGGGCAGACGTAGCAGACGGTGCATGAACCGGGCGCTGTGTACGGTGGACACATATGTCTCCACCCCCAGAAGCTGAGTCTGCTCGACCTTTATCAGCAGCGCCGTGAGCAGGATCATCCCCGCCATGAAGGTGAAGAACGGCACGATCGGGCCTGCGATACCGGCCATCAGGATGGAGTCGACGAAGCCCCGGATGAGCGCCGGAAAGCCCATGCTGACGCCGGCCAGAAGCAGGCTTGCCAGCAGGGCCGCCGCCAGCGCGGGGTAGGCGCCCACGAGACGGCTCCGGACATCCCGCCAACCTGAGAACCGCCGACCGCCGGGGTGGAAATGGGGGCCCGGGCGGAAGGTCAGCACGACACCGGTGAAGCCGTCGCTGAACTCCTGCGGTGTCAGCACCCGACGGCCTTGGGCGGGATCGTTCAGGCGCACCACCGTCTTGCCCAGACGGCGCCCGTACCCCTCCCAGACGACGTAGTGGTTGAACTCCCAGAACAGGATCGCGGGCGGCGGTAGCGCGGCGAGCGCCCCGAGGCTCATCTGCTTGCCCTGGGCCTCAAGGCCCAATGTGCGAGCGGCCCGCACGAGCTGCCCTGCCTTGGACCCGTCGCGTGACACTCCGCACAGCACACGGAGGTGCTGGAGACTGACGTGGCGGCGGAAGTGGGCGAGCACCATGGCGAGTGAGGCCGCCCCGCATTCCACAGGGTCCATCTGCAGCACTGTCGGGGTCCGCACCGGACGGTGCGCACCGATGGGGCCGTTCGGGCGAGCCGTAGGGCGGCGGAGGCCGCGCAGGCGCCTCGCGAAGGTCATCACGGCAGAATCCAGTCGATCGGACGTATGTCGGGTTTATGGATCGCTCCGTGGACCGTGGTGCGTGCGCGCGGGGCGGACGGCGGTCCGGATGCCGTGGACCAGACATAACCACTGGCCGTGACAGGTGATCGCTCCAGCTCCACCGTCACGCGCCGGACAGGGCCGGCAGGGCTGAGGAGTTCCGCCAGGCCGTCGTCACCCACAAACGCAGCCACCTCCTTACGGGTCCAGAGGGTGGAGTCGACGGCGGCAACACGGCCTCGGAGAACGCCGTGCGACATGACGGCGGCCGACTTCACGGTCAGGTCGACCCGCTGGCCGTCCTGTACGGCCATCGCCTCGGTGGTCGGCACGAAGAGCACTGCCACCAGGCGGTCTGCGGGGCCACCGGTGTATTCCGCCACGGCCAGCGTCTCGCCGGTGCGCACGACCTGACCGTGCCGGACCGGCACGGAGAAAACACGTCCCGCGACGGGTGCCTGCACCGTTGTCTCCAGGCGTCCGTTGCGGACGGCGGCGACCCGGCCGCCCGGCCGCACCTTGTCGCCTGGCTTCACGAAGATGTCGGTGATCTGACCGGCGTCGACCGCCTGCACGGGAAAGCTGCCGCGGGGCGACGTCAGGAGCCCTTGGCCGCTGACGGACATGCGCAGGCTGCCGGTGAACGCCCAGACGACGCCTGCGGCGACGACGGCGACAGCGGCAGCCAGAATCAGCCAGGTATACGGACGGGTCAGACGTACGGGTAGATCAAGGACCTCCGGCGTCTGGTGGCGCTCCATCGCCTCGCTGCGGAACTGCATCGTCGTGGGTCCTTCTCTACGGAGGCGCCGGCGCGCGGACTCGTCGCACCCCCGCCGCACCACGCCAGGCGTTTGCCGAGTAGCGCGACGGAGGCCGAATCACAGTCGACGAATAACGCGCCCACTCGTGTTTACCGAGCGGGCGCATTATTCATCAGATGAGGCGTCCCGCCGCGTCGCGCGCGCGCTTCTCCAGCTTCCCCGTGTACGAGCTGCCGTAGGCGCCGTTGATCGCATCGAGCTCGTCATCGGAAAGCGACGTCTCGGCGACGTCCTTCCACTCATCTTTCGGCTGCTTCGCTTCCGCCGACATGGCGACTCTCCTTTCCAGCCGACGGCTCTCACCGCCCGGCTTAATTTCATGGACACGGTCGAGAATAATCAGGAACGACATGAATGGCATATCAAAGAGTCAAATCTGCCCTTTTGGGCATCGCGTTCTGCCCCATGGGGTCTGAAAAGACTCTTCGCTTTCTCTTTCTCCATACAGACGGTTTCCATGCACACGCGATAAGCAACTCGCCACCCCAGGAATAAATCAGACATCTCCACCTGCCGCTGTCGCCTCACTCCCCGGCGAGGACACGAAGGCGGCGCCACACCGGAACCCGGCTGTCCCGGATGGCATGCAGAATGTCGACCGCTTCGGCCCGCGTCACCTCCGAGCTACGTTTGACAGCGTTACCGGAGATCTCAACTTGAATGTCGCAATCGTGCAGCCGTGCCAGCACACGTTCCACTGTGTCGGCCCCCAGGCCGGGATCGTCTCCGGTGAGCGCAAGATAGACCTGGGCCTGGATGAAATTGAGCGGGACCCCACTGCTGATCACCGGTGACGCCAGTGCGTAATGCGCGCTCTGAGGGGCGGCGGTCTGCGCCCGCTCGGCCAGGACGCGGTTCAGCCGCCAGGCGGGCTCCGCCGAGTTCGCCTGGGCAGATCGCAGATACGGACTCGTCCAGCCCTCGGCGGTCAGCCGTTCACCGAAAGCCACCACGGCGGCCATGCTCAAGCCGGAGAACGCGGGCACCTGAGCGATCTCGGTGAAGGTCATGGGCCGCTGCTCAAGAGCATCGAGCAGTGGGTTGAGGAGACGGCTTGAGACAGTGTGCAGATGCATCGCTCCGCGGCGTTCCGTCAGGCACAGCCCCACCTCGTCGCACCATTCCCCCCGCTCGCGCGGGGACAGCCTCCGCGGCTGACGCACGTAGACATCCTCCCGGAACTGGGTGTCGTCGAGGAAGTCGGCAACGACCTCCCGCAACGCGCGGTCGGTGATTCCCTCGAACAGCTTCCGCTGCTCTGGCGTGCGCCGCAGGGGACGTACGGGACTCACCGATCCGGCGAACTCCAGCCCCGCACCCGCCACCGCCCGCGCGACATCCGTGTGAAAGAGCGCCTGCCAGCCCCTGTTTATGAATTCGTGCGCGACATACCCATCCGCCCACTGGCCGAAGGAGTCGAGCCGGGGACGCAGGGCGGCTTCGTGTGATGAGAAGAACCGACCGTCGGCGTGGACGAGCCGGTCGACCCATTCCCGTGTCGCGGACAGGCGGTGCAGGACCCCGCCGTCCAAGGCTTCCGAATACTCCAGGATGAGCCGCTGCAGGGGCGCTGACACGGCCCAGCCCGGCATGGCGTTGTAGTTGATGTAGACGACGCCGCCCGGCTTGACGTGGCGGTCCAGAATGGTGAGCACGTGTTCGCGCTGCTCGGCGTCGACCCAGGAGTAGACGCCGCTCAGCGCGACGTAGTCGAACGCGGGCAGGGCCACCTTCCCCTCTGCGAGATCGGCGAAGCCGCACTCTAGAAACGACGCGTTGGTCAGGCCTGCCGCCCGGATCATCTGGGTGCCGGCGGCGATGTGCCGCGGATTGAAGTCCGTCCCGACGAACCGTCCCTCGGGATTGGCCGCGGCGAGCACCGCCGTGGTCATCCCTGCGCCCGCGCCGAGCTCTAGATACGTGAAACCGGGTTCGGGCCGCACGGCATCGAATCCGGCAAGGCGGCACAGGCTACTGAGCAGGAGCGGGCTCATCTGCGAGTGGAAGTAGTCGGGATAGTCGATGTCCGTGACATAACCGGTGTCTGTTATGACGCCTCCTCCAAGGAACGCGGATCGTGGTACGGCGGACGGCACGACGGCACGACGGCACGACGGCACGACGGCACGACGGCACGATCACCTCACTCGATCAGGCCGGTGCGCATCGCGTGCGCGACCGCGTGGGTGCGGTTGCGCAGGTTCAGTCGGTGGGTGATGTTGTACATGATGCTCTTGACGGTCCGCGTGGAGCAGCGAAGCTGCTCGGCGATCTCGGTGGTGTCCAGCCCTTCGGCCACCAACTGCAGGATCTCGATCTCGCGTTCGGTGAGTCCGCTCACCCAGGTGAAGGTCGGCTCGCGCGAGGTGCGCTGCAGCCGGTGCAGGTGCTCCAGGAGGCCGCCGGCCAGTTGGGGTGGCATGAGGCCGTCGCCGGCGGCCACCGCGGTCACGCCGCGTATCAGCAGTTCAGCGGTCATGGCTCGGCGCGGCAAGACGGCCATGACCTGGTAGCGCACGACGGTGAGCATGTCGTCGGGTGACAGCCGGTCAGTGATCAAGATGACCGGTGCCCCGAGGTCACGGGCAGCCCGCCTGAGGATCCCGTGGTTCTCCGCCATCTTTCCGGCGGCCGCGACCACGGTCACGTCGGCGCGCTCTCGGGAGCTGTCGGACAGCACGATCACATGGGCCGCCGCGTGCAGGAGAGCAGTCAGTCCGGCATGGCTGAGCAGGTCATCCGTCCGTACGGCGACGCGGAGGTGGTCTGCTTCATAGGCAGGGTCTCCTTCTTGGAGACCACCCGCTGACTTCGGCATTGATAGATCATCAGAGGTCGGCCCACGCCGATACAACCCCGCACGCTACCAGGAAGGTGGTACAGCAGGTACTACCTTCGTGGCTCACGCGGGGACGCCCTCACCACAAGCTCAAGACGCAAAAAACCCCAGGTCGAACCCATCGACCTGGGGTTTGTCGTTGGTGCGCCGCCAGGGACTCGAACCCCGGACCCGCTGATTAAGAGTCAGCTGCTCTAACCAACTGAGCTAGCGGCGCCCTTCGATGGCGTAACTCTAGCAGCAGGCGAACACCCCTCGCACATCGGCGAAGCCGGGGGTATGGGGGTGGACAACGCCGAGGCCGGACAGTCCCCCAACTGTCCGGCCCCGACTTGACGCGGCCCTTTCGGTGTCTTCCCCCCTGACACCGACAGGTCCGACTGTGCGGTAGCGGTCCCCCTCCGCATTCCGCACCGAGAAAAGCTTGCGGCTTTGAACCTGGTTCCAACATACAGAGGCGAACACCACGGACTCGTCATGGTGGGGTTGATTTCTCGCCTACACCCGGGCTTGACCTGGTACGCCGGGAGGTGGGAAGGCCCACCGATCATGGAGAGGTGGCGAATGTCCGTGCCTGCAGGGGGTGCCGACCGCGGGAGCGGGGCTGCGGGAGGTGGGCGCCGGGGCCGTACGGCGGGGCGGGATGGGGAAGCCTTTGCCGGCGTCGACGGTCGGCGGCCCGTCGAAACGGGCATCGGCAATCCTTGGGTCAAGTCCCCTACCGCCGGATAAGCCCCGAAACACCCTGAAAAATCCTGTCAAGCGTCGTCGTGTCTACCAAGGTAGTCGATGTACACCGGGCGGAGCGCCTCGCCCAGATGACCTTCCCCGGCCGAGAGGACGTCGCTGAGCAGCGCGGACACCCTGCTCAGGTCGTTGGCCGACTCTCCGCTGTGACCGCTCGCCGCCTCAGCGGCCGGGATGGCCTTCAGAAGGCGCCAGAGGAACCCGAGATCGCCGCGCCGTACCGCGTAGGCCACGGCCCGATCATGCAGTTCCCTGGTCGACAGCGCGGAAAGGTCACGTTCTTTCATTTCCATGGAAACTTCCACCCCCGTGAGCTACCTGCCCCTTCACCTACGATCTCACCCACCTGTGAACAACCGGCGGTGCGGTGGTGCCTACTTTCCGAATGGATGACTACGCGTAGTCACCGCCGGGCAGACTCACGGGGTGTCGCACCCTGATCTTGCCGACTCACTGGGCGGATCCATTCACATCCCGCGTCGGAATCGGGTCTCCACGCGTTCACGCCGGACCTATCAGACTGGCAAGCAGAGGCCGATCGGTGGGGGGTGCGGAAGGTGAACGCGGGCCACGTCGCCACGGGCGCGGTCGCCACCTCGCCCGCAGGGCCACGGGCACGGGCGCGAGAGCGTCGGTGGCCGCCAAGACCGCCGCCGGTGCCGATCCCCCCACCGGCGCCGGTGTTGCAAATGTACTGATCTATCCCCTACCGGCCTGCGATCCTCCGCACGGCCGATCATCGATGTGAGGATGCCCAAGCGTGATCAGATTCATTGTGAAAACCGTGATCGTGGCCGTGGCCCTGTGGGTCGCGACCCAGCTCGTGTCGGGGATCGAGGTGACGGCCTCGACCACGGCCAAGGGCCTCGGCACGCTGCTGGCCGTGGCGTTGATCTTCGGTCTCGTCAACGCCGTGATCAAGCCGATCGTCCAGACCATCGGATGCGCGTTCTACGTGCTCACCCTCGGGTTGTTCGCGCTCATCGTGAACGGGGCCCTGCTGCTGTTCACCAGTTGGATCGCCGAACAGCTCAATCTGCCCTTCCATGTGGACGGTTTCTGGTCGGCCCTCGTCGGCGCGGTCATCGTGGCCGTGGTGAGCTGGATCCTCGACCTGATCATTCCCGGCTGACGGGGCCCGTGGCGTACGCGGGACCGCCCCCGACCGACCCGCGTTCCCTGAGGTCGGGTGCCTGGACGACGCGACGCCGGCGGGTGGTCTGCCCGTCGGCGTCGACGGCCTCCACGACGAGGCGTACGGCGGCGCGCACAATGCCGTCGATGTCCCAGTTGACGCTGGTGAGCCCGGGCGTGAGCAGGGCCGACATCGGATGGTCGTCGTATCCCATGACGGAAAGGTCATCGGGGATGCGCAGGCCGCGCGTGGACGCGGCGGCGTACACGCCGTAGGCGATCGAGTCGGCGAAGCAGAACACCGCGTGGGGCCGCTCGTCCGCGGGCCTGTCGAGGAGGGCGCCGGCGGCCTCGGCCGCCCCGTGCGCCGACTGGGCGGCGGTGACCACGGTGATGTCGAGGCCGAGGCGGCGCGCTTCGGCGGTGACGTGGACGTCGGCCGGCCGGTCGGGGGTGCTGGCCCGGGTCGGTGTGAGTACGGCGATGCGCCGGTGGCCGCGGGCCCGCAGGTGTTCGAGCGCCATCGTCACCCCGGCGCGGTTGTCGAAGACGACCTCCCCTGCGGAGGGCGCTTCCGCCAGGGCGTCGCCGATGGCGACGACCGGCATGCTTTCGCAGAGTTCGCCCCAGTACGGCGAAGCCGGGTCGACCGGCTGCACGATGAGCCCGTCGACGCGCTGGTCGCGGAGCTGGCGCGCCAGCATGTATTCCCGGCGCGGGTCGCCCGCGGCGTCGAGAATGAGCGCGTATCGGTCGTTGTCCCGGAGCCCGCGGCCGATGCCGACGGCGAGGGACTGCTGCCAGAGGTCCTCCAGTGATCCGCAGAGCAGGCCGATCATGCCGGTGCGCCCGCTGGCGAGGGCGCGGGCGATGGGGTCGGCCTCGTAGCCGAGTTCGGCCGCGGCCCGCCGTACACGGGCGATGGTCTCCTCGGAGACCTGCAGGCCGCGCAGCGCGTAGGAGACGGCTGCCGGAGACAGACCGGTGGCCCGCGCCACTTCACGTATGGTCGCTCTTTTTCTCGACGGCATCAGATCAGCGTATGTCGTTCCACACAGGGCGAGATGGATTGCGGATCAACACAATGAGATTAACCTATATTCTCAGTAGGGATTAAGGGGAAGGATGTCATCTGTGGCCGTCGACGTGCACCAGCACCTGTGGACGCCCGCCTTCGTGCGGGCGCTGCGGTCGCGTTCCGCTCCCCCGTTCCTCGGCGGACCGGACGGATGGACGCTCCATCTGCCGGGCGAGCCGCCGTACAAGGTGGATCCCCGCGACCACGACGTGACCCGCCGCGCCGCCCGCAACCGCGGGCTGCGACTGGCCCTGGTGGGGCTGTCGAGCCCGCTCGGAGTGGAATACCTGCCTCCCGAGGAGGCGTGGCCGATTCTCGACGCTTACCACGAGGGGGCCCTGTCGCTGCCGGCGCCCTTCGGGGTGTGGGCGGCGACCTGCCTGAGCGAGCCGGATCCGGCTCGGCTCGCCGCCGACCTCGACCGGGGGGCGGTCGGCCTGCAGCTCCCCGCGACCGCGGTCGCCGACGCCGCCGGCCTGCTGCGGGCGGGGCCGCTGCTGCGCGTGCTGGAGGAGCGCGGGCTGCCGCTGTTCGTGCATCCGGGGCCGGTGGCGGCGCGGGCCGCCGGGGAGCCGGCCTGGTGGCCGGCGCTGGTGCCGTACGTGCAGCAGATGCATGCGGCCTGGCACGCGTTCCTGGCGGTCGGGCGGGCGGAGCATCCGCGGCTGCGGGTGTGCTTCGCGCTGCTCGCGGGGCTCGCGCCGCTGCACTCGGAGCGGCTGATCAACCGCGGCGGGCCCGGGCGGGGCCGCGTGGACCCCGGCGTCTTCGTGGAAACCTCGTCGTATGGGCCCCGGGCGATCGACGCGGTCATCCGCGAACTCGGCGTCGACGTCGTCGTGAACGGCTCCGACGAACCTTATGCCACCGCCCCGGATCCGGGGCTCGGCCGTGCCGCCGAACGCATGATCCGAATCGCCAACCCTCTCCGCCTGCTCGGCCGCGCGGGCGCGGCCGTACGGGCGGGCGCAGAGACTCCGGCCGACATCAGCGCCGGAACCGCGAGAACCAGGTAGTTCCCACGATGGAAGGAGTCGCGTCGATGAACACGAGCCAGGTCCCGGGCATGACATCCTGTGCGCGGCCCTCCGACCGGGGAGTGCCGCGATGAGCTGGGTGGGACTGCCCGAGCGGGCGCTGGACCGCAGGGAGCTCCACGACCTCGTCGACGGGGTGGCGGCCTCGCCGGAGCTGTGGAAGGAACACGTCGGTTTTCCCGATGCCGAGGACGGGCGGCACTACGTGTCGCTCTACCGGGACGCGTATGTCGACATCTGGCTGCTGTGCTGGCGGCCGGAGGACGACACAGGCTGGCACGACCACGACATCTCCTCGGGAGCGGTGCGCGTGGTCGCGGGAGCGCTCCGCGAGTGCAATCCGCGCATTGGCGGCGAGCACCTGGAAACCGTGGTGAGCGAGGGCGAGTCATTCTCGTTCGGACCTGACCACATCCACCGGCTGACCGGCGCGCTGGAGAGCAGCGTGTCGATCCACGCCTATTCGCCGCCGCTGTGGCGGCTCGGGCAGTATTCGATCAGCGCGACGGGGGTGATGCGCAGGACGTCGGTGAGTTACGCCGACGAGCTGCGCCCCCTGGACGGCGAGGCCGGCCTGGCCTCCCTGGACAGCGAGGCCGACGAGGCCCACGAGCCCGCGGAGAACGTGGCCTGACGAGGCGGGGGTGTGCGCTATCTGGCGAGACAGCAGGTGGCGCACGCCTCCGCGCCCGGCACCTTCACCCACATGCAGCACGTGCGCCGGCGGTAGCCGGTGCCGCTGTCGATGATCTGGATGAGGTTTCTGACCGGCTTGTCGACCAGCCCGAGGAGGGTGGGCACGTCGACGACGGGGTCGCCCGGCAGCTCGGCGGCGTAGGCCCGCAGCGGTTGGACCAGCGCTTCGGCGGTCGATCCCCACAGGGTGCGCTCCCCGACGCGGGACACCGCGTTGATGGCCTTGATCACCGGTGCCTGCACGGCGCGGAGGGACTGCCTGAGGGTCTCCCCGAGATCGCTCACGACGATGGTGCCGGGTGCGCCCGCGAACGCGTCGTCGGGCAGCACGGCCATGGTGACCGCGGTGGAGGCGATGGTCACCCGGCCGTCGTCGGCGATCCGGTAGAGCATGTCCTCGAATCTCGTCAGCGGCACTCTGCGGTTGAGCGCCCAGCCGAGGGTCATGGGCAGCGTCTGCCAGTAGCCGAACCCCTTCCACAGCAGCGCGGCGGCCACGTGGAGGGAGGCGTCCTGGTTGCGCCGGGCGTGGGCCTCGATCAGCCCGCGCAGCTCGTCGTACGGCTCCCGCACGAGGTCGGCCGTGCGCGACCAGTCGGCGCAGGACTCCACCACGAGGCCGGGATGCACGCCGAACGTGCCACCGCGATCCTCGGCGGCCCTGGCCAGCAGGCCGGAGAGCCCGCTGAGCGGACTGTCGGCGACGACGGACATCCAGCACCCCTGTCAGACTCGGCTTAGGTAAGCCTAACCTTAGTTTCAAGACCGGTGGACCCGCCGCCCTCCTGAATGTCCTGCTCTCACGGGCAGGCCGAACAGACCGGTCTCTCACGGCCCCCTGCGGGCCGGAGCGGTAAGGTAAGCCTAATCTAACCGATGGAAGGATCTCCCGTGGAATCGATTGCGACGGTGGCGACGGACCGCCCGGAGCGCTACCTCAAGCAGCTCTGCTCGCACCTCGGCCGCAAGATCCAGGCCGACTACACCGAGACGGAGGGCCACCTCACGTTCGACATGGGCCGGGGCGTGGTGTCGGCGGGCGAGGGCGTGCTCACCATGCGGGCGATCGCGGACGACGCCGAGAGCCTCGCCATCGTGGAGGACATCATCGGACGCCACCTCGAAGGCTTCGGACAGCGCGACAACCTCAAGGTCATCTGGCAGTTCGTCCCCACGCTCTGACACGCACACGCTCTGACACGCACACGCTCTGACATGCACATGCTCTGACACTCACAGGCTCAGCCGGCCTCTGACATGCTCTGACGCGAACCCCCGCCCACGCCCGCGCCGTGTGCCCCGGGTCACGTTTCCCGGACCGGGCTACCCGCCGAGGGCGGTGGAGACGCCGCGCGGTGAGCCCCTTCCGGGATCCGCCCTCCTGCGCCGGACGGCGTGGGCGACACCGCGACGCCACCGGGTTGGCCAACGTGCGCTCGGGGCGGCAGCCTCGCACACCAGCGGGAGACCATCCCGTCCGCGTAAGCCGGTCGCGGGGGCCTCGCCGCCAATGGCGGTCAGGCGCGACGTCGCGGCTCGCGCAGCATCGGCCAGATGGTGGGGCCGTCGGGAAAGACGATCGGGTCTCCGAGCGGCTCGAACGCATGCCGTTCGTACAGCCTCACGTTTTGCGGCGAGCCCGCTTCCAGGAAAACGGGCAGGCCGGCGTCGTCGGCTCGCGTGAGGCCGCGGGCGAGCAGGGAGGAACCGATGCCGAGCCCTTGACTGTCTGGGTGCACGCCGAGGAACTGCAAGTAAAGGTGATCGCGGCCACTCGGGTGCCGGGGGGCGGTGAGCTCCACGTATTTCCTCAGGCGGAAAGGCAGGTGCGTTGGCGGCTCGGCCTGCGGGTCATCCGCGGGCCATGGGAGCCATACCGCCGCCGCGACCTCGTCCAGAACGTCAAGACCACCGACAGCGGCAGATTCGGCCACCACGGACTCGAACAGCCGGCTGGAGGTGGACGGCATGAGCCAGCGGATGAGGTCGTCCTTGGAGAACGCGGCGGTGAGCACGCGTACGGCGCGCCTGGCGGCGTCCTCCGATGCCTGGTCGTGGTCGCCGGGGTCTGCCGGCATAGCGTCGCGCCTCATCGCGCGCTCTCCTCCTCCGGCGTGGCCGCCGCGATGTCAGCCGCGGTCTCAAGAAGTCGCCGACGCTCGTCCGGCCCGACGTACCGGCCGGCGGCGACGACCGCGTGGATGCGCCGGGTGTTCCGGATGTCGGCCAGTGGGTCGGCGGAAAGGATCACGAGGTCGGCCGCCTTGCCCGGCTCGACCGTCCCGGATGTCCGCTCACAACCGAGGAACCTGGCGGGTTCGAGTGTCGCGGTCTGGAGGGCGCGCATCGGCGTCAGCCCGGCGCCGACCATGAACTCGAGCTCATCGTGCAGCGCGAAGCCCGGGAACAGGCCGGGGGTGACCGCGTCCGTACCGGCCAGCAACCGCACGCCCGCCTCGTCCATGGCCGCGACCGCCGCCCGCCGATGGTCGAACAGCATGCGCCGCTTCGCCGCCTCGTCGGCACTTCGTCCTCCGCCATGGAAGATCTGGTCCCGGACGAATGACCATATGGCAGGCGTATCAGGGGTCATGTAGGCGAGCCGTTCGTCGTCCAGCCGCATCCACTCCGGCAGGTCGACCGCCGCGTGCATGGTGAGCGTCGGGCAGTAGGCGACGTCCTCGGCGACCATGCGCTCGAACAGCGCCGCGGCGGACGCCGGACTGTAACGCCCTACCGACTCCCACTCCACCTCGTTGATCCGCCTGAACCAGTCGGCGTAGTAGAAGCCGGGCTGAGGGGAGATCCTGGCCATGGCGGCCTCCAGCCGCTCCACGTCGTCGGAGGTGGCCGGCCACAGGCCGTGGACGTGTTCGAAGGACCGCTGGCCCGAGCCGATCTGCTCCGCGAGCGGCACCCGGTCCGACCGGTGGCCGACGACTGTCATGTCCTGCCTGGCGGCCTCCCGCAGCAGCGCGAAATACGGCTCACGCTCCAGCCGGGAGTACACCTTCACGAAGTCGGCCCCGCCGTCTCTGGCCGCACTCACGGCACGCCTGGCCTCCGCCTCGGTGGTGACCGTGGTGATCGGTGCATCTATGGGGACGTCCTCCCACAGGGCGGGAGATCCGTCCACGATCGGGCCGGCGATGAACGAGCGAGGTCCGAGCATTTCGCCGGCAGACGTCCGTCGCCGCCATTCGTGGAGGTACGGTTTCCCCCACATCTCGCGGACCGTCGTCACGCCGTTGGCGATGTAGACCGCGGGGAAGTGCCGTTCGTCATCCCCGGCCGACTCGCTGTGCACATGCATGTCGGTCAGGCCCGGCAGTACGTGCCGCCCACTCAGGTCATGGATCCTGGCCCCGGGCGGGATCACGACGTGCGGCTCGGGACCCACCGCCGCGATCGTGCCGTCGACCACGAGGACGGTCTGGTCCGGTTGAGACGGGCCGCCGGTGACGTCGATCACGGTGACATGGGTGAGAGCCAGGGGTGTTCTGTCGTGGGTCATGTATACACCGTATGGATGGGCGAAAAGACCGGGTAGCCACGGCAGTGCACTTGCTCAACCGTACTGCTGGCTAGGTGCTGAACTCCCAGCCTCGGATCCGAGGCGACCTCCGTCCGAACTAGTACAGTTGGGCCCGTGACAGTGGAGGATGACGAACTGCGGCCGGCCCAGCGCGTGGCTGTCGAGCTCCGCCGGAAGATCGTCGAAGGCGTGCTGCGCCCCGGGGAACGGGTGCCCTCGACACGGCAGATCGTGCGCGACTTCGGCGTCGCGATGGCGACCGCGAGCCGCGCGCTCACCCTGCTCCGGGACGAGGGCCTCATCGTCACCAGACCCGGCTCGGGCAGTGTGGTGCGGGCCGCCGCGCCCCGCGCCCCACATGCTCCACGGCTTTCGCCCCGCGAGCTGACGAGGCCGGGGATCGTCGCGACGGCCATCGCGCTCGCCGACCGCGAAGGGATCGACGCGGTCTCCATGCGCGGTCTCGCGGGCCGGTTCGGCGTGACGCCGATGTCCCTCTATCACCATGTTTCCGGCCGCGATGAGCTCGAACTCCTCATGATCCGCTCGGTGTTCCGTGCCGAACCGCTGACGACGGCCGCTCCCGCGGGGTGGCGCGAGCAACTGGAGCAGGTGTACCGACTGCAGTGGCGTCTCTACCGCCGCCACCACTGGCTGGCCGAACTTGTGCCTCTGACGAGGCCGCCCCTCGTCCCCGAGGCGATGGCGCACAGCGAGCGGACCCTCCACGCGCTCACGCGGGCCGGCCTCTCGCGGGCCGAACGCAACCGCGCGACGTTCGCCCTCCCGGCTCTCGTGCGCGGCCTCGCGTTGGCCGCGGCGGACGAGCTGCGGGCGGAGCGCGAGACGCGCATGCGCACGGCCGAGTGGTGGACGGCGATAGACGCCGAGGCCCAGCAATGGTTTCGGTCAGGGCGCTTTCCCCGTCTCGCGGCCGAGGGAGAGCAGTTGGCCACCGATGACATGGACGCCCTGTTCGAGCATTCTCTCGCGCGCTACCTCGACGGGCTCGCGGTCATGGCCAAGTGATATCAGGGCCCCGCCGCTTAGGGAATCCGGCCGAATATGACCAGGACCCAAGGTCTGCGCGGTCACGTTCGCCGCGGCTGGTCTCGAGCTCGTCCGAGAGTGCTTGAGAACGGAGAAAGTCGGCGTCGACGGCCTCCACCACCAGCCGTACGGCGGCGCGCACGATGCCGTCGATGTCCCAGTTGACACTGGTGAGCCCGGGCGTGAGCAGAGCGGACATCGGATGGTCGTCGTAACCCATGACGGAGACGTCATCGGGGATGCGCAGGCCCCGTTCGGCCTCCGCGGCGTAAACCCCGTAGGCGATGGGGTCGGCGAAGCAGAACACCGCCTCGGGCCGCTTCCCCGCGGGCCCGTCGAGGAGTGCGCCGGCGACCTACTCACGTGGACAGGGCAGGCAGACCAGTCCCACGAGGCCCTTGCGGACCTTCGGCCAGTAAGGTAAGCCTAATCTAACCGATTGGAGGTGCGAAGGTCGCGACCCAGCGCCCCGAGCGCTACCTCAAGCAACTCTGCTCCCACCTTGGCCGCAAGATCCACGCGGACTACACCGAGACCGAGGGCCACCTCACCTTCGACATGGGCCAAGGCGTCATAGGCAAAGGCGTCGTCTCCGCGGGCGAGGGAGTACTCACCTTGAAGGCCATCGCGGACGACGCCGAGAACCTCGCCGTGGTGGAGGACATCATGGGAAGCCACCTTGAAGGCTTCGGGCAGCGTGACAACCTGAAGGTCGTCTGGGAGCTCGTCCCCTCGCTCTGAGGCGCGTCCTGCGGACGGCTCACAGACGGGTGATCTCGCCCCCCGGCAGAGTGATCACCGTGACGCCGAAGTCGTGGGCGGTTCCCGCCAGCTCGGCCCCGCTCCCCCCGGGGGCGGCGACGACCAGACACCCTTTGCCGAGGGCCAGTCCGACCAGCGCCGGCAGGTCGGGGTCGCCGTCCGGCTGCCAGGTGACCAGCACGACATCGGACTCGGTGAGAACAGTCCCGCCGTCCAACTCCGCCATTCTGCCGAGCAGGTCGCGATGGGTCAGCACCTGTCCGTCGACGGCCGTCAACGCGGGCTGGGTATTCGGATCGAGCACCGGCAGCGGCCCCGGCTCCATGTCGAGCAGATCCCGGAAGGCCACCGTGTCGACCGCCGCGCCGAAAGAGACGACCTGCCGCACCCGGCTGTCCTCGGCCAGCCTGACCGCCGCCCCGGCCAGGTCGGGGCCCGTGATCAGCATCCTGGCGTCCACATCCACCAGCCGCCGCGCCGTCTCACACTCCTGCGCCCCGACCGCGAGGAGTACGGCACAGCCCCCGGCGGCGATCGTCGCCTGCACCGCCACGGTCTGGAACGCCACCGTGCCGACGTATACACCGACCGCCTGCCCGCGGGGCGCTCCCCGCCGGACCAGTGCGGAGGCCGCACGCGTCACATCGGACAGCAGGCGGCGGTAGCCGTACATGACTCCCCCGCCGAGGTCGACCAGGGCCGGCCGGTCGCCTCTCTCGTGGGCCCGGCCGAGCACGTGCTGGAGCACGGTGCCGGTCGCGGGCGGGGTGAGGGGCATCATGCCGTGACCGTATGACGCGATCGCCGGCGGCGGCATCGGCAGATGTATGTATGCCGATGTGTATTCCCCCAGTCAGGAGTAGGCGTCGGCCTGAAGCGTGTACAGCTCGGCGTAGACCCCTTCCTTGTCCATCAGCTCCTGGTGGGCGCCCTCCTCGATGACCACTCCGCGGTCGAGGACGTAGATGCGGTCGGCGTAGCGGACGCTGGCGAGCCGGTGGGTGATGAGGAGCACCGTACGGCCGTCGGCGTGGCGGCGCACCCGTTCGAACAGGGCGTGCTCGGCCCGGGCGTCGAGGGCGGCGGTGGGTTCGTCGCAGATGAGCAGCGGCGCCTCGCGGTGGAATCCCCGGGCGACCGCGACGCGCTGCCACTGCCCGCCGGAGAGCTCGTGGCCCTCCTTGAAGCGCCGGTCCAACAGCGTGTCGTATCCGTGGGGCAGTTCGGCGGCGACCTGGTCGGCGCCGGCGACCTCGGCAGCGGCCAGCATCGCCGCCTCTCCGCGGTCGGTTCCCATGGTGATGTTGTGGCGGACCGAAAGCGGCCAGTGGGTGTGGTCCTGGGCGATGACGGCGATGCCGCGGCGCAGGGCGTCGGTGTCGACGTGGGCCAGGTCGCGGTCGTCCCACAGCACCCGCCCGCCCTCGGGCGCGTAGAGTCCCGCCAGCACCTTGGAGAGGGTCGTCTTGCCGGAGCCGTTCTCCCCGACCAGCGCGATGATCTCGCCCTTGTCGATGTGCAGGGACACCCCGCGCAGGGCGGGCGTCTCGGCCCCGGGGTAGGAGAACGTGATGTCGTCGACCGTGATCCGCTCGAAGGCCGCCGGGGTGTCGGCGGAGGGCACGCCGGGCAGGCGGCGTTCGGCCTCGGCGCAGAACTCCACGTAGTCCGTGAAGTACAGCCCTTCCTCGTAGAGCCGGTTGGTGGCGTACATCAGGTTCTGCAGGGAACCCTGCCCCGATCTGATGGCGAGTACGGCGGTGCCGGCGACCGCCAGCGGCACGATCCCGAGGCCCAGCAGCAGGCCGAGCGCCACGTAGACGGCCAGCGTGCCGACCCCGCCGAGCGCCTCGCCGACGAGCCTGGCGACGGTCTGCCGGCCTGCCACGTCCAGCATGACGTTCTGTTCGGCGCGGGCCACGGTGTCGTACATCCGCATCAGGAAGCCGCGCATGTTGAACGAGCGCACCTCGGCGGCGGCTTCCCGCCGGGCCATCAGGTCGGCCAGGATCCATTTCCGCCGCCGTGCCGGGATGAGCGCGTAGCTCATCTCGTAGTTCATGCGGGCCGAACGGATGGCGGCCCACCCGTCGGGCAGCACGGCGATCACGAGCAGCGGCAGGAGCACCGGGTGCAGCAGGCCGAGCACGCCGCCGGCGGCGAGGATGCCGGTGAGGGCGGTGAGGGTGTCCAGCGTGGTGTCGACGACGGCGTCGGGCCCGTCGACGCCTCGGTTGCGGGCGCGCTGCAGCGCGTCGTGGAAGTCGGGGTCGTCGTAGGCGGCGAGCTCGACCTGGCTGGTCAGGCCGTACATCCTCTCCTCGGCGATGCGGGCCACCTGCGGCCGGAGCCTGGCCTGGGAGAAGCCCGCGCCGGCTTGGAGGGCCGTACGGAGCACCGCGGCGGTGGCGACGAGGATCAGGCTGGGCAGTGCGGCTCTGATCCGTTCAGGCGTGGGGCCCACGCTGAAGAGGGCTTCCAGCACGCCGGTGGTGGCGAGGAGGCCGAAGGCGGTGAAGACTCCGCTGAGCAGGTTGAGCGTGATCACGGCGATGGTGTCGCGCGGGCCCGCCTCCCAGGCCATGCCGAGCGCCCGGCGGATCAGCGAGGGCAGTTTCCTGGCAATGGCGACAAATCCGATATCCGATAGGTTTCCGGATAACGCAAACCAGTTGGGCGTTTTCAGTTCCGGCAGTTCCGCTGTATTCACCTGTGTGTCCGCCATGATTGAAGTTTGCGATGGCGGACGCTAATTAGCCACTCCTTATTTATCCGGCCTGGCACAGCCCGTCGGGGAGAGCCGACATCGAGCAGGCCGGCGAGACCGGCACCCTAATCGGCAATATGACGAGAAATGTTTCAAGCGCCACGGGATCTCCGGATTTTGGAGGCACGATCGTGTATGGATGACATCTAGCTCCGACGGACTCCGAAAAGGTACCGTCCGAAAACACCTTTGTCTGGGCGAGGCGAGTAATCGATGTCACACTTTCGGTGACCGGCGCCATTGCTCCATCCCTGCACCGCCTGTGCCACCGACCCCCACAGACCATTAAGGGCCGATGACTCCTGACACCGATCTCCCGATAGAGCCGAACGCTTTCGTCGGCCGCGAGGCCGACATCGACGAACTCGCACAGTTGATGACCGCGACCCGCATGGTGACGCTGTGCGGTCCGGGAGGCATCGGCAAGACCCGCCTCGCCATCCGGGTGGCCACCCGGCTCCGCGACGGAACCCGCAGCGTGCGGCTCGTCGACCTGGCCGACGCCGAACACGTCACAGATCCGGGAAGCAGGCTCGCCCTCGCCCTCGGCGTCGACCACGACGGCGACAGACCACTCCTTTCCACCCTCATCGACGCGATCGGCGCACGGGACTACCTCCTGGTGTTCGACAACTGCGAAACCGTCGTCGACACATGCGCACGGCTGTGCCAGCGGCTCCTCGACGCCTGCCCGGGACTGCGCGTGCTCGCCACCAGCCGGGAGCCCCTGCGCGTGCCCTCCGAGACCGTCTGGCGCGTGCCTCCCCTGTCGCTGCCCCCGGACGACCGGCCCGTCCGCGCCGCCGAAGCCGCCGCCTGCGAAGCCGTCCGGCTGTTCCGCGTGCGGGCTGGCGCGGCGGGCTGCGAGATCCCCCTCACCGACGACAACGCCGCCGACGTGAGCCGCATCTGCGTCGCCCTCGACGGCATGCCCCTCGCCATCGAACTCGCCGCCGGGATGACACGCGTGCTTTCGGTCGGCCAGATCGTCGCCCGGCTCGGCGACCGGTTCCGGCTGCTGTCCCAGGGGGACCGTACGGCACCGGCCCGCCAGCGCACCCTCCGCGCGACCGTCGAGTGGAGCTACCACCTGCTCGCACCCGAGGAGCGGCTGCTGCTGCGCCGATGCACCGCGCTCTACGGAGGGTGGACCATCGACCTGGCCGAACGGGTCTGCCCGGGCGACGGCATCGGCCTGCGCGACGTACTCCCCCTGCTCACCGGCCTGGTCGACAAGTCGCTGGTGGTCGTGGACGGCGAAGTGGACAGGCAGGCGCGCTACCGCCTGCCGGAGACCATACGGGAGTACGCCCGCGAGCAACTGGCCGCGGCGGGCGAGGAGGACGCGCTGCTGCGCAGGCACCGCGACGCGATCGCGGCCGTCACCGGCGAGATGCGCGATGCGCTCAGACCGGGCCGGCTCCAGCCGGGGAGCGTCATCCACGCCATGGCTGGCCGACTCGCCGCCCTCGCGCCCAACGTCGTCGCAGCCGTCCAATGGTCGATCGCCATGGGCGAGGCGGAACCCGCGCTGCGCATCCTCACCGACATCCGCTACACCCTGCTCGGCACCGGCCGCATCTTCGGCGACGCGGCGGACCTCCTCGACGCGGCGCTCCGCCTTGACGCCCCCGGCATGCCGCCGCACCTGCGCGGACAGGCCCTCATCCTGCGCGGCGACCTCGCCCTTGCCCGAGGCGAGGCCGTCGAGGCGCGGAGGTACGGCGAAGCCGGCCTCGCCCTGTGCCGCGAAGCCGACGACGCCTACGGCGAGTCGGTGGGCTGCGTGCTGCGGGCACTGGCCACGGGCGACGACGCCCCTCTCGACACCGCCGCCGCGATCAGCCGCGGATCCGGGGACATCCTCGTCGAATCAACCGTGCACAACGCGCGCGGCTCACTCGCCCTCGCCCACGGCCGCCTCCGCGAGGCCCAACGCTGCTACGAAGAGACCCTCAAGCTCCTCGCGCCGCTCGACGTCAGGTACGGCATGGCGCACGGACACATCGGCCTCGCCCAAGTCGCCGGGCGCCGGGGCGACCTCGCAGGCGCCCGGCGACACTACGAGAGCGGACTCGACCTGCTGCAGAACCTCAACGCGCGCCAGCAGGTCATCCGCTGCCTGTCGGGGCTCGGCGGGATCGCCCTGCGCCAAGGCGACGTCGCCGAGGCGCGGCACAGGCTGACCGACGCGCTCGTCCTGAGCAGAGACGCCGGGCTGCGGCCCGGCATCGCCCGCCGATTAGAGCTCTATTCGACATTGGTCGCGAAAGAGGGAGACCTGCCGCGCAGCGTCCTCCTCGCGGCGGCGTCGGTGTCGCTCAGGGCAAGCGCGGGCGCACACTCCCCCGGTCTCGGGGCACGCCTGGAGGAACTCCTCGCACCCGCCCGCCGTGAACTGGGCGAACCCCTCGTCACCCGACTCTGGACCGCGGGCAGCGCCATGACCACCGACCAGGCCGTCGACTGCGCGCTGGAAGGCACCCGGCCGGACAAGGCCGCCGCCGTACCGTCCGCCGCCGCGGCCTCCGCCACGCCGGCCTCCGCCACGCCGACCTCCGCTGCACCGGCTTCGCCCCCGGCGAGCACCCTCACCGCGCGAGAGCGGGAGGTCGCCGGCCTGGTGGTCCGCGGCCTCGGCAACAAGGCCATCGCCGACGAACTCGTCATCAGCCCGGCCACCGCCGCCCGGCACATGGCCAACATTCTCGGCAAGCTCGGTTTCAGCTCACGTACACAGGTCGCGGCGTGGATGCTCGAATCCCAACGGCGGGAAAAACCATGACGTACACACCCTGGGCGTGACGGATACATACGCGGATACGCATCTCAGTGCATGTGGGGGCCGACCTACCGCGCTTACGGTTGTCACCAGTGGCCGACCGGCACCGTGTCACGGTAGCCCACACCGGTCGGCCCACCGGGTCGTCGTGCCGCCCTCACCACAGTGGGGCCTCCTCGGAGGGGTGGAGTCCCCGCCGCGGGCGCGCGCGACAGCGGGCTCGGGTCGCGCAGGATCCGAGCCCGCTCCCGGCCCGCCGTACAACGTGACAGGAAGGCGGCCTCACGCGCCTCACGCGCCTCACGACGCGGAAAGCGCGGCGCGTATGACCGCACGGGCGATCGGCGCGGCCACCTTGCCTCCGGCGCCGCCCTCCTCGACCAGCACCCCCACCGCCACCCGCGGATCGCCCGCCGGGGCGAAAGCCGAGATGAGCGCGTGACTCCGGCCGCCCTCGGCGTTCTCCGCCGTGCCGGTCTTCGCCGCCACCTTCACCCCCCGAACGGCGGCTGCCCTCCCCGTGCCGCCGCGCTGGGTGACCTTCACCATCATCGCCGTCAACGCGTCGGCGACCTCCTCGCTCATGGTGTCGCGGTAACGGGACGGCTCGGCGCTGTCGATCACGGCGCCGTCAGGAAGGAGCACCTCCTCGACGAGGTACGGGCGCATGAGCACCCCGCCGTTGGCCACCGCCGCCGACAGCATCGCGACCATCAGGGGCGTGGCCCTGACGTCGTACTGC
Source organism: Sinosporangium album (assembly GCF_900100605.1). Lineage (GTDB taxonomy): Bacteria > Actinomycetota > Actinomycetes > Streptosporangiales > Streptosporangiaceae > Sinosporangium > Sinosporangium album. The sequence goes on along the minus strand of NZ_FNCN01000013.1, from coordinate 116,646 downwards.
CCGATCGCCGCCATCGCGGACTGCGCCTTATCCATCTTCGCGGGGAAGCCGCTGACCGCCACCGGCATCGGCACCACAAGGTCGTCAGCATTGAACCCGAACCGCTCGGCCTGCGCCCGAAGCCTGCGCTGGCCCAGGTCAAGCCCGATGCCCGCGAAGGCGGTGTTGCAGGACGCCTGGAAAGCGTAGGTCAGCGACGGCTCGCCGTCACCGCACGCCGCCCCCTCCGCATTGCGCAGCGACACGCGGGTGCCGGGCAGGCGGAGCGCGACCGGAGCGCGTACGCCACCGCCCGGACTGTAATCGCCGGACCGGAGCGCCGCCGCACCAGTCACGATCTTGAACGTCGACCCCGGTGGGAACGTGCGCGCCAGGGCCCGGTTCAGCAGCGGCTGAGCCGGGTCCGACTGCATCCGCCGATCAGTCGCGACCAGCCCTTTCATGTCGACATCCGCGAAAGCCGCAGGATCGAACGACGGGTAGGAGGCCATCGCGAGGATCGCCCCGGTCGCCGGATTGAGCGCCACCACCGCGCCGGCCCGACCCGTCGCCCGCAGCCCCTCATAGGCGGCCCGCTGAATACGCCCGTCGACCGTCAGCTTCAGCGACGCCCCCGCCATCACCCCACCCCTAGCCAACGACCGCACCCTCACCCTCGCCGCGGTGCCCGCCAGCACGGCATCCTCGGCCCTCTCCAACCCGGCACGGCTGAAGAACGACAGATAGCCGGTCACCGGAGCGAAAACCCGCCCCGCCGGGTAAGCCCTTCGATACCTATACGTCGACCTGAGCGTCCGCACACTCTCGGCGATCACCGTGCCGTCCCGCAGCAGGAGCCGCCCCCTGGGGTGGTCGAACCTCGCGATCAGAGCGCGAACATTTCGCTTGTCCTCCCGCAGCCGCTCGGCTTCGAACGCCTGGATCACCGTCACCCTGCCAAGCAGCGCGAACAACATCACCCCGCACACCACGGCCACCCGCCGGAGCGGGATATTGATCCGTTCCGCCCGTGGCCCGACCATCCCCCACCCCCGATCCGCCTTCCGGTCTAACAGCCCGACCGGAAAGCGCCACTCCACTCCACCCACGTGGCACGCAAAGCCCCCCGCCCCTACCTATCGGGAGTCGGCCACGTGCGGGTTACGTATTCGGGAGTTGCCCGTTTCGGCCCGTCTCCGTTCGGGAGTCACCCAGCCAGGGAGCGCGAGGGGGCGCCGGTGCTTGGACTGAGGAGCGCCGGGAGCGCAGCGACCAGAGCGACGAGGGAAAGCACCGGGTCAAGAGCCCCCTCGCCGCGACGCGCAGCGTCGCTATAAAAGGGCGGTCAGGCGAGATGGCCGGCGAGGTAGCGGCGGAGGAGGAGTTTGCATTCCGCGATCAGCTCTGGGGCGCCTTGGGGGTTGAGGCGGAATGCCAGTTTGAGCACGGCGTCGGCGGCTTCGACGGCGACGAGAAGGGCTCGTTCGAGGTCGGGGCCGGCGGGGGCGTTGAACGTTTCGACAGCGAGTCGGCGGAGGCGTTCGGCGACGACGGCGTTGTTTTCCATTACGGCGTCGAGCATGTGGTGGGTGCCTTTGAGTGCGGGCCCGCCGGGGCTGGGGAGCACTTCGCCGAAGTCGACGACGGCGAATCCGGGACGGGATTGTTTCATGGCGACGAACTCGTCGACTGCCAGGTCGATGATGCCGGTCCAGTTGGGCGGGCCGTTGTCGGGGAGTCTGCCGATGACGCGTTCCAGAAATGCTTCGAGGTTGCGGAGCGCGAGCGCCCGAACCAGTGCCTGCTTGTCGGAGAAGAACTGGTAGAAGGTTCCGATCGGCACCTCGGCTCTTCGCGCCACCTCTTTGGTGGTCAGCGCGTCATAACCCACTTCGTCCAACAGGTGCGCACATTCGTCCAGCATGCGTTCGACCCGTTCCAGGCTGCGGCGCTGGGCGGGGCGACGGCGCAAGGTTCCTCCGGAGACGCTCGTCATGGAACCATCATCCTCCCTTTTCGACCTACGGAGCGGTAACGTGAGGTCACCTCATATGCGCGCCCGCACGACAAGCTTTTTCCACGCCATCTCACGAGCTGCAGACGAAAATGCTCGCGTGAACGCACTTTTCTCGCAATATGTAGACGAGGCCAGGTGCACATCTAAAGCGAGCGCCGACTACGTACAGCAGGCCACCCGCATCGACATTTCGGCGAAACGGCAATGAGCTCTGGGGGGCGAACTACCCCCTTACCTGAATGCCACCTGTGAAAACCGGAGAGAGCTTTACTCCGGCGCCATGCGGGCACGCCGCATCGCGGTGCCGTGACGCCGGAGGGGGCGCGGCACCGGCTTCGACGCCCGTGGCGTACGAATGCGGGCGGTGGCGCTCCGGCCGACACCGCCAGGCGCTCCGGAGACAGGGCGTGACGCGGCGCCACCGCGCGAAAGCGCACGATGACGCGGGAAGGTCGATGCGGAAAGGTTGACGCGGGAAGGTTATTGCACGCTGCCGGAGAGCTTTTCCTGATCACCACGGTGTGCGGCGTCCGCAGGCTCCGAGACATCCGCACGGTCCGCGCGATCCGCTGAGCCGTCGTGGGCGTCGGACGCGTCGGGGCCGTCCGGCCGGACCGCCTGCTCGCCCCGCTCGGCGCTGTCCGCCCCCTGGGCGATGTCGGCCGCCGGGGAGCTCGCCGCGGCGTCCGGTTGCGCTTGCCGTACGCTCACGAGAGCCCACCGGTGGCCCTCGATGTCGCGGACGATGCCGTATCTCTCGCCTCCCGGCTCGCCTTCGAGCGGCAGCTCGACCTCTCCGCCGGCTTCGATCGCGGCCTCGAACACCGGGGCGGGGTCGTCGTAGCGGAGGGTGAGCAGGACGGGGCTGCCTCCCAAGGAGGCCGGGGACGGCGAATAGTCGTAGTGCACCGATTCTTCGCCGACCAGCACCGAGACGTCGCCGAACACGAGCTCGGCGATCGCCGGCCGCTCTCCGGAGAGGGCATCGCCCCGCAGTTCACGTGCGCCGAACACGCGCTCGTAGTAAGCGACCGCGGTGTCGAGATCACGGACGGTCAGGTGCGCGATGAGGTCGCGCGGCGGGGGTGGCACCCTTCCACTGAACATCTTTCATCCTTGTAGGGGCAGAGGCGATCCCAACCAGCTCAGGGCTGATCGGCACGGCCAACCGGGGAGTCATGGGGTGGGGCAAGAACACACTTCTCACCACATCCCCTGCCAGATATCCATATTTATCGGCAAACAAGGGGTTAGCCGACGGGCTGATTAAAGCACGCTCACATGGACATGGTCATAATGATTGGCCGTAGCGCCGCCCCGATCGGACATGAGCTCCCAACCGCCTCCGGTGCGGATGTCGTAGTAGCGCTGCTTCCAGATGATGTACATGATGCCGAGGCGGGCGCCGTTGGCGATGGTCCACTGGGCGAGGGCGTCGCCGCGCTCCTCGTCGGCGCCCGTGGAGACCCCCCCGCCGGGGCTGGTCATGAAGTCGCAGGCACGCCCCTTGCCGTGCTCACCGGGGTCACCCGGACGCAGGCATCCGACGCCGTAGGGCATCGGGAAGTTGCGGAGGATCTCGTTGCGCACGCTGATCATCCGGGGGGTCAGGCCGCTGCCCGCGTCGGGCTGCTGGAAGCCGAACTTCTTGAGCAGCTGCTCGACCTGCCTCCTCTTGCTCTTGAGTTTGGCGATGTCGCGCTCCAGCTTGTCGACCTTCTGGTCGGCGGCCTTCTTGGCCGCGTTGGCCTCCTGCAAGAGGGTCTTGAGGTGGGCGGTCCGCTGGGCACGCTCGGTGGCGAGGTGGCTGACCAGGGCGAGATTGGTCAGGGCCGCGTTGGCCTCGCCCTGCAGACTGAAGATCTGCGCGGCGTCGAACTGGCCGCCCATGTAGGTGGTGCGGGCGATGTGGACGACTTCGCGCTCGGCGTTCTTGACCTGGCGTTCCAGGCGGGTGGCCCTCCGGGCGGCCTTGACCGCGTCTTCGCGGGTGTTGTCGAGGGTGCGGATCTGGCCGCGGTATGCCTTGCTGAGGTCGGAGGCCTCCTTGGTGAGGCGGCTCAGCTTGCTCGTGCGGTCGGGATTCTGCCGCTCGAAGGTGAGGCCCGGCGCGACGGCGGAGGCGCCGGGGACGCCTGTGGCCACCATGAGCGCCGCGACGCCCGCGGCGAAGGTGCGTCTCGCGGCCCTGCCCCGCGCGCCCGGGCGGCGTGGTTCCACGTGGTTCTCCCCTCCCAGACGGGCGAAACTATAGAAGACGATCTTGAAACCTGCCACCTGAACAGGCGAAGTCAAGCCATGTTTGCGTGGCATGGGTCAGTGTGAGGGCTTATGACTACCCGTGGCCCTCGAATGCGGGCCTTGTCGGGATCATCACATCAGGCGAAATTTCCTGAGTCGCACCCAGGCGACCGAATACCAAGCTTCGAAGGTGACTCCTCCTCCATGCGGGCGGCTTGGACCCGGGCGGCGCGCCCGCTGAAGGGACGCTCTGTGTCCTCCCGCGCATTCGCCCTCGTCGCGGCAACCCTACTGGGCGCGGGCACTTCCGTCGCCCCGGCCGAGGCCAGGGCCATCACCGGCAAGAGACTCCCTGTCCCCGCAGAAAGGTCCCCGCAGAAAGGCCCCTGCAGAAAGCCGTCCGCGCACACGCCACCGGCGACAGGCGACATGGGACATGCGCCCACGAACCCGCGCCCCGTGCCCGTCGTCAACGCGCGAAACGGAGGGAGACCCAGCGCGCCCCCGCGTCGCTGGGTCTCCCGTAGATGGGATGGCCACCCCCATGGCCATCGCCCCCGCGGTCCACCGCTGCCTTACATAGACGCGGGGAAAGTGCGGAAAGTTCGAGAGGATTCGGAAATCAGCTCACGCTCTGTGCCTGGATCGCGGAGATGGCGATGGTGGTGATGATGTCCTCGACGCCGGCGCCGCGGGCGACGTCGTTGACGGGGTGGCGCAGTCCTTGGAGGATCGGGCCGACGGCGACGGCCCCGGCGGAGCGGCGTACGGCGAGGCAGGTGGTGGCGCCGGCGTGCTGGTCGGGGAAGATGAGCACGGTGGCGCGCCCCGCGACGCCGCTTTCCGGAAGCCGCACCGCGGCGACGCGCGGGTCCACCGCGACGTCGTATTGCATGGGCCCTTCGACCAGGAGTTCGGGGGCGCGGGTGCGCACGAGTTCAGTGGCCTCCTGGACCTTGTCCAGGTCGGCGCCCGCACCCGCCGCGCCGGTCGAGTAGGTGAGCATGGCGACGCGGGGCTCGATGCCGAACCGCTCCGCGGTGCGCGCCGACGTGATCGCGATGTCGGCGAGGCGCGTGACGTCGGGGTCGGCGTTGACGGCGCAGTCGCCGAAGAGCAGCACCCGGTCGGACAGGCACATGAAGTAGACCGAGGAGACGGTGGAGATGTCGGGCACGGTCTGCACGATCTGGAAGGCGGGCAGCAGCGTCGCGGCGGAGCTGTGGACCGTGCCGGAGACCATGCCGTGGACGGCGCCGGTGCGCACCATCATGGTGGCGAAGTGGTTGACGTCGGTCACCATGTCGCGGGCGCGGTCCAACGTCATTCCCCGGTGTTCGCGCAGCGCGTGGTAGCGCTCGGCGAACGAGTGGCGCATGGGCGAGGTGAGAGGGTCGACGATCTTCGCGCCGTGCAGGTCGAGGCCGTGGTCTCCGGCCCGGCGGCGGATGACGTCCTCGCGCCCGAGCAGGGTGAGGTCGGCGATCCCGCGCCGGAGCACCGTCTCGGCGGCCCGCAGCACCCGGTCCTCCTCACCCTCGGGAAGCACGATGTGGCGGCGTTCCGCCCTGGCCCGCTCCACCAGCGACTGCTCGAACATCAGCGGTGTGACGCGCGAAGAGCGTCCGAGTCCGAGGCGCTGGGCCAGCCCCTCGGAGTCGACATGGGCTTCGAAGTGGCCGAGGGCGTGTTCGGTGCGGCGCGGGTTGTCCGGGGACAACTGTCCGGACAGGCCGGCGACGGCGGCGGCGATGGTGAGGCTGTCGGCGGCGGCCGACAGCACCGGCATGCCGGGCGCGAGCCGTCCGGTGACGCCGCGTACGGCGGGCGAGGGTTTCACGCCGTGGCTGAGCACGACGGCCGCCGGCCGTGCCGTACCGGCCGCGTCGGAGGCCACGGCCCCGAGGAGCAGGTCGGCGCGGTCGCCGGGGGTGACGACGAGGGCCGCGGACCGCAGGTGCTCCAGGAAGCCGGGCAGCGTCTCGCCTCCCAGCACCACACTGGACACGTCGCGCTGGAGGCCGACGGCGTCTCCCTGCACCTGTACGGCGCGCAGCACCTCGGCCACCTGCCCGACGGTCGGCGCGGACAGCGCGGGGTTCTCCGGGATCACGTAGCACGGGACGGGCAGGTCGGCGCCGACGACCGCGCCCGCGGGCACGCGGTTGGCGATCACGGCGAGCACCGGGCAGCCCTGCTCGGCGAACACCTGGTATCCCGTGCGCAGGGATTTGGAGGTGACATCGGCGTCCTGCCCCACCCCTCCGGCCACGATCACCACGGGGGCCGACAGGCGGGACGCGAGTTTGGCGTCGAAGGCGGGTTCGCCGGCCAGGTCGCCGGGGGCGGTCGAGCCGCCGAGCACCAAGACCGCGTCGCAGCTCGCCTCGAACCCGGCGAACCGCTCGACCAGGCGGTCGAGCAGCACGTCGACGGTCTGGGAGGCGAACCCCTCCTCGACCTCCTCGATGGTGATCCCGCTGCCCACCTGAGCCGGGCGGTAGCGCGCCCGCATCACCTCGATCGCCGGATCCGCCCGCACGTCGGCTCCGCGGGGCGCGACCGGCCGGAAGACGCCGAGGCGTTCGGCTCTGCGGGCCAGCAGCTCCATCAGGCCGAGCTCGACGACCTGTAGGCCGTCGCCGTGTCCAAGCCCAGCCACGTAGACGCTGCGCATGTGCCCTGTCCCCCTTGGGTGCCGGTGGTCTTTCACGTTGCACAGGGGGAGGCGAGCAGTGAGCCTTCACGCCCGCTCCGGTGTGCCGGTCGGCGCGAAAAAGCTCAGTTACCCAACGTAACCGCGACAGAGGAGATGATCAAGCAGGCGCGAGCGTGTATGCGGGCGGGTCGGGGTCACGGGGCCACGACCGACGCCGACACCCATCTGCCGATGCGCCGGATGAGGTCGGGAGTCGCCGCGCTCTCGGCGTGGCCGTACCCCTCCTCGATCCAGAGCTCTTTGGGCTCGGTGGCCGCGTCGTAGATCTGGTGGGCGTGGTCGATCGGGAAGAAGGCGTCGGAGTCTCCATGCACGACGAGCAGCGGTGTGGGGCTGACCAGCGGGGCCGCCTCGTAGGGCGCGAGGGGCACGGGGTCCCATCCGGTCGACCGGATGCGCGTGCCCTTCACCAGCCGTGCCGCCGCCCGCCCGAGCCGCTGCTCCATCGCCCAGTGCACGCGCCGCATGGGCACCGTGCCCCGGTAGTACCACCGGCCGGGCCCGCTGACCGACACGACCGCGTCGACGCCGCCGTGCAGGGCCGCGTGCCGTACGGCTACCGCCGCGCCCATCGAGAACCCCACGACGGCGACCCTGGCGTAGCCGAGTGTGCGGGCGTGCCGTACGGCGGCGTCCACGTCGAGCACCTCCTCGTCGCCCACGGTGCTGTGGCCCCCCGAACGGCCGTGGCCGCGGAAGTCGAACGCCACGACCCCGCCGAATCCGCTGAACACGTGGGCGATGCGCCGACTGGTGCGCTCGCGCCACGCCCCGGTGAATCCGTGGGCCAGGACGACGCACAGATCACCGGGGCCGCGCGAGGGGGTGTGCGCTGCGTCGATCCGCACACCGTCCTTGGTGCGCAGCATCACGGGAAAACTCACGGCGAAGGACATGTCTCCGAGCCTACGAGGAGATCGCGGTCGTTCTTCATCGGCCACCGGAGACTCGGGCACCGGAGACTCGCGGGCAACGCGCCCGGACGCGCTGTGGAACCGCCTGGAAACGGGCGGGATGGGCGTCGCACCGCGGCGGATCAAGCGGTGTGAAGAACGCATGAAGAACGTGTGAAGAACGCGACGGCCGTCAGAACAAGTGCGGGACATATAAAATGTGGGGGTCGCACGTCCGCGGCCGCCCCCACGACCATAGAGCGAGACTCCATTATGCCTTTGAACAGCCGCGACGACCTGCGCAACATCGCGATCATCGCGCACGTCGACCACGGCAAGACCACGCTGGTGGATGCCATGCTGTGGCAGTCCGGAGCTTTCCGCGCCAATCAGGACGTGGATGAGCGGGTCATGGACTCCAATGACCTGGAGCGCGAGAAGGGCATCACCATTCTCGCGAAGAACACCGCGGTCCGCCACGGCGACATGACCATCAACATCATCGACACTCCCGGGCACGCCGACTTCGGCGGCGAGGTCGAGCGCGGCCTTTCGATGGTCGACGGCGTGGTGCTTCTCGTCGACGCCTCCGAGGGCCCGCTGCCCCAGACGCGTTTCGTGCTGCGCAAGGCGCTCACCGCCAAGCTGCCGGTGATCCTGTGCATCAACAAGGTCGACCGGCCCGACGCCCGCATCGCCGAGGTCGTCGACGAAGCGTACGAGCTGTTCCTCGACCTCGACGCCACCGAGGACCAGATCGACTTCCCGATCGTCTACGCCTCGGCCAAGGCCGGGCGGGCCAGCCTCAACCGGCCGGAGGACGGCGGCATGCCCGACGTCGAGGACCTGGAGCCCCTGTTCGAGACGATCACCAAGACGGTGCCCGCGCCGGTATACGACCCGGACGCGCCGCTCCAGGCCCACGTGACGAACCTCGACTCCTCCAGCTACCTCGGCCGCATCGCCCTGTGCCGCGTCCACCAGGGCACGATCAAGAAGGGGCAGCAGGTCGCCTGGTGCCGCACCGACGGGTCGAGCGAGCGGGTCAAGATCTCTGAGCTGCTGATGACGGAGGCGCTTGAGCGCAAGCCCGCCGAGGAGGCCGGGCCGGGCGACATCATCGCGATCGCGGGCATCCCCGAGATCATGATCGGCGAGACGCTCGCCGACCCGGAGGACCCGCGCCCGCTGCCGCTGATCACCGTGGACGAGCCGGCGATCTCCATGACCATCGGCACCAACACGAGCCCGTTCGTCGGCAAGGAGAAGGGCTCCAAGGTCACCGCGCGCATGGTCAAGGACCGCCTCGACCGCGAGCTCGTCGGCAACGTGTCGCTGCGCGTGCTGCCGACCGAGCGGCCCGACGCCTGGGAGGTGCAGGGCCGCGGCGAGCTCGCGCTGGCGATCCTGGTCGAGCAGATGCGCCGGGAGGGCTACGAGCTGACCGTCGGCAAACCGCAGGTCGTCACCCGCGAGGTCGACGGCAAGATCCACGAGCCGGTCGAGCGGCTGACGATCGACTGCCCCGAGGAATACCTGGGGGCGATCACCCAGCTCCTGGCCGTCCGCAAGGGCCGCATGGAGCACATGACCAATCACGGCACCGGCTGGATCCGCATGGAGTTCCTGGTGCCGGCGCGCGGCCTCATCGGCTTCCGCACCGAGTTCCTCACCGAGACCCGGGGCACCGGCCTCGCCCACCACGTGTTCGAGAAGTACGAGCCGTGGTTCGGCGAGCTGCGCACCCGCCCCACCGGTTCGCTCGTCGCCGACCGGACCGGCCCGGCCACCTCCTACGCGATGTTCAACCTCCAGGAGCGCGGCACCCTGTTCGTGCCGCCCACCACCGAGGTCTACGAGGGCATGATCGTCGGCGAGAACTCCCGCTCCGACGACATGGATGTCAACATCACCAAGGAGAAGAAGCTCACCAACATGCGCTCCTCCACGGGTGAGGAGCTGGAGCGGCTGATCCCGCCGCGCCAGCTCAGCCTGGAGCAGGCGCTCGAGTTCATCCGCGAGGACGAGTGCGTGGAGATCACCCCGTCCGCCATCCGGCTGCGCAAGGTCGTTCTCAACGCCGCCGAGCGCGCCCGCACCGCGGCCCGCGCCAAGCGCAACAACTGACGCGTCGCACAGGAGCGGCCGGCCTCCCCTTCAGGGGTGGCCGGCCGTTTTCGTGCTTCCCGCCGGTGAGGCATATCACGGTACGGCGCCGCGCCGCGGACGGCGATGCACGCGGCGGCGGTCAGCGTCTGCGGCGGGTGGTCCCGAACACCGTGCGGGTGATCTCCCTGCCGAGGACGGTGCCGGCGGAACGGGCGAAGGACTTGAACACCGGAGAGCCGAGCACGCTCTCCAGCACGCCCTCGTGGTGCTCATGGCGCGGCTGGGACCGCGCACCGGCGGGCTGTTCGTGGGACGTGGCGGGCGACGGGTGCGGCGTCAGGCGGGTGGCGAGCATCTCGTAGGCGGAGTGGCGGTCGACGGCCTGGCCGTACTTGGCGCCGAGCGGCGACGCGCCGATGACGCCGCGCAGGGTGACCGCGTCCGCGGGCCCCATGCGCGATTCGGGCGCCGCAAGGCGGGTCCACGCGACGGGGGTGGGCGCGCCGGTCTCGGAGAGCACGGTGACCACCGCCTCGCCGATGCCGAGCCCGGTCAGCACCTCTTCCAGGTCGTAGGCGGAGTGCGGAAACGTCGACACGGTCGCTTTGAGCGCCTTGGCGTCCTTGGGGGTGAAGGCGCGTACGGCATGCTGCACCCGGGCGCCGAGCTGGCCGAGGACGTCGGCGGGCACGTCGGTGGACGACTGGGTGACGAAGAAGACGCCGATCCCCTTGGAGCGGATCAGGCGGACCGTCTGGGTGATGGACTGGAGAAACGCGCGTGAGGCGTCGTTGAAAAGCAGGTGGGCCTCGTCGAAGAAGAACACCAGGGACGGCTTTTCCGGATCTCCCAGTTCGGGAAGCCCGGCGAAAAGATCGGCGAGGAGCCACATCAGAAACGTGGAGAACATTTCCGGGCGGTCCTGCACGGCGGGCAGTTCCAGAATGGACACCACTCCGCGCCCGTCGGCGGTGGTGCGCAGCAGGTCCATGGTGTCGAACTCGGGTTCGCCGAAGAAGGGCTCCGCCCCCTGCGCCTCAAGATTGGTGAGCGCCCGCAGCAGCACGCCCGCCGTCGCCTTGGAGAGCCCTCCGACGCCTTTGAGCGCCTCCGGGGTGTCCACGAGGTACTGGATGACGGCCCGTAGATCCTTCAAGTCCAGAAGCGGCAGCCCCTGGCCGTCGGCGAAGTGGAAGGCCAAGCCGAGCGAGGACTCCTGGGTCTCGTTCAGGCTCAGCACCTTGGACAGCAGCGTGGGGCCGAAGTCGGTCATGGTGGCCCGGAGGGGCACGCCTTCCCCGAGCCCGCCGAGCGAGTAGAACTCGACGGGGCACGCGGCGGCCTCCCAGCCCTGCCCCACCTCGGCGGCGCGGCGGGTCACCCCGTCCGACGGCGTTCCGGGTTCGGCCATGCCGGTGAGGTCGCCTTTGATGTCGGCGAGGAAGACCGGCACGCCCTGCCGGGAGAGCCGTTCCGCCATGAGCTGCAGGGTCTTGGTCTTGCCCGTGCCGGTCGCGCCGGCGACCAGGCCGTGGCGGTTGAGCATGCGCAGGGGGATGCGCACCTGCGCTTCGGGACGGGCCTGGCCGTCCCAGACGAGGGCCCCGAGGTCGAGGGCCGGGCCTTCGAACACGTATCCTCGCGCCACCTCTTCGATCATCGTCTGCCTCCCCGCGGGTAGCGAACCAAGCCGGTCATCGTCGGTCAACGTCGGTCAACGTCGGTCAACGTTTGGTGTAGCGCCCTCCGGGCGCGGGCGCCTTGCCGTACAGCTCCGAGACCGTTACGAACGTGTAGCCCTTGGCCAGCAGCGCGTCGAGCATGGGCGGCACGGCCTCGACGGTCGTCTTGTGGATGTCGTGCATCAGCACGATGGAGCCGGGGGGCGCCTTGACAGCGCGTTTGAACACGACGGCCGGGTTCCGGTCCCGCCAGTCGACGGTATCCACGTTCCAGAGGATCTGCGCGAGGCCGAGGTCGCGCATCGAGACGGCGACGCTGTCGTTGGTGGCGCCGTACGGCGGGCGCATGATCTGCATCTTCACGCCGACCGCAGCGCTGACGGCCTTCTGCGTGCGCACCATCTGGGACTTGACCCCGGCGCGTGAGAGCGAGGGCAGGGAAGGGTGGTCCCAGGTGTGGTTGCCCAGTTCGTGGCCTTCGGCCACCATGCGGCGGAGCGTGTCGGGGCCGTCCGCCTCGATCATCCTGCCGACGACGAAGAAGGTCGCCTTGGCCTGCCTGGCGGCGAGGTCGTCGAGGAGTCTGCGCGTGAGCTTCCCCGGACCGTCGTCGAAGGTGAGGGCGACGCATTTGAGCATCGTGCAATTGAGGAGCCGTGGGCGGAACGTCGCGCTTCGCCGTGTGGCGGGCCAGGCGGGTTGGATCGCCTGGAGCCTTGTGGCCAGCGCCATCGGATCCACGGCGGCCGGCGCCGCCGCGGGGGCCTGGGCCGCGGCCGGCGTCTTGCGCGGCATCCGGCCAGCCACCTGACCCTCCGGAAGCGACGACACTGTGCCGCAGCCCAGCGCCAGACAGCTCATCGACCCGGCCACGACCACGAACGGCACCCCCCGCACCCGCATGCTTCCCCCCGAAAGCCGCGCGGGGGCAACCGCCGTTGCTATGGGTTGTCGTTGGCCACGTCCCCCCGCAGTACGTTGACCAGGTCCTCCCACCAGGGTGGAACATCCGCCTGTAGTTCGGCGTAGCGACGCGCCACCCGAATGGCACAACCAACCGGATCAGTACCCAGATGGCGTTGTTTCACTGCGCCTTCCTGCCAACGGTAGAAACCATCACGGAATCTGACTACTAACCCGATCCACACAGAGAGGGTCGCATCATCCCCTATTTCATAGGCGGAGGTGACTCCCAGCCCGGCCAGTTCCGCGCGAAGTCGCGTGGTCGCGGCGCGCGAATCGCTCATGCCTCCCTCCCACCTTCAATGAACTTCAAAGAATGGATAGCGCGGACTATGAGCGATTGAGTGGGATACATAGAGCAATCATGGGACTCCCTTGAGTTATCGGAGGGCCGTTTTCTGCTATTGGCCCGGCGTTCTGCAGAGCCTCGGAGCCGGCGCGCGACGGGCCGCACCCGGACGATCGCGTCCCGGCGAGGCCGATCCGCTCCCGCCGAGATCCCGCTCGCCACGGCCAAACGATCTTCCCGGCGGTTACTCGACCCGTCACGCTGCGCGTTGTCTTGGAGGCGGCGGCTTGCTACGGTCGTCCCCGTGCAGCCCGACCGGGACGCCCGCACAGGCGGGCCGTTCGCACACATCGCGGTGCCGTACGCCTCGGAGGACGAGTCGTTGCCGGTGGTGATCACCACGATCCAAAAGGCCGTCAGCGCAGGTCACCGCATCCTGCTGAGCACCGGGCAGCGTTTTCACGACCTCGTGGCCGACGCCCTCGGCGCCGATATGGACCGGGTCGACCACCGGGCGGCGCAGGAGTGGTATCTCCACCCCTACCGCACGCTGAGCGCCACTCACGACTACTGTCGGTCACACGACGGACACATTCTGGTGGTCGGCGAGCCGCTCTGGCAGGGGCGCGGCGAGCGGGAGACGCGCGAGTGGATCCGCTACGAGTCGGTGATCAACGCGCTGTTCGGCGGCGAGTCGGTGACGACCATGTGCCTCTACGACCGGCGCACCACCCCGTTCCAGGTGCTCGCGCACATTCCGCGCACGCACCCGGGCTACCTGACCGGGCAGTCGGTCCACGGCAGCAACGCCTACGTGCCGCCCGACAGGCTCACGCTGTACGGCGACGACCTGCCCCTGTCCGAGCCCCCGGCGCCGCCGGTGGCGGCGGAGTTCTCGCCGGGCGACCTCGGCCGCCTCCGCCAGACGGTCACCGACTACGCCCTGCGCGCCGGCATGGCCCGCGACCAGATCGTCTCGCTGGTCATGAGCGTCTCCGAGATCGCCGCCAACAGCGTCGAGCACGGCGCGGGGCACGGCGGCATCGCCATGTGGACCACCGGCCAGGAGGTCGTCTGCGAGATCACCGATCCGGGCGGCACCATCGACGTCCCGCTCCCCGGCTACCTGCCGCCCGAACCTGAGGCCGAGGGCGGTTACGGTCTGTGGATCAGCAGGCAGCTCTGCGACCTGGTCGAGATCCGCGCCCACGGGGGCGTCCTGCGGGTGAGACTGCACATGAGGCTGGTGTGACCGAAGCCCGCGTGATGGCGAAGAGCCACCCGCCCGGTGCAGGCGGATGGCTCTGATATGCGCTCTCATGCGCGGAGGATGTACGGGGTGGGTCAGGCGGCTTGGCGCTGCTCGGGCAGACGCGTGAAGCCGAGGTCCCGTGCGTAGCCCTCCAGCATGGTGCGAAGCTGGCGGCGTCCCCGGTGCAGCCGCGACATCACGGTGCCGATGGGGGTGCCCATGCGCTCGGCGATCTCCTTGTAGGCGAAGCCCTCCACGTCGGCCAGGTAGACCGCGACACGGAAGTCCTCGGGCAGCGAGCGCAGCGCGTTCATGACGACGCTGTCGGGCAGCTGCTCAAGCGCCTCCGTCTCCGCCGACTTCAGACCGGTGGAGGTGTGGGATTCGGCCGCGGCGAGCTGCCAGTCCTCGATGTCCTCGGTCGCCGACAGCTTCGGCGAACGCTGCTTCTTGCGGTAATCGTTGATGAAGTTGTTCGTGAGGATTCTGTGCAGCCATGCCTTAAGGTTGGTACCCTCACGGAACTGGTGGTACGAGGTGTATGCCTTGGTCACGGTCTCCTGGACTAGGTCCTCCGCGTCAGCCGTGTTGCGGGTCAACCGCATGGCGGAGGCGTAGAGCTGGCCGGTCACTGGAACGACGTCGCGCTCGAACCAGGTCTGGCGCTGCTCTTCGGTCATCGAGATCATGCTTTCCCCCTCGTACTGATCCCCCCATTACCCGCCAGGCCCGTAGACACGACGCACCGTCGGACCTTCTGACGGCTGAGATCATCCTCGCAGTGCACCTGTAAGAGTGCTGTTAAGAGTCCTGCCAGGTCAGGGGGCTCAACGGCGTGCGGTGGACACATCACACCCGCAGCCGGACAAGTCTCATTATCGTAACACTCCCTACCAAGCCCTGAGTAAAATGTGGTTAGAGTCACATACCTCCCGGCGAAGCTACGGTGGTACCCATGGAATACGTGGACCGCCATGACCTCCGGACACGCACGTGGGTCGCCGAAGCCATCCGCAAAGTCGAGGCCGACTCCAACCGAAGCTGCGACACCCATCTGCACGTGTTCCCGCTTCCCGCCCACTGGGGCATCGGTCTTTACCTTAAAGACGAGTCGGTCCACCCCACCGGTTCACTGAAGCACCGCCTGGCACGCTCGCTCTTCCTGTACGGCCTGGCCAACGGCTGGATCGTTCCATCCACGACCATCGTCGAGGCCTCCAGCGGCTCCACCGCCGTGAGCGAGGCCTACTTCGCCCGGCTCCTCGGCCTCCCGTTCATCGCGGTCATGCCCGCGTCCACCTCCCCCGAGAAGATCGCCCTCATCGAGTTCTACGGCGGCAAATGCCACCTCGTCGAAGATCCGAACGCCATCTACGAGGAGTCCCACCGGCTGGCCGAGGAGAGCGGCGGCCACTTCATGGACCAGTTCACCTACGCCGAACGCGCCACCGACTGGCGCGGCAACAACAACATCGCCGAGAGCATCTTCAACCAGATGGCCATGGAGCCCGACCCCGAACCCGCCTGGATCGTCGTGGGCGCGGGCACCGGAGGCACCTCCTCCACCCTCGGGCGCTACATCCGCTACCGCCGCTACACCACCCGCCTGGCCGTCGTCGACCCCGAAGGCTCCGCCTTCTACCCCGCCTGGGTCAGCGGCGACTCCGGCGTCACCGCCCCTGGCTCACGCATCGAAGGCATCGGCCGCCCCCGCGTCGAACCGTCCTTCCTCCCCCACGTCATCGACCGCATGATCCAGGTCCCGGACGCCCTGTCGATCGCCGCCATGCGGTGGGTGCGCGACGTCACCGGCCGTGACGTCGGCGGCTCCACCGGGACCAACGTGGCCGCCGCCGTACAGCTCATCAAGGAGATGCGCGCCGACGGGCAGCGCGGAAGCGTGGTCACCCTCATCTGCGACGGCGGCGAACGCTACCGGGGCACCTACGACAACGACGAGTGGCTGGCCTCCCGCGGCCTCGACATCGCCCCACACCTGGCCGCCCTGGAGGGGTTCCTCGGCGAATGAGGGCGAAGGAGAAACCCCCGGCCCGGTGAGGGCCGGGGGTGTCGTGCGCCGGTCAGCGCTTGACGCTGAACCGCTCGGTGGGGAAGGGCACGTAGGTCTGACCGGCGGACTTGGCGGTCGTCCCCGTGGATCCGCAGAGGGCTTGGAGAAGGTGGTCGACGAGGGCGTAGTCGATGGGGTGCGGCTGCGGCCATCCGTCCGGGCCGAGCTTCTGGTACTTGATGAGGTTCATCCCTATGGTCATCTGGCGTCGGCCGTCGGGGGTCGACAGCGTCTGGGTGGCCATGCCGATCACCCCGCCGTCGTGGCCCCAGAAGTCGCCGCAGGGAAGACCCTGCTTGTAGATGCCGAGGCCGTAGTCCATGACCACGTTGCCGGCCCCGTCATGCACCGGCACCGTCGTCAGCATCTCGCGGAGCTCGCTCTGGCCGAGGATCTTCCCGCCGAGCAGGAGGCGGTAGAACCGGTTGACCTCTTCGGCGGTGGAGACGATGGCTCCCGCCGTACTGGCCCATGACATGTTGTAGACGCTGAAGTCGCGCGGCGGGTCGAAGAACCCGTGGAGGTTCTCATACGCCTTGGAGTGCGGGCCGGCGATCCGCGGCGTGCGGGGGAAGTAGGTGTTGTGCAGGCCGGCCGGGCGGATCACGTGACGGGTGATGTAGTCCTCGGCGTCGATCCCCGTGACCTTGGTGAGCAGCAGCCCGGCGAGGATGTAGTTCGTATTGGAGTAGCTCCACAGCCCTCCGGGCTCGTTCGTCGGCGGCTGGTTCATGCCGAACGCGACGAGCTCCTCAGGTTTGAAGGTGCGCGTGCGGACCTCCTCCAGGCTCTCCACCGAGTTGAAGATCACGTGGTCGTAGTCCTGGATGCCGCTGGTGTGGTTGAGCAGCATCCGCACCGTGACCTTCTGGCCGCGTTCGCCGGGCACGAGATCGGGGAGGTAGCGCCCGATCGGCGCGTCCAGCTCGATCTTCCCCTTCTTGACCTGCTGGAGTACGGCGACCGCCACGTAGGTCTTGGTGAGACTGCCGATCCGGTGGTGCATCCAGGAGCGTACCGGCCGCTTGGTGTCCACGTCGGCGACCCCTGCGGCACCGGTCCAGCGCGCGTACCCGTCGCGCACGGCGGAGTAGGTGCCGTACATCCCCGCCGTGTGCATGGCGTCAAGCGTGCGGCGCAGTTCTCTCCGGTCCAGCGACGGGGCGGCCGTGGCGGAGGACTCGGGAGAGGGCGCGGGAGAGGGCGCGGCGGCGGGCACGGGATCCGCCACGGCGGCCGGAGCGGCTGCGGCGATCAGCGCGGCGCTCAACCCCATGATCGTTAGCGAACGGCGGGCAGGTCGTGCGAAGGCCATCGTGAGATATCTCCTCGAAAGTCTGCAGAACCAACACCACGATCTTTGCATTCGCTTTACCTGGATCTCCTCCTCTGCGAGGAGGAGATCGCAGACAGTCCCAAGGAGTAACGCCCGACGACCAAAGTCGACACGGGCAATAGACGTCTGGACTTCAGCGACCGGTTGAGGCGGGTACAGGGCCGAAGAAAATAGTCCTCTTTATCGTGGCATCCATGGTTCTGTTCCGCGGGCATGGAACGGTTCGGTGACCTCTACGTCACGAATGGGGTCAGCCGAAGTCCCTTCCTTTAACCTGGGGAACAAGGTCATCTCTGGGGTGAAGGGCCCGAAATGCCTTCTCATTTCCGCGTGGAATTACGACGCCTCCGTCTCTTGGCAGGACTGTCACTCAAGGAGCTCGGCGAGCGGATCGACTACACCAAAGGCCACCTTTCCAAGATCGAATCAGGGGAGCGGCGCCCGACACCGCAACTGGCCAGGCGTTGCGACGCCGCGCTCAAGGCCGGAGGCGCCCTGATGGCGCTCGCCGACCAGGGGCAGCCCGGTAGACCGGACGCACCGGGCAGGGAGTCGGCGCATGCGGAGTGGGAGCTCCTGCTATCGGGCGACGGCGTGGCGCGGTTCACCGCTCTGGCGGGGAACGATCCAGTCCGCATGACGTTCGCCCCGGCGCCCGGCGACCTTGACGCGCAGGGCGCGCTGCTCAACGAGACCATCAGGTTCGGACAGTCGGCCTCCCCCGGCATGGTCCTGCCGGTCGCCATCTTCCACGTACAGGCGCTGCGCTCGGCTCTGCCGTACACCAAGGGGCGCTCGCGGATGCGGCTGCTCCGGCTGGCCGCGCGTGCCGCCGAGTTCACCGGGTGGATGGCGCAGGAGTGCGGGGACGACGCCGCGGCCAGGTGGTGGACCGACCGGGCCGTGGAGTTCGCGCAGGAGGGGGGAGACAGGGAGCTCGTCGAATACGCGGACGTACGGCGAGCGCTCACCACGCTCTACCAGGGCAAGGCCGACCCCACGGTACGGCTGGCCGAGCGGGTGCGCTCCCTGAGCTCCCTGCCGCCCCGGGTGCGCTGGCTCGCCGCGCTCCGCGAAGCCCAAGGCCACGCCATGGCGGTCAACGACCACGGTTTCCGCACGGCGGTCGACCACGCGCACACGCTGTGGGAGCGTTCCGCGCGCGAAGCTCCTCCGCCACGCCCCGCCGAAGGGTTCGCCCGCCCGCTCGGCACATCCGTGCCGGTGGACGTGATGACCACCATGGTGACCGGCTGGTGCCTGCACGACCTCGGCCGTCCCGACGAAGCCGCCGAGATCCTCGGCGGCGCCCTGGCCGGCCTCGCGCCCGGTTCACGCAGGTCACGGGTGCGCTTCGCCGTACGGCGGGCCGTCGCCCTGGCCGAGGACGGCGACCTCACGCGGGGCTGCGCGCTCATGTCCGACATGCTTGACGACATCCGAGTCGTGGACTCCGCGACCGTCCGGTTCGGCCTGCGGGCGTTCCGCCAGGCCGTACGGCGCCGCCGCGCCGACGAGCGCGTCGCCGCGCTCTGGCCCGAGCTGCAGCAGGTGACCGAGCCGTACTGCGGGTGGCGGGGGTGAATCGGCTCGCCGGAGCGGTGGCGCGTGCTCCGGCGATGACCGGCCGCGGGCTCAGCCGGCGGGATCGCGTGGGAAGACGACCTCGACGCTGAGGACAAGCCGTTCGGTCTCGCTCTTCAGCTTCTCGAACGTGGAATCGATGCCGGGGATGCGGAGCTTCTTGAGCATGGACATGAGGCCGGACGCCGCCTGGATGTCGTGTTTGGCCTCTGAGCTGATGTCGAGTTCGAGACCGTACTCCGTCAGCTTGTTCCCCGGGTCGCAGCGCTGCCGGATGAGTCCCGCCACCACGGGATCTCCGCTGATCCCAGCGCGGCGGGCATGCGCCTTGGCCTTCTCCCCGTCAGGTGGTGTGCCGCGCCATTCCCAGTGCCCGTGCACCGACTGGGCGATCTTCCGCAGCCGCTCGCTGCCCCCGCCGCCGGAAAGTGAGGCGACCCCGGCGTTGAACTTGACGGATCCGCTGATCTTTCCCCCCTCGGTCACCTCCCGGATCTCTACGACGTCCAGTCGGTTCGCTCCCAGGATCTGGCAGATCTCGGCGAACAGATTGAACTTGGAGAGCGAGATGCGCTCGTACGCCATCGCCGCATGGATGTATTCGCTGTCGTCCCAGCGGTTTCTGAGCATGAGCACGCCCGGCTCCAGCTCGTCCTGCAGTTCCACGAGCGCGGGGTCCTCGCTCTCCGGGGGCCGCAGGGGAACGGGGACGACCGTGGTGAACTGATCGGTGAGCAGATTGGGGGCCTCGCTTCTCGCCCGGTTGAAGTCATCGCGGTGAATGGCCACGAGCCTCTTCTTCAAACGGCGCTCGCCCTTCGGCACGGCTATCGCGCTACTTTCCTGTAGATCCAGAATGTGATCAGTGCCAGCAGGAACAGTGCCGCCACTCCGAGAGATCGCCGGAGGGGGCTCGGCGCTTTTCCCGTGCCGCTCTTGTCCTGACGGGTTTGGTTCTCGGCATAGGTGCGGTACTGCTTCGCCGCCTCTATGGCAACGGGCGCCGCGGTCTTCACGCCCTTCGCCACTCCCCGGGCGACCTCTTTGTAGCGTTGCTCCGTCCAGCCCGTGGCCAGCAGGCGAGCGATCCGGTATCTGTCGGCGGCGAGCCCGTTGTCGCGCATGATGCCGACGATCTCGTCGGCCACGGGCTCCACCCACGTCATGTCGCGAACGCCGCGTCGCCGGCGGGGCACCGACACCACGGCGCAGGCGGTCATCCGTCTCGGCGTCTCATCGGCCACCGTGATCGGGTATTCGATCAGCACACGGCCGCCGTTCCGTATGACGCGCTCCCCGCGGACCCGTGTGTCGTCGTAGGCGGCGCCGGACGTGATCTCGACGAACGCCTCGTGGATCGACATGCGCTCGGCGCGTTCGTCGGGAGCGAGCGCCCGTCCGTCGAGCCACGCGAACGCGTGCTGCTCCTCAGGCTGTTCCTCGGGGAACTCCGCGTAGATGATGTGGACCGTGGCCGGCTCGACCGTCACTTCAGCTCCTTCTCGAAGCCCACGATGTGCTTCATGATCTTGGAGGTGGTCTCCTCAGCCGACTTCGGGTCCTTCAGGCAGCCGATGACCGTCCGTACGAGGCGGTCGCC
The DNA here is from genome assembly GCF_900100605.1 of Sinosporangium album. Taxonomy (GTDB): domain Bacteria; phylum Actinomycetota; class Actinomycetes; order Streptosporangiales; family Streptosporangiaceae; genus Sinosporangium; species Sinosporangium album. Next base: position 95,911 of record NZ_FNCN01000013.1, on the reverse strand, counting down.
GCCCATCCTCAGCACGATCGGGTCGAGCTGCCTGGCGATGAGGTCGTGGTAGGCACCGGCGCTGAGTCCCGCCTGCCGGGGATCCTCGTCCGTGTGGGTGACCACCAGCAGGCAGAGATGCACAAGGCTGGCTTTGAGCCAGTTGCTGCTGATCTGTCCGGCGTCGTCCTCAACTCTGTACCACGTCCGCTCTTCCGACATGGGGAGACCCGCGAGCATGCGCGCGTCGACCAGATAGAGCAGATAACGGCTGTCCTTGACCCGGTCCTCCCACTGCGGCCAGGAGTTCACCTCGCCGCTCAGATCGCCGAGTTTGACGAAGGTCAGCCGGAGGCCGTCCACCGTCAGCTTCGTCTTGTCATATGTCTTGGGGATCAAGGTTCTGTCCGGGTCCTCCACCCACGTGCCGCGCCAGGACTCGATGAGCGTCGTCTTCCCGGTGCATCTGGCACCGAGGACCGCGAGCCGGAACTTCTTCCTACGCAGCTTCCAGGCGAGAAACGAGGAGATCGCGATCCCGGCGATGATGATCACAGGAAGGGCCATGGGAGGGAGCTCTCCTTCGGGTTTCCGCGTGGCGGTGCGACAGGGTGCTCACCAGCCGCAGCCACCGCGAGCCCAGGTCCCAATCTGTCCGCTGCCGCCCGCTCAAACCAGAGTTGTCATGCCCCCGCATTCCACGGAAACCCTGGCAACCTCGCTCAGCCCACTGCGGCGATCGACGTACGGCGGCGCGCGGACATGAGCGCCTCGATGACCACCGCGGCCGCGGTCGTGCTCTGCGTCGAATGCGGGTAGGCCAGCATCAGGATCCGGCGGGGAAGGCTCTGGCGGATCGTGATCGGCAGCAGGCCCGTCTGCTCGGCGACCGACCTCGGCACGATGGCGATGCCGGCACCCGCCTTCACCAGGTCGACGAGCAGCGGTAGCTGTCCGACGTCGGCGACGATGCTGCGCGTCAGGCGGGCGGCGCGCGCCGCCGCGTCGGTCGCGTCTCTCAGGGTCGTGCCTTTGAGGAACTCGACCCACACCTCGCCGGCGAGCTCGGTGAGGTCGACGGTGGCGCGGTCGGCGAGGCGGTGCCCGGGCGGGGTGACCACCACGAGGTCCTCGCTGTAGAGCAGGTTCAGGCGCACCCCCTCCGGCGGGGCCTTGGTCACGGGCACGACGGCGAGGTCGAGCCTGCCGCGGGCGACATCGGACAGCAGCGTGTTGGGGTAGCCCTGGCGGAGCTGGAGGGTCAGGCCGGGGTGCCGTCGCCGTACGTCGGTGAGGGCGCCGGGGACGTCGATGCCCTGCAGGGTCTGGGTGAGGCCGACCCGCACCACGCCGGTGAGCATTCCGCTGACGGTGGACACGTCGTTGCGCGCGTCGCGGGCGGCGGCCAGGAGCCGGCGGGCGGCGGGCAGGAAGACGCGGCCCGCCTCGGTCAGCCGTACGGCACGGCTGGTGCGGGCGAACAGCGCCGCGTTGAGGTCGCGCTCCAGGGCACGGACGGAGGCGGAAACGGCGGATTGCCCGAGATTGAGGCGCGTTGCGGCGCGGGAGAAGTTGAGCTCCTCAGCCACCGCGAGGAAGTGCTCGACCTGTCTCAGCTCCATCTATCGATGGTATCGATAGCTACGTCCGAAACCTTCTGTTGGACCGGGACAGAAGGGAGAGGCGACGATTAAGGACATGGTCGCCGGGTATCGGCCATGCGAGCAGGGAGTTTTGTCGCCGCACACGCCGAAGGGCGGGCAGTGCCGTACCGGCGTTTATCAACTTGATCAGTCACTGGGCCGCCTCCGATTAGGGGCGGGCCCGTTAACAGGGAGAGGTGCGGGTTTTGCCGTCTATCCCAGAGCAGATTCTCCTCAACGGCCGTATCACCACGCTTTCCGATGACGGTGGGGTGCCCGGCGAGGTCAGCGCCCTGGCCATCCGAGGAGGCGTGATCATCGCGGCCGGCTCCGACGAGGAGATCCGCGCGCTCGCCGACGACTCCACCGAGGTCGTGGACCTGGACGGCCGCCGGGTCATCCCCGGGCTCATCGACTCCCACGTGCACTTCGTCCGCGCCGGACTCACCTGGAACGACGAGCTGCGCTGGGAGGACGTCTACGAGCTGTCCACCGCGCTTTCGACCATCGCCGAGGCGGCACGCAACCAGCCCAAGGGCACCTGGATCCGGGTCATCGGCGGCTGGGACGAGAAGCAGTTCCAGGACGGCGGGCTCGGTCCGACCAAGGAGGACCTGGACCGCGTGGCCCCCGACCACCCGGTGTACGTGCAGATGCAGTACGCCTGGGTGCAGCTGAACACGCTGGCCATGGAGACCCTGGGGATCAACGACGAGCTCGTCGCCGGGCTGACCGTGGGCACGTTCGACCGCGACGAGGACGGCGAACTCACCGGGCGCGGCTCCGGCCGGATGCTCATGCCGTGGTTCTACAAGCAGCTCCCCGTCCCCACCTTCGAGGAGCAGGTCGCCTCGACCGCGGCGGTGTCGCGGGAGTTCGCCCGCCTCGGCATGACCGGCTGCATCGACGGCGGCGGCTACAACACCGGCCCCGACGTCTACGGCCCGATCTACGAGGCGTGGCGGCGCGGCGAGCTGGCGACCCGGGTGCGGCTCTACCAGCACCCCTCGGCCCCCGGCATGGAGGACGAGGAGATCGCGGGCTACTCGCGCTACCTGGAGCCGGGCTTCGGCGACGACATCCTGCGCATGTCGGGCATCGGTGAGGTCATCCTCTACAAGAGCCACGACGGCATCGCCGAGCCGGGCGACACCTCCCCCGAGGCGATGGACCACCACGAGAAGCTGCTCGCGCCTCTCGCGGCCAAGCGTTGGAGCGTTCAAATCCACGCCCACCAGCGGGAGTACATCGACCGACTGCTGGACCTGTGGGAGCGCATCGACAAGGAGCACTCCATCAAGGACCTGCGCTGGACCCTGGTCCACGCCGAGCCGGTCGCCAAGGAGCACATCGAGCGCCTGAAGGCCCTCGGCGCCGGATTGATGCTCCAGAGCCTGCTGCGTCTCAACGGCGAGAAGGCCATCTCCATCTGGGGCGCCGAGCGTGTCGCCGAGTCCCCGGTGATGCGTGCGCTCTTCGACGCGGAGGTGCCGGTCGGCCTGGGCTCGGACGCCATGCGAGTGGCCTCGTACAACCCGTTCACCAGCCTCCAGTGGTTCCTCACCGGCCTCACGGTGTCGGGCACGCCGACCCTGTCGGAGGAGAACCTGCTGAGCCGGGAGGAGGCCCTGCGCGGCTACACCGTCGGCAGCGCGTGGTGCACCTTCGAAGAGGACGTGCGCGGCAGGCTCGTGCCGGGCTACCAGGCCGACCTGGCCGTCCTCTCCAAGGACTACATGACCATTCCGGTCGAGGAGATCCACACGATCACCTCGGAGCTGACCCTTCTCGGAGGACGCACTGTGTGGAGCAGCGGCGCCGTCGCCTGATCCGCACCTGAAACACCCGCACAACTGAACCCCGCGGCGCCGTTCCCGCGAGCGGCGCCGCCAGACCCCTGTACTCCCTCGGACCCACCCCTATTGATCTCCAAGGACCCATATGAGATCTGTCCACGCCATCCACGGGGGGTCGCGGCGCGGCCTGTTCACTCTTCTCACCGTCACAGCCGTCCTCTCGGTCGGCGCATGCAGCTCCCAAACCACCGCGACCGGGGGGACGCAGGCAGGCGGGGGTAAAGACCTCACTTTCGCTGTAGCCGCCGAGCCGGGACAGCTCGACCCGACGCTGGCCAACACGTTCACCTCGGCTGCCATTTTCGACTCGATCTGCGAGCAGCTCTACGCGGTCACGCCGGAGGCCACCATGACGCCCCGGCTGGCCGCCGCGGATCCGGAGTTCAGCGAGGACTACAAGACCGCCACGATCAAGCTGCGGCAGGACGCGAAGTTCGCCGACGGCACGCCGTTCAACGCCGAAGCGGTCAAGACCTCGCTCGACCGGCACATGACCCACCCCAGCTCGCAGCGGAAGACCGAGCTCGCGGCGCTGGACAGTGTGGAAGTCCAGGACGAGCACACCGTGCGGCTCAAGATGAAGAAGCCCATCTCCCCCGGTGCGTTCAGCGTTCTGCTCACCGACCGGGCCGGCATCATCATGTCGCCCACGGCCCTGAAGTCCGCCGGGGACAACTTCGGCAACAGCCCCGTCTGCGTCGGGCCGTTCAAGTACGACAGCCGCGCGTCGCAGAACTACGTCAAGGTCGTCAAGGACCCGAACTACTACGACGCCGCCAAGGTCCAGCTCGACAGCGTGACCTACCAGATCATCCCCGACTCGACGATCCGGGTGACCAACCTCCGCTCCGGCGACATCGACGTCATCGAGCGCATCCCCACCACGGACATCGACACCTTGGACGGCAAGAGCGGCACCAAGGTCATCGAGACCAAGGGGATCGGCTTCATCAGCCTGGAGGTCAACGTCGGCAACGCCAACGGTGTGGGCAAGCCCGCCAAGGTCGACGGCCCCATGGCCAATGACGCGAAGGTGCGCCAGGCGTTCGAGCTGAGCATCGACCGCGAGGCGCTCAACAAGGTCGTCTACAACGGCCGCTACTCCGTGGCCTGCGGTTTCATCGCGCCGTCCGCGGCACTGGCCAGTGAGGCCGCCACGAAGTGCCCGCCGCACGACCCGCAGAAGGCGCGCGACCTGCTCAAGGAGGCAGGGGTGACCACGCCACTGAAGGTGTCGCTGGTGTTGAACAACACCCCCGAGTTCGGCCGTATCGCGCAGGCGCTCAAGTCGATGGTCCAGGAGAGCGGCTTCGACCTCGAGATCCAGGCGCAGGAGTCGACGGCCGCTCTCGCCGCAACGAGCGCCGGTGACTTCGTCCTCTACATGAACTCCTGGTCGGGACGTATCGACGCGGACGCCAACATCACGCGTTTCGCCGCCACCGGCAGCCCGTCGAACTACGGCAACTACTCCAGTAAGAAGGCCGACGAGCTTCTCACCGAGGCCCGCTCGGAGCCCGACCTGGACAAGCGGCGCGAGCTGTACGGCGAGCTCAGCACGCTCCTCGCCGAAGAGGTGCCGATGGTCTACCTGATCCGTCCCTCGTTCTACACCGGGGTGCGCGATTCGGTGCAGGGCATCACCGCCCAGCCCAACGGTATCGTCGACTTCCGCGTCGCCCGCACTGCGGGCTGAGCCAAGGCGAACACACCGTGCTCCGCTTCCTAGCCCGCCTGGGCAACGCCCTGTTCACCCTGCTCATCGCGACAGCCGTGGTGTTCCTCGGCGTCAGAGCACTGCCCGGTGACCCCGCGGTCGCCCTCCTCGGCGAGGAGGGCGACCCCGCCGCCCTGGAGGCCGTGCGCGAGCAGTACGGCCTCGACCAGCCGGTCATCGTGCAGTTCGTGAAATACCTCCAGCAGATCGTCACGGGCAATCTCGGCGACTCGGTGCGCACCGGGCTGCCGGTCACCGACGTCATCGCCGGGGCCGTCCCGGTGACGCTGGAACTCACCGTGGTGTCCATGCTGGTCGCCGTGGTCATCGGCGTCACCACCGGTGTGGTGGCGGCGCTCTACCGGGGCCGGGTCGCCGGCTGGGTGGTCAGCGTCGCCGCGCTGATCGGCCTGTCGGTGCCGAGCTTCTGGCTCGGGCTCATGGCGATCCTGGTGTTCGCCATCATGATCCCGATCCTGCCGGCGTCCGGATTCGTGCCCATCGACATCGATCCCGTGGGCCACGTCACCCACCTGGTGATGCCCGCGCTGGTCCTCGGCACCGCCTTCGCCGCGGTGATCATGCGCCAGACGCGTGCCGCGATGCTGGAGGCGCTCACCACGGACTATGTCCGTACGGCGACCGCCAAGGGCCTCCGCCGCCGCCACGTCGTCATGAGGCACGCCCTGCGCAACAGCCTCATCGTGGTGGTCACGATCGTCGGGCTGCAGCTCGGCACGCTGATCGCCGGGGCGGTCGTCACCGAGCAGGTGTTCGTCATCCCGGGGTTCGGCAAACTCATGATCGACGCGGTCGCCACGCGCGACTACCCGCTCATCCAAGGGGTCGTCCTGATCACCGCTACCGCCTATATCGTCATCAACCTTCTCACCGACCTGCTGTACACGGTGGTCGATCCGAGAGTGCGCGTCACCGCGGGTGAAGCGGCGTGACCAGCCCGGACATCGCCGTCGCGCGGAGCCCGCGCTTCTCGCTCATCCGCAACAGGGCCGCCGTCACCTCGATGCTGGTCCTGATCGGGATCGTCGGCGTGGCCGTGTTCGCCCCGCTGCTCGCCCCCTACGACCCCGAGGCCACCGGATTCGACTCCCCCCTGCTCGGGCCCAGCGGCCAGCACCTTCTCGGCACCGACGATCTCGGCCGCGACGTGCTGTCCCGCACGATCTACGGCCTGCGGGCCTCGGTGCAGATCGGGGTGCTCGCCGTCCTGTCCGCCACGGTCTTCGGCGTCGTGCTGGGCCTGCTCGCCGGCTACTACCGGCGGGTCGACATGGTCGTCTCCCGCGTGGTGGACGTCACGCTCGCGTTCCCCCACCTGGTGACCGCGGTCGGCCTGGCCGCGATCCTCGGAGCCTCCGGGGTCAACGCGGCGATCGCCATCGCCATCTCCCAGTTGCCCGGCATGGTGCGGGTCGCGCGCGGCGAGACGCTGCGCCTGCGGGAGATGGACTACGTCGCGGCGGCGGCCGTCAGCGGCGCCCGGGACAGCCGCATCCTATTCCGGCACATCATGCCCAACGCCGCGAGCGCCCTGCTCGTCCAGATCAGCGTGTCGATCCCGGCCGCCGTCATGAGTGAGGCGATGCTGTCCTTCCTCGGGGTGGGCGTCCAGCCCCCGGCACCCTCGCTCGGCGTGATGCTGTCAAGCGGCCAGTCCTTCCTGCAGGTCGCCTGGTGGATGCCCGTCTTCCCCGGCATCGCCATCGTCTTGATCACACTCGCGTTCAACCTCGCCGGCGACGCCCTGCGCGACGCGCTGGACCCGCGGTCGGTGAAGCGGTGAACGCCGTCAAGGGAGAACCGGCATGACGCTGCTGGACGTGCGCGACCTTTCCGTGCGCTTCCCCACCAAGAAAGGGCCCGTGCTGGCCGTCGACGGACTCACCTACCACGTGGAACCAGGAGAGATCATCTCCCTGGTGGGCGAGTCCGGCTGCGGCAAGAGCGTCGGCATTCTGTCGCTACTCGGCCTGCAGGGGCCGACCGCCCGGATCTCCGGGTCGGCGGTCTTCGACGGCAAAGAACTGCTGCACGCCTCGGAAAAGCACCTTTCCGCGATCCGCGGCCGACAGGTGGCCTGCGTCTTCCAGGACCCGATGAGCTCGCTGAACCCCGTGCTCACGGTCGGGAAGCAGGTGGCCGAGGTGCTGCGCCGACACCGGGGGCTGTCGGCGGCGAAAGCCAAGGCTCAGGTGATCGAGCTGCTGGAGAGGGTGGGCATCCCCGCCCCGGCCCAGCGCTACTCGAACTACCCGCACGAGATGTCCGGCGGCATGCGGCAGCGCGTGATGATCGCGATGGCCATCGCGTGCGAACCGCGCCTGCTCATCGCCGACGAACCGACCACCGCCCTGGACGTCACCATCCAGGCGGGCATCCTGGAACTGCTCAAAGAACTGCGCAGGGACACCGGCATGGCCGTCCTGCTGGTCACCCACGACCTCGGTGTGGTCGCCGACATCGCCGATCGCGTGATCGTCATGTACGCGGGGCGGAAGGTGGAGGAGGGGGAGGTCAGGGCCCTGTTCGCCAACCCGCGCCACCAATACACGCGGCGGCTGATGGAGGCGATCCCCCGGCGCGGCGGCGGAGGAGACCGCGACCGGCGCCTCTCCGGCATCCCCGGCACCGTCCCCACGCTGCACGAGTCGCCCGCGGCCTGCAGCTTCGCCGGGCGGTGCGCCGTCGCCTCCGAGCAGTGCCGTACGGCACTGCCCCCCTTCGCCGAGATCGCCCCCGGCCAGTCCGCAGCGTGCTGGCACCCGGGCCCCCAGGCCGCCGAGGCCGTGACGGGAGCACACCCATGAACACCGTGAACGGGCTCGCGCCCGCCTCCGCCGTACCCGCGCTGCAGGTCACCGGGCTGACCAAGCACTTCAGGACGGCCGCGGGCACCGTACGGGCCGTGGACGACGTGAGCTTCTCCATCGGCAAGGGCGAGATCGTCGGCCTGGTCGGGGAGTCGGGCAGCGGCAAGTCGACGGTCGGCCGGTGCGTGGTGATGTTGAGCCCGCCCACCGCCGGCAGCGTCGTCATGGACGGGGTGGAGATCTCCGGGCTGCAGCGCGGCGCCATCCGGCGGCGCCGTACGGGCTTCACCATGATCTTCCAGGACCCCGCCACCTCGCTCAACCCGCGGATGCAGGTGCGCGACATCGTGGCAGAGCCCCTGGTCATCCACCGGATCGGGCAGCCCGGCGAGCGCGAGCGGCGCGCTACGGAGCTCCTTGACCTGGTGGGGCTGCCGCAGATGGCCGCGACGCGCTTTCCGCACGAGCTGTCCGGAGGGCAGCGTCAGCGCGTCAGCATCGCCCGCGCGCTGATCGCGTCGCCGTCGCTCGTCGTCGCCGACGAACCGACCTCGGCGCTGGACGTGTCCATCCAGGCGTCGATCCTCAACCTCATCAAGGACCTCCAGCGCGACCTGGGTTTCGCGTGCCTGTTCATCAGCCACGACCTGGCCGCCGTGGAATACGTCGCCGACCGCGTCATGGTGATGTATCTCGGGCGGGTCGTCGAGACGATCGGCTCGGCGGAGCTGAACGAACGGGCCGCCCACCCGTACACGCAGGCGCTGGTGTCCGCGGCGCCGGTCCCCGACCCGGACGAGCAGCGGAGCAGGGAGCGCATCACGCTGTCAGGCGACATCCCGAGCCCGCTCGCTCCCCCTCCGGGCTGTCATTTCCACCTGCGCTGCCCGGTGGCCATGGACGTGTGCCGCGACCGGTCTCCGGAGCTCGTCGCGGGCTCCGGAACCGGCCATACGGTGGCGTGCCACCGCGTCTCCTGACCTCTCGGGGTGGATCACGCCTTGGCGGGGTCCACCTTGAAGAGCTTGGCCAGGTCGTCGAGCATCAGCTCCGCCCCTTGAAGGCCCACGGCTGTCATCCAGGTCGTGTCGCTCACATCGTGCTTTTCACCCTTGAGCTTGCCCCACAGGGGGTTGGCGAGGAACTTCTCCTGCGTGGCGTCCTTGCCGCTGCCGTCGGGCGAGTAGGACGTGACGAAGATGTGCTCGGCGTCGAGGTCTGAGATCCGCTCTTCGCTGATCTCCACCATGATGGTCTCAGTGGTGCTCGGCTGGCCTTCGGGCCTCGGGAAGCCCACGTCCTTCAGCACGACTCCGGAGTAGGAGTTCTCCACGTACAGGCGGGCGGTGGGCTCGCCGGCGAAGCGCACGATGGAGACGGTCGGCAGCTTGCCGTCGTTGCCCGCGGCGATGGACTTGCCGATGGTCGCGGCGCGGTCCTCGAACTTCTTGATCACCTGCGTGGCGACGTCCTCCTTGCCGAGGGCCGTCGCGGCCAGGTGGATGTTGTCCTTCCACATCGCGCCGGTGGTCTCGCTGAAGACGGTGGGGGCGATCTGGGAGAGCTGCGCGTACAGCGCCTCGTGGCGGACCTTCGCCGAGATGATCAGGTCGGGCTTCAGCGAGATGATCTTCTCGATGCTGGGGCTCTCCAGCGTGCCGACGCTCACCGCCTGCTTGGCGTACCCCTGCACGGGGGCGAGGTATTCCGGCAGCTTGTCGCCCATCGAGCGGTACTCCGTGAAGCCCACGATCTCGCTCTGCAGGCTGAGCACGGCGTCGACGAAGCTCTGGTCGAGGGCGATGACCCGCTTGGGCTGAGCCGGGACCGTGGTCTCGCCCATGGCGTGCTTCACGGTGCGCGGAAAGGACGTGCCGCCTTCGGCCGTGGTCTGCTGGGGGGTCGCGGTCGAGCTCTCGGTGGTGCTGCTCGACCCGCAGGCGGCGAGACCGAGAGCCAGTACGGCTCCCGCCACGCCCGCGGCCAAGGCGCGCAACGTTCTCATCAGGTATTTCCCTTCAAGGAAGGCAAGGCTAACCTCGCTAAGATTAGCCATACCTAAAATGACATAATCCTCCTGCCCCCCCGGCAACAAACACGACAGAAAATGACAATGCTCCCCCGGCTGTCGGCGGGCGCTGAAAGGAGCGCGGTTGAGCGCACTGGCAACCGTCGCGCGCCCACCGGCGAAGGAACGTCTCGGTGCCTTACGACGGCGCCGAATACTCGCACTCGGCGGACTGACCGCGGCGCTCGCCGTGGGGGTCGTGCTCAGCATCGCGATCGGAGCGAAACCCGTCCCCCCGGCCGACATCTGGCAGGCGCTCACCGCCCCCACCGGCAGTGAACACGACATCGTGGTCCGCTCCCTGCGCATCCCGAGGACCGCGCTCGGCATCCTCGCCGGCATCGCCCTCGGCGTCGCGGGCGCTCTCATGCAGGGCCACACCCGCAACCCCCTGGCCGACCCGGGGCTCCTCGGCGTGACCCAGGGCGCCGGCTTCGCCATGGTCCTGAGCATCATGGTGTTCGACATGACCAGCCTGCACTCCTACATCTGGTTCGGGCTCGCCGGGGCGCTGCTGGCCAGCGCCGGAGTGTTCGCCCTCGGCACCATCGGCGGCAAGGCCACGGCCACCCCCGTCACCCTCGCCCTCGCCGGCACCGCGGTCAGCGCCTTCCTCTACGCCCTCACCTCAGCCCTGGTCCTCCTCAACGAACAGGCCATGGACGTGTTCCGCTTCTGGCAGTCCGGATCGATCGCGGCCCGCGGGGAGGAGGTGGCCTGGCAGGTCCTTCCGTTCATCGCCGCCGGGCTGCTCCTCGCCCTCGCGAACGCCCCCGGCCTCAACACCCTCTCGCTCGGCGAGGACGTCGCCCGGTCCCTCGGGCAGAACGTCACCGCCACCCGCGCCGTCGGGCTCGTCGCGACCACACTGCTCACCGGGGCGGCCGTCGCCGCCTGCGGCGCCGTCGCGTTCGTCGGGCTGATGGTGCCGCACATGGTCAGGCCCCTGGCGGGGCCGGACAACCGATGGCTTCTGCCGTACTCCGGGTTGCTCGGAGCGGCGATGGTGCTGTTCGCGGACGTGATCGGACGCGTGGTGGCGATGCCGGGCGAACTGGAGGTCGGCGTGGTGCTGGCGCTGATCGGAGCGCCGTTCTTCGTGGCGCTCGTCCGCAGGCGCAAGCCGGTGCGTCTGTGAACGCGAAGACCGCGGCCCGATCGGTCGCCCGCCCCCTGCGCGTGAGCACCATGTCCTGGCTGCTCCGCCCCCGAGCCCTTCTGGTGGCACTGACGAGCGCCGCCGCCCTGTTCCTCCTGATGGCGCTGAACATGCGGATCGGCGACATCCCGATGACGCTCGCCGACGTCGTGGCCGCCACCTTCGGCGACACACAGAACACCTTCATCATCATGGAGTTGCGCCTCCCCCGCGCCCTCGCCGGCGCGCTCATCGGCGCCGCGCTCGCCCTGTCGGGCGCCATCACCCAGGCCATCGCCCGCAACCCGCTGGCCAGCCCCGACGTGCTCGGCGTCACCCAGGGCGCCAGCGTCACCGTCGTCGCCGCCATCGTCTTCAGCGGCACCGCGTACGGCGGAGCCAGCGGCCTCCTCGCCACCCTCGGCATCCCCGTCCTCGGCCTGCTCGGCGGCCTCGCCGGCGCGGTCATCGTGTACGCCTTCGCGTGGCGGCGCGGCCTGGAAGGCTACCGGCTGGTCCTCGTCGGCATCGGGATCGCGGCGGTGTTCACCAACCTCAAGTACTGGCTGCTCACCGTGGGCGACGTGCACGACAGCAGCCGGGCCATGGTGTGGATCACCGGTTCCCTGCACGCGCGCGGCTGGGAGCACGTGGTGCCGGTCGCGCTGGCTCTTGCCGTACTGCTGCCCGCCGCGCTTCTCGGCACGCGCTCCCTCGGAGCGCTGCGCTTCGGGGACGACACGGTCACCGGCCTGGGGGTGCGGATGAACCGGGCGCGCAGCGCGATGCTCCTCATCGCCGTGCTGCTCGCCGCCGTCGCCACCGCGTCCGCCGGCCCGGTCGCCTTCGTCGCCCTCGCCGCACCCCAGATCGCCCTGCGCCTGGCCGGTACGGCACAGCCGCCCCTCGTGGTGTCCGCTCTGGTGGGCGCGGTGCTGACCGCGGGCGCCGACCTTGTCGCACGCACGCTGTTCAGTCCGGCCGAGCTGCCTGTGGGCGTGGTCACCGCGGTCCTTGGCGCTCCCTACCTCATCTACCTGCTCGTCCGTATCCGCCGGGAACGGCGAACCTGAGTGAAATCCCCAGCGAAGGACACCACATGAGACTCCAGGCCATCGACGTCAAACTCGGATACGGCGATCGCACCATCGTGAACGGCCTCGACCTGGGCATCGAAGCCGGCACCGTCACCACGATCATCGGCCCCAACGGATGCGGCAAATCCACCCTGCTGCGCGCCCTCGGCCGCCTCCTCAAGCCCATGGGCGGCCAGGTCCTCCTCGACGGCAAGCGCATCGACCAGACCGCCACCAAGGAGGTCGCCAAGATCCTCGGCATCCTCCCCCAGGCCCCCACCGCCCCCGAAGGGCTCACGGTCGCCGACCTCGTCGCGCGCGGACGCCATCCGCACCAGAGCTGGTATCGCCAGTGGTCCTCCGATGACGAGAGCGCCGTCGCCGAGGCCCTCGACATGACCGGCCTGCTCGACCTCGCCGAACGCCCCCTCGACGAGCTCTCCGGCGGCCAGCGCCAGCGCGCCTGGATCTCGATGGCCCTGGCCCAGGGCACCGACCTGCTCCTCCTCGACGAGCCCACCACCTTCCTCGACCTGGCCCACCAGGTCGAGGTGCTTGAGCTCGTACGGCGACTGCACGGCCAGGCCGGGCGCACCATCGTCATGGTGCTGCACGACCTCAACCTCGCCGCCCGCTACGCCGACCGGCTCGTGGCCATGCGCGACGGCCGCGTCGTCGCCGCCGGCGCCCCGCACGAGGTGCTCACCGAGGAACTGCTCCTCCAGGTCTTCGACCTGGACGCCAAGGTCATCCCCGACCCCGTGGCCGGCACCCCGCTGGTCGTCCCCATCGGCACCCGCCACCTCCCGGACCGCGGCACCGCGGCCAAAGAGACCGTCTCCACCTGACCTCTCGGCCTCCACGGCGACGGGCCCCCGACACGGTCGGGGGCCCGTCGTGAGAAGCCGTCAGTCGCCCGCCGTCAGTCGCCCGCCGTCAGTCGCCCAGGATGGCGTCGACGAACACCTCGGCGTCGAAAGGCGCCAGATCGTCGGCGCCCTCGCCGAGGCCGACCAGCTTGACCGGGACGCCCAGCTCGCGCTGGACCGAGATGACGATGCCGCCCTTGGCCGTGCCGTCGAGCTTGGTGAGGGCGATGCCGGTGACGTCGACGACCTCGGCGAACACCTGTGCCTGGCGCAGGCCGTTCTGACCCGTCGTCGCGTCGAGCACCAGGAGGACCTCGTCCACGGTGGCGCGCTTCTCGATGACGCGCTTGACCTTGCCGAGCTCGTCCATCAGGCCCGTCTTGGTGTGCAGGCGGCCCGCCGTGTCGACGATCACCACGTCGACCTTGTCGTCGATGCCCTTGGCGACGGCGTCGAAGGCCACCGACGCCGGGTCCGCGCCTTCGTCCTTGCGCACGGTCTCCGCGCCGACCCGCTCGCCCCAGGTCTGGAGCTGGTCGGCGGCGGCGGCGCGGAACGTGTCGGCCGCGCCGAGCAGCACCTGCTTGCCGTCGCCCACGAGGACGCGGGCGAGCTTGCCGGTGGTCGTCGTCTTGCCGGTGCCGTTCACACCCACCACGAGGACCACGGCGGGCCGCTCGCCGTGGGCGGCGACGCGCAGAGTGCGGTCCAGGTCGGACCCCACGAGCGTGAGAAGCTGCTCGCGCAGCAGGCCCCGGACCTCGTCCGGCGTGCGCGACCCGAGCACCTTCACCTTGGTGCGCAGCTCCTCGACCATCGCCCGGGTCGGCCCCACGCCGACGTCGGCGGTGATCAGGGTGTCCTCGATCTCATCCCAGACCTCGTCGTCCAGCCGGTCACGGGAGAGAAGCTCCAAAAGGCTCTTGCCCAGGGTGGTCTGCGACCGCGCCAACCGCGCCCGGAGCCGCACCATGCGACCCGCGGACGGCGGCGGCACCTCCACCGGCGGCACCACGACGGCCGGCTCCACGGGCGCCGCGGGCGGCGGCACCGTGGTCGTCACACCGCCTTCGTCCTCCGCCAGCCGCGCGGGGCCGGCCTGCGTGTCGTCGGACAGCGGCGGGGCCTCACGGGGCTCGACAGGCCGTTCGCCCTTGCCTTTGGGCCGGAACAGCAGGAACAAACCGCCGACCGCCAGCAGGGCGACGACGACCGCGATCGCGATGATGCCGAGGTAGTCAGTCACAACAGGTCAGTTTTCCAGACGACCCACCATGCTCCGCACAAGGAGCCCTCGCAAACCTGTCTCTGTTACCCGCGTCACGGGTCGACCAACCCCGTCGACCCGAGGACGCCGGCCTCCTCAGCCCGCTTCGCGGAGACGCTGGCTCACGACCTGGGTGACGCCGTCGCCGCGCATGGAGACGCCGTAGAGAGCGTCGGCGATCTCCATGGTGCGCTTGTTGTGGGTGATGACGATGAGCTGCGAGCTCTGCCGAAGTTCCTCGAACAGCGTAAGCAGCCGCTGGGTGTTGGTGTCGTCGAGCGCGGCCTCGACCTCGTCCATGACGTAGAACGGCGAGGGCCGGGCCTTGAAGATGGCCACCAGGAAGGCCACCGCGGTGAGCGACCGCTCGCCGCCCGAAAGCAGCGAAAGCCGCTTCACCTTCTTGCCCGGCGGCCGGGCCTCGACCTCGACGCCGGTGGTCAGCATGTCGTCGGGCGCGGTGAGCGTGAGCCGGCCCTCCCCACCGGGGAAGACCCGGGTGAAGATCTGCTCGAACTCCCTGGCCACGTCCTCGTAGGCGGAGGCGAACATCAGCTCGACCCGCTCGTCGACCTCCTTGACGACGGTGAGCAGGTCGCGGCGGCTCTTCTTCAGATCCTCGAGCTGCGAGCTCAGGAACGCGTGCCGTTCCTCAAGGGCGGCGAACTCCTCCAGGGCGAGAGGGTTGACCTTGCCGAGCTGGTTCATCTGCCGTTCAGCCGCTTTGGCGCGCTTCTCCTGCTCGGGCCGGGAATACGGCACGGGGTCACCGTCCTCGGTGGAGGGCACCGGAAGGGTCGGCCCGTATTCCGCGATGAGCGCCTCGACCTCCACGCCGTACTCCTCAAGCGCGCGGGTTTCGAGCTGTTCGAGACGGAGCCGCTGCTCGGTGCGGGCCACCTCGCTGCCGTGGGCCCGGTTGACGAGCCGGTCGAGCTCGCCGCCGAGCTCGCGGACGACAGTGCGCACGGATTTGAGCTCGGCGTCGATCCGACCCCTGGCCTGGTCGGCCTCGTCGCGTTCGGCCGCTGCCGCGGTCAGGGAGCCCGCGAGGGCGAACAGGGTGCGTTCGACGCCCGTGGCGACGGCCTCGGCGACCCGCGCCTCGCGTTTGCGGCGCTCGCGCCGGTGAACGTCCTCCTCACGGTCCCGCCGTTCCTGGTGGGCGGCCCTGACGAGAGCGTCGGCCCGGCCGGCGATGCCCTTCACCCGCTCCTCGCAGGTGCGGACGGCCAGCCGGAACTCCATCTCGGCCTGCCGGGCGGACGAGCAGGTCGCCTCCCAGCGGTCGCGGTCGTCGGTCGTGGGCTCCTCGGCGAGCTCGTCGGCGCTCTCGGCGGCGGCGAGCCGCTCCTCAAGCTCGGCGAGGCCCAGCGCGTCGCGGTCGCGCGCCTCCTCGGCCGAGGCGACACCGCCCGCCAGCCGCTCGCACTCATCGCGCGCCGCCCGCGCCGCGGCCTCGAGCCGGGCGAGCCTGCGCGCCACGTCGGCGGCCCGCTGATCGGCCTCCCGCTGCCTGCCCCGCACCCGGTCGAGCTCGACCTGGGCCGCGTTGACCCCGCCCTGCGCCGCGTTCACCCCGGTCTGCGCCGCGGCCACCGCGGCGTCGGCCGCCTCCACCGCCGCCTGCGCGTTCTCCTGTACGGCGAGAGCCTCCTCATGAGCCGCCGCCGCCGCCTCGGCCCGCGCCTCGGCGTCGGCCAGGTCGCCGATCGCCTCGTCGAGCGCCGCCCGGACACCGAGGAGCGAGGCGCCCGCCCCCGCCTCGGCCACGTGGGCGGCGAGCAGGTCGCCCGCGAGGGTGACGGCACGCAGGTCGGGCCGGTTCTCCACGAGCTCCCGCGCCGCGGCCAGGTCGTCGACCACCACCACGTCGCCCAGCAGGCGGCCCAGCACCCCGGCGAGCTCCGGGGGCCCGCTCACCACCCGGCTCGCCCACCTGCCGCCGGGCGCGGGCGGCGGCCCGCCCGTCCCCGCGGCGGTCGCCTCCACCCCCGCGACGACCAGCGTGGCCTGCCCGCCCTCCTTCGCCCTGAGGTATTCCAGCGCGTCGACGGCCGCCCCGAGCGACTCCACGGCGACGGCCTCGGCCACCCCGCCGAGCACGGCGGCGATCGCCGTCTCCGCCCCCGGGTCGACCGCCACCATCGCCGCCACGGGCCCGAGCACGCCGGTGAGCCCGGCCGCCAGGACCGCGGCGCCGCCGTCGGCCCCCTGGGCGAGTCCGAGTTCGAGGGCCTCCTTGCGGGCCCGGAGCGCGGCGACGGCGCGCTGCGCCTCCTGGTCGGCCGAGCGTGCGGCCGTGACCGCCGCGGTCGCGGCGGTCAGCCTCCCGCGGGGGCCTCCGGCCGCCGACTTGGCCTCCTCGACCGCGGCCCTCGCCTCGTCGAGACCCGAGCGCGCCACGTCGAGCGCCTGCTGGGCGAGGTCGAACTCCTCGGCGAGCAGCGGGTCGGCGGTCTCCTCGCCCGCGTGGCCGGCCTCGAAGTCGGCCTGGGCGCGGGACGCGCGCTCCTCGGCCTCCGCCAAGGCCGCGGTGAGGCGCCCGATCTCCTCCCGCGCGGCATCCGCCCGGCTCCGCGCCGCCCCCACCTGGCCCCGCAGCCTCGCCAGCCCCTCACGCCGGTCGGCCGCGGCCCGCGCGAGCACGGCGAGCCGCCGCTCCTCGGCGGCGAGACCAGCCTCGGCCTCGGCCCGGCGGTCGACGGCCGCCTCCAGGGCCTCCTGCGCACTCTCCAGCTCGGCCTGGAGCATCAGCTCCTGCTCCCGCACCTCGGCAGCCTCGCGTTCGAGCTCCTCGGGGTCTCGGCCGCGCCGTTCGACCGCCGCGTCGTCGGCGGCGTGCCTGCGCCGCTCCGCGGCGAGCCCCAGCAGGCCCTTAAGACGGTCGCGCAGGGACGACAGGCGGAAGTAGGTCTCCTGCGCGGCGGCCAGGCGCGGCTGCGCCTCGCCCGCCGCCGCCTCCAGCTCGGCCTCGCGGGCCTGCCCGGTGGCGAGCTCCGCCTCCACCTGGGCCCGCCGCGCCTGGACGGCCGCCTCGTCGGCCGCCTCCCTGGCCAGGGTGTCGCGCAGCGTCACCACGTCGTCGGCGAGCAGCCTCAGCCGAGCGTCGCGCAGGTCGGCCTGGATCACGGCGGCCCGGCGGGCGATCTCGGCTTGCCTGCCGAGCGGCTTGAGCTGGCGGCGCAGCTCGGTGGCGAGGTCCTGGACGCGGGTGAGGTTGGCCTGCATGGCGTCGAGCTTGCGCAGCGCCTTCTCTTTGCGCTTGCGGTGCTTGAGAACCCCGGCGGCCTCCTCGATGAAGGCCCTGCGGTCCTCGGGCCCGGCGTGCAGCACCGCGTCGAGCTGCCCCTGGCCGACGATCACGTGCATCTCGCGCCCGATGCCGGAGTCCGACAGCAGCTCCTGGATATCGAGCAGGCGGCAGGTGTCGCCGTTGATGGCGTATTCGCTCTGTCCCGACCTGAACATCAGCCGGCTGATCGTCACCTCGGTGTAGTCGATCGGGAGCGCGCCGTCGGTGTTGTCGATCGTCAGCGTGACCTCGGCGCGGCCGAGCGGCGGCCGGGACGCGGTCCCCGCGAAGATCACGTCTTCCATCTTGCCGCCGCGCAGCGACTTGGCGCTGTGCTCGCCCATGACCCAGGCGAGGGCGTCGACGACGTTGGACTTGCCGGAGCCGTTGGGGCCGACCACGCAGGTGATGCCCGGCTCGAAACGCAGGGCGGTGGCCGAGGCGAAGGACTTGAAGCCGCGCAGCGTCAGATTCTTGAGATACACCGGACGCGTGCGCCTCCCCTGGCCTTGACCTTCGTCGTTGCCAGAAGACTACTGCTCACGGCCCCTTCGAAAGGCGCGAAAGCAGCGGCGAGGGCCTATGTCGCCTCTCAGGAGAACGGCCCGGCGGAACAGCCCGGCGGAACGACTCGGCGGAACGACCCGGGGAACGGCGACGCCCGCCGGGCCACGCTTCGAGACGCGCCGGACCGGCGGACAGGTAGGGCCCGTACGGCACAGCCTCACGCCCACCTGCCCGGATGGCATGTGGGCGACAGGGTGCGCCGCAATAAGCCCTTGCGCTGGATCGCCCCGAGGATGAAGGATGCTCGGTAAGCATCACCCTCGTCGCGACCCGCAAGGGCTCGACCATAAAGTGCACTAAAGCCGCAAATGCCCGGAGTGGCGATCAACCACCCGAACGCATAGATTCACGGAAACAACTCAAAAAATAGAGCATTTCGGAAAAATGCCTCAATTGCGACACTGGCATCTTTATGGAGATATGACAAGGGCGCCACACAGGCGCCCTTGGGGCATGATGTCTCCGACCGCTCAGGTGAGGGCCGGCTCGCGTTCCTGCAGGCGGGTGAACGCATCGTCGCGGTTTTCCGCCACGAGAGCGTCGTTTTGTGCCTGGAGCCGTATGAGCTCTGCCTCAAGATCCCGGATTCGCTGTTGGAGACGGCGCATTTCCGAGACCATCCGAGGGTCAGGACCGCCGACGTGGCCGAGTAGAGCCTTCGCCATGGTAAAGGGTCCTCCACGCTGAGTGACCAGACTGGTTCGCGCACTCGTATGCCGCGGGAGGGGTGCGCGTGGTACTTATCAAGAGTCGCACCGGTCGCACGGACGGTCAAGTTGACCGCACCGCATTGATGGACCGGAGGGCACTCCCGACGCACCAATATACCCCATTTAGAGCGTTATGGTGACCCCTAACGTTCTATGAAGCCGGTCAAAGTACCTCGTGCTTCGCCCCAACGTTCGACAACTCCATCCACCCGGCCAGGAGTATCGCAACCCCGGAGCAGGTCCAGCAGCTTGACACAGGACTCCCGCGATCCCTCGGCCACGATCTCCACCCGGCCGTCCCGGGTGTTCCTGGCCCACCCCCGCAGCCCCAGCTCCAACGCCCGGGCCCGCGTCCACCACCGGAACCCCACGCCCTGCACGTGTCCACGCACCCAGGCGGTGAGCCGTACATCGCCGCTCACGCCCGCATCGCCCTCGGCGGCGGCTGGCATCGCGGACAGCTGTAGGACGAGCGGTTCATGAAGGGCTCCCTGGTCACGGCCGAGCCGCATCGTGAGCACGGCAGGTCCTTGCGGCCGTACACGGCGAGAGATCGGTCAAAGTAACCGCTTTCTCCGTTGACATTGACATAAAGACTGTCGAAAGAGGTGCCGCCCTGCTCCAGAGCCTCGCGCATGACCTCACGTACGGCTTCCAGCAGCTCGGCCGTCTTCGGCCCGGTCAAACTCCCCGCGGGCCGCCTCCCGTGCAGCCTGGCGCGCCACAGGGCCTCGTCCGCGTAGATGTTGCCGACCCCGCTGATCAGCGACTGGTCCAGCAGCGCGCGCTTGATCTCGCTGCGCCTGGCGCGCAGCCGCCGGGCGAACAGCGCGTCGTCGAACACCTCCTCCAGCGGATCGGGTGCGATGTGCGTGATCGGCTCGGGAACGGGACGGGAGTGCGGCAGCCGTACGAGATCGGCGAGCATAAGATGGCCGAAGGTGCGCTGGTCGACGAAGCGCAGGTCAGGGCCGCCGTCGGCGAACGAGACGCGCACCCGCAGGTGGCGTTCGGGCGGCGAGGCGAGCGGCACGACGAGGAGCTGGCCGCTCATCCCCAGGTGGGCGATCATCGACATGTCATCGCCGATCGGCAGCCAGAGGTATTTCCCTCGGCGCTCGGCCGAGGCGATCACGCGACCGGCCAGGCGCGCCTCGAACTCGCCGCCGCCCGGCGCGTGCCTGCGCACGGCGCGGGGGTGGAGAACCTCGACCTCCGCCACCTCACGGCCGACCACCCAGCGCGACAGGCCGCGGCGGACGACCTCGACCTCGGGAAGCTCGGGCATCCCGCTCAGCCCGTGGTGGAGCTCAGCCGCTCGTCGCGGTCGGCGCGGATGCGGGTCCAGGCGGCCTCGGCGGCCTGCTGCTCGGCCTCCTTCTTGCTGCGGCCCGAGCCCGACCCGTATTCCTCGCCGCCGACCACCACCACCGCCACGAACGACTTGGCGTGGTCGGGACCGCTCTCGTTGACGTGGTATTCGGGGACACCGAGCGTCTCGGCCGCGGTCAGCTCCTGCAAGGAGGTCTTCCAGTCGAGGCCGGCGCCGAGGGAGGCCGACCGCGTGATCAGCGGGTCGAAGAGCATGTGCACGATGCGGAACGCCTCGTCGAGGCCCTTGTCCACGTAGACCGTGCCGATCAACGCCTCAAGGGTGTCGGCGAGGATCGAGGACTTGTCCCTGCCGCCGGTGCCCTCCTCGCCCCTGCCGAGGCGCAGGAAGCGCCCCAGGCCGAGTGTGCGGGCGACGTCGGCGAGCGCCCGCATGTTGACCACGGCGGCGCGCAGCTTGGCGAGCTGCCCTTCGGGCAGGTCGGGGTGGTTGCGGTAAAGCGTGTCGGTGACGACCAGGCCGAGCACCGAGTCGCCGAGGAACTCAAGGCGCTCGTTGGTCGGCAGGCCGCCGTTCTCGTAGGCGAACGAGCGGTGCGTCAGCGCCCGCTCAAGGATCTGCGGGTCAAGTCTGATATCGAGAACCCGCTCCAGCTCGTCCCTGGCGACCTCCACGGCCACCGGCTTGGGTGCTCCGCCCATGTCTCCTCCTCGGGCATCTGCCGCATTTCCATGTAGTCCCGCACAAATCTCTTCCGCGGGGCGCGATGGCGAAGGGGAAAGGATGAGATGCCCGAGAACGTGGTGGGCGCCGGGAGTTCTGCGGCAGGTTCCGGCGTCCACCACGGCCGCGGGCGGCCGCCACCGCTAAACACCTCTCAAACGGTAACGCCGACCGGTGCGCGTCCGCGCATTCCCCCGGTCGGCATCCCGTCAGCTCTCAGCGTGATCAGGCCGACGGCTCGATGACCTGCCGACGGTTGTAGGTGCCGCAGTTGAGGCACGCCTGGTGCGGCCGCTTGGGCGAGCGGCACTGGGGGCAGCTCACGAGCGAAACCGCGGCGGTCTTCCACTGCGCGCGGCGGGAGCGAGTGTTGCTCCGCGACATTTTCCGCTTGGGGACGGCCACGTCAGCCCTCCTGATCCTTGTCGTTTTCCGTTACGAGACCTTGCAGTGCGGCCCACCTGGCGTCGATCAGATCGTGCCGGTGGTCTGCACCCGCCTTGGACAGCTTGATCCCGCATTCCACGCAGAGCCCCTCGCAGTCGTCACGACACAGGGGGCGCAGCGGAAGCATGAGCACCGCCGCGTCACGGAACACCGGCTCAAGGTCGAGCAGATAACCGTCGAGCAGCAGGTCGTCCTCGGTGGTGTCCTCCGCCGAGTAGAAGAAGAGCTCCTGGAAGTCGACCTCGATCTCCGAGGACAACGGTTCCAGACAGCGCGAGCACTCTCCGCTCAGCGGAGCGCGCCCCGTGCCCGTGACGAGCACGCCTTCCATGACCGCTTCAAGCCGGATCTCCAGCTCGACCTCGGCGTCCTTGAGGACGCCGATCATGTCGACGCCGAGCTCCGCCGGTGCCGGAAGAGACAGATGTCTGCGCAACATCGACCCGGGTCGCCGACCCAGCTCGTGGGTCGAGAGCACCCAAGGGGCGCGGGGGTCAAGATTGTGCGGGCTCATCCTGCTTCTCGCTAGGCATGGCGAAATATCACCGTCGTGCAAGGCCGAAGCAGAATACTACCAGCGATTGGACACCCCGACTTCCCGGGAGCCGCCCGCCGGCGGTGCCCGTGACTCAGCCTCTCATCCGCTCGACCAGGACGTTGTGCACGAGATCGGGGACAAGGCCCGTCACGTCCCCGCCGTACCTCGTGATCTCCTTGATCCTGCTGGAGGACAGGAAGGAGTACTCGGGGTTGGTGGACATGAAAAGCGTCTCGACCCCGGACATCCGGTAGTTGAGCTGAGCCATCTGGAGCTCGTAGTCGAAGTCGCTGACCGCCCTCAGGCCCTTGACGATCGCCGGAATATCATGCTGACGGCAGAAGTCAACGAGAAGGCCGTGAAACTTCTCCACCCTGACATTGCCGTATTCCTTGGTCACGGCCGTGAGCATTTCAATCCGCTCTTCCACCGTGAACAGGCTGTTCTTCTCGATATTGATCAGCACCGCGACGACCACCTCGTCGTACAGCCGGGAGGCCCGGCCGATGATGTCGAGATGACCGTTGGTGACAGGGTCAAATGACCCAGGGCAGGCGACTCTGCGCAAGGCGCACCCCCAACTATCTATGGGTTCCCAGCGGCGCGACCGTACCAAACCGCCGCTTCACCGTAACGACGGACCCTCTCCTCAGTCAGCCCCTCAGGCCATGCGAGATCCTCCCCGCGGCTCTCCCGCTCGATGGCCACAAGCGCGGATTCGCCCAGCCAGCCCTGGGAAAGCAGGAGGTCCAGCACGCTCCGCAGCGCCCCGTCGCCCAGCGCGTAGGGCGGGTCGGCGAAGACGAAGTCGTACGGCTCCGCGCACGGCCTGGCCAGCACCCGCTCCACCCGGTCGGCCACCACCTCGGCCCCCGGCAACTCCAGCGACGCGACATTGGCCTTGATCGTGCGCACGGCCTTGGCGTCGGACTCCACCAGCGTCGCGTGCGCCGCGCCCCTCGACAGCGACTCCAGCCCGATGGCCCCCGACCCGGCGTAGAGATCGAGGACCCGCAGCCCCGCCAGCGGGCCGATGAGCGACCCCACCGTCGAGAACAGCCCCTCCCTCGTGCGGTCGCTCGTCGGCCTCGTGCTTCTCCCCGGGGGCACGGCCAGCCGACGCCCTCCAGCGGTCCCCGCGATCACTCGTGTCACAGCTCCATTGTGGCCCGCCCACCACTGCGCAAAGACGTCGGCATTCCCTCCAGGCACATGGCACCACACCCGCCAGAGCCGACGAACACCCAGGTCAGAGGCCTCCAGTGCCATCCCGCGGAACCCATGGCCGCGTAGATCGAGTCAAGAGTCAGCAAGTGTCGGCGACGAATGTGTAAGGGTCGTTCCTCTCACCGGGCGCGACCATCATGATGGGTTCTGCGGCCTTCAAGGTGACCCAGGGGAAGGCCGACCGGTGTGATCGTGAGCCCTTCCGCACACCGGTGCCCTCGGCACCTGACCCGAGGGTGGGCCCAGCCTGGGACGGCATTCGGGGGGAGGCCGTCCCGTGGCTGGGCCCTGGGTCATTCTCAGGGGCCTGAGCTTTTTCGAGCTCAGGCCCTCTGTCACGCCAGGCCCTCTGTCCCATCAGGCCCCCAGACACGCCGGGCCCTCTGTCCCATCAGGCCCTCTACGTCTTCTCCAGGAACTCCGCGCGCTCGTCGCCCAGGAGCTTGTCGATCTCGGCGTTGAGCGCCGGATGGGCGAGCAGATCCGGGTCGTCGGCGAGCAGCAGCTCCGCCTCCTCCCGGGCGGTCACGATGACCTCCTCGTCGCGCAGCAGCTGCAGCAGCTTGAGCGACGACCTGCGGCCCGACTGCGCCACGCCCAGCACGTCGCCCTCGCGGCGCTGCTCAAGGTCCACCCGCGACAGCTCGAACCCGTCGAGGGTGGCGGCCACGGCGTCCAGCCTGCCCCTGGCCGGCGTCCCGGCGGGGAACTCCGTGACCAGCAGGCACAGGCCGGGAAGCCCGCCTCGGCCGACACGGCCGCGGAGCTGGTGGAGCTGCGACACCCCGAAGCGGTCGGCGTCCATGATGACCATCACCGACGAGTTGGGGACGTCGACGCCCACCTCGATCACGGTAGTGGCCACGAGCACGTCCACCTCGCCCTTGGCGAACGACCGCATCACGGCGTCCTTCTCCTCCGGCGGGAGCTTGCCGTGCAAGATCTCCACGCGCAGCCCCGCGAGCGGCCCCTCCGTGAGCACGGCCGCCACCTCGGTGACCGAGAGCGGCGGGCGCCGCTCGTCTCCGGCAGCCCCCGAGGCGTCCGGCCCGGGAGCCTCCAGGTCGCCCTCGTCGCCCTCCAGGTCGCCGATGCGCGGGCACACGACGTAGACCTGACGGCCGAGGCCGACCTCCTCGCGCACCCGCTCCCAGGTGCGCTCCAGGTAGTGGGGCTTGTCGGCGGCCGGCACCACATGCGTCGAGATGGGCGCCCGCCCGGCGGGAAGCTGGGACAGCGTCGACACCTCAAGATCGCCGAAGACCGTCATGGCCACCGTGCGCGGGATCGGAGTCGCCGTCATCACCAGCACGTGCGGACGGCCGTCGCCCGCCTTCTCCCGCAGCGCGTCACGCTGCTCCACCCCGAATCGGTGCTGCTCGTCCACCACCACCAGGCCGAGATCGGCGAACTGGACCTTGTCCTGGAGCAGCGCGTGAGTGCCGACCACGATGCCCGCGCCCCCGGAAGCCGCCTCCAGCATCGCGGCCCGGCGCGTCGGCGCCCCCATCGACCCCGTGAGCAGCGTCACACCCGTGCCGCCGAACATGCCTCCCTGCGCGAGATCGCCGAGCATGCCCGTGATCGACCGGTGGTGCTGCTGGGCGAGGACCTCCGTCGGAGCCAGCAGCGCCGCCTGCCCTCCCGCGTCCACGACCTGCAACATCGCCCGGAGCGCCACCACCGTCTTGCCCGCGCCGACCTCGCCCTGCAGCAGGCGGTGCATCGGGTGGGACCGCGCCAGATCGCCCGCGATCTCCTCCCCCACCTCGCGCTGCCCCTCGGTCAGCTGGAACGGCAAAGCCGCGTCGAACCGCGCCAGCAGCCCGCCTTCCGACCTCGGCCTCGGCTTCGCCGGCCACTCCGCCGCCGCCATCCGCCGCCGCACGAGCACGGACTGGAGCACGAACGCCTCATCGAACTTCAGCCGGCGCTGAGCCCGCGAGACATCACTGAAGTCCTTCGGCCTGTGAATCGCCACCAGCGCGTCGGCCAGATCGGGCAGGCGGTGCCTCGCGCGAAGCGGCGCGGGCAACGGATCGTCAAGCGGACCCAAGGTGTCCAGCACCACGCCGACCGCGCGGCGGATGGCCCACGGCGTCACATCTTTCCCCGCTGGATAAATCGGGACCGGTGTCGCCGCGAAATCCTCCGCAGATCCCTCTGTTTCTTCAAAAAGCTCGAAATCCGGATGGGCGAGCTGCCACCGCGGTCTGTCCGACCTGCCGTAGGACCCCACCTTGCCGGCGAACATCCCGCGTCTGCCCTGCTTCAGCCGCGACTCCGCCACATGCGACGCCCGGCCGAAGAACGACAGATAAATCTTGTTGCGCGAGCCGTCGACCACCTCGACCTCAAGCCAGGTGCCGCCGCGATTGCGCATGGGCTTGCGCATCACCCGCGACACCTCGCCCACCACGGTGGCATGCTCATCCACCTCAAGCGCGTCGATCGACGTCAACTCACCCCGCTCGGCATAGCGCCGCGGGTAGTGGCGCAGCAGATCGCCGACCGTGGTCAAATCGAGCACGGTCTCCAGCAGCTTGGCCGTCTTGGGGTCCAACGCCTTGGCCAGGGGCTCGTCAAAGCGGCTCACACCAACCAGTTCTACCGCCTGCCTATGACACTGTCGGCTATTCGACACCTCTGAGCACCCCTCGCGCCCCCCTTGTGCCCCCTCGTGCCCTCAGCGAGCTCGTGCCGGCCCGCCGCACGCCGGGAGGCCGCCCAGCCGAGAACCCCTGCATGCGGGGCCCGCCGATGCGCTACGGTTAGGGGCGGAGATTATCCACGTCCATGCCCTGCCCTGCGGCCTCGCGTCGCGTGCACCCACGGGCATCGGATATCCTCGTGTGGCCAGCCGGTTGTCCCGGCCTGCCCGATGACGCCCCCGCGCGGCTGCGGATCGGGCTTATCGACTGATCTAAGGAGCGATACCGTGGCTTCCGTATGCGACGTCTGCGGCAAGGGGCCGATCTTCGGCAACAACATCTCGCACTCGCACCGCCGCACCCGTCGCCGCTGGAACCCCAACATCCAGACGGTCCGGGCCAAGGTCAACAACACGCCGAAGCGTCTCAACGTGTGCACCTCCTGCATCAAGGCGGGCAAGGTCACGCGCTGACCCACCACTTTCTCGCGACGGCCCGGTCCCTCCCACGAGGGCACCGGGCCGTCGCGTGTCTCACCTGAAAGCGCGCCGCGACCTCACTGATCGGCCAGGCATCTCGGCGCTGCGACCGGGTCGAGGATCAGCGCGGCACCGAGGTGAGGCATCGAAAGCCTTCCTTTTCACCGGTGATTCGCGGTGAGGCGCCAGGAGCACCGGGGCGGGCGCGGCTTCGACCTCACGGTCACGCCTGCTTCGGCAGGGTGAGGATTTCGGCTCCGTCGCCGGTGATGGCGATCGTGTGCTCGCTGTGTGCCGTCCGGCAGCCTGTCGCACTTCGGAGCGTCCACCCGTCGGCATCGGTGACGAGCTCGGCGGTGTCCGCCATGATCCACGGCTCCAGGGCCAGCAGCAGCCCGGGGCGCAGTGTGTAGCCACGGCCGGGCCGTCCGGCATTTGAAACGTGCGGGTCCTGGTGCATCGTTGATCCGATGCCATGGCCACCGTACTCGGTGTTGATCGAATAGCCCGCCTCAATGAGGACCGAACCGATGGCGTGGGAAATATCACCGGTGCGAGCCCCGGGCCTGGCAGCGGCTATCCCCGCGGCCAGCGCGCGTTCGGTCGCGCTGATCATCGCGACGCTCTCCGGGGGCGTTGACCCGCCCACGATGAAGCTGATGGCAGCGTCTGCGGCGAATCCGCCTCGGGAGACGGCGAGGTCGAGCGACAGCAGATCGCCGTCGGCAAGCGTGTAGTCGTATGGCCGTCCGTGGAGCACGGCGTCGTTGACGGCCGTGCAGATGTAGTGGCCGAACGGCCCGCGTCCGAAGGACGGCGCGTAGTCGACGTAACAGGACAGCGCGCCGGCATCGACGATCATGTCCTTGGCCCACCGGTCGATGTCCATGAGGTTCGTGCCGACCGTGCTTCGGCTCTTCAACGTCTGCAGGATGTCAGCGACCAGGGCGCCGGTGTCCCTCGCTCGGGCCAGTTCGGCGGCGTTCAGGATCTCGATCATGCGGCACCTCTCTCACGCGACCAATAACTATACCGGCCATATTATCCCGGTACTAGAATCGGCGTCATGGTCAGGTTGCCGCTCACACCCGCAGAGGTCGAGCGCGGACAGCGCCTCGGCGCCCTGTTGCGTCGCGCCAGGGGCGAACGCTCGATGCTCGAGATCGCGCTCGATGCACGCGTCTCACCGGAGACCCTCCGGAAGATCGAGTCGGGCCGCGTCGCCACCCCCGCCTTCCCGACCATCGCGGCGATCGCCGATGTCCTCGGCCTCTCCCTCGATGCGGTGTGGGCCGAGATCAATCAGCCCGAGCATGGCGCGAGACCGACCCACACCGGTCGCAACGCACGTAAGCAGTTGACCTCGTAAGTCGGAAACGACGTGCCTCACCACGGGCGCGAGGCACGCTATGACTGTTGACCACCGCCGAGGGGATTAGGGGCGCCAGCGCCAGGCGTGGTCGACGGGGCCGATGCCGGAGCCGAGGGGGAAGCCTTGGGCGATGGCGCCGGTGACGTATTCCTTGGCAAGCCGTACGGCTTCGGGCACCTCGTGGCCGAGGGCGAGATGCGAGGCGATGGCGGAGGCGAGGGTGCAGCCGGTGCCGTGGGTGTGGCGGTTGTTGTGGCGGGGGGCTCCGAAGGTGTGCAGGGCGGTGCCGTCGGTGAGCAGGTCGACGGGGGCTCCGGGTAGGTGGCCGCCCTTGATCAGGGCCCAGCGGGGACCGAGGGCCAAGATGGCGTCGGCGGCGCGGCGCATGTCGCGTTCGTCCTGGACTTTAACGCCGGTGAGCTGTGCGACCTCCCACAGGTTGGGGGTGACCACGGTGGCCACGGGCAGCAGCCGGGTCTTGATGGTGGCGACCGCTTCGGGGGCGAGAAGGCTGTCACCGTGTTTGGAGACGCCGACGGGGTCGACGATGACAGGCGCGTCGACGGTGGCGAGCGACCGCGCGACGATCTCGACGAGTTCCGGGGAGGCCAGCATGCCGGTTTTGACGGCGTGTACTCCGATGTCACCGAGCACCGAGTCGAGCTGAGCCTTGACCGCTTCGCCAGGAAGCTCCCAGTAGCCCTGAACTCCGAGGGAGTTCTGGGCGGTCACGGCGGCGATCACGCTCATGCCGTGCACGCCCAGAGCGAGCATGGTCTTCAGGTCGGCCTGGATGCCGGCACCTCCACCGGAGTCCGAGCCCGCGACGGTCAGCACCAGAGGGGGAGTCACAACGGTCATGGCACTATCCAACCAGCCGCGCCGTCGACTCCCTCCCCCGGATCGCCCCGCGATCACCGCGGATCACTCCGGATCACTCCGGATGACCGCGGACCACCGCGGATCGCCGCGGACCACACCGGCTTATCGCGTCAACCGATCGAGCACTCGCCCCCGGCGAGGTTGCACGACTTGGGCGCCGCCTGCACGCCGTACGCCGTGAAAGTGATGACGTACTCCTGGCCGGGCCTCAGGCCCCCGGATCCCGCGATGGTGAGCGTGTCGCCCTGCTGGCGCCACGTACCGCCGTTCACCTGGGCGACTTCGGCGTGGACGGGCAGGCTGACACGCCAGCCGTCGAGCACGGCCTTGGCGTCGTTCATGACGACGAGCGCGGCGGTGTATTCGCGGGACGACTCGCTGACGACACCGTAGTTGATGCGCATCGAACCGCCCGAGACCCCCACCGTGGGCTCGCTGTGCGTCGGGGCGGAGGTGGGCCCGGGGGCGGGGACGTGGCTGATGTCCACACCGGGCTCCGTGGGGCTCTCGCTGGGAGAGTACTCGGGCTCGGGCTCCGGCTCCGGCTCGGGCTCGTCCGACGGGTCGTCGGCGCCCTCGGTCTGGCGGGTTTTGACCGGAGTCGGCCTGCGCTCGGGCGCGGCCGGTGCCGCCGTGGGCCTGCGCGGAGCAGGGGCGGTGGCGCTGGGGGCGGCGCTCTCCTCCGGCTCGGGCTCCTCCGGTGTGCCGCTGTCCTCGGCGAGAGGCTCATCGGTGATGCCGTCGAGGGAGCTGTCTTCCGGGAGCGGGGCGGCGGGCGAGGTGGCCGCGCAGTCCCCCCTCGCCGCACAGTCTCCTGCGGCCTGACCCTCGCCCGACATCAGGTTGACCGCGAGCACGGTCCCGGTGAGCACGATCGCCGCGGCGGCGCCCGCGAGCAGCGCCATTTTGGCCTTGCCTCGCCGCGGCGGCTCGTCGTCGCCCCAGTCTCCGTCGGCCGCGGCGGCGCGGCGGCGACGCCGGCGGCGCCTCGGCTCGTCACCACCGCCGTCGCTGTCGCCGTCGTCCTTCGACCACCCGGACGCGAGGAATCCGGTCCGCTCCTCCGCCGCCGGTACGGCATCGCCCGCGGGTACGGCGGCGCCCTCGCCCGGGGGCTGGTCGGCGGCGGACGACGGGGGCCAGATCTGCGTGCCCAGCACGCTGGTCTCGGACGACTCCGGGGGAAGGGGCCACCCTTGTGTCGCCCTGGGGTCGGCTGGGCGTGGGATGCCGTGGACCTGGGTGGCTTCGCCGCTGGTGGGCCAGCCTCGGGAGTCGTCCGCGGAGGGCGGTGCCGTACCAGGCTGGGGCGGGGGCTGCTGGAACGTGCCGCTGGCGGGCATGGCGAAGTCGCCGGTCTGGTGCCAGTTCCGCTCCGCGGCGTTGGCCTGGGACGGATCGTTGGACACGTCGAGCATGTCGTGGGATGCCCAGGTCTGCCCTGACTGTGTCTCAGGCGGCGCGGGCCACCAGGCGCCGGTCTGCTCGATGTCGTGCTGGGCGGGCCACGTGCCCGGAGGCGGAGTGTCAAGCGGATCCAACGGCCGGTCATACGAACCGGGCCGACCACGTGATGCCGGAGCGCCCAGCGGATCCGACGACTGATCATATGGACCGGGCCGACCACCGGGAGCCTGGGCCCCAAGCGGATCCGAGGGCCGATCGTGCTGAGCGGGCCACGCGCCCGGAGGCGGAGTGTCAAGCGGATCCAACGGCCGGTCGTACGGACCGGACTGAGGGTGCCCTTGGCCGGGGAACGCGCCATGTCCGGCGCCATGTCCGGCGCCGTGCCCCGTGCCCTGTCCCGGACCGGGTCCCTGTCCCGGACCGGGTCCCTGTCCCGGACCGGGTCCCTGTCCCGGACCGGGTCCCTGTCCCGGACCGGGTCCGTGGGTCACACCGTGCGGGGGCACCGGCGGCCACGAAGGGGCCGGATCCGTGCCCGGACCGCCGAAGTCGTCAAGCGGGCCACGCGGGGTGCCGGGAGCGGCACCCAGTTCATCCCGAAGCTCCGGCTTGTGTTCCTGCCCCCATCCTGAGTGTTCGGGATCTTCTGTTCCGCGGCGGCTCATCACAATCCTCCCCGTACGGAATCTCGATCGCCTGACTATGTAACACTAGGACTACCTTTTTGTCACAATTTTCCCGGAAAGTGATTCCAGCCACTCATGTTGTAGTCACGACCGGCCACATGGACGCCCTCCCCCGCAGCGATCTTCCCGACCGGCGTCCAATTCTCAGGAAGCTCGATATTCTCGGGAAATACAGCGGCCAGCGCATGGTCATCTCCCCCGGTCAGCACCCAATCGAGCGGGTCCGCGCCGAGCGTGTCCGCAACCAGGGTCAACGCCTCCGGCAGGTGGAAGCCGGCCGGATCGAGATCGATCTGCACCCCGCTCGCCGAGGCGATGTGGCCGAGATCTTGAAGCAGGCCGTCGCTCACATCCAGCATCGCGGTCGCCCCCAGCCGAGCGGCTTCCGGGCCGCTCGGATACGGAGGGCGAGGACGTCGATGCGCTGCGATAACCTGCTCCGCTGCCTGTCTCAGCCCCTCAGGCCCCGATTCGGGCACGCCGATATTCACCCCGGCTTCGAGGAGGGCGAGACCGGCGGCGGCCCATCCGAGGCGGCCCGCGACCGCGACGACCTGACCGGGCCTCGCGCCCGCGCGGGTCACGGCGGGACGGCCTTCGAGATCGCCAAGGGCGGTCACACCCAGAAGGACCATGTCACACCTGGCGATATCACCCCCCGCGACACTTGCCCCCACCAGGTCGCATTCGTCCCGCAAACCATCGGCGAGATCGTCGACCCATTCCACTTCGGTCTCGGCGGGCAAGCCGAGGCCCAGAAAGAGTGCCGTGGGACGCGCTCCCATAGCGGCGACATCGGCGAGGTTCTGCGCTGCGGCCTTACGTCCTATCTCATAGGCACTAGACCAATCCCGCCGAAAGTGCCTACCCTCGAGCAACAGGTCAGTTGTCACAACGACGCGTTGGTCAGGCGCTCCGACGATGGCTCCATCGTCACCAGGGCCAAGCAAAACGGTGTCGCTTTGCGGCAAGCGTCCAACAATACGATCAATCAGTCTGAATTCGCCAAGATTTCCGACTCTGATGACGCACCTCCTGGGGCAAGTCAGGGTACGGTGACCCTCCGGGGTTGATCCAATCCGGGAGGACGTGATGGTGCAGGCCTACATCCTTATCCAGACAGAGGTCGGCAAGGCGGCGAACGTCGCTCGCGAGATCGGCGCCATAGAAGGCGTCTTGCAGGCCGAGGACGTCACAGGGCCCTACGATGTGATCGTCCGCGCCGAAGCCCGCAATGTCGACGAACTCGGCAAGCTCGTGGTGGCCAGAATTCAGGGAGTGCACGGGATCACGCGTACCCTGACGTGTCCCATAGTTCACCTGAACTCCTGACTGGAAGTCGTTCATGCGCAAGTCGTTGATCGCTGTGCTCGCCGTACTCACCCTGGGCGGGTGCGGCGGCGCGGTCCACGTGGAGCCGCCGAAACCCACGGGCGACGCCTTGGCCATGTGCGACAGACTCGCCCCCTTCCTTCCGCAGACCCTTGACGGCACAGGCCGCGTGGAGTCCTCACCCGCGTCCCCTTACGTCGCGGTCTGGGATTCAGGACGCATAGCTCTGCGCTGCGGAGTGCCGCGCCCGGCCAACATGGCCGCCACGGATCGGCTCTCCGAGGTCAACGGGGTCGGCTGGTTTCCCGACCCGAAGAAGCCGACGCTGTTCACCGCCGTCACCGACCTCGGCTACATCGAACTCACGGTCTCCCGCGAACACACCCCGGCCGGTGTCATGGTCGAGCTGTCGGAGCCCATCACCAAGGCGCTAGCGAAGACCGGGTGACCGGCGCAGCGCCAACTGGATCAGGCGGTCGACCAGCGCGTCGTACGGCAGGCCGGCGGCGGCCCAGAGCTGCGGCGCGACCGACAGCGACGTGAAGCCGGGCATCGTGTTGATCTCATTGAGGATCAACTCGCCGTCGGGCGTATAGAAGAAGTCCACCCGCGACAACCCCTCGCACCCGAGGGCCTCGAAGGCGCGAACGGCAAGGGCACGCACCTCCTCCGCCACCTCGACCGGGATGTCCGCCGGAGCCTCAAGCCTCATCTGATCCGGGTAGTACTTCGCCTCGAAGTCGAAGAAGGCATGCCCCTCGGAGACAAGCACCTCGCCCGGCACGCTCGCCGTGGCGGGAGCGTCGTCCAACGACTCCAGCACCGCGCACTCGATCTCCCGGCCGACGATCGCGGCCTCGACCATGACCTTCGGGTCGTGCCGACGTGCCTCCTCGACGGCGGCCTCCAACTCGGCCCTATCGTGGGCCTTGGAGATGCCCTGGCTGGAGCCGGCGCGCGAAGGCTTCACGAAGACCGGCCACCCGAGATCCTCGATCTCCTTCAGCACCCGAGCCCGGTCCACCCGCCAATCGCGGTCACGCACCACCACGTATTCGCCGACCGGCAGCCCCGCGGCCGCCAGCACGAGCTTCATATATGCCTTATCCATGCCGACCGCGCTCGCCAGCACACCAGAGCCGACATAACGGACCCCGGCCATCTCCAGCAGGCCCTGAATAGTGCCATCCTCGGCGAACGGGCCATGCATCACCGG
Source organism: Sinosporangium album (assembly GCF_900100605.1). GTDB lineage: Bacteria > Actinomycetota > Actinomycetes > Streptosporangiales > Streptosporangiaceae > Sinosporangium > Sinosporangium album. The sequence continues at coordinate 62,602 of NZ_FNCN01000013.1, read as the reverse complement.
GAAAACCACGTCGACCTGGCCCAACTCAACCGGAACCCGGCCCGGCTCCAAAGTCACCAGAGGCGCCGCACCCGACCGCAGCACCACCTCGGCTCCAGACGCCTCCACCGCCGGGAGCACGCCATCCTCAATCGCGAAACGCTGAGACTCCGAAACGACCACCCAGCGGCCGTCCTCAGCGATGCCCACCGGAACCACGTCATACTTGGCCCGGTCAATGGCCCCCAGCACACTGGCGGCGCCGAGAATGGACACCGCGTGCTCAGAGTTGCGACCGCCGAACACGATCGCCACCCGCGGCCGAGCTTCACGCTTCTGGTTCATGATGCCCGAATCTAGCAGGCCGCTTGCGCGCTTCCGCTGTGTCTATTGCGACGCTTCGCGTCGCGGCGAGGGGGCTCTTGACCCGGCTCTGATTGCGACGCTTCGCGTCGCGGCGAGGGGGCTCTTGATCCGGTGCTTTCCCTCGTCGCTCTGGTCGCTGCGCTCCCGACGCTCCTCAGTCCAAGCACCGGCGCCCCCTCGCACTCCCAGGCCGGGCGACTCCCGAACGTCAGCACTCCGGGGCGTCCGACTCCCGGGACGTCGGCCTGCCTCTACAGCCGACTCCCTTAAGTTGTAGAAGCAGTGTTTATTGCGCGCCTTCGGCGCGCGGCGAGGGGGCTCTTAACCCGGTGCTTTCCCTCGTCGCTCTGGTCGCTTCGCTCCCGACGCTCCTCAGTCCAAGCACCGGCGCCCCCTCGCACTCCCAGGCCAACCAACTCCCGAACGGGACAGGGCAACACGGGCGGCTCCCGACACGTCGGCCTGCCAGGACAGTCGACCTGGGAGGGAGGGGTGAGGGGGGTCAGGCGATGGTTGTGGTGGGGAGGGAGTTGAGGGATCGGGTGACGTCGGCGATGAGGTCTTCGGCGTCTTCTAGGCCGATGGAGAAGCGGACGGCGGCGGGGTCGATGCCGGAGGCGGTGAGGACGCCGGGGTCGAGTTGGCGGTGGGAGGTGGAGGCGACGTGGGCGGCTCTGGTGTGGGTGCCGCCGGAGGAGGTGGCTACGCGGGCGAGGCGGAGGCCGTCGGCGAGGGCGATGCCGGCGCGGTAGCCGCCGTGGGGGGTGATGGTGACGGTGGCGCCGTACCGGGTGCCTTCGGGGCCGGAGTCGAAGAGGGTTTGTGCGAGCCGGTGGCTCCGGTGGTAGGGCAGGCCGGGGTAGTCGACGCGGCGCACGGCGGGGTGTTTGGCGACGGAGGCGGCGAAGAGCATGGCGGTGGAGCACATGCGGCGTACGCGCAGGGGCAGGGTGGCGAGGCCGCGACGGAGGAGGAAGGCGTCGTCGGGCGACATGGAGGCGCCGGTGTGGATGCGGACGTCACGGAGTCTGGCGATGAGGTCGGGACGCCCGACGACGACTCCTCCGGTGCAGTCGTCGTGCCCGCCGAGGTAGGTGGTGGCGGAGTGGAGCACCAGGTCGGCGCCGTGTTCGAGGGGGCGGCAGACGATGGGGGTGGCGGAGGTGGAGTCGACGATGAGGATGGCGCCGACCCTCTGCGCTATGCGGTACAGACCGCGCAGGTCGCTGACGAGCATCGCGGGGTTGGAGAGTGTCTCGGCGTAGATGAGCCTGGTGGTGGGCCGTACGGCCGCGCGCACGGTGTCGAGGTCGGTGTAGTCGACGAAGTCCGAGAGCACGCCGAACCGGGACAGGACTCTGGAGAGCAGCGAGTAGGTGCCGCCGTACACGGGTGCGGGGGCGATGACGTGGGCGCCGGAGCCGAGGAAGGTCATGAAGACGGCGCTGAGGGCGGCGGTGCCGGATGCGAACGCCTGGCCGGCGACGTCCTCGGGCGCGGCGGCGCCTTCGAGGGAGGCGACGGCGGCGGCGAGGGAGGCGGTGGTGGGGTTGTCGACCTGGCCGTAGGTGACGCCGGGCGAGCGGTCTCTCAGCATGTCGGCGTGTTCCGCGGAGTCGTCGAACGCCCAGGCCGAAGATCTCCAAACCGCCTGACCGAGCGCGGCCTGCCGAGGCGTGGGGGGCGGCGGGAGGTGGACCGAGCGGGTGTTCTCACCCCGGGGCCTACGGTCGTTCATGCTTCACTCCGTTCGCGCGCGACCGCCCGCGGCGGTCGTCACACTCCGTAGCGTTCTGGTTTGGGGCTGCGCGACATCAGCAGCACTCCGGCCTCCGCCGGGGTCAGGCCGTCGTGGACGACACCCACCACGACCTCGGTGATGGGCATCTCAACATCATGCTTTCTGGCAAGTTCGAGCACCGACTCACAGGACTTGACACCTTCGGCGGTTTGCTTGGTAGCGGCGACGACCTCGCTGAGGGTCATGCCGCGACCAAGATTCTCGCCGAAAGTACGGTTTCTGGACAATGGGGATGTACAGGTAGCAATAAGATCACCCATTCCGGCTAGTCCGGCGAACGTGTGCTGGTCCGCACCGAGCACGGCGCCCAGCCGGGAGATCTCCGCCAACCCGCGGGTCATGAGGGTCGCCCGCACGTTGTCGCCGAGCTTCATGCCCGCCGCGACACCGACGGCGAGGGCGATGACGTTCTTGACGGCCCCGCCGAGCTCGACTCCGACGACGTCGGGATTTGTGTAGGGCCGAAACCAGGGGACGTGGCACGCTTCCTGCAGCCGGTCGGCGACCGACTCGTCGGTGCAGGCGACCACGGCGGCGGCGGGCTGCCTCTCGGCGATCTCCAGGGCGAGGTTGGGGCCGGAGATGACGGCGACCCGCTCCTCCGGCACGCCCACCACCTCGCGCACGACTTCGCTCATGCGCTTGCAGGAGCCGAGTTCGATGCCCTTCATGAGGCTGACCAGTACGGCATCGCCGGGGATGTGCCGCCGCCACGCCGCGAGGTTGCCGCGCAGCGACTGCGACGGGACGGCCAGCACCATGAAGTCGGCGCCGTCGAGGGCCTCTTCAGGGTGCACGGTGGCGCGCAGTGTGGGCGGCAGCGGAATACCCGGCAGGTAGTCCGGGTTCTCGTGCCGCCGGTCGATGGCCTCGACGACCTCGGGACGCCGCCCCCACAGAATCGTGTCGGTGCCCGCCTCAGCGAGGATCGTGGCGAACGTGGTGCCCCACGAGCCGGTACCGAAAACGGCAGCCTTGGTCATCTCTTCACCGTACGTCGATATCAGTTGACAGAAAGGAATATTGGCGGAGTTTGCAGGAGCTTTCCCGACTTGGCGTTGAACGGCCGTTCCACGCGTTCCGCGGGCTCAGGACGCCGGCGGGATCTCCTGCCGCAGGTCGAAAGGAAGGTCGGGGGCCTTCTCGTTGCGGATCTCCCCGAGCTGCTGATTGATCGCTCCCATGATGTCCGCCGTGGCCTCGCGCAGAACCGCCGCCCGCATGGGCAGCCCCTCGTACTTCGACAGGTCGACCGGCGGTCCCGCGATCACCGAGAAGGTCTTGCGGGGAAGCAGTCTCGGCCGCTTCTCGCCGTACGGCAGGAGCTCCTGTGCCCCCCAGTGCGCCACGGGGATGACGGGGACCCCCGTGGACAGGGCGAGCCTCGCCACGCCGGTCTTGCCGGACATCGGCCAGAGTTCCGGGTCGCGGGTGCAGGTGCCCTCGGGATAGAAGATCACGCACGCGCCGTCCCGGAGCGCCTGCTCGGCATCCTTGAGCGAACGAGCCGCGTCGGTGCTGCCCCGGTGGACGGCGATCTGCCTGAGTTTCCGGACGATGTGTCCGAGCACCGGAACGCCGAAGATGCCGGATTTAGCGAGATAAACCGGCCAGCGTCCGTTGTCATAGGCGTAGTGGGCGAACAGCACGGGGTCGCTCCACGACAAGTGATTGGCGGCAATGATCACACCTCCCTGCCGGGGGATGTGCTGCCTCCCCTTCCACCTGCGTTTGATGAAGAGCAGGAGCAGCGGCTTGATCAACGCGACAGCCAGGGCTTCCCACAGAAAGGGCGGACGTCCGGGGCGGCTCATGGCTTCCTCCACTCGTACAAGGCGTGACAAGTCTCCCGGTTCGTTCCGCGAGCTGTCGAGGCGGGATGCTTAAGGTTATGCGTGCGGCGGCGGAGAATCCCGGCTGGTCCATCGTGGTGCCGGTCAAGACCCTGGTGATCGCGAAGTCGCGGCTGGCCGATCTCGCCGGGCCGCACCGGGCCGCGTTCGCGGTCGCGGTGGCGGGCGACACGGTCGCCGCCGCCCTCGCCTGCCCCGCCGTGGCGCGTGTCGTGGTCGTGACGGGCGACGCGATCGCGGCCGAGGCCCTCGGGCGCCTCGGCGCCGACGTGGTGGACGACCCGCAGGCCGGGCTGAACGCGGCGCTGCGCCACGGTGCGGCTCATGCCGTACGGCTGGCGCCCGGCGACCCGGTCGCCGCGCTCCAGGCCGACCTGCCCGCGCTGCGCCCGGCCGAGCTCGCGACCGTGCTCGCGGCGGCGGGCGAGACCGAGGAGTCGTTCCTGCCGGACGCCGCCGAGATCGGCACGACGTTCTACGGTGTGCGGGCCGGGCTGCCGTTCCGGCCCCGCTTCGGCGGTGAGTCGCGGGCCAGGCACCTGGCGGGAGGCGCCAAGGAACTGGTGCTCCCGGGGGTGGCGTCGGTGCGCAGGGACGTGGACACCCCCGCGGACCTGGCGGACGCGGCCGGGCTCGGCCTCGGCCCGCGGTCGTCGGCGGTGGTGGCGCGGATGTGGAACCCCGGGGAGGCTACGCTGATCGACGTGCAGGCGACCGTGCGCTCCTTTGACCCGAACACCCGCTCCGGGTCGGTGTTCCTCGACGACGGCACCGAGCTCCTCTTCGACGCGGCGGCCTTCGACGCCGGGCCGCTGCGGCTGCTGCGCTCGGGCCAGCGGGTCAACATCGCCCTCGACGGCGACAGGATCACTTACGTCACGCTCTCGACCTTCCCCCTGCCGGACTGATGCGCGCCTGACTGATACGCGCCCGGCCGACATGCACCGCCGACACGCAGCCGGCTGACCCGGGGCCCGACCGGCAGAGACCCGGCCGACACGTGCCGACACGCATTGAGCGCCCGGGCCTCTCACCGACCCGGGCGCCCATGACGTCTACCTGTGGTTACTTCCTTCTGGCCGCCTTCTTGCCCCCGGCGTTGACCAGCTCCTTGAAGTCGGCGCCGGGCCGGAACTTCGGCGCCCAGCTCTCCGCCACCTTGATCGGGTCTCCGGTCGAAGGGTTTCTGGCCGTGCGAGCGGGCTTGTGCACCATCTCGAACGCGCCGAAGCCCGTGATCGAGACCTTGTCACCGCTGGCGACCGCAGTCTGGATGGCCTCAAGCACGGCGTTCACCGCCTCGTTGGCCGTCTTCTTGTCGCCGACCCGGTCCGCGATCGCGTCGACGAGTTCGCGCTTGTTCATCTAGGTTGCTCCCCCTATTACGGCTCGGGGTTCTATCAGTACACACTCGAAGGGTCGAGGTTAGAAACCCCTTACCCGCTTGAAATTAGGGGACTATCGCGCGGGACTCAATCACCTTGCGTAATGTTTCGCTCGCGCGGCGTGTCGCTGACAGGGCGCGGGCGGGGCGGCGAAGGCGTCTCCGGGGCACGGGAGGGCACGGCCGAGGCCGCCGCAAGATCAGCCAAAAGCAGGTCCAAACGGGCCGCGGCGTGGCCCAGGTCACGCTTGGCGAGGTCACAGATCGCCACGAAGCGCCGCGCGATGCGCTCCTTGTCGACGGGGGGCAGGGCAAGCGCGCGAACGCGGCGGTGCGCATCGCGCAACCGCCGCGCAAGCTCGTCCGGCCCGGGGGCCTCCGAGAGGCCACGTGGAGCGGTGGATGTCCTCAGACGGTCGTCGGCAGCCATGTCTGCCGACCATTCTCGTATGCCGTGATGTCGTCCCCGTGACGCAGGGTCAGTCCGATGTCGTCCAGGCCCTCCATCAGCCGCCAGCGGGTGTAGTCGTCGATCTCGAAGCCGACGGCCTCGCCGCCCCAGCGGACCTGCCGTTCGACCAGGTCGACGGTCACCTCGACCGCGGGGTCGGCCTCGACGGCCTTCTGCAGCGCCTCGACCTTGTCAGCCGGAAGCACGACCGGGAGCAGGCCCATCTTGGTGGAGTTGTTGCGGAAGATGTCGCCGAAGCGGGCGGCGATGACGGCGCGGAAGCCGTACTGCTGGAGCGCCCACACGGCGTGCTCGCGCGAGGAGCCGGTGCCGAAGTCGGGACCGGACACGAGCACGGTCGCGCCCTCGTAGACGGGGTTGTTGAGGACGAAGTCTGGGTCCTCGCGCCAGGCGGCGAACAGACCGCGCTCGAAGCCGGTGCGGCTGACCTGCTTGAGCCAGACGGCCGGGATGATCTGGTCGGTGTCGACGTTGCTGCGGCGCAGCGGAACCGCGCGGCCGGTGTGGGTGGTGAAGGCGTCCATCACGGCTCCTTAGAGGTCGGCGGGGGCGGTCAGCTTGCCGGTGACCGCGGTGGCGGCGGCGACGGCCGGAGAGACGAGGTGGGTGCGCCCGCCCTTGCCCTGGCGGCCCTCGAAGTTGCGGTTGGAGGTCGAGGCGCTGCGCTCACCCGGCTTGAGGGTGTCGGGGTTCATGCCGAGGCACATCGAGCACCCGGCCTGGCGCCACTCGGCGCCGGCGGCCTTGAACACCTCGTCGAGGCCCTCGGCCTCGGCGGCCTTCTTGACCTGCATCGAGCCGGGGACGATCAGGGTGCGGGTGACGACCGTGCGTCCGCGCAGGATGTCGGCCGCGGCCCGCAGGTCCTCGATGCGCCCGTTGGTGCACGACCCGACGAACACCGTGTCGACCTCGACCTCGACCAGCGGCGTGCCGGCGGTGAGCCCCATGTATTCCAGGGCCCGCTCGGCCGCGGCCCGCTCGATCGGGTCGGCGAAGCTGTCCGGCGAGGGTACGGCGGAGCCCAGCGGAACACCCTGCCCCGGGTTGGTGCCCCAGGTGACGAACGGCGTCAACGCGGAGGCGTCGATCTCGACCACCTGGTCGAAGACGGCGTCGTCGTCGGTGCGCAGGGTCTTCCAGTAGGCCACGGCCTCGTCCCAGGCCGCGCCCTCAGGGGCGTGGGCCCGGCCGCGCAGGTATTCGAAGGTGGTCTCGTCGGGGGCGATCATGCCGGCCCGGGCGCCCGCCTCGATGGACATGTTGCAGACGGTCATCCGGCCCTCCATGGAGAGCTTGCGGATGGCCTCACCGCGGTATTCGACGATGTAGCCCTGGCCGCCGCCGGTGCCGATCTTGGCGATGATCGCGAGGATGAGGTCCTTGGCGGTCACGCCGACCGGCAGCTCGCCGCTCACCTCGATGGCCATCGTCTTCGGCCGGTAGGAGGGCAGCGTCTGGGTGGCCAGCACGTGCTCGACCTCGGAGGTGCCGATGCCGAACGCGATGGCGCCGAACGCGCCGTGGGTGGAGGTGTGGGAGTCGCCGCACACCACGGTCATGCCGGGCTGGGTCAGACCGAACTGGGGTCCGATGATGTGGACCACGCCCTGGCCGGCGTCGCCCATGGGGTGGAGCCTGATCCCGAACTCCGCGCAGTTCTTGCGCAGGGTCTCGACCTGGGTCTTGGACACAAGGTCGGTGATCGGGCCGAGCACGGTCGGGACGTTGTGGTCCTCCGTCGCGATGGTCAGCTCCGGTCGCCGCACATTCCGGCCGCTGAATCGCAGGCCGTCGAACGCCTGCGGGCTGGTCACCTCATGGATGAGGTGCAGGTCGATGTAGAGCAGGTCGGGCTCACCGTCGGCACGTCGCACAACGTGCTGCTCCCAGACCTTCTCGGCCAGTGTGCGGCCCATGTCGCCTCCTTGCGATCTCGCTCTCGCACCCGACTTGCTTTCTCATATGCCGAGACGGCAGTATCGGGTTATGGACAACTCTAGCGGAGTCGGAGTACTCGACAAGGCGGTTCTGGTGCTCAATGCCCTGGAAGCCGGTCCGGCCTCCCTGGCGCAGCTCGTCAGCGCCACCGGACTCGCCCGGCCCACCGCCCACCGGCTGGCCGTGGCGCTGGAGCATCACCGCATCGTCTCCCGCGACACCCAGGGCAGGTTCATCCTCGGGCCGCGGCTTTCGGAGTTGTCCACGGCGGCCGGCGAGGACAGGCTGCTGGCCATCGCCTCCCCGGTGCTGACGCACCTGCGGGACCTGACGGGGGAAAGCGCGCAGCTTTACCGCCGCCAGGGCGACGAGCGGGTCTGCGTGGCCGCGGCGGAACGCGCCAGCGGCCTGAGGGACACCGTACCCGTCGGCTCCGGCCTCCCCATGGGCGCGGGGTCGGCCGCGCAGGTGCTGCTCGCCTGGGAGGAGCCCGACCGGCTCCACCGGGGGCTGCGGGGCGCCAAGTTCACCGCCGCGACCCTCGCGAGCGTGCGCCGGAGAGGGTGGGCCCACAGCATCGGCGAGCGCGAGCAGGGCGTGGCGAGCGTGTCGGCGCCGATCCGCGGCACCGGCGGCAAGGTGGTGGCCGCCATCTCGGTCTCCGGCCCCATCGAACGCCTGACCAGGACACCTGGCCGCCTGCACGCGGCCCCGGTGGTCGCCGCGGCCGAACGCATCGCCGAGGCGATGCGCCGAGCAAACTGAGACTCCGGCCAAACATGACAACTCGGGCTAGGTGAATCCTGGCCTGAGCCTCGATATCGGGAGCCGAGCACTGCCCGCGCCTACTAGCCTGATCGGGTGACCGATCGCATCGAGGCAGCCGCGGCTGAACTGCGCCCCCTGCTCCAAGAGTTCATTCTGTGGGCGCCGGACCACGCGCCGGGCAGCGACCCGGACCTGGTGGGCCCCGCCGTCCTGTGGCATCGGCTGATCGCCTCCGACGACGTGGGCAGATGGCGCAGGGCCGATCTGCGCACGGTCCTGCTCGACCGCATGCCGAAGGTCGTCGAAGATCCCGACGAGGCCGCCGACGGCATGGTGACGGCCGTCCGCGCCTACCTCGCGTTCCTCGACGCCACCGGACGCCTCGCCAAGGGCTCCGACTCCCTGGACGACCTCCTCGCCGAGCTCGACCACCTGGAGGACGACTTCGTCGAGGCCATGGAGGAGCTGATCGACGAGGAGGGCGATTACGAGGAGGAGGAGGTCGACGGGGGCCTCGGCGACCTCGAACCGTTCGCCGACGACCTCACGGCCCTCCCCACGATCCGGCTCCGCCCCGACGCCGAACTCGCCGCGGCCGCCCGCGAGGTCCCCCTGATCGCCCGCGCCCGCGACCTCGCCCTGTGGGTGGGCACCGAGCGGCGCATGGGCGAGGAGAGCCTGCTCCACGACGACGAGATCGAAGAGGCGCTCGCCGTCGTCGGACTCCCGAGGCCCGACACCACCGGCACCGCCCTCGCCGAGGCCGTGCCCCACCTGTGGAACCTCTGGAACCTCGCCGTCGACCTCGAATTCCTCCGGCCCGACGGCGACGACACCGTCAGCGTCGATCCCGACACCGCCGCCTGGCCGTTCGAGGACGACGAGGACGTGCTCGACGCCTGGATGCTCGGCATGCACTCGGTCGACTACGGCGACCCCGAGCTGCCCGACGAAGACCTCACGATCGTCCTGTCCGGCCTGACCAGGGCCCTTCTCGTCCGGCTGCTGCTCGCCGGCGGCGAGCGGTCGCTCGCCGCGCTCCGCGACGACCTCGCCGAAGCCGCCGCCGACCTCGACGACCTCGGCGGCGACGCCTGGGCCGGCGCCGCGGCGGCGCTCGGCGACCCGCTCGGCCCGCCCGTCGAATGGCTCAAGGGCTACGGCATGGTCGCCCTCGACGGCGACACGCTGCGCCTGACGCCCCTCGGCACCGAAGGCATCGTCCACCTCGTCGACGACGCCGACCTCGACGTCGACGCCCGACCCGCCATCGACGCCATGACGGCCTTCGAGCTGCTCGCCTTCAGCCCCGAGCTGCCCGAGGAGGAGGCCGACGCCGAGTTCACCGCCTGGCTCGGCCTGCGCGAGCCCGAGCAGGCCGCCAGGGAGCTGCTCCAGGCCGCCGTGGAGGATGAGGCCGACGCCCTGATCCGCGTCCAGGCGGCCAGCCTGGTCGGCTCCCTCGGCGACGAAGCCGTCCCCGCCTGGCAGGAGGCGCTCAAGGAGCCCACCCTGCGGGCCTACGCCGCCACCCACCTCGCCCAGCTCGACGTCGACGGCTCCGAGCCCACCCAGGCCGACACCCATTGGATCATCCTCGACATGTGGACGATCTCCGCCGGGCTCGGCCGCCACGAGTTCGTCAGCAGCCTCCACGACATCGGGCCCTCCGCCGTCCTGTGCGAACTGCTCGACGTCATCTGGAAGGTGCCCCACCCCCACGTCGAAGAGCTCCTTGAGGCCATCGGCGAGGCCCACCCCGACAAGCAGGTCGGCAAGGTCGCCAAACGCGCCCTCTTCAAGGCCCGCTCCCGCCGCTGACCGCCCCCGGCGGCCCCCTCAGGGGGCCGCCCCCCGGCGGGCACCGGAGTCTCACGTCTTCCCCGCGGGAGCGGCGAACTCGCTTCGGGAAGCGATGAACTCGGCGGGTCTCCCCGCCCAGGTCTCGTAGCCCCGCGCGCAGGGATGGAAGCCGTCTTCGGCGAGAAAGCCCGGCTGCGGTGGACTCGCCGAGGACCGCGAGGCGCAGCGGTACGGCTTCGCCGTACCGCTTCTCCGCTCGTCTCTCGGGAGACGGCGCCGGCGCCGCCTGCTGCTCCTCCAGGGACGTCGCCGGGTCGCGGTAGAGGACGATGCCGTGGCGGGCTCCGGCGACCTTGGGAAGGCGCGGGGGCGGCGCACGAGTAGGCCTAACACGAGTAGGCCCTGAGCGGCCGGCACGGCGAGCAGGAGAAGGGGAGACAACGGGGCGAAGCGAATCAAGCGCTCTTGTGTGACCATGGCACAACGCCTCAGGGAAAGCGGAAACCCCAGGGATCACCCTGGGGTTTCGCGATGGTAGCCCCGACCGGATTCGAACCGGCGCTACTGCCTTGAGAGGGCAGCGTCCTAGGCCGCTAGACGACGGAGCCATGCCTAATGAAGTGACAAAGTGGTAGTCCCGACCGGATTCGAACCGGCGCTACCGCCTTGAGAGGGCGGCGTCCTGGGCCACTAGACGACGGGACCTTGTCACTTACGATTGCCGCGATCACTCGCGACTGTCACACGGGGCGACGGCCACACGGGGCGGGAGTGATCTCACTGGGTGGGGATCACCGGACCTCCCCGGCAACGGCAGTAACTCTACCGCACCTCCAGAGTGCTCAACAAACGACAACTCAACCGAGCAGGCCCCGCCGATAGGCATCCGCCACGGCCCAGGAGCGGTCTCGGGCGGGGCGCAGCCACGCCCCGGGTTCCTCGGGTTTCCCCTCTCCCGATCGGACGGCCGTCCTCTCGTCGTCATAAGCCGCTGCCTCGCCATGGTGGGGAGATAACGCGAAAGGCAACGGAAGATAGCGGCGAAAAATAACAAAGGCGGATGTCTCAAAGAAGACATCCGCCTCATAACCAGCCGAAATGGCTGGGATACCAGGACTCAAACCTAGACTAACTGAACCAGAACCTGAGTCAGCGGAGATCGCGCTCGGAATTCGTGCGGCCGTGCGTCTTCGATGTCATGATGCTCTCCACGTTGGCGACAAGGCGCGTGTTCTGCGCGTTCAGCGGGTGAGCGCGCATGTGGATGTCGGCTTGTTGGTGGCACCAGCGCCGGGCGAGGTCGGGCAGTCCACAGTCGGAGGCGATGAGCGCCGCCTGGTTATGCACGGCGGCAGCTTCGGTGAGGTCGTCGGCACCTTCGGCCTGGGCTGCACGTCGCACAGGTAGGCAACCCGCCGCTCCAGCGGAACGCAGGCCGGACGGGTCCGGGCGACCAGCGGGAAGCGGCGGGCGAATGGGCCGGTGGGATGCACGAGTGTCACGTCCAAGTGACGGTCATGGGCTGGCGGGGGCGGTCCAAGACCACGCGGCCGGGCTCGGTGGCCAGAGCAGGAGTGTCAGGGATAGCGAAGTGGGCGGTGCTGGAGCGGAACCCCTGGTCCCAGGTGGCGGTCTCCGCCGCAACTTGCTTCGCGAGGTCGTGTCCGCCGGGGCCGTGGCCGATGACACCAACCTCGTAGCGTCGGTTGCCGTCGGGGCCGGGTTCGGCTGTGCGGATGGTCAGGTAGGCAAGGCTGCCGTCGGCCGAGGTGGTGGCCATCGCGACAGTGGGGAACATCGGCCGGACCAGGCCGCTGTCCTTGGCCGTGGGGGCGACTTCCATCCGCATGAGGGGGTTGGGCAGGTGGCAGGACAGCCACAGGTCCAGCCACTCGAAGGACTCCCGCGCGAAGAAATGCACGCCGGTCCAGACCGTCTCGGCCGGTGTGTCGAAGATCCCGGTGAGCGTGTCCGAGTCGGTGGCGTGGATGTTGTCCTTGTGGGTTTGCAGCGTCACTTCACCGGTGCCAGTGAGGTCGATGACGCGGCGGGCGTCGTCGCCGAGGCCGCGCAGCGGCATGAACACCGCCATCTCGCTACGGATACTGCTCCACCCATCGTGGTCACGAGTGAACACGATGCTGCGGGAGGCGACGCCCGCCAAGCGCACCGGGGCGACCAGACGTCCGCCGGGTGCGAGTTGTTCCAGCCAGGCGGCGGGGACCTCGTAGGCGCCGACGGTGGCGATGACACGGTCATAGGGGGCGGCCTCGGGGTGGCCGAATGCGCCGTCACCGACGATGGTCGTGACGTTGTCGATTCCGGCGGCGGCAAGGTGCGCGCGGGCGCCGGCGACGAGGTCGTCGTCGATGTCGATGGTGGTGACGTGTCCGGTGGGGCCTGCCAGGACCGCCATCAACGCGGCGTTATAGCCGGTGGCCGCGCCAAGTTCGAGGATGCGCTGGCCGGGCTGGATGTCGAGTTGGTGGAGCATCATCGCGACGATCTTGGGCTGGGATGCGGCGCTGATGCGGGTGCCGTCGGCCTCGTGTTTGGTGTAGACGGCGTCGTTGGCGTAGGCGTCGGCCACCGGGACGCCAGGTAGGAACACCTCGCGGGGAACCTGCCGGAACGCGCCCTCGACGGCGTCGGTGCGGATAGCTCCGCCAGCGATGAGCTGGTCGGTGAGCTTGGCGCGAAGTGCGTGCGCGGAGTCGCCAGAGCTGATGGAAGTGTCACTGAACGTGCTCGTCATTGCGGGAACCTTAACGGGGTCGACGATGGTTGTGGCCCGCTGCGCGGGAGTGTTGTGGAAGACGGTGTTGACGGCCAGCGCGGCGAGGGTGGCCTGGTCGTCGCCAGACAGACCGGCTCGGTTGGCGTGGAAAATGAAGTGGTGCGCCAGGACCGCGCGCAACCCTCGTTCCAGGTGCCCGTCACAGGTGAGCGCGGCAAGGTGGCGTCCGACCGTGTCGAACGCCGACCACCAGGTCGGGGGCACCAGGTCGGGCACGCCACGCGGGTCAACGGTCATCAACCGCCGTATGGCCCGACCCAGCTTCTCGGTGTGCCGAAGGTCGGCATCACGGTGGGCGACGGCCCGCAGCGATGCCACCTTGGCCCAGACGTCGCCCTGCTCGAACCAGTCCAGTCCGGCGGCGCGCAGCATCGAGCTGAACAGCAGGACGGTGGTTTCCCGCCGCCCCAGGGCGGCGGGCGAGCCGCTCGCGCGAGCGAGGCAGTGGCGGCTGTCGTCGTGGAAGAGCATGTGCGCGACGTCCATCCCGGTCGGGCCGCCGAACGCGACGGTCTCGGGTTCATAGATGCCGCGAGTCCAGCGCGCGAGCTGCCCCTCGGCCGTCATGGCAGCGAGCAGTTCGTCGATCACTGTCGTGTGGGGGCGGGCCGGCTGGTAGCAAAGCCGCCAAGCGGGTGTCTTGCGCAGGTGCCACCACGTGTGCAGTGCCGGATCTGCTGAGGTGCGTACTGCTCTGCCCGGAGAAGCGACTCCAGAGCGCGGCGGCGATCCCCTTTCCACAGGTGGGCGCGCGCAAGATCAATGTGGTGGTGGCTCGCGCGGACGGCTGGGAACCCACGAGGGATATGTACGCACTGCGAACGGCGGATCGCCTCATCTGCGTCTCCGAGCTCCACGGCAACGGCCACCGCCACGATCGCGGAGTTGATCGGCGCGCAGGTGAGCTGGTAAGGATCGTTGGCGTCGGAGGCGCCGCGCCGGACGCACTCGCGCGCCTCGTCAAGGTGGCTCCAGGCAGCGTCCGAGTCTCCCGACCGTGCCGCCATTACCCCTTCCCGCAGGTGGAGCCCACCGTACACGCTCAGGACGTCGCGATCGTCGTCGTTCAGTTCGCGAACCAGGAAGTTTCGGGTGTCAGACAAAAGCCTGAGACCCAGCCGGTAATCACCGGTCGCCATGAAAGTCGTGCAGCGCGCCCAGTTGGCTGTGGCAATCATCGCCGGATCAGATGAGATGTTCGCCGCCCACACCATCCGGTCTTCAGCGAGCGTCGCCAACTGGTCATGGCCGAGCTTTTAGGCCAAGGAGTGTGCCGCAAAATACAGAAGTGCGAGCAAGTGTCCCAATCGTTCACGCTCAACCCCGACGGCCCCTTGGATCAAGGGACCGATCTCATCCAGCAAGGGCGGTACCCGTTCACCGAGCTGGGTGTAGTTTCCCGCTTGCCTCAGCCGGTTGACCTCATCCGTTTCGGCCTTCAACTGGCTGTAGGCCCGACGCGGGGGCCGCATCGGCGGTATCAGAACGTCGAACCTGGCCAATGATGCGTGCAGTCGGGGAATGGCCGTATGAGACTGGTCCATCACAAACGGCTGACCGTAGAGTTCCCTGCTCGACACCCGAAGCACCGGAGCGACCGCTGCGACGAGAACAGGCGTCGCCGCACGTGACCCGGCCTCCACCTTCTGAAGAAGACTCAGTGAGATGTTGGCCTGGGTCGCCACCTGACGCTGGGTCATTCGACGGATCTTCCGCAGTGCGGCGATCCGCTGCCCGATCCGCTCTTCACCACCGGCCATCGAAGCCTCCTCATGGTTCGGAGGCTAGATCAGCGCCCGTCGTCGCGTGGCAGGACCGACCAGATCGGCCACACATGGCGCTCGGGCCAAGTTTCGATCATGTGACGACGCATCGCCGAGTAGCCGCCCGCAGGCCGCCCGACCTGCTCGGCCACGCGGCGAAAGCTCACGAAATCCGCGCCACGTCCACGGACCTCGGCCTCGAATCGTCCGAGGCGTTCACCGAACTCGGCCAAGCCCAGTTCCCTGCGGGGACGGTCACTGAGCGTTGCTGCCTTCTTCCGCTCGTAGTCGATCTCGCAGAACCCACAGACCTGCCGAACCACCTGTTCGACCTGGCCGAGGTCGGTGGTTCCCGCCATCTGCCGGGCGATAGGGCTGATGTCGACGAGATCTGCCAATGGCACCCGATAGATGACGGGCGTCTCGTCATCGAGAGTGACAGCGGTACCCGCGTCACGCACCTCAACTCGGCCCCGTGCCCCGTGAACGGCGGCGGCGAGCATGGCCGAAGCCTCCGACGGATGCCAGGAGAAAGCAGGCCGTATAGCCTGGAAATGCTCCACCGTGAGCCGACCCGCCCGCACGGGCACACCTCCCAGACGTCGCCGAGCGTAGCCGACCTCCAACTCCGCATCCAACCCGAGGCCCACGACCAGGACGTCGACGGGCACCGGCAACCCGACACAGGCCGCCAGGGTCAGAGTGTCAGCGAGCGGACTACGCAGCGACGGCTCATCGCCCCGCGCCAGGATGTCGCCTCCCACGTCGATGATCCGCACCAGATCTACGCCTTCGGCGTCGATCAGCGCCCGAAGTTGCTCCCCGAGCCCCACCTCTCCCTGGTGGGGGTCCAACAGCACCAATAAGTGCGCCAGTTCGCCCGCGAGCCTCGGCAGCGTGGAACCCGCCGGCGGTACTGGTCTGGTCTCGGAGGTCACCAGACGAGGGCGTCCACCGATCACACCCAGCCTGGAGAAATCGTTGTACCCACGCGGCCCGGGCAATGGGTCCGCCAGAAGACGATCCCACGCATAAGTGGCGATCAGCCCCGGATCATTGGAATCTCCCAACGCCGCGCGGATGCCCACCGACGCCAGGACATCACCGCCCCCGCCCGAAGCAACGTGCAGGACCCTCGCCATGCGCGAAGCCTACGACACCGCCCTATGCCCACCTGGACCGCATCCCTTGCTCGTGCAACCCACCGGTCTGGTGAGAACGCGGTGGCCTGGATCAGGTGGAGTATCTGCTTGAGGAGGTCGATCTGTCCCAGTCGGTCTGGCTCTGCTTGGTGAAGGTGGAGACGGCCCGGGCGAGGTAGGCGCGGAGGTTGTTCGTCGTAGCGGGTGCGGGCTGCCTAGGCGAGCGCATCAGCGACGGTCGCCAGCGGGCCGGGTTGTGCGCCCTCGACGGCCACGGACCAGATCGACAGGACTTCGGACGCCTCGCGGGCGACCCCTGCCCATGCCGCATGGTCGTCGGGCGGGACGGCAAGGAGGTGGACACGGATCTCCGCCAAGACCCTTGCCGCCCCCGGCCCAGGCCGCCCTTCTTCACGCGAGGATCTCCGGTACCGGTACGAGCACAACCCGGGGCTCTGATCGGTGAGACCCTTGCAATAGTCGGTAGCCGGTCCGCCGCAGCCACGCCCTGGGTTTCCCCTCTCCCGATCGGACGGCCGTCCTCTCGTCGTCATAAGCCGCTGTCTCGCCATGGGGGGAGATGACGCGAAAGACAACGGAAGATAACGGCGAAAAACGACAAGGCGGATGTCTTATGACATCCGCCTCATAACCAGCCGTAATGGCTGGGGTACCAGGACTCGAACCTAGACTAACTGAACCAGAATCAGTTGGGCTGCCAATTACCCCATACCCCACCGCTGTGCTCCCCCTTCGGGGCTCACTGGCGACGTCCGAAAGAATAGCCCAGCTTGAGCCTCAAGGCCAAAACGATTGCCCGGCCCGGCTTCGGCGAGCCGGTCCTGTCGGGGGTTGTGCCAGGCTGGGGACAGCCGTTCCACGAGTCGAGGAGTGCGCGCCTTGGTCGAAAACCCGTTCTTCGCCCCCAGTCCGTTGCCCTACGGGCTCCCGCCGTTCCAGGAGATCCGCGAGGAACACTTCCTACCCGCCTTCGAGCGCGGCATGGCCGAGCACCTGGCCGAGATCGAGGCGATCGCGAACAACGCGGAGCCCGCGACCTTCGCCAACACGATCGAGGCGCTGGAGCGCTCGGGGCAGATCCTCGACCGGGTTTCGACGGTGTTCTTCAACCAGGTGGCCACCGACAGCACCCCCGGCGTGCAGGAGATCCACAAGCGGGTCACGCCCGAGCTCGCGCGGCACGCCGACGCCGTCCATCTGAACGCGGCGCTGTTCCAGCGGATCAAGACGCTCCACGAGCACCCGCCGGAAGACGAGGGCGAGCGCTGGCTGCTCCAGCGCTACCACACCGACTTCGTGCGCGCGGGGGCCGAGCTCGGGGCGGCCGACCAGGAACGGCTCAGGCAGCTCAACGAGCAGCTGTCGGCCCTGTCCACGACGTTCCAGCAGAACCTGCTGAGCGACACCAACGCCGCCGCCGTCGTGGTCGACGACGTGGCCTCGCTTTCCGGCCTGTCACCCGACGCGGTGGCGGCGGCGGCCGAGACCGGTCGGGCCCGCGGGCTGCCCGGCAGGCATGTGGTCACGCTGGTGCTGCCGACCGGGCAGCCGCCGCTCGCGGCGCTGACCGACCGGGCGCTGCGCGAGCGCGTCCACACGGCCTCGGTCGAGCGCGGCGCCGACTCCAACGCCGATCTGGTGGTGCGCACGGCGATGCTGCGGGCCGAGCGCGCAGGGCTGCTGGGCTACGCCGACCACGCGGAATACGTGGTGGCCGACCAGACCGCGCCGACCACGCGGGCGGTGACCGAGATGCTCGCCAAGCTGACTCCGGCGGCCGTGGCCAACGCCGAGCGGGAGGCCGCCGATCTGCGGGAGGCCGCCGGACACGAGCTGGCGCCGTGGGACT
This sequence comes from Sinosporangium album, assembly GCF_900100605.1. Taxonomy (GTDB): domain Bacteria; phylum Actinomycetota; class Actinomycetes; order Streptosporangiales; family Streptosporangiaceae; genus Sinosporangium; species Sinosporangium album. The sequence goes on along the minus strand of NZ_FNCN01000013.1, from coordinate 44,663 downwards.
GGGCGTTCTACGCGGAGAAGGTGCGCAAGGCCCGCTACGACCTCGACAGCGGCCAGGTAAGGCCGTACTTCGAGCTCGACCGGGTGCTGCGCGACGGGGTGTTCTACGCGGCCGAGAAGCTCTACGGCCTCACCTTCACCCCGCGCGCCGACCTCGCGGGCTACCACCCCGACGTGCTCGTGTTCGAGGTGTTCGAGGAGGACGGCACGCCGCTCGGGCTGTTCCTCGGCGACTTCTACGCCCGCGAGTCCAAGCGGGGCGGCGCATGGATGAGCAGCCTGGTCAAGCAGTCAGAGCTGTTCGGCACGCGGCCGGTCGTGGTCAACAACCTCAACATCGTCAAGCCTCCGGCGGGTGAGCCGACGCTGATGACCTTCGAAGAGGTCAGGACGATGTTCCACGAGTTCGGGCACGCGCTGCACGGGCTGTTCTCCGATGTGCGCTTCCCCCGGGTGTCGGGCACCGCGGTGCCCCGCGACTTCGTCGAATACCCGAGCCAGGTCAACGAGATGTGGATCCTGTGGCCGGAGATCCTGGCCAACTACGCCAAGCACTACCGGACCGGCGAGCCGCTCCCCCACGAGATCGCCGACCGGCTGAAGGCCGCGCAGAAGTTCAACCAGGGGTTCGCCACCGTCGAATACCTCGCCGCCTCGCTGCTCGACTGGGCGTGGCACACGCTGGCCCCCGGGGAGGACCCCGGCACGGCCGAGGCGTTCGAGAAGCGGGCGCTGCAGCGGGCCGGGGTGGACCTGCCGCTGGTCCCCCCGCGCTACCGGAGCACCTACTTCGCCCACATCTGGTCGAGCGGCTACGCGGCGGGCTACTACTCCTACATCTGGAGTGAGGTCCTCGACGCCGACAGCGTCGAGTGGTTCGTCGAGAACGGCGGCCTGACCAGGGCCGGCGGCGACCGCTTCCGCCGTGAGCTGCTGTCCAAGGGCGGCGGCATCGACCCGATGACCGCGTTCAGGAACTTCCGCGACCGCGACCCGCGCATCGAGCCGCTGCTGGCACGCCGCGGCCTGCTCTGAGGCCCGGGGGCGTACGGCACGAGCCGGCTTGCCGTACGCCCCCGAAGGCGCCTGTCGGAGCCCTCAGCCGGTCTCGCGGCCCGCGAGCAGCCGCTCGCGGGCGGCGCGGAGGCGGGCCAGGGAGCGCTCGCGGCCGAGCACCTCGATCGACTCGAACAGCGGCAGGCCCACGGTGCGGCCGGTGATCGCCACGCGGACGGGCGCCTGGGCCTTGCCGAGTTTCAGGCCGTGCCCGGCGCCGACCTCCTCCAGGGCGGTCTTGAGGGAGTCGGCGTCGAACGGGACGTCCTCCAGCCTGGCGGCGTAGTCGGTGAGGATCTCCCCGGCCGACGCCTTCATCGCCTTGTCCCACGACGCCTGGTCGAACACCGGCTCGTCCAGGAACAGGAAGTCGACGTTGGCCTTGATCTCCGAGAGCACCGCGACACGGGTCTGGGCCAGCTCGGCGACCTGGGCGAACACGCCGAGGTCCCAGGTGGGGTCGAGGAACACCTGGCAGCGCCGTACGAACTCGTCGAGCGGCAGGGCCCGGATGTATTCGCCGTTGAAGGCGCGCAGCTTCTTCTCGTCGAAGAACGCCGGAGACGGGTTGACGTCCTCCAGCTTGAACAGCGGCATCATCTCCGACCACGGCATGATCTCGCGGTCGTCGCCGGGGCCCCACCCGAGCAGCATCAGGTAGTTGACCATCGCCTCCGGCAGGTAGCCCTCGTCCCGGTAGGACTCCAGGGCCACCTTGTCGCGGCGCTTCGACAGTTTCTGCCGCTTCTCGTTGACGATGACGGGCACGTGCGCCCACACCGGCGGAGTCACGCCGAGGGCGGCCCACAGCAGTTGCTGTTTCGGCGTGTTGGAGAGGTGCTCCTCGGCCCGGACGACGTGCGAGATGCGCATCTCGATGTCGTCCACCACGTTGGCCAGCACGAACAGCGGCGAGCCGTCGGCCCGCGCGATCACGAAGTCCTCCATCGCCTCGTTCGGGAACTCGACGCGCCCCCGCACGAGGTCGTCGACCACCGTGACCCCGTCGTCGGGCGTGCGGAACCGCACCGCCCCCTCGGTCAGCCCCCGCGTACGGCAGAAGCCGTCGTATCCCTGGTGCTCCGACCCTGTGCGGGCCTTCACATCGTCGCGGGTGCAGGTGCAGTAGTACGCGCGGCCGTCGGCCGAGAGCTTCGCCGCGGCCTCCCGGTGCTGCGTCTCGTAGGCCGACTGGAAGTACGGCCCTTCGAACGCCGGGTTCTCGCCGCTGATGCCGATCCAGTCCAGGGCGGAGATGATGCCTTCGGTCCACTCCGGACGGTTGCGGGCGGCGTCGGTGTCCTCGATGCGCAGCACGAAGCGGCCTCCGGCCTGTTCGGCCAACGCCCAGTTGTACAGCGCGGAGCGTGCCCCGCCGACGTGGAACATGCCTGTCGGTGAGGGTGCGAAACGGACCCTAATCACGTGAGACCACCCGGTTGGTTAGTGTGCCGATGCCTTCGATGCCGACGCTGACCTCGTCTCCGACGGTGAGCGGGCCGACCCCGGCCGGCGTGCCGGTGAGGATCACGTCACCGGGGATCAGGGTCATGACCGCGCTCACGTAGGCGACCAGCGTGGGAACGTCGTGCAGGAGTTGAGAGGTGCGTCCGCTCTGCCGGATCTCGCCGTTGACCGTCGTCGTGATCGCCAGGTCGCTCGGGTCGAGCACCGTCTCGATCCAGGGGCCGAGCGGGCAGAACGTGTCGAACCCCTTGGCGCGGGTCCACTGCCCGTCGCGCTTCTGGAGGTCGCGGGCGGTGACGTCGTTGGCGCAGGTATACCCGAAGATCACCTCGTGGGCCCGCTCGACCGGCACCTCGCGGCACAGCCGTCCGATCACCACGGCCAGCTCGCCCTCGAAGTCGACCCGCTGCGACAGCTTCTCCGGGTAGGCGACCGCCTCCCCCGGGCCGATCACCGATGTGGACGGCTTGCTGAAGATCACCGGCTCGGCCGGGGGCTCGTCGCCCCCCATCTCGCGAACGTGATCGGCGTAGTTCTTGCCGATCGCCACGATCTTGCTCGGCAGCATCGGCGCGACCAGCCGTACCTCTGCCAGGGGGAACCGGTCGCCCGTGAACTGGATGTCGCCGAACGGGTGCCCCGCGACCGCGGAGACGAACTCCTCGCCCCGCGCGCCTTCGACCACGCCGAATGTCACACCGTCACCTGTGGAGAACCTTGCTATACGCACCTGTCCAGGCTAGTGGCCTTCCGGCGCGAGCCTGCTGGTGATGGTCCCGGCGATGGACGGGTGCAAGCGGGGGCAATGAGTACCAGGAAGCCGGGTTTGGATTCGGGCAAGGTTCGATAAGTCCCGATTACTGATGATTTGGGGGGTATTACGGAATGTAGACGTGACGTGCGTTTCAGGAGACCTCTGTCTCCATCGGGGGGAGGAAGCGACGTGGCCGACGTGGGTGCGATGAACAAGACCAAGACCGAGGAGGCCTCGGTGCCCCGGGCTCGGACGCAGGAGAGCGCCCTAGTGACGCCCAGAGGGACGACCACGATCGACAGCGTGGTGGTGACGAAGATCGCCGGGCTGGCGGCGCGCGAGGTATCCGGGGTCTACGAGATGGGCGGAGGTACGGCACGAGCCCTCGGAGCCGTGCGCGGCATGGTGGGCGGCGAGCGCAGCGCCACCCAGGGAGTGGCGGTGGAGGTCGGCGAGCGACAGGCGGCCATCGACATAGACCTGGTGGTGGAGTACGGCGTCGCCATTCCGGACCTCGCCAACGGGGTACGCAAGAACGTGATCTCGGCCGTGGAGCGCCTGTGCGGACTTGAGGTGACCGAGGTCAACATCCGAGTCGATGACGTACATCTGCCCGGCCAGGAGAAGGAGCAGGAGAGGTCAGAGACCGAGGAAGGGCCGCGGGTCGAGTGAGCGCACTGGCCCAACAGATAGCCACACGAGTACGCGAATGTCCGAATGTCGTGGGACTGTCCGGTGGGCCGTTCGGGGCGGTGGCAACATACCTCCCCGGCGAGACGGTGAGCGGAGTGGCCGTACGGGACGACGAGGTCGAGATCGCCATCGTCGTCACCGGGGACCGGCCGCTCCCGGAGGTCGCGAACCAGGTTCGGGACGCGGTCGCCCCGCTGACGGGCAAGCGCGCGGTGAACATCCACATCGGAGGGTTGACATGAACCAGGCTCCCATCTGGTCGGTGACCGGAATGGTCGTCGGCATCGTCCTCGGCGTCGCCGCCGCGTTCGGCGGCCTCGGGGCGTTTCTGCTGGTCCTCGTGCTCGGCGCGGTCGGCTTCCTGGTCGGACGCATCGTCGAGACCGGCGGGGTTGATCTGTCCGGTTTGAGCCCACGACGGCGATGAACACCTCAGCCGAGGAGCATGCGGCCCCCATGCCCGTACGCTCGGAGAGGCCCCCGGAGATCCGGGGCGAGACGATCGTTCGGGACCGGGTCGTGTCGCGCATAGCGGCTCATGTGGCCAGGCAGGTCGACGGGGTCGGCGAGGTGCGCGAGCGCGGGCGGATGCAGTGGAGCTCCGGCACCGTCGCCTCCGTCGACCGCCACGTGACGGCCGTGCACCTGGACCTGCTCGTGCGGTATCCCGCCCCGATCCGCTCCGTCACCGAGAACGTCCGGCGGCACGTGGCCGACCGCGTACACGAGCTCACCGGCCTGACGGTGGCACACGTCGACATCGACGTGCCCGGCCTGGTCTCCACCCGTTCCACCCGCCGAGAGGAGCCGTCATGACCTCGGCGGCCGACCGGGCGGCGGTCCACGCGTTTCGGCCGCGCCGTACGCTTCCCGCCGTACTGACCGCGGCGTTGTTGGCGGTGATCGGAACGCTCGTGGCGATCGCGGTGATCTCAGGGGCGTTGGGCAGCCCCGCGCGGTGGATCCCCTACAAGGGTCTGCTGGCGTGGGCTTCGGCGACCCCGTGGCAGGACCCGGCGCTGCTCGTCGGCGCGGCCATCGTGACACTGCTCGGCATCTGGCTGATCGTGCTCGCCCTCAGACCGGGGCGGCCCGGCATGGTCCCGCTTCACACCGGCGACCCGGAGTCGATCATGGGGATGCGCCGCAGGAGCTTCGCCCGTTCGCTCGCCCACGCGGCCGAGGAGGTCATGGGGATCGACCGCGCCAAGGTCACCATCGGCGACCACCGGGCCGACGTGACCGCCCACACCCGTCTCCACGACACCGGTGAACTGGCGGAGGAAGTACGGCAGGCCGTGACACAACGCCTGGAGTCCTTCGATGCCATCGGCGGCTATGCCGTACGCGTGAACATCCGAGGGAAGTGAGCCAATGGACAGAAAGACCGCCCGGGGCAACCGGCTCGGTCTGCTGCTGACGGGCCTCGCGCTCACGGCGCTCGGGCTGTTCACGCTGCTCCGAGGCTTCAGGCTGCTGCCGCAGAGCATCGCCCCCGCCGGGGAGCCGCTGGCCGGCGGGCCGGTGCGGCAGCTGTTCGGCTCCCAGGGGGCGTGGCTGTGGTGGCTGGTCGCCCTCGCCGCCATCGTGATCGCCCTGCTGGGGCTGCGGTGGCTGTTCGTCCAGGGGCGGAGCGAGTCGCTGGGCGTGCTCAAGCTGGCGGCGGGCCCCGGAGGCGTCACCAGGGCCGACCCCGGCGCGATCGCCGACGCCGTCGCCAAGGACATCCAGTCCAACCCCGACGTTGTCAGCGCACACGTCCGCCTGGTGGGCCCGAGCGCCCACCCCGGAGTACGGCTCCGCCTCGTCGCCGACGAGCACACACGAATCGGCGAGCTTCGCGCGCATCTGGGCGACGTGGCCTTCTCCCACGCGCGTCAGGCTCTGACCACCGACCACCTCCCCGCCGTCACCCGGGTCACACTCGCCCGGCGGTCCCCGCCACGCCGTACCGTGACCTGAGGTGTCCTTGTGACAGAATCCAGCGCATGGCTGTCGTGAAGATCAACGTGCTGACGGTGGGTCCGGAGATGCGCGAAGAGCTTGAGCGCAGATTCGCGGGACGCGCCGGGATGGTCGAGTCCTCGGATGGGTTCGAGTGGTTCGAGCTGCTCCGTCCAGTGGAGGGCACCGACCGATACCTGGTCTACACCCGCTGGCGCAGCGAAGAGGACTTCCAGCGCTGGCAGAGCAGCAGAGCGTTCCAGGCCGGGCACGCCCAGGCCGCCGCCGAGCACGCCACCAAGGGCGGCGACACCGAGTCGGCTCCGTTGACGGCGGGCCATGGCCACGGGCAGGCCCAGGGGGGACAGGGACAGGGACACGGCCACGGACACGGCGGCCCGGCGGCGACGGCTTCAGAGCTCTGGTCGTTCGAGGTCGTGGAGAGCGTGGGCCCCAAGCAGGCGTGACGTTCGCCCCCGCCGCCCCGCCACACGCATGGGGGCGGCGAGGGCGGTTGGGCGTGATTTGGGGCGTCGCAACACGTAACGAGTGACTCCAGTTACTCAAGCGACTTGACCGTTTTAGTGTGACTTCGAGAGCATGATCCGCCGCTTCATCCGGCAATCCTGCTCTACTCGGAAGGAACCACCCGTGCGTCGCCGCACACGTGCTCTCGGACTCACCCTTGCCCTGTCGCTGGCCTGCGCCGGCACCTTCACCACCTCGCAGGCGGCGAACGCCACCGGCAAGCGCACCGCCGAGTGCCAAGGTGACTGGCTTCCGTCGACCCCCACCTCCGCCGACGTGATGAAGGGCGAACTGTCGTTCGTCGGACTGCCCGCGGCCAAAGTCGGCAAAAACGTCGACTGGCGCTGGAGCCCGTACAAGAACCGCTCCTGGGAGATGGTCTTCCACTCGCTGCGCTGGATGGGCCGCCTCGTCGCGGACTACGAGGTGACAGGCGAAAAGCGCTACCTGACCAGAGCCGTCGAAGTCGCCAAAGACTGGGTGAAGGACAACCCGAGAGGCCGCGCCGGCATCAGCGCCCAAGCATGGGCCGAGCACCCGATCGCGCTTCGCGCGCCCGCCCTCGTATGCCTCAGCAAGCACGTGGGAGACGCCTGGCTGCGCGGCAGCCTCGCCGAACACGCCGTCATGCTGTCCGACCCCAAGCTCTATGAGAAGGGGCACAACCACGGCATCGACCAGGACATCGCCCTGCTCGGCATCGGATGCCGCTACAAGCGCGACACGTGGTCGAACCTCGCGACCCGGCGGCTCATCGAAACCGTCGAACTCGACGTGGACCCCCAAGGCGCGCTGAGAGAACAAGCCCCGCGCTACGGCCTCTACGTCTACCAGCGGCTCAACGTCGCCATCACGAACATGAAAGACTGCGGACGCACCGTGCCGGACCGCATCCTCACCCGCTGGAAAGCGCTCGAAAGCTACATCGCCCACTCCACCCAGCCCAACGGCTTCATGGTCCCGATCGGCGACGGAGCCCCCGACGTGCGCCCCATCGGCTTCGCCGAACCGAAGGAGCGCGTGAAGCTCTTCCGCTCCGCCGGCTACGCCTACGGCCGTACGAACTGGGGCAAACCCGAGTCGGCGTTCTACTCCCTCCGGTTCGGCCCCGGCAGAAAACACCACGGCCACGAAGACCACATGGGCGTCACCTACTACGCGCAAGGCCGCGACATCCTCGTCGACACCGGATTCCACTCCTACGAGAACACGCCCTACCGGTGGTGGACCATGTCCCCCGAAGCCCACAACGTGCCCACCGTCGTCGGCCGCAACCTACGCCCCTCGACCCCGACAGCCCTCGTCAAAGCCGACACCGGCCGCGACAGGCAGACCTACCGGCTCACCGACAAAGCGTACGGCGTCAGCCGTACACGCTCCGTCCTCGTCAACCACGACGAAGACCTCATGGCCGTCCTCGACACCGCCGCCTCCGGGGCCAAAATCCGCAACCTGTGGCACTTCGATGCCTCCCTGAAGGTCACCTCCAACAAGGGCGGCCAGATCGTGCTCAAGGACAAGGACTTCGCCACCAGCCTCGTGCAGCTCGCCATGCCGACATGCAAGCCCATCGGCGGACAGACCATCGCCCGCGGCCAGACCAAGCCCTACCAGGGCTGGGTCTCCCCCACCTACATGCAGCGGGTCCCCGCCGCCGCCGTCGTCTCCCCCGCCGCCCCGGCCCTGCTCACCGTCGTCGTCCCCGGCACCGACACCCCATCGGTCACCTGCTCGGGCAACCGCGTCACGGTCAACACGGCGAACGGCAGCGCGAGCTTCCGCGCCTCGGGGGCAAACCTGTCCTGACAGGCGTGTATGGCGGGAGCTGTGTTTGATGGCGACGCTTCGCGTCGCGGCGAGGGGGCTGTGTTTATTGCGCGCCTTCGGCGCGCGGCGAGGGGGCTCTTAACCCGGTGCTTTCCCTCGTCGCTCTGGTCGCTACGCTCCCGACGCTCCTCAGTCCAAGCACCGGCGCCCCCTCGCACTCCCAAGCCAACCGACTCCTGAACGGGGACAGGGCCGACTCCCGACACCTCGGCCCGCCGCACCAAAGCGGCCAGCACCCAGACAGCCAGCCCAGCAACTCGGCCGACCAAACAATCAGCCCGCCGTGGCAGAGGCGTGCGATCCCTCGTAGGGGCGATGAGAACCAGCACGCGGAATACGCCGAACTCGGCCGCGTCGAGTTGCGATCCCTCGTAGGGGCAATGAGAACGCGACGCCGAGATGACAGACTGATGGCACTCTGCGTTGCGATCCCTCGTAGGGGCGATGAGAACCCCTTGCGTGTGAGCCAGCCCAGCACGAACGGAATGAGTTGCGATCCCTCGTAGGGGCGATGAGAACCTGTGCCGTGAGGCGGGCATCGTCTCCCATTCCCGGTTGCGATCCCTCGTAGGGGCGATGAGAACATGCGCGGGAAGCACACGCACGGACCACGATGAGCGTTGCGATCCCTCGTAGGGGCGATGAGAACGTCGGCAACGAGCGCCCGCACAATGCGATCTGCGTGGTTGCGATCCCTCGTAGGGGCGATGAGAACGGGAGACGCTTCCCGCGCGGTATGTCCCCGACCCGAGGGGTTGCGATCCCTCGTAGGGGCGATGAGAACCCCATGGTAAAGGCCCAGCTCATAAGCCAGGTGGACCCTGGGATCCGGCGGTGTTTTGCAGTGAACCTCCGGTAGTGCATTCTCCCCGGGAGGTCTGCTGCAATCCACCGCCTCCACCCTACGCTGTCCGGGGGTGCGAACTGGTCGGCGCCGGCGACGCCTTGGATAGCCACGTCGCTCTAAGAGAAGCATCTGCGGCCTTTCGAAGAACCCTTTCGGCCGTATGCCGCAAGCCCGGCGTGCCGATCCCTTACCTGTCAGGCGAACGTTCCGTGGCTTTTGCCGTACGGCAGGTGCAGCGTGGGCCGGTGAAGTGGCGCCATAGGAGGAGGGGCCAGTAGGCGGACCAGAGGGCGCCGATGAGGAGGAGGGCGGCCACGGCGCCGAGGGAGGCTTGGGGGGTGGCCTGGCCTGCGGCCAGGACGGGGCGGGGTGAGGGTGCGCTTGCGGCAGGTGTCGCAGGCGGTGGCGGGGTCGCGGGCGGCCTGGCGGCGGAGGACGGTGAGCATGCGGGCGCTGGTGGCCGCGCCGGCGAGGGTGTAGAGCAGCCAGAAGAGCGGCTGGGCCAGGGGGTCCATGCGGGGTCGCCTTCCGGGCAACGGTCAGGGGTGGCGGGATTTGCGGAGGGCGAGCAGGGTGAAGGCGTGCGAGAGCGGTTTGACCAGGTGGAGTTCCAGGTGCATGGGGTGGAGCATGTGGAGGTAGTCGGCCAGGCTCCACTTGGTGCCGGGCAGGGGCCGGCGGGGGTGGGCGAACTTGGGGCAGCGGTCTTCGCAGGGGTCGTTCTCGCCGCAGGAGCAGGAGGCGTCGTCGGGCGGCGGGTCCGGGGGCATGGTGTCGACGATGGCGAGCCATCCTCCGGGGGGCATGGCCTCGCCGATGGGGTCGAGCAGGTCGATGAGGTGGTCGCGGGTCCAGTGCTCGGAGCGGGAGACGTCGGCGAGCAGGTAGAGGTGGGCTCCTTGGGGCGGGCGGCGGTTGACGTGGGCGCGGCGGATCTCGCAGCGGTCGGCCAGGCCGCAGGACTGGAGGGCGGCCCAGGTGTCGACGATGTCGGGGTCGTGTTCGAGCTGGATGCCGCGCCAGGTGGGGTTGAGGGCGATGACAGAGGCCATGGGGGTGCCGTGTCCAGCTCCGACCCCGACGATCAGGGCGTGGTCGGGAGGTTGGCATATCTCGGTGATGGCCTGGGCCTGCTCCCGATGCACATCGCTCAACCCTTGGGTATCGGCAGGGGGTCGTGGGAGTGGCTGAAGAATCGACATGAGAATCGGCTCCGCGGTCAGTGGGTGAACTTGTTGTCGATGTCCGCCGTCTCGACGGCCGGAGCGTGCTGGTACGCGACCCGGTACGCCGATCCCTCCGCCTGCACATACGCCAGCTCATCCACTGCGACCAGCACCGGCACCCGACCGTCTGCACCCTGGGCAACGGCCTTCAGACCGAGATCGGCGACAAGCCGAACCTCATCAAGCGTGATCACAGCGACTCCCTGCCGTAAGGAAGTAGGCCGGGAAGCGCCAGCGGGTCCTTGGTGAGGAGCTTGGCGAAGGTCTCCACCGGGACGACCCACTCTTTAGGCAGCGGATGAGTCTGGCGGACGAGGAAGTGCAGCTTCTGCCCGTTCCATGCCGAGGTCTCAACGACGCCCACCGTCGCCGCCACCCCGCAGGCCGACCGCACCAACAGCCGATGACCCTCTTCATGTACCACCGCCTGCCGAGACCTCAGCGCCTCGGCGTACGGCCGCAGGGCCTTCGAGGCACATACGCCTCTCACCGGTCTTAGGACCGTAAGGTTCATCACGGATCGCACCTCCACGTGCGGTCAAGGGTTCACTCAGTCGGGATGCATCCACTGGCGAGCCCGCTGCATCTAAGTTGCCGATGAGATGTTGACTTGGCTTCGAAGTTTCTCGGCCAATGTCCTCACATCATCGGCGTCAAGGGCCTGTCGGAGCCCACAAGCGAAATCTTCTTGCGTGAGTCGTTCACCGTTTCGGGTGGCCTATAAGCGGCGATCGGTGCTGCGCCATATGCACCAGCCGGGAAATGCCTCTTGCAAGTCACTGAGGATTTCTGGTGTGGACATGGAGCGAGGATTATGCACCCAGGGTGACGATCACACCGCATTCCCGAGACGTCTGGGACGTTTCCTGATTAGAGTTTGAAACGTCCCGAACGTCCCCACCCCGCAGAGGTGACAGACCATGGCCAACGGAGCCTTGCGCAGCGCCATGCTTGCCGCGAAGGTCGACGTTCGCGAACTTGCCACCCAATGCGAGGTGGACGTCAAGACGGTGGCACGCTGGATGCAGGACGAAACTCGCATCCCGCATCGCCGCCATCGGTGGGTTGCGGCGGAGGCCCTAGGAGTTGATGCCGACGTGCTGTGGCCGGAAACGATCCGTCACTCCGTTAAGACAGGAGCGGACCGCGAGGTCTTAACGGTCTATCCATACCGGTCAGCGTGCCCTAAATCGGTCTGGAGATCGCTAATCACGAGCGCTCAGGCGGAAATCACACTAGCCGGATACACCAACTACTTTTTGTGGCTAGAACATCCAAAGCTAGCAACAGTTCTTCGGCGGAAGGCCGAGCAAGGTTGCAAGGTGCAATTTCTGGTCGGCGACCCAGATAGCGACGTAACCCGCCGTCGTGAAGAAGTGGAGGATGTGCCTCTCACGGTTTCCACACGCATCAGGATTACGCTCGCCGAGATCCAGGCGTTGCATGATGTGCCTGGTGTTGAAGCCAGGTTCAGCGACGAACACATCGCTATGAGCGTGTTCAGGTTCGACTCTGAGATGCTGGTCACGCCCCATTTAGCACGGCTGGTGGGACACGACTCGCCCATGCTGCACCTTCGACGATGCCAGGATGACGGCCTATTCGACCGCTTTGCCTACCACGCTTCGGAGTTGTGGAGTGGCGGCCGGAGCGTTGCAGCTCACGGATGACGTGACGTAGATCATGGGAAGGCTGACCCGGGATTCACGGGTCAGCCTTTGGCCTTGGGTTGCCTGATCGCATGTGCTGGAAGGGGAGCTGACTTACAGCTTGGCCTGGCCGTCTCCCCGCACATGGCCCATCAGACCGGCCAACACCCAAACAGCTGGCCCGCCAACACGGCCGGACACCCGAACGGCCAGGCCGCCGACTCGGCCGCGCGCAGGTAAGTCCCGCGAGGGATGGTTCGGGCCGGATGGACAAATCCCGAAAAGTCGGTCTCCCAAGGCGGCCTGGCCCACGGGCAACCGGCCTCCCGGCTTCACCGGGTCCCAGAGCTTGGCCGCCCTGTGTTTAATTGCGCGCCTTCGGCGCGCGGCGAGGGGGCTCTTGATCCGGTGTCTTCCCTCGCACTCCCGGACAGGCCAACAGCCCCGGAGGCCAACCCACCAACCTGGCCACATCCAAGCATATGGCCCACCAAAGGGGCCAAACACCCAGACAGCCTGGCCACTAGCCCGGCCCAATCGAACAATCAGCCCGCCGTGGCAGAGGGGTGCAATCCCCTCGTAGGGGCGATGAGAACCCCATGGTAAAGGCCCAGCTCACGAGCCAGGTAGACCCTGGGATCCGGCAGTGTCTTGCAGTAAACCTCCGGTAGTGCATTCTCCCCGGGAGGTCTGCTGCAATCCACCGCCTCCACCCTACGCTGTCCGGGCGTGCGAACAGGTCGGCGCTGGTGATGCCCTGGATAGCCGCGTTGCTCTTAGAGCACCGCCAGTGGCCTTTCGAAGAGCCCTTTCCACCGTCGCCCCGCCGACCTCTTACCTGCCAGGCGCATCGTCCTTGGCTTTTGCCGTACGGCATGTCCGGCGTGGGCCGGTGAAGTGGTCCCGCCCTCTCGCGTTCCCGGTGTGGCCTGGGAACGCGAGAGATGGCCGACCGGGGAGAGGTTAGGTGAGGTCGTGGCCGGCGCGGAGGAGGCCGTAAGTGACGGCCTGCTCAAGGGCTTGCCAGGAGGCTTCGATGATGTTTTCGTCGACGCCGACGGTGGCCCATTCGCCGGTGGCGTCGCTGGAGGTGATGAGGACGCGTGTGACGGCCTCGGTGCCGTGGGTGCCTTCCAGGATGCGAACCTTGTAGTCGATCAGCTCCAGCGCGGCGAGCTCCGGGTAGATCGTCTCCAGGGCGTGGCGGACGGCGCGGTCGAGCGCATTGACGGGGCCGTTGCCTTCGCCGGTGGCGATGATGCGCTCGCCCTTGGCGTGGAGTTTGACGGTGGCCTCGCCGACCACTTCGCCGTCGGGGCGGCGTTCGACGATGACGCGCCAGGACTCCACGGAGAAGTGGCGTTTGCGCTCGCCGTTGACGGTGTCGCGCAGCAGGAGCTCGAAGGAGGCGTCGGCGGCTTCGAAGGTGTAGCCCTTGGCCTCCAGCCCCTTGACGTGTTCGACGAGGTTGCGCGACTGGTCGGAGGTCAGCTCGTAGCCGAGTTCGCGGCCTTTGAGTTCGACGGAGGCGCGGCCGGCCATGTCGGAGACCAGCATGCGCATGTCGTTGCCGACCAGTGCCGGGTCGATGTGCTGGTAGAGGTTGGGGTCGACCTTGATCGCGGAGGCGTGGAGGCCGGCCTTGTGCGCGAAGGCGGAGACGCCGGTGTAGGGCGCGTGGGAGTTGGGGGTGACGTTGGTGATCTCGCTGATGGCGTGGGCGATGCGGGTCATGTCGGCCAGGGCGGCCGGCGGCACGAGGTCGTAACCCCACTTGAGCTGGAGGTTCGCCAGGACCGTGAAAAGGTTGGCGTTACCGGCGCGCTCGCCGTAGTTGTTGGCGCAGCCCTGCACGTGGGTGGCTCCCGCTTTCACCGCCGCCATCGAGTTCGCGACGGCGCAGCCGGTGTCGTCGTGGCAGTGGATGCCGAGCCGCGCGCCGACGGCCGCGGTGGCGCTGACGATCTCGCCGAGTTCGTCGGGGAGCATGCCGCCGTTGGTGTCGCACAGCACGACCACGTCGGCCCCGGCCTCCGCTGCCGTGCGCACGACCTCAAGCGCGTAATCTGGGTTGCGCTTGTAGCCGTCGAAGAAGTGCTCGGCGTCGAGGAAGACTCGCTGTCCCTCCGCACGAAGGTGAGAAACCGTGTCGCGGATCATCGCGAGGTTCTCCTGGAGACTCGTGCGGAGGGCCAGCTCCACGTGCCGGTCGTGGCTCTTGGCGACAAGGGTCACGACCGGCGCGGCGGATTCGCGCAAGGCGGCCACCAACGGGTCGTCGGCTGCCTTCACGCCCGCTCGGCGGGTCGCGCCGAACGCTGCGAGCTGCGCGTGCTTCAGGTCGAGCTCGGTCTGAGCCCGCCGGAAGAACTCTGTGTCCTTGGGGTTGGCGCCCGGCCAGCCCCCTTCGATGAAGCCGACGCCCAGACTGTCCATGAGCCGCGCTACAGCGAGCTTGTCGGCCACCGTGAGGTTGAGGCCCTCCTGCTGTGCTCCGTCACGCAGAGTGGTGTCGTATACGTGGAATCTGTCGTCGGCCATCTCTTCGGGTCTCCTTCGCGGGTCTTTGCTGGTGAGCCGCGCGCACCGGGGGTTGAGACTTCCCCGAAAAACAAAAGACCCCTCACGGACGTGAGAGGTCTGCGCGTCGGCGTTGTCCTGTTACGTGCCGACGCGCCTGCCAATAATGAGCAGACCGTAGTTCATGGTGCCTTGCAGTCTGCCACAGCTCCTCAGCATCTGGCACATCGATCTCAGGATCCGAGACTCCGAAGTGTCGCCGGGCTCCCTGAGCAGGACGGGACCACAATGTCGGACATGAAAGCGCCCTACCTCGATCCTGCCGTCGGACGGTACCTCTACGCCCACACCACCCAGCCGGACGACGTCCTCGAAAACCTCATCCTCGAAACCCGAGAGGCCGCCGGGGATCAGGCCGTGATGCAGATCACGCCTGACGAGGGCCGGTTCCTGACGATGATCACCCAGCTCAGCTATGCCAGGAACGTGATCGAGATCGGCACCTTCACCGGCTACTCCGCCATCTGCCTGGCGCGCGGCCTCGGACCCGGCGGCCGGCTCACCTGCTTCGACGTCAGCGAGGAGTGGACCTCCATCGCCCAGCGCCACTGGGAGAAGGCCGGTCTGTCCGACCGCATCGAGCTGCGCATCGGCCCCGCCGCCGAATCACTGCGCGATCTCCCCGTGCAGCACAACGTCGACCTCGTCTTCATCGACGCCGACAAGCCGAACTACCAGACCTACTACGACCTCGTCATGCCGCACCTCAGCCCCGGCGGCCTCATCCTCGTGGACAACACCCTCTGGGGCGGACGGGTGGCCGATCCCCTCGATGGCGAGGAGACCACGCGGATCATGCGCGAGTTCAACGACATGGTGTTCCACGACGACCGGGTCACCAGCGTGATGCTCCCCATCGCCGACGGCCTCACCCTGATTCGAAAGCACTAGCGAAAAGTTCGTAAAGCCGGGACGGCGGCGGCCTCCGTTCGGCTACGTTCTGTCGTGGCGAAAGCACGGTGAGCGAAGCCGAGCGGAGGGAATGATGTGCTCATGGCAAGGGTGTTGGACCGACCTGAGGCGGCACACATGCATGCGGACCTCAACGATCTCCACGAGCGCTACCAGAAAACCTGCGAGCTGTGGTCAGACCGCCGAGTCGAGATCATCGACGGCCGGATCGTGGTGAGGGAGTTGCCCACGATCAAGCACTCCGATGTCGTGTATTACCTCATGATGCAGCTCGTCCCCATACTGGCCGAGCGGTCGTGGAAGCTCTATATGGAGACCAGCCTGTTCCTCTCGACGCAGATGGATCGCTACCAGCCCGACCTCATAGTGATTCCCGACCCGCCGCGTCTGTGGGACTCCAACCACATCCACGCGGACTGCACACTGCTCGTGACCGAGGTGGTGTCGCCAAGCAGCGAAAACGACGACCATGTCGTCAAGCCGGCCCGTTACAGCGCGGCGGGCGTGCCGCTCTACCTGGTCATCGACCCGCGTCAAGGCCAGGCGAGGCTACTCAGCCATCCGAGCTCGGTCGGCTACACCCATGAGACCAAAGTGCGCCTGGGAGAGGCTCTCAGGCTTCCAAAGCCGTTCGACCTCACACTGGAGACCGACGTGTTCCAGGAGTAATCAGCACAATGCGGCGATGGTGTTGGACCTGGCCCGGTGATCGAGCCGGGCCAGGTGGAGCCGCCGAACGGGACGCTTAGCAGATCTTGTGGATCCAGTTGTGCGTGTCGGGGCGGGTGCCGTACTGGATGCCGACGAGCTCTTCGCGGACCTTGAGGGTGACGGGGCCGGGGGTGCCGTCGCCGACGGTCCAGGCGCGGTCGGCGCCCTTCACGGAGCCGACGGGGGTGACGACGGCGGCGGTGCCGCAGGCGAAGACCTCGGAGATCTCGCCGGATTCGCAGCCGCTCTGCCACTCCTCGATCGACAGGCGGCCTTCCTCGGCTTTGAGGCCGAGCTCGGCGGCGAGGGTGAGGATGGAGTCCCGGGTGATGCCGGGCAGCAGGGTGCCGGTGAGGGCGGGCGTGAAGAGCTTGTCGCCGCGCACGAAGAACAGGTTCATGCCGCCCATCTCCTCGACCCAGCGGTGCTCGTGGGAGTCGAGCCACACGACCTGGTCGCAGCCCTGCGCGACGGCCTGGCGCTGGGCGACGAAGGCAGCGGCGTAGTTTCCGCCGCACTTGGCGGCGCCGGTGCCGCCGGGGGCCGCGCGGGTGTATTCGGTGGACAGCCACACGGAGACGGGGGTGACGCCGCCGCTGAAGTAGGACGCCGCCGGGGAGGCGATGGCGAGATACCTGTAGGTCTTGGACGGGTAGTTCACCCCGAGCCCGACCTGCGTGGCGATCATGAAGGGCCGCAGGTAGAGGCTGTGGCCTTCGGTGGTCGGCACCCACTCGCGGTCGGTCTGCACGAGCAGTTCAAGCGACTCGACGAACACCGACTCCGGCAGCTCCGGCATGGCCATGCGCTGGGCCGACAGGTTGAACCTCGCCGCGTTGGCATAAGGCCGGAACGAGACAACGGACCCGTTCCCCTGCCGATACGCCTTGAGCCCTTCGAAGAACTCCTGCGCGTAGTGGAAGACCGCCGTGGCCGGGTCGAGCGTCAAGGGAGCGTACGGCACGAGCCCTGCATCGTGCCACCCCCGCCCCTCGGTGTAATCGACCGAGATCATGTGATCGGTAAAGGTCTGGCCGAAACCGGGGTTCGCCAGCACCTGCTCCCGCTCGGCCGGGGTGCGGCCGTTCGCGTTGAGCTGCACATCGAAGCTGAGCTGGGGAGCGGACGTCATGGCGCTAATCCTTCTCTTACTTGGGGCCCTATGTCCATTCTGCGATGGATCAGGTAACCGGAAACTACTGCATCACCAGGAGCGATGGCAGGTGCGGGTACACAAAACCCGCCGTGCTCGTAGGTGCGGGTGGACAAAAGACACCTGAGGTACAGGTGTGAGAAAACACGAAAGCCCGGCGGTCCGTTGTGGGGACCGCCGGGCGCGTCGAGCTTGTGGCGGCCTTAGCCGGCTACTCGCGCGGCGATGTCGTCGCCGATCTCCCGCGTGGAACGGGCGGCGGAGACGCCGCGCCGGTCGAGCAGGTCTCCTGCGACGGCCTGCTCGATGCGGGCGGCCTCCGCGGCCAGGCCGAGGTGGTCGAGGAGCATCGCGACCGACAGGATCGTGGCCGTGGGGTCGGCCTTGCCCTGGCCCGCGATGTCGGGGGCGGAGCCGTGGACCGGCTCGAACATGCTGGGGGCGGTGCGGTCGGGGTTGACGTTGCCGCTGGCGGCGAGGCCGATGCCGCCGGCGATGGCGGCGCCGATGTCGGTGAGGATGTCGCCGAACAGGTTGTCGGTGACGACCACGTCGAAGCGCTCAGGCTGGTTGACGAAGAACATGGAGGCGGCGTCGACGTGGCAGTAGTCGACGGTGACCTCGGGGAACTCGGGGGCGACCAGGTCGGTCACCCGTGCCCACAGGTCGCCCGCGTAGGTCAGCACGTTGGTCTTGTGGACCAGCGTGAGCTTCTTGCGCGGCCGGCTCTGCGCCTTCTCGAACGCGTAGCGGACGACCCGCTCGACGCCGTAGGCGGTGTTGAGCGACTCCTGCGTGGCGATCTCGTGGGGCGTGCCCTTGCGCAGCACGCCTCCGGCCCCCGCGTAGGGGCCCTCGGTGCCTTCGCGCACGACGACCATGTCGATGTCGGCGGGCTTGGCCCCACCGAGCGGGGTCTCGACGCCGGGGAACAGCTTGACCGGGCGGAGGTTCACGTAGTGGTCGAGCTCGAAGCGGAGCTTGAGCAGCAGGTCGCGCTCCAGAACGCCCGGCGGCACGCTCGGGTCGCCGACCGCGCCGAGCAGGATGGCGTCGTAGCCTCTGAGCTCCTCCAGCACCGCGTCGGGGAGCGTCTCCCCGCTGGCGTGGTAGCGCTTGGCACCCAGATCGTAGCCGGTGGTCTCCAGTTTGATCCCAGCCGCATCGAGGACCTTGAGCCCTTCGGCGACGACCTCGGTGCCGATGCCGTCACCGGGGATGACCGCCAGACGGATGTCGCGTGAATCCTGCATGGGCGTACCCTACCGGTCCGTCTCGGGTGCCGAACACCGATCTCAACATTCGGACGAGTCGGGCGGTTGCCGTACTACCTGGCGAGACCGGCGACCCCCGCCTGGCGGCTGTCGAGGATGCGGTTCCAGGCCGCCGAGAGGGCGCGGGCCACGGCGCCGAGGAGGACACCGCTGTCACCGAGGGTGCTGGCGACGACGGTGGGGCGCAGGGGGCCGAGTTCGGCGAACCGGCGTTGGATGGCGTCGCCGAACAGGTCGAGGTTGCGGCCGACGCCCCCGGCCAGCACGACCAGTTCGGGGTCGAGTACGGCCGCGACGGCCACGATGAGGCCGCCCACGCGGCGGCCTTCGGCTTCGACGACCGACAGGGCGACGGGGTCGCCTTCGGCGGCGGCCTCGAAGATCTCCTTGGCGGTGGACAGGTCGAGTCCGGCGGCGCGGGCGGCGCGCACGACTCCGGAGGCGGCGGCGGCCGATTCGGTGAGGCCGTGGCGCAGGACGTCGCGGTCGGCGGCGAGGTCGCCGCCGGCGGGTTCAGAGGCGGGGAGGAAGGAGACCTCGCCGGCGGCGCCGCGGGCTCCCACGTAGAGCTCGCCGTTGACGACGATGCCCATGCCGACGCCGGTGCCGATCGACACGAGGGCGAAGTTGGCCTTGCCCTGGCCCACGCCGTACGCGTGTTCGCCGACGGCGGCGAGGTTGATGTCGTTCTCGATGACGGTGTCGACCTCCAGGGCGGCCTTGAGCCTGTCGACCAGGCCGGCGCCCTCCCAGCCGGGGAGGTTGGGGGCGAAGACGAGCCGGGCGGCTTCGCGGTCGTAGACCCCGGGGCTGCCGACGACGGCGGTGGCGACGGAGGTCCAGTCGAGTCCGGCGTCGGCGGCGGCGGCGTGGGCGAGTTCCCTGACGCGCGACACCAGCTCCTCGCCGTCTCTGGCCGGGTTGCCGCCGTCCCGGCGGCCGACGAAGCGACCGCGGAGGTCGGCCACGGCGACGCGGATCCAGTCGCGCCCTATGTCGATGCCGGCGACGTGGGCGGCGTCGGCGGTGATGTCGTAGAGCGAGGTGACCGGGCCGGGGCGGCCGAGTTCCCTGCCGGCGAGGTGGACGAGACCGCCTTCCTCAAGGCCGGCCAGGGCCGCGGACACGGTGGGCTTGGAAAGACCGGTGATCTTGGCCAGGTCGGCTCTGGAGGTCGGCCCGCCGGCGAGCAGGTGGTCAAGGAGCAGCCGCTCGTTCATCACCCGCAGAAACCGTGGATTGCCGAGCTGGTCTGACCTTGTCCGCACCGTGACGCCTCCCGCAAACGACCTAGGCGATCTCAACAAAGAGCTAGCCAAGCTCCGGGTAGTAAATTACCTTTCTTACCAAAATAGGGAAAGCCCCCAACCTTAACGAAAGGACTTCCACGTTGCGCCGACGATGGCTTGCCGTACCGCTCACTGCGGCGGCCGTTCCGGCCAGATCCCGCGGCGGCGGTGACTTCACCGGCGACGTGAGGGCCGACCCCCCTCCCTCAGGATCTCCAGCGGCTCGGCAACTCCACAGACTCGACCGACTTCCCGGACCGCAGCCTCCTCCGCGAGACCGCCGGCGGCGCCGAACGCCGACACCTCGACCGGATGGACGACATCCCGATGGAACGTTCAACTCAGGACCTCCCCATCGTCCCCCGCATCACTCCACACACATGCGACACAGACATCAGACACGTGCGACGAGTCGGTCAGCCGCCGTCAAGCGAAATTCAGGTGCCGACGACATCCTGCTGATGGCCGCCATCGATCCCCTCGCACGCAAAGGCTCTGTCACATGAACCAAGACCACGTTCTCGGGATCGACTTCGGCGGCACCAAGATCGCACTTGCCGTCGCACACGTGGACAAGGTCGATCAGCCCGTCGGCTGGGTGCGCCTCCCCACGCTCGCCTCCCAGGGAGCCCGGCAGGTGGTGAAGCGGTGTTTCGCCGCCGCGAGCGATCTGGTCAACGGCGTCGACGGGCTACGCGCGATTGGCGTGTCCACGTTCGGGGTTGTGCGCGGTGACCGGGTGAGGCTCGCCCCGGCCGTCCCGGGCTGGGAGGGTTTGGAGCTTCCCCGGCTGCTCCACCAAGAGTTCAGGGGCACCCCGGTCGCCATCGACAACGACGTCAAGGCGGCGGCCTCGGCCGAACTGCGCTGGGGCGCGTTGCGCGGGGTCTCCACCGGCCTCTACCTGAACCTCGGCACCGGCCTGGCCTCAGCGATGATCGTCAATGGAAGGGTCGTCTCGGGAGCGCACGGCGCGTCCGGCGAGATCGGCTACCTGCTGAGACAACCCGGCGAGCTGGGCTTCTCCGCGGGGCACGCGCCCCTTGAGGAGTTCATCTCGGGCCGAGCGCTCGGCGACCGCGGTACGGCGCTGCTCGGGCGGCCCGTCACCGCCTCGGAACTGTTCGCCCGCGGCGGCGACGAACGGGTGGAGGGGCTGCTCAACCAGGCGATCGGAGCCCTCGCGATGGCGGTGGCCAACCTCTGCGTGATGATCGACCCCGAGCGCGTCGTGGTCGGCGGCGGCATGATGGGCGCCGCCCGCAGGATCGTGCCCACCTTGACGGCCGCGGTCACAGCAGCGGTGCCGTTCCCGCCGGAGATCGTGGCGGCGCGCTTCGTCGACGACGCGCCGCTGTACGGCGCGCTCGCGCTGGCCGCCTCGGCGAGCGGCCAGGACTGAAACACCGGGACATCATCGGGGTCCCTGGCCGCGGCACCGAGGAAGGGGGAAAGCGGGTCAGCGGCTGGGGACGCCCCCGTTGTCGCGGAGGTCGAGCGCCGCCTGGACCGCGTCGGCGGCCTCGTCGCGGTGGTCGTCGGTGGTGTTCCAGGAATACATCTCGTACATGCCTAGTCCAATGCAGCGTGATGGGAGCGCGCGGGCACGCGCGATCCGGGGGACGGCACATCATCGGGGGGCGGGGCACCGTGGCGGCGCCGGGCAGGCCCATGTGGGGCCGCCGCACGCACACGGTGGCGATCGGGACTCACGCGGTCGCGTGGGTGGGCGCCGAGTGAAGCGAGGATCCGGGGAGTGTCCGGGTCGTCGTGCCCCAGTGGCAGGGCGGCTGTCGACGCCCGTCACCACGTTAGTGCCATTGATTGCACACTCACGGTAACATGCAATCTCATTGGATGTCCTAGCATCTCGCATGATGAGACGGCCAACGCTCGCACATGACGACGGCCGCCTCCCCTCACGCGGGGGGAGACGGCCGTCCGACAAGCCTGATGATCAGTCGGCGAGGTCGACCGTGCGACCGCTGTCGGCGCCGATCTCACCGGCGATCTGAGCGACGATCTCGGGCGCGATGGCCGTGTCGACGGTGAGCCCGATGAGCGCCCTGCCGCCCTTCTCGTCCCGGGAGACCTGCATCGAGGCGATGTTGATCGAGTGCTCACCGAGAATGCGGCCCACGATGCCGACGATGCCCGGCCTGTCGGAGTAGGACAGGAAGGCGAGGTGCTCGGTCGGCTCGATCTCCATCGCGAAGCCGTTGACCTCGACGATCTTCTGCACCTGGCGCGGGCCGGACAGCGTGCCCGACACCGAGACGGTGCGGCCGTCGGCCAGCACGCCGCGCACGGTCACGAGGTTGCGCCAGTCGGGGCTGTCGGAGCTCGTGACGAGCTCCACCTCGACTCCGCGGTCCTTGGCCAGCAGCGGGGCGTTGACGTAGGTCACCGAGTCCTCGACCACGTCGGTGAAGACGCCCTTGAGCGCGGCGAGCTCCAGCACCCGGACGTCCTGCGAGGCGATCTCGCCCCGGATCTCGACGTCGAGCTTGGCCGCCACCTCGCCGGCGAGGGCGGTGAAGACCCGGCCGAGCTTCTCGGCGAGCGGCAGACCCGGCTTGACGTCCTCGGCGACCGCGCCGCCCTGCACGTTGACCGCGTCGGGCACGAACTCGCCTGCGAGGGCCAGCTTGACGCTGCGCGCCACCTGGGTGCCGGCCTTCTCCTGCGCCTCGTGGGTGGAGGCGCCGAGGTGCGGGGTCACGACGACGTTGTCCAGCTCGAACAGCGGGCTGTCGACGCAGGGCTCCTTGGAGAACACGTCGAGGCCCGCCCCGGCCACGCGTCCCTCCTTGAGCGCGGAGTAGAGCGCGTTCTCGTCGACGATGCCGCCCCGGGCGACGTTGACGATGCGGACGGACGGCTTGACCGTGTGGAGCTCGCGGTCGCCGATGAGACCGAGGGTCTCCTTGGACTTCGGCAGGTGCACGGTGATGAAGTCGGCCTGCTGGAGGACCTCCTCCAGCGACACGAGGCGCACGCCCATCTGCGCGGCGCGGGCCGGCTGCAGGTAGGGGTCGTAGGCGATCAGCTCGACGCCGAACGGCTGGAGGCGCTGGGCCACGAGCTGCCCGATGCGGCCGAGGCCGAGGATGCCGATGACCTTCTCGTCGAGCTCGATGCCGGTGTACTTGGAGCGCTTCCACTCGCCGCCCTTGAGGGCCGTGTGGCCTTGCGCGACGTTGCGCGCGGTGGCGAGGATGAGGGCGACCGTGTGCTCGGCCGCGCTGGTGATGTTGGAGGTGGGCGCGTTGACGACCATGACGCCGGCCTTGGTGGCGGCCTCGACGTCGACGTTGTCCAGACCGACGCCGGCCCGGGCGACGACCCGGAGCCTCGGGGCGTGGGTCAGCGCCTCGGCGTCGACCTGGGTGGCGCTGCGCACGATCAGCGCGTCGGCTTCTGCGAGGGCGGGGAGGAACTTCGAGCGGTCGGCTCCGTCGGTGTGGCGGACCTCGAAGTCCGCTCCGAGCACGGCCAAGCCGGCCTCGGACAACTCCTCTGCGACCAGGACAACGGGCTTGTTCACAGGTGCGATCCTTCTACGGACGGGCCGGCGGGGCGTCGGGCGACCCCCAGGGACCCATAAAGTCTATCTGCGCTTGTGAACGCATTCACGAGTGTCCGGCATCCGAGACGTCCCGTGGACGTGATCAGGGACACCTACCCAGCCTGGCCCCCGCCCAATCCACAGAGGCCCCATCTTGGTATTGATCGCAATAAATATTCACGATTAGCCTGTTTAGCCGTGGTTCACTACCTATCGTTCGTCCTATGAGCATCGGGAACCCCACACTCGCCGACGTGCTCGCCCAGCACGGCACTCCGCAACGTCTCCTGGCGGCCCTCGCCGAGTGGGGAATCCTGATCGCCGTACGCCCCGACCGCTCGGTCGTGCTAGGCACGACCCAGGCGGGCGAACGCGTCCTGCTCGGCTACACCGGGCACGAGACCTACCTTAAACACGGCGGCACCTACACCCTGTCCTCCTGCGACGCCGACACCATCCTCGACATCCAGAGGGTGACCGGCGTCCACGAGATCGTGATCGACGCCGCGGGCCCGTGCGCCGCCGCCGTACCGATCGTCGACCTTCAGCGCTTCGTCCGCTCCACCCGTACCGGGCCGACCCCCGTCATGTCCGGTGCGACACCGACCGCGTACGCCACGGACGCCATGGCCGCGATCCCCCGCACCCAGCAGCAGCCCGCGCCCCCTCCCGCCCGGCCGAGCGCTCCCCCGCCGCCCGCCGCCTCCCCCGCACCGGAGGCCCGGCGACCGCTACCCCCCTCCGTGCCGTGGGTCCCCGCGCCGCGTCCGCATCTGTCTGGACCGATGCAACAGGTCGACCCCGGCTACGAACGCTGCACCCACCCGATACTCCCCGCGCTCCAGCAGGCCGTCGCCATGCTCCTGTCGGACTACCCGCTCATCCATCACGTGTGGATCTCCGAGGCCCGCACCACCTCCCGGGCCCCCGGCATCATGCTGCACGTCAAAGTCAACATGTCCGCCGCCGAGGACGTCGTACGCGACCTGCACCGCGGCGTCCGCGCCCGCCTGCCCCAGCTCGCCGCCAGCGAGGCCCCCATCCTCATGGCCAGGATCGCCGACGCCCGCAGCGAACAACGCATGATCGAGATCGGGGCCCACATCGTCCACCCCACCCGCGGCTACTGACGCACCACCGGAGCCCCCGCCGCGGCGCGCGGCGGGGGCTCCGGCGTCACAGGCTCATGCCAGGCGGCGGGTGAGGGGCTCCTCGGCCCGGGTGAACAGGGCGGCCACCCCCATGGCGGCCAGGGGCAGCACGATCACCATGCCTCCGAGGAGCAGCCAGGGGAGGTCTATCCCGAAGTCCGGGGAGACCACGAACGACGTGACCCCGCGCCCAGGCGGTCTCGCGGCCATGGCGTAGGCCGCGACGCCCAACGCCAGGCCGAGCAGGACCCCGACCACGGCCCCTGAGCCCACGATGATCCCCGCCTGGCCCGCGGTGAACAGGCGGCGCACCCTGCGGGTGGCGCCGACCGACGCCAGGCTCGCGATGTCGGGCCGCGCGTCCACACGGGCGAGTCCCGCGGCGACGAGCGCCGCAGCGAGGGCCACCGCGGTGACGGCGGCGGTGAGCAGCGCGAAGGAGAAGGTCTGGGTATGAGGCCAGCCCCGCTCGATGCGAACCTCGCCGGCATAGGTGACCTGGAGGAGAGCCGCGTTCAGGCGCTGCCGTTCCTCCTCGCCCACCGCGTGGTCGCGCGGGTTGATCACATAGGCGTACGGCTCGACCGCCAGCCCGAGCGTGTTCGCCGCCGACTTCGGCAGCAGTACCTTGAGCACCGTTCCGGTGGCGGGGTGGGCCAGCACGGCGGGCATGGTGATGGTGTCCACAGCGCCGGTCGGGCCTCGCCGCTTCAACTTGACGTGTCCGTCGCGGACCACGGCGGGGTCGAAGGCGATGACCTTGCCCGCGTCGAGCGCTGCCGAGGTGGCGTGGTCGTTGCGGCCGAGCAGGTATCGCAACAGTGCCGCGTTACCCACCGGAAGCCGACCACCGAGCAATACGCATGGAACGGCGCACCCCACGATGCGGATGCTGGAGCCGGCGCCGTGCTCGGGTTGACCCGGTGCCCGCGAGACGAGCACGGACTGCTCGATCAGCGGCACACCGCGCAGCTCCATCCTGAGCCGTTCACCGACCTCGGCCCACTTCTCGCGCGAGTGCCCCGCCTTCTCCACGACCACCGCGCCTAGGGGCTGGAGCGGACTGTAGTCCCGCTCATGGCGGGCCTGCGTGCTGGAGAGGGACACGCCGATGGCGGTGGTCATGGCGACGGCGGCCGTCACCGCGACGACGGCGGGAGCCGTACGGCCCCGGTGGCGCACCGCGTCGCGGGCGGCGAGCCTGATCGGGAGCGGGGCGCGGGATGAGAGGGCCCCGACGAGGTCCACCAGCGTGGGGGCGAGGAGTACAAGGCCGAGCTGCACCAGCAGGCAGCCGATGAGGAAGACCGCGCCGTTGGCCCAGAGGGCGGCCACCGCGCCGGCCGTACCGGCCACCAGCAGGGCGGCTCCGGCGACCGGCAGGCCGCGGCGGGAGCGCGGGGCGATCCTGCGGCCGGCGAGCGCCGCCGCGGTGTCGGCGCGGGCAGCGCGGCGCGCGGGCACCAGGCAGGCCAGCAGTGCGCTGACGACGCCGAGCCCGATCACCGTGGCGGTATCCCACCAGGGCACGTCGAAGGGCCCCAGCGGGCGGTAGACAGCCGCGATGAGCGGTTGCAGCAGGAACACGAGGGCGACCCCGAGCGCGGCCCCGAGCACCGAGCCGAGCGCACCGAGGAGGAGCCCGTCGGCCATCATCAGGGTGCGGACGTGCCGCGGCTCGCCGCCCTGGGCGACCACGAGGGCGAGTTCCCGTCTGCGGCGCCGTTCCCCCACCATGAACGCCGACCCGGCGAGCAGCGCCACCTCGACGACGATGAGCGACATGGTGAGACCAAACAGCACGCCAACGGGCCCGTGCTCGGCCAGGCTTGTGTTCCCGCTTCCCCAGAGCAGGCTGCCTGACGCCGGCGTTTCGGAGGCCGGGGCCACGGCCCGCGACACGGCGGAGAATCCGTGGCCGTCCAGGTTCCTGAGGTCGTGGCGGAGCAGGGGGCGCGGGGCGTCCACGAGCCATGACACGTCGGTGCGCCCACCGTCGACTCCGCCGCCGGGGGCGGCGATGAGGAAGGTGTGCGGCGGACCCTCCACGGCTCCCACGACGCGTTTGACGGCCGCTGAGTCACCGATGGTCAGGTCCTGGCCGACGCGGGCACCCGCCTCGACCACCTGCGCGCTCACCGCGATCTCCCCGGCGGCCGTCGGCATCCGGCCCTCTGTGAGGCGGACCATGCCCCTGGTCAGCGGATCTTTGAAGTCCACCTGAAGCAAGGCGATGGGCGCGTGCCAGCGGTCGGTGCGGTACGGCACATTCGCGGTGTCCACCCGCAGCAGGCGGCTGCCCGGGGGAAGCAGGGGCGAGAGCTCCTCGGCGGTCGCGGGCCGGGCCCGCGCGGCGCCCTCCTGCATATACCAGCGTGTGAAGATCTTGGCGTCCGCGCTGCCCAGGGTCCAGGGCAGCCCCTCCTCGTGGGAGACGTCCGCCGTGGTGACGATGGTGAAGAACGCGGTGAACACCATGACCGGGACGCCGACCATGGCCGCGATGAGGGCGCTGCGGCCCTTCGCGCGGCGGATGCCGCGTATGGACAGGCGCAGGGACAGGCGCAGCACGGGTAGCAGGCCGTTCACCGGGCGCTCGCGGCGGAGCCGTCGCTGGAGAGGTCCGTGGAGTCGGCGATGGCGCCGTCGCGCAGGAACACGACCTTGTCGGCCCAGGCCGCGTAGCGCGCCTCATGGGTGACGAGCAGTACGGTGGCCCCCGCCTCGCAGCGCGAGCGCAGCAGGGCGAGGATGTCGTCGCCGGCGGCGCTGTCGAGGGCGCCGGTGGGTTCGTCGGCGAGCAGGAGGCGGCGCTCACCCACGAGGGCGCGGGCGATGGCCACGCGCTGGCGCTGGCCGCCGGAGATCTCGTCGGGGTAGCGCGCGGCCATGTGGGCGAGGCCGATCTCCGCAAGGGCCGACGCCGCCTGCTTCTTGGCGGTGGCGCGGCGCACGCCGTCCAGCTCGTGGGGGAGCATGACGTTCTCGATGACGTTGAGGGACGGGATCAGGTTGAGATCCTGGAACACGTAGCCGATGTGCCTGCGGCGCAGGGCCACGAGGTCTCGCAGCCGCAGGGTCGACAGGTCCGCGCCTTCGACGGCGACCGTGCCCGAGGTGGGCCGGTCGAGGCCGCCGGCCACGTTGAGCAGGGTTGATTTGCCCGACCCTGAGGGCCCCATCACGGCGACGAGTTCCCCTGTCGCCGCCGTGAGGCTCACCTCCCGGAGGGCGTGGACGGTATTGTCCCCAGCGCCGTGGACACGGGTGACCGCATCGAGCTGCAGGACGGTCATGGGGATTCCTCCTGTGAGGGTGGGTCGTGTGGTCCTGGGCGTGATCCGCCGTGTGCTTCGCTACTGGAAGCGAGGACGGTTTCGCAGTGGTCCAGCCAGCGCTGCTCGGCCTCGATCTGGAAGATCGCCGAGTCGGCCACGAGGCGCTGTGCCGTACCCGCGCGAGCAGCGTGTTTGGCCTTGGTGGCCTGCTGCAGGGCGCGCATGGTCGCGGTGCGTTGCAGGCGGACCACGGCGGCCACGTCGACACCGGGCGCGGTGAGGGCCATGGCCAGTTTGATGACGAGTTCGTCGCGGGGCCGGTCGGACCGGGCGACGGGGGTGCTGAACCACCGCGTCGTTTCGGCCCGACCGGCCTCGGTGATCGAATAGACGACTCTGCCCTGCTCATCGGTCTCGCCCGGTGTGACGAGACCGTCGCGTTCCATGCGGGAGAGCGTCGTGTAGACCTGGCCGATGTTGAGCGGCCAGGTCGCCCCCGTCGACGCCTCGAAGTCGGCCCGCAGCTGGTAGCCGTGGCGGGGCCCACCGCTCAGGAGCGCGAGCAGTCCGTGTCTGATCGACATATACTCAGTATGCATACTCGGTATGCACGGAGCAAGAGATCTCCAAAATCTGGACAGGCCTAGCGGTTCGGACGGATACTCAAGTGCATGAGCTCGACGCATCCCCCGGTTCGCGCCTCCGACGGGGACCGCGATCGCGCGATCAACGATCTCCGCGACGGGGCCGTCGAGGGCGCGATGTCGCATGACACCTTCCTCGGGCGGGTCGACGCCGCCCTCAAGGCGCAGAGCAGAGGCGAGCTCGACGACCTCGTCTCCGACCTCCCTCCCCGTGGCCGCTGGCGCCGCAGACTCACCGACATCGTCGCCTCGGTGTCGGACTTCACCACCCGCGTGGAGTCCGCCTGGCGACGCCCGCGCCTCCCCAAGCTCGCGCTACCGGCCGACAGCCGCCTCCGCTATGTCGTGGGCCGGGGCTCGGCCTGCGACCTCGTCCTCGCCGACCTGACCGTCTCCAGGGTCCACGCCGAGCTGCGCCGGGAGGGCGAGGAATCCCACTCGTGGATGCTGGTGGACCTCGGCTCACTCAACGGCACCCGGCTGAACGGCTGGCGCCTGGTGGGCCCCGCCCGAGTGCGTCCGGGCGATGAGATCTCCTTCGGAGACTGCGCGTTCGTGGTCTCGACGGCGGCCCAGCTCGACTGACATCGGCCTCAGGGCCGTTTTCCTCTTTCCGGGGCCGCTCCGCCGCATGCTCTCGCCGTACGGCACCGCCACGCACCACCGCCGCACGCCGCCGGGCGCCGCCGGCTCCGCCGCACGAGCTTGACCTGCGCCGATGCTCACCACATGCGGGCACGCATGATTTGATCATGAAGCGGATTTCCACGTATGGGCCCCTTGCCGAGCGGGTTTCGGTCAAGCTGGAGCCCCAGATTTCGGCGGAAATATCCGGACATAGATGAACCCACGCATAAGAATGCGGGTTCCGACAGGCAACCCTGCTCCTGGAGGATTCATGCGTAAATCGGCTCGGGCGCTTGCTTTCGCCGGCGGCGTCGTAGCACTGTCCGCCGTCTCGAACCCGGCGGAGGCATCGGCAGCCCCCGCGTCCGCCTGCAAGGTGGTCGCGGTGAACCCGGTCGTCGACGACAACGGCAACGTGCGAGGCAGCGCCCGGCGCGAGGGCTGCTCCACCGGGGCGACGCTCCGGGTGCGCGTCATAGCGGACAAGCCCGGAAGCGACAAGATCCTGTCCAGCACGTCTCGCTCGCTCACCAACGGCGCCGTATCCTCGACCGCACGCTGCTCGGCGGACGCCGAAGGCTACTACGTCGTCGCGATCGAAACCGGAGGGCGCGTCACCGAATCCCAAGCGGTGACGCTCACATGCGGGACGCCGTCCACACCCACGGCCACACCCCGCCCGACCACCACCACGACCGCGACACCTAGACCCACCCCGTCGGTGACACCGACCGCGACACAATCGGCGACACCGACATCGACACGGTCAACGACACCGACGGCGACACCGCCCGGAAGCCCGAGTTCCACACCGACCGCGGGCGGGGCGAGCTCGTTCGAGAACGAGGTCGTGCGCCTCACGAACAACGCGCGCAGGCAGGCCGGCTGCGGGGAGGTGAAGTTCGACGCGCGTCTGCGCGCAGCGGCCTACGGCCATTCCAAGGACATGGGCGACAACAACTACTTCAGCCACACGTCCAAGAACGGCCGGGGCCCCGGCGACCGCATCAAGGCCGCGGGCTTCACGCCTGTGCGGGCGTGGGCGGAGAACATCGCCATGGGCCAGCGGACGGCCGCCGCGGTGGTGGACGCGTGGCTGAAGAGCTCCGGCCACGCCGCCAACATCAAGAACTGCACCTACACGCACATCGGCGTCGGGTACTACGCGCACTCCAGGGCGCCGTATTGGACGCAGGTGTTCGCACGCCAGTAGCGCCGGCAGCGCCGGTAGTGGCCGCGTGACGACGTACGGCACCGCCCGCGGAACCGGGTTCCGCGGGCGGTGCCGTACGCAAAAGGACCGGCTCGGACTAGCCCTCGTTCTTGAGCCAGCTCATCATCGGACGCAGCTTGGCGCCGGTCTTCTCGATCGGGTGCTCGGCCAGCTCCTCGCGGAACTTGCGGAAGTTGCCCTGGCCGCCGTCGAACTCCTCGACCAGCTCGCGGGTGAACGCGCCGGACTGGACCTCGGCGAGGATGCGCTGCATCTCCTTCTTGGTCTCGGAGTTGACCACGCGCGGCCCACGCGTGTAGCCGCCGTATTCAGCGGTGTCGGAGACCGACCAGTACATCTTGGAGACGCCGCCCTCGTACATGAGGTCGACGATCAGCTTCATCTCGTGGAGGCACTCGAAGTAGGCCACCTCGGGCTGGTAGCCCGCCTCGATGAGGGTCTCGAAACCGGTCTTGATCAGCTCGGCGACGCCGCCGCACAGCACGGCCTGCTCACCGAACAGGTCGGTCTCGGTCTCCTCCTTGAAGGTGGTCTTCAGCGCGCCGGCGCGGGTGCCGCCGATGCCCTTGGCGTAGGACAGCGCGAGCGGCCAGGCGTTGCCGGTGGCGTCGCGCTCGACGGCGACCAGGCACGGCACGCCGCGCCCGGCGGAGAACTGGCGGCGCACCAGGTGGCCCGGGCCCTTCGGGGCGACCATCGCGACATCGACGCCCTCAGGGGCCTCGATCAGTCCGTAGCGGATGTTGAGGCCGTGGCCGAAGAACAGCGCGTCGCCCGCCACGAGGTTCGGGGCGACGTGCTCGGCGTACAGGTGGCGCTGCACGTGGTCGGGCGCGAGGATCATGATCAGGTCGGCCTCTTCGGCCGCCTCGCCCGGCGTGGTGACGCGCAGGCCGTCGCTCTCGGCCTTCTCCCGGCTCTTGGAGCCCTCGGGCAGGCCGACGCGGACGTCGACGCCGGAGTCGCGGAGCGAGAGCGCGTGGGCGTGGCCCTGGCTGCCGTACCCGAGGACGGCCACGTGGCGACCCTGGATGATCGACAGGTCGGCCTGGTCGTCGTAGAAGATCTCGGTCACGTGAAAAACCTTTCGTATGTAATGGCTGTTGGGGTCGCCCGCAGGCGGGCGGGCCAGGGCCTACGCGGTGCGCTCCAGGGCGCGCAGCGATCTGTCGGTGATGGACCGGGCGCCTCTGCCGACGGCGACCATGCCGGACTGCACAAGCTCCTTGATCCCGAACGGCTCCAGCACCCTGATGAAGGCCTCCAGCTTGTCCGTGGTGCCGGTGACCTCGATCGTCACGGCCTCCGCCGCGACGTCGACGCAGCGGGCACGGAAGAGCTGGACAAGTTCGAGCACGTGTGACCGGGTCTCGGCGTCGGCCCGAACCTTGATCAGCATGAGTTCACGCTGAACGGACTGCGAAGGATCGAGTTCGACGATCTTCAGGACGTTGACCAGCTTGTTGAGCTGCTTGGTGACCTGCTCCAGTGGCAGGTCCTCGACGTTGACCACGATGGTCATCCGCGAGATGTCAGGATGTTCGGTCTGCCCGACGGCCAGGGAGTCGATGTTGAAGCCGCGCCGGGAGAACAGGCTGGCGACCCTGGCGAGCACACCGGGTCTGTTCTCGACCAGCACGGAGAGCGTGTGCTTGCTCATGCGCGTCATTCCTCGCTGTCCCAGTTCGGCGCCATGTCCCTGGCGAACTTGATGTCGTCGTTGCTCGTGCCGGCCGCGACCATGGGCCACACCATCGCGTCCTGGTGCACCACGAAGTCGACCACGACGGGGACGTCGTTGATCTCCATCGCCTTAGCAATCGTGGCGTCGACGTCCTCGGGACGCTCGCACCGCAGACCGACGCAGCCGTAAGCCTCGGCCAGCTTGACGAAGTCGGGGATGCGCCGGGCCGTCTGCAGGTCGGTGTTGGAGTAGCGCTCGTCGTAGAAGAGCGTCTGCCACTGGCGGACCATGCCGAGATTACCGTTGTTGATGACCGCCACCTTGATCGGCACACCCTCAAGCGCGCACGTGGCGAGCTCCTGGTTGGTCATCTGGAAGCAGCCGTCGCCGTCGATCGCCCACACGGTGGCGTCGGGCCGGCCCATCTTGGCGCCCATCGCGGCGGGCACCGCGAAGCCCATCGTGCCGAGGCCGCCGGAGTTGATGAACGAGCCGGGGTTCTCGTAGCCGATGAACTGCGCGGCCCACATCTGGTGCTGGCCGACGCCCGCGACATAGTAGGCGTCGGGGCCGACGAGCGCGCTGAGCCTCTCCATCACGTATTGCGGCGCGAGCGAGCCGTCGATGAACTCCTCGTATCCGAGGGGGTAGGTCTTGCGGTAGCCGTCGAGCAGCGTCCACCACTCGTCGTAGTCGCCCCGGCGGCCCTCGTTGTGCTCGTGGCGGACGGCGTTCGCCAGGTCGGTCAGGACCTCGCGGCAGTCGCCGACGATCGGGACGTCCGCGTGGCGGTTCTTGGAGATCTCCGCCGGGTCGATGTCGGCGTGGATGACCTTCGCGTGCGGGGCGAAGCTGGAAAGCTGCCCGGTCACCCGGTCGTCGAACCGCGCGCCGAGCGTGATGAGCAGGTCGGAGCGCTGCAGCGCCCCGACGGCCGCCACGCTGCCGTGCATGCCCGGCATGCCGAGGTGCTGGGGGTGGCTGTCGGGGAACGTGCCACGGGCCATCAGCGTGGTGACGACCGGGATGCCGGTCATCTCGGCGAGCGCCAGCAGCTCCGCCGACGCCGACGCCTTGTGCACGCCGCCGCCCACGTAGAGGACCGGGCGGCTCGCCTCCACGATCAGCTTGGCGGCCTCCCGGATCTGCTTGGAGTGCGGCCGGGTCACCGGGCGGTAGCCGGGGAGCTGGACGGTCGAAGGCCACTCGAACGTCGTCATCGCCTGGAGGGCGTCCTTGGAGATGTCGACCAGCACGGGCCCGGGGCGGCCGGTCGAGGCGATGTGGAATGCCTCGGCGATCGTGCGCGGGATGTCAAGCGGGTCGGTCACCAGGAAGTTGTGTTTTGTGATGGGCATGGTGATGCCGGAGATGTCCGCCTCCTGGAAGGCGTCGGTGCCGATGGCGGCACTGGCGACCTGCCCGGTGATGGCGACGATCGGCACGGAGTCCATGTAGGCGTCGGCGATGGGGGTCACCAGGTTGGTCGCACCGGGCCCGCTTGTCGCCATGCACACCCCGACCTTGCCCGTCGCCTGGGCGTAGCCCTCGGCGGCATGGCCGGCGCCCTGCTCGTGCCGTACAAGCACGTGCCGGACCTTGGTCGAGTCGTAGAGGGGATCGTAGGCGGGCAGGATGGCGCCGCCGGGGATCCCGAACACCGTGTCGACTCCGACGTGCTCCAACGCCCTCACGAGGGCCTGCGCACCTGTCATCCGTTCGGTCATCGGCTCGTTCCTTGCGTGGCTGAGCAGTCTGCTGACATAAAAAAGGCCCCTTTTCCGCTGGTGAGCGGAGCTGGGGCGGCGCGCAGGACGAAGTGCTTCGCTTAACGGCCTGCGCGCCGGCGAAGTACTACAAGAATCCCACTGCGAAGCATGGCACCAACCATAGCCGCCCAGCGGGCCACAGTGTCAAATTGGCGGGACGGACATCTCACGATGCGAGACAGATATTTCATGCCGAAACGCCCTGCAACGCCCTGCCTAGCCGCCGAGCCTGCGCGCCGAAGGGACGCCCGCGAGCTCCGCGCCCGACAGGCCGGACAGGTTGGTGCGCATGAGGGCGGCCACTCCCGGCGCCGCCATGGGCCTGGCGACGAGGTAACCCTGCCCCTTGGTGCAGCCCATCTCCTTCAGCAACTCAAGCTGCTCGGGCCGCTCGATGCCCTCCGCGACCGCTATCAGGCCGAGGTCGTGGCCGAGCCGCACGATGGTGCGGGTCAGCAGTGTGAGCGCCTCGTCGTGGCCGAGCCCCGACACGAACGACGGGTCGACCTTGATCATGTCCACGGGGAGCTGCCGCAGAAGCGCCAGCGACGCGTAGCCCGTGCCGAAGTCGTCGATGGCCAGCCGTACGCCGAGGGCCCGCAGACCCGACAGCTTGGCGATCGTGTCCTCGGCGTCCTCGACCAGCATCTCCTCGATCACCTCGAGCGTGAGGGCGCTCGGCGGCAGGCCGCTCTCCTCAAGGGCCGACTTGACGGTCTCGACGAAGCGCGGCGCGTTGATCTGGCGGGCCGACAGGTTGAGCGACAGGCCGATGTCCCAGGAGGAGGCGCGCCAGGCCGCGACCTCGCGGCACGCCTGCCGCAGGATCCACTCGCTGAGCGGGACGATCAACCCGGTGTCCTCGGCGGGCCCCAGGAAGTGCTCGGGCGGCACGAAGGTGCTTCCGCGCCACCAGCGGACGAGCGCCTCGACGGCGGTCACCCGCGAAGTCGCGATGTCCACGATCGGCTGGTACTCGATCGCGAACTGCCCTTCGGTGAGGGCGCGCTGCAGGTCGGCGGCGAGTTCGAGCCTGCGCACCACGTCGGTGTGCATGTGGGCGGCGAACACCTCGACCCTGCGGCCCCCCTGCTCCTTGGCCTTGGCCATCGCAACGTCCGCATTGCGGATCAGGTCGCCCGCCGGCATACCGTCCTCGGAGAAGGCCACGCCCACGCTGGCGGTGAGCACGACATCGCGGTCGGCCACGTGGAACGGCTCCGCCGAGACCGCCACGACGAGCCTCTCGGCCAAGTCGACGACCGCCTGGGCCTCGGTGCCGTTCTCCATGAGGACCGCGAACTCGTCGCCGCCCCAGCGCGCGAGCGTGTCGTCGCCGCGCAGCCCCGAGCGGAGCCGTCTGGCCGCCTGGCCGAGCAGGTAGTCGCCGCTGGCGTGGCCTACCGAGTCGTTGACGGCGGTGAACCCGTCGAGGTCGAGGAAGACCACGGCGGTGCACCCCGAGCCGCGCGCGGCGAGCACCTCGCGGGTGCGCTCCTCGAAGTACGCGCGGTTGGGCAGTCCCGTGACGCCGTCGTGGAACGTCAGGTGGGCGACCTGGTTGCGCAGGGCCTCCTGGTCGCTCACGTCGCGGATCGTGACGAGCAGCAGCTCCTCCCCGCGCACATGGCGGGTCGCCACCGACTCGGTGGGACGCCAGGTGCCGTCGGCCGCGCGCACACGGCAGGCGATCATGCAGGTGTCCGGCTCGCCCGGGTCCTCGTCGTTGAGGGCGCGCAGGGCGGCCTGGATGCCGGGCTGGTCCTCGGGGTGGATGAAGTCGGTGATGGCGCGGCCGGTGAGGGTGTCGGGGCGGTAGCCGTACGTCGCCTCGGCGCCGGAGCTGATCTCCTGCACGATGCCGTCGTGGTCGCAGATGAGCACGACGTCGCCGGTGCTCTCGGCGAGCTCGCGAAGGCGGCGGTCGGCCGCGGAGACCTGTCTGCGCAGCCGTGTGGTGCCGGTGAGCAACGCGAACAGGCGGACCGCGAGCACAGTGACGACCGAGGCCGACACGATCACGACGACGGGCGCGGGCGGCCTGGGCGGCGTGCTGAGGAAGTGGACGAGCATGACCGCGGTGGCCGCCAGCACGAGCACGAGGGGCAGCGCGGCGACCAGCGAGGAGGCGACCGCCCCGCCCGCGCGCCGGACGGAGCGACCGCTCCAGGGCGCCGCGGCGAGCAGGAGGAAGGCCGCCGCCGCGGCCCACAGCCCGGCGATGGACGTGCCGTCGCCCTCAAGGCGGGCGACGGCGTTGGCCGTCTCCACCGCGGTGATCACCATGAGTACGGCAAGGCCGGCCAGGCTGACGGGCCACGACGAGGAGCGTCCGACGGCGAGGGGCGGAACCACCAGGCAGGCGGCGAGCAGGCAGCTCATGGGCGGCGCCAGCGCGAGCGCGAAGGTGCTCGGATCCCCCACCCGCTCGTAGATGGGCGCGAGCACGACCACCCAGCTCATAAGGAAGAGCGAGGCCGCGGTCACGTAGGCGTCGGTGAATTGGCGCGAGGCCGTACGCATGTCGCGTGGACAGGTGACGGTCATCCCGCAGCCCCACGCGAGGAGGACCGCTCCCACCATGACCAGGATGTCGGCGAAGTTGACGACGAACCCGGCGTTGTCCGCGACGGGCCTCGTGGCGGCCCCCACCAGCCAGACGAGCGCGCCGGTGCCGATGCGGCGCCACGCCGGGGCGCGGCCTCGCCGGCTGGGCCGCAGCCTGCCCGCCGCCGTGAACAGCGACACCACGGCGAACAGCGCCGCCGTCGCGCCGGCCGCCGCGTCCACGACAGCGGCCGAAGCGCCCGCGACGAGGACAGCGGCGAACGCGCCGCCACCGAGAACGGCGGTGGCGGTCAGCGGCACCCGAGGGTCACGCAGACGGATCAATGTCGTTGCCTATCCAGCTCACGTCGTCAGTGTGTGCGCCGGGAGTGGCCACACGTGGTCGGAACGGCTCAGCCGTCACCGATCTGATGCTCGGGCTCACCCGGAACGGGTGTGCGCTCGGTCGTTGAGGCGAGGGGTCCGCCCGCGGGCTCGACACCTCACAATGCGGCTAACCGTACGCACCACAGGTCACGAGGCAGCCACTTTCCGGAATCCTTTCCCGGTCGTTCGCGGCTACTCACGGCACTCCTGTTCCTTGCGGCTCCGACCGTCTCAGACCTGGGCGTCAGTACGCGCCGGTGATGATGTTCCTCAGCGGTTCTCCGGCCAGGTAGCGGAGCAGTTGCGAGCGCACCAGCCGTACCGTCCTGCGCAGGGAGGCCGGGGTACTGCCCGCCACGTGCGGGGTGATGAACACCCCCGGAGCGCTCCACAGCGGGTGGCCCTGCGGCAGCGGCTCGGGGTCGGTGACGTCCAGCGCGGCCCTGAGCCTGCCGCGCCCGACCTCCGCCAGCAGCGCCCCGGTGTCGACCACGGTTCCGCGCGCGGCGTTCACCAGCAGGGCGCCGTCCTTCATGCGGGCGAGGAAGCCGGCGTCCACGAGCCCGGCGGTGTCTTTGGTGGCGGGCACGAGCAGTACGACGACGTCGGCGGCGCCGAGGAGCTCGGGTAGTTCGTCCTGGCCGTGGACGTGGACGCGGTCGGCACCGTCGGGACCGGGGACGTCTCGGGCCGTGGTCGCCACTCTGACGATGTCGACTTCGAATCCGGCGAGGCGGCGCTCCAGCGCCGTGCCGATCGAGCCGTATCCCACGATCAGCACCGTCGAGTCGGCCAGGGATCCGGTGTAGTGGTAGTCCCAGATCTGCTTCTCCTGGGTGCCGGCGAAGGCGGGGAAGTCATGCAGCACGGCGAGCATCGCGCCCAGCGCCCATTCCGCGGTGCCCGCGTCGTGGACCCCTCGGGCGTTGCACAGCGTCACGTCGCTCGGCACATGGGGCCGGTAGGGGTCGACGCCCGCGGTGATCGTCTGCAGCAGCCGGAGCCTCGGCATGCGGGCGATCAGCTCGCCGAGGTCGCGGTGGACGAACACCGGAGGGACCCATACCTCCACCTCCGCGGGGTCCGCGGGTAGTTCCGCGGACCCGTCGTAGACAACGCATTCCACATCGGGAAGGTCGCTGAGAACCTCGGCGATGGAGGGGATGGGGACCCAGATCTTCATGATGCCCAACCTTAGATCGTCGGGATACAGGATCCGGAGCCGAGTCGAGGCCAGGATGTGAGGGGGACGCGATCTCCTACTGAAACGCACTGGCTCGTCTAGGTTTGGAGAGATAAATCATGATCATACGCACTCCGCTGGCCGCAGCCCTGGCGGTCGCCCTGGCCGCGGTCACCGCGTGCTCCACCGCCCCCGCGGAACGCGCGGGCGCGGCGACGCCCCAGGCGGGAACGACCCCGCCGGGACCGTCCGGCACTCCCCCGGGCGCACCGAGGACCCTGGTGGAGAACCTCGCCGTGCCCTGGGCGATCGCGTTCCTCCCCGGCGGCGACGCGCTGGTGACCGAGCGCGACTCGGCCCGGCTGCTGCGCATCACCCCAGAGGGGCGGGTGACGGCGATCGGCAAGGTCGAGGGGGTCGCCCCCCAGGGCGAGGGCGGGCTGATGGGCGTCGCCGTGTCGCCGAAGTACGACACCGACCGCACCATATTCCTCTACTTCACCTCCGACGAAGACAACCGCGTGGTCCGCTACCGGCTTGACAGCGACCGCCTCTCCAACGAAAAAGTGATCGTCCCCGGCATCCCGAGCGGCGGCATCCACGACGGCGGACGGATCGCCTTCGGACCGGACGGCTTCCTCTACATCGCCACCGGCGAGGTCGGCGACAAGCCGCTCGCCCAGGACCGGAACTCACTCGCCGGCAAGATCCTGCGGGTCACCCCGGACGGCGGGCCCGCGCCCGGCAACCCGTTCCCCGGCTCACGCGTGTGGAGCTATGGCCACCGCAACGTCCAGGGGCTCGCCTGGGACCCCCAAGGGCGCCTCTACGCGAGCGAGTTCGGCCAGAACACCTACGACGAGATCAACCTGATCCGCAAGGGCGGCAACTACGGCTGGCCCGAGGTCGAGGGGGTGGGAAGCGACAAGCGCTACATCAACCCCATCCTGACCTGGCCGACGAGCGAGGCGTCGCCGTCCGGGATGGCCTACGCCGCGGGCTCCCTGTGGGTCGCCGCCCTCCGCGGGCAGCGCCTCTGGCAGGTCCCGCTCACCCCCGACGGTACGGCGGGAGCCCCCTCGGCCCGCTTCCGCGACGAGTACGGCAGGCTCCGCGCCGTGACGACCACCCCGGACGGCGGCTCCCTGTGGGTCGGGACGAGCAACAAGGACGGACGGGGCTCCCCGCGCCAAGGCGACGACCGCGTCCTTGTCGTACCCGTGCGCTGAGCCGCGCGGCACCGCCCCGGCACTCCCCCGGCACCGCCCGCCTCAGGGGGAGGTGCCGGTGCACTTCAGGTCGAGCTCCGGCTTGTAGACCGTGGTGTCCTTCTCTCGCTTCACCTCTCTGCCGTCGTTGATGAAGATCCGCGACACGTCGATGGTGAAGCCGTTCGTGCCTGTCATGGGGATGCAGTCCGGCGAGTCGTCGGTGTCCCGCTCGAAGGTGGTGTGGTTGTAGCGCTCCGACGCCACCGCCTTGATCTCGTCGTAGCGTTTGGTGCTCCAGAACGAGACGGTGACCGACGTCGAGGTGGAGGAGGTCTTCACCAGCACGCCGTACTTCGAGTCGTTGCGCCAGATGAAGTCGGGCTCGGGGAAGGAGACGGTGGACTCCCGGCCCGCCGGGTAGCGGGAGATGTAGAACTCGTGGGGCGTGTGCTTGACGTCCTCGAATCCGCCGAAGAACACGGCGTTGTACATCGTGGTCACGAACTGCGAGATCCCACCGCCGACGGAGTCGACCAGGCGTCCGCCGGAGATCTGCGGCGCCTCCACGAAACCGCGCGCCTTGTCGCGCTCACCGACCACCTCGTTCAGGGAGAACCGCTCGCCGGGCAGCACGAGGTGGCCGTCGAGCAGGCGGGCGATGGTCTGGATGTTGGTGGCCCTGGGCGCGGGCGTGTAGTTCGTCGTGAACTCGCTGACCTTCTCCTTGACGCCGAGGGCCTTGATGTCCTCCACCGTCATCCGGGGCCTGACCGTCGTGATGTGCACCGGAATCGTACGGCTGCCGCCCTTGGCCACGGACGTGGCCACGGACTTGGCGAGCTTGCCGGCGTCCACGCCCTGGCCGGACTTCCCCGCCACCGGCTTGGGCTTCCCGCCCGTGATGGTGAACGTGGGCTCGCGGGGCGCCTGCCCGGAGGGCACCAGCCGCGCGTCCAGGCCGGACAGCGCCGCCTTCGCATTGAACTCGGGCCGCAGCCCGCCACGCCCGTCGGAGACGAAGGTGAGGTTGGCGGCGATGCGAGCGGGGGGGAGCTGCGCCTGCCTGCCGTTCGCGGTGAGGGTGAGCGGTCCTGCCACGGCCTTCTTCGCCAGGGCCAGGGTGCGCTTCACCGCAGCGGCGGTCACCTTCGGCTTGACCTCGGTGACCTGGAGGGGAATAGGGGCGCGGCCGTGGAGGAAGGCGCCTCGGACCGCGTCGGCGGCGGCGGCCTGGTCGAGCTCGCGACCGCTCCGGGAGGCGACTGACTTCGGGCTGCTCCCCTCGAAGACGACCTCGCCCTCCCGCGTCGGTCGGTCGATCTTCTTGGCGAGGTCGGCGACGGCTTCGGCGAGCTTCGCCGTGTCCGCGGTCACCTTGGGGGATAACTCAGTGCCGCCCGTCAGGGCCCGCCACACGCCCACAGGAGAGGGGAAACCGCTCGGCGCCTGGGCGACGGTGCCGGTGATGTCGAACTCCAGACCGGCCTTGTCCGGAGCCACGGAGTGCTTGCGTCCGAACGCCTCGACCTGGATCGGCTCGCCGAGTCTGGGCGACAGGGTCTCCTGCAGCTTGTCGGCGGCCTGGGCGGCCGTCAGACCGCCGATGTCCACGCCTTCCACGGTGGTGCCCGGCAGGATCGATCCGGACATCGTCACCGCGGGGATGACGTAGGCGAGTCCGGCGAGCAGGAGCAGCGCGGCGGCGGCGATGATCAGTCGTCGGGGACCTCTTCGTCGGCGTCCTTGGCGTCCTTCTCCCCCGGCCTCGGGCGGTTCGCCGTCACTGCCCTCCTGTCCGGAGGGGGCGGGTCCCGGAGGCGGGGTGGGAGCGCCTTGGCTCGTCATCGGCCACGGCTGGGGAACCGGGGCGGCCGGGGGGAGGGCCGAGCCGCCCTGTCCGGGGCTGTATCCCCGCTGGGGGCCGTGCCCTTGGCCGTGACCCTGGCCGTGTCCCTGCCCCTGCCCGTGGCCCTGGCGGTGGCCGGGGGC
This sequence comes from Sinosporangium album, assembly GCF_900100605.1. Lineage (GTDB taxonomy): Bacteria > Actinomycetota > Actinomycetes > Streptosporangiales > Streptosporangiaceae > Sinosporangium > Sinosporangium album. The sequence continues at coordinate 3,482 of NZ_FNCN01000013.1, read as the reverse complement.
GCCGCCGTGGCCCGCGGGGAACGTGCCGGGCTGATCGAATCCCCTGGATCCAAAGATGTCGGGCGAGACGCCCGGAGGTAAGCGGCGCTCGTCGCCGCCCGCCGCCGGCCCGCCGGTCCCGGGTTCTCCCGGGGGCGGCGTGAAGGGGTGGACGGGCGGCCGGGATCCGGGGTGCCCGCCGCCGGCGGCGGGCACCCCGGATCCCGAGGGCGTGCCGTGAGGGGGCGGAGTGCGCGGGCCCGACGTCTGGGGGGGCGTGGGCTGGGGACCCGAGGACCGTGGAGGCGGATTCTGGGGCTGTGCAGCGTGGGGCTGTGCAGCGTGGGGCTGTGCAGCGTGGGGCTGTGCAGCGTCCGGCGAACGTGGCTGCTCCGCCGAATGCGGCGTGTCCAAATTCGGCGTGTCCGAACGCGGTGTTCCCGAACGCGGTGTGCCCGGAGGTGGTGCGCTCGGAGACGGCGAGGCGGCGGCCCCGCTCGATCCGTTGAGCGAAACCGCCGAAAAGGGATCCGTCGGTGGTCCTAGAGACGCTCCGGCGTTCCGCACGCCTCCGCCTCCTCTTCCCATGAAGTCCTGTCAGGCACGAAGAAGACGTGCGCGATCTGAACCCCCGTCACCGATGGTGATCCCCGGCTCCGGAACTGCGGGTCCACAGATGGCACACTTCTTCGGACAAACCCTAAAGCACATGCACCCACATGTCATGAAAAGCCCCTCATCAGAAGGGTTCTGACCGGCTATCCCGTCCAGCGGTATCGATGTTCCGGACGTCCGGCGGTGCCGTATTTCGGGCGGAGTTCGGCCCGGCCGGAAGCGCAGAGATACTCAAGGTAACGGCGGGCGCTCACCCGCGACAGGCCCGTGATGACCGCGGCCTCGGCGGCCGACAGGTCGGAGTCGGTGGCGCGCAGCGCTTCCGCCACAAGTGTGCAGGTTGCAGGGGACAACCCCTTCGGAAGGGGAGGGCCGCTGTTCTTGAAGCCGCCGAACAGGCGGTCGACGTCGTCCTGCCCCACCTCCCCACCGATCGAGACCAGATGCCTGCGCGTCTCGGCGTACTGCTCCAGGCGGTCGGTCAGGGCCGACGCCGTGAAAGGCTTGATCAGATAGTTGACCGCCCCGCCGCGCATGGCGGCGCGGACCGTCGCGACGTCCCGCGCCGCGGTGATGACCAGGATGTCCACCGGGTGGGCGACCCCTCGCAGGGTCTGCAGCACATCCAACCCCGACATGTCCGGCAGATAGATGTCGAGCAGCACCAGATCCGGCCGGTACTCCGCCACCGCCGCGATCGCAGCCCTCCCCGTATGGGCCGTGCCGGCCAGGGTGAATCCAGGGATGCGCGACACATAGCCACCGTGGATACGGGCCACCATGAAGTCGTCGTCGACCACCAGGACACGGATCACGACGGGGCCTTCCCGACCGAGACGGCGACGGGGGCGGTGCCGTACGGCGGGAGCAAGGCGGTGAACACCGCGCCGTCGGCGTTGTGCACACGCACCCAGCCGCCGCGGCGCAGACACGTCTGGCGGGTCAACGCGAGTCCCAGACCACGCGGGCCGGAATTCGCGGCCTTGGTGGTGAAGCCTTCACGGAAGACCTCCTCGACCAGGTCGGGGGTGATGCCGGGCCCTGAGTCGCGGACGCGCACATGCAGACCGTCCCCGTCCGTGCGCACGGAGACCTCCACAATGCCACCCGTTCCCTCCAGCGCATCCAGGGCGTTCGCCACCAGGTTACCGACCACCAAGACCGCGTCCCGGGGGTCACCCAGCCCCTCGCCGTCGACCCGGGAATCGTCGGTGATGACGAGGGACGCTCCCCGTTCGGCCGCCTCCGCGGACTTCGCCAGCAGAAGCGCGGCCAGGGTGGGGTCGTCGACCTTCGCCCGGATCTCGGCGGCGAACTGGCTGTACGCCTCGGTCGTCTGGGTGATGAACCGTACGGCTGCCTCATGCTCGTCGAGTTCGAGCAGACCGACGACCGTGTGCATCCGGTTGGCGAACTCGTGGGCCTGCGCGCGCAGCGCCTCGGTCGTGCTGCTCGCGTGGTCGAGCTCGCGCGCGAGCTCGACCAGCTCGGTGCGGTCGCGCAAGGTGACCACCCAGCCCCGGTGCTGGCCGCGGACCGAAATGGGCGTGCGGTTGAGCACGAGCACGCGGTCGCGGTGCAGCACGATCTTGTCCTCGCCCGGATCGTCGCCGACCAGCACGTCCCGCATGCGGTCCGAGAGCGGCATGTCGCCCAGGTCCCGGCCGACCGCGTCGAAGTCCAGCCCGAGCAGGTCGCGAGCCGCGTCGTTCACGAGGGTGACCTTGCCCGACAGGTCCAGCGCGAGCACTCCCTCCTTCACTCCGTGGAGCACACCTTCGCGCTGTTCGAGCAGCGCGGCGATCTCACCGGGTTCCAGGCCGAAGGTCTGCCGCCGCACCCGGCGCGAGATCAGTGCCGAGATCAGCGCGCCGGCGACCAGTACGGCGAGCACGGTGTACAGCAGGGGCGGCAGCGCGGCGCCGAGCTGCTCGGCCACCGTGTCCTCCAGCACCCCGACCGATGTCAGGCCGATGACCTGGCCGTCCGCTCCGATGATCGGAGCCTTTCCGCGCACGGAACGGCCGAGCGTGCCCGTCTCGGTGCCTCTCCAGCTCTGGCCGGAGGCCAGCACCTCCGAGCCGTCCGTGGACAGCTTCTGACCGATCAGCGTCTCGTTCGGATGCGCGTAGCGGATCTGGTCCCGATTGGCGATCACCACATAGTCGGCTCTGGTGGCGGCCATAACGCTCATGGCGATGGGCTGAAGCAGCAGTTCCGGTTTCGGCCGCCGGAACGCCTCACGCACTTCGGGCAGCCCGGCGACCGACTCGGCGATGGCCAGCGCGCGTTGCTGGTATTGGTCGTCGAGCTGGCGCCGGGTGTGCTGCACCCACACCAATGCGGTGGCTCCCACCGCCAAAAGCACCATCACCATCTGTAAAACAAATAGCTGAGTGCCAAGAGAGCCGTTGAATAGACGTCTCACCGGTTCCATAGAAACAGTCCCAGGTAACGGCTCGGTAGCGGTGCCCAGCTCAGCTATGACCAATACGACCTATACGACGCCAAGCGCACAAAGCATCGACACAGTGACCCGCAGCGCTCAGCATCCTCACCACATCGATTCTTATAGCGTTGGAGTCTCCCATGCGCCTCCGGAGAGTGGCCGCCCTCGCGGCTATTTCCCTCGCCGCCCTCACCGCTTGCAGTGGCACCGGGTCAGGATCCGGCACGACCGCCCTGCGGATCATGGCCCCCGCAGCCCCCGGCGGCGGCTGGGACCAGACCGCCCGAACGGCCGAGCAAGCAATCAAGTCGGTCGACGCCTCCCGCAAGGTGGAGGTCTTCAACGTGCCCGGTGCCGGCGGCACCATCGGCTTGGCGCAGCTCGCCGGGGAAAAGGGCAACGGCAACATGCTCATGATGATGGGCCTGGTCATGGTGGG
>NZ_FNCN01000037.1 GCF_900100605.1 Sinosporangium album | reverse complement strand
CAGGCCGCCGAGGTGGGGCTCACGGCCGCCCAGCACCAACTGCTGCTGGCGATCCGGGGGCATTCCGACCCGCGGGGGCCGACCATCGGGGACCTCGCCGAATACCTCTGCACCCGGCACCACAGCACCGTCCAATTGGTCAACCGGGTGGAGCAGATGGGGCTGGTCACGCGCAACCGCAGCCTCAGCGGCGACCGCCGGATCGTCCGCCTCATGCTCACGGAGAAGGGCGAGGGGAAGCTCGCACTGCTGAGCGCCCCCCATCTCGAAGAGCTCCACCGCCTGGCTCCGCTGGTCGCCGGGCTGGCCGAGTCGGCCATGGCCCCGGCCCTGGAGGGGACGACGTGAACCACACGCCGTGGGGCAACCCTCCGGTTGGACGGTCTCGGCGGCCGACTGCCGGCCGCCCGGTCCCCCAAGTGGGCCTTCTCCCCCTCGTCCGGTACGGCAGCGGCCAGGTTCCACGAGGGCCGCAGGCGCCTGCGGAGACCGGGTCGACCTCCCGGGGCCCGCCGGGCCGAGCCGCACGCCGACTCGGGACCCGGTTTCGGGCGCGCCCGCCGTACGACGAGGGAATGTCGCCGCGGTCAGGGGTGTGAGCGCTCGGGCTGCTCATCGGGTGAGGCGGATGACCGAGCGCCGTCTCGCCGGTTGGCTCGCACACTCGTGATCGTGACGGTGGCCAGGACGCCGATGATGACGCCCAGCGACACCGGCGTCGGGATCTCCGGGGTCTGGGGCCAGATCCCGTGCGCCCAGTGGAGCACGAGCTTGACCCCGATGAAGGCGAGGATGATCGCGAGGCCGTGGTTGAGGTGGCGCAGCTTGGCCAGCGCCCCTTGCAGGACGAAGTAGAGGGCGCGCAGGCCGAGGAGGGCGAAGGCGTTGGTGGCGAAGACCAGGAAGGGGTCCTCGGTGACGCCGTAGACGGCGGGGACGGAGTCGACGGCGAAGACGATGTCGGTGACGAAGACGGCCACCATGGCCAGAGCGAGCGGCGTGAGCGCGCGGCGCCCGTTCTCCCGCACGACCAGGTGGGCGCCGCGGTAGTCGTTGGTGACCGGCATGAGGCGGCGCAGCAGCCGGACGGTGCGCATGCCGGAAATGTCGACTTGGTGCTGCTGCCCGCCCAGCGCCTCCTTGAACACCTTGCCGGCGGTCAGGATGAGGATGGCGCCGAACAGCAGGAACGCCCACGTCCCGCTCTGCAGTACGGCCGCGCCCAGGGCGATGAATATCCCCCGCAGCACCAGCGCTCCCACGATGCCGTACAGCAGGACCCGCTGCACGTAGGCGGCGGGGACGGCGAAGGCGGACAGCAGCAGCATGAACACGAACAGGTTGTCGACCGAGAGCGACTTCTCCACCACGTAGCCGGTGAAGAACTCCACCGCGACTCCGCTACCGAACGACAGCCACACGTACAGTCCGAAGGCGATCGGCAGTGCCAGGTAGAAGATCGACCACGCCACCGCCTCGCGCATGCGCACTTCGTGCGGGCGGCGGGTCAGCAGGAAGTCCATGATCAGCAGCAAGGCCAACCCCGCCACGGTGATCGCCCACAGGGTGGGCGACCCGATCGTCGACAGCTCGGACACGGCACGGGTGGCCTCAGAGGGCATGAAGTCTCCTCGAACGGGTTAGGTCGTTCGAGGTCTCCTTCACCCACGCAGTCATGGTGGGCGGCCGCCCGGGAACGCCACATCGCGTTCGTATTGACCGGGCCTGCGCTTGTGAAGTACTCCCCTCGCTCCGGTCAGAGTAGACCACCTTGGGCTCCACCTTCCACTCTTGTCCTTGACGCGAGCCAAGTCGAAGGTTGAGAAGGCGGATTCCGAACCCATCGCCGCCCCCAGACAGGCGAGGCCGGCGTGCTTCAGCGGGAAGGCTAGGTGCTCAGCACCTTGCGGAGCAGTTCGCCGAACTCGGCGGGGTGGGTGCTGAGACCCGTATGCCCGCCGGGGAAGTGGACGAGCTCCGTGCCGAACCGCTCGGCCAGGTAGGCGGCGGGCCGGTAAGGCAGTTCACCGTGGGAGTCCGCTCCGCCGGCGAGCACGAGCCGGTCCGACAGAGCCCCCAGGCGATCCAGGTCCGGGGTGTAGGCCATGAAGCTCGGCACGATACGCCCGAGGTAGTAGGGCATGTCCGCCATCGTCCGCTCCGCTCGCGCCGCCGCCTGCGGCGGCAGTTCGGTGGCCGCCTGGACGTCGACGGGGTCGGCGCCGGGCCGCCTGAGGCCAGCCGCGAACTCGGCCAGCGCGGGCATCAGCCCGTCCCGCCGGAAGGTGTCCTCGACGCGGGCGAGCAGCGCGCGATGCTCGGCGGCGTCGGGCAGCACCTCCACCACCGGCGGCTCGTGCGCCACGGCGCGCTCGATCCGTTCGGGACGGGTGGTGAGCAGGTGCAGGGCGACGATCGCACCCGAGCTGCAGCCGACCACGCGGGCGGGCGCGTCTGGGGACAGCGACTCCAGCAGGCGGAACGCGTCATCGGCGTGCTGCGCGACCCGCTGCTCCGCCTCCGGATCGTCCAACGGGCTGCGGGACAGGCCGCGGGGATCGTAGGCCGCGACCGTGTGATCGGCGGCCAGGTCGTCGGCGACGCCGTCGTAGGAGGCCGCGCCGCCCGTGCCGCCGGGGATCAGCAGCAGGAGCGGGCCCGTTCCGCGCACCTCGTAGTGCAGGGTGGCGCCGTCGACGCGCAGGTGGCCGATAGACGGACTGGTCAAGCCGGGGCTCCTTCATCGTGTTCATCATGTACGGGGTCGTGTGCGGGCCAGTGCTTCAGAAGGGCGTGGAGGGCGTCGAGGCAGCGGACCCAGGAGTCCTCCGCTGGACGCGCATGGGCGAACCCGCCCGCGGCCTCAAGGCTGGTGAAGCCGTGGAGCGTGCTGCGTATGAGCCGGACTGCGTCGGTCAAGTCGGGTTCGTCCAGCGCATAGGCACGCAGCATGCTGTAGGTCAGCTCGACCGCGCGCCACGGCCCGAGTGCCCGGGCCAGGAGCTCGGGATCGATTTCTATCGGGATCTGGGTCGCTGTATATCGACCCGGGTGGTCATGGGCGTACTTCCGCCACGCGGTGGCATACGCCACCAGCGCATCCTTGCCCGCCCGGCCGGCGGTGGCCTCCGCGATGCGGATGGTCTTCTCGTCCGCCGCCAGCAATGCGATCCGCCCGCGCAGGTCCTCCAGGTTGCGCACGTGCACATAGAGGCTGGCGTCTTTCACCCCGAGTCGTCGCGCCACCGCCGACATGGTCACGCGGTCGAGCCCGACCTCGTCCGCCAGCTCGGCACCGGCGAGTGTCACTCGATCCGCCGTCAACCCGGCCCGCGCCATAGGGATACCGCTTTCTCATCCTAGAGATATTTGCTTCTTCCTAATATCCCTAGGCTACACCTTGGATCACAAGGTTCACATGGCGAGTTGTGTGATCGCGTCGCGCAGGACGAGGAAGCCGGCGATGCCTACGATCCAGCGCAGTGCCGCACGCGAACCGGAGTTCAGTTTCGTCGCCCAACCCTCGAACCGCCCCCTCACCCGGTCGCGCATGCCACGGAGACCGGCTGGTCAACAGGGTCGCTCCGGCACTACTTCGCCAACCAGGACGCCTTGCGGCGGCATGCCATCGCGGTGGTGGTGCAAACGCTCCAGGAGCGGGTGTATCCCCGCATCACACAGCCTCGCGTCAGTCCTTCCCCGATCGACGGGGTGGCGTCGATCGGGGAAGAACTGCTGCCGATCGACGAGGTGCGGCGCGAGGAATACGTGCTGTGGTGCGCTGTCGCCGAGTGGGAACGCGCCGATCCCCCTCAGCACGGGTCGACCATATGGAAGGAGCAACGCGCTCTGTACCGCCAGTGCGTGGCCGCGCTCCGAGGATACGAGCCCATCCGTGAGACGAACGAAGCCGTTCTCCGCCCACATCATGATCACGAGGTGGAGCTGTGGGCGGCCCTCCTGCACACTTTCGTGGACGGCCTCGCCTCGCAGATCGTCAACACCCCTGGCGAGGTCACCGCGGCCGATGCGGGCCGTCTGCTGCGCCAGTTCCTCAGCGTCGCCGCGAAGCCCGGCCCGGCCTGAGGCGGCACGCCTCTGCGCATGGCACGAGGGATGGTCAGGTGTCGAGATCCGGGCGCAGGACCGCTCGTCTACCGTGGAGTTCCCCGTCTTCCATGTTGCGGTGGAGGGCGGCGGTGGCGCTCAGCGGATACGCCTCGACCTGGCGGGGGCCCAGTCGGCCCGCCGCCAGAAGCCGGTTGACCGCCGCAGCGGCCTCGGCGAGTTCGGCGACGGTCGCGTGGGAGATGACGAACCCGTTGATCGAGCAGTCCTTCATGTAGAACGCCCCCACTGGGAACACCGGGCGCGAACGGGCGCCGGAGAGCACAACGATCCGGCCGCGCGGCGCGCACAACTCGACGGCCGCGGCGAGGTCGTTCCGTCCGGACGTGTCGAGATGCAGGTCGACGCCACGCGGGGAGGCGTTCCTGATGTGCTCGACGAGGCCGGGCTCCCGGTAGTCGATGACGTCGCTCGCCCCGAGAGCGCGGCAGTGGTCGGCGTCTCGGTCGGCGGCGACGGCGATCACCCGGGCGCCGGCCTCCCAGGCCATGGTGATGAGCGCGCTGCCGACGTTTCCCGCGCCGCCGAGCACCAGGACGGTCTCCCCCGCCCGGAGTCCGCCGTGCGTGAACAGGGCCAGGTAGGCGGTGGCGGCCGGATGGGCGACGGCGACCGCGCGAACCGGGTCCGCACCGAGAGGAAGGTGGTAGAGGCGGTCGGCCGCGACCACGACCCGTTCGGCGGCGGCACCCTGGCGACCTCCGTGCCCGAGGCTGTTGGACCAGACGGCGTCACCGACCGCGAACCCGACCGCGCCCGGCCCGGTCGCGGCCACCGTACCGACCAGATCGCGGCCGACCACGAACGGAAACACAACTGGTGTGCGGAAAAAGCCGGAACGCACGAAAGTGTCCACCGAGTTGACCGCGACGGCGGTGACATCGACCAGGACATCGGTCGGCCCCGGCTCCGGAGTGGGCAACTCGCCGTACCGGATGTTCTCCGGCGGACCGAGGGTCTTGATGAAGGCTGCACGCATGATGACGAAGTCTTCCACCGCATGTCGCGCCAACGCCGCAGGTAGAGGTCGCGTCGAGCGTGTACACCCTCGGGGCGGCCGGACGTCTGCGGTTCCGGGGCTTAACGGCCGGTCAGCGGGCGAGCGCCGATCCTGTCTCACCGCCCCCTGCGTGTAGGCGCGGAGCGACAGCGGGACGAAGATCACCAGCAGCGCGGCCGGCCATGAGCTGGACGGCGATCATCGGATGCGCGAGTGGCCAGGCCGCGTTTCCTGACGGGGCACCCGGCGACCAGTTGCACCATGAGGGGGGGCACCATGCCCTTGGTGTTGGACGCCACCGGATTGTGGATGTTCCTCACCGCCGCCGGTGCGGGCTTCCCGCTCAACCGGCGGCGGGAGGCCGAACCCGCGACACCGTGACGTCCGCAGCGGCATCCGCAGCAACGTCCGCCTGCGCCCGGTCACGTCCTGGTGGTGCTGAAGGCCGCGCGGTCGGGGTCGGGAAGCCATTGGCGGCGCGGATCATACGGCTGGTAGCCGGCGGCGATGTGTTCCACGAACAGCTCCAGCGCCGGGTGCCGGTTCTGCCGGTGGCGCAGCAGCGACCAAGGGTAGACGGGCACGGGGTCGACGAGCGGGATCCGGGTGACGCCGGGCTGCCAGGGCAACTGCGTGTCCATGCCCGCGAAACTCATCCGTTCGCCGGAGGCGACCTGCTGCGCCATGTGTTCGTAGCCGAAGTTCGGCCCTGCCGTGTCGATCCGGATGCCGAACTCGGCGCTGAGGAAACGGTAGTAGTCGGCCCATTCGCTGCCCGCCGCGTTGCCGGGCATCCATACGGTCGCCCCGGCGAGCTCTCCCGTCTTCACCACCTGACGGTCGGCGAGCGGATGGTCTCGGCCGACGAGCAGGTGCACCGGCTCCAGGTGGGCGGGTGTGCTCACGAGCCCCTCCTCCAGCGCGCCGCTGACGCGGGCGAAGGCCGCGTCAGCGGATCCACGCAGAAGGGCGCCAGGCGCCGTTCTCAGCCCGTCCGAGGTGACGATCTCGATGTCGGCGTCCTCGATGTCGGCGTTCGTGAGGGCCCGGTGGAACGCGCGGACCAATTCGATGGTGGCCAGCCGGGTGTCGAGCACGTCGATCCGGAGCGTACGGCGCCGCACGCGCAGCGCGTCGAGCGCCCGGTCGGCGATGCCGACGAGGGCGCGCGCGTGGGCCAGGAAGGCACTGCCGTCCTCGGTGAGGCCGGTTCCGGCGCGCGAGCGGTGGAACAGCCTCAGGCCGAGATCCGACTCCAGCTTCGCGATCCGCTTGGAGACGGCCTGCTGGCTGATCCCGAGCCGTGCCGCGGCCTCGCTGAAGGAGTGGTCCTCGGCGATGGCGACGAAGGCGCGGACCGCGCCGAGATCCAGCTCTGCCGTACCTCCATGCACAACCGATGGTTGTGAGGTGTCGGCGTGTCGATTGTTGGACAACTCTGTCTGCCCTCGGGTCGAATGCTGCGGATCGCGAACGAGCTTACAACCAGGAGGAGTGGTCACGGGTGGGGTCCTTCGTACACCTCCATGTGCACACGGAGTACAGCATGCTCGATGGCGCCGCCAAGGTGGGCCTGCTGATGGACGAGGTGGCCCGGCAGGGCATGCCGGCCGTGGCGATGAGCGACCACGGCAATGTGCACGGGGCGTATGAGTTCTACCAGAAGGCGCGCAAGGCGGGAATCAAGCCGATCATCGGCATGGAGAGCTATGTCGCCCCGGCTTCGCGCCACCACCGGAAGCCGGTGTACTACAGCGACGACCTGGCGCTACGCCGTTCCAACGATGACACCGGAGAGGGCGGCGACGTCTCCGGGCGCGGCTTGTACACGCACATGACGATGTGGGCGTCCGACGCCGACGGCTTGCGGAACCTGTTCCGGTTGCAGTCCCGGGCCTGGCTCGAAGGACACGTCCAGAAATATCCGCGCATGGATGATAAACTGCTCGCCGAGTACGGCAAAGGCATCATCGCCACGACCGGCTGCCCCTCCGGCGAGGTGCAGACCAGGCTGCGGCTCGGCCAGTACGGCAAAGCCGTCGAGGCCGCCGCCCGCTACCGCGACATCTTCGGCCCGGACAACTACTTTCTCGAGCTTATGGACCACGGCCTCGCCATCGAACGCCGGGTCCGCGGCGAGCTTCTCAAACTGGGCAAGGAGCTCCGTCTGCCTCCCCTGGCCACCAATGACTCCCACTACGTCACCGAGAACCAGGCCGGAGCACATGACGCGTTGCTGTGCGTCGGAACCGGCAAGCGGCTTGCCGACGCCGACCGCTTCCGGTTCAGCGGCAGCGGCTACTACATCAAGTCCGCCAGCGAAATGCGCGCCCTGTGGGACGCCGAGGTGCCCGACGCCTGCGACAACACCCTGCTGATCGCCGAACGGATCGATGACTACGGGGAGGTGTTCGCCCACCGGGACCTGACGCCGCGCTTTCCCGTCCCCGAAGGCGAGAGCGAGTCAAGCTGGCTCCGGAAAGAGGCCCTCGCGGGCGCACGCCACCGCTACGGCGGCCACCCATCACAGGAGGTGCTCGACCGCATCGACTATGAATTGTCGGTCATCGACAGCATGGGCTTCCCCGGTTACTTCCTCGTGGTCGCCGACATCTGCCGCTATGCCCGCGACAGCGGCATCGGCCTCGGCCCAGGCCGCGGCTCCGCCACCGGCTCCATGGTCGCCTACTGCACGGGCATCACCCAGCTCGACCCGATCGAGCACAAGCTGATCTTCGAACGCTTCCTCAACCCCGAGCGCATCACGATGCCCGACGTGGATCTCGACTTCGACGACCGGCGCCGCGACGAGGTGATCGACTACGTCACCCGCAAGTACGGCGACGACCGAGTCTGCCAGATCGTCACCTTCGGCACCATCAAAGCCAAGGCCGCCGTCAAGGACTCCTGCCGCGTGCTGGGCCTGCCGTACGCGCTGGGCGACCGCATCACCAAAGCCTTCCCGGCCGCGGCAGGCGGCAAGGAGATCCCCCTGGCCGCCATCCACGACACCGGCCACCCCCGCCACGGCGAGGCGGCCGAGCTGCGGACGATGTACGAGCAGGAGCCCGACGTCAAACTGGTCATCGACACCGCCGTCGGCATCGAAGGCCTCACCCGCGGCACCGGCATCCACGCCGCGGGCGTGATCCTGTCCAGCGACAGCCTCATCGACGTGATCCCCCTGGTCAAGCCCAAGGTCGACGGCCCGGTCATCACCGGTTTCCCCTTCACCCAGGCCGAAGACATGGGCCTGCTGAAAATGGACTTCCTCGGCCTGCGCAACCTCACCGTCATCGGCGACGCGATCGCCAACATCCGCGCCAACAAAAGCCTCGACATCGACATCCTCGACGTCCCGCTCGACGACGCCACGACCTACGAACTGCTGGCGCGCGGCGACACCCTCGGGGTCTTCCAACTGGACAGCGGCGGTATGCGCGTCCTGCTGAAACTCATGCAGCCCACCACGTTCACCGACATCGCCGCGGTGAACGCGCTGTACCGCCCCGGCCCGATGGAGATGAACGCCCACACCAACTACGCCCTCCGAAAAACCGGACGGCAGCCGATCGAACCGATTCACCCCGAGCTGGAGAAAGCCCTGGAACCCATCCTGGGCGACACCTACCACCTGGTCGTCTTCCAGGAGCAGGTCATGGCCATAGCCCAGCACCTGGCCGGCTACTCCCTTGGCGCGGCCGACATGCTGCGCCGCGCCATGGGCAAGAAGAAGAAAGAAGTCCTGGACGCCGAATGGGACCGTTTCTCCACGGGGATGCGTGGCAGCGGCTTCTCCGACGAGGCGATCAGGGCGGTCTGGGACGTGCTGGTCCCCTTCAGCGGCTACGGCTTTAACAAGTCGCATACCGCCGGATACGGCCTGGTCTCCTACTGGACCGCGTACCTCAAGGCCAACCACCCCCAGGAGTACCTCGCCGCGCTGCTCACCTCCGTCGGGGACGACAAGGACAAAATTGCCGTCTACCTGTCGGACTGTCGGCGCCTGGGCATCAACGTGCTCCCGCCCGACGTCAACGCCAGCCGGTTGGATTTCGCGGCCGTCGGTTCCGACATCCGCTTCGGGCTGGGCGCCGTACGCAACGTCGGAGCCGGCGTCGTGGACGCGATCGTCACCGCCCGGCAGGCCAAAGGCCCCTACACCGATTTCAACGACTTCCTCGGCAAGGTCCCCTCCGCCGTCTGCAACAAGCGCGTCATCGAGTCGTTGGCCAAAGCCGGCGCGTTCGACAGCCTGGGCCATCACCGCAAGGCCCTGGTCTCGATCCACGAGCAGGCCGTGGATGCGGTCATCGACGTCAAACGCAACGAGGCCCACGGGCAGGACTCGCTGTTCGGTGAACCGGGCCAGAGCGAAACCTTCTCGATCGCGATCCCCAAGGGAGAGTGGGAGAAGGCCACCCTGCTCGCCTTCGAACGCGAAATGCTCGGTCTGTACGTCTCCAGCCATCCGCTCGACGGCGCCGAACACGTCCTGAACGCCAACCGCGACACCACCATCGCCGACCTGCTGGCCTTCGGACGGCAGGACGCGGCCACCCGGATCAGCGGCATCGTCTCCGGCCTGCAACGCAAGGTCACCAAGCAGGGCAGCCCCTGGGCGATCGTCACCCTCGAAGACCACGACGCGGCCGTCGAGGTCCTCGTCTTCCCCAAGACCTACACCCTGTACGGCGAAGCCCTGGCCGAAGACCGCGTGATCTCCGTGCGGGGACGCGTCAACATACGCGACGAGACGACGAGCGTCTACGGCGAGGAGATCACACCACTGGACATCTCCGCCACTAACGCCGAACCGCCCGTGGTGATCTCGATCCACGAAACCCAGCTCACCCCGCGACTCGTCCAGGAGTTCCGACACATCCTGACAACCCACCCCGGCCGGGCCCCCGTACACGTGCATCTGCACCGCTCAAGCGCCAAGTGTCTACTGCTGGCCCTCTCCCCCTTCCACGTCACCGCGCACCCCGCGTTCTACGGCGACATCAAGGCACTGCTGGGAGCCGGCGCCGTCGGCGCGACCGCGAACGGCGCCACATGAGCGGCGCCCAAACCTGTCCCCGATGCCGCACCGGCGACATCCTGGCCATCCTGCGCCTTCCGCACACCTGGGAGAACGCCACCGGAAAGCGGGTGTCAGTCCGCAGCGACCTCCTCCTGTGCTCCCACTGCGACGCGCACGACCCCCTGACCGGCCCCATCGTGACGTACTTCGCCCTGCACGAGACGGTACGGCCCGAGCACATGCACCACCTCGCCCGGCTCCTGCGACGCTGGATCGATCACGCGAGTATCCCCAAACCCAACGAAAAGCCCCTGACAACCGAGGCCGAAGCCTGGTACCGCGGCGACCTATGACGATCCCCCGCCGGAAACCCGCGGCCCCATGCCGTACGGCTTGCCGCAGGCCACACTGAAGTGGTGATTGTCAGCGACATCGAGCCGCGCGGCGGCCTGCACTGTGAAACCAGCACACTGGGTGTACTGCTGCGCCACCGGGGAGTCGATCTTTCGGAGCCGATGCTGTTCGGCCTTGGCGAGGGGCTCGGCTTCATCTACTGGGACGCCAAAAACATGGATATGCCCTTTCTCGGCGGGCGCATCAAGCCGTTCCACCTCACTCGCCAGGTAGTTGCCAGGCTCGGCGGGCTGGAACTGCGAGTGCTGGAGACTTCGTCCGAGCGCAAGGCGTGGAACAACCTGACCGAGGCCCTGGAGAGCGGCAGCCCCGTAGGACTACAGCTTGACTGCTATCACTTGGGCTACTTCACCACGCGCGTCCACTTCGCCGGCCATTTCGTGGCGGCGTACGGCTTCAGCGCCACGCACGCCCACCTGGTGGACACCGCGCAGCAGGGAGGCGCGGTCACCGCCACACTCGACAGCCTGCGGCTCGCCCGCGCCGAGCGGGGGCCGATGGCCGCCCGCAACCGGTCCTTCACCGTCACGGGCTCAGCCGCGCGCGAGCTGCGCGAGGTGCTCGCAGAGGCGATCAAGCGCAACGCGCACGCGTTCCTTGAGCCGCCCATCACGAACCTCGGCCACAAGGGCATCGCCAAGGCTGCGCGGCAGATGCGGGGTTGGACGGACCGCGACCCCGCCGCGATCGCCCGAACAGCCGCGATCATGGAGTACGGCGGCACCGGCGGCGCCCTGTTCCGCAACATGTACCGCGATTTCCTCGGCGAATGCGCCGCCCTCGTCGACGACCCGGCCGTACACGAGGGGCACCACTTGTACGGCGAGATCGCCAAGTTGTGGACCGAGGCCATCGCGGAGATCGCTGCGGCTGCCGAGAATCCCGCCCGGCTGACCCGCGCCTCGGACATGCTGGCCGAGCTGTCGCGCAGGGAACACGACGCTATGCGGGTCCTGGCGCAGGTGGCCGTGTAAGGGGGCGCGGAAGGCGATCAGTCCGGCGGGGACGGGATCCAGTGCGGGTCGCGGCCGGAGGCGGCCAGGGCGCGGGCGAGGGGCGGCGCAGTGGCGGGAACCGGCACAGGGTCGGCGAATCCGCCGTACTGCCGGTAGATCTCGGCGTGTTCCTCGACCACCCCGAGCACCATGAGGGCCAGGTCGTCGGGAATGTCGATCTCCTGGCCCGTGGCGCGGGCGACGTCCCAGCCGTGCACCACCATCTCCTTGACCACCATCTGGGCGATCGCCGTGGCGGGCATGGCCGTCCAGCCCAGGTCGATCTCGCCTTCCCAGGCCGCGGGGTCAGCCCAGGCGGCCACGGCCCGGTCCACCTGCTTGGCGTAGGCGTCGGCCCAGGCGGGGTCGGCGGTGAAGTCGCGCTCGACGAGGTCCTGCGGCAGGGTTTCCCGGCGGGCCCGGCGTTCCAGGCCGTGAGAGGTGTACAGGACCCAGTGGTTGACCAGGGTCCGGGTGTCGAACTCCGTGCAAGGGGTCGGGCCGTCCAGGTGTTCGGTGCGGACACCGTAAGCGACGCGGGCGGATTCCGCCGCCGCCCGTGCCATCAAGGGGTGAAGTGCGTGAACGTGCATTTACCCATCGTGGAGGCTCCGCCGTACGTCCGTCTTGAACAAACGCGACGGCTAACCTGGCGGTATGACCTCGCGCGCCCTTGGACGAGGGGTGCTTCACCCCGGCCGGGGGGCGACCGTGATCAGCCTCTCCCGGCACAAGCCTGCCGTACGGCTGGCGCGCATCGTCGAGTTCTACTGGCTGGTGCGCTGGGATCGCCGCGGCCTTCCGGCCTATGAGCAGAAAGTGCTCTCTCATCCCAACGTGCACCTGGTCTTCGAGGCGCCGCGGGCTCACGTGTACGGGGTCGACCGGTCGCTGTTCGTGCGGCGGTTGGAGGGGGCCGGGCATGTGTGGGGGGTGAAGTTCAGGCCGGGAGGCTTCCGGCCGTTCACCGACCGTCCCGTGGCCGATCTCGCCGACCGGGCGGTGCCGGCCGGCGAGTTCTTCGGCCCGGAGGTGGATCGGCTCAACGCGGGGGTGCTCGGCGGCCCTGCGGACGCCGCGGGCATCGCCTCCTTCGTGGACTCCTTCCTGCTGGGCCGGCTGCCCGAACCCGACCCGGTGGTGGAGCGGGTCGCGGCGATGGTGGAGCACATCACCGCCACGTCTGAGCTGCGCAGAGTCGACCAGGTGGCGGAGGAGTTCGGCGTCAGTGTGCGCCGGCTGCAGCGTCTATTCGCGGAATACGTCGGCGCCGCCCCCAAGTGGGTCCTGCGCCGGGCCCGCCTGCACGAGGCGGCCGAGCGGGCGGCCGGGAGCGGCGGCGTCGACTGGGCGGCGGTCGCCGCCGATCTCGGCTACGCCGACCAGGCCCACTTCACGCGCGATTTCACGGCGGCGGTGGGCGTCTCACCTGCCCGCTACGCGGAAAGCGGCCGCGCCGAAGCGTGACCGTGGCCGCGGCCTAGGGGGCGACAGGGTCGGCGGCACGGCGAATCGGCATCCAGGTGGGCACCGGATCCCCGGTGAGGAAATCGGCGACGAGGCTGGTGCACAGCTCCGGCTTCTCATGCAGGAGCAGGTGGGAGGTCCCGGGGACGATGGCGAGCTGGGCGTCGGGCAGGCCGCGGTATATCTCCAGAGTGTGCTCCAGGGTCACGATGTCGTCGTCAGCGGCCACGACCAGCGCCGGGCAGGTGGCGGCCGACAGGTCGGCCAGGGCCAGCGGCGGCTCCTCGTTCACCGATTGGACGATCTTCGCTACCACCACGGGAAAGTGGTCCGCGCCGTCTGGTGACACCTCGGCGTAGGCGGCGACCAGCGGCTCGGGCAGGGGCCCGTCGGCGGTCGGCCGCACGATCATCCCGTCGGGATCGAAACCACCGCTGATCAGGACGAGCCTCTCGACCAGGTCGGGGCGGCGCACGGCCACCCACAGCGCGACGATCGCGCCCGCGCTGTAGCCGGCCAGCCGCACCGGACCGCCGACGGTCTTCTCGATGAACGCCGCGGTGTCGGCCGCCATCGCCTCCACGGTGATCGGCCCCGGCACGTCGGGGGTGTGGCCGTGGCCCCGCCGTTCGGGGAGGAGGAGCCGGAACCGGTCGGCGAGCGCGGCGAGGTTGCCGGCGAAGTCCCTGCTGTCGGTGAGACCGCCGTGCAGGAGCACCAGCGGATCGCCCGAGCCGCGCTCGTCATACCAGGTGCGCACGCCGTTGACGTCGATGTAGTCGGCCATGATGCGGTGGTTCCCTTCGTTCTCGTGCGGGGGTATACCCGTGATACGGAACAGCGGCGGAAAACTAAGACGTTGGTGGCGATGCGGTACGGCCACGGCCGCAGCGGCCCGCGATCCTCGTCGGAGGAGTCACGCTCCGCCAGGCGCGCACCAGGGTCTCCTGCACCGCGTCCTCCGCGTCGAACGGCGATCCCAGCATGCGGTAGCAGTAGGCCCGTCAGCTCGACCCGGTGCCCTTCCAGCCTGAGATCCCCCGTCTCACCACCCATGCGGGCCACCGTACCGGCGCCCTCGCCTGACGGGCCGCCACGCCGGACATCGGGCCGGACATCGGGCCGGACATCGGGCCGGACATCGGGCCGTCCCGCGAGGGGATCCCCTCGCGGGACGGAGGACTTTCCAGGCCGGTCCATCGGCCCGGATTGCCCGGCTCTAGTAGCCGCCGTAACCGTTGTCGCTTTCGTCCTTGTCCTTGCAGTATTCGAGTCGCCACTTGCCGTACTTGTAGCACTGCTTGCACCAGTCGCCGTACCTATCCACCCACCGGCAGCTCGCCTTGGCGATGCCCGGCGAAACGGCGGACCGGTCGGCGCTTATGGAGAGTGGGCCGGAGGCGTTTGCAGACTGCGTGCTGATCGTGCCGCTGACGACGAGTGTGGACGCGGCCACGACGGCAGCGACGAGAAGTCGTTTCAGCATGGGTTCACTCCGTGATCTGAAGGAGTGAGTCCGAGGCCTCGGACCTGGGACTCTATGGACCGTCGATCAGGGTTCCCGGGATACGCCATGACGGCGCTGTGGACAGTTCCACCATAGCCAGGGCGCCCCCCTTGCTCTCCCCGTCGGCGGCAAAACCTGACCTCAGGCGATCGACCGCACACTCGATTCACCGTCGCGGCTACTTCCAAAGAGCAGGGCATCCCGTCATTTGAGATGAGATTGCTGTTCGCCGCATCGAATGCATAAAACGCATTCTCGTGCCTGATCCTCAGGCGGAGGCGCCGCCGGAGTGCCCGGCTTCGACCAACGCAACGCCAGGGGTTCGGTAGACCTTGGAAAAGGGCGAGGCGTGGCGGCGGCACCTCCAAAAGGTGACGCCTCAGTCGGGCTATTGGTTGGTGATGCGATGCATGCCGTAGCGGTGGGTCTCGGCCGGGCTGACCACGTCAGAGCCTCAGACGACGTCGCCACGACGGCTCTCGCGACGCGAAGCGTCGCTGCGTGGAGGGCCGACCGGCCGGTTACGCGATCGGCCCCCCATTGATAAATTGGCATAGTGGCTAAGCCGCTATGGGAAACCGCCACGCCTTCGCCAATATCGGCCGTCGCCACATCTAAATAGAATGCTGGCATGGCACGCCAGGGTGGTGCGACGACACGCACCGAGGGCATCTATCGACGACTTCGCGCCGACATTCTGGGCGGCAGGCTCACCCCGGGCGAGCGACTGAAGTTTCCCGATCTCTGCGGGAACTACAACACGAGTGTGGGCGCGGCGCGTGAGGCGCTCGCCCGCCTGAGCGCCGAGGGGCTGGTCAGGGCTCAAGCCCATCAGGGCTACATGGTGAGACCGCTGTCCCATGACGACCTGCTCGACCTGACCGAGGCCCGCATCGAGGTCGAGACACTGGTGTTCCGCATGTCGGTGACGCACGGCAATGTGCGGTGGGAGGCCGACCTGGTCGCGGCGCACCACGTGCTCGAACGCACTCCGTTCCCCGACGGGGAGCCCGCCCACGTCTCCCTAGTGGAGACGTGGGCGGTCGCGCACACGGTCTTCCACCGCGCCTTGTTCGCCGGATGCCCCAACCGCAGGCTGACCGAGACCGCCCGCGCACTGCGCGAAGAGGCCGAGCTCTACCGCCACTGGTCGCTGCCGGCGGCCCGCGCCGCCGACCGCGACCACGCGGGCGAACACCGGGCCCTGCTCGACGCCGCGCTCGACCGCGACGCCGACAGGGCCGCCGACCTGCTGCGCGCTCACATCGCGCACACCACCGACCTACTGATCGGAGTGCGCGGCGTGCCCGCGTGAGGCTTGTGCCGTACGCCAGGAACGCGGCTCAGGCGAGCACGCGTGTGCGCAGGTCGGCGATGGTTTCGGCGATCTCCTGCCGGTCGACGCCCACCAGGGCGCCGTTCTCCTTGCGCACGACCCCGCCGCTGATCACCGTGTCGACGTCGCGGGACGAGCCGAACAGTACGGCGTGCGCCGCCGCGTCGCCGATCGGGTCACCGTAGGGCCAGGTCTCCAACAGGACGACATCGGCGAACTTGCCCGGTGCGAGGGTGCCGAGCTGATCGCCGAGGCCCAGGGCGTGGGCGGCGTTCACCGTCGCGGTGGCGAGCATGTCGCCGGGCGCCGCCGACCGGGAGTCATTCTGTCCCGACAGCGGCAGGCGGCCCGCGGCCCGAGCCTCCGCCGCGTCGTGCGCCTGGACCATCGTGAACGACAGCCGGAGCTGGCTCAGCAGGTCGATCGAGACGCGCGACGGCGTGTCGGTGCCGATGCACAACTTCACGTCCTCGCGGAACGCACGGCTGAGCACGCTCATCGAGCGGCCGACGGCGATCTCCACCTCGGGCGTGACGGAGATGGCGATGTCGGCTTCCCGCAGCAGCCGCAGTTCGCGGTCGGACACCGAGTTGACGTGGACGGGCACCAGCTCCCCGTCCAGCAGGCCCTGCTCGTGAAGAGTAAGGATCTGACCGGGCGAGTTCTGGTGGAACGTGGCCCGCAGCCCGTGGTCGCGGGCGAAGTTCCGCTCCTTGGTGAACAATTCCAGACCGGCGGTCTCGATCTCGGAGAGCCCCACGCCGAGCGTCACCATCGTGTCCTCGCGCTGCTCGGACTGGAGCTCGATCAGGTCGTCGAGTTTCGCCCCGTGCGGCCGGTCCGGGATCTGCCCGTCGAACGAGTAGCCGAGTGACAGGCCGTACGCCATGAGGACGCGCTGCCCGGTGCGGGTATGCGCGTCGTACGCCGCACGCGCGTGGCCGGGCGTCATGATGCCGTGGCAGAAGTCGAGCGCCCCGGTGACGCCGCGGTCGAGCATCTCCAGGCCGCACAGGTAGACGGCGGTGCCGAAGTCCTTCGCGTTGAACCGGTCGCGCGTCGGCGTGATGACCGATTTGTAGATGAGGTGGCTCCACAGCTCGGAGGCGAGGCCGCGCAGCGGGTGCTGCCACATGTGGATGTGAGTGTCGATCAAGCCCGGGATGACGATCTTGCCGGTGGCGTCGATGGTCTTGTCCGCCGGCCCTTCGAGATCCTTGCCGACCGCCTCGATCCGGTCGCCCCGGATGAGGACGTCGCCGCGCGTCAGGGTCCCGAGGCGGGGATCCATCGTCACGACGAAGCCGTTCTTGATCAGAATGCTGGACACCAGTGAGCTCCTTACAGGTGAGTCGGGGCGACGGGGAAGGGGCGCGCCTCAGCCCTTGGCCACGAGTTCGGCGTAGCGAATCGCGGCCGGCACAGTCGCCGTCGAGTCGACTTTGTCGACCTTCTTCTTGTTGAAGGCCCAGAAGTACGGCTGCTCGAAGTAGCCGCAGTCCAGCGCCTCATCGTTGACGATCTTCGTCATTTCCGCCCAGTCGGCGGCGGCCGCCTTCTCATCGGGCGCGGCGAGCGCCTTTTCGACGACCTTGTCGAGCTCAGGGTAGGCGACCTTCTTGGGGTTGCCCGCGCCACCCGGGAAGAACTTGTAGAGGTAGTAGTCGTAGGCGCTGGCGTCACCGAAGTCCGAAAGGATGGCCGCGGGATACTTTCCGTTGTTGTAAACGCTGTAGAACTGACCCCAGGTCATCATGTCGAGCTTCACGTCCACCCCGATCTCGCCCATCTGCGCACGGAAGAGCTCCGCGATCGACCGCTGGATGTCGTAGCTCGGCAGGACGAAGCTCACCTTGGGGTTGCCGGCCTCGGCCATGAGCTGCTTGGCCTTGGCGAGGTCGTGGGGATAGCCGGCGACCTGCGGGTTGTAGCCCTGCTGGCCTTCCTTCATCCGCTGCAGGTGCACCTTGGAGTAGCCGCGGTACTGCGTGTCGGCGTATTCCTGCGGGTTCATGGCCAGGCATATCGCCTGCCGTACCTTCTTGTCGCCGAACACGCCCTTGGTGTCGTACATCTGCAGGTGGAAGAGGCTCGACGGGTAAGTGGCCAGGCCGAGGCCGCTCTGCTCCACCCGCTTGTCGTAGGACGCGACGGTGTAGGCGATGTCGAGCTGGCCGACGGTGAGTGCGTTCAGCAGCGAGTCGGGGTCGTTGATGAAGTGCACTTCGATGCCGCCGGTGCCGATCTTCTCCGGGTGCCGGTAGCGGTCGAAGACCTTGGCCATCACCTTGGAGCCCGCGACCGAGCGCGAGGGGTCATAGGCGTACGGACCCGTCCCGGCAGGCGTCTTCGCCCATGTCCCGGCCTCGATGGCGGCGGGCGAGATGATGTAGCCCTGGCTGCGCGCGAGGTTCGGCAGCAGTGCGGGAGCCGCGCCCTTCAGTTTGATCCTGAGGGTCTTCGCGTCCACCGCCTCGAAGGCGGTGACCGTGCCCATGGTGCCCTTCCAGCGGGCCGAGGTGGAGCGCATGCGCTCCAGGTTCTTCACCGCGGCGGCGGCGTCGAACGGCGTCCCGTCGTGGAAGACCACGTTCTCTTCCAGGGTGAAGGTGATCTCACTGTCGCTCACCTTCCATTCCTTGGCCAGGCCGGGGATGATCGTGACACCGTTGCTGGCCAGCCCCACCAGGCCCTCGTAGACGAGCGAGGTGTAGGTGCTGTTGCCGCGGTCGATGGTCTCCCAGTCGTTGAGCGGCACGGGCACGCCGAACCGCAGGACCGGCTTGGGCTTCTCCCCGGCCGCCTTCTCCTCCTGGGCACCCGAGCCGCAGGCCGAGGCCACGGCGAGGGCTAGGCAGGCTCCCAGCAACGTCTTCAGCCGCCTCCCCCTGCGCCCGGGATGCGGTAACTGCGGCCCATGTTTGCCGTTGGGCATGGCTTCTCCATGGTTTGTGTACGATGCCGCCTTGCCGGACCGTTCCACGAAGGGCGGCCAGGCGGCGTGGACGGCGCCACCGAGGCGCCTGGATGGTCGACCCGACACGATGGACGATTCCGTGGGCGAGGACGGAATCGGACAGGTCGGCGTTGGGGAAGTACAGGTCAGAGCCTGATTCGAGCTGACGGAAACACCTATAGGTGTACTCGGCCGACATTCGATTGGTCAATAGACTTTCGAAAGTTGATGCCCATGTTCGTTCACAGCAGCAGGCCGTCCTCCATCGCGGACACGCCGCGCCCCCGCTCCGCTCCTCAGTCAGTCCCGACCGGCGGCCCGCCACCGGCCGCCCACCACGGCCGGCGCAGGCCGTGCGCCGCCTTCCCGGCCACCGGGGCCGGCGTGCGGCCCGCCCCGACACGGTCGCGATCGGCGGACACCGCGCGGCGGGTCTCCTCGTCGATCAGATCGGTGTTGACGGCCGCCGCCGCGCGCGCCCCCGCCACGGCGGCGGCCATCACCTGGTCGTTCGGGTTGGTGACGTTACCGGCCGCATACACACCCGGTACGGCGGTCGCGCCCTTCCCGTCAGAGGCCACATAGGTGCCGACCAGACGCCCGTCCACGCGGTGTTCGGCCGGTTTCAGGCCCACCGACGTAAGAAAGTCCGCGCGGGCGGCAAAACGCGGCGCGACGACCAGTACGCGGCACCGGACCGGGTTTCCGGCCTCCGGCCGTACAGCGTGGAGCCGTACGGCATGGAGCCGTCCCCCGGCCGTTTCCAGAGCGGTGACCCGCCCCGGCACGACGGCGATCCCGCGGGCCGCGAGCTTCCCGTAGTCCTCTGCGGTGGGCTCGGGACCCGTGTGCAGAAACAACGTGATGTCCCTGCTCCACTGCCTCCACAGCAGAGCCTGATGCACCCCGCGGCGATCGGTCGAGAGGATCCCGATCGGCTGGTCCTGGACCTCCCACCCGTGGCAGTACGGGCAGTAGAGCACATCGCGCCCCCACCGCGGCGCGAGTCCGGGCACCTCGGGCAGCTCGTCGACCAGTCCGGTGGCCACCAGCAGCCGCCGCGCACGAACCGCGCGCTTATCGGCGAGAACCACCCGGAAGCCCTGGTCGCCGAGTCGCCTGACAGCCGCCACACTGCCGTTCAGGAACGTGCCGCCGTAACGCGCCACCTCGTCGCGGCCGATCGCCAGCAGCTCGGCGGGGGGCGTGCCCTCCCTGCCGAGGTAGGCGTGCACCGCGCCGGCGGGCGCGTTGCGCGGGCGCCCGGAGTCGATCACCAGCACCGTACGGCGTGCCCGCACCAGCGCCAGCGCGCCGCTCAGCCCGGCGCCGCCGCCCCCGACCACCACCACGTCATAGCGCTGTTCGCCGTCCTCGGCCGCCGCTCGATTCCTCATCGTGGGAGGGTCGTCGCGTAGGAGGCGGGTTGGACAGGGACATCGCCGACTACGATCTCCCCTGCCCGTTGAAAGTGCATGATGACCGTCACAACCTGTCCCACCTGCAGTGGTTTCAGGAGGCCGGTCAACGTCACCTTCACGTTGCCGCCCATCCACACCGACCTCCCCGGCGGCACGGCGACCGGCGAGCGGGACATCGCCACCGACCGGGCCACACCCGGAGCACTCACCCCGACCAGGGAGTCGGGCTGACCTCCCTCATTGGTCATCGAGAAATAGAGAGGGAGAGAAGCCCCGACCTGCACCGTCTCCGTCGGCGCCGGCCCGAGAACGGAGACGTCCTGGAGGCGCAGCCCGTCCTTCGCGGCCAGCGCGCCTTCCGGCGACAACGGCTGCTCGCCCGGTGACCACGGCGGGCTACCGCAGCCCCCCGCTCCGCTGGCCGCGACCAGGGCGACACACCACAGCAGCCGCTGGATACACACGGTGATCATCATGCTTCAGAGCGTAGCCACGCCGTACTCGCTCAGACGGCTCCGCGGGTCACCTCATCGCTCGGGTCGGGTCACGGCTTGACGTTGACGCGACATCACGGCGTTGACTGCTCGTGGCGCAGCGTCGGCGACCGCACCGGGCTCCGCCGCCGGCGAAGCCGACGACGTCGTCTGGATCCGCGGCGCCGACAGCGGCCCGGCGACCCTCGCCCTCATCGGAGGGTGATCACTTTCCGAGGAGATCCCGGATCGCCTCGGTCACGGCATCGGGACGCCGGAAGTGAATGGTGACATGTCCGACGTCCTCGACAATGCGGTTCTCACCGTGCGAGACCGAGCCGGCCAAGGCCGTATAGAGCCGCCGCTTGCCCTGGAGCTCCGCGTCCAGCAGCGACTCCGGCACGCCCTGCGACACGAGCCTCTTGAACGGGTCGATCCCCATGGCGGTGAGAATGATCAGCGGCACGTCGGGCATCGGGCCTGTACGGCGGAGCTCCTCGTTGAGCTCCTCCACGTTCTTCGCCTCGTCGAAG
This sequence comes from Sinosporangium album, assembly GCF_900100605.1. Lineage (GTDB taxonomy): Bacteria > Actinomycetota > Actinomycetes > Streptosporangiales > Streptosporangiaceae > Sinosporangium > Sinosporangium album. The sequence continues at coordinate 33,533 of NZ_FNCN01000037.1, read as the reverse complement.
CCGACCCGGAACCACTCCGGGCTGACGTGGCGGTCGAGAAGGAGTTCGCGAACCGTGTCGGGCCAGTCGCCCATTTCCTGCGCGAACATGCCGCGGTAAAGCTGGACGAGTTCGTCGGGCAGCTCATCGGGGAACGCCTGGTCGGCGTCCCACGTGTTCCAGAGCTCGACCAGTTCCGGCGGCATGGAGGAGTTGTAGTCCTCGTGGGCGGGGTCCAGCAGGACCATGCCGGCCACCTCGCCGGGAAAACGCCGCGCATAGTGGCGGGCGTAGAAGCCGCCAAGAGAATGACCGACCAAGAGGTAGGGAGCCGGAATGCCCGCGGCGCGCAACACCTCGCGCAGTTCGTCGGTCACCTCGGCCGATGTGCGCGGCAGGTCGGCCCGGTCGCTCCATCCGGTCCCCGCCCGGTCGTAGAGCACGCTCGTGGTGAATTCGGCGGCTCGTTCCTGAACGTTCAGATAGTCCAGCCCGACCGTGCCGCCTCCGGGCAGGAACACGACCGCCGGTCCCCCACTGCCCGCCCGGTGCAGCAGCAGGCGCCGTCCCCCCACGTCGTAGTACCGCCCCAGTGGCGGGCTGCCCTCCTTGGCCGTCTCCGGCCGAACCTCCGACGGTCGATGCGACATGCCGACTCCTCGATGGATGTTTTCTCAAATTTGAGAACGGTCTCAGTCGTGAGACTGTATCACTGTGGACACCCTTGAACTACTCCTGCACCCCGTACGGCTCCGCATCGTTCACGCCATGTCCGGCGGCCGGACGCACACCACGTCCGATCTGTGCGCCCGCCTGCCCGACGTGTCCAAAGCCACCGTGTATCGCCACGTCGGCCTGCTGGCCGAGGCGGGCATGCTGGAGGTCGACGGAGAACAGCGCGTCCACGGCGCCGTGGAACGCCGCTACCGCCTGCACCGCGCCCGCAGCGTGATCGGCCAGGACACGGCCGCGGCCATGTCCCTGGACGAGCACCGCCACGGATTCGCCGCGGCCATGGGCGCCCTCCTGGCCGAGTTCAACGCCTACCTCGACCGGGGGCACGCCGACCCGACCGCCGATTCCGTGTCCTACAAGCAGCACCCGCTCTGGCTCGACCAGGAAGAACTCGCCGGCCTGATCGACGACATCCGCAGCGCGATCATCTCCAGAATGGGCAACGAACCCACTCCCGACCGCCGCGCACACCTGCTGGCCACGATTCTGTTCCCCTTCCAGGAGCCACCCCGGGAGCCTCCGCGCCCCGGCCGAACCGGCTCCCCATGACCGCCGCGGTGCTTGACCCGCCGCCGACGGACCGCCCGGCCGAGCGGGCCTTGCCGTACAGCGAGCGCGGTCGGCCGCCGCCCGGCCCGCAGGACGCGCGAGCATTTCCGGGCGGCGGCCTTAACCTGGTAGACGTTTCAGCGTCTGAGCCCGTCCGGACAGCGGCCCCGGCCCGGACGGTCCCATGAGACGCCGCACGCGACCTCCCCGAGTTGCGATGACGCCACAATGATGCCATCATGACGTCATGGAACTAGGGTCCTACGTCGAAAATCTCCGCCGCGAGCTGGCGGTCGCCGCCGAGGCCGGCGGCGAAGAGGCCCGAGCACTCGCAGAGCGGCTCACCGCGCCCTTGGAGTCGGCCCTCCGGCTTGCGCTGCTGGAGGCATTGTCCGCCGCGGCGGACGAGATCACCCGTGATCTCGCCCCGGGATCGGTCGACGTACGGCTGCGCGGGCGCGACCCCGAGTTCGTCGTGACACGGCCGCCGGGCGACCACGCGTTCGACCCCGACGCGGAGCGGCCGATGCCGCCCGGCTCCGGCGGCGGCCTGCCCGCTCCCCCTGTACCGCCGAACGCCGAAGACGGTGGGGGCACATCGCGCATCTCGCTTCGCATCCCCGAGCATCTCAAGCCGCGCATCGAAGAGGCCGCTCGCAAAGAAGGACTCTCAGTCAACTCGTGGCTCGTTCGCGCCATCTCCGCCGCCCTCGACTTCGACGGCGGCAGCCGCCAGCGCACAGACCGGCAGTCCACCCGGCCCTACACAGGTTGGGTCCGTTAACGACCGCGCAAGATCGCCCGCGGGCCCGAGGATCGGCCGCGGTGGTCCGCCTCGTCGGCCATCCGTCGCGGGCATGCGGATCTCCGTCAGGACTACATCGTGCGCTCCACACGCTCAAGTCTGGTCCAGCCGGTCCAACCTCGCTGTGCCAGCAGCCCGATCAGGCGACGGGCCGGCGGCACGGAGTCGAACGCCAGCGTGTCCATCAGCCTGACAAGCGGTGGCTCGATGTCGGTGTCGTCGACATAGTCCTCGCCTTCCTCGTCGGCCAGCCCCGTGAGGTAGGCGGCCAGCCTGTCGGCCAGCTCGACCAGCCGCGGGTCGTCGGCGGTCCAGTCGAGAGCCTGGCCCAGGGTGAGATAGAAGTCGAGGAGCCGCTGGTGGGCGATCTGCTCCCGCTTGCGCGTCACCCACTCCGAAACCCGCCCGGGTGAGCGCGCGGCCAGCACGATCCAACCGTCGCGTTCGACCTCGACGATCCGCTCGGCGACCCCGAGCGCCCGCAGCCGGTCGAGATACTCGACCACCTCAGTCGGCAGCGCCACGCCGTCCCCAGCGGCAAGCCGGGCTATCTGCTCGCGCTGCCGCTGCCGCTGCCGGATCTCCGCCCGCAGCCGCCTGTCGATGCCCGCGACAGCACCGGCGAACTCCTCCTCGTCGGCCCGCAGAAGCTCCCGCACCCGCGCCAGCGGGACTCCGGCCTCCACGAGGGTCCGGATCTTGATCAGCTCGATCACGGCGCCGGCGCCATACCTGCGGTAGCCGAAGTGGTCCCGCTCCGGCTCCGACAGCAGCCCCTTGGCGTGGTAGTGCCTCACTGCGCGCACTGTCACTCCGGCATACGACGCGAACTCGCCGATGGTCAGCATCAGACCAGCTTCTCAGGAGCCGCTCAGGAAGTCCGCCTGCCCGGCTGGACCTCGCGTGCGCTCCGGATGATCTGGGCGATGTGCGGAGCGTGGGTGAAGACCAGCCGGTGGTCGGCGTCGAGCGAGGACGTGGCGATGTGCGGCTGCTCGCGGACTAGCCGCTCGACGCCGGCACGCCAGTTCCGATTGAACCGCAGCGCGGGCCTTTCGCCGCTGTCGCCGGCCATCGACCTCGACATGATCATCCTGATGGGCTGGTCGATCTTCCTGTACCGGCCGAGGATCCCAGACCGAACCACATCGATCTCGACATTCAGCTCGAGAATCTCCTGGGCGGTGAGCAGCACCTGACGCTCGGTGCCCCGCTCGGCCTCCAACCGCGTCGCCAGGTCCTCCCACATCGCGCGGAACTCCGGCAGGTCGGCCTCAGTGATGAACGGTTCGGGCACCGGATTCGCCCCGTCGATGAGAACAAGCCCGGCGACGGTGCCAGGATGCTCGGAGGCATAGTGCACCGCCAGGTCCGCTCCCAGCGAATAGCCCACGAGCACAGGCGCCGCATCCGGGTCAAGGCGTCCCAACTCTGCCATCACGGCGGACAGATCACTGAGGAACGACTCGAAGGCGTAGCGGTCGGCGGCCGAGGCGAGGCCGTGGCCCCGGAGGTCGAAGGTCACCACATCGTGGTCGAGCCGCAGCAGGCCGGCCAGCTCGTGCAGGTCGGCCTGCGTCGAGTTCAGCCCGGGGCACAGGACCAGCGGTCGTCCCCGGCCGCCGCGAGACACAGGGATAGTGACGCCGTCGTGGTGGACCGTGAAGTGCCGCATCGTCCCGTCGCCTCTCCCGGCTCGCTCCCCATCGCCGTCGCGGCCACCGTACGGCTTGCGCAGTGCGCCGACCTCGACCGCACTGGTTCTCGTGGTCATGGCACCATGCTGGGGGATTGCCCCTGCGTCAGGGCAAACCGTGGCGGCACATGGTGGCGATCAGTGTGTTCTCGCAGGTCAGCATGGGGAAGAGCCCTGTATGAAGGTGTTGCTTCCCGATGGCGTCCGTGCGTGCCTGTTCGACCTGGACGGCGTGCTGACCAAGACCGCGGTCGTCCATGCGGCAGCCTGGAAAGAGATCTTCGATGGTTTCCTGCGCGGCAGGGAAGGGGAAGGATATCGGCCTTTTGACGCAGTCGCCGACTACAACACCTATGTCGACGGACGTCCGCGGATCGACGGGGTCAGAGCCTTTCTCGCCTCACGACACATCGACCTGCCCGAAGGCACGCAGGACGACCCGCCCGACCGTGACACCGTCCATGGTCTGGGGAACCGCAAGAACATCCTCGTACTCAAGAAGATCCGAGAGGAAGGTGTGGAGGCATATCCAGGATCGGTGGAGTTCGTCACGGCGGTGCGCAGGGAGCAACTCGCGACCGCGGTCGTGTCCTCCAGCGCCAACTGCCGCGATGTCCTCACGGCCGCGGGCATTGAAGACCTGTTCGACACACGCGTCGACGGGGTGACCGCGGTGGAGCGGGGGTTGGCCGGCAAGCCCCATCCCGATACGTTCCTGGCCGCTGCCCACGATCTTGGAGTTGCGGCCGTGGAGGCCGCCGTGTTCGAGGACGCGGTGGCCGGCATGGACGCGGGCCGATCCGGCGGTTTCGGCTACGTGATCGGCGTCGACCGCGTAGGCCATGCCGTGGACCTGCGTGCGCACGGCGCCGACGTCGTCGTCCACGATCTCAGCGAGTTGCTGCAGGAGCCCAGGTGAACCACGTGATCCTGCGTGCCACCGAGAGGTGGCAGGGGAAGGAGGAGCGGTGATCAGTCACCCGGCCTTCGCCGTCGAGCCGTGGTGTCTGCGGGAAACCCACCTCCACTTGGAGGTTCTGGCCCAGAGCGAGTCGGTGTTCGCGTTGTCCAACGGGCACATCGGCTGGCGAGGAAACCTGGACGAAGGGGAACCCCACGGTCTGCCCGGCTCTTACCTCAACGGCGTCTACGAGCGCCATCCCCTGCCCTATCCCGAGATCGGCTACGGAAACCCCGAAACCGGCCAGACCATCCTCAACATAACGAACGGCAAGGTCATCCGACTCCTCGTCGACGACACACCGTTCGACCTGCGCTACGGGCGGCTCCACTCCCACGAGCGTGTCCTGGACCTGCGTAGCGGGCTGCTCCACCGCGACTGCCTGTGGACCGCCCCCACCGGCCGCACCGTACGAGTGCGCTCGACGCGGCTGGTCTCGCTGACCCAGCGGGCCATCGCCGCCGTCGCCTTCGAGGTGGAGCCGGTCGACGAGCCGGTCCGCGTGGTGCTCCAGTCCGAACTCCTCGCCAACGAGCAGTTGCCGAAGGAGCCGCGGGATCCGCGGGTCTCGACCGTACTGGAGACAGCCCTGCGCCCCGAGGAGCACGCCGCCATGGGGAGCCGGCTACGCCTGATCCACCGTACGGCCCACAGCGGACTGCGGGTCGCTGCTGCAGCCGACCACCACGTGACCGGATCCGAGGGGATAGACACCCTCAGCGAGAGCTTTCCGGATATGGGCAGGTTCGCCGTCACGGCGCCGCTCGCCCCCGGACAGCGCCTACGGCTGGAGAAGCTGGTTTCGTACGGCTGGTCGCAGAGCCGCTCGCTCCCCGCGATGCGCGACCAGGTGGACGCGGCCTTGACCGGTGCGCGCAGCACCGGCTGGCAGGGGTTGCTCGACGAACAACACGCCTACCTGGACGCCTTCTGGGCTGGTGCGGATGTCGAGATCGACGGCGACCCCGAGATCCAGCAGGCCGTCCGCTTCGCCTTGTTCCACGTTCTGCAGGCGGGTGCGCGCGCCGAAGGGCGCGCGATCCCCGCCAAAGGACTCACGGGCTCCGGCTATGACGGCCACTGCTTCTGGGACACCGAGACCTTCGTGCTGCCGGTCCTGACCTGCACCGCCCCCAAGGCCGTCGCCGAGGCGCTGCGCTGGCGGCACAGCACCCTGCCCGAGGCCCGGAAACGGGCACGCCAGCTCGGCCTGCGGGGAGCCGCCTTCCCGTGGCGCACCATCGCAGGGCTGGAATGCTCGGGATACTGGCCGGCCGGGACCGCAGCCTTTCACATCAACGCCGACATCGCCGACGCCGTGCTGCGCTACCTCTGCTTCACCGGCGACCGCGACTTCGAGGCCGACACCGCCGTCGAGCTCCTGGTCGAGACGGCCCGGCTATGGTGCTCGCTCGGCTACCACGACAGCCAAGGGCGATTCCACATCGACGGCGTCACCGGCCCCGACGAATACAGCGCCGTCGCCAACGACAACCTCTACACCAACCTCATGGCCCAGGCGAACCTCAAGGCCGCCGCCGACCTCGCGCAGCGCCACCCCGCACAGGCCACCGCCCTCCGAGTCGAAGAGGAGGAGATCGCATCGTGGCGCGACGCCGCGGCCAGCATGACCATTCCGTACAACGACGAGCTCGGCATCCACGAACAGTCGGCGGGCTTCACCCGCCATGAGGTGTGGGACTTCGCCCACACCAGGGCAGACCAATACCCTCTGCTCCTTCACTTCCCCTACTTCGACCTCTACCGCAAACAAGTCGTCAAACAGGCCGACCTCATCCTGGCGATGGTCATGCGCGGAGACGCCTTCGCAGCCGAGGACAAAACACGCGGATTCGCCTATTACGAGCCGCTGACCGTTCGCGACTCCTCACTGTCGGCCTGCTTCCAGGCCGTCATCGCCGCAGAGGTCGGTCACACCCGTCTCGCCTACGACTATCTCGGCGAAGCCGCCCTCATGGACTTGGAGGACCTTCAGCACAACACCCGGAACGGCCTGCACATCGCCTCCCTCGCCGGCACCTGGCTGGCCCTCGTCGGAGGATTCGGCGGCCTACGGCACTTCGAAGACACCATCCGGTTCACGCCCCGGCTCCCGGAGAACCTCACCCGGATCCGCTTCATTGTGAACATCCAGCAGCGTCATCTCCAGGTCGAGATCACCCGCACCACCGTCACCTACACCCTGCTCGGCGGGGACCCCTACACCATCGTCCACCTGGACGAACACATCACTCTCACCAGCGGCGCCCCAGAGCCGCGCCCCCTTCCTCCCCTCCCCCGCGTCGGCCCCGAACCCTCCCAACCGCCGAGCCGCCGCCCCCGACCACGCCGCCCGGGCCGACCTCCCACCTGACCTCGAGCGCCCCACGCCGTACAGCGCAGGCCGATCCCGGAGGGGAGGCTAGTGGGTGAACAGTTCGAAGGTCACCGCGCGGCGGCCCCCGAACCGGCCGGCAGCGGAGTCGGTCGTCTGGGCAATGAGGTTCTTGCAGTATTCCTCGGGGGCCTCATCGGTCAACGCCTCGATGTAGGTGCGGTGTTCGAGCAGCGACGCGACCGCGCGTTCCACCCCGGCTTCGACGGCAACGGCGTGTGTGGGCCGTGGAGAGGCCGCCACCGCTGTCCAGCGCACGCCGTCCCAGGGGGCGAGCCCGCCTTCCGCGAGCTCCGGAAAAATCCACTCATTGCCCGCATCAGCGGCTGCGTCGAGTACGGCGCGGCCCACAGCGCGGTGGTCTGGCGTGTTCCACGCGGCGCCGTCCCACGTGTCCCGGTGGTTCAGTGTGATCACGAGCTCTGGGCGGTGCCGCCGAATGGCTGCGGCGGCATCGCGCCGAAGCGCCAAGCCGTATTCCACCGCTCCATCCCGGTGATCGAGGAACTCGACCGTGGTCACGCCGACGGCGAGCGCGCTGGCCCGCTGCTCCCGCTCACGCAGCGGGCCCGCTTTGGCGGGAGGGAGACCGGCGATGCCTGCTTCGCCGCGCGTGGCGAGGACATAGGCGACTTCACGCCCGGCGTCGATCCAGGTGGCGATCGCCGCCGAGGAACCGTATTCCAGGTCGTCGGGGTGAGCAACAATGGCCAGGGCACGCTGCCAGTCGGTCGGCATGGGAAGCAGTTGTTCGCCTGTCACGCACCCTGTCTATCAGACCCGATTCAACGCTTCGGGGCGTCGCGCGCCTGGACTCGCGGCTGACCCGCGACCGGCCGAAAACGGTGACCGGCATGAGACGCCCCGCTTCGCGGAACTTCTCGGGCACTACAAGGCGTCGACGAACCGCCGAGCGTCATCCGGCTCCATCCCCGTTTCCCAGCACACCACGTGAACGGCCTGCCCGACGTGTCCCGCCTCCTTGAGTTCGCGCACTCGTGAGGCCAGATCGTGGCGGGGCGGGCCTTGAGGGAAGTTCCACGTAGCGCCCGTTTCCACCGCGTCGGCGAGGTATTTGGCCTCCCGCAGTCCGAGCCCCGTCTCGGCACGGATCAGTTTGAGAGCGTGGAGCTTCTGCCCTGAACGCAGGAGTGATTCGACGCGCTGACGCAGGTCCGCTGGAGGGACCAGCAGTGGAATCGGCAGGGCGTTCGCCCGTGAGAGGGCGTTCCTTCTCAAGACCGCGAGGAGAACCGCAAGAATCAGAACAATGGCGAGGAGAATGAGCAACTCGGTCAGGCCGATAGGCATATCGAGATCATAAGTCGGGAGCGCCGTCGTGGCGAGGGCCCTGCCGTACGTTCGGCAGGCCTCCAGCGGTCAGATTGTGGAGTTCGGGAGAGCCCCGAGTTGCGCGAGCACTTCAAGCTGGTCGAAATAGAATCGCATGCTCACGATGGACCCGTTCTCGATGGTGCAGATATAGCAGGCTCTCAGTTGCACCGTGCGGCCGGTCGCGGCGATGACCTGGCCGTTGGGGCCGGCGTAAGGTCCCTTGTGCGTGCCGGCGAAGGTCATCTCATCGACCGTCACGTCCCCGACATCGAAAGACTCCCATGTCAGCGCGCGCATATTGGGAAACGCCTCCCAGAACTGCCCGATGTAAGACGCGAGCTCATCATGCCCCTCGGCCGCTCCCTCAGGGCTGGTGGCCACGCACGCCGGACTGATCGTGCTCAGCAATGCGTCCATGTCGTGGGCGTTGAACGCGGCAAAGTACCTGTCTCGCACCTCGCGGGCGTCGGTCATGGTGGTGCCCCCTTACCCCCGATGAACTCACGCTGCGGATCGGAGCCCGCCGTCCCCATGCGTGACCGTCCCCCTAGGCTCGATCGTACGCGCGCCCGCCCCACACGTTGCCAATCGATTTGATCATGTTCGACCAAATCCGCGGCCCGAGACCGGGGCCGTCAAAACTCTTGGCCTTCAAGCCCTACCGACGGCAAAGGGGAACGGCGATAGGGCCACGCGTCCTGAAAAGACGCTCGCCCCTTCACTGCAAATGTGCACGACGAGGCCATGGTGACACGTGGTACGGATGTCTCCTCGCCGGCCGCCCCTTCCCCTCGTGTCCGCATCCCTCCTCCGGCCAATGCGGCGCAGGGCACTGGGCCGACGCGCCTCCCGCGACCCAGCACACCTACCTACAGCACGCTTACCGGACTCGGCGGTCAGGAACACGCCGCGCCACGGCGCCGCGCCGTCCAGGCACCACCGCCGCAAAGATCAAACCCCCACGGATCAAGGTGCACGCCCCTCCCCCCGCAAGCCGGTCTATCCCAATGTCAAGCACCGATCAAAATAGGGTGGGTCACCTCTACGACCGGGCGTCTGCGAGGGCAGGGAATGCCGAGAGGCGACCCACGCGACTCAGACCGAGGATTTGGCGATCAAAGCTGCGGACATCCCGTCTACGACCACACAGCGTGGCGGCCGTCCGATGGTCAGTCACCGACGCCGAAGCGATAACCGAGCTGAGTGATGAGTTGCAGCTGATCGAAGTAGAGGCGCACGCTCACGATCAGCCCGTTCTCCACCGTGCAGAGAATGCAGCCAGGCACACGGATGGGTCGGCCCGTCGGTGGAATCACATGGCCGTTCGGCACGAGGAAGGGCCCGTCCTGGGTGCCTACGAAGGTGAATTCGTCAACTGCCAGATCTCCGATGTCCATCGAATTCCACACCACAGCGCGGAGGTCGGAGAACGTATCCCAGAGTTGCCTGATATATGAGGCAAGCTCATCGTGCCCTTCGGCCGCCCCTTCCGGGCTGATGGCGAACCCAGCCGGATTGAACGTGTCCAGAACGAGATCCATATCGCGGTCATTGAAACCGGCGAGGTATCCATCGGCCGCAGCCCGAGCAGTCCTCATGGCATCCCCCCTTTGCCACCCGTCGGGCTCCATGCCCAGTCTTTGAGATCGTCTTCTGCTCATACAATGCTACGTGAGCCGACCCAATAACCACTCGTGTCCAATAATCACCCGCAACCCTGAACAGAATTTAACCAATCCGGTTTCCGTAGAAGCGCCCGCTGCGCGCACGCCGCGCGGGCCGCGAATCCGCCCCTGTCGGCGGACCGCTGCTGTCCCTTCCCTATCGCCCTTCCCCTTGCCCTTCGAAACAGGCTCCCCGGCACGGGCCGTCAGAGCGGGCCGCGCCCTTATGGAGACCTCATGGCGTCCATCCGTACGGCACTGCGGGCAGTGAGCACCGCAGAGCCTGCGGCCAGCAGGAGGCAGGCGGTGATGACCGCAGCGATCAGCGGCACCGGCAAGACCAACTCCACCGTTGTGCTCAGCACCTGTGCCATGCCCGCACGCATCCCGAGAAGGGCGGGTATCGCCACCGCCAGTCCAAGCAGGGTGCCGAGCGCCACAACGAACGCCGATTCGGTCGCGACACTCCGCAGCACTTGGAGTGTCGTAGCACCCGACAGCCTCAGAACAGTCAGGTCACGCGCTCGACCGGCCGCCGCCATCATCTGCGTGTTCACGATCGCGACCCCCGTGTAGCCCGCGGACACCACGATGAGGAGCAGGGTGAAGATCCACACTAAACGATCTTCCTCGTCGCCGCTCTCCTGCGCGTAGTCAACGAGGCTGAGAAGCCGAACGTCTTGCACACAGCCCACAGATGAACGGCTTCGTTGGTTTCCATGGCAGCCAAGCAAAGCGTCGTGCGCCGGCGCGGCGGTCCGACCTCGGTGCACATGGGCGGCCCCATGGGGGCGCTCGACGACGCCGACCACCCCCACCTCGGCGCTGAAAGGGCCCTCCTCACCGCAGCGGTCGCCCGGGGGATTCCGCTGCTCGGCGTGTGCCTCGGTGCGCAACTCCTCGCCGCCGCGCTCGGTGGGGAGATCTCGCGGGGCCCGGCCCTCGAAATCGGATACGGCGACGTCGCCCTCACCGGCGAGGGCACCGCCGACCCGGTGCTCGGACCGCAGGGGCCCTCGCTGCCCGTGTTCCACTGGCACGGCGACACCTTCACCCTCCCCGCGGGAGCCGTACGGCTGGCGTCCACCGACGCCTACCTCAACCAGGCGTTCCGGGTCGGAGATCGCGCCTACGGGTTCCAGTTTCACGTGGAGGTCGACGCCGAACTCCGCGCCACCCTCGCGCCGCACCTGCCGGACGGCGTGGTGTTCGAGCCGGATCGGGCCAAGGAAGCGGAGCTCGCCGGCCTTGCCGTGCTCGACCGGTTTTTCGCCTTCTTCGCCCGTGTGGCGGGCCGCTGACCAGTGGTCAGCCCGAACGCGCCGTGGAGGCCCCTGCGGCCGGCGCAGTGGTGGCCCCCGCGGCCTGCGGCACGGAGGCGATCGTGGCCTGCGGCATCGAGGCGATCGCGTGGCATGCGAGCCTGCCGTCCGCTCGCGCGACAATGCGGTCGGCCTCGATCCTGACGGCGGTCTCGGTTTCGTCGCTCACCGCAGACACGCCCGCCGCTGCCGCGAGGTCTCCCGACGGGTCGAACACCACCCGCAGGGGCGGCCATGACGACGGCGGAAACGCCTGACGCAGGCAGCCGGCGAGCTCCGCCAGGATCAGCCGCGCCAGCGGCGCGAGCTCGTCAGGGTCGTCGGTGACCAGCACCGCTGTGATCTCCGTGCCATCAGGCGCGGCACGCACGGCCTCCTCCGCGGCCTCAAGCCGGCGCAGGCCCAGGACGGCCACGACGCCGTCACCCGAGAACCGCTCCGGTTCGGCGCGCAGCGCGTCCAGCGCGTTCGCGGCACCCGCCGTGTCCGCCGGTGACCAGGGCCGATCCATGGCCTGCACCTGCGGGACGCCCGCGACGGGCGGCCATCCGCCGCCCAGGGGCAGATCCGCGAGCCGCTCGCACACGGTCACGGCGTCGAACGGGTCGACGAAGCCGGGGGCTGCGGCCGACATTTGGCTCACGCCGTACAGAGCCGTGAGCACCGACTCCGCGACACGCACCAGGCGGGCGGCGGGGGCGCCGCGCGGGCGCAGCCGCTCCAGGGAGAGCCCGAGGACAATCGCGTTGAGCTTCATGAGCTGGGCGAAGACCTGCCGAGTGCGCTGCTCGGCGAGGATCTCCGGCATCAGATCCACGCCGAGTCCGGCGACACCTCGTGGCGCCTCGACGGCGAGGGGCAGCCTGGCGACCCAGGCGCGGGCGAGGGCGGCCAGCGCCTCGGCGGCCGTACGCTCTGCCTCGGCGAGCGCAGGCGGGGCCGAGCGCTCTGCTTCGTCGGCGAGAACGGTGAAATAGAGCGCGCGCTTACCGGGGAAGTTGGAGTAGACCGCGCCCCGCGTCAGCCCGGCGCGATCGGCGATGCCGTCGATCTTCGCCTCGCGGAAACCGCGCTCGGCGAACTCATCCCTGGCGGCGGCCAGCACCTTGGCCCGGGTGCGCTCCTGCATCTCAGCCCTGGTGAGCCGGCGCATCTTCCTCCTCCGAGCACTCCTGGGCGTTTGCAGTGCCGATCGATCCAAGATACCGCTGTCATTCAGATGATGGCGTCATATGATCATGGAGTCCGTGCCATGCTCGCCTACAAGGCCGCCCGGTGCGGGCGCACCTTCGCCAAGATCGACCGGTGGTTCCCGAGCAGCAGGCTGTGTTCGGCGTGCGGAGTCGTCGCCGACGCGATGCCGCTCGACGTCCGGTCGTGGTCCTGCCCGCGCGGGGCATCCCATGACCGGGACGTCAACGCCGCCGGGAATATCCTCGCCGCCGGACGGGCGGAGAGGCTGAACGCCTGCGGAGGGATCGCAGGACCCGCCGCCTAGCGGAGGGCGGGACCCAGCGAAACAGGAAGCCGCAGAGGTGCCGCACCATGCGGTGCGGGCTGAATCCCCGGCCCTTCAGGCCGGGGAGCGCGACGGCGTCTTCAGCGAGGACTACGCGGAGACCGGACATGGGATCTCCACCACGATGAGCCCGTCGAGGAGCCCGTCGAGCAGTTCGACGTCGGGCAGCGGGTCTCCGCGTAGGGCTTCCTCACGTCCAGGGCGATGCCGTGGAGTGCGGCCGCGGTGGCGATGGCGCCGGGCCCTTCGAAGTCGACGTGCTGCACCAGTGCCCAGGTCACGCTGCTCCCCTCGGGGTGGGCCTGTCGGAGGCGGCCAGGCGGGACGGCGCCGTGGCCCGCAGCAGGATCCCACACCGAGGAGGATTTCGAGGCGGCGTGATCGGGCGGCCAGGGAGCGTGGGCAGGCACACTCCCTGGCGGCTCGGTCAGGCGCGGAGCCCGAGCCGTGGCCTCGATCTTCCGTGTCGGAGAGGGAAGCCCGGCCTCATTTGACGAAGTCCTGCACGACCTTGGGCGGCCAGGTGCCGACTTTCAGCACCCCCATCGAGTAGGCGCGGGAGACGAGCGCCGCCCGGTTGGGGACTCGCAGTTTCCGGAACAGACAGGTCACGTGGTATTCGACGCCCTGCCGGCTCAGGTACAGGCGCGACGCCAGAGGCACGGTGGAGACCCCCGCCGCTATCCCTTCCAGGATGCGCGCGTCGATCTCACTGAGGATCTTCTTGCGGTTCGTGACGACCCCGACGTCTCCGGTTTCACGTTCCGACATCAGCACCAGGATCGCGAACACGTCAGGCGTTCCTCCACGTACGGCGAAAGCCGTCACAGGCACGGTGAAAGCCGTGTCGTCTCCCCCTACGGCGATCACGTCCGCGGCGAAACGGTCACGCCTGCCCTCCAGGAGGGAGGCGAACTGGCGAAGCAGCGGCTGGCGGACGCTGGGATGCACCAGATCGGTGAAGGCGCGACCGCAGAGCTCCAGGGAGGATCCGCCGAACATCCGGAAGAACTCCTGGTTGGCCTGCTGGATGGCGAGGTTCCGGTCGAGGCACACCATGGTGAGGCCGGACTGGTGGGAGAGCGGATGGTCCACTGCCGAGCTGGCATGGTCGGACTTGGGACCTTGTGTGATGTTTTGCGCTAAGCCCACCAGCGCGGGAACGTTAATCACAAATGAACCCCTTTCCCTTCCCGACGACATATTGCCGGTTGAATTCTGCACAACACCATGCCCTTGCGCCACCGCAATCAACCCTTGATACGCACGATTAAACGGGCTCTCATCTCGCACGGGAGACGCGTCGACTTCAGTGAAGCCCCCTTGACCGCAACCGGAACTTCACCGGACCGGATCGGTAAGCCTCTACTTCCCCGCAGGTCACTGCGCCGCCGCGACTTTACCACAGCTTGACCGGCTGGCTTTCCCGTCCGGATGCCATTGACACCATTTAGGGCGGCGAGTACGGCGTTACGCCAAGAACGGTTAAGCGGGCAGGGAGACTGTGATGCAGGCCATTCCGATTCGCGCAGAATGAACGCATTGCGGTGGCGCGAAGGCCCCGGAAAGGAATCCCACACGGATTTCCCCAGGGGCAGACCGAGCAGGAATTCAGCCGCTTTTCAGGATCAATTGGACCTCTTGCCGCGACCGCCGTACCGAGGCCCAGGACACGGCGCGACACCGCGGGGCGCGCGGTTCCAGCTCGCGGCCCCCGGCCGCCGGCGCGCCCCCGATGGACGCAGCGGCCCCGGCGCACGGCCGCTGCGGAACCGGGTCTCCCCGCAGCAGGGCACGCCGGGCCCGATGGGCGGCCACACGCGCCACCGCGGGCCGGGCGGCATCGGGAATTCTCGCCGCGCAGACATGCGATCAGGCCCGTGCGACCTTCGGACGAACAATGCGCGATAATCATTGCCGCACCCGCCGACCCATCGGATTTCACGCTCTTCACCTTTTCCCGCCGCCCGTCGCCGAACACCGCGAGAATCGAACCTGAAAACCCCGTCGGGAACGATGAGGAACCCCCTCGTACCCCGGATGCGCCGGGAGTGAATCGCCGCTCCGGCCTGTTCCGACAAAAGCCGACGAATGCGCCGGCAAATGCACGGGCCGTAACGTGGACCTGATTCGACCAATGCCAGATCAGCGTACCCGAGAAGCAGAACGACGACTGTATGGAAGACATCAAGGCCACACCCCCCGCTATATGGAATGCATCAAGAACAGCATTCGGGCCGTCGCGGAGCACCCGCCGCTCCTCCTGCCGCCGCACGCCGGCCAGACGTGCCGCCGCGGCCGACGCCAAGGAGGACGGCGGACCGGCGCCCCGGTGCGACGCGTGTGCCGACGGTACGGCGGAGCCGGCGGCGGCGAGTCTAAGGATTTCCCTGCGCTGCCCGTGAGACCACATTGGGGTGCAGCCACCGATTCGGACTCGCCCCGAGGAGCGCGATGAGCACCGCCCAGCGGCCGATCCTTTTCGTCAGTCTTCCTGAAAGCGGCCTGCTCAACCCGTTGCTGGTGCTCGCGGGAGAGTTGGCGCGCAGGGGTGTGCCCGGTCTGTGGTTCGCCACCGACGAGCCCCGCCGCGGGGAGGTCGGGCGGCTCGCGGCCCGTGCTCGCGTGGAGTTCGCGTCGCTGGGCGAGGTGTTCTCGGAGCTGTCGGCGGTGAGTTGGGACGACGATGTCTACGACGAGATCACGCAGTCCTCCCGGTTCAGGGCGCACCGCGCCGTCGTCAGGCAGTCCTACCGGCCGGATCTGCAGGCCGACAAATACCGGCGGCTTGAATCGGTCGTGGCGGAAATCAAACCGGCCCTCATGGTGATCGACAGCATGAGCGGCTTCGCCGTGGACCTGGCGATCGCGCGGGGCATCCCCTATGTATTGAGCGTTCCATTCCTCCCCAGCAATGTGTTGACGTCGTACAATCCGTTCCGCCCGTCGTATACGCCGAGGGACTTCCCCGTCCCTCACTCGGGACTTCCGTTCCCCATGAACTTCGGTCAGCGCATGCACAACCGAATGTTCAAACTGCGGACCATGGCGATGTTCTTCAATCCGGCCCTCGGCAGGGTCCTTTCCGAGGATGCCAGGATCCGTAAACGGCTCAATCTTCCACGGCCCGACCCGCTGACACGGGTGGAGAAAGCGGAGATGGTGCTGTGCAATTCCATCGCGGAGCTCGACTACCCGTTCACCGTCCCGGAGAAGGTGAAGCTGGTCGGCGCGTTGCTGCCGCCGCTGCCGGAGGCACCGGACGGCGATGGCGACCTGGCACGGTGGCTCGACGCCCAGTCGTCCGTCGTCTATATGGGCTTTGGGACGATCACCAGGTTGACGCGTCCGCACGTCGGCGCGCTGGTCGAGGTGGCCCGCAGGCTGGATGGGAAGCACCAGTTCCTCTGGAAGCTCCCGAAGGAGCAGCAGCATCGGCTGCCGTCCAGACACGCGATGCCCGCCAATCTGCGCATCGAGAGCTGGCTGCCGTCGCAGCTCGACGTGCTCGCCCATCCCCATGTCAAAGCGTTCTTCACCCATGGCGGCGGCAACGGTTTCCATGAAGGGGTGTACTTCGGCAAACCCCTGATCGTGAGACCGCTCTGGGTGGACTGCTTCGACCAGGCTGTCCGCGGCCAGGACTTCGGCATCAGTCTGACCCTGGACCGGCCGTACGACGTCGATCCCGACGATGTGGTCGACAAGATCACTCGAGTTGTCGAAGACAGGTCATTCCGGGAGCGCTCCCAGCATCTCGGGGAGCTGCAGCGCCAAGCGGGCGGGCGTACGGCCGCGGCCGACCTCGTGCTCGACCTGCCGGCCCTGTCGTGACACCCGGCCCTGTCGTGAGGACCGGCCCCGCGGTGAGGACGCCGACCGGACGCGCCGCGGAGCCGTCCCGGAGCGACCAACGACGATACGAGAGGCTCATGCCATACAGGTATCCCGTTTCACAGCCGTGCCTTGAAGGCAGGGAACTCGAATATGTCACCGAGACCGTCGGCGGCGGCTGGATCTCCTCGCAGGGGCCGCGGGTCCGGGAGTTCGAGCGGGCGTTCGCGGAGTACAACGGGGTGGCGCACGGCGTGGCCTGCTCGTCGGGGACCGCGGCCCTCACGCTGGCGCTGCGGGCGCTCGGCGTCGGGCCGGGCGACGAGGTGATCGTGCCGGAGTTCACCATGATCGCGTGCGCGTGGGCGGTGACGTATACCGGTGCGACGCCCGTCTTCGTCGACTGCGGGGACGACCTCGACATCGACGTGTCGCGCATCGAGGAGAAGATCACCCCGCGGACCAAGGTCATCATGCCGGTCCACATCTACGGGCGGCGCTGCGCCATGCCGGCCATTATGGACATCGCCTTCAACTACAACCTGCGTGTCGTGGAGGACTCCGCCGAGGCCCACGGCGTGAGGCCGGTCGGCGACATCGCCTGCTTCTCGCTGTTCGCCAATAAGATCATCACTGCGGGAGAGGGCGGGATCTGCCTCACCGACGACCCCAGGCTCGCCGCCCAGATGGCGCACCTGCGGGGCATGGCGTTCTCCTCCGAGCACAACTTCCTGCACAAGAAGCTCGCCTACAACTTCAGGATGACGGCCATGCAGGCGGCCGTGGCGCTCGCCCAGGTGGAGCGGCTCGACGACATCCTGGCCGCGCGCCGTGAGATCGAACGCCGCTACGACCTGGGCCTGAAGGACATCCCGGGCATCACGCTGATGCCGCCCCGGGATGTGCTGTGGATGTACGACGTGCGTGCGGAGCGCCGGGGCGAGCTGTGCGCCTTCCTGGCGGCCGAGGGCATCGAGACGCGGGTGTTCTTCAAGCCGATGAGCCGCCAGCCCGGCTACTACGACCCGGGCTGGCCGTCGCTCAAAGCGAACCGGTTCAGCGAGGACGGGCTGTACCTCCCCACGTACACCTCGCTGACCGCCGCGGACCAGGAGTACGTGACAGGACGGATTCGCGCTTTCTACGACCTTCCTCAGTGACTCCCCCGCGGACAATGCCTCGATCAGGATGGAGCTCAATAAATGACGGGCGCTCAGCCGAGAGTGGTCGACTTCCCCTTGCGCAGGCCGGGCGAGCCGTTCCCCCCGCCGCGCTATGACGATTACCGCCGGCACCCGGGGCTCGTCCTGTCCTATCTTCCGAACGGGAACAGGGTGTGGCTGGTGACGCGGCATGAGGATGTCCGTGCCGTACTCACCAACAAGAAGATCAGCTCGAATCCGGACCACACGGGTTTTCCCAACATCAGCGACACGATGGGCGTGCCTCGGCAGGAGCAGATCCCCGGCTGGTTCGTGGGGCTGGACTCCCCCGAGCACGACCGGTTCCGCAAAGCCCTCATCCCCGAGTTCACCGTGCGGCGGGTCCGGGAGATGCGGCCCGCGATCGAGCGCATCGTCGAGGAGCGGATCGACGCCCTGCTGGCCGGAGGCCGTACCGCCGACCTGGTCGCCGACTTCGCGCTGCCGGTGCCGTCGCTGGTCATCTCGACGCTGCTGGGCGTGCCTCCGGCGGACCGGGAGTTCTTCGAGTCGCGGACGCGCACGCTGGTCGCGATCCGCGCGTCGACCGATCGGCAGCGCGACACGGCCACCAAGGAGCTGCTGCGCTACATCAACCGGCTGGTCGCGATCAAGGAGAAGTGGCCGGGGAACGACCTCATCAGCAGGCTGCTCGCGACGGGGACGCTCAGCGCCCAGGAGATGTCCGGGGTGCTGATGCTCCTGCTCATCGCCGGCCATGAGACCACCGCCAACAACATCGCCCTCGGGGTGGTGACGCTGCTGCTGAACCCCGCGTGGGTCGGCGACGGCCGGGTCGTCGAGGAGACGCTGCGCTACCACTCCGTGGCCGATCTGGTGTCGCTGCGGGTGGCGGTGGAGGACGTCGAGGTCTCGGGCCAGCTCATCAGGGCGGGCGAGGGCATCATCCCGCTGGTCGCCGCGGCGAACCACGACGCGGAGGTGTTCACCTGCCCGCACGCGTTCGACCCGGCGCGGACCGAGCGCCACCACGTGGCGTTCGGGTACGGCGTGCATCAGTGCCTGGGCCAGAACCTCGTCCGTGTCGAGATGGAGATCGCCTACCGCAGGCTCTTCGAGCGCATCCCCGGCCTTGAGCTGGCGGTGCCGGTCGAGGAGCTGCCGTTCAAGCACGATGGGGTGCTGTGCGGCCTGCACGAGCTGCCGGTCCGCTGGTAGCAGCCGACCGCGGGGACCACGAGGAGACAAGCATGCGCATAAGCGTCGACAGCGACCGCTGCGTTGGGGCGGGGCAGTGCGTGCTGTCCGCGCCCGAGGTGTTCGACCAGGACGCCGAGGGGCTGGTCACCGCCCTCACGTTCGCGCCCGACCCGGGCGAGCGCGACGCGGTACGGCAGGCCGTTGAGCTGTGCCCCTCCCACGCGATCACCGTGCACGACCACGGCCAAGGTCACAGCCAGGGCCGCGACCACGACCACGGTCAGGGCCGCGAAGACGGCCGAGGTCACGACGGCGTCGTCGTCGACGACGGCTGAGCCGGGTGTCCGGGCGCGGCGGGGTCCCGCAGCCGCGCCCGGCGCCTAGCGACCGGTCCCATCGAACCGGTCTGACCGGTCCGACGGGACCGGTCAGACCGGTTCTCCCAGTCCGCCCGGGCTTCCCCAGGTTCAGCCCCGCAAGCACCACCCTCCCTGTGAAAGGACCGACCTCTGTGAACGGCATGGGCAATCCCGCGGCCCTATGGCTGCGGCGTTTCCATCCGGGAGCGTCCGCTCCCGTCCGGCTGGTCTGCTTCCCCCACGCGGGCGGATCGGCGAGCTTCTACCGCCCTGTATCCACACACTTCTCCCCCGGGGTCGACGTGATCGCCCTGCAGTATCCCGGGCGGCAGGACCGGCGCAGAGAACCCTGCGTGGAGGACATCGGCGTTCTGGCCGACCTCATCACCGATGAGCTGCTCGGTCTGGAGGACAGACCCACGGTCTTCTTCGGCCACAGCATGGGTGCGGTGCTGGCCTTCGAGACGGCGTGGCGGCTGGAGCGGAAGGGGACCCACGCCCCGAGGGCGCTGGTCGCCTCGGGCCGCAGGGCTCCGTCGACGACGCGCGCCGAGACGGTGCACAGCCGTGACGACGAAGGCGTCATCGCCGAGCTCATGCTGCTCAACGGCACGAACGTGCGCCTGTTCGACGACGACGAGATCATGCGCATGGCGATGCCGGCGATCCGCGGCGACTACCGCGCCATCGAAAGCTACGCGTGCGTTCCCGGCCGCAGGGTCCGCTGCCCGATCACCGTGCTCACGGGCGACGCCGATCCGCGGACGTCGCTCGCCGAGGCGAGGGCATGGGAGGGCCACACGGACGGGGCTTTCCGGTTCGCGGTGTTCTCAGGCGGCCACTTCTTCCTCAGTGAGCACCAGCCGGCGGTGTGCGAGGAGATCGCGCGCGAATTCGAGGCGCTCTGATGCGCACGCTGCTCGTCGACAACTACGACTCGTTCACCTACAACCTTTTCCATTACCTGGCCGAGGTCAACGGGCGGGAGCCCGAGGTGATCCGCAATGACGACCCGGCCTTCCGGCCGGAGCTCCTCGACGAGTTCGACAACGTGGTCCTGTCGCCCGGCCCGGGCACACCGCACCGGCCCGCCGATTTCGGGCTCTGCGCGCAGATCGCCGAGGAGGGCCGGGTGCCGGTGCTCGGCGTATGCCTGGGGCACCAGGGCATGGCTCTCGTGCACGGCGCGGAGGTGGAGCGAGCGCCGGCACCGCGCCACGGGCGCTCCTCCCTGGTACGGCACAGCGGCACCGGCCTGTTCGAGGGGCTGCCTCAGCCCATGGAGGTCATCCGCTACCACTCGCTCGCGGTCACGCGGCTTCCCTCGCACCTGGAGCCGACCGCCTGGGCCGCCGACGACGGCGTGATCATGGCGCTGCGCCACCGCGGACTGCCTCTGTGGGGGGTGCAGTTCCACCCGGAGTCCATCGGGACGGAGGCGGGGCGCCGCCTGCTGTCCAACTTCCGCACGTTGACCGAGCGCCGCGCGCTGCGCCGCAGGCCGTCCCCCACCCCCGCGGCGAGGGCGTCGGAGCGGGCGGTCGGCGGCGGTGACCGTACGGCGCGGTGTCTGCGGGTGCTGGTCGAGCACCTCCCCACCCGCTTTGATCCCGAAGTGGTCTTCGATCGGCTCTTCCGCTCCGGCAGCCACCCTTTCTGGCTCGACAGCAGCAGGCCGGGCGGGGCGCTCGGGCACATCTCGGTGATGGGCGACGCGTCGGGGCCGCTGGCCCGGGTGGCGACGGCGGACGTGTCGCAGGGGACGGTGACCGTGGCGGCGGTAAGCAAGGGAGGAAGCGAGGGGGGAAGCGAGGGGCAGGTCGTCGACAGTGCGTTCCTGGACTGGCTGGATCGCGATCTGCGGTCGATACGGGTGGACACGCCCGATCTGCCGTTCGACTTCGCGCTCGGCTGGGTGGGCTGCCTGGGCTACGAGCTGAAGGCCCAATGCGACGGCGAGCGGGCGCACCGGTCGCCCGACCCCGACGCCGTCATGGTTTTCGCCGACCGTGCGGTCGTCTTCGACCACCGTACGCAGACCACGTATCTTCTCGCTCTCGCCGACGAGGGCTCCGTGCCCGCGGCCCGCGCGTGGCTCGACTCGACGTCGTCGGCGCTCGCGGCGCTGGCGGGCCTGGCTCCCGCTCCCTGCGGCACGCCGCCGCCGCACGGCGGGGGCGCGCTGCGGCTCAGGCATGACCGTGAGGCGTATCTCAAACTCATCGACGCCTGCCACGAGGAGATCCGCGCGGGTGAGAGCTACGAGGTGTGCCTCACCAACATGATCGAGGCCGAGACAGACCTCGACCCGTGGCACGCCTACCGCTACCTGCGGCGTGTCAGCCCCGCCCCGTTCGCGGCGTTCCTCGACTTCGACGGGCTCGCGGTGCTCAGCACCTCCCCTGAGCGCTTTCTCCGTATCGACCGGTTCGGGACCATGGAGTCCAAGCCCATCAAGGGCACCAGGCCCCGCGGCGCCGACCCGGCCGGGGACGCTCTCATGGTCGCCGACCTGCGGACCAGTGAGAAGGACCGCGCCGAGAATCTCATGATCGTCGACCTGGTGCGGCACGACCTCGGGCGGTGCGCCGAGGTCGGCACGGTCACGGCCGACCCCGTCTTCCAGGTGGAGACCTACGCGTCCGTCCACCAGTTGGTGAGCACGGTTCGGGCGCGGCTGCGGGCCGACGCGGGCCCGGTGGCCGCGGTGCGGGCGGCCTTCCCCGGGGGTTCGATGACGGGAGCGCCCAAGATCAGGACCATGCAGATCATCGACCGGCTCGAAGCGGGCCCCCGCGGCATCTACTCGGGGGCCATCGGCTACTTCTCCCTGTCGGGGGCCGTCGATCTGAGCATCGTCATCCGCACGGTGGTGTTGAGCGGCGACCGGCTGCGCTACGGGGTCGGCGGCGCGATCACGGCGCTGTCGGACCCGGCGGACGAGTTCGAGGAGACGGTGGTAAAGGCGGCGCCGCTGCTGGCCCTGCTCGCCGCCGAGATTCCCAGGCACAAGTCCGCGCCGGCCGTCGCCACGGCGTCGGCGGTGTGGCCGCCCCGCGGCGGGGCGCCGCTGAACCACTCGAT
This sequence comes from Sinosporangium album, assembly GCF_900100605.1. Classification (GTDB taxonomy): domain Bacteria; phylum Actinomycetota; class Actinomycetes; order Streptosporangiales; family Streptosporangiaceae; genus Sinosporangium; species Sinosporangium album. The sequence continues at coordinate 10,933 of NZ_FNCN01000037.1, read as the reverse complement.
GGCCGGCTTTCTGGGGAGTGCTGGTGTCCGTCCATGCCGGTGACTACACGTTCGATCCGTCCGACTCCAATGATCCATCCCATTCCGGCCCGGGGTTGAGCGGCTACACGCTGCCGGGGGTCTTCAGTACGGCCGTCGGCCTCGCCCCCGACGCCGTCGCGCTGATCGACGGGGATCGCGCGTGGACGTGGCGGCAGTGGAGCTCGGAGGTCGACGCCCTGGCCTGCGCTCTGCAGGACCTCGGGGTGGGCGTGGGCGATGTTGTGGCGGTGCAGCTTCCGAACCGCTGGGAGTTTCCGACGCTGCACCTGGCGGCGGCGTCCGTCGGTGCGGTCACGATGCCCGTGCACCAGGGCAACGGCACCGCCGACACGCTGGCGCTGCTCGGCCGTGTGGAGCCCGTGGTCTTCGTACGGCAGGGCGGCGCGGAGCGGGCTCCCGCCGTACGGGACCTGATGTCGCGCGTACCGTCGCTGCGGGCCGTGGTGGTGGCGGGCGAGGGCGAGGACGGGGCCACCACCGTGGACGGTCTGCTGGCTACGTGGGCGGGCCGTGTTCCCCGTGCGGTGGAGGTGCGGCCGGACATGCCGTTCGTCCTGATTCCGTCGTCGGGGACGACGTCGGCGCGGCCGAAGATCTGCCTGCACAGCCACGACGGCCTGCTGTCGAACATCGCGGCCGTCACCCAGGAGGGAGCGGACGCCTTCAGCGACGCGGTCATCACGGCCTGCCCTCTGACGCACCTGTTCGGGCTGCAGTCCATGCACGCGGCGCTGTTCACCGCCTGCCCGCAGGTCATGCTGCGGAGCTGGGACCCCGACCGCTTCCTCGCGCTGGCGGGCCAGGCCAAGCCCAGCCTGGTCGTCGCGGTGCCGGCGCAGCTCCACGACATCGTGGCCGCGCTCAGACGGGACCGCTCGCCGGCGGGATTCCGCCCGCGTGAGGTGCGGACGGCGGGGGCGGCGATACCGGCGGCGCTCGCCGCCGACGTGCGCGCGGCGCTCGGCACCGACCTGGTGGTGGTGTGGGGGATGTCGGAGGTCGGCACGGGCACCTGCACCCGCGCCGGCGACACCCGTGATCCCGGTGATCCCGGTGACCCCGGTGACCCCGGTGACACGGCCCCCGGGTGCGTGGGCCGACCGACGCCGGGTGCGCGGGTCCGGATCGCGGGAGGCGACGGCGCCGAGTGCGCCGCAGGAGAACCGGGCGAACTGCAGTTCCGCGGGCCGGGAATGTTCCGCGGCTATTACCGCGAACCCGAGTTGACCCGCGCGGCGGTCACGGACGACGGGTGGCTGCGCACCGGGGACCTCGCGAGCCTCGACGCGGACGGCAGGGTCGTCTTCCTCGGCAGGGCCGCCGAACTGATCAACGTGGGTGGGCGGAAGTTCAACGTCACCGAGATCGAAGGGCTGCTGGCCGGACTTCCGGACGCGGGCGCACTGGCCGTGGTCGCCAAGAAGGATCCGCGTCTCGGCGAGTACCCCTGTCTGGTCATGACGGGCCGGACCGACCTGGCGCGGGTCACCGAGTTCCTGCGCGAGCGCGGCGTGGCGGACTACAAGATCCCGCTTGAGCTGGTGGCGGTCGGCGAGCTGCCGCGCACCCCCGCGGGCAAGCTGCATCGCCGGGCCCTTGAGGACATGCTCGACGCCGCCGCCGCGCCGCGCGCCCAGGCACGGCCCCGCGGCCTCGGCGAAGCGCTCGACCTGGTGCGTGCGTGTGTCGCCGAGGTGCTGGGCCGCGACGCCGACCAGGTCGACGCCGAGGAGGCGTTCCGCGCCCAGGGGGTCGACTCGGCGGGAGCCGTACGGCTGCGCGCGCTGCTGGCCGAGGCGACGGGCCTGCCGCTTCCCGTGAGCCTCCCCTACGACCACCCCCATCCGATGGCGGTGGCCCGGGTGCTGGCCGGGCTGGACGAGAGCGGGTCCGACCGTACGGCGGACGCCGGCGGCGCGTGGGAGGAGCCGATCGCGGTGGTCGGGATGGCGTGCCGCCTCCCCGGCGGGGTCGCCTCCCCCGATGACCTGTGGGCGCTGGTCTCGCGCGGCGGCGACGCCATGTCCGGCTTTCCGGAGGATCGGGGCTGGGACCTCGCGCGGCTGTTCGACGACGACCCCGATCGTCCCGGCGCGTCGTACGCGCGGGAAGGCGGATTCCTCCACGAGGCCGGGCATTTCGATGCGGGCTTCTTCGCGTTCTCGGACCGTGAGGCGCTCGCCACCGATCCGCAGCAGCGCCTGATGCTGGAGACGGCGTGGGAGGCGCTGGAGCAGGCCGGGATCGACCCGGCGGCGCTGCGCGGCAGCCGTACCGGCGTCTTTGCGGGGGCGATGTACCGCGACTACGCCACCGGCGCTCCTCCCCCGGAGTTGGAAGGGCTGGTCGGGCTGGGCACGGCGGGCGGGGCGCTGGCGGGACGCGTCTCCTACGCGTTCGGTTTCGAGGGCCCGGCGATGACCGTGGACACGGCGTGCTCGTCGTCCCTCGTGGCCCTGCATCTGGCGTGCCAGTCGCTGCGCGCGGGCGAGTCGTCCGTGGCGCTCGCCGGGGGCGTCGCGGTGATGGCGACACCGGCCCCGTTCGTGGAGTTCTCGCGGCTGCGGGCGCTGTCGCCGTCCGGCCGGTGCAGGTCCTTCGCCGACGCGGCGGACGGCGCGGCGTGGTCGGAGGGCGTCGGGCTGCTGGTGCTGCAGCGGCTGAGCGACGCCAGGCGCGACGGCCGCACGGTGATGGCGCTTGTGAGGGGGTCGGCGGTCAACCAGGACGGCGCGTCGAACGGGCTGGCCGCTCCGAACGGCACCGCCCAGCGGCGTGTCGTCCGTGCGACCCTGGCCGCGGCGGGGCTCGCCGCCGCCGATGTGGACGCCGTCGAGGGCCACGGCACGGGCACGGCGCTCGGCGATCCGATCGAGGCGCACGCCGTACTCGCGACGTACGGCGAGGCGCGTCCGGCGGGCAGGCCGCTGTGGCTGGGGTCGGTGAAGTCCAACATCGGGCACGCCCAGGCCGCGGCGGGTGTCGCCGGGGTGATCAAGATGGTGATGGCGATGCGGCACGGCGTGCTGCCGAAGACGCTGCATGTCGACGCGCCGTCGAGCCACGTGGACTGGTCGGGCGGGTCGGTGCGGCTGCTGACCGAGGAGCGGCCGTGGCCGGCGCCGCCCGGAGGGGCGCGCCGCGCGGGCGTGTCGTCGTTCGGGATCAGCGGCACCAACGCCCACGTGGTGCTGGAGGAGGCGCCCCCATCCGAGGCCGCGGGCCGGACCGGGCCCGTGGGCGCGGCTGTGGGCGCGGTTGTGGCGTGGGTGCTGTCGGCGCGCGGCGAGCCGGCGCTGCGGGCGCAGGCACGCCGCCTGGCCGGCCACGTGGAGCAGCTCCCCGAGCTGCCGGTCCGCGACGTGGCGTACGCGCTGGCCACGACCCGCGCCCGGCACGACCACACGGCCTTCGTCGTGGGGGCCGACCGGGACGAGCTGCTGACGGGCCTCGCGGCGCTCGGCGAGGGCGCCCCGATCCGGAAGGCGCAGGGGCGGAAGGGCCCCCGCACGGTTTACGTCTTCAGCGGGCAGGGCAGCCAGCGGCACGGCATGGGCCGCCGGCTCGCCGAGGTCTTCCCGGTATTCGGCGCGGCACTGTCCGAGGTGTGCGCGGCGCTGGACCCCCTGCTGGAACGGCCGCTCACCTCTGTGATGTGGGGAGATGAGCATGCGAAGCTCCTGGAGAGCACCGCTTACGCCCAACCGGCACTGTTCGCCTTCGAAGTCGCGCTGTTCCGGCTGTTCACATCGTTCGGCGTGACACCTCACGCCTTGGTGGGGCATTCCATCGGGGAGATCGCCGCCGCGCACGTGGCGGACGTCCTCTCCCTGGAAGACGCCTGCACCCTCGTCGCGGCGCGCGGGCGCCTGATGGGCGCCCTCCCCGAGGGCGGCGCGATGCTGGCGGTGCGCATGGCGGAACGCGACCTGCTGCCGTGGCTCGGCGGCCTCGCCGGCAGCGCATCGATCGCGGCGGTGAACGGTCCGCGCGCCGCCGTACTGTCCGGCGCGGAGGCACCGCTGCTGGACCTCGCCGACCGGATACGCGCCGCCGGGCACAAGACCACACGGCTCGCCGTCAGCCACGCGTTCCACTCGCCCCTGATGGACCCCATGCTGGCCGACTTCCGCGAGGCGGTCGGCCCGCTCGCCTTCGCCGCGCCGGCCATCCCCGTGATCTCCGGCCTCACCGGCCGCCCCCTGACCGAGCAGGAGGCCAAGAACCCCGACCACTGGGTACGGCACGCGCGCCTCCCCGTGCGCTTCCTCGACGCGATCGGCCACCTGCTCGACGAGCGTGCCGAGGTGTTCCTGGAAGTCGGCCCCACCGCCCCGCTCACGCCGATGATCGAAGAGTGCGCCGCGGGAACCCGTCGCCTCCGGCCCGCCGCGGTGGCCGCCCTGCCCGGGCGGCACGCGGACGAGGAACGCGAGGTGCTCGCCGCGCTCGCGCGGCTGCACCTCGACGGGGTGGACCTGTCCTGGTCGGCCGTCCTCCCGGGGGCGCGGCCGGTGCCGCTGCCCACCTACCCCTTCCAGCGCCGGGCATACTGGCTCACGAGCGGCACCCAGGTCGCGTACGGCACCGCCCCGCGCACGCCACCCGTCGCGCCACCGCGCGCGGAGTACGGCGGCGCGGCGCTGCTGGACCTGGTCATGGCGGAGACACGCGCCGTGCTCGGCGGCGCCGTACCGGCCGGGGACGATGCCGACCAGCCGTTCTCGGACATGGGCGTCAACTCGGTCAACGCGATCGAGCTTCGCGACCGGGTCAGCGCGGCGACCGGCGTCGCGCTTCCCGTCACCCTCGTGTTCGACCACCCCACGCCCGCGTCCGTGGTGAGCCTCCTCCGGCGCGACCTCGCACCCGACACTACGCCCGACACCGCGCCCCCACGTACGGCGGCCGCCCTGCTGGACGAACTGGAGGCGCTGCTCGACGGCGGCCCTCCCCTGGACCCGGACGACGCCGCGCGGCTGCGGGGCCTCGCGCGTCGCCTCGGTGCCGGCCCCGGGAACGGCCCGGGCGGCGTCGACCTCGACGCCGCCTCCGACGAGGACCTGTTCCGGCTGATGGACGGCGCGGGCTAGCCCCGGTGGCCGCAGGGCTTCGCCGTACGGCTTCGCTGAAGGAGAAACCGATGATCACCCCAGCCGCGTCTCCCCGGCCGAACGGAGACATCGCGATCGAGGCGCAGGAGGTGACCAAGGTGTTCGGCGCCGTGCGCGCCCTCGACAGGGTGAGCCTCTCCGTCCGCAGAGGCACCGTCCTGGCCCTGCTCGGCCACAACGGCGCCGGCAAGACCACACTGGTCGGCGTCCTCACCGCAGCCGTCCCGCCCACATCCGGCCGCGCCTACGTCGCCGGGTTCGACGTGGCGCGCAAGCCCCGGGAGATCCGCCGGCGGATCGGCCTCACCGGCCAGTTCGCCTCGGTCGACGGGCAGCTCAGCGGGCGCGACAACCTCATCCTCATCGCCAGGCTCCTCGGCGCCGGGCGCAAGGCTGCCGCGGCGCGAGCCGACGACCTGCTCGAACTGTTCGCCCTCACCGACGTCGCGGCGCGGCGGGCCCGCACCTACTCCGGGGGACTCCGCAGAAGGCTCGACCTCGCGGCGGGCCTCGTCGGCCACCCCGAGGTCGTCTTCCTCGACGAGCCGACCACCGGTCTGGACCCGTCGAGCCGACTGGCGCTGTGGGAGATCGTGGAGAACCTGGTCGCCGAAGGGACCACGGTCCTGCTGACGACGCAATACCTCGACGAGGCGGACCGGCTGGCCGACTCGATCGCCGTGCTGTCCTCCGGAGCGCTGATCGCGGGCGGCACCGCCGCCGAACTGAAGGCCAGAGTCGGCCGGCGGACCGTGGTCGTCACCCTCGACGGGGCGCACACCGCGGCCGTCGCCGCCGAGGCGCTGCGGCGGGCCTCCATGGAGCCGGTCGCCGGCCCGGACACAGGCGTGATCGTCGTGCCCATCGACGCGTCGAAGGACATCGCCGCGGTGGTCAGAGCACTCGACCACGCGGGTGTCGAGGCCGAAGAGCTGTCCTTCCGCGAACCGAGCCTCGACGACGTCTACCTCACCCTGGCCGGCCACCGGCCGCATCCCGCCCGCCTCGTGCAAGGAGCGGACGCGTGACCGCGACGACACCCACCCCTCCGGCCTCTCCGGCCGCCCCGGCCTCTTCGACCTCTCCGGCCTGGAAGGGCAGTTCGCCCCTCCTGCAGATCCGCGTCCTCACCGCGCGATCCATGCGCTCGCTCGCCACCGACCCGGGCGTGATCCTGTTCGGGCTGCTGCAGCCAGTGGTCATCCTGTTCGTCCTCACACAGGTCTTCAGCAAGATGGGGCCGCCGCCGCACTTCCCCGCAGGGGTGAGCTACCTGGACTACGTCCTGCCCGCGGTGCTCGTCGACAACGCCATCCAGGCGGCGGTCCAGTCGGGGGTGGGGCTGGTCGACGATCTAAAGAACGGGATCGTGGCCCGCCTGCGGTCGCTGCCCATCGCGCCGAGTTCGCTGCTGGTCGCGCGGAGCATGACCAATCTGGCGCGCAGCACCGTACAGGCTGTCGTGATCATGGTGCTGGCGATCGGGGTGCTCGGCTACTCGCCGCGCGGCGGCCCGGCCGAGGTGGCGGCGTCCGTGGGGTTGACGCTGTTCATGAGCTGGGCGCTCGGGTGGGCGTTCATCGCCGCGGGGGCATGGCTGCGGCGGGCGGAACCGATGCAGAACCTCGCGCTCGTCGCGGTGCTGCCGCTGATGTTCGTCTCCAGCGCCTATGTGCCCGTGGCCGACCTGCCCGCATGGCTGGCGGCGGTCGCCCAGGTCAACCCGCTGACGCACGCCATCGACGCGACACGTGCCCTCGCGCTCGACATTCCGGGGGCGGGAGCCGTACTGCCCGCGATGGTGATCAGCGGGGTCGTCGCGATCGTTTCAGCGGCGCTGGCGGCGGTGGGGTTCCGGCGCCCGATGTGATGCCGGGGAATGACCCGGCACCTACCTCAGCCGCACGGGCCTGAACTGCCCCACCGACCCCCCTCATCCCAGAGCCAGAGGCCCCCGCTGGAGGCAATGTTCTAGGCCCCAGCCACAAAGCGGCGAGCACTTGCGGACAGAGATCCCTCGGGCTGCGCTTCAACCGCGTAGCGGATAGCTGATCTGCGAACGATGGGCTGACCTGGCAGAACAGCTCTGGCCAGCCAACCCTTATCGTTACATCAGTCGAATTCTCCGTGCTTGACTCCCGCGATGAAGGCCCTCCACTCGTCGGGCAAGAAGATCAGCTTGTGACCGTCGGGGTCCTTGCTGTCACGGACCGCGATCACGTTCGGGAGGTTGGCAGCGACCTCTACGCACTGACCCCCGTTAGAGGCAGAGCGCGTTGACTTCCGCCATACAGCAGCGCTCAGGTCCATTCCCGCTTCACGTCCTTGATCATCTTAAGTGTTACATGTTCAGGATAGGCCCAACCTCGTATGGCCTCATACCGGTTCCACACCGACGTTACGAGGGCGTGGTCTGTGGTCACATGCCCGACGGTCGAAGAATCGGAGTGAACTACGTCGGGCTCCCCGCCAGGCATTTCAGCGATCATGAACGGCCCTGTGAAGCCAGCCAGGCAGTGTTCATCGACAACTTGGAGGGAGACACAGGGCCGCTCTGAGATTTCGACTAGATACGCCAGTTGTTCAGCCATCACCTGGGCATCGCCGACCGGGCGGCGAAGGACTCCGACGTCCATTAGGACTAGCAACAGAGGAGGCTCTTCCTTGTCGAGGATCTCGCGCCGCTGTAACCGTGCCTGAAGCCTCCTCTCCACCTTCTCCTGACTGATGCGCGGTTCCTGACTGAGCACGAACCTGGCGTAGGCCGGAGTCTGCAACAGACCTGGAACTAGGAGAGGGTCCCAGGACCGGATGACGACGGCGGCGGGTTCGATCCTGTCCGCCCACGATGCGAACCAAATGGGGCTGCCCGGCGACGTGATATTTCGGTATAGACCGACAAAATATTGCCTTTCGGTCGTCCCGAACAGATCATCCAACTTCTCTGCGTCAGCCTTTGACGGGGTCCGCTTGGCAATCTCCAAGCGGCTGACCTGCGTCTGCGAACATCCCAGACGGGTTGCAACGGCCTCCTGTGAAAGCTGTGCCTTTTCGCGAAATCGGCGCATCTCGGAACCGAAACGCGCCTGCGGCGTCTCTGGGGACGCGGGGGCTCCTTGTTCACTTGCCGCCTTCCTCAGATCGGTGAGTTGGTCTCATCGTGCGACTATGCCGGTCCTAGGTCAATGCCAAACCGCACCTGTCCTTGCTTGGCGTGAACTGGTTTGGGGTTCAGCCTGCATATCTGACCAGTTTGGCAGCACCCTGAGTTATGTCATGCCGCACCAAGGAGGCAGGTGAATCCAGAAGCCATAGACCATACCTAGGCAGAATAGTGATCAAATATGCATTACCCTACGATCTTGATCACTAGCAACATGGAAAGGCAGAGCGATGAACCGGCGAGAGAGCGAACACCAGTACATTCACCTTATGCGAGTGGCTTGGGAGCTTCGCACGATGGCATGCGTAGCGGTTGAACTCGCCGAGCGTGAAACGCCAGTTCTTCTGGTCCGATGTAGAGAGGGGCACCTCAGGGGCAGGGCCTACGCAAGGGGACGAGACTGGTACTTGGCGTGGGGCCGTAGCAAGTTTCAGCGGATCAAGGCCTTCGACGAGAACCCCCCTAAACGGACCTGGCAGGCCGCCCAATGCTGAGAACTTCCTACTTATTACGCTCGGTTTTCTGGCAAGAAATCGACACGCGGGACTTTCCCGGAACAAGGGTTACGGTTTCGGAAACTCGGCGCTGGCTGCGTGACCAGACGTTAGGTGCCGCTCCCGCCCCCGCGCTGGATAGTGCCATCCTTGCCCTATCTGAACTCGTAACGAACTCGATCGTCCATTCCCAGTCTGGGCAATCATCTGATGGGCGGATAACGGTCCGTCTCGCTCGATCTGCTGGAGCGTTGCATGTCGAGGTCACAGACAACGGTTCATCGAAGAGTAAGCCCACTGTACAGCTCCCCACCTCGACCCGCAGTAACGGACGTGGACTCTTGCTCGTGGATCAAGTCGTGGCTTTCTGGGGCGCTCATGACGGCGACAAATCACGCATGATGGTGTGGTTTCTTGTTGATTGGGCATGATTGAGAGGCCTCAACCTCAGCCCCTCGGCCTCGCTTTGAGTGATGCACTAAAATACGCTCGAAGCGAGGCCGTAAGTCACGCTCACGCATTGCCGCCTGGATACCAAAATTGGCATAGCAAGTCCTATGGACAGCATGATCTCCCCTTCGTAGAGTTCCCGTTGTCAGGATCGAACACCCAGATAGGAGGCATAGCCAATTTGTGCATAATCTCGTAGCGTGCCGACGCCAATCGGCTGGATACCGTAGAAGGGAAGCAAGATGAATGACTCACCCGTGGTCCCATGGGGCATTTCTCGCATGGCCCCATTTCCGCCGCCCGACGGGATAGCCCCTAACTACCGTGTCGTGCTTGACCCTGTCACGCAGGCAGGCAACTGGGTGGACCCTATGGGGCAAGTCATCGAAGCCGGGAAGCATGGGACTAACGTCAACAAGTCCACCGCAACCCAGCCAGCGGGACCGGACGGTGGGGACGGTAAGCCGCCCCCACCCGCAAAGCCCGACTCCGTAACCGACCACGTACCGGACTGATCATTGCAGTCACCAGTGCTGGCGGTCACGTGTCTGGATGACCCGACTGCTGATCTCGTGTTGGTCGAACTGCACGACAGGGGCATCCCGGTCGTGCGGTTCGACCCGGGGGCTGACTTTCCCGGTGATTCACTGGTGAACGCCCATTTCGGAGTTGAGGGTATGTCGGGTTCGATCACTACAGCGACACGCCGCGTCAACCTCACTGATGTGCGGTCGGTGTACTGGCGAAGGCCGACGCCCTTCCGGCCATCACCATACTTGGACGAACAGACCGGCCGCTGGGTGGCGGATCAGTCTCGATTCGGCCTTGGGGGTGTGATTGCCGCGTTACCGGGTGCGCTCTACGTCAATCACCCCTGGCGCGTTCGCGACGCCGAGTACAAGCCCATGCAGCTCGTTACTGCTGCTTGATGTGCCCCGAGGTTTCCGGACAGCTTAGTTAGTGGTCAGTTCACGCTGCCTGCTGCCGTTCCAGGTACTCGCCGTAGACCTGCCGCGGACTCCGATACCCCAACGCGGAATGGCGACGCCGGGAATTATACCAAAGCTCTATGTAGCGCGCGATGTCGCGCCGTGCATGCTCACGAGTGGGATATTCAGTGCGATGAACCCGCTCGTTCTTCAAAGCGGCGAAGAACGACTCGGCCAACGCGTTGTCGAAGCAGCTCCCCGTTCGCCCCAATGACTGCCTCAGACCGTGCCGGCGTAAAAACTCCGCGAACCTCCGCGAGGTATAGTTGCTGCCACGGTCTGAATGGAAAACCGTTCCCTCGGAGAATCCGATGTTCCGGGCGGCCATGTCCAGCGCCCGCTCGATAAGCGGGGTCCGGTAATCGTCGCCGACGGCCCACCCGACGACCGCCCTGGTGAAGCAGTCGATAACCGTGGCCAGGTAGACCCAGCCCTCCCAGGTCTCTATGTAAGTGACGTCACCGACCAGCTTCCGCCCCGGCGTATCGGCGGAGAAGTCGCGCTGCACCAGGTCCGGAACGGCACGCCCGCCGCCGTCCGACTCAGTCAGGCCGACCCGCCACGGCCGCGGTTGGCAGGGCTGAAGGCCCAGCTCACGCATCAGAGACCTGATCAGCTCGGGGCCGGCCTGCACTCCTCGGGCGACCAGATCGGCGTGCACGCGCCGGTAGCCGTAGGTCC
>NZ_FNCN01000083.1 GCF_900100605.1 Sinosporangium album | reverse complement strand
GCCGCCCTAACCTCAGCCTTTAAACCTCTCTAGTAGGGCAGCCGCATTTAGTGATCTCTAAGGCGTCGTCGCTGGTAGTGGCATCGCCGGGCTCGAGTTTGATGGCGTAACCGCCAGGCGGACCAGTGCTGGACGTGGGCATGGTCGATGGATGGCCGAGTCAGCAGCGCGAACAACCGGCGGATCTCGTTGGCGGACAGTGCGATGACATGATCACCGTGCGTTGCCGCCGGCGGGGCCGCCGTGATGGCCTCACCGCCGGTGGCGGGGCCATCAGGTGGCCCACCCGGAGGAAATTGGCCGGCACGGGTGACGGCGAGGAACGCCAGGGCGAGCATGGCGATTGTGCTGTAGCGATACCAGGCCCGATAGAGGCGAACCTGGTAATGGTCGAGCGCGGCCTCGTTCTTACCGGCCTGAAAACACTCCTCGACGGCCCATCGCGTGCCGGCCACCCGGACCAGTTCCCGCAGCGCTGCCGGGCGTGGGCTGGAGGCGAGGTAGAACGCCAGCTCGGAGGGCCTGCTGATCGAGCGTCGGATCAGCAACCGGTGGGTGGAGGCGGCAGTGGCGACCAGCGCCCAGTCATACCATCGCTCGCCCTTGGAGCCGGCGCCGCACGACAGGCGCTGCCACCCGGTGCGGGGCACGCGCGTGGCCATGACATCGGCGCGGACCTTCCCCGCCGCGGTGCTGATCTGATGATCGCGGGAGACGGCCATCACGTAGCCGAGCCGCTCATCTTCCAGGAAACGGCGCAGCGGCCCGTTGTCGCCGTAGGCCTCATCCGCGGTGACCCAGGCGAACGGCACGCCGGCGGCGAGGGCACGTTCGATCATCGCCTGAAGAAGTTGCGGCTTGGTGCGGAAGCCCACCTCAGGACCGATCTTCGCCGCCGCGCAGCGGTCGGCGTCCGCGATCCAGGATTCTCTGGGCAGGTAGAGGTCCCGGTCGATCAATGCGCGCCCGCGTGGTGAGGCATAGGCCAGGTAGACACCGATCTGACAGTTGGTGATCTTCCCGGCGGTGCCGGTGTACTGGCGCTGCACCCCGGCCGAGCGGGTGCCGGCCTTCACGAACCCGGTGTCGTCGCCGATCAGCACCCCGCCGGGGTCGCCCAGATGGCCGAGCACATAGGTGCGGATGTCGTCGCGGACCCCGTGCTCGTCCCATACCGCGGCGTTGAACAGCCTCTGCATCCCATCCGGAGTGCGCTCTCCGGCGTACTCCGCCAGTGTCCAGCCGTTCTTGCGCTCCAGGCCCGACAGCATCCCCTGGACACACGAGCGCGCGCGAAGTCGGACCTCTCGCCGTTTGAACCGGCCCGCCACCTGAGCGAACGCATCATCTAGACCCGGCTGCAGGCGGGCCGCGTCAAAGTGCTCTACGCTGACAGGCACGGCCATCGCACGATCTTCAGTTCCATCACACCTGAATGATCACAGCGGTGGCCGTTCTTCGTTAACGCGCCTGCGGACAGACCAGACGTACGGGCGGGTCTGCCACTCCGCGTGGGCGATCACCAGCCCTGGGCACGATCTGCGGCTGCCCTACTAGCCAGAAGGGGTGGTTATCGGTCGCTATGATAGCTCCGGTTGAGTCGCCCCGCTCGCCATCGGTGTCGACGGTGATACGAACGAGGTTCTTGGCGCTCTTGCTGGTGATGAGGGCGGTGACGGGTTTGGCCTCGGTTCTGCCGGTTTCGGGATCGGTGGCTAAGACCTCGTCCCCGACTTCGACGTCCTCGATGGGTTTGCTGCTGCCGTCGGCCATGACAACGGCTGTCCCGGGCACGAAGCTGGACTTGAAGCCACATCGCCGGCCTCACCATCGGGCAGGACCT
>NZ_FNCN01000025.1 GCF_900100605.1 Sinosporangium album | reverse complement strand
AAGTCGGTGTCGGCGGCGAGCATCCGGATGACGCGTTTGATCAGCGGGAGCGCCGATCGGAGTCTCTTGTTGTAGCCGGGCCGCTGCGGTAGGTAGGGGAACATGCCGGTCAGATGCCTGGTGACGAAGCGCAGCCATCGTGCCTCGGAGCGGTGGCCGAGCAGTGCCTGGGCCACCGCGAGGCATACGAGCTCGGGATCGCTGAGCAGTGGCGGGCGGCCGGTGCATCGCGCTCCTCCGATCTCGTCGTCGATCTTCACGTAGAGTGCGGTCAAGAGGGTGTTCAGGTCTGTCGTCACAAACGGATCATGGACACCCTCGCTGCGTTCACGGGGCTGAACTTAGGAACTACTCGTCTAGGGCCCGCTGGCGCAGTTCGGCGGCTTCGAGCCGGGAGAGCATGTCGTTGAGGGTGGTGGCGAGGCTGTGGACTTCGTCGCGCGACTCGGGGACGGGCAGTCTGCGTGAGCGGGCCGTGCCGGTGATGTCGGCGGCTCCCCGGCGCAGCTCCATGATCGGGCGCAGGGTCCTGCCGGTGATGAGGTGGGTGGTCCAGGCGAACATGACGAGCAGGAGCGGGATGCCGAGGTGCATGACCTTGCCGGTCGTGGTGATGCTCCGTTCGACTTCGGCGGACGACTTGGCGGCGATCACGGTGCGGCCCCGGTCGGCGCTGAGGACCACGACGCGCAGCGGCGCGGCGATGCCGTACGGCCTGCCGTCGATGGACAGCGGCTTGGCGAGGCGGAGGGCCCGTTCGCGTTCGGCGGGGCTCAGCAGCGGCACGAGCCGGTCGGTGCCGGCCGTGGCGTGGATGATGCGCTGGTCGGCTTCGATGACCTGCACCATGGTGCCCTCGGGGGAGACGATCGGGTTGGTGAGGCGGCCGGTGTCGGCGTCGGCGACGACGGTGCGGGCGCGCTGGTGGGCGTCGTCGTCGATGGTTTGGAGCAGTTCGCCGGCGAGGAGCCTGACCATGACGAACGCCGAGGTGGTGAGGGCGAGGGCGAAGACGGCGGTCGCGGCCGCGGTGAGGCGGAACCGCAGGTCTCGGCGCCGCCACCACTGTCCGGCGCGGGGCACGCCGAGGTGCGGCCGGCCGGGGGCGGGCTTGGCGGGGCGCTCAGCCGCCATCGCCGGCCAGCCGGTATCCCGCTCCGCGCACGGTCTGCAGCGAGTTCCTGCCGAAGGGGGCGTCGATTTTGCGGCGGAGGTAGCCGACGTAGACCTCCACCACGTTGGGGTCGGTGTCGTAGGTGTCCCAGACGTGTTCGAGGATCTCGCTCTTGGGCACCACGTCGTCGAGCCGGCGCAGGAGGAATTCGAGGAGGGCGAACTCGCGGGGGGTCAGGTCGATCGAGGTCTCGGCCCGCAGGACGCGGCGTCTGGCGGGGTCGAGTGTCAGGTCGCCGGCGCGGAGTACGGCGGGGCGGCTGCCGCCTCCGCGCCGCAGTAGGGCGCGGAGCCGCGCGACGAGCACGACGTAGGAGAAGGGCTTGGTGAGGTAGTCGTCGGCTCCGAGATCCAGCCCGTCGGCCATGTCGTATTCGCCGTCCTTGGCGGACAACATCAGGATCGGCACCCAGTTGTTCTCGGCGCGCAGTGTTTTGCATACGTTGTAGCCCGACAGCCTCGGCAGCATGATGTCCAGCACGATCAGGTCGTAGTCGCCCTGCCGGGCGAGCTGGAGGCCGGTCACCCCGTCGTGGGCCAGATCGACCGCGAATCCCTCGGCCTGCAGCCCGCGCCGGAGGGCGGCGGCCAGGCGCGGCTCGTCGTCGACCACAAGCACCCGCACGGTGATCCTCCCCGGAGTAGAACGGTCCACCTCCATCCTGGCCGCGCGTCGCCGCGGACGCGCTGAGAAGTCTGAGAGCGGCCTCAGCCCGTCTCAGGCCCCGCTCAGGAGCCGTTCGTGCAGGAGCGCCCGTGCAGGAGCGCCCGTGCAGGCTACGGGAGGGTGGCGGTGGTTCTCCGTACGGCGGAGCCTACCGATCCCGCCCGACGAGATCAGGAAATCCCTGCACCAGCGAATAACGTAAAGGGGTGATATGTCTTTTCAGTAACCCGCAGGGGGGCCGGAGTCTCCCGCCGGCCTCCGGCCGCGACGCCGCATGAGGTGGATCGTGCCCCTGGCGGCGGTGGCCGTGGTGGCCGCCGCGGCAGGAGCGGGGCCGGTCATCGCGACGGTGCGCGGCGCGCCGGCGCTCCCCGAACGCACCGCCGAACAGGTGATCGCCGACATGTTCCGGCGGACGGCCGAGCACGCCAGGCTGCCCCTGTCGGGCACGATCGTCAAGACGGCCTCGCTCGGCATACCGGGGCTGCCGCAGTCGGCCGATGGCCGGCACGGCGGCCAGACCACCTCCCCCGCCGAGCTGCTGGCGGGAGCGCACCAGTTCAAGATCTGGTACGGCGGTGCGGACCGGATACGGATCGCCCGGTCGGAGCCCATGTCCGAGGCGAACCTCATCGCCAAGGGCCGTGAGGGATGGCTGTGGGAGAGCTCGGCGGACACCGCCACCCGGGTCACGCTGCCCGGCGCGGGCGCCCCGAGCCCGGCCACCACCGCCTCCCCCCTGGCCACCGCCGCGTCCTCCCTGGCCACCACCGGGTCCTCCCTGGCCGCCGCCGCGGTGACGCCCGTGCAGGCCGCCCGCCACGTGCTGGAGCTCATCGGCGGCGACACCCACGTGACCGTGGACGACGGCGAGGTCGTCGCCGGGCGCGCCGCCTACCGGCTCGTCCTCGTGCCCAAGTCCCCCGATTCCCTGGTCGAAGAGGTACGGCTGGCGCTGGACGGCGAGAACTTCATCCCGCTCCGCCTCCAGGTGGTGGCCAAGGGGTCGGCCGAGCCCGCGATCGAGTTCGGTTTCAGCGAGATCACCTTCTCCCCGCCCGCCGAGGAGAACTTCACGTTCACGCCGCCTCCCGGCGTCACGGTGAAGGAGATGGAGCTCAGCGCCGACACGCTGAAGGAGCTGGGCGCCGAGCGTGTTCCCGGCAAGGCCCCCGAGGGGCGCGCCACTCACATCGGGACGGGGTGGACCACCGTCGCCTCCCTGCCCTTCAATGACCGCGACCTCCTCGCCGCCCTCTGGCCCGCAGGCGCGGACAGCGAAAGCGAGCCCCGGCGGCTCGTCGCGTCCGTGCTGAACTCCGGCACCAAGGTCAGCGGCCCGTGGGGGAGCGGCCGGCTCATCTCGACGAAGCTGCTCACCGTGCTGATCACCGACGATGGCCGTCTGCTCGTCGGGGCCGTCACGCCCAAGGCCCTGACCGAGGCGGCGGGCCGCCTGTGAACATGGGCACGGACCTCGCCGAGGCCCGGGGAGCGCCCGCGCGGGCGCTCCCGTCCACCCCGGATGGGTCGGCCCGAACGACGCGGGGAAGACCACCACCGGCCGCGACATCACAGCCTGAATAGCGGTAGATAGCACCTGATTCGGCGGTTCTATGAGAGTTTTTGAAGGTCGCTGTTTTTGAGGAGCTTTGTCGCTAGGGTCGGTCGGGATTCGCCGAGGGGCGACCGCCCTATGTTGAGGTGGGAACGATGCGACACTTCGTGGGACTTCTCATCGGTCTGGTGGTGACCGCGGCCACGCTCGTCGGCGGAGGGTGGGCGATGGCCGAAGTGGTCGCGGCGGGGAGCGGCACCGGACCGTCCGCCCGGCTCGCGACCGGCCTCGGCGTGATGGCGGCGGTCGGACTCCTCCTCGGTGTCGTCGTCGCGAGCCGCATCTCACCCGTGGCCTCGTTCGTGCCCTCCATGGTGCTGCTCTCGTGGACCGTGGTCTACGCCCTGGACGCCACCCGGGCGGTCTCCTTCGTCCCCACCGAAGCCTCCGTGCACCAGGTGCTCGTGACCGCGGGCCAGGCCGACCTCGCGATGCTCAGAAGCGGGGTGTTCGCCCTACTGGGGGTGCTGCTCTTCATGCCGGTCCTGATCCCCTCCCGCTGGTCCCCCTCGCGCCGCGACGGCGACGAGGACGAGGGGTCCGCCGAGGGCGCGTACTACTGAGCTACTGAGCTGCCGAGCTGTTGGGCCGGTTCGGCGGCGGCCGTGCCGCCGCCGGTGTAGAGGCGGGCGACCACGTCCTCGATCGAGCTCTCGTCCGGCGCCGTCGCACGCAGATCCTCCACCGTGCCGTCGAAGGACAGCCGCCCCTGGTCGATCACCATCACCCGGTTGCACAGCCGCTCCACATCGCCCAGGTCGTGCGTGGTGAGGAGCACGGTCGTCCCGCGTTCGGCGTTCAGCTCCGACAGGAAGGCACGCAGCGCGGCCTTGCTGACCACGTCGAGTCCGATCGTCGGCTCGTCCAGCACCAGCACCGGCGGGGCGTGCAGCAGCGCGGCGGCGATGTCGCCCCGCATGCGCTGCCCCAGGCTGAGTTGCCTCACCGGCGTGTGCAGGAAGGAGGTGAGCTCCAGCAGTTCGGTCAGCTCGTCGAGCCGCTGCCGGAACGTGTTGCGATCTACTTTGTAAAGGTGCCGGACCAGTTCAAAGCTATCGCGGAGCGGCAGATCCCACCACAGCGTCGTACGCTGCCCGAACACCACACCGATACGCCGCGCCAGCACGGTGCGCCGCCGCGACGGATCCAGCCCGGCCACCCGCAGCCGGCCCTCAGTCGGCGTCAGAATGCCGGTCATCATCTTGATCGTCGTCGACTTGCCCGCGCCGTTCGGCCCGAGATATCCGACGAACTCGCCGGGGGCCACCGAGAAACTGAGGTCGCGCACCGCGTGCACCACCGCCTTCTCCCGGCGCAGCAGCCGGCCGGTCCGCCGCCGCACCGTGAACGAGCGGCCGACACCCTCTAATTCGATCACGTCAACTCCCCGTCGAACGGTAGCGGCGGATCCCCACCCGCCAGAGCGCCGCTGCGGCGAGCGCTATCGCCAGCGCGGCGACGGGCGAGGCGAACCTCAGCCAATGCGGCAGACCCAACGGATCCTCCCTGTCCAGCACGAACAGCGCCGGCTGCCAGTTGACGAACGCCAGCGGCATGATGAACGTCACCCCGCGCACCAGCTCGGCGCCGTAGACGGTCATCGGATACTGGGTGAGCTGGCTTCCGCCGTACGTGAACGCGTTGGCGATCTCCGGCGCCTCCGTCAGCAGGAACTGGATGGCCCCGCCGAACGCGAACACCGACGTGAAGATGACCAGCCCGCACACGATCATCACCGGCACCATCCACACCCGGCTCCACGCGAGGTCGAGCTGGGGGAGCGCGATCGCCAGCACCACCCCCGCCTGCAGCACCCGGCCGAAACGCGTCACCGTGAACCTGTCCACGGCCATCTGCACGAACGGGCTCACCGGCCTGATGAGCATGGTGTCGAACGTGCCGGTCCTGACCTGCGCGCCGAGGCGGTCGACGTTGCCGAACAGCATGTCGGCCAGGCCGAACGACACGCCGGCCGTGCCGTACAGGAACATCACCTCGTGGGCGGTGAACCCGCCGAGGCGCTCGGTGTGGCCGAAGATCACCCAGATGGCGGCGACGTCGAGGGTGTAGAGCGCCATGGCCACGGCAAGGCCGATCAGCGCCGACGCCGGATACTGGAACGAAGCCCTGAGCCACGTCCAGGCCAGCAGGACATAGGCCCTAGCCACCCTGGATCACCACCTTGCGCCGCGCCCCCGCCGTCGCGAACGCTCCCAGCCCCAGCAGCACCGCGGCCCACGCCCCTTGGAAGGCCAGGGCGCCCCACACCTCCCGCGTGCCCAGGTAGACATCGGCCGGAACCTGCACCATCGCCGCCCACGGCGCCGCGTTCGCGAACGCGCCCAGCCAGCCCGGGAAGAGGTTCAGCGGCAGGACCATGCCGCTGAAGAAACCCGTCAAGATCACCGACAGTGCGTTGACGCCCCGGTCGTCGTTGATCCAGCAGGTCGACAGCGCCACCAGGTAGCGCCAGCCGAAGCTGACCAGCACGCCCATCACGAAGCTCACACCGAACGCCGACCAGTGCCACGGCGAATCGGGGACGGTGATTCCGAAAAGAGCCGCCCCGACGAGCGTCGGCGGCACACTGCGCACCAGGAACAGGTAGGCCGCCCGGCCCATGTCGTCGGCCATAGTCCAGAGCTGCAGAGACGCCGGGCGCATGAGATCGATCGCCACGTCCCCGCTGCGCACCCGCTGCGCCAGCTGCAGCGTGCCGCCGAACACCTGCATCGGCCCGATGAACGCCTGGGTCAGAAAGCAGAACGTCACCGCGTCGGCGACGTCGTAACCGCCGAGGCCCGGCCGCGCCTCCCACAGCGCGATCAGAACGTAAGCCCTCAAAACCCCGAAAATGGTGTTGGTGAACGCCCCCGCCAGAGCGGCGGCCCGATATGTCGAATGCCGCCGGAACCCGTAGCCGGCGATGCGCAGATAAAGCTGGAAAACGACTCCCCGGCGGTGAGCGGGCACGCCAAAGGCACCCGTGGAGATCAGAGGACGACCCCTAGCCTATATCGCCCCCACCCCACCCCGGCAACGCATTAACCGGCCGATCCGCAGTGTCCTCGCCACAGTGGCCGCGAGAGGGCGCCGGTGTTCGGACGTGAGGGCGCGCCCTCACCGCGACATGGACACGGCCCGCGCTCCAGGGGACTGCCTTCCCTGGAACGCGGGCCGCTTCACCTGATCTGCCGGGACTTGCCGGGGGGAACCGCCCCATGCCCGTGGGATCTGTCCGTGCAAGTCCCGGAGTTCAGCGCAGTTCGGGTTAGTGAGCCTCGAACTGCTCCTCCTCGGTGGAGCCCGAAAGGGCCGTCGTGGAGGAGTCCGGTGCGATGGCGGTGCTGACCAGGTCGAAGTACCCGGTGCCCACCTCGCGCTGGTGGCGGGTGGCGGTGTAGCCGCGCGCCTCGGCAGCGAATTCACGCTCTTGGAGGTCGACGTAGGCCGTCATGCCCTCGTCGGCGTATCCGCGTGCGAGATCGAACATGGAGTAGTTCAGCGAGTGGAATCCCGCGAGAGTGATGAACTGGAATTTGTATCCCATGTGGCCGAGTTCGCGCTGGAACTTGGCGATCGTGGAGTCGTCGAGGTGCTTCTTCCAGTTGAACGATGGTGAGCAGTTGTAGGCGAGCATCTGGTCGGGGTAGCGCTTCTTGATCGCATCGGCGAATTCGCGGGCCACGTCCAGGTCGGGCGTGGAGGTCTCCATCCACAGCAGGTCGGAGTAGGGCGCGTAGGCGAGGCCGCGGGCGATGCAGGCGTCGACGCCGTTGCGCACGCGGTAGAAGCCCTCGGCGCTGCGGTCGCCGGTGGTGAACGCCTGATCGCGGGGGTCGACGTCGCTGGTGAGCAGCGTTGCCGCCTGCGCGTCCGTGCGCGCGATGATCAGGCTCGGCACACCGCTCACGTCGGCCGCGAGGCGGGCCGCGTTGAGGGTCTTGATGTGCTGCCCGGTGGGGATGAGCACCTTGCCGCCGAGGTGGCCGCATTTCTTCTCGGAGGCGAGCTGGTCCTCCCAGTGGACGCCTGCGGCGCCCGCGGCGATCATGCCCTTCATCAGTTCGAAGGCGTTCAGCACGCCGCCGAAGCCGGCCTCGGCGTCGGCGACGATGGGCGCGAGCCAGTGCGGCGCCTTCTTCACGCCTTCGGACCACGTGATCTGGTCGGCCCTCAGGAGGGCGTTGTTGATCCTGCGCACAACCGCAGGCACGGAGTTGGCCGGGTAGAGGCTCTGGTCGGGGTAGGTCTGCGCGCCGAGGTTGGCGTCGGCGGCCACCTGCCAGCCGGACAGGTAGATCGCCTTCAAACCCGCCTTGACCTGCTGGACGGCCTGGTTGCCGGTGAGGGCTCCGAGCGCGTTCACATAGTCCTCGGTGTGCAGCAGGTCCCACAGCCTCTCGGCGCCGAGCCGGGCGAGCGTGTGCTCCTCCTGGACCGTGCCGCGCAGCTTCACGACGTCTTCAGCCGTGTAGGTACGTTCCACGTTCTGCCAGCGAGGATCGGTCTCCCACTCGTGCCGCAGGTCATCTGCGGCTCCCTTGAGGCGGTCGTTCATGTTCACTCCTTCGCGTCCCCTGGGTGCCTTGCTTCGAGTCTGTGCTTGACCTGAAGGCACGTACAAGCGGAGACTTGAGGGAAGAACTCCAGATTTTTCCTTAGTGTCAAGGCTCATGGGTATTTAGCTAAGAATAAATGTTAAGTTTTCCATATGGACTAGACCAATCGTGTCCGTCTCGCCCGCCGGAGGTGTCTCGCGGCCTTGACAGCGGTCAAGATCTTCTGGAGAACTGATAAGATTGCCGGATATTTCACCTAAGGTGGGCTATGACGTCATTGCTGGGCGAAGAACCGCTGTCTTTGACTCAGGAACTGGATCTGATCGCGTTCGGCCAGCGCCTGCGTCACCTGCGCAAGCAGCGAGGATTCACCCTCGCCGACCTCGGTGAGAGAGTGGGACGCGCTCCCAGCCAGCTCTCCCTGCTGGAGAACGGCAAGCGCGAACCCAAGCTCTCCCTGCTCAAAGCCCTCGCGACCGCGCTCGGTGTGCCCGTCGAGGAGCTGCTCCGGCGCCAGCCGCCCAACCGGCGGGCCCAACTGGAGATCGCGCTTGAGGAGGCCCAGCGCGACCCCGTCTACGAGGCGCTCGGCCTCCCCAAGCTCAAGGTCTCCGCCCGCGTGCCGAACGACGTGCTCGAACACCTGCTCGCGTTGTACGGCGAGCTGCGGGCACGCCAGGCCAAGGGTACGGCGACGCCCGAGGAGGCCAGGGCCGCCAACGCCGAACTGCGCCGAAGACAGCGCGAGCTCGGCAACTACTTCGCCGACATCGAGAAGGCCGCCGCGGAGGCGCTCTCCCAGGTCGGCTACCGTACCGGCGCGCTCTCCCAGAGCACAGTTCAGGCACTGGTCACGCACTTCGGCTTCACCGTGCTCACGGTGCAGGACCTGCCGCGCTCGGTCCGATCCATCACCGACCTCCGCAACCGGCGCATCTACGTCAAGCACGAGCAGCTCGGCATGCACACGCCGCGGACGATCCTGCTTCAGACGCTCGGTCATTTCGCGCTCGGCCACCACAAGCCCCGCGACTTCGCGGACTTCCTCCGGCAGCGCACCGAGGCCAACTACTTCGCCGCGGCGGTGCTCGTGCCGGAGGCCACGGCGGTGCCGTACCTCCAGGAGGCGAAGCAGGACCGCGCGCTGTCGGTGGAGGACCTGCGGGACGTCTTCGCCGTGTCCTACGAGATGGCCGCCCACAGGTTCACCAACCTCGCCACCCACCACCTCGATCTCGTCTGCCACTTCGTGCGCAACGACGCCGGCGGGATCATCTACAAGGCGTACGAGAACGACGGCATCATCTTCCCCGCCGACGAGCAGGGCGCCATCGAAGGCCAGCGGATGTGCCTGCGCTGGTCGGGGAGGCAGGTGTTCCAGTCGCCGGACCGGTTCTCGGTCTACTACCAGTACTCCGACTCGCCGACCGGCACCTACTTCTGCGTGGCCCACGTGGACCCGTCCCGGGAGCGGGACTTCGCGATCACGCTGGGTGTGCCGTACCGCGAGTCGCGGTGGTTCCGCGGCCGGGAGACCACCCACCGCACGAAATCCGCCTGCCCCACGGGCGACTGCTGCCGCCGCCCGCCGGTGGAGCTCGCCCAGCGCTGGGAGGGTTTCGCCTGGCCGTCGGCCCGCGCCAACTCCCACGTGCTCGCGGCTCTGCCGCCGGGGTCCTTCCCCGGCGTCGACGAGGCCGACGTTTACGCCTTCCTGGAACGGCACGCCTCCCGCTGATCGGGAGCCTCCGGCGGGACCCTCGGATAAGTGATCAATCTTTGCCACCGCATAAGGTGATGTGGGTGGAGTCAGCGGTGCACTGGGAGGTCATACGTGCTGCCTGAGGTCGAGGCGTGGCTGCGCAGCCGTACGACAACGTGGTCCGACTGGCCGCTCCCGGCGCTCATGGCGGCCAAGGGCGATACGACGATCAGCGTGGTGCTCCCGGCGCGAGACGAACGCGACACCGTCGGCGGCATCGTCGGCGCGATCCGCCGCGACCTCATGGACGCCGTCCCCCTCGTGGACGAACTCGTCGTGATCGACTCGCGCTCGACGGACGACACCGCCGCCCAGGCCGCCCGCGCCGGCGCCGCCGTACACGCCCAAGACGAGATCCTGCCCGGCCTCAAACCCCTCGACGGCAAGGGCGAGGCGCTCTGGAAGTCCCTCGCCGTCACCAGCGGCGACCTGCTGGTCTTCATCGACTCCGACCTGCGGCAGTTCACCACCGCCTTCGTCACCGGCCTGCTCGGCCCGCTCCTCGCCGACCCCGCCGTGGCCTACGTGAAAGGGTGCTACGAGCGGCCCTTCGAAGACCAGCCCGCCGGCGGCGGTCGCGTCACCGAACTCGTCGCCCGCCCCCTGCTCAACCTGCACTGGCCGCTGCTCGCCGGCTTCGCGCAGCCCCTCGCCGGGGAATACGCCGGGCGCCGCTCGGCCCTCGAACGCGTGCCCTTCGTCACCGGCTACGGCGTCGAACTCGGCCTGCTCATCGACCTGCTCGACCTCGCCGGGCTCGACGCCCTCGCCCAGGTCGACCTCGGCCGCCGCGTGCACTCCCACCAGTCGACCGAGGCCCTCGGCGGCATGGCCGCCCAGATCCTCCACACCGCATGGGCCCGCCTCGACCGGCAGCACAAGATCATTCCCCTGCACACCCCGTCGCCCCGGCTCTCGCAGTTCCGCCGCGGCGTTTCCGGCCCCACCGTCACCACCAGGGACGTCTCCGTGCCCGAACGGCCCCCCATGCTGACCGTCGAAGGCTACCCTCGCGGCTCGGGCGGCTCCGGCCTGGCGACCGGAGCCGCAACCGGAGCCGAAACCGGAGCCGAAACCGGAGCCGAAACCGGAGCCGACAGCCCGGCTTAGAGCGCCGGCGTCACCCGCAGCTCCACGCTGCGGCCGTCCGGATCGCGCACCACATGGACGCCCGCGGCGTAACCATGGCCGTCGCCCTCGCCGACGGTGAACCCCATCCGCACCGCGCCGGTCTCCCGGCCAGGCTCGGCGGGATACAACTCGAACACGCTTCCGTCGCTCAGCACCGCCGCGTAGTGCACCGGGCCGTCGCCGTGCCACTCGACATCCAGGTCGAGCCCGAGACCCTCATAGAAAGCGCGGCATTCGTCGAGTTGGGGGGTGTAGATCACTACAAGGTTCCATCGCACCTCCCTATTCTGGCGCTCTTGATCGCCGGTACGGCACCGCCCGGTTACCCCGGACGCCGCCGGACTCACTACCGTGAGTGCGCCATGAACCGTTTGACGATCCCCCAGGGCGAATTCGACCTCACCAGGTTCCCCGAGGACCCTCGCGACCAGTTCCGCGCCTGGAACGCCGCCGACGAATACCTCCTGCGGCACCTCCACGAGAACGTCGCCTCGGTCGACCTGACGGGCACCGTGGTGGTGCTGGGCGACCGCTGGGGAGCCCTCGCCACCGCCCTCGCCGCCCACCGCCCCGCGCAGATCACCGACTCCTACCTCACCCAGCAGGCCACCCTCGCCAACCTCGCGCGCAGCGGCGCCCCGGCCGGCGCCGTACGCCTCCTGTCCACCCGCGACACCCCGCCCGAGCGGATCGACGTGCTGCTCGTCCACGTGCCCAAGAGCCTCGCGCTCCTGGAGGACCAGCTCCACCGCCTGGCGCCCCGCCTGCACCCCGGAAGCACCGTCATCGGCACCGGCATGGTCACCGAGATCCACACCTCGACCCTGAACCTCTTCGACCAGATCATCGGCCCGACCCGCACCTCACTCGCCGTGAAGAAGGCCCGCCTCATCTTCGCCGTCCCCGCCGCCGACCGGCCCCGCGGCGCCGACCCGTGGCCCAAAAGCCACACCCTGCCCGACGGCGCCGGCCCCGCCTCCGGGCACACCGTCGTCAACCACGCCGGCGTCTTCAGCGCCGAACGCCTCGACATCGGCACGCGCTTCCTGCTGAACAACCTCCCGCCCATCCGCGGCCGGAAGCGCGTCGTCGACCTCGGCTGCGGCAACGGCGTCGTCGGCCTGGCCGCCGCGCTCGCCGGACCCGACGCTGAGATCCTCCTCGTCGACGAGTCCTACCAGGCTCTCGCCTCCGCCGAGGCGACCTTCCGCGCCAACGCCCAGACCCGGGCCGAATTCCACCTCGGCGACGGCCTGACCGGCATCCCCCCGGCCTCGGTCGACCTCATCCTCAACAACCCGCCCTTCCACAGCCACCGCGCCACCAGCGACGCCACCGCCTGGCGCATGTTCACCGCCTCCCGCACCGCCCTGCGCCCCGGCGGCGAACTCCGCGTCGTCGGCAACCGCCACCTCGGCTACCACGTCAAACTGCGCCGCCTCTTCGGCAACTGCGACGTCGTCGCCGCCAACCCCAAGTTCGTCATCCTCCGCGCCGTCAAAACCTGACGGCCCGCGTACGGCAGAGCCCTCGCGCCCTCAGGCCGGCAACGTGTAGTGGAGAACGGGGGTTGGCGGCGTGCGGCGGTCGGTGGACAGGTATGGGTCGAGCATCGGATCCCCTTCCTGCCGTCGACTGCCCAAATCGTTGAATCGCTGGAAGCAGCAGCCGCGTGTCTCACCTCGATCAAAGCCATCCGCCGCACCTCCGAGGCCGTGGAGGCGGCGCCGGCCGCCGCTTGCCTGACCAGCGGCCCGATCTCCGAGTTGAGCTCGGCGGTCTCGGCGTCCACAGCCTGGTGGCGGTGCGCCAGACGCCGCGGTGCCGCCGTGGTCGCGGCCGTTGGGTGTTTCCAAGCAGGAGCTAAGCGGTACAATATCTTGTACCATGCCCAGCGGAGGTCTCCGATGTCCATCAACGCAAGCGAAGCCCGGCGCAGATTGTTCCCCCTGATCGACGAGGTCAACGACGATGGAGCCGCCGTAGAGATCGTCGCCAAGAACAACCGCGCCTACCTCGTGCCCGCCGCAGAGTATGAAGCGCTGGAGGAGACCGCTCACCTGCTGCGCTCCCCGGCTAACATGCGCCGACTCATCGCCTCCTACCAGCACGCTCTGGAAGGCCGTCACGAGATCCGCGAACTCATCGACCCCAAGATGCAATCGTGAAGCTCTCCTTCACTCCGGAGGGCTGGGAGGACTACACCTCCTGGCTATCCACGGACCGGCAGGTCCTTAAACGGATCAACCGGCTCATCGAAGATGCCCTGCGCAACCCGTACGAAGGCATCGGCAAACCCGAACCGCTCAAACATGCCCTCCAAGGAGCCTGGTCGCGTCGCATCACCGAGGAACACCGCCTGGTCTACCTGCCACACGACAATGAGCTGATCATTCTTCAGGCCCGCTACCACTACTGAGCACCCGCTTTTAATCCGTAGGTCCAGGATTCGAATCCCTGGCGCCCCACCTATTCGACCGCACGCTGGTCCCGCTCTTTGGCCGGCACGCCCTCAAGCCTGCCGGGGTGCGCACCACCTGCCGGGTGATGGCCAGTTCGCGGCGCTCGATGTCCAGGTCCACCCATCGCAGCTCCTTCGCCTCGTTCAGCGAGGCTCGCAATGTCACGCGGATCCGCTCCAGCGTGGCCGCGGCGATCGGGGTGCCGTACCGGGTCCGCCGCCGGGAGATCATGGCGAACATCTTGACGCGCTACCGACGCGTCAGCCGATTCAACGGAACGGACCGAGATACGGGACCAGGAACAGACGGACATGGTCCTGATACGCCTTCACGGTCGCCGGCCGCAGCCGCTGCTCCAGATGGACAAGAACATGCTGACATGCCGCCCGCCACGCCGGCCACCGAGGCAAGCCACAGGGGCCCGCTCCTACTGACATAGACGTCAACGCTGGTGCCAGGGGGCATCGATCCTCCAACTGGTCGTCTCCGAACAGGTGGGCCGTGGCCCTTCGCCAATCCTGCAGGACGCGGCCCGCGTCCGGTCGCGTTCTTTCCCTCCCCGCCGTCAGAGCCTGCTGCTTTGGGACCTTTGGCCTCAAGGTTGAGGTCTACCGGTCCTGTGGCGTGTCTGTCCCGTTGCCGGAGGCTGTTCCGTGGCCCCTGGAATGCGGGGCGGTGCCGTACGGACAAGGAGCGAGAAGTGAACGACGTGTGTCCCGTGCCGGGGGAACGCGGCCCAGCCCGGATCGGCACCCGTACGGCAGAACGCCCCGGCGGACACCCGGCGGTCATCCAAGGCGGCATGGGGGTCGGCGTGTCCGGGTGGCGGCTCGCGCGCGCCGTCGCCCGCACCGGTCAGCTCGGCGTCGTATCAGGGGTGGCGCTCGACGTGATGCTGGCCCGCCGGCTCCAGCAGGGGGACCCCGACGGGCACCTCCGGCGCGCCCTTGCGAGCTTCCCGTTCCCCGACGTGGTCGAACGGATCCTGGCCCGCTACTACGTGGCGGGCGGCATCGGATCCGGCACGCCGTACAAACCGGTGCCCCGCCTCGGCCTGCGCCCCCACCCCGGACGCACCGAACTCACCGTCGCCGGCAACTACGCCGAGGTGTTCCTCGCCCGCGAAGGCCACGGCGGCCCGATCGGCGTCAACTACCTGGAGAAGATCCAGATGGCCACCCCCGCCGCGGCGTACGGCGCCATGCTCGCCGGCGTCGACTACGTGCTCATGGGGGCCGGCATCCCCTCCGAGATCCCCGCCCTGCTCGACGCCCTCGCCGAACACCGCCCGGCGCAGGTGACCGTCACCGTCGCCGGGGCGGACACCGGGACGCGCCACACCGTCGAGATCCACCCCCACACCCTGTACGGCACCGCCACGCCCGCCCCGCTCACACGCCCCCGGCTGCTCGCCATCGTGTCCTCCGACGTGCTCGCCACCTACCTCGCGCGAAGACCCGAAACCCGCCCCGACGGCTTCGTACTCGAAGGCCCCGTCGCCGGCGGGCACAGCGCCCCACCCCGCGGACGTCTCCGCCTCACCGCCGACGGCGAACCGGAGTACGGCCCCCGCGACCACATCGACCTCGCCAAAGTCGCCGCCCTCGGCCTGCCCTTCTGGCTCGCCGGAGGCTACGCCGGCCCGCGCGCCCTCGCCGACGCTCTCGCCGCCGGAGCCACCGGCATCCAAGTGGGCACCGCCTTCGCCCTCTGCCGCGAATCCGGCCTCGACGACAAACTCCGCCGCACCCTCCTCGACGCCGCCACCCACGGCACCCTCACCGTCCGCAACGACCCCCACGCCTCCCCGACCGGCTTCCCCTTCAAAGTCGCCGACATCCCCGGCACCATGGCCGACCCCGCCCTCCGCGCCGCCCGGCCCCGCCTGTGCGACCTCGGCCATCTGCGCACGCCGTACGTCAAACCCGGCGGCGCCGTCGGCTACCGCTGCCCGGCCGAACCCGTCGACACCTACACCCGCAAAGGCCGCCCCGCCGACGAGACCGTCGGCCGCACCTGCCTCTGCAACGGCCTCGTCGCCGCCATCGGCCTCGGCCAGCACCGCCCCGACGGCTACGCCGAACGGCCCCTCCTCACGCTCGGGCAGGACCTCGCGTTTCTCCGCGACCTGCCGGACGACCACACGGCCGCCGACGTCATCGCACACCTTTTAGGGGGACAGTCTGGGGTCTGTACGGACTTCGGACCTTCAGGTGGGTTGCAGGCTTTGGATCCACAAGATGGCCCCTCGTAGATGAAGGTCGGCGAGGTATTCCGCAGGCCTTGTCGAAGGGGAAAGCCGGATCGCGCCGGTTTTTGATCCTTGGTGGAGTCGGGAAGAGCGGGCCGGCGTGAGGCCAGCCCGCTCAAGTGTCTACAAGGGAAGGATCAGATACCAAGTGCCCAGGTCGGCCAGGAGGCCGGCGTCCAGGCGGAGCACTAGAACACGATCCCCGTTGTCAGTCACCACATCAGCGGACACCGGCGCTTTGAGGCCGGCCGAGCGGAATATCACCCGAGGTCGTCGGCGTCGCCCTGCCACAGGTCGGGGCCGAAGACCTCGTAGTGGATGTCGCGGGCGGCGACCCCGGCACGCAGGAGCCGGCCGCGCACGTCGCGCATGAACGGCACGGGCCCGCACAGGTAGGCCACGGCGCCGGAGGGGATGTCCACGTCGGCGAGGTCCATGCGGCCGAGCCGGGCGGTGCCGTACGGCTCGTGCTCGTGCTCGTGCTCGTACTCATGGTCGTGGTCGTGCTCGTACCAGACGGCCTGGTCGGCGTGGGGCAGGTCGGCGATGAGCCGGGCGACGTCGGTGCGGAGGGCGTGGTGGGCCGGGGCGCGGTCGGCGTGGAGGGCGAGGACGCGGCGGGGGGAGCGGGTGGCGGAGAGGTGTTCGAGCATGGCGGCGATGGGGGTGACGCCGATGCCGGCGGAGACGAGGACGAGGGGCGTGTCGGCGTCGTCGAGGACCATGTCGCCGAAGGGGGCGGACAGGGTGAGTTCATCGCCTTCGCGGACGGTGGTGTGCAGGAGGGTGGAGACCTCGCCGGCGGGGGTGTCCCCGCCTCGGACGCGCTTGACGGTGAGGCGTCGAGGCCCGTCGTGGACGCCGCCGGACAGGGAGTACTGCCGGAGCTGGTGGACGCCGTCGGGCAGGGCTACGCGGACGCTGACGTACTGTCCGGGGCGGCAGGGCGGGGCAGGCCGCCCGTCGGCGGGGGAGAGGAGGAAGGACGCGGTGTCGGGTGTCTCTTCGCGGCGTTCGACGACACGCCACGGCCTCCAGGTGGTGCCGTCCCGGGTGCCCGCCTCGGCGTAGATGCGTGCTTCGAGGGCGATGAGCGCGCCCGCCATCAGCCAGTAGACCTCGTCCCAGGCCGCGGCGACCTGGGGTGTGACGGCGTCGCCGAGGACGTCGGCGATGGCGCGGAAGAGGTATTTGTGGACGACGATGTAGTGGTCGGAGGTGACGCCGACGGCGGTGTGCTTGTGGGCGATGCGTCCGAGCATGCGGTCGGGGCGCTGCTCGGGGTGGTCGATGAGGGCGCCGGCGAAGGCGGCGATGGAGCCGGCGAGGGCCTGGCGTTGTTCGCCGTTCGCCTGGTTGCCGCGGTTGAACATCCCGTCGAGCAGGTGCGGCTGTTCGGCGAACATCGTGGCGTAGAACCGCGTGGTGATGGGATCGAGCGCCCCGCCGACGGCGGGCAGGGTGGCGCGCACGAGCTCGGCGGACTCGGGGGACAGCATGGGACCTCCTGGGCGCGATGAAGGGGGAGATTCCACAGAGACTTAAATTGGAATCTCAAATGAATATTAAGAAGCGGCCCAGTCGCCCCCTCGCCCGGGGGGTGGTGATCAGCGCGGGGTGAGGGAGAGCAGCACCGGCCCGGTGGGGGAGGCCACGAGGGACTCGACCGTGACGGGATCCAGCGACGCGAAGAACGCCTCACGCGCGGCACGCAGCGCCGCGCGCAGCCGGCAGGCCGCGCGCAGAGGGCACGGCGGCTCGTCGTCGCACCCCACGACCTCCCCGGCGCCCTCCAGCTCGCGGACGATGCCGCCGACCGACGCGCGGCGCCCCGTCTCGCTGAGGCGCAGGCCGCCGCCCCTGCCCCGCCGCGTCTCCACCAGGCCCAGCTCTCCCAGGCGCGCGACCGCTTTCGCGGCATGGGTGTACGGCACGGCGAGCGCCTCGGCGACCGACCGCGTCGTGGGCGATTCGGTGTGGTCCGCCACGGCCAGCCGCATCACGATGCGGAGCGAGATGTCGGTGAAGGCGGTGAGGCGCATGCCATTACGGTACGGCGTCGCCGCCAGTGATCCTGGCACTCCGGGGGGTGATGAGCGAAAGCGAAACCCTAGAGTGTCAATAAATGATCACAAGGCAGGAGGTGTCGCCCATGATGGTCGCCGGGCGTTACGAGCTGCGCCAGGCGCTGGCGCGCGGGGGGATCGGGGAGCTGTGGGAGGGGGTGGACGTACGGCTGCGCCGTCCCGTGGCGGTGAAGCGGATCCGTGGGGACCGCCTGACGGAGGACGCGGTGCGCCGGTTCAACCGGGAGGCGCGGGTGATGGCGTCGTTCCGCCACCCCGGCGTGGCCGCGGTGCACGACTTCGGGAGCGACGACTTCGGCCTGTTCCTGGTCATGGACCTGGTCGAGGGCTGGACGGTGACGGACGTCCTCGACGCGCACGACCAGGTGCCCGTGCCGTGGGCGGCGCTGATCGGGGCGCAGGTGTGCGCGGTGCTGTCGGCGGCGCACGAGCGGTCGCTGATCCACCGGGATCTCAAGCCGTCGAATCTGATGGTGTGCCGCGACGCGACCGTCGTGGTGCTCGACTTCGGCATGGCGACGGTGCTGGATTCCTCGGAGCAGTCGCTGATCACGGGGACGATGGACCGGCCGGGCACGGACGTCTATATGGCGCCCGAGCAGATCACGTGGGGACGGGTCGGCGCTGCGACGGATCTGTACGCGGTGGGCTGCGTGCTCTACGAGATGCTGACCGGGCGGAGGGTGTTCGAGGCCGCCGACCCCGCGCTGGAGGTGCGGGGGCATCTGGAGCGCGAGCCGGTCCGGCCCGCGGTGCTGGAGCCGTCGGTGCCGGCCGAGGTGGACGAGGTGGTGATGTCGCTGCTGGCCAAGGAGCCGGAGCGGCGCCCGCGGCGGGCGGAGGACGTGGTCCGTCGGCTCCTGCCGTACGCGCGGGCGCTGCCACCGCTGCCGGGGGTGGTGGACCGGGGGCTGCGGCCGGTCCACCTGTATGCGAGGGCCGTGGCGCGGATCAGCTGGTGACGGTCGGTTGGTGGACGTCGGTTGGTGATGGTCGGGTTGGTGATCGTCAGTTGGTGACGGCGAGCATGACGTCGGTGGCGTTGGGGCGCTCACCCGGGTTCTTGGCGAGGCAGGCGCCGACCGGGCCGCGCAGGGCCGGGGGGAGCACGGAGAGGTCCGGGTGGTGGCTGGTGATCATGCGGAAGATGTGGGGGTGGGAGTTGCCGCCGAAGGCGTGCCGCCCGGTGGCGGCGAAGAGCATGGTGGCACCCCAGCTGAAGATGTCGGAGGCGGGGGCGACGGTGTCGCCCGAGATCTGCTCCGGCGACATGTAGACGAGGGTGCCCTTGAGGTCGCCGGAGGTCATGGTGTGGCGGTCGAGCGACTTGGCGATGCCGAAGTCGATGACGCGGGGCCCGTCGGAGCCGATGAGCACGTTGGCGGGTTTGAAGTCGCGGTGCACGACGTGGGCGGCGTGGATGCCTTTGAGCGCGGCGATGGTGCCCACCGCGATGCGGGTGAGGCTGTCGCCGTCGCGCGGGCCCTGCTCGCGGACGAGCTTGTCGAGCGAGGGGCCGGGCACGTACTCGCTGACGATGTAGACGAGGTCGTCCGCCATGCCGGTGTCGATGACGCGGGCGGTGGAGAAGGAGCGCACCCGGCGGGCGAGTTCGGCCTCCTTGAGGAAGCTCTCGCGTTCGGCCAGACCGCCGATGGCCCTGCTGTTCAGCACCTTGACCGCGACGAGTCCCCCGTTCGGCGCCTGGGCGAGGTAGACGGTGCCCTGCCCGCCTTCGCCGAGCGTGCGGGTCGGGACGTAGGGGCCGATCCGGGCGGGCTGGAGGGAGTGCGGCGGACCGGCGTTGGGATAGGAGGGCTGGGAGTGGCGGGTGTCCGGCCAGGACGGCTGGGAGGGCTGGGAGGGCTGCGACGGACCTGTGGTGGGCCGCGGCGGGTGAGCGGGCGCCGGTCGGTACGGCTGGGCGTGGGAGGGCGGGGGCGCCGGAGAGGGGTGGGGCGGCGGCCGGTGCCCCGGTCCCTGCCACTGGCGCGTGGAGGGGGCGGTGGGCGCCCGGTGCGGCTGCTGCCGCGGCACGGTGCCCGGCGGGTAGCGCGCGGGCTGCGGAGCGGGCGGCAGGTGGGATGCGCGGTGGACGGGCACGGGCCGGAAGACCGACTTGCGCAGCACCATGGCGTGGACCGTGCCGCCGATCCAGCCGATCAGCAGGTGCGCGCTGATGGCGAGGGTGAAACGAGGGTCCTCGGGGGTCGCCGGGTCCTTGTCGTCGAAGGCGCTGGAGGCCACCAGGTAGAACATCAGCAGCACGAAGTATGCGGCCCCGGCGGACGCGATGACGGCGCTCCTCAGCCTGATCGCCGCGTGGACCATGAGGAACGGAGTGGCCATGCCGAGGCTGTACAGCGGCGCCAGCCCCCAGAACAGACTGGTGCGCGGGGTGCGCTGCGGCGGATGGCCAGGTCCGGGTCCGTGAACGGGGTGGTGGTGGTAATCGGCGGGACCATGGCGAGGGGGCACACAAGGCATGATACGGATGAACTTGACCTTGGGTGTGCGCCTCCGCCATGCTCCCCGAATCAGTCGGCGGTCACCGCCGGTGGACGGCCTCCTGCGCGATGTCCACTACCGGATGTCCCCTACCGGATGTCCCGTCCCCTACCGGATGTCCCTTACCAGACGTCGCCGTCGCGCCAGTCGCACATGAGGTCGCCGTCGAGGTCCAGCTCGACCGCTCCGGGCAGGACGTAGATGCCGCCTTCCTCCTCCTCGGTGCGGACCACGCCCCGCGGGGTGAGCGCCGAGGCCGGCCCGCGCCACTGCCGCCACCCCCGCGAGAGGTAGAACAGGGCCCCGACCTCGGAGGCGGAGAGCGCCCCCAGGTCGTAGGCGCTCGCCACGACGTCCTCGATCGCCGCCATCAGCGCCCCGCCGTACCCTCGCCGGCGCAGGTCCTCGCGGACCCCGACGCCCTCCACGTAGCCGGTCCGCAGCGCGCGGCCCCCGTGGACGAGCCGCCGCTGGACCACCGAGGCGTGCCCCACCAGCTCGCCGCCCTCGTGGACGAGGGCGTGGACGCCGCCGATGGTGTGCTCCCAGTCCTCGTCGCTGAAGTCGCCGTCGAAGACGCCGTGAAGCAGGGCCCGCGCCTCCGCGAGGTCGGCGGGCTTGAGCGCGGAGGTGTGCGCTGTTCGTACTTCGATCACGGGTTTCATCTTCGCACCGGCCCGCGCGGACACGCGATGGGATTTACGGCTTCAACGCCGCGAGCTGCTGTGCGAAGGGGATGACCGCCTCGACGGCGTCCGCCGGCGCGGCGGCCGAGGGCGTACGGCGGAGCACCAGGTCCGCCAGTTCCCCGGCGGCGCGGCCGATGCGCTCGGCGAGGCCGAGCCCGTCGGTGTGCTTGTCGCCGCCGCTGCCCCAGTCCTCGGACGCGGCGTAGACGCCGGTCGGGACGACGAGCGCACGCAGGTAGACGAACATCGGCCGCAGGGCGTGGTCGAGGGCGAGCGAGTGCCGTGCCGTACCGCCCGTGGCCGCGATGAGGACGGGCTTGCCGATCAGCGCGGTGTTGTCGACGACGTCGAAGAACGATTTGAACAGTCCGCTGTAGGACGCCGTGAAGATCGGCGTGACGGCGATGAGGGCGTCGGCCGAGGTGACCTTCTCGATGGCGGCGCGCAGGACGGCGCCGGGGAAGCCGGTCACCATGGTGTTGGCGATGTCGACCGCCAGGTCGCGCAGCTCGATCACGTGCACCTCGACGGGGCGCTCCCCGCCGAGCCGCTCGCGGGTGGCGTCCGCGAGCCGGTCGGCGAGGAGGCGCGTCGCGGAGGGCTTACTGAGTCCCGCCGCGACGGCCACGACGTTCAGGGGCTTCATTCGGTGACTCCTTGCTTGTCCGGGGGGCCGGCCCGGCGGGTCGGGGGCAGGGTCAGGGGCAGGGTCAGGGCAGGACAGGCGCAGGTACGGCGGACGCCTCGGCGTCGCGGCGCGCGAGCAGGGAGGCGTGTGTCGGCGCGTCGGGCACCGTGGCGGGCCGTCCGACCGCGAACTCCTTGCGCAGCACCGGCAGGACCTCCTCGCCGAGGATGTCCAGCTGCTCCAGCACGGTCTTCAGCGGGAGCCCCGCGTGGTCCATGAGGAAGAGCTGGCGCTGGTAGTGGCCGAAGGCGTCCCGGAACGTGAGCGTCTTGTCGATGATCTGCTGCGGGCTGCCGACGGTGAGCGGCGTCTCGGCCATGAACTCCTCAAGTGAGGGCCCGTGGCCGTACACCGGCGCGTTGTCGAAGTACGGGCGGAACTCGCGGATCGCGTCCTGGGAGTTCTTGCGCATGAAGATGTGCCCGCCGAGTCCGACGATGGCCTGCTCCGAGGTGCCGTGCCCGTAGTGGGCGTAGCGCTGACGGTACAAGGTGATCAGCCGGATGAAGTGCTCCTTCGGCCAGAAGATGTTGTTGGCGAAGAACCCGTCGCCGTAGTAGGCGGCCTGCTCGGCGATCTCCGGGCTGCGGATCGAGCCGTGCCACACGAACGGCGGGATGCCGTCGAGGGGGCGCGGGGTCGAGGTGAACGACTGCAGCGGCGTGCGGAACCGGCCCTCCCAGTTGACGACGTCCTTGCGCCAGAGTTCGCGCAGCAGGGCGTAGTTCTCGATGGCCAGGGGGATGCCCTGGCGGATGTCCTGGCCGAACCACGGGTAGACCGGTCCGGTGTTGCCGCGGCCCATCATCAGGTCGACGCGACCGTCGGCCAGGTGCTGGAGCATGGCGTAGTCCTCGGCGATCTTGACCGGGTCGTTGGTCGTGATCAGCGTGGTGGACGTCGAGAGGATGATCCGCTCGGTGCGCGCGGCGATGTAGCCGAGCATGGTGGTGGGGGAGGACGGCACGAACGGCGGGTTGTGGTGCTCCCCGGTGGCGAAGACGTCGAGGCCGATCTCCTCGGCCTTGAGCGCGACCGCGACCATGGCCTTGATGCGCTCGTTCTCGCTGGGGGTCCTGCTGGTGGTGGGATCCGGGGTGACGTCTCCCACGGTGAAGATCCCGAACTGCATCGTGCCCACCGTCCTCGGCAATGTGGTTGAAGTTTCAAGTACCTTAATGCGGGGAGGGCCGGAGTTATTCCGGCTGCCGCCGATCAGTGACGGGTGTCACGGAGGAGGCGGCTGAAACCGCCCGGAGTGACGATGGGAATGCCGTACTCGCGGGCTTTTTTGGCCTTTCCGGAGAGCGAGTCGGGATCGGCGGACACCACGAGCCGGACCCTCTTGGTCACCCCGGGGTGCGGGACGAACCCGGCCCCGCGTGCCCGCGCCTCCCAGGTGTCGCGCCCTCCCTCCATCTCGCCGGTGAAGGCCACGAGATCGCCCGGACGCAGGCGGAACCTCGGTACGGCGCGGCCCGGACGGTCGGCCGCCCGCCCGGCGACCTCGGCCATCACCGCCTCGACCGCCTCGACCGGAAGATCGAGCAGCGGGGCGAGAAGGAGAAGGTCGCGCCGTACGTCCGACGTGACCGCATCCCCCGCGAGGCCCTCATAGGCCAGCGCCGCCACATACTCACGGTGCAGAACCCACACATCGCTCCGCGACAACCCGAGCTCCGAAGCCACCCGCACCAGGGACTCGCCCTCCTCGACGGCGATGTGGAAGTCGAGCAGCACCCGGTCCAGCAGCGTGAGGTACGTGTCGCCCGCGTCCGGCGCCGCCGGCACCGGGGAGGCGACGTCCGGAATCCTCGCCGTGAAGTGCCCGCCGTGCCTGCCCTGTCCGCTCTGCCCGACCTGTCTGCCCGCGCCCCGCCGTACCCAGGGCCTGCCCCCGGCGGGAAGCTCGGGCCACACCGCCCGCGACGCGATCCCGAACAGGCGGTCCCAGCGCGACCCCGCAGAGGCCAGGTACCGCCTCAGCAGCCCCGCCGCGGCCTCGGCGTCGGCCGGCGCCTCGTGGTGCTTGTCGAGGCGGATACCCGCGACGGCGCAGCAGTCCGCCAACGTGCGGGGAGCGTGGGGCAGGAAACGGGGCGCCTCCCTCATCGTGCACACGCCGTGCTCGACGGCCAACGGCACGGTAACGCCCAGCCTCCCGAACTCCGCCGTCAGGAAGCCGAGGTCGAAGACGAGGTTGTGCGCGGCGGGGACACGGCCGCGCAGCAGGGCGGCGAGCTCGCCGGCGACGTCGCCGAACCGCGGGGCGTGGAGGACGTCCGCCGCGCTGATGCCGTGGATATGCCGGGCGCCCAGGTCGCGCTCCGGATTCACCAGCGTGCTCCACCGCCCCGTGACCTCCCCGGAGGGCGACACATGCACGACGGCGATCTCCACCACACGGTCGCGCCTGTGGGGCCAGAGCCCCGTCGTCTCAAGATCGAGTACGGCAAAGCCGGAGGGACCGCCCGCCACGGAGGAAACCTTCCATCGCCGAACAAGGAGCCGCTGCTTGCGACGATCTCAGCGAAGATCCGCGCGGGCGCGGGAAACGGTGTGAGTGTGACCCTCTTGTGATCACGCCGGAGGGCCGCGGCGCGGCGCCCGCTTGACCATGTGCGGGGGAAAGCGGTCACAGGGGGGCGTTGCCGTCCAGGTCCAGGCATGTGCACCGTGGAAGGGACCGTGGAAGGGACGGGGCCGAGAGGGGGCGGCGATGCGTGCAGACGACACCCATGCGCCGATCGTGACCGGCTATGACGGTTCGCGGGTGAGTGAGGCCGCGCTGATCTGGGCCGCGCGGGAGGCGCAGGCGCGGTACGCGCCGCTCGTGGTGTGCCACGGCTGGCAGTGGCCGTTCCCCACGCGGCCCGGAGACCCGTCCGCGATGGAGACGGTCAAGGCCCTCGCGGAGCACACACTGGGGAAGGGCATCGACGTGGCCAGGAGGCACGCGCCCGGCGTGACCGTGCGGGGGTGGCTGGAGCTGGGGTCGGCCTCCGCCGTACTGCTCGTCGAGGGGGCTGCCGCGAGCATGATCGTGCTGGGGGCGCGCGGCGTCGGCGGATTCGAGGGGCTGCGCCTGGGCGCCACGGCCGTCCAGGTGGTGGCGCACGCCTGGTGCCCGGTGGTCGTCGTCCCCGGGCCGTCGCGGATGAGCGGGCGGATCGTGGTCGGCGTCGACGACTCCCACGGGGAGACCGTCGCCATGGCCTTCGCCTTCGAGCAGGCCGCGCTCCACCGGGTGCCGCTCCACGCGGTGCGGGCCTGGGAGGAGGACGAGACGGCCCGTCGCGCGGCAGCCGCGCACTTCCACCGGCTCGTATCCGCCTGGAGTGAGAAGTTCCCCTACGTATCGGTCACCACGGCGTTCGTCGGCGGCTCACCCGCCGAGGTCCTGCTCGACGCGGCGCGTACGGCCGGCCTGGTCGTGCTCGGCAACCATCCCCGCCGCGAGGGGGCCGAGGCGACCATCGGCATGGTGACGCAGGCGGTGCTTCTCGGCGCGCCGTGCCCGGTCGCCGTCGTCAGGCCCCTGCCGCACTGACGGCGCACCCGCTGAGGGCGCACCTACAGACGGCCCATACTGACGGCCCGTACCGACGGCCCTCCCACTGACGGCGCGCCCATGGCCAGGGTGGGCCGGCCGCCGGGTCCGCAGGCCGCGGGCGCGGCGACGCCGACCCCGCGCTCTGCCGTATTCACGTGCTCAGCGGGCTCGTGCGGGGCCCGTGAGCTGGGCGATGTCCCCCGCGGCGTCGCCGATCAGCTTGTCGGCCAGATCGGCCAGCACGCGGCCCGCCGCCAGTTCGTCGCCGATCTCCGGGACGGGGCGGTCGCCGGGGTTGCGGCGGGCGAAGGCCGTGCTGGCATGCCTCTTGCCGCTCGGGGTGGTCAGCACTGCCTCGGCGACCGTCCGATAGTCCTCGTCGTCTTCCGAGATGGAGATTCGCACGGTCCACTCCTTGGTCTCCATGGCCTTCTCCTCCCTCGTGTCCCTTGTGCGCCGTCGGTGCTTCCCCTCCATTGTCACCCCTGCGTCGCCACACGTCAGCGCGTGTCGGAACATCGAAAGCGGGGGCCCGGAAGACCCGGGCCCCCGCCTGTCGCGATGGACCACGTGAAGGGCTAGCCCCTAACCGTGTGCCGTCAACGCCACACGTGCACGCGCGAGCTGCGGCTGGTCGAGTCGGCGTACTCCTTGTCGCCCTCGAAGACGGCGCGGTAGTCACCGCTCTTCTTGGCGCGGACCTTCGTCTTGAACGTGCCGTTCCAGCCGGTGTCCACGGACGTCACGTACTTCCACGCGCTGGTGCCCCGGGCGCGGAATTCGATCTCGACGTCCTCGTTCTCCAGGCCGTCCCAGCGGCCGTCCTCCAGCGCCCGCAGGCGCCCCGAGACCGTGATCTTGCTCTTCCGCTTCACGCTCGACGGGCTGGCGTAGAACCTGTCCAGCTTCGTCACCGCCTCGCTCTCTTCGATCTCCACGGAGAAGTTGACCGTGTCGGTCAACTTCTTGCCGTTCTTGTCGAAGGCGTCCGCGATGGCCTCCCAGCGGCCCTCGTAGTCGGAGTCGTCGAAGCGGGCCGTGTAGCGCCAGAGATCACCCTCGTGGACGACCTTCGCGGTCACCGCGTCCGCGGCGCGGTAGGTCCGGACGTCCGGGCGCAGCCGCAGCTCGACCTTGGTGGCCTCCGTGGTGCGGACCTCGATGGTCACCTCGGTCTCCCCGCCGTCCTTGACGACGACCGGGTTCGGCGACACGCTCGAGATCTTCACGTTCAGCGCACGCGCGGTCGACCCCGTGGCGGTACCGGTGCTGAGCAGCATTGACCCACCGACTGCCGCGGTCAGCGCGCCGATGGCGATTCGTTTGTACAAGAGGTTTCCTCTCCCCGTAGTGAGGAAAACGACCTGGGTTGGCCGTGTCCACCTACATCAGACCGGTTGACAAGGGGAAAAGTTGCGAAAAGTCTCAAAAATCTCACCGCAGCGCGTCTGTTAAGTGACGTTTAACTGTGAAAAGCGCAGGTCAAATGCGAGACTGCTTCGCGTTGCGTGCCATCGATGTGACGAAGACCACTTCCGGGCGGCGGCCCCGCCCTGAGGCGGGTCGTCACGCTCGGAGCCGCCGCGCTCGGAACGATCGGGGCCGATGCCGACCGCCTCGGCCGCGTCGGCGAAAGCGGGGGCCTGGACGAGCCAGACCCCCGCTTTTCACAAGGCGCGCCACCACGTCCGCCGCGGCGGACGTTCAGCCCGTCGTCAGCGCCAGGTGTTCACCCGCGAGCTGTGGCTGACGGAGTCGAAATAGTCGCGGCCACCGTTGAAGTAGGCGCGGTAGTAGCCGTCCCGCTTGCCGTGGACCTTGGCCTTGAACGAGCCGTGGCCCCCGCTCTTCACCGAGGTCACACGCTTCCAGCTCCGGGAGTCGCGGTCGCGGAAGTAGATCTCCACCTTCTCGCTGCCCAGCCCCTTCCACCGGCCGTGCTCCAGCTCCCGGAGGTTGCCCGAGAACGAGATCTGGCGGTACTTCCCGTAGCCCGACTTGTGCGCCCGGAACCCGTCCAGCTTCGTCCGGGACTTGCGGGACTTGCCGTCCTTGATCTTGACGTTCTTGACCTTGACGTAGAAGCCGGCCGTGTCGGTCACCTTCTTGCCGTGCCGGTCATAGGCGTCGGCCACGGCCACCCAGCGGCCGTCGTAGTCCGACCGGTCGAACCGGGCCTGGTAGCGCCAGCGGTCACCCTCGCGGATCAGCTTGGCGTGCACCGTCTTGACGCGCTGGGACCGGTTCTCCGGGCGGAGCTGAAGGGAGACCTTACTTCCCTTCGTGGCGCGGATATCGAAGTCCACGACGACGTTTCCGCCGCCCTTCCCGGATGCCGCGTACGGCGAGGCGTGAGAGATCTTCACGCCCAGGGGAGCCGAGGTCGAGGCGGTGGCCACGCCCGAGCTGAGCAGCAGTGATCCACCGACAGCAGCGGTCAGCGCGCCGATGGCGAGTCGTGAGTTCACGAGGATCCCTCTCTGTGCGAAGAAACGACCTGTTTGGTCGCATTCGCTGGAGTAAGACCTTTTCGGCGCGCAAAAAATTGCCAAGATCGCCATGAAATTCTGCATAAAACTGACGTTAAGCACTATTTAACTGTGGAATTCGCAGGTCAAGGCCGAGATCGCTCCGCTCCGTGACCGGCCCGATGTGGCCAAGGCCACGTCGGCCGACACGCCCCCCGGCGCTCACCCTGCGGACACGGTCGCGCCGATCCGCTCCGCCACGTCCACAGGCAGCGGGAACGGCCGCTCAGCGGGCAAGACCACTTCCGCCACCCCCGCCCGGACCTCTTCGCGCAGCCGTACGGCCATGGCCGTGACATCGTCGATCGACACGATCCACTCGCCCACATAGCGCTCGACCGCCTCCCCCGACAGCCCCACCTGCAGCGATCGGTACGGCAACGCCCGCAGATGCCGGTCGCGCTCCGGGTCCCACTGCACCCGCACCGGGCGGCTCCGCACACTCCGCGCCCAGGCCGCGCGGTCGGCGTGGAGAGCGTGGTCGTAGTGGCTCAGGGCCGCGTGCGCCAGCGCCCACAGGAATCCCTCACGGCGCAGCTCGACCGCGAGCACACGCTCCTGGCCCGGCTTCGCCGCCCACCCGGAGCGGTACATCATCCAGAGGAACGACGGCTTGATCCACGTCATGCGCTCGCGCTTGAACGGCGGCACGAACGTCTGCGCCTCCACGGCCCGGTCGGCGATCACGGGATCGTAGGCCTGGTAGACGGTGATTGTCTCGTCGGAATGCACGGCGCGGATCTGCCGGTTGGGTGTGGACATGCCGATCAGCTTTTCGGAACGGCCGCCGCGCCGGCAACCGAATATCTCTGGGGGCCGGCGCCGGAATTCAGCGGCTGCGGGGAAGGGGTATCGGCTCCCGCAACCACCGGGCCAGGAGTTCGCGTTCGATGAGGATGAGTCCCGCCCGGCGGGCTTCCTCAATGGCGGGCCGGGTCAAGCGGCCCGAGGTCACGAGAATTCCCGTATAACCGGTGAAAGTGAATCCCAGAGCGCCGAGGAAATTGCGCACCTCAGGTGAGCCGACCGCGCCCGCATAGCGTTTGCATTGAATGGCGAAACGCTCGCCGTGGGGGCCGACCGCGGTCAGGTCGACCCCGCCGTCGCCGGCGCGGCCGAGCTCGCGCACCTGGCGGAAGCCGTCGCGGCGCAGGAGCCCGGCGGTGAGCCGTTCGAACTGCGCGCCCGTCAGCCCGTCGACCCGCTCCAACGCCTGGTTCTCCAGCAGCCACCGGTGTTCCAGCGCCGAGGCCCGCCGTGCCCGCCACACCGCGAACGCCACCGCGATCCCCGCCGACACGACCACGAGGGCGGGCAGCCACGGCCAGTTGTCGCCCACGAAGGCCACGGCCGCCTGCAGCAGCCCCACCACCAGCAGAACGCCGATCGCCGCGGCGGCCCAGCCGCCC
This sequence comes from Sinosporangium album, assembly GCF_900100605.1. Classification (GTDB taxonomy): domain Bacteria; phylum Actinomycetota; class Actinomycetes; order Streptosporangiales; family Streptosporangiaceae; genus Sinosporangium; species Sinosporangium album. The sequence goes on along the minus strand of NZ_FNCN01000025.1, from coordinate 51,627 downwards.
AACGAGCTTTTCTGTTTCCTCTTCCTGGACTTCGCGATCCTGGACTTCGCGATCCTGGATTTCGTGGTCCTGGATTTCGCTGGGCCTCGTCGTCTCTTCGCCGGCTTGCGGCTCGGCATGCGGCCGTTCTCCTATCGTCGGGAAAGCGTGAATCGATTTTACGACACCTTCCCCGCTCGAAACACAAACGTTATCCGAACCGGTATCTGTGCTCCCGGAATTCGGCTTGGAAAAACCCGGGAATGCGGCCACCTCATAATCACCCCGGCGCGGTGCCCCCCCTGGACCCCGTACGGCTGCCGCCCGGCAACCCCCCGGTCCCGCACGGCCCCCCGCCGACGCCCCCGGCACCCGCCGTACCCCGCCCCGGCCGTGACGACGAAACCCCCAGCCCTCCCCGAGCGCGACCAGCGCACAACGCGGACATCATCTGGCCGCGATGGGGTCTAGCGTGCGGTGTCCCCAGCGGAAGGAGACTCACTATGACCGTTCTCGTCACCGGCGCCACCGGCAATGTCGGACGCCACCTCGTCGCGCAGCTGCTCGACGCCGGGCACCGGGTCCGGGCCCTGACACGCGACCCTTCGAAGGCGGCGCTCCCGCCCGGCGCCGAGGTGGTCGGCGGGAACCTGACGGACGCCCCCGGGCTGGCGCGCGCCTTCGACGGGGTCACCGCGGCCCACCTGATCAACTTCAACGGCGAGGACTACTCCCTCCTCGCCAACGGCCCCGAGATCACCGACCTGGCGCGCGAGGCCGGGGTACGCCGCGTGACCGTGCTCAAGGGATCCCCCGACAAGAGCCCGCTCGAACAGGCCGTCGAGGCGAGCGGCCTGGCGTGGACCCATCTCGGCCCGGTGGAGTTCATGTGCAACGCCCTCGAATGGACCGCCTCGGTGCGGGACGAGGGGGTCGTCCGCGAGGCGTTCCCGGAGGCGAGGAGCGCGATGGTGCACGAGGCGGACATCGCCGCCGTGGCCGCCGCGCCGCCCGCACCTTCCTCCAGTGGGTGCGCGAGCACGCGTCCGCCTTCGGAGCCTGACCCCGCCGATCCGGCCGACCGAGTCCCTCTCGGTGATCTATGGTGTCGGCCGCCGCCGCGCTTGCCGAGAGGGGCCCGGACGGCCTCACCGCGCACGGCGCCGCCGACTACACCCAGGAGCGACTGCGCCCAGGAGTAGGTCTTCGAGCACGGCCTCGCCGATATCCTGGCCCGCTTCACCGCCGCGCGGTGAGACGGCCCGCCGCCCGTCCCCGCCGTCGGTCACGGAGCGTCCGCGCTCCCACGCCGCTCCCACGCCGCTCCCAAGGTGCTCCTACGCCGCTCCCGCGACGCGCTGGGCGGCGCCTATCTGCGGGAAAGAAGGGAATTCCCGGCCCCGGCTGCGGGGGCCCGGGGCCAGTCTTCCCGCGGGCCCGTTGCGAAATTCCCGAGATATATGCATTTGGCGGTGGATTTGAAGCGGTGAACGATCCCGGCGGTGCAGCATCCCCGTGCCCGTAGGGGATCCGGGAAAGTCCGAGCTCTCCCGGGGAGGGAGGTCCGAGGTGTCGGGGATTTTCTCCCGAGGGGCCACGCCGGAAAATTGTCGCCGCACGACATTTCCTTATAAAGCCTGAAAGAACCCTGAAAAAGGCTCACCCCTCACCGGCTGCCTCCAGGCCCGCGCCTCCAGGCCCGCGCCACCGGGTCCCGGACGCACGGCCCGGACGCACGGCCCGGACCTACGTCGGCCGGTGAGGCGGAGCCGTACCGCGATGCCGTACCGCAGAGCCGTACCACAGAGCCGTACAGCGATGCCGACAAAGCGGGATCCGAGCCCCGCGACACGTGCGATCTCGCCACGCGGACGCTCCATTCGTGGCGCGGCCGGGGGACACTAAGCTGTAACGGCGTATCCACCGATCCCGAGATTGAGGCCATGAAGACCTTCGAAGAGCTGTTCGCCAAGCTGTCCGAGAAGGCGCGTGTCCGGCCCGCCGGCTCAGGCACCGTCGCCGCGCTGGACGCCGGCGTCCATGCGATCGGGAAGAAGGTCGTCGAGGAGGCCGCCGAGAGCTGGATGGCGGCCGAGCACGAGTCGCGCGAGCGCGCCGCCGAGGAGATCTCGCAGCTGCTCTACCACGTGCAGGTGCTCATGCTGGCCCGCGGCATCGGTCTCGACGAGGTCTACAAGCATCTTTAGGTCCTGTCCCGCAGGTCGTGCCGCAGGGCATGCGATCTCGCGGGGTAGGGCCTGGGCCTCTCCCGCCGTTCACGACCTCGCCGTTCCGACGACCAGACCTAGGACTTCCGATGCTGCGTCTCGCCGTTCCCAATAAGGGCGCTCTCAACGATGCCGCCCAGACCATCCTCAAGGAGGCCGGCTACCGGCCGCGCTCCGACTCCAAGGAACTCGTCGTCGTCGACGAGGCCAACTCCTGCGAGCTGTTCTTCCTGCGCCCCCGCGACATCGCCGTCTACGTGGGGGAGGGCACGCTCGACGCCGGGATCACCGGGCGTGACATGCTCGCCGACTCCGGCGCCTCCGTCGAGGAGATCCTGACGCTCGGCTTCGGCGCCTCGACGTTCCGCCTGGCCGCGAAGCCGGGGACGATGGACAGCGTCAAAGACCTCGAAGGGCTGCGCGTCGCCACCTCCTACGCGGGCCTGCTCAGCCGCTACCTCGCCGACACCAAGGTCGACGCCCGCGTGATCAAGCTGGACGGCGCCGTCGAGACCGCGATCAGGCTCGGTGTGGCCGACGCCATCGCCGACGTGGTCCAGACCGGCACGACGCTGCGCAACGTCGGCCTGGAGGTCTTCGGCGAGCCGATCATGAAGTCCGAGGCCGTGCTCATCAAGCGGGAGGGCGCCGAGGAGGGCAACGGGCTCACGCAGCTCATCCGCCGTCTGCAGGGCGTCCTGCACGCCCGTGACTTCGTGATGATGGACTACGACATCCGCGCCGAGCGCATCGAGGAGGCCATCGCCCTCACCCCCGGCATGGAGGGGCCGACCGTGTCGCCCCTGCACCGCGAGGGGTGGGTGGCGGTCCGTTCGATGGTGCGCCGCAAGGGCCACCAGCAGGTCATGGACCAGCTCTGGGACATCGGCGCCAGAGCCATCCTGGTGACCGACATCTACGCCTGCCGCATCTGAGCGGCGGGGCCGCCCGTGACGTCTCGACCTGCGGCCGGAGGCGGCCGGTGGGTCTCCGTGGCCCCCGAGCGCCTCGCCGGATGGCTGCGCGGTTTCGCCGAGCGCCACGGGCCGCCCGCGGTCTCGGCCGGCTCCGCGACGGTGGTGCTGCGCGGCGCCGACGGCGAGTTGGCCGAGTGCCATGTGCCCTTCCCGCCCCTCGCCGTCGGCCGCGACGGCGAGGGTCTCGAATCAGACACGATCATCCCAGGTGGGGGCGGTTTCGATCCGCTCCTGGAGCCGCATACGGCCGCGCTCGTGGAGCACGCGCTGCGTCCGCGCCGGGTGGGGGTGGTGCTGGTGCGTCTCGGCGGCCACGCCGTCGGGGTGTTCGAGGGCGCCGAGCTCGTGGTGTCGAAGGTCGGGGCGCGGCTCGTGCAGGGCCGTACGGCGGCGGGAGGCTGGTCGCAGCGGCGCTTCGCGCGGCGCAGGGCCAATCAGGCGGCGCAGGCCCGCGAGTCGGCCGCCGACACGGTCGCCAGGGTGCTCGTGCCGCATCTCGACGGCCTCGCCGGTGTGGTGCTGGGCGGCGACCGGCGGTCGGTGGAGGTCCTGCGGGGCGACCGGAGGCTGTCGGGGGTGTTCGCTCGGGAGGTGGGGGACTTCCTCCCGGTCCCCGATCCGCGCCTGCAGGTGCTCGCCGACACGCCCCGGCTGTTCCGGGCGGTGAAGGTGAGGCTCACCGCTCCGGGGGAGAACGGAGCGGACCCCCTGTGAGCATGGCCATAGACTGAGCGCCATGCGCGCTTCCGATTGACCGAGCCGGCCGTCTTCGAGCCGTTCCCCTCATGCGTCGAGCGGTGCCGGGCGGTCGCACGGCGGGCCGGGTGTGATCCACGTCGATCCACGCCTCCCCGCTGTTTTCGCGGGTTCCCGGCCTCGCCGATACGACAATGCTCACCGACCCCGTCGACCTCCGGCCTGGGAGTGTTTCCTCCGCCATGATCATTTCTTCCGACATCGAGCTGCGAGCCGGCTCGCGCCTGCTCATCGAGGGTGCCACCTTCCGCGTCAACGCGGGCGACAAGATCGGCCTGGTCGGCCGCAACGGTGCCGGCAAGACCACGCTGTGCCGTGTCCTCGCCGGTGAGGGCATCCCCGCCGCGGGGTCGGTGAGCGTGACCGGGGCCGTCGGCTACCTCCCTCAGGACCCTCGCACCGGCGACCTGTCGGTGCTCGCGCGCGACCGCATCCTGTCGGCGCGGGGCCTCGACGAGGTGCTGCGCGAGCTGCGCGCCGCCGAGCAGGGCATGGCCCAGACCGACGAGCGGGCGCGTGACAAGGCGGTGCGGGCCTACGGGCGGCTCGAGGACCGCCTGCACGTGCTCGGGGGCTACGCGGCCGAGGCCGAGGCGGCGTCGATCGCGTCCAGTCTGGGTCTGCCCGATCGAGTTCTGGGTCAACCCCTCAGCACCCTGTCCGGTGGCCAGCGCAGACGTGTTGAATTGGCGCGAATCCTCTTCAGCGACGCCGAAACTCTGCTGCTCGACGAGCCGACAAACCACCTCGATGCCGACTCAATCGGCTGGCTTCGTGATTTTTTGCGATCTCATCAGGGCGGTTTGGTGATCATCAGCCATGACGTCACGCTTCTTGAAGCGACGGTCAACCGCGTGCTCCACCTGGACGCCAATCGTTGTGTGATCGATACCTACAACGTCGGCTGGAAGGCCTACCTCACCCAGCGGGAGACCGACGAGCGGCGCAGGAAGCGCGAGCGGGCCAACGCCGAGCGCCAGGCGGGCGCCCTGCTGTCGCAGGCCGACCGGATGCGGGCCAAGGCCACCAAGGCCAAGGCCGCCCAGGACATGGAGCGCCGCGCGCGGCGCCTGCTCGCCGGGGTGTCGGAGGAGCGCCGCTCCGACAAAGTGGCCAAGCTCCGCTTCCCCGAGCCCGCGCCCTGCGGGCGCACCCCGTTGACGGCGACCGGGCTGTCCAAGTCCTACGGCTCGCTGGAGGTCTTCACCGATGTCGACGCGGCCGTGGACCGGGGTTCCCGCGTCGTCATCCTCGGCCTCAACGGCGCGGGCAAGACCACGCTGCTGCGCCTGCTCGGCGGCCTGGAGAAGCCCGACACGGGCGAGGTCAGGCCCGGCCACGGCCTGAAACTCGGCTACTACGCCCAGGAGCACGAGACGCTCGACGCCGAGCGCACGGTGCTGGAGAACATGCGCACGGCGGGGCCCGACGTGGCCGACGTCGATCTCCGCAAGGTCCTCGGGTCGTTCCTGTTCACCGGCGACGACGTCGACAAGCCCGCCGGGGTGCTCTCCGGCGGCGAGAAGACGCGTCTCGCCTTGGCCACGTTGGTGCTTTCGAGCGCCAATGTCCTCCTGCTCGACGAGCCGACCAACAACCTTGATCCGGCGAGTCGGGAACAAGTGCTTTCTGCACTTAGGTCCTATTCTGGGGCAATCGTGCTTGTCACGCATGATGAGGGTGCAGTAGCAGCCCTACGACCGGATAGGGTGATCTTGCTACCGGACGGAGTTGAAGACGCTTGGAGCGATGAATTTTCCGATCTTGTGGCACTCGCCTGATCTTAATTTGAGCGGGTACGGATCTTTTCCCGTGGAGTAGGTAGCCGATCCCGCTGAAATGACTGATCATGGCGTGAGTAACGCTGCGGAAGTCTGGCACTACAGGAGGTACTCGTGGCCGAGACTCTGAAGAAGGGCACCCGGGTGACCGGGGCCGACCGTGAAAAACTGGCCGCCGATCTCAAGAAGCGCTATGCCGCGGGTGAAAGCATCCGCGCATTGGCCGCCTCTACCGGTCGGTCATATGGGTTTATCCACCGCATCCTCAGCGAGTCCGGTGTGACTCTGCGTGGGCGCGGCGGGGCCACCCGAGGCAAGTCCAAGCGCTGAGACCGCCTCGGAAACGTGCGACCGCAGCCGCTCGTCTCCCGTCATACGGAGCTGTCGCACCCGAGTTGTTAGAACCTCGTTCTAGAGGAGCGCTAGGCTCGGGTGCGACGGTCGCCGAGGACGCGGGAGGGAGCGATGGCGGACGTAGCGCTTGGGGGGAGCGCGGAGCTCGCTGACAGCGGGCTGCGCTACGAGGTGGACGGCGAAATCGCGACGATCACACTGAACCGGCCGGAGAAGCGGAACGCGCAGACGTTCGCGACCTGGCTGGGTCTGGCCCGGATCGGACACAACTTGCCAGAGCAGGTGCGTGTCGTCGTGGTGAATGGCGAGGGGCCGTCCTTCTCGGCAGGCATCGACCTGCGGATGTTCACAGCAGACGGGATACCCGGGCAGCGGCCGATCGCGGAGGTCGCGGCGATGTCCCGTCGGTCTTTCTCCGAATGGCTTGCTCCGGCTCAGGAGGGATTCCTCTGGCTGCGCCGACCCGGCATCGTGTCGGTCGCGGCCGTCCAGGGGCATGCCGTCGGCGCGGGGTTCCAACTCGCCCTGGCGTGTGACCTGCGCGTCCTTGCCGCGGACGCGAGGTTCTCCATGCGGGAGGCCTCACACGGACTGGTTCCGGATCTCACGGGCACCAAGCCCCTGGTCGATCTCGTCGGCCTGCCCAGAGCCATCGAGCTCTGCCTGACGGGCAGGTCCGTCGGCGCCGACGAGGCGCTGCGCCTCGGTCTCGCCGAACTCGTCGTCGAGCCCGCGGACCTGGAGTCGGCCGTCGCCGACCTGACCGCCGCCCTGCTGGCCGTCGACAGGGACGTGGCGACGGCGACCAAGCGGTTGCTGACCGCCGCGCGCACCAACACCCTGGAGGAGCAGGCGGCGGCCGAACGGCACGAGCAGTGGGACCGCATCCAGGCGCTGTTCGCCAGGGGCTGAGCGGGCGGACACCGCGCTTCGGGAATCACCGGGGCCCGTGCCATGCTGCACCGGGCGACAGCGCGTGCCTTCCGGCGCGCGGGAACGGGCGGTGGCGATGTCCATGATGAACGGGGGCTACGGTTCGGCGTGGCGTTCGCTGCGGCGCGACGACTCGGTGGTCAAGGAGAAGGTCGCGCCCGGCACGGTGCGCCGCATCACCCGATACGCCCTGCCGTACTCCCGGCAGATCACGGCGTTCCTCGTGCTGGTGGTGCTCGGGTCGACGACCGTGATCGCCTCACCGCTGCTGATGAAGGCCGTCATCGACAACGGCATCATCCCCAAGCGGGTCGACGTCGTCGTGCAGCTCTCGCTGGCCATCGCGGGCCTGGCCCTTCTCGACGCCGTGCTGTCCCTCGGCCAGCGGTGGTTCTCCTCGCGGGTCGGCGAGGGGCTCATCTTCAACCTGCGCACCGAGGTGTTCGACCACGTCCAGCGCATGCCGGTCGCGTTCTTCACCCGGGCCCAGACCGGGGCGCTGGTGTCGCGGCTCAACACCGACGTGATCGGCGCGCAGCGCGCCATCACCAGCACCCTGTCGTCGGTGGTGTCCAACGTGGTCAGCCTGGTGATGGTGCTGGGCGCCATGCTCGTGCTGTCCTGGCAGATCACCTTGGTCGCCCTGGTGCTGCTGCCGGTGTTCGTGATCCCGGCCAAATGGGTGGGGCGGCGCATGTCCGGGCTCACCCGCCGGCAGATGGTCCTCGACGCCGACATGAGCCAGGTGATGACCGAGCGGTTCAACGTCGCCGGGGCCATGGTCGCCAAGCTGTACGGCAGGCCCGACGACGAGGCCGCGGCCTTCGCCGATCGGGCGGGGCGGGTGCGGGACATCGGCGTCACGGTCGGCATGTACGGCGCGTTCTTCCGCATCGCGCTCGGCCTCGTCGCGGCCCTGGCCACCGCCCTCGTCTACGGCCTCGGCGGTGTCCTGGCGGTCGGCGGCGTCTTCGAGCTCGGCACGCTGGTCGCGCTCGCCTCGCTGCTGATGCGCCTGTACGGCCCGCTCACCAGCCTGTCCAACGTCCACGTCGACGTGATGACGGCGCTCGTCAGTTTCGACCGTGTTTTCGAGGTTCTCGACCTCAAGCCCATGGTGGCCGAGCGCCCGGGGGCCGCGGCCGTACCCGACGGCCCGGTGAGCGTGGAGTTCGCGGACGTGGCGTTCCGCTACCCGGCGGCGGGGGAGGTGTCGCTGGCCTCGCTGGAGGCGGTCGCCCGCCCCGACACCGGGCCGGGGCAGGAGGTCCTGAACGACGTGTCGTTCACTGTGCGGCCCGGTGAGATGGTGGCGCTGGTCGGCCCGTCGGGGGCGGGCAAGACGACGATCACGTCGCTGGCGACGCGGCTCTACGACACCACCGGAGGCGGGGTGAGCCTCAACGGGCTCGACGTGAGGGACGCCACCTTGGCCTCGCTGCGGGAGACGATCGGCGTCGTCACCCAGGAGGCCCACCTGTTCCACGACACGATCGGGGCGAACCTCCGCTACGCCCGCCCGTCGGCGACCGACGAGGAGATCTGGGAGGCGCTGCGCGCGGCCCAGATCGCCACCATGGTGGAGAGTCTCCCCGAGGGGCTGGAGACCGTCGTGGGCGACCGGGGCTACCGCCTGTCGGGCGGCGAGAAGCAGCGCCTGGCGATCGCCAGGCTGCTGCTGAAGGCGCCGCGTGTGGTGGTGCTGGACGAGGCGACCGCGCATCTGGACTCCGAGTCCGAGGCGGCGGTCCAGCGGGCCCTGAAGTCCGCGCTGACGGGCCGCACCTCCCTGGTGATCGCGCACCGGCTGTCGACGATCAGGGAGGCCGACCAGATCCTGGTGGTGGCGGGCGGGCGCATCGCCGAGCGGGGGCGGCACGAGGAGCTCCTCGCCGCAGACGGGGTCTACGCCGAGCTGTATCGCACGCAGTTCGCCCACCAGCCGCCGTTCGAGACGGTGATGCCGGAGAGCCGAGCGGGCGAGGCCGTCGATGCCGTCGATGCCGTCGATGCCGCCGAGGACGCCGAGGCGGACTGGGCGGGCCGCGGTCAGCTCAGATAGCCGAGCCGGCCGAGCTCCTCCCTGGCGACCTTCTCGACCAGCGCGGCGTCCTCGGGGCGCAGCCGGGTCCGCCAGGACCCGGGGGGCGGCCCGGCCGCGGCGTACAGCGCGACCTTGGAGACGCGCGTCTCCAGGAACGCCGACAGGGTCTCGGCGGTCTCGGCGGGGTCGTCGAGGAGGCTCTCGTGGCGCAGGGTGAGGAGCTGGTCCTTCGGCAGCTCCTGCCGCAGCGCGGCAGACAGGCGCACCGCGCCGCGCCAGCGCAGAGCGCACTTGCCCGCGGTCGGCATGGCCTTCCACCGGTCGCGGTGCTCCTCGGACTTGACGCCGAGGAAGGCGTTGGGGAACTCGGTCTCCTCGCTGAGCATCGACGGCTTGAACCACGCCAGGCACGCCGGATCGGCGAGCATGTCGGCGGTCACGTCCCTGCCGTCCCGGATGACCTGCACGAATCTCGCGTCGGGGAACGCCTGGAGCAGCACCGGCGCGCTGTAGAGCAGGTCGGGGCCGGCGTCGCCGAACCGGGCCACGGTGCCGGGCGTGGCGCACGGGCCTCCGCCGGTCACGCCGCCGGCCTCGCGGCAGGACCCGGGACACTCGAAGCACGAGCCGGGCAGGAGCTGCCAGGAGTCGGCCAGAGCGTCGCGCAGCACCCTGGCCGCTCCGGACCCGCGCCCGGAGGCGATGGACGGTTTGCGGGCGAAGGCGTAGATGACGTGGGCGACGGCGGGGCGGCCCATCGTGACGTGGAAGCCGGGGGAGCGTTTCAAGGCACGGCCCAGCAGGTCCGCGCCCGAGTGCGGAGCGGCGAGCACGAACACGGGGCGACGGACCTTGACGCCGTTGACCACGAGGATGTGGGGCGGAGGTCGCATAGGTGAGGACAGTGTGACACCGTTTGCCGCGTGAGCGAACCCGAGCGCGCGACACCCCCTCTCACCTGCTGTGATAGGCCCCACATTCTGGGAGGTTCTTGGTGTTTTTGATACGTAATCGTGCTCTCCTGCGCTTCTCCTACTCGGAGAGAAGGGGACAATAGAGACAACGTGCTGAGGAGGACGACCGGCAGAGGGGACACATCGCGTGTGGCTGTTCCGGCGGCGACGGGAGCGGCAGGCGCCACGGCGGGCCGCCGAGGACGTCGACCTCGATTCCCTGCTCGCCCTGGTCGCCGAAACCCTCGGATACACCTGCGCGTTCGCCGCGGACGGCTCCAGCCTGGCGCTGTCGGCCGAGGACGGCACCCGGCACGCCGTACGGCTCACCGGGCTCCGGCGCGAAGCCGCCAAACGCGCCCGTGAGGACTGGCCCACCCTCGTCTCCGCCCACCTCGCGCACGTCGTCGCCACCGCCGGGGAGCCCCTCGACGCGGCGGAACTGGAACAGATCCGCCCCCTGCTGCGCACCCGCGTCCAACTCGCCGACGACATCCCCGATCTCGGCCGCGTCGTCGGCCGCCACCTCAGCTCCGACCTCGTCGAGCTGCTGACCGTCGGGTACGGCGGAGCCGTACGGGCTGTCCGCCCCGAGGAGGCGGGCTGCTGGCCGCTCCCCTCCGGGGAGGTGCTCGACCTCGCCCTGACCAACGCCCGCCACGACGAGCGCCTCACCGCCGAGGAGGCCGACCTGAGCGGTGTCCCGGTCTGGCGGCTGTCCGGCTCGACCGCCGGCGCGGCGGCCCACCTGCGGTGGCTTGAGGAGTATCTCCCGGTCCCCGATGACGGCGCCCTGGTCGCCTTCCCGTCATCCGCCACGATGATCGTCCACTTGGTGCGGGGCATCGGCGTGGTCCGGGCCATCGAACGCCTGCGGCTCTACGCGCAGAAGGAGTACGACGGCGAGGGCGACGCGGTCAGCCCCCAGATCTACTGGTGGTGCGATGGGCGGCTCACCCTGATCAAGGCGGACCTGGTCGGGGGCGACGGCCGCATCCGGTTGGTCGTCGCCCCCTCCCGGGAGTTCGCCAGAGTGCTCGCCGACATCGCCACCCGGGGCGACTGAGCCGGTCCGGGGCGGCTGAGCCGCCCCGCGCGGACGCTCAGCACCTCAGGACAGGGTGCGGGCCGTGTGGATCAAGGGCACGTGGCTGAACGCCTGCGGGAAGTTGCCCATCATGCGGCCCGTCGCCGGGTCGTACTCCTCCGCCAGCAGCCCCACGTCGTTGCGGAGCGCCAGCAGCCGCTCGAACATCTCGATCGCCTCGTCCTTGCAGCCGATCATCGCCTTGGCGTCGGCCAGCCAGAAGCTGCACGCGAGGAACGCCCCCTCGCGGCCGGGCAGGCCGTCCACAGGGTTGTCCGCCGCCACGGGGTATCTCAGGACGAACCCATCCACCATGAGCTCGCTCTCGATGGCCCGCACCGTGTTGACCACCCGGGGGTCGGTGGCGGGCAGGAAGCCCACCGCCGGGATGAGGAGCAGGGACGCGTCGAGCTCGCGGGAGCCGTACGACTGCGTGAAGGTGCCGGTGTCGGAGTCGAAGCCCTTGGAGCAGATCTCGGCGTGGATCTGGTCGCGCAGCGCGCGCCAGCGGGCGAGCGGGGCCTGCTTGCCGAAGATCTCGGCCTGGCGGACCACCCGGTCCAGCGCCACCCAGCACATCACCTTGGAGTGGGTGAAGTGGCGGCGCGGCCCCCGGACCTCCCAGATGCCCTCGTCGGGCTGATCCCACTGGGACTCCAGGTAGCCGACCAGCTCCCGCTGGATCGCCCAGGCGCGGCGGTCGTGGCCCAGCCCCGAGGCGCGGGCCCTGTAGAGGCAGTTGGCCACCTCGCCGTAGACGTCGAGCTGGAGCTGGTTGACGGCGCCGTTGCCGATGCGCACCGGGCGGGAGTTCTCGTAGCCGCGCAGCCAGTCGAGCTCCATCTCGGGGAGGCGGCGCTCGCCGGCCACGCCGTACATGATCTGGAGGTCCTGGGCGCGTCCGGCGACGGCGCGCAGCAGCCATTCGCGCCAGTCCCGCGCCTCGTCGAGGTAGCCGGCGCCGAGCAGCGCGTCGAGGGTCATCGTGGCGTCGCGCAGCCAGCAGTAGCGGTAGTCCCAGTTGCGCACGCCGCCGATGTCCTCGGGCAGCGAGGTGGTGGGGGCGGCCACGATGCCGCCGGTGGGGGCGTAGGTCAGACCCTTGAGCGTGATGAGGGACCGGACCACGGCCTCGCGCCAGCGGCCCTTGTGGGCGCAGCCGTCCACCCACTCGGTCCACCCCGCCTCGGTCTCCCGGAGCTGGAACTCGGGGTCGATCTCCTCGGGTCTCGGCTCGTGCGAGGGGTGCCAGGTGAAGACGAACGCGAGGCGCTGCCCGGCCGACACGCGGAACGTTCCCTGGTGGGCGTAGTCGCCGCCGGTGAGCGGCACGGGCGAGTTCAGCCACGCCGCGTCGGGCCCGCCGATCGCCTGCAGGTCGCCGTCGGAGCGGCGCACCCACGGCACCACGCGCCCGTAGTCGAACCGGATGCGGATCTGGGTGGACATCTCCACGCTGCCCGACACGCCCTCGACGATGCGCACCACGTCGGGGTTGGCGTGCCGGGGCGGCATGAAGTCGATGACCCTCACCGTGCCGCCGGGGGTGTCCCACTCGCTTTCGAGGATCAGCGTGTCCTCGCGGTAGCGTCGCCGGTTGGCCATGGGCCTCCCGGAGGGACCGATCCACCAGTGGCCGTTGCGCTCGCTGCCCAGCAGGGAGGCGAAGCAGGCCGGCGAGTCGAACCGGGGCAGGCACAGCCAGTCGATCGAGCCGTCCCGGCCGACGAGGGCGGCCGACTGCATGTCACCGATGAGGGCGTAGTCCTCGATCCGCATGCCTCGACGTTATACGCCCGGAGCGCCGGAGCGGCGATCCGCCGCCAGGAGCGGCATGAAGAACTGGGTCATCGGCCCGATCGACAGGGCGAAGACCAGGGTGCCGATCCCGAGGTTGCCGCCGAGCAGCCACCCGGCGAGAAGGACGGTGACCTCGATGAGCATACGGCTGAGCCGGATCGACAGGCCCTTGGCGGCCAGGCCAGTCATCAGCCCGTCGCGCGGGCCGGCCCCGAAGCCGGCGCCGATGTAGAGGCCCGTGGCCACCGCGGTGATCACGATGGCCGCCGCGAGGAACGCCCAGCGTACGGCGAGGTCGCCGGGGGTGGGGGCGAGCCAGAGGGTGAGGTCGGCGAAGAGGCCGATGCAGAAGACGTTGCTGATGGTGCCCAGGCCGGGTTTCTGGCGCAGGGGGATCCACAGCAGCATGACGAACACGCCGACGACGGTGACCGCCAGGCCGATGGACCACCCGGACATGAGGCTGAGGCCGTGGTGGAACACGTCCCAGGGGAAGTTGCCGAGGGTGGATTCGATCTGGAGGCCGATGCCCGCGCCGTACAGCGCGAGACCGGCGTAGAGCCGCACGAGGCGGCCGGGCAGCGGACCGAGGCGGCGAAGGGTTGTTTCACTCATGACAGGCGCCATCGTGTCGGTGCGCCCGGTTGCCTTTGAATAGCCAATCCGGGAAAGTGGCTTTATGTCTGGCCTTAACCGTCATATCAGTGCGACCCAACTGGCCCGGCTCGTTCGGATCGACCCGGGCACCCGGCCCTACTACCAGGCGCTCGCCTCCTCCGTGCGCTCGCTCATCCTGGACGGCGGCCTGGCGGTCCGCGTCCGCCTGCCCGCCGAACGCCACCTGGCCGCCGAGCTCGGCGTCAGCCGTACCACCGTGACCTCCGCCTATGACCGGCTGCGCGAAGAGGGCTACCTGGCGAGCAGGCAGGGGGCGGGAAGCTGGACCGAGCTGCCCGACTCCGGGGCGCTCGGTGTCGACAACCCCTGGGTGGCGGCCGAGAGTGGCGGGCTGCTCCCCATGCACTGCGCCGCGCCGGCGGCGGGCGCCGCGCTCGCGGCCGCGGTGGAGGCCGCCGCGGCGGAGCTGCCGCGCTACGCGCTCGGCATCGGCTACGAGCCCACGGGCCTGCCCGCGCTGCGCGAGCTGGTCGCCGCGCGCTACACCGAGCGCGGGGCCGCCACCAGGCCCGAGCAGATCCTGATCACCCCCGGGGCGCAGCAGGCCATGAACCTGATCACGCTTCAACTCATGGCGCCAGGGGATGCGCTGGTGGTCGAATCGCCGACCTATCCGCACATTCTCGATCTCGCGCGGCTGCGGGCCGCCCGCATCGTCCCGGTGGGCATTCCGCCGGACGGCTGGCACCTCGACCTGCTGACCTCCGCGATGCGCCAGTCCGCCGCCCGCCTCGCCTACCTGATGCCCGACTTCCAGAACCCCACCGGTCGGCTGATGGGCGACGAGAAGCGGGCGGAACTCGTCGCGGCGGCCCGCGCCTGCGGCACCACCTTGGTGATCGACGAGAGCTGGGCGGAGACCGCCGTCGACGACGTGCCCGCGACCAGGGCGACGGCCGCGTTCGACACCGACGGCCGCGTGATCAGCATCGGATCGGCCTCCAAGCTGTGGTGGGGCGGGCTGCGCATCGGCTGGATACGCACGACGGCGGCGATGGTCCGCCGGCTCGCGGTGCTGCGTGCCGGAGTCGACATCGCGAGCCCGGTGCTCGAACAGCTCGTCGTGGCCCGGCTGTTCCAGGACATCGACGCCGGGCGCGCCGAACGGCGCCGCGCGCTGGCCGCCTCGCGGGCGGCCCTGACCGCGGCGCTCGCCGCCGAACTGCCCTCGTGGACCTACACGATGCCCCACGGCGGGGGAGTCGTGTGGGCGCGGCTCCCCGGGCCCACCGCCACTCCTCTCGCCGAGGCGGCGGCGTCCCGGGGCGTACGGCTCGCGCCCGGCCCATGGTTCGGCGTCGACGGCACGCTGGAGGCCTACGTGCGCATGCCGTACACGCAGTCGCCGCAGGTCGTGACCGAGGCCGTGCGCCGGGTCGCGGCGGCTTTCCACGGCGGCCCGGGGCCGGTGCGCCGGTCGTTCGAGGCGGTCACCCCGGCACTGTGACGGGCGCTGCGGCAGGGCTGTGACGGGTGCTGTCACGGGGGTTGTGACAGGCGCTGCGGCGGTCTACTCGTCGGGGATCCCGCGGGCCAGGGGCGCGCGCCAGCCGTACCGCATGGCGAGGATGCGCAGGAGGAACGCGAGGACGGCGGCGGCGAGGGTGGCGGGCCAGCCGGTGAAGCCGGCCCCCCAGAGCAGGGCCATCACGGCCGAGCCCAGCAGGGCGGGCACCGCGTAGAGCTGGCGGTCGTAGAGCAGGCTCGGGATCTGCCCCGCCAACACGTCGCGCAGGATGCCGCCGCCGACCGCCGTGGTCATCCCGAGCAGCACCGCGTGCAGCGGGCTGAAGCCCACCGTGAGCGCCTTCTCCGTACCGACGGCGCAGAACAGCCCGAGTCCGGCGGCGTCGAACACCAGCACCGTCGGCATGCCCCGCTCGACCTGCGGATGCCAGAAGAACACGATCACCGTGGCGAGCAGGGGCACGAGCACGTAGCCGAGGCTCTCGAACGCCGCGGGGCGCACGTTCAGGATCAGATCACGCAGGATGCCGCCGCCGAGCGCGGTCATCGACGCCAGCACCGCCATGCCCACCACGTCGAGGCGTTTGCGCGCTCCCATGAGCGCTCCGGAGAGGGCGAAGACGAAGATGCCCGCGAGGTCCAGCAGCGGGCTGACGTGCAGCGTGTCGTTCACGGGAGAATTGTCGTCTATGCCGGAATGTGCTCTCCCGTGAGGTGACGCAACCTGCCGGACCAGGCCAGCAGGACGAGCCCGGCGAGCACCGCGACGGCCGCCAGAAGCAGGAAGTACTGCGTCTCGCTGACGAAGGCCCGCAGCCGGTAGGTCTGCCCGCCGACCGAGTCCCCCACGGCCGAGGCCAGGAACCACACGCCCAGCATCTGCCCCTTGAAGGCGACCGGCGCGAGCTTGGCGGTGACCGACAGGCCCACCGGGCTGAGTGACAGCTCGCCGAAGGTCTGGATGAGGTACATGAGCGCGAGCCACGCGATGCCGACCTTCGCCCCGCCTTCGGCGATGCCCGCTGCGGCGGAGAGCACGACGAAGCTCAGCCCCGCCATGAACAGGGCGAAGGCGAACTTGGCCGGACTGCCGACCCGGTCGCCCACCTTGAGCCAGAGCGCCGCGAAGACCCCGGCGAAGACGATCACGAAGAGCGAGTTGAAGTTCTGGGTCCAGCCCGCCGGGATCGCGTAGCCGAAGACCGTGAGGTCCACGTGGTTCCTGGCGAAGCCGGTGACCGGGCCCGGCGCCAGATCGAAGATCATCCAGAAGATCGCGGCGGCGGCGAAGAGCCAGATGTAGGCCGCCATCCGCCGCCGCTCATCCG
The DNA here is from genome assembly GCF_900100605.1 of Sinosporangium album. Classification (GTDB taxonomy): domain Bacteria; phylum Actinomycetota; class Actinomycetes; order Streptosporangiales; family Streptosporangiaceae; genus Sinosporangium; species Sinosporangium album. The sequence goes on along the minus strand of NZ_FNCN01000025.1, from coordinate 35,262 downwards.
CCGTCACGTGGGGGTGGCGCAGGATGTAGACGAAGTAGGCCACGGGCACGGCCACCGTCACCGCCGTCGCGGCGTAGGTCACGTTGTCGACCGTCAGCATCCCGGCGCTCGCCGCGGCCAGCGCGACCGCCGCGACCGCGGCCGCCGCCACGCCGACCCGGCTCACCGCGCGGGCGCGCTCGGCCGCCGTGAGCGGGTCGCCGGGGCGCAGTCCCGCGCCCCGGAGGTGCCGTCCACCCAGCACGTACTGCGCGAGCCCGACGGCCATGCCCACCGCCGCCGCGCCGAAGGCCAGGTGCCACCGGTCCTCCCCGGCGAGCGCGGGCGTGACGAAGATGCCCGCGAAGGCGCCGATGTTGATGCCCATGTAGAACAGCGAGAAGCCGGAGTCCCGCCGCGCGTCCTCGTCGTCGCGGTACAGGTGGCCGACCATGCTGGAGATGTTGGGCTTCAGCAGCCCCGTGCCGGCGACGATGAGCGTCAACCCGACCCAGATCAGCGCCGGGCCCGGCACCGGCACCGCCATGGCGATGTGCCCGCACATGATGACGGCCCCGCCCCACAGCACCGCGCGGCGGGCCCCCAGCACCCGGTCGGCGAGCCAACCGCCGGGCAGCGCGGTCAGGTAGACGAGGCCCTGGTAGATGCCCACCACCGCGTACGCCGTCGCGGCGGGCAGCCCGAGCCCGTTCCGGACCGGCGGTGCCGCCAGGAACAGCGCGAGGATCGCGCGCAGGCCGTAGAAGCTGAAACGCTCCCACATCTCGGTGCCGAACAGCGTGGCCAGGCCGCGCGGGTGCCCGAAGAAGGACCGCTCCCGCGCGCGAAGTGTGCGCTCGGCCATCGCGTGACCGCCCCCGATCGCGACGTCGTACCTCTCGTGGCTTGCCGGGGAGGTGCAGGGATCAATGCCCAGCCTCGGGGGTGCCAAGCGGCGGAGGTCGCTTTTGGCGAGACTTTGAAACGCGAGATCGCAGAGATCGCGGAACGCGGAGCGCCCGGTCCCCCGCGGGGGACCGGGCGCTCTCGGACACGAAGTCAGCGGACAACGCTCACGTCATCATGAGGCATCGCAAGGCATCGCAAAGCATCGCGAGTCATCACGACTCATCGCGACTCATCACAGGTCAGAGGCGGCGCGGCTTCACGACCGTCGTCCTCTGGACATCGCTCAGGTCATTGGCGTAGTGGTCGGTGCCGTTGTAGCGCATCCGCCACAGACCACTCGTACGGTTGGCGACGCGCTCCGAGAAGCGGCCCGACTGGTCGGTCGTGACCGTCGCGGCGAGCTCCCACTTGGCCGCGCCGGAGGGGCGGTGCAGGATCTCCACCTGCTGTCCCGCGTAGGGGGTGTAGTCCAGGTGACCGGTCGGGTCGACCCGGCTGAGCGTGCCGCGCACCCGCACGGCCTGGGTGTTCTTGATGCGGACGGCCCGCAGGTCGGTGAAGGCCGTGTTGCGGCGGAGGCGGAAGGTCGCGTACTCCGTGATGGTCTGCCCGTTGGCGCCCTTGGCGGTGACGCGCACGGTCCAGTAGCCCGTCGGATACCAGCGGCTCAGGCCCTTCTCGGGCAGGAACCGCCACGTCTGCCATCCCTCGGAGGCACGCGTGCCCGCGGGCTTCCCCTCAGCGGCGGGCTTGGCGGCGCCGGGCTTGGCGGCGTTCGCCTCCGCCGCGTCGGCGGTCCCGGCCGCCGGCTTACCGGCGCTCGCCCCGGTCGTTGCGGGCGTGCCCGCCGCTCCCGGTGTCCCGGGCGTGCCGGCCGCGGGCTTGGCGGCGTTAGGCGCGGCGTTCGGGACCGGGCCCGTGATCGGGTTCGTGCTCGAACCCGCCGACTGCCCCGCCGAGTTCGTGGCCGAGATCGCGGGCGGGGCCGTGTCGTGGGCCGTGTCGTGAGTGGTGTCTTGGGTGGTGTCGTGGGCCGTGTCGTGAGTGACGTCCTGAGCCGCGTCCTGAGCCGAGCCCGACGTCGCCCCCGAGCCCGACGTCGCCCCCGAGCCCGACGTCGCCCCCGAGGCCGCCGGGGTGTCCGGGGCGGCCTCGTCGATCATCTCGACCGCGAGCTCCTCGGCGGCGGCGTCACCACCGGGCGCCTGTTCTTTGCCCTCCTTGACGTCCTTGCCTTCCTTGTGATCCTTCTGGTCTTTGGCCTGCTCCTTGGCCTGCTCCTTGGCCTTGTCCTTGGCTTGGTCCTTGGCCGCGGTCTCGCCGGACAGGTCGGCGGCGTCCTGAGGCGGCATGCCAGGGCTTACCTTGATGGTGACGCCGTTCCGGCCCACCACGCCGCGCGCCACGACGTCGACCACCAAGCGGACCGAACCGCTGGCCCCGACGACGGGCGAACCCGGCTTGATGCGGACGGCCCTGATCGCCACCCCGTCGTCGGTCGGCACCGGGGCCGCCTGCGCTGCGGTGGGCAGGACCACCGTTCCCGCCGCAAGGGACAGGAGAACTACTTTTTTGATCATGACCGAGAGGTTAAAAACCGCTAGGTCATGGCCAGGGCTTCGAAACACCCCACGTACGGCAAAGCACGCCTGTCCCACGCAAAGCTTGACCTGCCGTACGGCACAGCGGCCCCCACAGTCGCTCACTGCGCAGACCAAGCGACGAGCGAACCAAGGGGACATCCGGGGTATAGATCGTAAATGAGTTGCCGCAGAGCGGTCGTCTCTGGCCTGATAGGTCTCCGGACGACGCCGGAAGGAGGCGACACATATGACGTACACCATGGTGGCCGGGGCCAGAGCGCCGATCAGGATGTGGGCCGACCCCGCCGAGGTCGAGGACCAGGCCATGCGGCAACTGCGCAATGTCGCCGACCTTCCGTGGGTGCACGGCGTCGCGGTGATGCCCGACGTGCACTACGGCAAGGGCGCGACCGTGGGCTCGGTCATCGCTATGCGCGGCGCGGTCTCGCCCGCCGCCGTGGGGGTCGACATCGGCTGCGGGATGACCGCGGTCAAGACCTCCTACACCGCCTCGCAGCTGCCCGACAACCTCGCCTACCTGCGGTCCAAGCTTGAGCAGGCCATCCCCGTCGGATTCGGCCACCACAAGCGCCCCGTCGACCCCGCGAGGTTGCACGGGTTCCCGACCGGCGACTGGGCCGCGTTCTGGAGGCACTTCGACGACCTCGCCCCCGCCGTACGGCCCCGCCGCGAACGGGCCGAGGTGCAGATGGGCACGCTCGGCGGGGGAAACCACTTCCTCGAGGTGTGCGCCGACGACGACGGCGCGGTGTGGGTGGTCCTCCACTCCGGCTCCCGCAACATCGGCAAGGAGCTCGCCGAGCACCACATCCACGAGGCCCAGCGGCTTCCCCACAACCAGGACCTGCCCGACCGCGACCTCGCGGTCTTCGTGTCCGGCACCCCGCAGATGGAGGCGTACCGCCGGGACCTCTACTGGGCGCAGGACTACGCGCGGCGCAACCGCGCGCTCATGATGGCCCTGGTTCGCGACGTGCTCCGCCGCCACCTCCCCGGCATCGCGTTCGAGCCCGAGATCTCCTGCCACCACAACTACGTGGCCGAGGAGACCTATGACGGGGTGGACGTCCTGGTCACCCGCAAGGGGGCGATCCGGGCCGGCTCCGGCGATCTCGGCATCATTCCGGGCTCGATGGCCACCGGCACCTACATCGTCGAGGGGCTGGGCAACGAGTCCTCGTTCAACTCGGCCTCCCACGGGGCAGGCCGCCGGATGAGCCGGAACAAGGCCAAGAAGACCTTCACCCTGGCCGATCTCGAGGCGCAGACCGCCGGAGTCGAGTGCCGCAAGGACCAGGGGGTGCTCGACGAGATCCCCGGCGCCTACAAGGACCTCCGGGCCGTGATGGCGGCGCAGACCGACCTCGTGCGGGTCGTGGCGCACCTGCGGCAGGTCATCTGCATCAAGGGTTGAGCCGGGCACGTGTGTCGGCGACGGGGCGGGCCCGGAATCGCGGGGCCCGCCCCACCGTTGTCGCGGTTAAAGGCCGTCTGTGTGGAAAGATCCGGACACCCCGTAGGGTTACGTCCAGCGGGCTCCGCCGTACGAGAGGAGCCTCGTGCCAGGCGCTCTCCCCGGAGGCGGCCGGACGACAGGAGGTGGGCCCCGGTGCTGGTGGACTCGTTCGGACGGGTGGCGACGGACCTGCGGGTCTCCCTGACGGACCGGTGCAACCTGCGCTGCACCTACTGCATGCCCCCCGAGGGGCTGGAGTGGCTGCCCAAGCCCGAGCTCCTGACCGCCGACGAGATCGTGCGCCTCGTCGGCATCGGAGTCGAACGGCTCGGCATCACCGAGGTGCGCTACACGGGCGGCGAGCCGCTGCTCCGCCGCGAACTCGTCGACATCGTGACCCGCACCGCCGCGCTGAGGCCCAGGCCCCGGCTCTCGGTCACCACGAACGGCATCGGCCTCAGCCGCCTCGCCGCCCCCCTCGCCGACGCCGGCCTCGACCGGGTCAACGTCTCCCTCGACACCCTCGACCGCGACACGTTCGTGAGACTCGCCCACCGCGACCGCCTCGCCGACGTGCTCGCCGGGCTCGCGTCCGCCGAGGCGGCCGGACTGCGGCCCGTCAAGGTCAACGCCGTACTGATGCGGGACGTCAACGACCACGAGGCCGTGCCGCTGCTGGACTACTGCCTCGAACGCGGCTACGAGCTGCGTTTCATCGAGCAGATGCCGCTCGACGCCCAGCACGGCTGGCGGCGCGACACCATGGTGACCGCCGACGAGATCCTCAAGCGCCTGCTCGACGCCTACGACCTCACGCCTGACGACCCCCGCGAGCGTGGGAGCGCGCCCGCCGAGCTGTTCCTCGTCGACGGCGGGCCGGCGCGGGTCGGGGTCATCGGATCCGTCACCCGCCCGTTCTGCGGCACCTGCGACCGCGTCCGCCTCACGGCCGACGGGCAGATCCGCAACTGCCTGTTCGCCACCGACGAGTCCGACCTGCGTACGGCGATGCGCAATGGGGCGGGCGACGACGAACTGGCCGAGCGCTGGCGTGCCGCCGTACGCGTCAAGCGCGCCGGGCACGGCATCGACGACCCGGCCTTCCTCCAGCCGGCCCGCCCCATGTCCGCCATCGGCGGCTGATCTGGGCGGCGTGGGCGGCGGCAGGGCCGGTGTGGCGCGGGCATCGGCCCGGATGGCGTTACAGGGGGCCGTTACAGGGGGCAGGGCGGACGGCGGGGTGGACAGTGTGGACGGCAGGGTGGGGGGCGGCGTGGTGAGAGCGCCGGGGGAGCGGGCGCCTGTATATGACGCGGTGGTGCTTGCCGGGGGCGGTGCCGCGCGGCTGTCCGGGCGGGACAAGCCGGGCCTGGAGGTCGGGGGCCTCGCACTGGTGCGGCGTGTCGCGTCGGCCGTGGCCGATGCCCGGCGGGTGGTCGTGGTGGGGCCGGAGCGCGAGGGGCTGCCCGGGGCGGTGTTCGTCCGGGAGGACCCGCCGGGCGGCGGCCCCGTCCCGGCGCTGCGCGCAGGCCTGGCGGAGGTCTCGGCGCCCTGGACGGCTCTCCTGGCGGGTGACCTCCCGTTCCTTGAGCCCCGGCACGTCCACGCGCTGCTGGCGGCCTCCGGCGACGCCCACGGCGCCGTCCTGGTGGACGGCGAGGGCCGCGAGCAGTGGCTGGTCGGCCTCTGGCGGGTGGAGCCGCTCCGCCGGGCCCTGGCGTCCTACACCGGGCGCTCGCTCCACGGCCTGCTCGGCCCACTCCAGCCCGTACGGCTGGCGGCGCCGCCCGCGCCCGGCCTCCCGGAGCCGTGGTTCGACTGCGACACAATGGATGATCTGCGCCGCGCGCGGGACCTGGCGGAGCGCGACCACGCGGATGATCCTGTTCCTTGACGCGCTCCCCGGCGCCGCGCGCCGTGTCCCGCCGTGCCCGTGTCCCGCCGAACGCCGCGGGCGCGCGGCGGGTCGTGCGCGGCGGGCGGCGAGATCGGGCCCGTCCGGCCGTGCCCGTGTCCCGCCGCGTGCGCGTCTCGGTGCCGCGGGCCGTGAAACGGACCCGTTCCCGGAGTGCGGGGATGGGTGTGAAAGGAGTGTGTCCTGTGAACGTGCTGGAGGAGTGGACCGCGGAGGTGTGCCGCGAGCTGGGCATCGACCCGGCCACGGTCGACCGCGACGTGGTCCTCGACCTGACGCGTGAGATCGCCCACGGCGTCGCGCGCCCCGCTGCCCCGCTGACCGTCTATCTGCTCGGCCTGGCGAAGGGCGCGGGCACCGCCCCCGAGGACGCCGTCGGCCTGCTCACCCGCCGCGCCCGCGAGTGGGCGGCCGACACGAAGGACCGCTGACCGCTCCCGATGGCCGACCGCTCGTCCACCGCCGTCCGGGGCCGCTCGCCGCGAGCCCGCTCCCGCAGGGCCGCCCGTCACGGGCGGCCACAGCGCGCTCGCCGTACGGCATGGTCCCCGCGGCGCTTTGACTGGCGGACTTGACCGACCCGCTGCGGCGCCGCGTTCGACGGGCGCGACAGGCGTGCGCCGACGGGACGGCCGCGGGAGGTGGTCGGGGGGAAGGCTCCCCGTCAAAGATGAGATGAAAAGGGCGACGCCGGGTGGTTACGGGGGCAAACCACCCGGCGTCGCTTCATCGGCGTTCCGACGGGGGCCCGGAACGCCGGCACCAGCGCCCCGACGGGGGACCAGGGCGCTTGGCTAAAGCGTACACCTACTACCCGTGGTGTGCGTCAAGACTTAGTCACGACCCGATCTCACGTCGATGCCTTGGTATCTCGTTTTGGTTAGCTTCCGGGTCGTCAAAGGTGGGGGGAGGGGTGCCTTTCCCCCGTTCATTCGCCCCGATTACGGCAATGTACGGCAAAAATACAGCGCCCGCGATAAAGATGATCTTCACAGGCCAGGGTCCGGGGACGACCACGGCGAGAATCAGACAGATGGTGCGGATGCCCATCTGGATGAGATAGCGCTTCTCCCTACGGCCGATGTCGGCGGTCAGAGAGGGCTGGGCATCGGTCACCGGATGCACGGTCGAGCGCTTCCGCCACGTCTTCACCATTCCACGTTAGACCTCTCCGGCCACCGGGTGACCCTTGGCATGTGACGGGCCCTCCCGGGTAGTCAACAGGCACGGCCCGGCCACGGGGGCGGCCGGTACTGCTGCTGAGATGCGGGGGAGCGGGATGACGGATCGAACGTACCGGGTGACCGAAGTGGTCGGTTCCTCGGGGGAAGGCATCGACCAGGCCATACGCAACGGGCTCGGGCGCGCCGCGCGCACCCTGCGCCACCTTGACTGGTTCGAGGTCACCGAGGTGCGCGGCCACCTCGTCGACGGAGAGGTGGCGCACTTCCAGGTCGGGATGAAGGTCGGCTTCCGCCTGGAGGACGCCTGAGCGGGCCCGTGCCGTACGGCCGGGGCCCGGCGTGCGCGCGAGGCCCGTGCCGTACGGCGAAGGCCCGCCTGGCCGGGCACGGCGCCGTACATGCCGCGCCCGGCGGTGGAGGAGTCAGTTGGCCTGGCTGACCGTGGACATGTTGAAATCGGGCACCCGCAGCGCGGGCATGACGGCGCGGGTGAAGTAGTCGCTCCACTCGCGCGGCAGGGTCGGCACCGACGCCCCCACCTCCGTGGTGCGGCCCAGGAGGTCCACCGGGCTCTCGTTGAACCGGAAGTTGTTGACCTCCCCGACCACCTCGCCCTTCTCCACGAGGTAGACGCCGTCCCTGGTCAGACCGGTGAGCAGGAGCTGCTGAGGATCGACCTCGCGGATATACCACAGGCAGGTCACCAGCAGCCCGCGCTCGGTTGAGGCGATCATCTGCTCCAGCGAGGCGTCCGCGCCGGCCGACGACATGATCAGGTTGTCGATCGCCGGGGTCGGCGCGAGGCCGGTGAGTTCGGCCGAGTGCCGGGTCTGCAGCAGGTTGGCCAGGTGGCCGCCCGCGATCCAGTCGGTGGACGCCAGCGGCAGGCCGTTGTCGAAGACCGACCTCTCGCGGCTGCCCGCGTGGGCGACGACGAACGGCGAGCAGCCGATGCCGCCCGCGAGCGGGTCGCTGTAGAGCCGCAGCGGCAGCGGGGACAGCTTCTCCCCGACGCGCGTCCTGCCCTCGGGCGCGGAGAACACCGTGCGCCCGTCGGCGGCGTCGCGCGCCCCCGCCGTCCAGTAGAGGTAGATCATCAGGTCGGCCACCGCCGTGGGCGGCAGCAGCGTCTCGTAGCGGCCCGCGGGCAGGTCGATCCGGCGGGAGGCCCATGCGAGCCGTGTGGCCAGAGTGGAGGACAGGGCCGCGATGTCGACGTCGGTGAAGTCGCGTGTCGCGACGCCGGTCCAGGCCGAGCGCTTCATGTCGGGGGACTTGCCGTTGAGCTCCAGCCGGCCCGTCGGCTGGTCGTGGCGCAGGCGCAGGCCCCGCGACGAGCCGACGAAGGTAGAGGTCAGGGAGTGCTCGGCGAAGCCGTACAGCTTCGTGCCCGCCGCCTCGGCGGCGGCGAACGCCTCGCCGAGGGCGGGGGCGACACCGGCGAAGACCCCGATGCCGGTGGGCTCGACAGGGGCGTCCCAGCCGTCGGCCGGGCCGGTGCCCTCGACCAGCGGCCGGGCGTCCTCCGCGGGACGGGCGTCCCTGGCGGTGCGGTCGGCCTCGGCCACGACGTCGGCGATCTGCTCGGGCCGGACCGCCGACCGCGAGACCACGCCCACGCTCTCACCGACGATGGAGATGACGGTGAGCTGTGACGAGCGGGCCACGCCGTTGGTGGTGAGCGTGTTGCCGGCGAACCGCAGGTTGGCGGTGGAGCCCTCGTCGGCGATCACAATGGTGTCGTCGGCGGCGCTGAGGGACAGCGCCCGCTCGACGGTCTCCTGTGGGGTCACTTTCCACCCTCCTGCACGGTGTTGAGAATGCGCACTCCCCGGAACAGCGCCGACGGGCAGCCGTGGCTGACCGGCGCGACCTGGCCGGGCTGCCCCTTGCCGCAGTTGAACGCGCCGCCGAGGACGTAGGTCTCCGGGCCGCCCACGGCCTCCATCGACCGCCAGAAGTCGGTGGTGGTCGCCTGGTAGGCGACGTCGCGGAGCTGGCCCTTGAGCTCACCGTTCTCGATCCGGCGGAAACGCTGCCCGGTGAACTGGAAGTTGTAGCGCTGCATGTCGATCGACCAGCTCTTGTCGCCCTCGATGAGGATGCCGCGCTCGACCCGCGACACCAGCTCCTCGGTCGAGGGGCCGTCCGGCGCGGGCCGCAGGGAGACGTTCGCCATGCGCTGGATCGGCATGTGGCCGGGGGAGTCGCCGAAGGCGCAGCCGTTGGAACGGCCGAAGCCCTTCATGAGCGCCATGCGCCGGTCGAGCTGGTAGCCGGCGAGCGTGCCGTCCTTGACGATGTCGAAGGACTGTCCGGCCACGCCCTCGTCGTCGTAGCCGATGGTCGCCAGGCCGTGCTCGACCGTGCGGTCACCGGTCACGTTCATGATCGGAGAGCCGTATTCCAGGTTGCCGAGCTTGTCGAACGTCGCGAAGCTGGTGCCGGCGTAGGCGGCCTCGTAGCCGAGCGCCCGGTCGAGCTCGGTCGCGTGGCCGATCGACTCGTGGATCGTCAGCCACAGGTTGGAGGGGGCGATCACCAGGTCGTAGGAACCGGCCTCGACCGAGGGCGCGGCGAGCTTCTCGGCGAGGAGCTCCGGGATGCGGGCGAGCTCGCCGGGGAAGTCCCAGCCTGTCCCCGTCAGGTATTCGTAGCCGCGCCCGACCGGAGGGGCGAGCGTGCGCATGTCGTCGAACCGGCCGTCCGCGACCTTCGCCGCGGTGAGCTGCGGATGCACCCGCACCCGCTGCTGGGTCGTCACCGTGCCCGCGCTGTCGGCGTAGAACTTCTGCTCCTTGACCGCCATCAGCGACGCGCTCACATGGTCGACCCTGGTGTCCTTCAGCAGGTCGGCCGACCAGTCGGCGAGCAGGCCGACCTTGTCCTTGGCGGGGACGTCGAACGGATCGACGTCGTACGACGACACCCAGGTGGCGTCGGCGTGCACCGGCTCGGGCGCGAGCTCGATCGGCTCCCGGTTCACCGCGGCCGCCACCGTCGCGACCTCGACCGCCTGCGCGGCCACGGCCGCCGCGGCCTGCGGCGTCAACTCGATGCCCGCGGCGAACCCCCAGGTGCCGCCTTTGATCACCCGTACGGCGTAGCCCAGGTCGTCGGAGTCGATGGAACCTTCCAGGCGGGCGTCGTAGAGGCGCATCGTCTCGGCCCGCACGCGTTCGAACCGGAAATCGGCGTGCTCGGCACCGAGGTCGCGCGCGGTCTGCAGGGCCGCATCCGCAAGCTGCCGCAGGGGCAGCGCGAGAAAATCTGGATCGATCTGGCGCATGTCCACGATCCTAGCCACGTGATCTTGTACCCCCCGGATATCTGGGTTACCCAGTGGTAGGCGATAGCGTCTGGCCTCATGGCACGCTCTGTACTCGTCACCGGTGGCAATCGCGGCATCGGTCTTGCGATAGCCCGTGAACTCGCGGTGGCCGGCGACGCCGTCGCCGTGACCTACCGCTCCGGAGAACCGCCCGAGGGCCTGTTCGGCGTCCGCTGCGACGTCACGAGCATGGCCGACGTCGAGGCGGCCTTCGATAAGGCCGAAGCCGAGCACGGCCCCGTCGAGGTGGTCGTCGCGAACGCGGGCATCACCAAGGACACCCTCCTGCCGATGATGAAGGAGGAGACCTTCACCGACGTCATCGACGCCAACCTCACCGGCGCCTACCGCGTGGCCAAACGCGCGGTCAGGGGCATGCTCCGCATGAGGCGGGGACGCATCATCCTGATCTCCTCCACCACCGCCACCCGCGGCCTGGCCGGACAGACCAACTACGCCGCCTCCAAGGCCGGCATGATCGGCTTCGCCCGCTCGGCCGCGCGCGAGCTCGGCTCGCGCGGCATCACCGTCAACGTGGTGGCGCCCGGCTTCGTCCAGACCGACATGACCGCCGACCTCGACGAGTCATACCAGGAGCAGATCAAGGCGGCCATCCCACTCGGGCGCTACGCCACCACGGCGGACATCGCCCGCGTGGTGAAGTTCATCGCGAGCGACGACGCCGCATACATCACCGGGGCCGTCATCCCGGTCGACGGCGGTCTGGGAATGGGGCACTGACCATGGGACTTCTCGAAGGCAAGCGCATCCTCGTCACCGGAGTCCTCACCGACTCCTCCATCGGCTTCTCCGTGGCGAAGATCGCCCAGCAGGAGGGGGCGAGCGTCGTCCTCACCGGGTTCGGCCGCCTCAGCCTCGTCGAGCGCATCGCCAAGCGCCTGCCCGAGCCGGCGCCGGTGATCGAGCTCGACGTGCAGAACACCGAGCACCTGGACACGCTGGCCGACCGGGTCGGCCAGCACCTCGACGGGCTCGACGGCGTCGTCCACTCCATCGGCTTCGCCCCGCAGACCGCCCTCGGCGGCAACTTCCTCAACACCTCATGGGAGGACGTCGCCACCGCCCTGCAGATCTCCACCTACTCCTTCAAGTCCCTGGCGGTGGCCTGCCTGCCGCTGATGAAGGAGGGCGGCTCCGTCGTCGGCCTCGACTTCGACGCGACCAAGGCGTGGCCCGTCTACGACTGGATGGGCGTCGCCAAGGCCGGGCTCGAGTCCTGCTCCCGCTATCTGGCCCGCGACCTCGGCCCCCAGGGCATCAGGGTCAACCTGGTGGCCGCCGGGCCGCTGCGCACCATGGCCGCCAAGAGCATCCCCGGCTTCAGGGAGTTCGAGGACAGCTGGCCCGCCAAGGCGCCGCTCGGCTGGGACCTCGCCGACACCGTGCCCGCCGCCAAGGCGTGTGTGGCGCTGCTGTCCGACTGGTTCCCCGCCACGACGGGCGAGATCGTCCACGTCGACGGCGGCGTCCACGCCATGGGAACCTGACGCCGCCCGCCATGCGACCCGGGGCGCCCCGGCCGTTCGGCCACGCGCCCTGTGCGACGTTCACGCCCGCCACCCGTGCCCCGGGTGGCGGGCGGACGCCGTACGTTTCAGGTGATGCGGCAGGCGTCCGCCGTGCGGGGCGCGCGGCGGACGCCTGCCGCGCCGCCGCTGGGCCGCCGCTGGGCCGCCGCCGTCCGGTCAGGCCAGCCGGTGCCGACCTCGGGGACGAACCGGCTCGAACGGGATGGTCTCCTTACGCGGCTGCTGCCTCTTCGCATAGACGAACCGCGTGGCGAGAAGCGCCGACAGCAGCAGCGCCATGGTGAGCGACGTGCCGAGGGCGTCCGGCTTCCGGGCCGACGGCGTCACGACCTTCTCGCCGCTCACCTTGTCGTTGAGCAGCTCCTGGAGCGGCACGGGCCAGACCAGCGGCACCCTGGCCGTCTCCACGTCGACCCGGGGGGCCTCCTTCCCCGGCTTCCCGTCCTCGTCCCGCCGGTTCCGCGGCTCCGCGCCCGCGCCCGCGCCCACTTCCGTGCTGTCGACGAAGTGGGGCCGCCGCTCGGGGGTGTACGGCTGCCCGACGGCCGGCTCGGCCGGGCGCTCGTCCCGCTTGTTCGGGGCCGTCGTGCGAGAAGACGGTGCGGCGGCCTCGCCGCCGGTGCGCTCGCAGTCGCCGCGCGTACGGCACGAGCCGTCGGCCGCGGCCTTGGACTCGTCCGCGTCGGTCTGCCGCCGTTCAGGCTGCTGCCGTTCGGCGCCCGGCTTCTGCTCCTGCACAGAGGGCGGTGTCGGCTCGGAAGCGGGACGGCGAGACTCCTCCGGCTCCGGCGCGGGCGCGGGCTTCTCCTCCGGCTTGGGTGAGGGGGGCTTGGAAGTGGGGGCCACGGAACCCACGCCGTTGAACACGGATGTCGTGGTGTCGGACAGAGGCTTTGTGACCGAGGACAACGACCCTCCGGTCAGCTCGTCGACGGCGTCGGTGACACCGTTGACGACCTCGCACAGCCCCCCGGTCAAACCGGAGAGCAGACCCCCTTCCTTCTCGCAGGTGCGGGCCGAGGCGCTCCCGGCGAGGCCACCCACTGTGGCCTGTGCGGGTGCGGCGGCCCACACGGGCAGCGCGCCCAAGGTCAGCGCCAGGGCTCCTGCCGAAATCGCGGCTGCCCGGCGTCCAGTCTCCATCTCTTCCCCCTCGGACGTAAACGGTGACCCCTCCTGTCACCCGTTGACAGTTTTGTGGGGACGGCGAATCTTTCCATAAAAAGTCTCGGTTCGGTATCGATTAGTGATACGCGAATGCGCTTCTCATTCCCGATCATTCCGTCGCCGAGACGTCGTCCAAGGCGTCGCGGATCTCCACGGGAAGGGTCAGATCCTCGGCCAAGAGGATGCCGGTGAGCTGGGTGCTCGTCCGGGCCCCCACGATGGCCGCGCAGACGCCCGGCTGGTCTCGCACCCACGACAGCGCGACCGACAGCGGGGACACGGCGAGCCCCTCGGCCGCCGTGGTGACCGACTCGACGATGCGGCGGCAGCGTTCGTCGAGATAGGGACGGACGAAGTCCGCGAAATGCGGAGTGGCCGCGCGGGAGTCCGCCGGCACCCCGGTTCGGTATTTACCGGTCAGCACTCCCCGCCCCAGAGGCGACCAGGCGAGCACCCCGGCCCCGAGGTGCTCGGCGGCCGACAGGACCTCCCGCTCCGCGTCCCTGGCCAGCAGCGAATACTCCACCTGCGCCGACACGATCGGGGTGCGCCCCAGAGCCCCCTGGTGCACCGCCGCCGCGGTCAGCTGCCACCCCGCGTAGTTGCACACCCCCGCGTACGCGGCGCGGCCGGTGGACACGATCGTGTCCACCGCCGCCAAGGTCTCCTCCAGCGGCACCTCGGAGTCGAAGGCGTGGAGCTGCCACAGATCCACGTCGTCCACCCCGAGCCTCGCCAGCGAGGCGTCGACCGCGGCGATCAGATGCCGCCGCGAGGCGTCCCGCGGACGCCGCGAGGCGGGCGTCAGCACCGCCTTCGTCGCGATCACCAGCTCCGAGCGCGGAACCGTTTCGCGCAGCAGGCGCCCGAGCAGGCGCTCGGCCTCGCCGCCCGTGTAGACATCCGCGGTGTCGATCAGCGTGCCACCCGCGTCGGCGAACGTGCGGAGCTGCAGCGCCGCCTCCTCAGGCCCGGTGTCACGCCCCCAGGTCATCGTCCCGAGACCCAAGCGGGACACCGACAGCCCGCTCCGTCCGACATAACGCTGCTCCATGGTCGGCTTAGGGTACCGCCTGGGCAGGGAGAACCTCGGGTTAGGCTGCCGCGACCCGCCGATGTTGCCCGTCTCTGGCGGGCTTTGCCGGGGAGGTGGGAGCTCGCCGGAGTGGGGTGGGGATCGTGGGGGCGGGAGCCGTACGGCATGGCCCGCCGTACGCTGTGCTGTGTGACGACGTTGCTCCTGGCCCGGCATGGCCTGACGCATTTGACTGGACCTGTTCTCGCCGGGTGGACGCCGGAGCTACCGCTGAGCGAGGCCGGGCGCGCCCAGGCCAAGGGGCTGGCGGAGCGGCTGGCCCCGCTGCGGCTGGACGCGATCGTGTCCAGCCCTCTGGACCGCTGCGTCGAGACGGCCGGGGCCGTGGCGGAGGGGCGGCAGACCGAGGTGGCGCTCGACGAGCGGTTCGGTGAGTGCGGCTACGGCGACTGGACCGGGCGGCCGATCGAGGAGCTGGCGCGCGAGCCGCTGTGGAGGGTGGTGCAGGCGCATCCGAGCGCGGTGGTGTTCCCCGGAGGGGAGGCGCTCGCCGACGTCCAGCACCGCGCGGTCGCCGCGGTCCGCGAGTGGAACGCGCGGCTCGGCCCGCGGGGGGTCTACCTCGTGTGCAGCCACGGTGACGTGATCAAGGCGATCGTGGCGGACGCGCTCGGCCTGCACCTCGATCAGTTCCAGCGGATCACGGCCGACCCCGCCTCTCTGACGGCCATCCGCTACACCCCCTTGCGCCCCTTCCTCCTCAGGCTCAACGACGTCGGGGGGGACGTGTCCGGTCTTCAACCTCCCAAGGAGAGCCCGGAGGATTCGGAGTCCGCTGAGGGGGCAGAAAACCACACCGAGAGCGACGCCGCCGTCGGCGGCGGAGCCGGAACCACGTAAGGTCGGGTTATGCCGGTCTTCGACTACGATCCGCCCGAGAGGTTCGTGGCCGGTGCCGTGGGGCAACCGGGATCACGCGCCTTCTTCCTGCAGGCCCGCGCGATCGGCAGGCTGACGACGGTGGCGCTGGAGAAGTTCCAGGTCGCCGCGCTCGCCGACCGGTTGGACGAGCTGCTCGACGAGGTGCTCCGCAGGAGCGGCGGGCGGGCCCGCATCCCGGTCGTGGCCCCCGCCGAGCTGGCCGACGAAGGCCCGCTCGACCTTCCCATGACGGAGGACTTCCGGGTCGGCACCATGACCCTCGGCTGGGACCCCGAGTCGTCCCAGGTGGTGATCGAGGCCCAGGAGCTCACCGACGACGAGGACGAGATCGAAGGGCCCGACCCGGCCGTCCTACGGGTGCACATCAGTGCCGGTGAGGCACGGGCCTTCTCCAAGCGAGCGCTCCAACTTGTCGCGGCGGGCCGTCCGGCCTGTCCGCTGTGCAGTCAGCCTGTGGAAGCGGAGGGCCATATCTGCGTGCGTCTGAATGGATACCGTGCCGGCCAGGGTGGTGTGTGATCGAGCCGATCCAGGAAGAGGCGGCATGAGCGCCGAAAGCGAGCCCGCGGTGAGCGCGGCGCCCATGCCGGGAATCGATGACGACACCGCGTTGAAGCTGCTCCGGGAGGGCCGCCTCGAGGTCGCCGGCCGGCTGGTCCAGGCGACCAACATGACGCTTTACTGTTCGGTCAGGCTGGGCGATCTCGCTGCGGCCTGCGTGTACAAGCCAGTGCGGGGGGAGCGGCCGCTGTGGGATTTTCCCGACGGCACCCTGGCCGCCCGCGAGGTGGCCGCTTTCGAGGTGTCGGCCGTGACGGGGTGGCGCATCGTCCCGCCGACCGTCTACCGCGACGGCCCGTTCGGTCCGGGGATGTGTCAACTGTGGATCGAGAGCGACCGCGACATCGACCTCATGGCGCTGGTCCGCAGCCGCCACCCCGCGTTGCGGCGCATGGCCGTGTTCGACGCGGTGGTCAACAACGCCGACCGCAAGGGCGGGCATCTGCTGCCGCTGCCCGACGGGCATGTCTACGGCGTCGACCACGGGGTCTGCTTCTCCTCCTCGGACAAGTTGCGCACCGTGCTGTGGCAGTGGCGCAACAAGTCCCTGTCCCGCGAGGCGGTCAACGTCCTGGCCCGTCTCGACCGTGAACTGGAGAACGGTCGCCTGGGCCGGCGGCTCCGCGAGCTGCTGACCCCCGCCGAGGCGGACGCCACCGCGGCCCGGGTGCGCCGGCTGCTCGACAGCGGCGTCCACCCGGTCCCCTCCAGCGACTGGCCGGCCGTCCCCTGGCCGCCCATCTGAGCACTCGCAGGTTCGGGTTCAGGAGGTCTCCCCACCGTGTGCACCGTTGTCGTCGACATCGACCCGGCGTCGGCCGTCCCTCTTCTGCTCGTCGGAGTCCGCGACGAGCTCGCCGGTCGGCCTTCCCGCGGGCCCGGTGAGCACTGGCCGGGGCTGCCCGGCGTGCTCGGGGGCATCGACCTGCGGGCGGGGGGCACCTGGCTGGCCGCCGAGCCGTCCGCCCCCCGGGTGGCCGCCCTGCTGAACGCCCAGGGTGTCCCCGCCTCCGACGACCGGCGGGTGTCTCGGGGGGAGCTGCCGCTGCGCACCGTCCGCGGCGGTGAGCCGCCGGAGGGCGACCTGCGCCGCTACGACCCGTTCCACCTGCTCCTCGGGGACGCGCACGATGTGCGCTTGTGGACCTGGGACGGCGTACGGCTCAGCCAGGACAAGCTTCCTCCCGGCACCCATGTGATCGGCAACCGGGGGTGGGCGGCGCCCGGTGACGAGAAGGCCGATTTCTTCGGCCCGCGTTTCGCCGCCGCGCCTCGGCCGCCGGTCGCGGAGGCGGCGATCTCGGCGGCGCCGGAGGAGTTCTGGGGCGAGTGGCTGGAGTGGGCCTCCGGCGCCGGCCTGCCGTACGACGACCCTCGGGCGATGGTCGTGCGGCACGAGACGGCCGACGGGCAGGTGTGGGGGTCGCTGTCGGTGACGTTGGTCGCACTCGTCGACGGGGCCCTGCGCTACGACTTCCGGGTGCTCGGCGACGATCCGGGACCGTGGGAGCGGGTGCTTCCGGCGCTGCCGTAGTGGGGCCGCGGGGGGTGCCGCCATGGCGGGGTCACGCAGTGGTCATGGCGTGGGTAGCGCGTGGTCCTGGCATGGTCATGGCGTGGTCATGACGTGGTCATGACGTGGGCAGCGCGCGGTCACGACGCGGAGCACCGGTGTGGCGCCGTAAGTCGGAGACGGTTGAGGTGAGTTGAGGGGAAATGTCACCCCCAGGGTGATCCGGGTGGTCTGCGGCATGGATAGGCTCAAGGCATGCGATCGTGGTCTGCTCCGAAGCTCCCTCGGCTCCCCGGCGTCGGCACTCCGGTGCGGCTCTACGACACGGCTTCCCGTGAGGCCAGGCTGACCGAGCCCGGCTCCACTGCGAAGATCTACGTGTGCGGCATCACGCCGTACGACGCCACACACCTCGGCCACGCCAACACCTACCTCGCCTTCGACCTGGTCAACAGGGCCTGGCGGGACGCGGGGCACGAGGTGCACTTCACCCAGAACGCCACCGACGTGGACGATCCCCTTTTGGAACGTGCCGAAAGCACCGGTGAGGACTGGCGCGAACTCGCCGAGCGCGAAATCGAGCTGTTCCGCAGCGACATGGAGGCGCTGCGGGTGCTGCCGCCCCGCGAATACGTCGGCGTCACCGAGGTCGTCGATCAGGTCGCCGACCTGATCGCGGTGCTGCGCGACAAGGGCGCGACCTACACCCTCGACGGCGACGTCTACTTCGACGTGGCCGCCGCCCCCAAATTCGGCGCGGTGTCGGGCTACTCCGAGCAGGAGATGCTCGCCCTGTTCCCCGAGCGCGGCGGAGACCCCGACCGCCCCGGCAAGAAGCACCCCCTGGACTGGCTGCTCTGGCGCGCCGAGCGCCCCGGCGAGCCGTCCTGGCCCTCGCCGTTCGGCCCCGGCCGCCCCGGCTGGCACGTGGAGTGTACGGCCATCGCCCTCGCGTCCCTCGGTCCCGGCTTCGACGTCGCCGGCGGCGGCTCGGACCTGATCTTCCCCCACCACGAGATGGGCGCCTGCGAAGGCCACGTCGCCACCGGCGAATGGCCGTTCGCCAAGTCCTACGTGCACGCCGGCATGGTCGCGCTCGACGGCGAGAAGATGTCCAAATCCCGGGGCAACCTCGTCTTCGTGTCGCGGCTGCGGGCCGAGCACGACCCGATGGCCGTGCGCCTCGCCCTCCTCGCGCACCACTACCGCGAGGACTGGGAGTGGACCCCCGACCAGATCGGCACCGCCGAGACGAGGCTCGCCCGGTGGCGCGCCGCCGCGGCCCTCCCCGCGGGGCCCGCGGCCGAGGGCCTCCTGGAGCAGGTCCGCGACCGCCTCTCCGACGACCTCGGCGCCCCCGGCGCCCTCGCCGCTGTCGACGCCTGGACCGAGCGCGCCCTCACCGAGGGCGGCGGCGACGCGTCCGCCCCCGCCCTCGTCCGCGACCTCGCCGACGCCCTCCTCGGCGTCGACCTGTCCACCTGACCGCTCCCGCGGCCGGCCCGCCCCGGCGGTCCGGCCCGCGGTCAGCCGGGGAGGTCGGCCTGGGCGAGGAAGCGCTCGCGTTCGTCGCCGGGCAGGTGATCGATGAACAGGACGCCGTCCAGGTGGTCGATCTCGTGCTGGAGCACCCGGGCGAGGACGCCGATGGCGCGGACGGCGACCGGTCGGTCGTGCATGTCGCGCCCCCGCGCGGTGACGGCGTAGGCGCGGTCGAGCGGCCACCAGTGCCCAGGGGCGGACAGGCACGCCTCGTCCGCTGTGATCCTGCGCTCGGAGAGTTCGAGGCGCGGATTGATGATGTGCCCGGACTTGCCGTCATAGGCGTAGGCGACCACGCGGAGCGGGACCCCCACCTGGGGAGCGGCCAGCCCGGCGCGTCCGGATCCGGCGCGCATGGTCGCGGTGAGGGATTTGACCAGAGAACGCAGCTCTTTGTCGAAGGTCGTCACCCGTTCGGACACTTCGCGCAGAACGGGATCGCCGAACACGCGGATCTGCCGAACGGTCATAGAGCCCTCCCCGAGCCACGGCGACACGCAGACGATGCCCGTGACGCGACCGGCCCAACCACGCATGAACTCACGTGAAATCGCCCGTCCGGCACTCGTCACCACAAGATCCTAGTGGTGGGGAAACAGCGGAAACACGCCGCGACATGCCCGCCGTAGCACAGCGGTAACCGGCCGGACCCAATCGCGAAACGGTCAGGCCGCACGATCGGACCATGCTGGAGACGGCGCCTGACGCGCTGGCCGGGTTCACCATCGGGATCACCGCGACCAGGCGTCACGACGAGTTGCGCGCATTGCTGGAGCGCAGGGGAGCGCGGGTGGTCGGCGCGCACGCCATCCGCCTGGCCCCCGCCGCCGACGACGGAGACCTGCTGGCCGCCACGCGGGCCGTGCTGGCCGCCCCGGTCGACGACGTCGTGGTGACCACCGGGGCGGGCTTCCAGGACTGGATGGACGCCGCCGAGGGATGGGGTCTCGGTACGGCCCTGAGCGCCCGCCTGGCGCAGGCCAGACTGCTGGCCCGGGGGCCCAAGGCGACAGGCGCGGTGCGCGCCGCCGGCCTGCGGGAGCACGGCGCCTACCGGGGCCAGTTCTGCGAGGAGATCGCCCGCCACCTGCTCGCGCAGGACCTCCGCGGCAGGAGGATCGCCCTGCTGCCGCACGGTGAGCCGCTTCCCGCGCTGGCCGAGGCGTTACGCGCCGCCGGGGCCGAGGTGATCGAGCTGCCGCTCTACCGGTGGCTGCCCGGTCACGACACGGCCCCGCTGCGCCGGTTGATCGCCTCGGCGGCGTCGGGCGGGCTCGACGCGGTGGCCTTCACCAGTGCGCCGGCCGTACGCGCCACCCTGGCCGCCGCCCGCGGGGACGGGCTGGAGCAGGATCTGGTGAAGGCGTTCTCGGGGCCGGTCGTCGCCGCCTGCGTGGGTCCGGTGAGCGCAGGTCCGCTGCTCGCGCTCGGGGTGCCGGTGCTCCAACCGGAGAGGTTCCGGCTCGGCGCCCTGGCCCGTACCTTGGTCAGGCACCTGCCGGAAAGCGGGGTGATCCGCCTGTCCGCCGGAGGTCACGAGCTAGAGATCCGCGGCCACGCGGTGGCCGTCGACGGCGAGTTGCGCCCGCTGCCGCCCGCGCCGATGGCGGTGCTCAAGCGGCTGGCCCGCCGTCCAGGGCATGTCGTCGCCCGTTCCGAACTACGCACCGTCCTGCCTGGCGGTGCGTCCCGGGATTCCGCCGAACACGCGGTCGAGATGGCTGTGACGCGGCTGCGCAGGGCCCTTGGCCGCGCCGGCATCGTGGAGACCGTCGTGAAGCGGGGCTACCGGCTCGCCTACGACAGGTGGTCGGTGATCCCCTGACACCCGGGCGGGGCGGCCGGAGTGAGCCGCAGTTCCCGCACGATCTCCTCCGCGCAGTCGTCTCGCGACGGGCCCGCGCCGGCCCCGGAGAACAACTCATCGTAGGCACGTCTGAAGCAGCCCGCCAGGAACAATCTGGCGCTGCCGACCGGATCCACGTCCGCGCGGACACGTCCGGCCCGCTGCTCGGCGGCCAGATAGTCCGCGAGCGGCTGGATCTCCGACATCGGCCCGAGTTCGGCGTCACGCTGCGCCTCACGGAACCGTACGGTCACCCGCGGCGAGGTGAACGCCGGGAGCTGTGCCGAGTGCACATCGGCGTAGTAGTCGATCCCGGCTCGGGCGATCGGTAGAAGATTGTCGTTGACATTACCCTTTCCGATGAGGTTGCTGAGGTCGTGCAGGATGCGCAGCCACAGGGGCAGCCGGTCCTGGAGGAGGGCAAGGAATCTGTCCACCGCCTGTCCCGAGGCGGCGTGTCTGACGTGGGGGTGTGCCGCCGCGTCCTCGCCGTCGTCGCGCTTCATGTACCCAGCGATCTCCAGGACGCGACGTCGCGTGTCCTGTGTTCTCTGGTGCGGTTCAAGCTGGGGAATCGCCATAGTTGCCCTAACGTGCGCAGTCTTGAGAGTCGCGCTCACACGGATCCTCGCTGGTTGTCGGACCCGGCTCGCCGCTCGTACACCGACGTTTACAGAGCCGCGTTCTCCTGATAGTGGGATTCATTACCGGCAGCCGTTCCGTAGCGGGGGCAAACCGCACGGAACGGATGGCGCTCAGTGGCGCTCATTATTACCTGAAAACTAGGAGAAATGGTGAAATTGACGAGAAGTCTCAGCAAGCCTTCAGGAGAAGGGTAGGAGTGGGCCTGCAAGCGGCCATGGAGGCCCTGGTCAGGCCGGTCAGAGGCCGTTCAGGGGGCCGTGCGGCCCCTCGCTCCACCCGGGCGTGTCGCGCCTCTCGGCGCCTTTCGCCCCGCGGGTGAGCAGCCCGATCCGCAGGCCACTACGAGGCCCGTTTCGCGGATTTCGGCCGTCCTATGACTTTTAGTCAGGCCCTCGTGTGCCGCCGCGTTCGCGCCGCGCCCTCACCGCGTCCGCCCCGCGTCCGCCCACGCCGTGTCGGCCGTGCCCTGGCCGTGTCGCGGTCGGCTGTGTGCCGCCGCCATGTGCCATCTCGGGGCGGCGGGCTCTGGGCGGAGGGCCGCGCCGTACGGCACGGCGGGAGGGGCGCCGCCCCGCGGCGGGGCGGCGGAGACCCGGCGCGTGAGGGTGGGGATCAGCCGTCGGTGTCGTGGTCTCTTCGGCGCAGATAGCGCTCGAACTCCGCGGCGATGGCGTCGCCGCTGGCCTCGGGCAGCTCGGCGGCGTCTTTGCGCTCCTCCAGCTCCCGCACGTATTCGGCCACTTCGCTGTCCTGAGACGCGAGCTCGTCCACCCCGTGTTCCCAGGCCCTCGCCTCCTCGGGCAGCTCGCCGAGCGGCATCGGGATGTCGAGCAGGTCCTCGACCCTGCGCAGCAGCGCCAGCGTCGCCTTCGGATTCGGCGGCTGCGCCACATAATGCGGCACCGACGCCCACAGCGAGATCGCCCGCATGCCCGACGCGCCGAGCGCCTGCTGAAGCACGCCGACGATGCCCGTCGGCCCCTCGTAGCGGGTCACCTCCAGGTTGATCGATCGGGCGAGCCCCGGATCGCTCACCGTGCCCGCGATCGGCACCGGCCTCGTGTGCGGCGAGTCGTTCAGAAGCGCCCCGAGCAGCACGGCCGTCTCCACGCCCACCTCCCGGCAGATCACCACGATCTCCTCGCAGAACGTGCGCCACCGCATGTTCGGCTCGATGCCCCGCAGAAGCACCACGTCACGATCCATCCCCGGCGGGCGGGCATAGGAAAGCTTCGTCGTGGGCCACGTGATCGACCGGGTCAGCCCTTCGCCCAACTCGACGATCGGCCGGGTAACCTGAAAGTCGTAATAATCCTCCGGATCGAGGGCGATCAGAGGTGTCGCCTTCCAGGTCGTCTCCAGGTGCGTGACCACACCGCTGGAGGCCTCACCCGCGTCGTTCCACCCTTCGAACGCCGCGATGAGCACCGGATCGACGAGCTCGGGGAGCCCTTCGAGCTCGATCACGCGCCGTCTCCTCTCACTGTTTGGGATAAGCCTATGCCGTGTGGCCCCCCTCGCGTTACGTGAGCGGCGAGCCGACCCGAAGTGAGCACCTCGCGAGCGCAGCGAGCCCTTGGCCAACGGAGGGGAGTGCGAGTGCGACCGTGGGCGGGTGAGCGGCGAGCCGACCCGAAGTGAGCACCTCGCGAGCGCAGCGAGCCCTTGGCCAACGGAGGGGAGTGCGAGCGCGACCGTGGGCACCTCAGAGGCGAGTGTGGAGGTCGGGGGCCGGGTGGGGGGTTTCCCGTAGTCTGGGGCGCATGACTGTCTCGCCGGCCTTTCGTGAGGTCCTAGCGCGGCGCGTCATGGTCGCGGACGGCGCCATGGGGACGATGTTGCAGGCCCATGAGGTGACCCTCGACGATTTCGAGGGCCATGAGGGCTGCAACGAGATCCTCAATGTCACCAGGCCGGACATCGTGCGGGCGGTGCACGACGCCTACTTCGAGGTGGGCGTCGACTGCGTCGAGACCAACACATTCGGCGCCAATCTCGGCAACCTCGGCGAATACGATATCGCCCACCGGATCTATGAGCTGTCGTCGGCGGGGGCCCGGCTGGCGCGGGAGCGGGCGGAGCACTGGTCGACGCCGGAGTGGCCGAGGTTCGTGCTGGGGTCGATCGGGCCGGGGACGAAACTCCCGACGCTGGGGCACGTCTCCTACGCGGCGCTGCGGGACTCGAACGAGGAGAACGCCAGGGGGCTGATCGACGGCGGCGCCGACGCACTGATCATCGAGACGTGCCAGGACCTGCTCCAGGTGAAGGCGGCGGTCGTGGGAGCGCGGCGGGCCGTGGCGGCGTCCGGGCGGGACGTGCCGATCATCGCCCAGGTGACGATCGAGACGAACGGTGCGATGCTCCTCGGCTCGGAGATCGGGGCCGCGCTGACGGCGATCGAGCCGCTCGGCATCGATGTGATCGGCCTCAACTGCGCGACGGGTCCGGCGGAGATGAGCGAGCACCTGCGCTACCTCGCCCGGCACGCCCGCCTGCCCCTGTCGTGCATGCCCAACGCGGGCCTCCCCGAGCTGACCTCCGAGGGCGCGCGTTACCCGCTGTCGCCGACGGCGCTGGCCGACGCGCACGAGACCTTCACGAGGGACTACGGCCTGAGCCTGGTGGGCGGCTGCTGCGGCACCACACCGGAGCATCTGCGGCGGGTGGTTGAGCGGGTGCGCGGGCAGGAGCCCGCGGCGCGGCGGCCGAGGCCGGAGGCCGGGGCGTCCTCGCTGTACCAGACGGTGCCGTTCCGGCAGGACACCTCTTTCCTGGCGATCGGCGAGCGCAACAACGCCAACGGTTCGAAGGCGTTCCGCGAGGCGATGCTGGGCGGCCACTGGGACGAGTGCGTCGAGATCGCGCGGGGGCAGGCCAGGGACGGCGCCCACATGCTCGACCTGTGCATCGACTATGTGGGGCGGGACGGCGTCGCCGACATGAAGGAGCTGGCCTTCCGCCTGGCCACCGCCTCCACGCTGCCGATCATGCTGGATTCGACCGAGCCCGATGTGCTGCGCGCAGGTCTGGAGATGCTCGGCGGCCGGGCGGTCGTCAACTCGGTCAACTACGAGGACGGCGACGGGCCCGATTCGCGCTTCACCAGGATCATGCGGCTGGTGAAGGAGCACGGCGCGGCCGTGGTGGCGATGTGCATCGACGAGGAGGGGCAGGCGCGCACGGCCGAGTGGAAGGTCCGCGTCGCCCGGCGCGTCATCGAGGACCTCACCGGCGCCTGGGGCGTGCCGGTCGAGGACATCGTGGTCGACTGCCTCACGTTCCCCGTCGCCACCGGCCAGGAGGAGACGCGGCGCGACGGCGCGGAGACCGTCGAGGCCATCCGGGAATTGAAGCGGCTCTATCCGGCGGTGCAGACCACGCTGGGCGTGTCCAACATCTCCTTCGGGCTCGACCCGGCCGCCCGTGTGGTGCTCAACTCGGTCTTCCTCAGCGAGTGCGTCAACGCGGGGTTGGACTCGGCGATCGTGCACGCCTCCAAGATCCTGCCGATGGCCCGCATCCCCGAGGAGCAGCGCCAGGTCGCGCTGGATCTGGTCTACGACCGCCGCCGCGACGGCTACGACCCGCTGCAGCGGTTCATGGAGCTGTTCGAGGGCGTCGATGTGGGCGCCCTGCGGGCGGACAGGGCGGCGGAGCTGGCCGGGCTGCCGCTGTGGGAGCGGCTCAAACGGCGCATCGTGGACGGGGAGCGCAAAGGGCTTGAGGCCGATCTGGCCGAGGGCCTGTCGCGGCGGCCGGCCCTGGAGATCGTCAACGACGTGCTGCTGGACGGCATGAAGACCGTCGGCGACCTGTTCGGCGCGGGGCAGATGCAGTTGCCGTTCGTGCTGCAGTCGGCCGAGGTGATGAAGGCCGCGGTCGCCTACCTCGAACCCCACATGGAGCGGGTGGAGGGTGAGAGCAAGGGCCGCATCGTGCTCGCCACGGTCAAGGGCGACGTGCACGACATCGGGAAGAACCTCGTCGACATCATCCTGTCCAACAACGGCTACGAGGTGATCAATCTCGGCATCAAGCAGCCGGTGTCGGCGATCCTCGAGGCCGCCGACGAGGAGCGCGCCGACGTCATCGGCATGTCGGGCCTGCTGGTCAAGTCCACGGTCGTGATGCGGGAGAACCTGGAGGAGATGAACACCAGAGGCGTGGCGGGCCGCTACCCGGTGCTGCTCGGCGGGGCCGCGCTGACCAGGGCCTACGTCGAGCAGGACCTCGCGGGTCTGTTCGACGGAGACGTCCGTTACGCCCGCGACGCCTTCGAGGGGCTGCGCCTGATGGACGCCTTCATGGCGGTGAGGCGCGGAGACCGGGGCGCGGCGCTGCCGCCGCTGCGCGAGCGGCGCGTCAAGGCCGGCGCCGTACTCGAGCGCACCCCGGTGGACGCGCTTCCGGCCCGGTCGGACGTGGCGTCCGACAACCCGGTGCCGGCGGCGCCGTTCCTCGGGGTGCGGGTGGTGAAGGGCATCCCGCTGGCGGACTACGCCGCCTACCTCGACGAGCGGGCCACGTTCATGGGGCAGTGGGGTCTGAAGGCGGCCCGGGGCGGCGACGGCCCCTCCTACGAGGAGCTGGTCGAGTCCGAGGGGAGGCCCAGGCTCCGCATGTGGCTGGAGCGCATGCAGACCGAGGGGCTGCTGGAGGCGGCGGTGGTCTACGGCTACTTCCCGTGCGTCAGCGAGGGCGACGCGCTGGTCGTGCTCTCCGCCGACGGCGCCGAACGCACCCGCTTCACCTTCCCGCGCCAGCGCCGCGACCGGCACCTGTGCCTGGCCGACTTCTTCCGCTCCCGCGAGTCGGGCGAGGCCGACGTGGTGGCGTTCCAGGTCGTGACGATGGGCCACCGCGTCAGCGAGGCCACCGCCGAGCTGTTCGCCAAGAACTCCTACCGCGATTACCTGGAGCTGCACGGGCTGTCGGTGCAGCTCACCGAGGCCCTGGCGGAATACTGGCACGCCCGGGTGCGGGCGGAGCTCGGGATCGGCGGCGGCGAGTCGCCGGCCGACACGCTCAAGGTGGCGTTCCGGGGCTGCCGCTACTCCTTCGGCTACCCCGCGTGCCCCAACCTGGAGGACCAGGCGCAGTTGGTGGAGCTGCTCGACCCGTCGCGCATCGGCGTGACGCTGTCGGAGGAGTTCCAGCTCCACCCGGAGCAGGCCACCTCCGCTCTCATCTCGCATCATCCCGAAGCGAGATACTTCAACGTTTGACGAACATCCGTCTCCTGATCGTCTCCGCGCCGGGGCCGTCCCGGGCGGAGCTTTTCCGGCATGTGAAACACGACGAGGGGTTAGAGGCGAGAGTGGACGCTGTCTTCTTCGACATGGACGGGCTGCTGGCCGACACCGAGAAGGTCTGGCTGCGTGTCGAGACCGAGGTCATGGAGCGCCTGGGCGGCGAGTGGAGCCACGAGCACCAGCGGAACCTGGTCGGCGGCTCGATGGAGCGCGCGGTCGACTACATGCTCGCGGTGTCGGGGGCGGACGTCCCGGCGCACGCCGTACGGCAGTGGCTCATCGACGGGATGCTCCGCCGCCTCGGCGAGGGCGTCGAGGTGATGCCGGGCGCTCTGGAGCTGCTGACCTCCGTGGTAGAGGCGGGGGTGCCGGTGGCGCTGGTGACGTCGTCTCTGCCGGAGATCGCCGACGCCGTGCTCGAGAGCGTCGGCCGCGACCGGTTCGACGCGATCGTGACCGCCGGGGACGTACGGTGCCCGAAGCCCGATCCGGAGCCCTATCTGAAGGCGTGCGCCCTCGTCGGGGCGCGGCCCGCGCGCAGCGTGGTGCTGGAGGACTCCCCGAACGGCGTGGCCGCGGCGTCGGCGGCGGGATGCCAGGTGGTGGCCGTGCCCAGCCTGCTCCCCATCGAACCCGTGCCGGGACGCGTCGTCGTCTCCTCGCTTCTGGACGTGGATCTGCCGTTTTTGAGGTCGCTCATCCCTTAGGGGGATTTCCCCTCCCTGAGGAGGAGCGTGCGCCGCGCGTCCGCGTGCCAGGATGGAATGGCAGGACGCGACGAAGGGGGCGGCACCGATGTACGACCAGATCGCATGGTTCCCGCTGTGCGCCGGGCTGACCGCGGTGGGGCTGGTGCTCAGCTTCCTCGCGTTGCGGCGCAAGGGCGTGGCGGCGGGGCTGCGTGCTGCGGCCTGGTCGCTCGTGCCGCTCGCGGCCTACCTGCTGGGCGCCGTGCAGACGCTGTGGAACGTCGGCTCCGCCATCGTCGGCTTCTTCACGGGCCTGGTCTTCTCGCCGTCGGTGTGGGCCGGGGTGGCCCTGACGGGGCTCGCGGTCGTGCTCTACCTCGTCTCCGGTGTGCTGTACACCAAGGGCGGCGGGTCCACGCGCGCCTCACGCAGGGCCGCCAAGGGCGGCGCCGCTTCCACCGCGGCGCCCTCGGCAGGGCCCGCCACGCCCGCGGGCCGGAAGCAGGCGCCCGCCGCGCCGCAGCGTCCCCAGGTGCCGCAGGGCCGCAAGCAGGCGGCCGACGACGACTTCTCCGACATCGAGGACATCCTCCGTCGGAGAGGCATCAGTTAAGTTTGTTTCGGCTTTTGGTGTCACAGTTCCGAGACGTAACTAAAACGCCGTCCAGACATTTCCCATAAGATCAAAACGAATGAGTTTCGCCGGAATCACGGTTAAGCCACAGCCTGTGTCAAGGGGCTGGTCAGAGCCGCCCGGCCCATAGATTCTGCCTCCTGAGGTCCGCACTTCGGATCTCTGCCGACATGTCACCTTTACCGTGGGTGTCATGGCGGCCGGACTCTGTTGTCTGGCGCTCAGGGGGCCTGGGAAATGACCGCACCGCTCGACGTTTCACCAGGGGAGGGGGTCGCTCCTCCCGTGTCGGGCGGGGGCGTGGCGATCCAGGGAAGGTCCCTCAGTCAAATCGCCTGGGCGCGCCTCAAGCGAGACCGGGTGGCGATGGCCGGCCTGGGGGTCGTGGTCTTCCTGGTGCTCGTCGCGGTCTTCGCCCCGGTCATCGTGGGCCTGCTCGGACACCCGCCGCTGGAGCACCACCGCAGCATGGTGGACGCCACGACCCAGGTGCCGAAGGGCGCCTTCGGCGGCATCAGCACCGACTTCCTCTTCGGTGTCGAGCCGCAGAACGGGCGCGACATCTTCAGCCGCGTCGTCTACGGCGCGCGCGTGTCCCTCCTGATCGCCTTCCTCGCCACCCTGCTGTCGGTGGTGATCGGCACGGTTCTCGGCGTCATCGCGGGCTTCATGGGCGGATGGGTCGACACCCTGATCAGCCGGGCGATGGACGTCTTCCTCGCCTTCCCGATCCTGGTGTTCGCCATCGCGCTCGCCGGCGTCGTGCCCGACGAGGCGCTCGGCCTGTCCGGAGACGCGCTCCGGATCGCGCTCCTGGTCTTCATCATCGGCTTCTTCAACTGGCCCTACATCGCGAGGATCATCCGGGGCCAGACCCTGTCGCTACGTGAGCGGGAGTTCGTCGACGCGGCGCGGAGCCTGGGAGCGCGCACGCCGTACATCGTCTTCCGCGAGCTGCTGCCGAACCTCATGGCGCCGATCCTGA
Organism: Sinosporangium album; assembly: GCF_900100605.1. Taxonomy (GTDB): domain Bacteria; phylum Actinomycetota; class Actinomycetes; order Streptosporangiales; family Streptosporangiaceae; genus Sinosporangium; species Sinosporangium album. The sequence goes on along the minus strand of NZ_FNCN01000025.1, from coordinate 6,519 downwards.
TCTACGCCACGCTGCTGATCCCGACGAACATCCTGTTCGAGGCGGCCCTGTCCTTCCTCGGCGTCGGGGTGCGCCCGCCGACGCCGACGTGGGGCGGGATGCTCGCCGACGCGGTGCGCTACTACACCATCCCGCACTTCGCGATCTTCCCCGGGCTCGCGATCTTCCTCACGGTCCTGGCCTTCAACCTCTTCGGGGACGGCCTGAGGGACGCCCTCGACCCGCGCGCTCGCTGAGCGTGACGTCCTGACCAGCCCGTCCGCAGTTCCTACCAACGAGGGGTGTGTTCCGCTACATGAAGAGAAAACCCACACTGGCAACGATTGCTCTGGGGGCCGTGCTCGCCCTGGGCCTTTCCGCCTGCGGAGGAGGAGGAACCGAGTCGAGTGGCGGCGGGAGCAAGCCCGCGGAGGCCAAGGGCAGTTTCAACGCGGCCCTGACCGCGGCGTTCAACCCGTCCACCAAGAAGGGCGGCACCCTCAAGTTCGCCAACCCCGGCGAGTGGGACTCTCTTGACCCGGCCGATACGTACTACGCCTACACCTGGAACTTCATCCGGCTGTACGGCCGCGCCCTGGTGATGTTCAAGTCCGCCCCCGGACCCGATGGCAGCACCGTGGTGCCAGACCTGGCCGAGAGCCTCGGCAAGCCGAGTGACGACTTCAAGACGTGGACCTATACCCTCCGCAAGGGCCTGAAGTACGAGGACGGCAGCCCGATCACGTCCAAGGACGTGAAGTACGCGGTGCAGAGGTCGATCGACCGGGAGACGTTCCCGAACGGCCCGACGTACCTGAACACCATGCTCAATTGGCCGAAGGACTACAAGGGCCCCTACAAGTCCAAGGGCGCCGACGTCGACTCGGCCATCGAGACCCCCGACGACCACACGATCGTCTTCAAATTGAAGCAGCCCTACTCCGGCTTCGACTACCTGGCCCAGATGCCGGTCACGATGCCGGTCCCCGAGGCCAAGGACACGGGCTCGAAGTACCAGGAGCACGTGATCTCCTCGGGCCCGTACATGTTCGAGAAGAACGAGATCGGCAAGGGCTTCAGCCTCGTCCGCAACCCCCATTGGGGGGACGACCCGAATCGGCCCGCGCTGCCCGACAGGATCGAGGTCCAGCTCAAGGTCAACGCCGACGACATGGACAACCGCCTGCTCTCGGGTGACATCCATGTGGACGTCACCGGCAACGGCGTGAGCTCCGCCGCGCAGGGCCGTGTCCTGCAGGACCAGAACCTGAAGGGCGGCACCGACAACGTGGCGCAGCAGCGGCTCTGGTACACCTCGGTCAACCCCACGGTGAAGCCGCTCGACAACATCGACTGCCGCAAGGCCGTCCTCTACGCCACCGACCGCGCCGGCTACCAGGCCGCGTTCGGCGGCGAGTTCGCCGGCGGCGAGATCGCCACGGGCCTGCTGCCTCCGACGGTGCCGGGCTTCGAGAGGTTCGACCTCTACCCGGCCGGCGCCGACAACACCGGCGACCTGAACAAGGCCAAGGAGCATCTGGCCAAGTGCGGACAGCCGAACGGCTTCGAGACCAACATCTCCTACCGCGCCGAGCGGCCCAAGGAGAAGGCGACCGCGGAGGCCCTTCAGCAGGCCCTCGGCCGGGCCGGCATCAAGCTGACGCTCAAGCCGTACCCGCAGGGCGACTACTTCTCGCTCTACGCCGGTAAGCCGTCGTTCGTCGTGGAGAACAAGCTGGGTCTGGTCATCAACGGCTGGGGCTCGGACTACCCCGACGGCTACGGCTTCCTCCAGCAGATCGTGGACAGCCGCGTTATCCGTCCGGGTGGCGGCTCCTCCAACACCAGCGTCCGCATCCCGGATGTCGACGCCCTGATCGACAAGTCGCTCACCGAGCCCGACGCCGCCAAGCGGCTGCCGATCTGGGCGCAGATCGACAAGCGCGTCATGGAGGAGGCGGTCATCCTGCCCGGTGTGTGGGCCAAGACGCTCCTCGTCCGCGGTAAGGGGCTGACGAACGTCTACGCCAGCGACAGTCAGCAGATGTACGACTACGTCGGTCTCGGCGTGCAGCAGTAGCGGCAACGGCCACGTCAACGAGTAGTTAGGCAGGTGAAGGCGAGGGTGTCCGCCGGGGAGGAAATCCCCGGCGGACACCGGGGCCGGGCACTGTGGTCACATACATCATCAGGCGCCTGATCGCGGCGATCCTCATGCTCCTCATCGTGAGCATGGTCACCTTCGCGATCTTCTTTCTGGTGCCGCGGCTCGCGGGGGCGACACCGGAGGGCATGGCCAGCCGCTACGTCGGCAGGACGGCGAACGCCGAGACCGCCAAGCTGGCGGCCGAACGGCTCGGATTCAACGATCCGGTCGTCGTGCAGTACGGCAACTACATCAAGGGCATCGTCTTCGGCGCCGAATACGACTACGGCCCCGGCGTCGAGAAGTGCCCCGCCCCCTGCCTGGGGTACTCCTTCATCACCCGCCAGCCCGTCCTGAACGATCTGATCGACCGGTTCCCGGTGACACTGTCGCTCGCGGTCGGCGCGGCGGTCATCTGGGTGCTCGCCGGCGTCTCGATCGGCGTGCTGTCGGCGCTCAGACGCGGGAGCCTGTTCGACCGGGCCGCCATGACGGTCGCGCTGGCGGGCGTGTCACTGCCCATCTTCTTCACCGGGCTGATATCCCTGGTGGTGTTGAGTTACGGAAATCCGTTCTCGATATTCGCCCAAGGCGGGCATTACACGCCCATTACCGAGAATCCCATTGAGTGGGCATACAACCTGATCCTTCCGTGGATCACACTGGCCTTCCTCTTCGCCGCCGGATATGCCCGACTTACTCGGGCGGGGATGCTCGACACCATGAACGAGGATTACATCCGTACGGCACGAGCCAAGGGACTGCCCGAGCGCACCGTGGTCGCCAAGCACGGCCTGCGGGGAGCCCTCACCCCGATCGTCACCATCTTCGGCCTGGACTTCGGGCTGCTCATCGGCGGTGCCGTACTCACGGAGAGCACGTACTCCTTGCAGGGGCTGGGTAAATACGCCGTGGACGCGATCACCAACAACGACCTGCCGAAGGTCATGGGCGTCACCCTGCTGACCGCCGTGTTCGTGATCGCGGCGAACCTGATCGTGGACCTCCTCTACGCGGTGGTCGACCCGAGAGTGAGGCTGTCTTGAGCCGTGCGGACAACTCCGCGGACGCCTCGCCGGCGCCCCCGTCGTACCTCGAACTCCGCGACCTGCGCATCCACTTCCCGACCGACGACGGCCTGGTCAAAAGCGTCGACGGCCTGTCGTTCCGGCTCGACCGCGGCAAGACCCTCGGCATCGTGGGCGAGTCCGGATCCGGCAAGAGCGTCACCAGTCTCGGCATCCTCGGCCTGCACAACCGGCGCAACGCTCGCGTGTCCGGCGAGATCTGGCTGGACGGCGAGGAACTCGTGACCGCGCCCCCGGACGCCGTCCGGGCGTTGCGCGGCAAGAAGATGGCGATGATCTTCCAGGATCCGCTGTCCGCCATGCACCCCTACTACACGGTCGGCAACCAGATCATCGAGGCGTACCGCATCCACAACAAGGTCACCAAGGCGGTCGCCCGCAAGCACGCGGTCGACATGCTCGGGCGCGTCGGCATCCCCCAGCCGGACCGCCGCGTGGACGACTACCCTCACGAGTTCTCCGGCGGCATGCGCCAGCGCGCGATGATCGCGATGGCGCTGTCCTGCGACCCCGAACTGCTCATCGCCGACGAACCCACCACCGCGCTCGACGTGACGGTGCAGGCGCAGATCCTCGACCTGATGCGCGACCTCCAGCGCGAGTTCGACTCCGCCCTGATCATCATCACCCACGACCTCGGCGTCGTGGCCGAGCTGTCGGACGACATCCTGGTGATGTACGGCGGCGCATGCATCGAGTACGGCTCCACCGACGACATCTTCTACCGCCCCGAACACCCCTACACGTGGGGGCTGCTGAGCTCGATGCCCCGGCTGGACCGCGAGCCGACCGAACGGCTGCTGCCCATCAAGGGCACCCCGCCGTCCCTGATCAACGTTCCCCCCGGATGCGTGTTCAGCCCCCGCTGCCCCTACGCCGACCGCACCGGAGACCGCGCCGCGACCGAGGTGCCCGAACTGCTTGAGACGCGCGCCGGACACGGGGGCCATGGCGGCCACGGGGGCCATATGGTCCGCTGCCACATGCCGCCCGCGGAACGGCGCTCACTCTGGGAGAACGACGTCAAGCCGATGCTGGAGACGACGTGAGCACCCCCCGCGAACCTCGCCCCGCACCTGGCCCTGCATCCGGCCCTGCACCCGGCCCTGCACCTGCCCCCGCATCTCACCTCGCGCCTCACCGCACGCCGAAGAGGATGAACCATGTCCGCTGAGCCGCTCCTGTCCGTCACGGACCTGAGCAAGCACTTCCCCGTGACCAAAGGACTGCTGAAGCGCCAGGTCGGCGCCGTCAAGGCCGTCGACGGGGTGAGCTTCGACGTCATGCAGGGCGAGACGCTCGGCGTGGTCGGCGAGTCGGGGTGCGGCAAGACGACCACCGGACGGCTCATCACCCGGCTGCTCGAACCGAGCGGCGGGACGGTCGTGTTCGAGGGCCAGGACATCACCCACATGTCGCAGAAGAGGCTCCGGCCGCTGCGCCGCGACATGCAGATGATCTTCCAGGACCCCTACTCGTCGCTGAACCCCCGCCACACCGTCGGCACGATCGTGGGCGCGCCGTTCCACATCCAGGGCATCAAAACCGAGCACGGCGTCAAACGCGCGGTCCAGGACATCCTCGCCCTCGTCGGGCTCAACCCCGAGCACTACAACCGCTACCCGCACGAGTTCTCCGGCGGCCAGCGGCAGCGCATCGGCATCGCCCGCACCCTCGCCCTCAAACCGAGACTGATCATCGCCGACGAGCCGGTGTCGGCCTTGGACGTGTCCATCCAGGCGCAGGTCGTCAACCTCCTCGCCGACCTCCAGGAGGAACTCGGCCTGACCTACGTCGTCATCGCCCACGACCTGTCCGTCGTGCGCCACATCAGCGACCGCGTCGCCGTGATGTACCTCGGCAAGATCGTCGAGATCGGCCGGCGCAAGAGCCTCTACACGGCCCCCCTGCACCCCTACACCAACGCGCTCCTGTCGGCCGTCCCCATCCCCGACCCGAGGGGCCGGTCGGAGCGCGAGCGCATCCGGCTCCAGGGCGACGTCCCGAGCCCGCTGAACCCGCCCCCGGCCTGCCGGTTCCACACGCGCTGCTGGAAGGCCCAGGACGTGTGCAAGACCGTCGAGCCCGTGCTCGCCGAACGCGCCGACGGGCACCAGGTGGCCTGCCACTTCCCCGAGAACGCGCCCGCCGTCCCCGACGGCGTGCCGGAGCCGACCGCCGGGTGACCCGGCGCCAGGTCAGGGGAGGGCACCGGGGGTGATGAGGCCCACCTCGTAGGCGAGGACGACGGCCTGGACCCGGTCCCGCAGGGTGAGCTTGGTGAGGACGTTGCCGACATGGGTCTTGACGGTGGTCTCGCTGACGACCAGCTTGGCGGCGATCTCGGCGTTGGACATGCCCCGGGCGATGAGCTTGAGGACTTCCAGCTCACGCTCGGTGAGCCGGTCGAGCCGTGCGGGGGGGCTCTGCTGGTACGCCGAGGGCAGGCGGCCCGCGAAACGGTCCAGAAGGCGGCGGGTAACGCTCGGGGCGACGATGGCGTCGCCGCCGGCGACGACCCGGATGGCCTGGACGAGCTCGTCGGGCGGCACGTCCTTGAGCAGGAAGCCGCTGGCGCCGGCGCGCAGCGCCTCGACGATGTACTCGTCGAGGTCGAAGGTGGTGAGCACGAGCACCCGGGGCACGTGGGCCCCGCCGGTGGCCTCCTTGACGATGCGCCGCGTCGCCTCGATGCCGTCGACGCCGGGCATGCGGATGTCCATGAGCACCACGTCGGGCAGCAGGGCGCGGGACTGGTCCTGGGCGGCCTTGCCGTCCCCCGCCTCCCCGACCACGGTGATGTCGGTCTCGGCCTCCAGGATGAGACGGAATCCGGTGCGCAGCAGTGGCTGATCGTCCACGAGCAGCACTCTGATAGTCATCAGGAATCTCCGAGGAGACCCCCGCCTTCAGGCGGGGGAGGAAGCGGACACCCTGCGGAGCAGGGCAGGGGCAGGCGGTCCGCCGCCGGGCGAAACGCCGTACGAACATATGCGCGAGTCTCGACCGATCGAGCGATAGGGTCCGAGGCGTGGCGCAGATCGTGAAGCGGGCCTACAGGTACCGCTTCCACCCGACCCCCGGACAGGCCGCCGAGCTTGCCCGGACGTTCGGCTGCGTCCGCCTCGTCTACAACAAGGCGTTGGAGGAGCGGACCCGCGCCTACAGGCTGGAAGGCCGCCGCGTCTCCTATGCGGAGTCGTCGGCCGCGCTGACCGCGTGGAAGCGCGGCGGCGACTACGACTTCCTGTTCGAGGTGTCGTCGGTTCCGCTGCAGCAGGCGCTGCGCCACCTGCAGGCGGCGTT
>NZ_FNCN01000023.1 GCF_900100605.1 Sinosporangium album | reverse complement strand
CGGCCTTCGGCCTGCCGATACGGCCGGTGTCGTCCAGGCCGGCCAGTCGCTGTCCGGCGAACTGGCGCCGCCACTTGGCCACCGTCTTGACCGCGACGCCGACCTCCCGCGCCGCACCCGCGTTCGACATGCCCTCAGTACAGGCCAGGACAATCCGGGCCCGCTCAGCCAGACGCCTATCCGATAAACCGGCCCGGCGAACCAACTCGGCACGCTCGTCCTCCGACAAGGCGATCTCGACTGCGGCAGGGCCTGGATGCGACATGGCAACAGGGTAGAGATTTACTGCCTAGATTTCAGGTGCGGGACACTAGTGCCGCAGCAGGCAACGTTCGCCCTGTTGTGATGTGATGCGCCGCCCGGACTCTGTATGTGATGCGCCGCCGGACTCTGTATGTGATGCGCTGCCGGACTCTGTCGCGCGCGGCGCGCGGCGCGCGGCCGTCATGCTGTGCGGGTGGCAGAGCTTAAACGGACCGAGGGTGGCATGGGTAGCTTACGCCTCAGCCCAGACGCCCAGTTCGTTCCCGCTCGGATCAGTGAAGTGGAACCGGCGTCCACCGGGGAACTCGTACGGCCCGTTCACCACCTGGCCGCCCGCGTTCTTCACAGCCTCCACAGACCGGTCCAGGTCGGTGGAATAGAGCAGCAGAAACGGGCCGCCTGCCCGCACCTCCTGGCCTGTGCGGAGACCGCCTACTTCGGGTGCGGCTTCCCCCTGCGGGCTCTGGATGCCGGCGTACCCTGGCCCATAGTCGTTGAATCGCCAGCCGAACGCTTTGGTGTAGAAGCGCTTGGCCTGCTCAAGGTCGGTGACCGTGAGCTCCACGTAGTCAATGGCATGGTGTCGGTGCGGAGATAGCTGAGTCATGTGCTGCATTATGTGCTTCGGCTACGACATCGTGCGCTGACAACGCCAGCTCGCGTCGCCGAGCGCCGGTCAGGCCAGGTCGGGCATCTGCCCGCTGCCCGCGCAGAGCAGACACGGCACGTTGACGTTGGTGACGACGGTGCTGCCGGAAGCGGACCTGCTCTCGCGCCGCTCGGTCCAGCCGCCGGTGCCATCGCACAGGTCGCACGGGCCGTTTTCGGGGCTTGTCCGGGGCGCCTCAGGCAGCATCGCGCGCATGTCGGCGAAATCCGCGTGGACGGCATCGGCCTGCTCACGCGTCAGGAAAGGCAGGGCGACCTTCGTGCCCGCCGCCGACTCGATGCCGACCACATGGATGCCCTGAGAGCTCATGCCTTCACGTTAATGCCTTCCCGAGGCGGACCGGTGTGCCCGCACCGAGAAGCACCCTTCATTACGTGATCATCCGGCAAAGCCCCCGGCGTGCCTGATTCCGTGTTTTCGCAGGTCAGCAAGGCTGGACGTGACCAGAACCGATGCTGGGCCGCATCCGGGCCAGACGAAGATCGGAGAGATCATGCAAGCTTCTCGTGCCCTCGTCGTCGCCGCTTTCGCCGGAACGATCGCCCTCGCGCCTGGGCTCGCCGCGGGTGCCGCGGGCGCCGAGTCCGCCAAGCCGCAGAAGACGTGTGCCGCCTCCCAGGTCGAGTGCACGGTGTTCGACCTGCTGAAGGAAGCCCTGCACTACCGCGTCGCCTTCAACCGGGCCTGCGCGGGAGTGAGAGGGGTCAAGGTGCCGACGGTCAGGCAGGTCCTCCGGTTCCGCAGCGACCTGCTCAACGTGTGGAAGGACAGCGTTCCGGCCGAGCTGAGCGAGACCGTGAACGACGCGCTCGTCGCGGCCGGCCAGAGGGTCCCGGCCGGAGGCGTCTGCAAGTCCCCGTCGTTCTGGGAGGTCGCCGCGCTGGAATGGCTCAAGATCTTCAACGACCGCCGCGAAGAGCTCGCTCCGCTCATCAGGGCCAACCTTTGCAAGCTGGTGGAGGCCGCGGGCAAGAACCGCGTCGCCACGACCCGCGTCCTGCAGGACTGGATCCGCAGCATCCCCTCCACCCCCGCTGCCGTGGCCACTGGCAGGATCGCTGGTACGGCGTCGGCCCCCATGAGCTTCACCACGACCAACCCGACGATCCACATCAAGATCGGTTCTCCCGGCAAGGAGATCACCGTGGTGACCGAGGCTTCCCGGGACTGAGCCCGCGCGTCCCCGCGACCATGCGAGTCGGCCCCGCGGCGTATGCGCGGGGCCGGGCTCGCGGCAGTCAGGAGCCGGTCAGGTGCCGGGCTGCGGTTCCTCCAGCAGGGACAGGACTCGGGCGTGAAGCACCGACCGCTGATGCAGCGCCGCGCGCAAGGCCCTGTGGAGCCCGTCCTCCAGGTAAAGCTCACCCCGCCACTCCACGACATGCGGGAACAGATCGCCGTAGAAGGTGGAGTCCGCGGCGAGGAGCGAGTGGAGGTCCAGCATCGCTTTCGTGGTGACCAGCGAGTCCAGCCTGACCTGGCGGGGCGGTATCTGAGCCCACTCACGATGGGTGAGGCCGTGTTCGGGATAAGGCCGTCCGTCGCCGACCAGCTTAAAGATCACCCTGAGAATTTTAGGAGAAAGACCGGAGTTTTGCCTTCTTCGCCACTCCCCGTCCTGGTCGGGATGGTCTGTCTGGTTCAGATCGCACCCGAGAACGTGTCGCAACGCCTGGGATCACCTGTCTGATATCCGGTGCCGAACCACCTTTCCCGCTGCACCGAGGTGCCGTGGGTGAAACCATCTGGGTTCACCCGGCCCTCTGTTCGGCGCTGGATCGTGTCGTCGCCGACCGCCGCAGCCGCGTTGAGCGCCTCGGTGATGTCCTCCTCGGTGAAGGGGCCCTGGTAGAAACCGGTGTCCACGGCGTTCTTCGCCCACACGCCGGCGAAACAGTCCGCCTGCAGCTCCAGCCGTACGGAACCGCTTGTCGCGCCATAGCGGTCACCGCCGACGCGGTTCAAGGTTCCGGTGAGATTCTGGACGTGATGGCCGTATTCATGGGCGATCACATAAGCCTGGGCGAAAGGCCCGCCCGCGGTGCCGAAGTCACGCTGCAGCGTGCTGAAGAACGTGAGGTCCAGATAGACCTTTTGCTCCATGGGGCAGTAGAACGGCCCCGCGGCGGTGTCGGCGTAGCCGCAGGCCGTATTCACCCCGAGTGAGAACAAGACCGTCTTTGCCTGCTCATACCGCTCCCCGCGCCGACGGAACTCCCGTGTCCAATAAGCCTGCACGCTGTTGACCACGCCCACGATGCGGCAGTCCTGCGACTGGTCGGCGTCCGCCCCCGTCCGGCACCGGGCGGCCAGATCGCTCGTCGTGCGCAGCGGCAGGCTCGGCTGCGGCCTCGCCGACGTCGGCCGAGGTTCGCCCTCGATGAACTGCAGCGGATTGGCCTCGAAGATGAACAACGCCCCGATCGCGAGCAGAGCCAACAGGCAGCCCCCGCCCGGCCCGCCGAACCACAGGCCCCGACACCCCGGCCCCCGGCCGTCCTGTTCAGAGCCCGCCGCCCGGATGTCCTCCACCTGCGAAGGATCGAGCTCCGCCTCGTCGTCGAACCGCATCGCCGCCTCCCGTGCCGTGTTACGGGTCATTCCCTGCGGCGAAAACGACTACGCTCCGTAGTCGCCTGTCTGAGGACTGCGTACGGCAAAAGACCTAGGCGCGGAGGCCCTGGGAGTGTGTGTCCCGTGCGGCCGGTGCGGGCTTCGGCGGCGTGCGGGGGCGGGTCGGAACGGCAACCGCGACCACGGAACGATGAAGGTCCGGACAGCAAGAAGCCCGGTCTGGATGGGACCGGGCTTCTGTGCTGCCTCAACCAAGCGCGGAGGATGCGAGATTCGAACTCGCGAGGGGTTGCCCCCAACACGCTTTCCAAGCGTGCGCCCTAGGCCAACTAGGCGAATCCTCCGCCGAGAAGCTTACCGGACTTCCGGGGTCGCTGTGACCGGTAATTCGTGGGACGCGGCGGTGCCGTACGGCGCTAGACTGTGTCAGGACCCCTCGCGCGGCGTCATCCTGTGAACCTCCCCAGGGCCGGAAGGCAGCAAGGATAAGCGGGCTCTGGCGGGTGTGCGGGGGGTCTCTTAGCTGGAGGGCAGCCCCATGAGCCTCGCGCTGTACCGCAAGTACCGGCCCGGGACGTTCGCAGAGGTCAAGGGCCAAGAGCATGTGACCGATCCGCTGCGGCAGGCGCTGCGGAGCGGGCGCATCAACCACGCATACCTGTTCAGCGGCCCGCGCGGGTGCGGAAAGACCTCCAGCGCGCGCATTCTGGCGCGTTCCCTCAACTGCGAGAAGGGGCCGACGCCCGATCCGTGTGGTGAGTGCGAGTCCTGCGTGGCCCTCGCGCCGACCGGGCCGGGGCACCTCGATGTGATCGAGATCGACGCCGCGTCGCACGGCGGCGTCGACGACGCGCGCGACCTGCGGGAAAGAGCGTTCTTCGCCCCCGTCTCGGCGCGCTACAAGATCTACATCATCGACGAGGCGCACATGGTGACCCGCGAGGGTTTCAACGCGCTGCTCAAACTCGTCGAAGAGCCTCCGCCGCACCTGAAGTTCGTGTTCGCGACGACCGAGCCGGAAAAGGTCATCGGCACGATCAAGTCGCGCACGCACCACTACCCGTTCCGGCTGATGCCGCCCGCGACCCTGCGGGCGCTGCTGGAGGAGATCCTGGTCTCGGAGAAGGTGCCGTTCGAGCCGGCGGCGCTGCCGCTCGTGGTTCGCGCCGGGGCCGGGTCCGCCCGTGACTCGCTGTCGATTCTCGACCAGTTGCTCGCGGGGGCCGACGAGCAGGGCATCACCTACGGCCGGGCGGTGTCGCTGCTCGGATACACCGATGGCGACCTGCTCGACGAGATGGTGGGGGCGTTCGCCTCCCGCGACGGCGGGGCGGTCTTCCAGGCGGTCAACCGCGTGATCGAGGGGGGCCACGACCCCCGCCGCTTCGCCATGGACATGCTTGAGCGGCTCCGCGACCTCGTGATCCTCGCCAATGTGCCGGAGGCGGCCTCAAGCGGGCTGCTCGACCGGCCGGGCGACGAGCTTGAGCGGCTGGTCGGCCAGGCGGCGTCGATGGGCCCGGCGGAGCTGACCCGGGCGGCCGAGCTGTTCAACGTCGGCCTGACGGAGATGCGGGGAGCGGCCTCGCCCCGGCTGGTGCTTGAGCTGACGTGTGCGCGGGCGCTTCTCCCCGCCGCCGAGCAGGGCGAGACGGCGCTGCTGGCCAGGCTCGAACGGCTTGAGCGCAGCGGTGTGTCCCCGGCCGCCGCGCAGATCGCGCACGTGCCGGTCCAGCCCGTGCCGACCCAGCCTGGGCAGCCCGTGGCGGCGCCGCCCGCGCCGCCCGCGCCTCCGGTCCACCAGGCCCCGGCGCCCCCAGCCCAGCCGTCTTCCCAGGCCGCCGCGCCGCAGGACGCGGCGCAGGAGCCCGCCAGGGCGGGCGGCGACTGGCCGGCCGCGGTGCGCCCCGGCGCAGACCCCAGGCCGCAGGCCGCCCCGGCGGCACCGTCCGCGCCGTCCACGCCGTCCGCGCCGCTTGCGACTCCCGCGGCGGCGGGCGGAGCGCCGGGCAGCCTGCAGCAGCGGTGGGCCGACGTGCTGGCCGAGCTCAAGCGGCGCAGCATCGTCGTCTGGGCCAACGTCAACACCAACGCCCAGGTCGTGGGCGTCGAAGGCAACACGGTGACGCTCGGCTTCGCGCAGGTCGGGGCCATGAAGAACTTCATGGGCGGCGGCAAGGACTCCGTGGTCGCCGCCGTGCTGGCCGACGTGCTCGGCGGTCGCTGGCGGGTGGAGGCCGTCGTGGGCGGATCGCCGGGAGGCGCTCCGCATGCGAGTGCCGTACGGCAGACGCCCGCCCCCCGAGGTCCCGCCCCCGCGGCCTCCCAGCCTGCCGCGTCCCAGCCCTCGGCCTCCCAGCCCGCTACGCCCTCGTCCCAACCCGCCGCGCCCCAGCCACGACCGGCCGCTTCGCAGGCCACCGACGAGTCCTGGCCTGACGCTCCGAGTCCAGACGACCCCGGCACCCCGCCGGCGAGTTCCCCGTCGACGAGTTCCCCACCGGCGAGTTCGGGGCTCGCGGCAGCGCGCTCGGCGGCCAAGGCCGCCGCGCAGAGCGGCCCCCGCCAGGGCGGCGCCTCGGCATGGCCGGACGCCGTCCCCTCCCGCCAGGCCCAGGGGCCGGAGTCCGACGAGGTCGACCCGCTCAACGACGCCGACGCCGACGCCGGCGACGTGGATTCCGTCACCGGCATGGCCCTGCTCCAACGCGAGCTCGGCGCGCAGGTCATCGGCGAGATCGACCACACCTAGCGCCTGCTCCCGCGCCGCCGCCGGACAAGGGCGGTGGAGGTGGGATTGCAACCCGCGGTCGAGCCTCTGAGCGCCACCCAGGCGGGCCGGGGGCGGGGTTAGGCGCGGAGGCGGATGCGGGCGGCGACGGCGCGGTGGTCGCCGGGGGGCAGCATGGCGTTGACGCGTTCCAGCACTTCGTAGTCCTCGCGCCCGCCTTCGGTCTGGGCGTAGGTCCACAGGTCGTCGGCGGCCCCGCTGAGGAGCAGACGTGCCCGCACCTGGCCTTCGAGCTCGTCGCGTTCCCTGCGGATCTCAGGGGCCTCGGAACGCGGCAGAAGCGGGCCGGTGTAGGCGCGGGCGACCGCGGTCGCGTCCTTGTCGGACAGGAGGCGCTGGAGGTCCAGGAAGTCGGCCTGTACGGATGTGGCGAGCCGGTACGGCTTGGCCGCGACCGCGCCGCCGAGCTGCGCCCGCAGGCGGTGGATCTCCGCGCGGATGGTGACGGGGTTGCCGTCGTCGCCGTACAGGTGGAAGGAGAGCTGTTCGGCCGTCATGCCGCGCGGGTTGAGCGCGAGCAGGGCGAGGATTTCGGCGTGGCGCAGCGACAGGATGACGCGGCGTCCGTCGATCCACGCCTGCGGGGGTTCGGTGCCGAGGAAGGCGAGGCGCAGCGATGGCGGCGCTCCGGTGCGGTCGGGGGTGCGCAGCAGGAAGCCCTCTCCGAGGGGTTCCAGGATGCCGATCTGCCCGTCGAGGCGGGTGACGCGGTCGCCGACGATGGGGAGGTGGATGCGGTCGCCCCAGTGTCCCGCTGGGTCGCCGGCGATGACCCGGCCGGTGCGGGTGACCAAGGCGAAGGGTTCGTCGCGCCGTGACCGTATTTGAGCCTCGTAGCGGGCACGTAGCCGGTCGTCCCGTTCGCGCATCCGGAGTTCGAGGTGGCTTTCCGCCAGGTGCGCCGCCGCGCTGACCAGGGCCACGGTGGCGGGGTGCAGGCTGCGTCGGGTGCCGCTGATGTCGATCGACCCGAGTAACTCGCCGGTGTCGGGGTCGGTGATGGGCGCCGCGCTGCACGACCACAGGTGGAGGGCGCGGATCAGGTGCTCGGTGGCGTAGACGTGGACGGGCCGGCGTACGGCGAGAGCCGTACCCATGCCGTTGGTCCCGATGGCGCGTTCCGCCCAGTTGAAGCCGTCCGTGAGGCCGACCTGGTCGGCGCGGCGCATGCTGTTGTGGTTGCCGTCGCGCCACAGGATGCGTCCCTCGGCGTCGGTCACGACCATGATGTGGCCGGTTTCGTCGGCCATGCCGAGCAGTGTGTGTGCCAGCACGGGCAGCAGCGGATGCAGGGGATGGGCCGCGCGGACGTCGCCGAGGTCGCCGTGGTCATAGACCAGCGACGCGGCACGGCTCTCCGGGTCGACTCCCGCGGCGAGGGAACGCCGCCACGAGGCCGAGATCAATCCGCGCGGCCCGTCGCCGGCCGCGCACATCTGCGTGGGGCCGTCCGCCACGGCTGACTCGTGCGCGGCGCGGACGCGCTCGCCGTACGCCTCAAGGTCGTGGCGGGTCCCGCTGTGCAGGTGGCCTGTGCTCACTCGCCACCCCCAATTCTTGACTTCTTGGGCGAAGCATCCGGGTTACGGACCCCTTCCCGCAACCGATTCGGCCGATCCGGGTGTGCGCGAAGGGTGATTGGATGGTCGCAACGTGTGTGCAACCCCGCCCCACGTAGATTTCTTTCCGACGCGCCGCCGTAGTGCGGCCGCTCCGGTGCGCGTCAAGGCCGGGTCCCGGACGTTGGAGGGGGGCCGGGACCCGGCCTGGGGGATCTTCGCCCGCGTTGATGCGCGCAGCCGTCCGCGGGCCCCGTCTCGCCGCGATTCACGAGGCTCGCGGGATCGCATGGGGACGCTCAGTGCAACTGCCGACCTGAACACCGTAGGCTCGGGAAAGTCACGGACGCGGAGTTATGAGGAGCGCACGACGGTGAACCCAGGGGATGTCAACCTGCAGCAGTTGCTGGAGCAGGCGCAGCTCATGCAGCAGCAGCTCGTCAGCGCCCAGCAGGAGCTCAACGACGCCGAGGTCGAGGGCAGGGCCGGTGGCGGCCTTGTCGTGGCCACGGTCAACGGCTCGGGCGAGCTGCTCGAACTCAAGATCAGTCCGGAGGTCGTCGACGCCGCCGACCCGGCCGAGACCGCGGACACCATCGCGGATCTGGTCATCGCCGCGGTGCGTGACGCGGTGCGCGCGGCGGCCGACCTTCAGCAGGAGAAACTCGGTCCGCTCGCGCAGGGGCTGGGCGGCGGACTCGGACAGCTGCCGGGATTCTAGATGTATGAAGGGGTCGTCCAAAATCTGATCGACGAGCTCGGGATGCTTCCCGGCGTCGGTCCCAAAAGCGCGCAGAGGATCGCGTTCCACCTGCTCGCGGCCGATCCCGCCGATGTCAAGCGGCTGGCTCACGTGCTGCTGGAGGTCAAGGCCAAGGTCCGGTTCTGCCAGGTGTGCGGCAATGTCGCGGCCGAGGAGCAGTGTCGGATCTGCCGTGACGCGCGTCGCGATCCTCACGTCATCTGCGTGGTGGAGGAGTCCAAGGACGTCGTCGCGATCGAGAAGACGCGGGAGTTCCGCGGGCGCTACCACGTGCTCGGCGGTGCGATCAGCCCGATCGACGGCATCGGCCCGGACGACCTGCGGGTGCGTGAACTCATGACCCGCCTGGCCGACGGGGTGGTGACCGAGCTGATCCTCGCCACCGACCCCAACCTGGAAGGGGAGGCCACGGCGACCTACCTCGCCAGGCTTGTCAAGCCGATGGGGTTGAAAGTGACGAGGCTCGCCAGCGGTCTGCCTGTGGGCGGTGATCTCGAATACGCCGACGAGGTCACCTTGGGCCGCGCGTTCGAAGGACGGAGGCTGCTGGATGTCTGATGAGTGGGATGCCCTCGCCGAACGGGTGGCCGGGCACGCGCGGAACTATCTCGACGGGCTGACCCGCCTCGCCAGAGGCGAGGGGGGCGACGCCACCTTGCCCTTGCTGCTCATGGAGGTCTCCCAGGTCAGCCTGGCCGGTGCGCAGCTCGGCGCCAGCCGGGACGTGATCCTGTCCGGCAACTGGGAGCCGCACCTCAGCGAGGACCCGGACCTCGATGAGATCCGTACGGCTCTCGCCGAGCGGCTCGGCCCGGTCGACGACTACGCCGAGGTGTTCGATCCGTACAAGGACACCTCGGTCACGCCGTACCGGCTGTCGGATGATCTCGCGGCGGTGGCGGCCGACCTGATCCACGGGCTGCGGCACTACCAGGCGGGACGCCCTCTTGAGGCGTTGTGGTGGTGGCAATACTCGTATTTCAACACCTGGGGCAATCACGCCGGGGCCGCGCTCCGGGCGCTCCAGGCTCTGGTCGCGCACACCAGACTCGACGTCGTGGAGGAGCGCACGACCGCGTGACACGGGGCGGGGCGGTCGCCTGGATGTACCGCCTGGTAGTACGCCGATGTCCACATGCTGGTATCCCCAGAGGGGTCATAAACGAGCGCCACTAGACTGTGGGCTCCACATCTCTGAGTGGGGAGACAATCTCGTGGCGCTCGTTGTGCAGAAATACGGTGGTTCGTCCGTCGCCGACGCGACCAGCATCAAGCGGGTCGCGCAGCGGATTGTCACGACGAAAAAAGCCGGCAACGACGTCGTCGTGGTCGTTTCAGCCATGGGTGACACGACCGACGAGCTGCTCGACCTCGCGCAGCAGGTGTCTCCATTGCCGCCGGGGCGCGAGCTCGACATGCTGCTGACCTCGGGTGAGCGCATCTCAATGGCGCTGCTCGCGATGGCGATCGCCAACCTCGGCCACGAGGCGCGCTCGTTCACCGGCTCCCAGGCCGGTGTGATCACCGACTCCAGCCACGGCCGCGCCCGCATCATCGACGTCACCCCCGGGCGCATCCAGGGGGCTGTCGACAACGGCCAGATCGCGATCGTGGCGGGTTTCCAGGGGGTGTCCCAGGACACCAAGGACATCACCACGCTCGGTCGGGGCGGGTCCGACACCACGGCCGTCGCGCTGGCCGCCGCCCTCAACGCCGACGTCTGTGAGATCTACACCGACGTGGACGGCATCTTCACCGCCGACCCGCGCATCGTGCCGACCGCCAGGAAGATTCCGCGGATCTCCTACGAGGAGACGCTGGAGATGGCGGCCTGCGGCGCGAAGATCCTTCACCTGCGCTGCGTCGAATACGCGCGCAGGTTCAACCTGCCGATTCACGTCAGAAGCTCGTTCAGCCACAAGGAAGGCACGTGGGTGGTCTCCGGCGCCGCGACACGTGACGAAAACAGCGAAGGAATCGAGATGGAGCAGCCCATCATCTCCGGTGTCGCCCACGACAGGAGCGAAGCCAAGATCACTGTTGTCGGGGTCCCCGACAAGGTCGGAGAGGCTGCCGCGATCTTCAAAACACTGGCCGAGGCCGGTGTCAACATCGACATGATCGTGCAGAACGTCTCCGCCGCCGCCACTGGACGCACCGACATCTCCTTCACCCTCCCGGTGACCGACGGGTCGGCCGCGCTGACCTCGCTGAAGAAGATCCAAGACCGCGTCGGCTTCGAGTCGCTGCTCTTCGACGACCAGATCGGCAAGGTGTCGCTGATCGGTGCCGGCATGCGGTCGCACCCCGGTGTGACGGCCAAGTTCTTCGCGGCGCTCGCCGACGCGGGGGTCAACATCGAGATGATCTCCACCTCGGAGATCCGTATTTCGGTCATCGTGGGACAAGACGAGGTCGATACCGCGGTCACCGCCGCGCACCGGGCGTTCGACCTCGACGCCGACCAGGTCGAGGCAGTGGTTTACGGAGGTACTGGACGATGAGCAAGCCCACCCTGGCGGTCGTCGGAGCAACCGGTGCGGTCGGCACCGTCATGCTCGACATCCTGACCAACCGGCCCGACGTCTGGGGTGAGATCCGCCTGATCGCCTCACCGCGGTCGGCGGGCAAGGTCCTTCGGGTCCGCGGCGAGGACGTGGTCGTGCAGGCCCTGTCGCCCGAGGCCTTCGACGGGGTCGACGTCGCGATGTTCGACGTCCCCGACGAGGTGTCGGCCGAGTGGGCGCCCATCGCGGTGTCCCGGGGCGCCGTCGCCGTCGACAACTCCGGAGCCTTCCGGATGGATCCCGACGTTCCGCTCGTGGTGCCCGAGTGCAACCCCGAGCAGGTGCGCAACCGCCCCAAGGGCATCATCTCCAACCCCAACTGCACGACCCTCTCGATGATGGCCGCGATGGGAGCTCTCCACCGCGAATACGGCCTGCGCGAGCTTGTCGTGGCCTCCTACCAGGCCGTGTCCGGGGCGGGCGTCGTCGGCAGCGACCGGCTCTACGACGAGGTCCAGGCCCTCGCGGGTGACCGTACGATCGGCACCGTCGCCGGTGACGTGCGCAAGGCCGTGCCCGACCTTTCCGAGTCGCCGTTCCCGGCGCCCATCGCGTTCAACGTCGTGCCGTGGGCCGGCTCGCTCAAGCAGGACGGCTGGGCCTCCGAAGAGCTCAAGGTGCGCGACGAGTCCCGCAAGATCCTCGGCATTCCCGACTTGAAGGTGTCGGCCACCTGCGTGCGGGTCCCCGTCATCACGACCCACTCGCTGGCCGTCCACGCGACCTTCGAGGGCGCCGTCACCGTCGAGGCCGCCCGGGCCATCCTGGAGGCCGCGCCTACGGTCGTCCTCCTCGACGACCCGGCCGAGGGCGTCTTCCCGACGCCGGCCGACGTCGTCGGCACCGACCCGACCTACGTCGGGCGGATCCGGCAGGCTCTCGACTTCCCCAACACGCTCGACCTCTTCGTGTGCGGCGACAACCTGCGCAAGGGTGCCGCCCTCAACACCGCGGAGATCGCCGAGCTGGTCGCGGTCGAGTTCACCGGCTGACCCGTTTCAGGCCCGGCGCCGCCGCCCCCCGTGGGCGGCGGCGCTTCGCTGTCACCAGACCAGGATGTCCCAGTGGGTCGGCTCGTTGGCGTACACGTGGCCCTCTCCGGTGCGGTACAGCTTCGCGCCATCCCCGCGGGTGCGGAAATACTTGAACTTCTTCTTGACGTAGCGGTCGACGCAGGCATTGTGGGCGATGTCGATTTTGTAGCCCGTACCGTGACTGTATGGCCCAGGCGCATGCCCCACCTCGGTTCCGCCGGTGACGACGACACGACAGCCGCTTCGCTTCTTCAGTTGGATGGCCTCCGACAGCGTGGCCGTGCGCATGGCCTCAAGCGATGTGCAATACCGCAACCACCGATGCGTACACCCTTGAGAGGAACGCCAGCCGAGCCCGGCCCGCTTCAGCTTGTACATCGCCGCGCTGTGCGCCAGCCGCCCGGCCGCAGCCTTCGCCGCTCGACGCGGGACCGCCCGCTTCAACACCACGGGTGTCGCTTTTCGTGCGGCACGGGCCTTCGCGGCCTTTTCCGCCTTCTTCGCGGTTTCTATCGCCACGACGTCGGCCTCGCTGGCGTAGGGAAGCACGTAGGCGTACTCGTCGGGGTGCTCTAGGTCGAGCTGTGCGACTTCGACGAGGTCACCGAGGTCGTAGGTCAGACTGATCAACGACCCTGCGGGCGCTGCACCCTTATGGGCACGAGGTAGGTACGGCGGGCTCACGCCGGGTTTTCGCTTTGTCCTGGCCTTGCCCTTCGCCTTGCTCTTGGTCTTGGCCTTGGCCTTGCTCTTGGCCTTGGCCTTGCTCGGGGGCGAGCCCGCGGGTGTCTTCGCGACAGCGGGCTCGCCGGTCGATGCGATGGTGATGATCGAAATCTGCATGGCGAACAGCGCGGCGATCGTCAGCCGAACTGACCCCCGACTGCAGGGACGTGTCCACATATGATCCCTTTTCACGGTTGCCCTTCCGCCAAGACGATCAATCCCACGATTTCGCGGGGATGATCCCTCTCGCGTAGCAGTCTTTACCGGGGCATGGGCATCACCGTGCGTATGGATGACCGAGGCTTTCGGTTTGGCTCGCGCGTCGCTTATTGACGGACGCTAATTGAGCGTCCTCGGTTCGCCGGCGGGTCGGTTGCCTGGGTCGTGCTCATGAGGGAGGCGGCCGGAGGCGGCGGCGAGGGGGGAAACATTTAGTTTTACGGCTATAGCGTGGTGTCGTAGGTTTTATAAGAGATGTGCTTTATGGGCTGGTTTGTGGCTACAGGGCGCTTCGTCCGGATGTGAGGTGGCGGGGGCTGTATCCGGGGTGAGGGAAGGGGGCGAGGCGGAGGTGAGGGCAGGGGTGGGGCTTGGGCCGTACGGGGGCATGGGCCGTACAGGGCGTTGTCACGAAATATCGGGATAAGGGTGGGCAAGGTTAATTTGGGGGTGCTTTTCGCGGGAGGTGTGGGGTGTCCGCAGGGTTTGGAGAGCCGGGCATCGTATAACGATTTTTGCCCGTAGCTGGGAGTTCCAGGGAAAGATTGAAGAACTATCGTTCTGGATGTGCCGATCCCCTTACTCTCGGTGATGACGAACCGAGGAGGGGACTAAGGGTGATAGGAATAATCATCGGAGTGACAGTGGTCGTGTTCCTGCTCGCGCTTCTGCTCCTCAGACGCAGAGGTCGAGAAAAGGATGAAAACGGCTCTGTCGCCCTTGACTTTGCCGCCAACCTGGCGCTTGCCGTCTATCTTCTCGTCCTCGCATACGCCGCCGTCCTGTGCCGCGACGCCATCACCGCGGCCGACACCGACGCGTCCGCCGAGGCCGAAACCCTGACCGAGCTCTACTGGTCGATCGCCCCCGTTCCGGAAACCGGGGACATCCGCGACCAGATCAAGCAGTACACCACGCAGAGCATCACCCTCGACTGGCCGCTCATGGCCGAGGACAAGCTCTCGCCGGTGCCCGGCGCAACCCTTGAGCACCTACGCGCGTCTCTGCTCAAGGTCAACCCCACCGACGAGATCGCGCGCAACCGCCACCAGGACGCCCTTGCGCGAGCCTCCGAAGTCAGCCACGCCCGAGTGATCCGTGCCGACGACGCGAGCACCCATCTGGAGAGCATCTTCTTCGTGGCGATGCTGGTGTCGGGGATGTTCGTCATCGCCCTGCCGTGGTTCAACGGCGCCAGGCCCACGATCGCGTCGATTATCGGCGACGTCGTCAGAATAGTCGTGGTGCTCTTCGGCGTTGTCTTCATCCAGCTGATCAGCCACCCCTACAGCGGTGCCAGCGCGGTCGAGCCCACCGCCTTCCAGGAGGCGATGGAGCAATACAGCCGGATCGACTCGCAATTCCCGGTGAAAATTAATCCGTGACGTAAATCACAGGCGGCTGCCCGGTCCGATCGGACCGGGCAGCCGTTTTCGCATGTATGCGGTGGTGTCTTCCCGTATCAGGGTCTGCCGATAGGGCCTCTAGCGGCGAAGGCGGACACGGTGAGGGCGACTACTGTGCCGGTGAAGACGACCACGACGGTGGTGCGGTCCGTGCCTTTCCGGCGTTCCTTGAATCGGTCCAGCACCACGTTGCCGTCCATCGCGCGGTAGGGCCGCGGCGTCGGCGTCGGGGCCTGCGTGGGAGTCGGCTTCGGTTGAGGGGGAGCCTTCACCCTCGGGGGAGCGACAGGTGCCGGCGGCGCAGGGCGCGGCACGGGCGGCGGCGCGATCCGCGGCGGATCAGGCATCCGCGGAGGAGGCGGCGGCGCCGGCGGAGCGGGCGGCTCGGGCGGATCCGGGATGTCCGGAGGCGGCGGTGGGTCCGGCGGAAGCGGTACGAGCGGAGCCACCGCGATCGGCAGTTCCGCCCGCCGGACAGGCTCCTGCGTCGGGGTGACCGAGGGCGTCGGGGTGGGTGTCGGCGTTGGCGTCGGCGTGGGTGTCGGCTCGGGTGTGGGTGTGGGTGTTGGTGTGGGTGTCGGCTCGGGCGTAGGGGTGGGTGTGGGTGTCGGCTCGGGCGTCGAGGACGGCTTCGGCCACGGCCAATGCGGGTGATGGTGATGTGGTTTGTTCGGTTGGTGAGCCAAGGTCGGCACATTCGCCTTGGCGTCCTTCACCGCCTGCACAAGCTGCCCGGCCAGGTCGCCGAGCACCGGCACACGCGGCGTGCCGTCGGCAGGGGACTGCCCCATCCGGCTGCCATCCCCGCCATTCCGGGCGCGGTCTCCGCCGGGGGAGCCGGCCTGGGCGGCGGAGGGCTGGTCTGCCCGGTCTATGCGGGGAGTCCCGTCATTGGGCGAGTGAGCTTGGTAGGTCCTGTTGAACCGGTTGGGGGAGTCGGCCTGCTGGGCTGGGGCAGCGGCACGGTTATCGGACCGGCTGGGCTGCGTGTCTCGTTTGTCGATGGTGTCGACCTGGCTTGCCCGGCGGAGGGCGGCGGTGGGAGGTTGGTCGGCTGTGCCGTACCGGAGGTCGCCCTTGTGGGGGGAGTCGGCCTGGCCTGTCCGAATGTCCTTGTTGTTAGGGCTGTCGGCTTGGTGGGCCGTGCTGGGCCGAGTGTCGTTGGGCCGACTGGGGGGCGCGTCGCGCTTGCCGGTGGGGTCGGCTGGGCCGGCCGGGGGTGTGTCGGGGCCGTTCGGGGTGGCCGGGGTGGCCGGGTCATTCGCAAGGGGAGCCGGATCTGTGGGGGGTTCGCCGGGGTCGGGAGGTGTGATCGCGGTCGGCGGCGCGGCCCGGGAGTGGTGTGCGGCGTCGAGCGACGGGTCGCTCGGGGTGAGTGGGGCCGCGGCGGGGAAGTTCGCCGGGATCACGGATCGCAGGGTGGCCGTGGTCGGCGGCTCTTCGGGTACGGCGACCGCGTCGGGATCGGGCGACTCCGCCAGGGAGGGGATCGGAGAGGTGGCGGAAGCGGGGGGTTCCGCCGGGCTCCGGCGTACGGCGGAGCCGGTGGCCGCGTCGCCCGGAAGCCCGTAACGGCGATCGCAGACATTTCCTGAAATAGGTGGAGAAATCCGGCTTTCCTCGGTGGCGCGGGCAAACCTTGCCCGCTCCGAATGGCCCGTCGAATCCTCCGGCGCCCCGGCGAGACCGCTTATCAATTGCGGGGAAAGCACCATGGGAAGCACGCCGGGAGGCCGGAGGGCGACGTCCCGGGATTCGGGGGGAGCCGCGCCGCGGGCTGTGCCGTACGAGGGGGAAGGGGTATGGCTGAAAGGCACCGGTGAAGTGCCTGATGGAAGACAGTTTTGGGGAATGTGAGGTATGTCGCTGGGGGGCGGACCGCCGAAGGCGTGCGCCGCGTTGATGACTCCGGTGAGCATGGGGGCCGCGAGGCTCCCTGTCAGCACCACCGCGCCCAGCAACCCCTTGCGCCGCGTCATGCGAAGAGTAATAGCACGTTACATATGGCCATCGGGGGCATCTTCAGAATGCGAGAGGAAACACTCAGGTAGCGCTTGTCGTATAGAGGAATGCCGCTTTGCGGAGACGTCATATGGGGAGATGCCGGGCCGGTGGATAAACATGTCTTTACGGTAAATGACCAATATGTCGGACCAGGTGCCACGCGCCCACGCCGGGCGGTGCAAGCCGGGCGTGTGGAACCAAAACCGACACCTCGCGCGTTGAGAGATTGCAACGGCCGGGTAGATCGCACTTGGACTGGGTTTCAGTCGACCGGACGTGGCAGAGAGGTGCCGTGATGGCGAAGACAGGTCGCGCCGCAGCGGTCTGGCGCGCATACCGCGATGTGAACAAGCCGGGGTCCCCCCCGATCGGTGCGCGTATCCGGGCGCTTCCACGACTGGTCAAGGGCGTGGCCCAGGGCCGGTATCCGCACATGGGCCGAGGCAGACTCGCAATGATGGCCCTCGGCGTGCTCTACATCATCTCCCCGATCGACCTGATCCCCGACTTCCTGGCACTTGTCGGGGTCGCCGATGACTTCGGTCTTTTCCTGTGGCTTGCCGGATCGCTCCTCGGCGAGAGCGGGCGCTACGTGCAGTGGGAGCAGCAGGCCCAGGCCCCTTACCCGGGAGCCCCGCGCATGGAGACCCCCTACCCGGGGAGCGCTTACCCGGGGAGCTCTGGCCCGGGCACGCCCTACCCGGGGGCACGGGACTAAAGCCGCCAACCTCGTTGTCGGCGGCGTCGTCGGCGGCCTTGAGCCGTGGTCAGATCTGCTCCATCCGGAGCCACGCCCGCGAGGGCAGGGGGTGGCCGAAGAGCCGGGCGGCGTTGCCGTACGCGACGCGGGCGATGTCGGCGGGTGGGAGAGTGCCGAGATTGCGGGCGATGGAGCGCTGCGTGTCGGGCCAGGTGGAGTCGGAGTGCGGGTAGCCGCTTTCCAGCAGGACCCGCTCCAGGCCGACGGCGAGACGCACGCCGGAGAGCGCGTGGTCGTTGAGCGTCCCGAAGTAGAAGTTGCGGCGCAGCACCTCGCTGGGCTTCAGCCCACCCTCCCAGGAGGTCTCCTGGGCCACGGGGTGGTCGAGGGCGTGGTCCGCCCGTTCGGCGAGCATGGGGAGCCAGCCGACGCCGCCTTCGACGATGAGGATGCGCAGGTTCGGGAACCGCAGCGGCACGCCTGACCAGAGCCAGTCGGCGCAGGCGAACATGGCGCTGGCGGGGATGAGCGTCGTGATCGCCTCGATGGGGGTGTCGGGCGAGGGAACGGGGGCCCATGAGGCGGCGCCGGCGTGGAGGCAGACGACGGTGCCGGTCTCCTCGCAGGCGTCGAAGAACGGGTCCCAGTAATTCGTATGAATGGACGGCAGACGCAGCCGTGACGGAAACTCGGGGAACAGTACGGCCTTGAAGCCCCGTGAGGCGTTCTCCCGGATCTCCTTGGCGGCTATGTCCGGGTCCGAGAGCCAGGGGAGCTGCAGGGCGATGATGCGCTCGGGGTAGGTGCCCGCCCAGACATCGACATGCCAGTCGTTCCAGGCTTTAAGTACAGCAAGGCCGAGATCCTGGTCGCGCGTCTTGGAGAAGAGCATCCCGGCCTGCCCGGCGAGCATGCCGGGGAAGCAGAGTGAGGCCCAGACGCCGGCCCGGTCCATGTCCTCGATCCGGGCCTCGATGTCGTAGCAGCCTTGGCGCATGTCCTCGAAGCGCACCGGGTCGAGCGTGCGTTGTTCGCTGGGGAGTCCCGCGCCGACGTCGAGCCCGGCGCACGAGTAGGTCGCTCCGCCGTATCGCCACACCTGATGCCCGGACTCGGTTTCGACGACCTTTGGGGCCAGGTCAACATACTTTTCGGGCAGGCGATCGGTGAACATGTCCGGAGGCTCGATCAGGTGATCGTCAACCGAAATGATCACATAGTCCCGCCGCCTCGGTTCGGGGTCAGCGGGCAGCGGCGTAGTCACAGTAAAACCGTACGACGCTGGCATAACACCTAACAACCTGCGAGGTCTCCGGTTGGTATCCGTTACCTCACCCTAGTGGGCCCTCTCGCTCAAGGGACGCACCTCGCCAAACCTGGGTAGTCAGCAACGAACCCATCCGAGCTGAAAGAGAGCTCGGCCTCGAAGCCTTCGCTCTCGTAGCGCACATGCCCCGGTCGGACGTGGGTATAGCGCTGTTCGTCCCGTACAACCGACAGGTACGGCATGCTCACCCAGGCCATGACGAAGTCGACCCTCCCCGGAACCTTCAGGAGGTGGTGGCGGAGCACAGGCATGGTGTTGGTGAGCGGCGAGAGACCGAGATCACAGTCGAGGGCGTCGGCGAAACGCCGGGGCTCGCCGCCGGGGAGCGGCTCCTCAAGCTCCCCGTCCGCCTGGGCCTCACACGACCACCGGCCGTCCGCCGACCGGCGCAACTCCAGCGAACGCCACCAGCCCTCACCGGACGACCAGGCCGTGAGCGCCTCCGTCGTGAGATCGGGAAAGGTGCGCAGTGAGTACTCCAGGCGGTACGGCATGGGCTCGGCGCCGATGGCCACCCCTGTGGCCGACAGCCCCTCGATGAGCTCCACGTCCGCGTATTCCGCCCCTGCCTCCTTCATCCACACCAAAGACCGCATGTCCGCCTCCTCAGGCGTACGCCTCGTTACCTCCCAGCGTACGGAGCACCTGCGGGGCGCCCGGGGCGATCAGTGCGGGCTGGGTGAATCGCTCAAGGCGGGCGAGCCTGCCGAGTCCTCTGAGTCCTCTGAGTCCTCCGGGTCCTCTGAGTGCTTTGAGTCGGATGTGCCGGCCGAGTCCCGTACGGCCGAGTCCCGTACGGCCGAGTCCCC
The DNA here is from genome assembly GCF_900100605.1 of Sinosporangium album. Lineage (GTDB taxonomy): Bacteria > Actinomycetota > Actinomycetes > Streptosporangiales > Streptosporangiaceae > Sinosporangium > Sinosporangium album. Next base: position 80,988 of record NZ_FNCN01000023.1, on the reverse strand, counting down.
TGAGTCTGAGTTCAGGTCCGCTGCGGTGGCGCTCTGCTGTCTGTCGGCCGCCTCGCGGCGGATGAGCAGGATCCAGCCGCCGATGGCGACGCCGATGAAAAGCCACCACTGCACGCCGTACGCCAGGTTGAGCCCTCCCCCACCGCCGACATCGGGCGGGGGGACGGGGTCGGGCGCCGTGGCCGCGGGCGGTGTCTGCGAGGTCAGCTCGACGTATCCGCCGAGCAGCTTGTACGGCAGGCGCGCCCCGATCGCGGGCACGTCGATGAGCAGGACCTGGCCCGGCGGCAGCCCGGCGCGGTTTCTCACCCCGCTGCTCTCCTCGGTCTCGCTCAGCCGCAGGCGGCCGGTGACGTGGACCTGGCCGGAGGTGGGCGGGGGGACGTCGGGGACGGCGTCGGCGCTGGCCCCCGCCTTGACCCAGCCCCGATTGACCAGAACGGCCTGTCCCTCGCCGAGGACGAGGGGTGTGAGAACGTAGAAGCCGGTCTGCCCGTGCTGTGGGCGTCGCCGTACGAGCACCTGATTGCCCGCGTCGAAGCTGCCCGCCACGGTGACCGGGCGGTGTTTGTCCTCGGGGCGTGCCTGCGCGCCCGCCGGGAGCAGCGTGGTGACCGGGACCGGTTTGGCCGCGAGGTTGGTCGAGGCGAGGTCCGTGGCCGACGATTCCTCTTCGAACCGGCCGAACTGCCATTGACCGAGCAGCACGAAGGCCGGAATGACCAGCAGCACCACGACGTGGAGCACCAGCCAGCGCGGGGTCAAGAGGAACCGGTACACGTCCCAAGGTTAGGTGGCCAGGGGAGCGGTCCCGTCATCGCGTCGCCGAGTCGTCCACCAGGCGTCCACCGGCCGTCCCTCCGGAGGGGGCGGCCGGTGGACGGTCATCGCCCGGTCCGGACCTGCGTGGTCGCTCTGGAAAGGAAATCGAGCCCTCGTGGCCTTGGCATCGGTGTCCGTGGTTCGTTGAATACTCGGCGTGACTTCCCTCCAATGCCGTTTGCAGAAATGTACGGCCATTACCAGAAACATGCGGCCATTCGCTGTGATGGGCGGGGTACTGATGGGCGGGGTACTGATGGGCAGGGTAGTGATGGGCAGGGTGCTGATCGGCGGGGTGCTGATGGGTGCCATTGGTGCGGGTGAGTAAACTTGCGTGAGCTTTCCGGAAAGATGCTTCCGAATGCTTTCGTCCTCGCGGCCGAGAGCATCGGGGCAGGGGGATCCCGGCAGGTCGGGTGGTAGATCGGCTTTGTCGAGATGAGATGAAGAAAGCTCACGCTGCGTGATCCGGCCGGCCGCCCCTCAGGCTCAATGATCATGTGTTAGCCCTGTTCAGCAGGGAAAATCGCGGCGTATTTGCGGAACAACGTTCTGTTAGCTCACCATTGAGTACGTGAAGAGTGTCAAGAACGGACGCGACGGACGAACCCGGATCATTGAGGGTGCTCTCCGCAGGTTCAGCCAGGACGGGGTTTCGGCCACCACCTTGGCGAGCCTCCGCGAGGAGAGTGGTGTCAGCGTCGGCAGCTTCTATCACCACTTCGCCAGCAAGGAGCACGTCTACGGCGTGCTTTACGCGGAGACGCAGGCGATGTACCAGCAGGCTTTCATCACCGAGCTGGAGAAGCACACCCACGCCCGCGACGGCATCAGGGCCGTCGTGGTCAGGCACATGTCCTGGTGCGGAGAGCATCCTGAGCGGGCCCGCCTTCTGATCAGCGAACGTCCGCCCCGCAAGCAGGAGCCCGGTGGCGGTGAGGTGTCCGAGCAGCGCCGCACTTTCTCCCGGCAGGTGTCCGTGTGGTGGGAACCGCACCTGGAGGCAGGACTCCTTCCCTCCCTCCCCTCCGCCATGTGGTACTCGATCTGGCTCGGGCCGGCGAAGGAAATGTGTCGCATGTGGTTCGCGGGAGCCCACCAGCCGACTCCCGAAGAGATCGAGGCGCTGAGCGACGCGGCGTGGTTCAGCCTGCGTTGCCCTGGCGCCCCCGACGTCTGAGCGCGCCTCGCCGTTGATCTCAGGGGGCCGGCCGACGAGCCGGCCTCCGGCCGTACTGATGGCCTTGAGTAGTTTGCCCCCGCTTCGCCAATCGCGCGGGGGACACGCCGTGAACGCACGGCAGTGCACGCTTTGAGCCACACACCCCTTTAGAGCTGTTTGTCGGGTCGGGCGTCGGCCTCCCCGGTGGGGCTTTGTGCTGCTTGTCGGTGTTCGTACCCCATGGCACTCCCATGGCACCTCGCGCGAAGTGCCTAATTCACTACCGCCTCGTGCGAGGGATCCGCCAAACCTGCTCTGCCGCCGGTCTATGCGTGGCATGATTATCACTCTCAGCCGTAGGAATGATTTTCATAACCAGATTGGATCGATGTGTCGTGAGGGTTGCGTTCGTTGGCAAGGGCGGCAGCGGCAAGACGACCCTGTCCGCGCTCTTCGCGAGATACACGGCGGCCCACGGCGGCCCGGTCGTAGCGATCGACGCGGACATCAACCAGCACCTGGCCATGGTCCTCGGGCTCGGTGAGCACGAGCTGCCCAGGACACTCGGCGGACACCTGCCTGAGATCAAGGACTACCTGCGCGGCGACAATCCGCGCGTCGCCGACACCGCGTCCATGGTCAAGACCACGCCTCCGGGGCGCGGATCCCGCCTGCTCCGGCTCGACGGGGACGACCCGATCCACGAGGGGTTCGCCGTCACCACCGCCGAGGGCGTGCGGCTCATGGTCACCGGGCCCTTCACCGAGTCCGACCTCGGCGTGTCGTGCTACCACTCCAAGGTGGGGGCCGTCGAGCTCTACCTCAACCACCTGGTCGACGGCGCGGGCGAATACGCGGTGATCGACATGACGGCGGGCGCCGACTCGTTCGCCTCCGGGCTGTTCACCCGGTTCGACCTCACCGTGCTCGTCGCCGAGCCGACCCGGCAGGGCGTCGGTGTCTACCGGCAGTATCGCGACTACGCCGCCGACTTCGGCGTGTCCATCGCCGTCGTCGGCAACAAGGTGCACGGGCCCGGCGACGTGGACTTCCTCCGCGACCACGTGGGCGACGACCTGTTCGTCTGCTTCGAGCACTCGGCCGCCGTGCGCGCCATGGAGCAGGGCCGCCCGTTCACGCTCGCCGACCTGGAGCCGGCCAACCGCGACGGACTCGCCCGGCTGCTCGACCGGGTGGACGCGCAGCCCAAGGACTGGGAGAAGTTCGGGCGGCAGACCGTGGAGTTCCACCTGCGCAACGCCGAGGCGTGGGCCAACCGTGCGACGGGGGCCGACCTCAAGGCGCAGATCGACCCGGAGTTCGTGTACGGCCCGACCCCGTTGGCCGTCACCGGGTGACATGACGCTCGCCGCCGGGTCCCGTGGCGGCGCGAGCCGTACGGGACCCGTGTCGTCAACTACCGGAAGCCAGACACGCCAGATAAGCCAGACAAGCCAGAGAAGTAGGAGAAAGCATGTCGCTGACCGTTCCGAACACCCTGCTGGACCAAGCGAAGGCCGGCGAGGTGGACCACGAGGCGTTCGTGGCCTGCGTGCGTGATTCGCTCCCGTACGCGTGGGCCACCATCAGCGGCCTGGTCGCCGAGCGTGAGCGGACCGGCGCGTCCTTCGCCGACAACCAGGTGCCGCCGCCGGACGAACAGGCGCGGGGGGAGCTGCTCCGCTGCCTGGCCAGCGACGCCATGCGTTCGGCCCTGGAGCGGCATTTCGGGGTGCACTTGGCGTTCCAGAACTGCCATCGGGTCGCCGTCTTCGCTCCCGCGGCGACCGGCGAACTCCAGGAGTTCACCTCGCCGCGCGCTCAAATCCTGAACCAGAGCCCGGCGCTCGTGGACTGCTGAACCCCTGAGCCGCGCTGCCTGAGAAAGGGCTTCTCGGGCAGCACGGCCTTTTCCCGGAGGGTGACGCGCGTCGGGGAGGCACCGGGGGCCCAGGTGGTTTGTCTGCGTTCACCTATCCCCATGGCAGTGCTGCCGTTCTTCCGAATTCAGGTTGCCCCGTGGGAAAAGCGCTTATGCGCGCAGCCCGTCGCCTGCGAGACCCCGGTGCATATCCTTTCCGCCGACTAGCCGAAGAGCGATAGCTGTCCTTCACCGGCCAGGCTGTTGCGGTGTTTTTTCAGGTGCCGCCACCGCGGAAGGTCGTCCAGATAAGACCACGACAACCGGTGGTGCGCTGTTGGCCCGTGTTCGGCGAGGGCGGCCTGATGCGCCGGGGAGGGATAGCCGGCGTTGTCGGCGAAGCCGTATTCCTCGTGCCCGAGCGCGGCCATGTGGGCATCGCGCCGCACCTTGGCGATGACGGAGGCGGCGGCCACGGACACGCAGGTGAGGTCGCCCTTGACCTCGGTGCGCACGGGCCACGGCGAGCCGAGGTAGTCGTGTTTGCCGTCGAGGATGACCACGTCGGGGCGCACCGGCAGGGCGTCGAGGGCGCGCCGGGCGGCGCGGCGGAGAGCCTCGGTCATGCCGAGCTCGTCGATCTCGGCGGTGTCGGCGTCGCCGCAGGCATGGGCGGTCGCCCAGGCGGCGACCTCGCCGGCGAGCGCGACGCGGCGGGCGGGTGACAGCAGCTTGGAGTCGGTGAGCCCGTCCGGCGGCTCGGACAGGTCGGTCACGACCGCGCACACGGTGACGGGACCGGCCCAGGCGCCTCGGCCGACCTCGTCGACTCCGGCGATCACCGCGGATCCGGCGGCGCGCAGCAGATGCTCGATGGCGTAGGTGGGTGCCACAGGCCATGACCTTAGTAGCGGTAGGCGAGACTCACCGACTCGATCTCCCCGGCGAGCTCTCGGGCGGCGCCGTGCAGGGCTTTGAGGGTGACCGAGACCGCCGGCCTTTTGATGCTGGCGCGCCGGACGACGGCCAGGACGACGCGGCCGGTGTGGCTGGTCGGCAGGTGCCGTACGGCGATGCCGCCCACGCCGGCGGCGAGGGTCAGGCCGGGGACGACGGCGATGCCGAGTCCTTCGGAGACGAGCACGAGCAGGGCGCCGAGCCCTTCGAACTCCCACAGGATGTCGGGGGGCTCCCCGTCGACCGCGCCGATGAGCCGGTCGAAGTGGATGCGGGAGGGTTCACCCGCGGGCGCGGCCATCCAGTTCTCGTTGCGCAGGGTGGCGACGTCGATGATGTTCGTGCTTTCGGCCAGGGCGTGGTCGCTGGGGAGCACGAGCACCAGCGGGTCGTGGAGCAGGGGGAAGAACCGCAGCGTGCTGGAATTCCGCTCCACGGCGTCGTTGTCCCAGATGTCGATGAGGGCGATGTCGGCGTCGCCTGACTGCACGTCCCGTATGGCGTTCTGGGCGTGACCTTGGCGCATCCGCAAGGTGAGCTGTTCGTATCTGCGCAGCGCCCGGGCCAGGATCGGTGCGAAGGCGATGGCGCCGGTGGGAAACGCGGTGACGACAACGCGCCCGCTGGGGATGTTGCCATGCGAAGATAGGTCGGACTTCGCCTCTTCGACCAATGACAGGATTTGTTCGGCGTGGCCGACAAGTCGTCGGCCCGCGTCGGTGAGTTCCGCGCTCCGCGCGGTGCGGTCCAGAAGAGCTGTGCCGGCCTCACGTTCAAGCTCGGCGAGCTGCTGGGAAACGGCCGAGGCACTATACCCGAGATAAGTGGCCGTCGCCGCGATACTGCCCCGTCTTGCAAACTCGCAGAGCAGGACAAGTCTTCGTAAATCAAGCATCGGTCCTCCTTAACCTACCCCCGAAAACTTCCGCTTGCGGTGATGCACGAACACCTACACCCTTGAACCTGTCCGACGCAAACAATGCACTGCGCAGCGAGGTCCAAGCGGCTGTTTCTTCGCAGCGGTCGTGACGTGTGAGCCATGGGTCTTTGCTCGTGAGGATGAGTCATATCCAGCAGTGGGCATTTTCCGTGAAAGTGCTGGTTCGCGGAGCTCAGCGCCGCAACGGTTGACCAGTGAACTCACATCACAAACGAGAAGGCTTATTGGAGACATAGGCGCTCCTTGGCAAAATCGGAGGGTTGACCGATGAACGTGCCCCTCTCCGCGACTCTCGCGGCGAATGAGGAACTCCAACGAAGACGACATGCCGGGGAACGGGTGCTCCACCTCGCGTTCGGAGAGGCCGGTCTGCCCGTCCACCCCGCGCTCAGCGAACGGCTCTCGGCCGCGTCCGGGCACAACGGCTACGGGCAGGTCGCCGGGGTCCCCGTGCTGCGGGAGGCCGCGGCGGGTTACTGGGAGCGGCGCGGACTGCGCACCGACCCCGACCTCGTGGTGTGCGGCCCCGGAAGCAAGTCCCTGCTCTACGGGCTCCTTCTCGCGATCGGCGGCGACGTGGTGCTGCCCAAGCCGAGCTGGGTCAGCTACGCGGCCCAGGCCGAGCTGGTGGGCGTACGTCCGATCATGCTTCCAGCGCCTCCCGGCGAGGGTGGGGCGCCGGACCCCGATCTTGTGGCCGAGGCGGTGCTGACGGCGCGGGCCGAGGGACGCACTGTCGGCTCGATGCTGATCACCCTGCCCGACAACCCCAGCGGCACGCTCGTACGGCCCGGCACCGTCAAGCGACTGGTCCAGACGGCCCGCGACCTCGACCTGGTGATCATCTCCGACGAGATCTACCGCGACCTCGTCCACGACAACCTCGCGGGTTACCTCAGCCCCGCCGACCTCGCGCCGGAACGCACCGTGATCACCACGGGCCTGAGCAAGAACCTCGCGCTCGGCGGCTGGCGCATCGGCGTGGCGCGGCTGCCGGACGAGGCGCACGAACTGCGCGCGCTGCTGCTCGCCATCGCCAGTGAGATCTGGTCGTGCCCGGCGGTGCCGGTGCAGCAGGCCGCCGCCTACGCGTTCACCGAACCCGAGGAGCTCAGGGACCGGGTGGTGGCGAGCCGCAAACTGCACGGGGCGGTCGCCCGCGCGGTTCACGCGAGGTTCATCCGAGCGGGGGCCGCGGTGTCGCCGCCCCAGGGGGGCTTCTATCTCTATCCGGACCTTGGACATCTGCGCAGCAGGCTGGGGATACGCACGGGTGCGGAACTCGCGGCCCTGCTACTTGATCAATACGGGGTCGGGGTGCTGCCCGGAGAGGTCTTCGGCGATGACCCGGCCGCGATCCGCGTGCGGGTGGCCACCAGTCTGCTCTACGGGGACACCAGCGAGCGCCGCCTGACCGCGCTCGCCGCCGCGGATCCGCTTTCACTCCCATGGATCGCAGGCGCACTCGACCACCTGACAGAGGCACTGTCGGACTTGGCCGCACCAAGATCGGTGACAAACCTGCGTAGGCGCCGCTCGCTGGTGCCTGATCCCGTCACCGGCTGATCGGGGGCCCACCCGGCGTCAAGGCGTTGTTCTGAGGGGGAGCTTCGCTCTCGGCGCCGGGTGGCCTACGAGGTGCTCGCGGGCGACGCGACAGCCCGGCTGGATGATCCGGCCGGGCTGTTCGTCGTGACGTCAGGTCCCTGTGGTGTGACTGCCGCGCCTGCGTCTGCTCGTGATTCACTAAGGGCGTGCTTGTCGTGCTGTGCCGTACGCCGGGTACGACCGCCCCCGCTGTCCTGGGGCCATACCCATTGGTTATGGCAAGCATCCCGTTGTCCGTTTAACGCCCGATCAATGCTCAATCAACGGTCCGTCGTGTGAGGCGAAGACGCCCGGCGGGGATGTGACCGGGGGTGTCCGGATGTGGACGCCGTCCGGTTGTCGGAGGATACGGCGGGCAGCGCGGGGGGCGCTGCCTGTGGAGGAACGGTGGTTCGATCTATCATTTGTCCATAAAATTTCCCTTAGCGCTGGAGAACGTTGGCATGGCTGGTCAGGGCAGCGAGGAGGGTTTGCGCTTCGCCGTCCTAGGCCCCGTCCAGGCATGGCGCGACGGCACCGAACTCGACCTCGGCACCCCGTTGCAGCGTTCGATCCTCGCCATGCTGTTGCTGAGGGAAGGGCGTGCGGTCACCCCGTCGGAGATGATCGACGCGGTGTGGGGGGAGGAGGCGCCCCCGCGTGCGCTCGGGGCGCTGCGGACCTACGTTTCCCGGCTCCGTGCCGTACTCGAACCCGACAGATCCCCCCGCTCCCGGCCCGAGCTGCTCACGTCAGTGGGAAGGGGATACGCGCTCCGCGTCGCGGAGGGTTCCCTCGACCTCGCCCGTTTCGAACGCTCGGTCGGCACCGCCGAACTCGCCCGGCGCGGCGGCGACCTCGTCAGCGCGGCGGCCAGCCTGCGCCGGGCGCTGGACCTCTGCGGCGGTGAGCCGCTGGCCGGAGCCGTCGGCCCCTACGCCGACCACCAGCGCGACCGGCTGGTCGAACGGCGCATCAGCGTCGTCGAAACGCTGATGGACATCGACCTCGAACTCGGCCGCCACACCGAGGTCGTCTCTGAACTCCTGATGCTCACCGCCGAGCATCCGCTGCGCGAACGGCTGCGCGCCCAGCTCATGCGGGCGCTGTACCGCTGCGGCCGGCAGGCCGAGGCCCTCGCCGTCTTCACCGACACCCGCCAGGCGCTCATCGAGGAGCTCGGCATCGAGCCCGGCCCCGAACTCACCTCACTCCACCAGCGCATCCTGTCCGCCGACCCCACGCTCACCCCCCGGGAGCCCGTACGGCAGGAGCCCCCCGAGCCGCCCACCCCGCACGCCTCGACCGCCCCGCCCGCGGCCGGGCAGGGGGCGCAGCCGCCGCGCGGCGAGACCGACGGCTTGGGCATGCCGGACATGCCCAAGCCCGCCCAGTTGCCGGCGGCGGTCAATGACTTCACCGGCCGGCAGACACTGATCAACCGCCTGCGCGCGATGCTGTCGTCGGGCGGCGCCGAAGGGGTGCCGATCGCGGCCATCTCCGGGATCGGCGGGGTGGGGAAGACCACGCTCGCCGTCCACGTGGCGCACATGGTGCACAGCCTGTTCCCCGACGGCCAGTTATACGCGGACCTGCGGGGCTACACCCCCGAGCCCGCCGCCCCCGAGTCGGTGCTCGGGGGGTTCCTGCGCGCGCTCGGCATGCCCGCCGACCTGGTGCCCGACGGCCCGGCCGAACGGTCGGCGCTGTTCCGTTCGCTGCTCGCCGACCGGCGCATGCTGCTGCTCCTGGACAACGCCCAGGATGCCGCGCAGGTCGGCATGCTGCTCCCCGGCACACCCGGGTGCGCGGCGATCGTCACGAGCCGCGGCAAACTCGCCGACCTGACCTCCGCGCGGCTTGTCGACCTGGACGTGATGGAGTCGGAGGAGGCGCTGGCGCTCTTCTCGGCCGTGGCCGGCCCCGAACGCGTCGCCGCCGAGCAGGCCGCCGCGATGGACGCCGTCGCGGCGTGCGGTTTTCTGCCGCTCGCCGTACGCATCCTGGCGGCCAGGCTGGCCGCCCGGCCCTCGTGGACGGTGGCGTCGCTGCTCGGCCGGCTCGCCGACGAGCGGCGACGGCTGGACGAGTTCAGGGTCGGCAACCTCGCGGTCGACGCCACGTTCGCCCTCGGGTACGGCCAGCTCGACGCCGTGCAGGCGCGCGCGTTCAGGCTGCTCTCCCTGCCGGACGGCCCCGACATCTCGGTGGCCGCCGCGGCGGCGGCCCTGTCGCTCAGCGAACTCGACGCCGAGGACGTGCTGGAGTCGCTGGTCGACACGAGCCTCCTCGAAGCGCCGGCGCCGGGGCGCTACCGGTTTCACGACCTGCTGAAGCTGTTCGCCCGCCGCAAGGCCGAGGACACCGAGACGCCCGAGGCCGTACGCCAGGCGATGGAGGGGCTGCTCGGCTACTACCTCGCCTCGGCGCGCTCGGCTCACCGCCTCGCCTACGAAGGCAGCATGATCGCCAGTCGGCTCGTCGCCACGGGCACCGGCCGCGCCTTCACCTCCGCCGACGAATCGGTCGCCTGGCTCACCGCCGAGTCGGATTCGCTGTTCGCCGCGATCGCCTACAGCGCCGCCGCGGCGACGATGTCGGAAGGGCTGCTCCCCACGGCCGACCTGCTGCTCGCTATGGAGCCGCTGCTGGAGTCCGGCACACATATGCATGAGTTCGACAAGCACGCCCGGCAGGTGCTCGCCGCCGCGTTACGCATCGGCGCACCGGCGAGCGAGCTGCGGACCCGCTATGTGCTCGGTCGGGTGCTGTTCGGGGCGAATCGCCTCGACGAGGCCGATGAGCAGTTCCAGGCCGCCTACGAGCTGTCCTTGACCACAGGCGGCCGAGGCGGCGGCGGCGATGACGGTGATGGCGGCGACGGCGATGGCGGCGGCGACGGCATCGTCCTCGGCGAGGTGCTCAGTGCGATGGCGGTGGTCGCCGGGCGGCAGCGGCGGCACAACGAGGCGCTCGGCCTGTTCGACCGGGCCGCCGCGGCCTACCGCGAGCAGGGCGCGCCCGCGGGCGAGGCGCTCGTGCTCAGCTACTCGGTGCGCGACCACCTCGGCCTCGGCCGCGCCGAGGAGGCCATCGCCGCGGCCGAACGCGGCCTTGCGATCTTCACCGAGTTGGGCAGCGGCGCGGGTACCGCTCGGGCCCGCTACCACCTCGGCATCGTGCTGTCCCGCGTCGGACGCCTCAACGAGGCCGTCCACCACCACGCCGAGTGCCTCGCCTTCTTCCGCGCCGGAAACCAGCGGGTCTGGGAGCAGCGGGTCTGCTTCCGCCTCGCCGAGACCTTCCTGGCCGCCGAACGCTACGGCGACGCCGTACGCCACGCCGAGGAGGCGCTCACCGTGAGCCGCGAGATCGGCCACCCGTACGGCGAGGCGCAGGCGTTAGGCGTGCTCGGCCGGGCCCTGGCCGGGCTGGGCAGCAGGTCGAGAAGCCGGGACTGCCTCCGGCGCGCGCATGACATATTCGCCCGCATCGGGGCCCCCGAGGCCGAAGACCTCAGCGTGCTGCTCAATCTGGGCGTAGGCGGTCGAGACCCGGTATGACCCGGGGATTTCCAATCCGGCGAACAGGTCATCGTCCAAACGCGTCATCCAAACGTGGTTGATCAACGCCACTTCCCCGTTCTGTCGGTGATCACCTGGCAGTGGAGATGCCGTCCGCGGGAGCGACGTGGGGGCGACCTCGCCTGATCCACGTGAAGGAGCGGCCTCGCGAACGGTGTCCGGCCGGCCGCCTGACCACCGCGTGGCGCTAGGGGGCCCGTGTTAACGGATGCGCCGTGCGGCGGCTAGCCGCCTCACAACGACGACCGGCCGGACTGCGGGGCGAGACCCCGAACCCCCCGGGCTCGCCGCCACACCCAGAGCTTCCCGGGGATCGTTCAACATTGGATTGATGCCTGATTAAAGGAAGAATCCCTCGGCGATCAACGGCCGGATCGAGGACGGAGACGCCGGCTCGCCGTCGGTGAGCTCGGCGATGGCCGACAGAAGCGGGGCGAGCGGGAGAGAGCCGTCGCACACCCCGGCGAGCGCGGCTGCAACGGTGCCGACCCGGCGCGTACGGCACAGCCCGCGCGTCTGCCGGAGCACGATGTGCGTCGGGTCGTCGGCGCCGGGCACGCCGATGCGCTCCTCAACGACGCCCTCCGCCACGCGCAGGCACGCGGCGAGAAGCTCGTCGTCGCTGAGCCGGTGGGCCGTCGTGACGGCGTCGAGCACCTCCTGCACATAGCCGCCGACCGGCAGTTCGACCCGCTGCGCCAGCTCTTCCACCCGGACGACCGGGTCGAGGGTGCCGGTGTTCTGGAGGACGATCCACCCGAACCCGATGGCCTCCACGCCGAGTTCCTCGAACCACCCGAGCCAGCGGTCGTAGCGCTCGCGGTAGGCGGGTGTGCCCTGTTCCGCCGAGTCGCGCAGCCACAGTTCGACGTATTCCGCGGGGTCCTGCACATCCCGCTGTACGGCCCAGCCGTCGCAGCCGGTCTCCGCCATCCAGCCGCCCACCCGGTCGTGCCAGTCCTCCCCGGCGACGTGGAGCCAGTTGGCCAGGATCGCGCAGTGGCCGTCCGGAGCCAGATGGCGCGGCGCGTCCCGGACGAGGGTGCGGCAGAAGTCGTCGGCCCGTTCCCCGGATTCGCGGTAGGTGAACCGCCCGGTGGGCGCGATCACGAAGGGCGGGTTGGAGACCACGAGGTCGAACAGTTCGCCGTCGACGGGGTCGAACCCGGAGCCGAGCCGGGTCTCGGCGTTGGTCACCTCCGACAGCCCGAAGCTCAGCCGGGCGAGCTCCAAGGCGCGCGGGTTGACGTCGGTGGCCACCACGTGGGTGCTGCGCCCGGCCAGGTGGAGCACTTGGACGCCGCAGCCGGTGCCGAGGTCGAGGGCCCGGTCGGCCCGCCGGGCCGGGATCAGTTGGGCGAGGTTGGCGGAGGCGCCGCCCGCGCCCACCACGTGGTCGTCGCGCAGGCCGGGGTCGCCGGGCCGTACTTTGCGGTCCGACACCACGTAGCCGGTCTCCCAGGGTTGCAGGTGGACCGTGGCCCGCACGTCGGCTCCGTCGGCCGCGAGCAGGCCGGCCGCGAGCAGGTCGGGCAGGGGCAGCACGTCGCGGACGGCGGATTCGGGCACGGCCGTGCCCAGCCACCACAGGCGGATCAGCGTCGCGAGCGGATCGCCGTCGCGGGTGGCGCGCAGCGCGGGGACGAGTTCCTCGCGGGCGAGGGCGCCGCCCGCGACGGCGCCGAGGCGGTCGCGGACGCCGTCGAGGGTGTAGCCGGCGCGCAGGAAGCTCTCGCGCAGCCGTACGAGCAGGGAGTTCACCGGGCCCATCCTGGCATCCTCGACGGGGCGCCCGCGCCGTGCGGCCTGCCTGGGTGGCTGTCCCCGCAGGCCAGGATTTTTGTCATTCTTAATGATTCTCTGCGTGCATTGTCGGATAGTGAGTGAATGGACTTTCCTTGAGTGACGTGACAACCCCGTAGTGTCACTACGGACCCGGATAAGTCCGACCTCTTATTGTCACGTTCCAGCGCCGTACCGGTAAGCAGATAGTAGTGAGCCTGTTACATGTCGGGGTAAGCATTCTGCAAGCGGCACTCAAGTGAGTGGCACACAATCTCAGGTGTGCCGCCCCGTCCCCCCTGAGGAGCGGATCCACCGTGTTGATCCCCTGTCTGGCCTGTGAAACAAGATTTCGGCCTGATGAATATTTCCGTGCCTGCCACGACTACAACCGCGGCATGGACCTGGTCGCCTGGACGTGTCCGAGGTGCGGCAATCGCGATGACCTGAGAGTCCTGCCGGGAGAGCTGGGTTTCGGCTATCCGCGGCGCGGGCGCTTCGCCGTAGACGACCGCATCCGCGTGCCCGGCCTCCGTCGGCAGCGAGGCGACCTGCGGCTCGACATCACCCTCGACACGAAGGTGTGGCGCGTCCACTCCCGGCTGCGCCACCTGGCGGCCGTCGGCTGAAAACGTGGCCACCTGACCCGGGTCATGCCCCCGAACCTCGGGTCAGGTGGCCATCCCGTTAGGGGGGCGTCCAGATCTTGATCAGCCGCCGCCACCACGAGGCGCTGTAGTACACCTGCATGTCGCGACGGAGCGCCGCGAGCGTGGCGCGCACGTTGAGCGTCTGCGGGTGCCCCGGGCTGAGCACCCGCTCGCAGTCGGAGAGGGTGCGCTCGTAGAGCGTCGCCGCGCGGTTGAGCCGGCCGACGGTCTGATACGCCGTGGCGAGGTTGTGGCGACTGGTGAACGTGTCGGGGTGGTCGGGACCAAGCACACGTTCGCGCTTGGACAGCGATGACTTGTACATCGCGATCGCCTCGTTCATACGCCCGATCAGCTGGTACATCGCGGCCAGGTTCGACATGCAGGTCAGGGTGTACGGATGGTCTTCGGCGAGCAGCCGCTGGCAGTCGGACAGCGCTTTCTCCAGCACCGTGACCGCCTCGTCCACGCGACCGGCCGCCTCGTAGGCCATCGCGAGGTTGTTGAGCCGGCTCAAGGTCTCCGGGTGGCCCTCGCCCAGCACGCGCTCGCTGTCGGCCACCGTGCGTTCGAGCAGGGGAACGGCGTCCTTCGCGCGTCCGGCGTCGCGGTAGGCCGTGGCCAGGTTGTTGCGTCCCGACATGGTGTCGCGGTGGTCGGAGCCGCACAGCCGCTCGAAGTCCGCAAGGACGCTCTCGTAGAGCGCGATGGCCTTGTTCACGTCTCCCGCCGCCCGGTAGGCGTTGGCCAGGTTGTTCTGGGTGCGCAGTGTGTCGATGTGGTTGTCGCCGAGGACGCGTCGCCGCCCCGCGAGCGTGCTCTCGTGCAGGGGGATCGCCTGGTCCGGACGCCCGGCCTTGGCGTGCGCCGAGGCCAGGATGCTCCGGCTCATCAGCGAGTCCGGGTGGTCGGGGCCGAGCAGCCGTACGCGCTGGGCGAGCGTCTCGGCGAGCAGCGGAAGCGCCCGGGAGAGGTCGGCGAGGTTGACCAGGTACTGCCCGCACCAGTGTTGTAAGTCCAGCACGTCGAGGTAGCGAGGGTGGTGCGGGGGCACGTTCGCGGATAACGCCATGCACTGGTCGACCAGCTCCTCCACATCCGCCCGAGCCGACCACGTCTCCGCACCTTGCGGGATGATCGCGTTGAACCTCTTCAGGTGGGCGAGTGCCCCCATGATCGCCGATTCCGATTCGCCGAGCCGCTCGGCGCGGTCGCGCAGGACACGTTGTACGAGCCGGTGCATCAGGATGGTCGCGTCGTCCTCGCTGCACGTGATCAGGGAGGCGTCGGCCAGCGCCGACAGCAGGTCGTCGATCCGGGTGCGGCGCGTCGGGTCCGGTACGGCGCCGCCGTACAGCAGCCTGCGCCTCACCCCGGCGGGCGAGAGCACCGCGAGCACGTTCAGCAGGTCGTGGGCGTCCGGCCCGATGTGGGCCACGGCCTCGGCGGACAGGAGGATGGCCTGTGCCGTACCGGTGGGGTGGCCGTCGCCGGGGGGAGGGTGGTCGGCGAGGGGCACGGCGCTCAGCAGGTCGAGGTATTCCTCGTAGCCGATGCCGCGCCCGGCCACCACCGCCGCGGCCTGCGCGAGGGCGAGGGGCAGGTAGCCGAGTTCTTCGGCGATGAGCGACGCCCCCACCTCATCGGTGGATCCGGTGCGGGCCTGGAGGAACGCCACGGCCTCGGCCGGGGTGAACACCTCGACGTCGACCGGCGGATAGAGGCGTTGGAACGCCCGGTTCCGTGAGGTGATGACCACGTGGGCCGGTCCGGTCGGCGGGCACCAGCGGTGGATGTGCTCGACGTCGACCGCATTGTCGAAGACGAGCAGCGACGGCCGTGAGGAGTCCGCCAGCCACTTCTTGGCCTTCTGCGCCGCGGCCGTGGACCCGTCGTCGGCTCCGCGCAGGCCCAGGCGGCCGGCGAGGCTCGCAAGTCCCGCGATGATCTGCCCCTCGGTCTCCGCGGGCACCCACACCACCGCCTGCCAGCCCGCGGCGTGGCAGGCCCAGGCGTAAGAGGCGGCCAAGACGGTCTTGCCCACACCAGGTGTGCCCGTCAGCGCGCTGACGACCGCCGATCCCCGGCCCGCCACCTGGTTGTGGAGCAGGTGGAGCAGGGCCTCGCGGGGTTGGAAACCCGGCGGCTGCCGAGGGATATCACCCTCGATGATTTGCAGCGTTTTAACGGGAGATGTTCGGCGCCTGGATATCGGCATATCACCAGCGACATGGGCAATCTTCATGAGATCCCCATGAATCACGGACTCCGCGACGCATTGGAGCGTGGGATACCTAAACCTAGAAGTCGACATCGCAACCTAACGTGGTTGAGCCGGACAGTGGGACCCCTCAACCGCTCAGGCGCTGCCGCGGGCTGCGCCTGAACTGCCGAGGGCAGTGACGCGGACACAACCCGACGATGGGAGGTGAATAGGCTGTAAGGCCCTGCTATCCTCCACGTGGCATCGCGCATCTTTCCTCATCCCCGGAATACTATCGTCCGTTTTAATGGCTGCGCTTGGCTTAAATATATAAAAGTGCAATGAATGCCAGCATTTCATTTGAAATGTTCAAGAAACTGGTGTCAGATCCCCTGTCAAGGGGCAGATTCGGCCCTGGCGCGAGGGGGACGGATCGCGGAAGCGGGAGACGAGCCACGACGTGAACGAGGCGGTGACGACGCCGAACGGAGCTGGTTCCGGTGACCACGAGGACACCGCCTACCAGGCGGCCCTGCCGGGAGGGCGTCACCACAGGGCGTCACCACAGGGCGTCACCACAGGGCGTCACCACAAGGCGTCACCACAAGGCGTCACCGAAGGGCGTCACCGTAGGTCGCGATGGTGCTTCCGGATGCGCCGCGCTCGACGGAGAGCACTGATAGGGCGGAGCACACCGGCAGGGCGGCGGAAAAGCCGAGCAGGATATCTGCGGAACGTTCCCATTCTGCCGCTCGCTCGGCCCGAGACTCGGCCCGAGCCCCGGCCTAAGCCCCGGCCTGAACGGGGGAGCGGCATGTCCCCCTTCTCCGCAGGGCGGCGTCGCGCCGCAGCCGTGTTACGGAGAGTGGGATCGGGCGGTCAGGCGGGCGGCGATGCGCCGGTCGGTCGCGTGATCACGGCCGTGTCTCCGGCCGGCCGCCGCTCACCGTCCCCGCCGCGATGTGGGCCAGGGTGATCTCGGTGAGCAGGGTCTCCTCATGCTCGCGCAGTGCGCTCCACACATCGGCCAGAGGGCGGGCCACACCCGGATAGCCGCCGTGCTCGGCATGCTCCGGGGCGCCTTCGACGACGGCGATGACATCCGCCAATGTGATCTGATCGGCCGGCCTGGCCAGCCAGTATCCCCCGTCGGGCCCCCGCTGGCTGTGAATCAGTCCGGCCCGGCGCAACTGGAGCAGGATGTTGTCCAGGAAACGCCGGGGGATGTTCTGAGCGGAGGCGATCTTCTCTGCGGGCACCGGCCCGGGCGGTGCGACCGCGAGTTCGGTGACCGCCCGGAGCGCGTATTGAGTTCTCGCGGAGATCCGCATGACCGCCTTTCAGTTGCGGGCCTGGTGGAGGCCCCAGCGGCGGCGGAGCGAGGTGTCGGCCGCCTCGAAGACCATGTCCACCACGATCCCGATGAACAAGATGATGATCATCGTGGCCAGCAGTCCCGCGGAGTCGGCGAGTTCACGGGCATAGTGAAGCTGCTCCCCGATGGACGCCTGATTGGCGATGATGACCAGGAGTTCGCCCGCCATGAGCGAGCGCCACGCGAACGCCCAGCCCTGCTTGAGCCCCGCGAGGAACGACGGGAGCGAGGCGGGCAGGATGACGAGCCTGTAGAGCTGAAGCCGCCGGAAGCCCAGCATGTGGCCGGCGCGGAGCAGGATCGGCGGCGTGTAGTCGACTCCGGCGATGAGCCCGTTGGCGATGGAGGGGGCCGCGCCGAGGATCACGACGAACAGGATCGCGGTCTCGGTGAGACCGAACAGCAGGATGGACAGCGGGAACCACGCGATCGACGGCATCGTCTGCAGACCCGTGATCAGCGAGCCGACCCCGGCCCGCAGCGGCCGGATGCGGGAGACGAGCGCGCCGATGATCAGGCCGATCAGCATCGCGAGGGCGAAGCCGACCAGGGCGCGGCGCATGGTGACGGCGACGGCGCTGTAGAACTCGGGGTCGGCCAGCCGGGCGCCCAGCTCCGGGATGACCGTGGTCGGCCCGGCGAGCACGTACTCCGGCCAGCGTCCGCTGAGCACGACGATCTCCCAGACGGCCAGGACGAGGAGCACCGCGATGCCCATGGGCCACAGCCGGCCCCATAAGCGGCCCGCGATGCTCCCTCTCTGCTTGCCGCCCAGTTCGAGGGCGTCGAGCCCGGCGATTTCCGCCGACAGCCGGTCGGAGGCGTTGTTCTGCGTTTCAACGGCCATGGCGGGCCACCTCTCCGGCGGTTGGTTCAACGTGCATGCCGTACCACTTCTGTGCGCAGGTGGTCGGTGATCTCGGCGGCGATGCGGGCGACCTCCGTGGAGTCGGTACGGCGGGGCCGCGCGAGCGTGACGGGGAAGTCCTGGACGACCTTGCCGGGCCGGCTGCTGAGGAGGACGACGCGGTCGCCG
Organism: Sinosporangium album; assembly: GCF_900100605.1. Taxonomy (GTDB): domain Bacteria; phylum Actinomycetota; class Actinomycetes; order Streptosporangiales; family Streptosporangiaceae; genus Sinosporangium; species Sinosporangium album. The sequence goes on along the minus strand of NZ_FNCN01000023.1, from coordinate 63,029 downwards.
AGCCGTACGGCTTCGCGCACGTTGTGCGTGACGAAGAGCACGGCCAGGGTGCGTTCCCGCCAGATGCGTTCGAGCTCGTCGTGGAGCAGGTCGCGGGTCATGGCGTCGAGCGCGCCGAACGGCTCGTCCATGAGGAGCACGTCGGAGTCTTGGGCGAGGGACCGGGCCAGGGCGACGCGCTGGCGCATGCCGCCCGACAGCTCGTGGGGGCGCTTGTCGCCGAACCCGCCGAGGTGGACCATGTCCAGGAACTCCAGGGCGCTGGCGCGTCGCTGGCGTTTGTCGAGCTTTTTGGCCCGGAGGGCCATTTCGACGTTCGCGGAGACGGTCAGCCAGGGGAACAGCGCGGGCTCCTGGAACATGAGGGAGACCCGGCGCCCGTCGAGGTCGATCTTGCCGGCACTCGGCGCGTCGAGGCCGGCGACGAGCGAGAGCATGGTGCTTTTGCCGCAGCCGGAGGCGCCGAGCAGGCAGACGAACTCGCCCTGCGCGACGGTGAGGTCGACGTTGTCGAGGGCGAGGATGCCGGCCTTGCCCGTGCCGTACATCTTGGAGACACCGGCAAGCCGGACCGCGGGCGTGGCGCCCTCGGGCCGGCTTTCGGTGTGCTCTGTGAGCGGAGCTGTCATTTGTCGGCGACTCCCTGCTGTCCCTTGGCGGTGAGGATCTCGTTGAGAACCTTGAGGTCGTAGATCCCGTTCAGGTCGACCGGTTCGAGCAGGCCCACCTTGACGGCGTGGTCGGCGCTTCCCACGAGGGAGGAGGCGATCGGGTCGTTGGTGAAGGTGATGTTCTTGAAGGCAGGGTCGAGGACCTCGGGCTTGAGCGGCTTGCCGGTGAGCTTCTCCAGGGCCGCGTTCACGGTCTGCGCGGAGCCCGCCGGGTCGGAGGCGATCTGGGCGTTGGCCTCCACGTGGGCCTCAAGCAGCTTTTTGACGGTGTCGGGGTGCTGCTTGGCGAACTCCTGCCGGACGATCAGGTGCGTGATCACGAACTGCTTGTTCGGCCAGAGGTCCCGCTCGTCGACGAGCACCTTGGCGCCGCTCTCCTTGATCAGGCGGCTGGCGAACGGCTCGGGCACCCACGCGCCGTCGATGTCGCCGGTCGCGAAGGTCTGGAGGGTCTGGGAGTTCTCCTGCGGAATGATCGAGACGTCGCCGCCGCCCTGGGTGTTGGTCTTGAAGCCCTTCTCCTGGAGGAGGTAGCGCAGCGCCACGTCCTGGGTGTTGCCGAGCTGCGGGGTCGCGATCTTCTTGCCCTTGAGGTCCTCGATGGACTTGATCTCGGGCTTGACGACCAGGTAGACGCCGCCGGAGGCCGAACCGGCGATGATCTTGATGGCCTGGCCCTTGGAGCGGGCCCAGGCGTTGATCGCGGGGTTGGGGCCGATGTAGGTCGCGTCGATGGCGCCGGAGAACACCGCCTCGATGGCGGCGGGGCCGGCGTTGAAGGTGCTGGTCTTCAGGGCCGTGCCGCTGCCGAGGTGCTTGGCGAACAGCCCCTTCTCCACACCCACGAGCGCCGTCGAGTGCGTGATGTTGGGGAAGAAGCCGAGCCTGACCTCCTTGGGGGCGCCCGCTCCGGCGCCACTTGGTGACGTGGTGCTTGCGGTGTCGCCCCCGCCGCAGGCAGCCGCGAGGGCGGTCACCGCGATGGCGGCCAGCGCGGCTGCGATCCCGCGTACCCTGCGAGCTCTCATGAACTTCTCCCTTATTCCTACTTAATAAGTCGGTTATATGTGTATATACGCCGTCGGGAAGGGGGCGTCAACCGAAGAGATGGCGTCGTTACGCCTTCGTGGCCGGGGCTGGAGGAAGCGGCGATGAGGCGACCGGCAAGGGCTGGAGGAGGCCGGGAGAGCGAGGAAGTAGCGAGGGAGGGGGCCGCGAGGGAGGGGGGCGCGAGGGAGGGGGCCGTGAGGCGAGGAAGGGGCCGGGTGGCGGGCGGGCGCCTGGGGACGGGTGCCCGGAGGAGGGGTCAGCGGCAGGCGGCGTCGAGCGAGACCGGCTCGTGGGGGCTCGGGCTCACGCCGGGGGACTTGGGGGCGGACCGGGTGGCCAGCGCCGCCGCGACCTTGTCCTTGATCAGGTTGTAGTCGGGGTCCGCGGTGTTGATCAGCGGGGGCACGAACTGGAGGCTTTTGATCTTGGTCTCCTTCACCCGGTGGGCGAGGTCGACCAGGCCGGGGAGGAGCTCCTGCGGCAGGTCGGTGGAGATCGCGCCCTTGGCCGCCCCGGCGAGCCGGTCGAAGCTGCGCAGGACCGTCAGCGGTTCGGCCTGCTTGACCACCGCGTTGATCAGGCACTTCTGGCGGCCCATGCGCACGTAGTCATCGCCGTAGGTGCGGGACCTGCCGTACCAGAGGGCCTGCGCGCCGCTCAGCTTGCGCGTGCCGGCCGGGATCAGGCCCTCGTTGTACCGGCCGTACGTGATCGGCTCCTTCACCGTCACCGTGACGCCGCCCATCGCGTCGATGACCTTGGAGAACCCCTTCATGTCGATCATGGCGTAGTGGTCGACGTCGAGGCCGAGCATGTCACCGACCGTGCTCTTGAGCAGCGTCGTGCCGCGCCTGCCGTTGGCCACGCCGGGCACCACCTCGGGGTGGTCCTCGGCGAACTGGTAGATCTCGTTCAGCAGGCCGGGCGTCTGCGGCCCGTCGCCGGTGAAGCCGAACGGGAACCACTGCCGGGCCGGCCCGGCGGGCATGGGCACGCTCTGCAGGTTGCGCGGCAGGCCGAACAGCACCGTGTGGCCGCTTTCGATGTCGATGCTGGCCAGGGTGATGCTGTCGGTGCGCACGCCGTACCGGTTGGGGGCGGCGTCGGCTCCGATCAGCAGCAGGTTGAGGCGCGAGGTGCCCTTCCACGGGTCGCCGTCGCCGCCGCCCTCGCCGACCGGGCCGGCGGGGGCCGCGGTGAACAGCGTGGTCACAAGGTCGCGCGACACGTGGGCGAGGTGGGCCGCGTACGCCAGGGGCACCGTGATCGCCAGACACACCAGCCCGGCCACCGCGGCGGCGGCGCCCCTGGCGAACCGGCGGTGTACGGGCGGGCGCACGAGCTGGTAGGAGCGGACGATGACCGCGATCCAGCCCAGGGCCAGGGCGATCAGGACGGCCATCAGCACGATCAGCCAGCGGGGCTGCACGATGAGCGTGAGGAGCTCCGTGCGGAACAGCGTGATCACCGTGAGTGCGGCGACGTTCAGCGTGAGGAACAGCGCCATCAGCGTTAACCCGACCTTGGTGCGTCCCGTCCAGACGTGGGCGAACCCCCAGAGCAGGGCCGACCCCAGTGTGAGCGCCAGGCTCGCTGCGAGGCCATGGCCTGTGCTGTCGTCCCTCATCCTCGCGTCACTACCCCCGGTCCTAGGCACTTGTCACAGGTTAGTAACTTTTTCTGGATGATTGCCTAATAACCCAACTCGGGTCGCGCAAAGGGTTGATCAAGAAGGGGGTCACCAGTCGGCGGCCCCTGAGAAACAGGTGGGTTGCGGTGCGAAGCCCAGGTCGCGCCGCGCCGCCGAGATGTCGAGCGTGCGCTCCACCGCCAGATGCCCGACCGCATACCGCGTCAACCGCGGCGGCCTGTCCGCCCCGAACCCCGTGAAGACCGCCTCCGCCAGAGCCGCGAGCGGCTCGACCAGCCGCAGCGGCAGATAGCACGGCTCGGCGGGCACCCGCCGCTCGCGCAGGACCGCGCGCAGGGCGTCGTCGAGGACCACCGGCTCGGCGTCCGTCACGTTGTAGACGCCGCGCTCCACAGGGCCCGCCGCCGCCAGCAGACACGCCGCGACGAGGTTGCCGACCGACGTCAGGCTGATCCACTGGCGTCCGTCCCCCACCGCGAACAGCCTCCGACCCCGGACCGCGCCGAGCACACGGGGGAGCAGGGTGGTGTCGCCTTCGCCGTACACCGCATGCGGACGCAGCACGACACCACGCCCCGCGACCAGCCGCTCGGCGCACGCCTTCGAGGCGCCGTAAGCGTTGACGTAGCGCCCGACCGGTGCCTCGCGCTCGCGCGCCATCACCGTCGGGCGGAACGGGTCATAGACGCTCGCCGTACTCACATGCACGAACCTGGCCTCGGGGAAAGCGGCCAGGGCCGCGCGCGTGCCGTGGACGTTGGCGGCCCAGATCCGGCGCGGCGGCCCCCAGTCGGTCACGCTCCCCGCGCAGTGGATCACCGCGTCCACCTCGGGCAGCGCGCCCGGCCGCGCGCCCAGCAGATCCCACGAGCGGTACGCCGCGCCGGCCACATGGGCCGGAGCCGGGACGCGGCGGCCGAACGCGTGCACCGACCACCCCGCCGCGACGGCGGCACGGCACACCGCGCCCCCCACGAACCCCGACGCCCCCGTCACCGCCACCCTCATTCGGCCACCTCCGCCCGCAGCGCCGCACGGTCCACCTTGTCGGTACGGCCCGACCGCGGAAGGCCCGCCACGACCGCGATTCGATCGGGCAGCGCCCACGCGTCCACGAACGACGGCAGCGCCGCCCGCACCCGCTCCACGTCGAGGTCCTCGTCCGCGTCGGGCACAAGTGCCAGGACGACCTCCTCATCACCCGTCTCCTCATCGGCCAGGCCGACGATCGCCGCCTCGGCGACCCCGGGAAGCGCGGCGACGGCCGGCTCGTAGAGGCCCGGGTAGATGTTCACGCCGTCGCGGAGGATCATGTCCTTCTTCCGGCCGAGCAGCACCAGCCCGCCCTCGTCGTCGAAGCGGCCGAGGTCTCCGGTCGCCACCTCCCGCAGCCGCTTCCCGCCAAGGTAACCCCACGCCACATTCGGCCCGGACACCATCAGCTCACCGTCGGCGCCCACCCGCACCTTCACCAGCGGCGTGCCCACCGCGCCCGGGGACGCGAGCTTGTCCCGCGCGGAGATGACCGCGATGGGCAGCGCCTCGGTCATGGCGTACACCGACAGCACTTCGGCGTGCGGCGCGGACGCGATGGCCCGCCGCAGCACGGCGGGCGGGGCCGGGGCCGCGCCGAGCAGCAGGTAACGCAGCGTGTCCGGCAGCACAGGCGACTCGCGGAGCGCCGCGTCGAGCCTGACCGGCACGCCGAAGGCGTGGGTGGCGCGGCGCGCGGCCAGCTCGGCGGCCAGGCCGCCGCGCCCCGGCAGCGACCAGGTGGCCCCCGCCAGCAGCGCGGGCAGCCCCAGCATGAGCTGATCGGTGTGCACCACGTCCCCCGGCCGCATGGGCACGGCGGACAGGAACAGCTCGATCCCCGCGCCGAGGGACCTCCTCGTGTGCACGACCCCGCGCGGATGCCCGGTCGTCCCCGACGTGAAGACGACCAGGGCCGGGTCGTCGAGCGCCCCCGAGATCGCCCCCGTGCCGGTACGGCGGAGCCCGCGCGCCAGGCTGAGCGCGCCGCGCGGCACCCCGGGAAGCCACGGCCCGGCACGCAGATGCCGTACCGGATGGCCGGGCGCCGGGTCGGCCAGGCGCGGCAGCAGCAGCCCCCGCCGCCGGGCGAGGCCGCTCAGAGGGCCGCTCAAGGTGTAGAGGAACGACTCGGCGACCACCCAGGCGGGCTTGGTGAGGGCCATCCGGTCGGCGAACACCGAGGGCGCGACGCCGGGGTCGGCGAGCACCAGGGTGCGCCCGGCGGCCACCGCGCCGAGGGCCAGGGCCACGGCGTCGGGGCCGGGCCGTACGGCGAACAGCACCGCGCCGTCGTCGCCCTCCATGAAGGCCGCGCGCAGGGAGTGGATCCGGGCCCGCAGCTCACCGAAGGTGTGCGTGCGGCCGTCGCCGTCCACGACGGCGACGGCGTCCGGGTGGCAGGCGGCCGTCTCGAGGATGCCGGTGATGAGATCGTTCAACGGTCTTTCCGAATCCACAATTCACGGTAGGCGGGTATGAGCACTCGCCGGGCCGCGCGCCGCCGTACGACGCGGATGGAGGGGGCCGCGACCACCCGCGCTATGGCGGTGATCTCAGCCATGGCCAGCGGATAGCCGATGCAGAAGTGGGGGCCGGCGCCGAACCAGAGGCGTCGCAGCTCCGGCGGATGGGGGAGGTCGGGGTCGAAGGGGCCGTAGGCGCGGGTGCAGTTGTGCGTGACGATGACGATCCGGTCGCCGGGCCTTACCCGCTTTCCTCCCACCTCGGCGGGCGCCGACACCGAGCGCAGCATCACCGGGGTGGGGGTGGTGACCCGCATGGCCTCGTCGATCAGGCCGCCCAGGTCGGCGGGGTCGGACGGGTCGGCTCGTTCGAGCTTGTCGGCCCGGTGGTCGGCCCGGTGGTCGACCCGGTGGTCGGCCCGGTGGTCGTGGAGGAGGGCGACCAGGCGGGGCACGAAGGTGGCGACGGTCTCGGTGCCGGTGAGGAAGAAGGCCCCGGCCGCGCCGCGCGCCTCCGCCGCGGTCAGCCCGAGTCCGCGCATGCGCCCCGTGACCGTGTTCTCGTCGCCTGCGGTGTAGGCGGCCTCGGCGATGTCGCCGATGCCGTTCAGCACGTGGCGTGCGATGGCGACCTGGCGCGGTGAGAGCCGCCGCGACCGCAGCGACACCATCGAGACGACGCGCTCCCCTGCCTCGAACAGCTCGCGCGCCCGAGTCGGCGACACCTCGCCGAGGCCGATCACGCGGCAGATCACCGCGCCCGCCATGACGCGTACGGCGTTGGCCAGGTCCAGGCTCTCCCCCCGGTCGAGCCGGGCCGCGAGGTCGGCCAGCGGCTCGCGCAGCACCTCGGCGACCAGCCGGTCGACGTAGCCCGAGCCGAACAGGGAGGCCAGGCGGGCGCGCAGCCGCGCGTGGGCCGGGCCTTCCATGTTGAGCAGCACCGAGGGGCCGAGCACCGGCGTCCACAGGTCGCCGGGCGAGCCGGGGCCGTCCTTGCGGAACCGCTTGTCCATGAGTACGGCACGGGCTGTCGCGGCGTCGTTCACGACGACGCCGACTCCGGGCACACGGATGACCGGCCCGAACCTCGTGAGTAATCGTAGAAGGGGATAAATCACCGGATGCGCGGCCAGGTAGAGCCGCGTTTCGTGATCGATCAGGGGACTCATCGGATATCGATCACGTCCGGGCGGTTGTGGTGTCCGATGTACCACGCCAATGTGCCGATCAGGCCGTATGCGCGCAGGCGCCGTACCGACCCGTAGACGACGACGTCCCGGCGGGAGGCGTAGGCCCCCGTCACCCGGCGCACCTTGTTGACCAGCGCGCGGTCCTCGTGCAGCTCCTCGATCGCCGACCTCGGGAAGCCGCCGACCCGCTCATACAGGGACGCGGTGATGGCGAGCGTGGAACCCGGCATCATGACGTAGGGCCCCCGGTGCTCGGGGTCGCGGTTGCTCGGGCGCAGCTTGCCGAAGGTCGCGGCGACCTCCACGACAAACGGGATGAAATGCCGCTCCCAGAACCTCAGCCGGTATTCGTCCGTACGCGGCCTCAGCTTGCCGCCGACCAGCTCCAGCCCCTCGGCGAAACCCCTGCGGATGTTGCGCGTCCAGTCGGCGCGCGGCAGGCAGTCGGCGTCGGTCCTGGCGATATGGGTGGCGCCGCGCGCGATGGCGTGCCGTATGCCGGTGTCGGAGGCCGCCCCCGTGCCCTTGCGGCTCTCGTCGATCACCTCCACCGGCAGGCCGGAGGCCGCCGCGAAGTCCCGCACCACCCGCCCGGTGCCGTCGGTGCTCGCGTTGTCCACCACGACCACGGCGAAATCACGGTCCTGCTGCGCTTCGAGCGCGCGGAGTGTGCCGATGATCCCGTGTGCCTCGTTGTAGGCGGGGATCACCACCCAGAGCTTCGGCATCACATCTCCGCCAGCATCACGCCCAGGCTGATCCCGCCGCCGAGCCCCAGCAGCGCCACCCGGTCACCCGGCGCGAAGTCGCCCTTGGACAGGTGGAGCGGCAGCGTGGCCGAGGCGCAGTTGCCGTGCTCGGGCAGCGTCACCACCAGCTTCTTTTCAGGGATGCCCAGGAGGTCCGCCATGAACGCGAGGTACGGCACCGCCACCTGGTGCACCGCCACCATCGCGAAGTCGTCCCAGGTCAGCCCGGTGTTCTTGAGCGCGTTGAGGAAGATGTCGGGGCCGGTCAGCTCGAAAGCCTCCCGCAGTCTGCGTCCGTCGCCCCGGAAATAGGAGAACTCCGGATCGCGGGGGTGCGCGGACCCGCCGCCCGGGAGCGTGCCAATCGCCCACGCGGTGGAATCAGCCGAGAAATCGCTGTAGAAGATGCCTCGCTGGGGGTCGGCCGTCAGCAGGACCGCGCCACCCGAGTCCGAGAGCGTGAACCCGGCGAAGGCGTCCACGAACTGCTCCCGGTCGGCGATCCGCCGCCGCGCCGCCCGCGACGGCATCTCGCCCGTGCACACCAGAACCGTGCGGTACGCCCCCTTGGCGATCAGCGCCTCGGCGACCTGCAAGCCGTTGAGCACGCTGTTGCAGGCGTTCTTCACATCGAACACCGGGCAGGAGAGCCCCAGCTTGGCCGCCACGATGTGAGCGGTGGCGGGCTCCACCATGTCCTGCGAGGCCGAGGCGAAGATCAATAGGTCCACTCCGGCCGGGTGGAACCCGTCGAGCCGGCGCACGGCCTCGACGGCTAAATCCGAGGCCTGCTGATCGTCGGCCGCGATGTGCCGCCGCTGTATGCCGGTCAAACGCTCGATGATCCCCGGGATGGGGGCGTACCCCTCGATCTGGAGCTCCGTTTCCCGGCTCGTGATCGTCTGTTCGGGCAGGTAGGAGGCTGCGCCCGATATCTTCGCTTTCATCCCGGGCAATGTAGCGTCGTCAGGTTGCAAGTTTCTTGCTGACGCGGCCGTGCCGTACTTTCGTCTCCGATCACTCATCCATGCGGGGGAATTCGCCCACGATCGCGCCTCGCGTTTCCACGCCGATCCATGCTGGTTCGGTGAGGTGTACGGCACCGCGGGAACCGGATGGACGGCCCGCCCGTTGCCTAAACGATCACATGTTTCCACATGCAGTAGAGAGGTCGCCGTGATCTTCAAACGGATGCTGGGAGCCCTGGGCATCGGTGGGCCCTCGGTCGACACCGTTCTCGCCGTGCCCTCGGTCCAGCCGGGACAGCCCCTCGCCGGTGAAGTGCGAGTCCAGGGGGGCGACCACCAGGTCGAGATCCAGTTCATCGCCCTCGGCCTGGTGACCCGGGTCGAGGTCGAGCACTCGGAGGGTGAGCACACCGGCACGACGGAGTTCTTCCGCACTCAGGTGTCTGGACCGTTCCGACTTGCCGCCGGCGAGCTCAAGGTCGTCCCGTTCCAGCTCCCCATCCCGTGGGAGACGCCCGTCACCGAGTTCTACGGGCAGCACCTCAACGGCATGTCCCTGGGTGTCCGCACCGAGTTGGCCGTCGCCAAGGCGGTCGACAAGGGCGACCTCGACCCCGTCTCCATCCGGCCGCTCCCCTCGCAGGAGCGCGTCCTTGAGGCGTTCGGCACGCTCGGGTTCCAGTTCAGGAAGGCCGACCTGGAGGTCGGCCACCTGCACGGGGTCAACCAGCAGCTCCCGTTCTTCCAGGAGATCGAGTTCTACCCGCCGCCGCAGTACGCCGGGCGGATCAACGAGGTCGAGCTCACCTTCGTCGCCAACCCCGCCGGCCTGGACATCATCCTGGAGGCCGACAAGCGCGCCGGCATGTTCAGCTCCGGCGGCGACAGCTTCGGGCGTTTCCAGGTGAGCCACGAGCAGGCCGTGCACATGGACTGGGCGACGGAGATCGGCCGCTGGCTCGACGCTGTCGCCGAGCGCGGCCACGGCGGCCACGGCTACGGTGCTCCCGGTTACGGCGCTCCGGGCCACGGCGCTCCCGGCTACGGCGCTCCGGGCCACGGCGCTCCGGGTTACGGCGCTCCGGGCCACGGCGCTCCGGGATACGGCGGTCACGGCTACGGCCACGGCTCGCACGGTCACCACGACGACGACCACCACCGGCGTGGCGGCGGCGTGGGCATGGGTGCCGTGGCCGCGGCCGGCGCCGCTGGCGTGGTCGGCGGGTTCGTGGCGGCCGAGATGATCGACGAGGTCGGTGACTTCTTCGAAGGCGACGACGACGAAGGCTGACGGGCCCGCGCCGGGCTGCTGAGTTCGGCTGAGCGGGTGTGAACGGCGGCGGTTCCCTTGGGGACCGCCGCCTTTCTTCGTGTTCAGGGGCACGGGCCGCGGAGGCTTCGGCCAACGGGTGTTCATCGGTGGGCCAAGGCTGATATTCGAATGGGTCGCCGCGCGCGTTTGTCGCTCTCGATGTGGCGAGCAGGGATTAGAAATGCATCCGGATCGGAGCCGTGCGCTCGCATGAGCGCATTCGATGGAAACGGCGTGAATTCCGGGAGAAAACAATGACCGATATGACAGGACGCGCTGGGCGAGTAATGACATGGAGGACGATGTCCATGCTCGCGGCCACGCCGCTGCTGCTCGCGGGCCTTGCGGGAACCGCGGTGCCGGCCGTCGCGCACAGCCCTGAGCCGGCGCCGGCCGGCGCCGCGCCGCAGGCGGGGGTCAAGGGCGGCCCGGAGGACGACGTTCTCACCCTGATCGGCGCGGAAGGAGAGTCGGGCACCGGGCCGAGAACACTGTCATCCCAGGTCAGCGCAGGAAACAACGCCTCGGCGATCAAGACGGACAGCCCGGCCGACTGCCAGGCGTGGATCGAGTCGCCGACGCTCGTCACCCGCCCCACCCGTGTGCGGGTCACCGCCGGATCGGACTGCGACTACCGCGTACGGCTCAGGGTCGCGGTGGTGGTCGAGAGCGAGGAAGTGAACGGCTGGCGGGTCCGCGGCTCCGGAAACAAAGTGGAAAAAACCGCGAACATCCGCGTGACCGCACATTCCAGCCGATGCTGGGACGAGAAAAAGCGCTGGCGGGGCCGTAGCTATCACGAAAGCACGGAAGGCGGCAGCACGTATGTCGCGCGTCTGAAGACCCCGGCGAGGTCGCTTGAATGCGTCGTCAACTGAACCGCCGGCCTTTTCTCGCCGCGGGCGCACAAGCACATAAACGGGGCTGTGCCGTACTCGCCGTCGGGCTGCTCGGGGCGTGCGCGGGGGCGCCGCCCGCGGCGGTCACCGCCTCGGGGGGCGATAGGGCGGCGGTGGTGGTGGAGCCGGTTGGCGCCGTCGCGCCGCCGCCCGCCTCCCCGCGCGCACTCGCTCCCGCGCGACCGGGGGCCGGGCCGCGGAGACCGCCCGCCGTGCTTCCCGACGGCAGAATGCTCGTGGTCGCCCCTCCCGCGCGCGTGCCGCGCGCCTTCTGGGCGACAGAGCACGCGGCACGCGCCTCCCACACCACCTTCCGGCGTCCGATGGTGGCCGGTGAGGAGGTCTACAGCCTGTGGCTGCGAGGCGGCCGGACCGCGGAGCGAGAGGCGCCGCGGGGCATCACGGGCAGGACCGCCATCCGGGTCCCCAAGGGCGCACCTCTGGTGGTGGAGGTGGCCACCCCTCGTCACCCGACCCGCGTGGACGTGCTGTTCTTCCGCTCGCTCGGCCGCTCGGGCGTCCCCGTGGGGCGTCTGGCGGGGGCGAGCTGCGAGATAGGGCACACGGCCGAGGAGTTCCCGTGCGTCTACACGGCCGCCGACCGGGTGACCGTACACGCGCGTATGCCGTCCTCGGCGCGGGTGGCGCTGGTCAACGCGGGATGGTACGTGCCCGCGTTGATGCGTGAACGCGACGAGAACCTCTCCCCGGAGGTGTCGGCCTCCTGGGCCTTCGTCCTCGACCGCCGGCGACCGCGGCCGGACACCACACTGACGCGACTGCACGATCTGGAGGCGGATGACCACAATTGAAGTTATGCGGTTCGGCATTCTGGGCTCGACTGAAGTGCGGCGGGCGGAAGGCCGGCCGGTACAGGTGGCCGGGACACGGCTGCGTGGGCTCCTCGTCATGCTGCTGCTCGACGCGGGCCGCGTGGTCCCCGTCGACCGGCTGATCGACGGGCTGTACGGCGAAGCCCCGCCGGTCAGGGCCGCCAACGCGCTCCAGTCCCAGGTGTCGCGGCTGCGCGCTCTGCTCGGCGGGGACTGCGCGATCGAGCGAACTCCGGCGGGATACCGACTGGAGGCGGGGCTCGACGACGTCGACGTCCACAGGTTCGCGCGCCTGGTCGGGGAGGGGCGCCGGGCGCTGGCCGACGGCGATCCCCGCCGGGCGGCCACGGCGTTGGGCGAGGCACTGGAGCTGTGGCGTGGCCCGGCGCTGGCCGACGTGCTGGAGGTGCCGTTCGCCGAGCCGCACGCACGCCGGCTGTCGGAGCTGGCGCTCGCGGCCCGGGAGGACCGCGTCGAGGCGGAACTGCGCGCCGCCGAGCTCGGCGGCGCCCCCACCGGGGCCGCGGGGTCCGGCCGGATGGCCGGGCAGGGGAGCGCGCTCGTGGACGAGATCCGGGCGGTCCTCGCCGAGCACCCCCTGCGCGAGCGCCTCTGGGGGCAGCTCATGCGGGCCCTGGCCCTGACCGGCCGGGTCGCCGAGGCGCTCGCGGCCTACGAGGACGCACGCACCGTGCTCGCCGAGAAACTCGGCGCCTCGCCGTCCCCCGACCTGGCCGCCGTCCACATGGCGCTGCTACGGGGCCAGGGCCCCCAGCGCGCCGCTCCGGCCGCCGCGAGCGGCGTGCGCGCCCAACTCACCAGCTTCATCGGCAGACACGACGAGATCGCACGCGCCCGGTGGCTGCTGAAGGAGCGGCGGCTCGTCACGATGATCGGCCCCGGCGGCGCGGGCAAGACGCGGCTGGCGACCGAGGTGGCCACCGTCCTGGACGGACCCCAGGTGTGCTTCGTGGAGTTCGCCCCGCTGAGCAGCGGCGTCGACGTACCACAGGCCGTGCTCGCGGCGATCGGCGACGACCGGGCCACGCTGCCCCTCGGGCGGGACTCCGTGGACAGGGTGTTGGACATGCTCCGCCATCGGTCGGCCGTGCTCATCCTGGACAACTGCGAACACGTGGTCCACGAGGCAGCTCACCTCGCCGACGCGGTGCTCGCGGCCTGCCCGTCCGTCACAATCCTCGCGACCAGCCGGGAACAGCTCGGCATCACCGGCGAAGTGCTGCTCCCCGTCCACCCCCTGGCGATGCCGCCCGAGGGCGTTCCGCTCGACCAGGCGACGGACTACGACGCGGTGAGGCTGTTCGCCGACCGTGCCGCCGCCGTACGCCCCGGTTTCACCCTCGATCTGGGCAACCTCCACCATGTGGTGAGCATCTGCCGCACTCTCGACGGGCTGCCGCTCGCCATTGAGCTGGCCGCGGCGCGCACCCGCTCGATGCCGGTCGCCACCGTCGCCGACAAGCTGAACGACAGATTCCGGCTGCTGACCGGCGGGAGCCGTACGGCACTGCCCCGGCACCGCACCCTCCACGCCGTGGTGGCGTGGAGCTGGGACCTGCTGGACGAGCGGGAGCGGTCGCTGGCCCGCCGGCTGTCGGTGTTCGCGAGCGGGGCGACCCTGGAGCAGGCCGAACGGGTGTGCGGCGGCGACATCGTCGACACCCTCGCGGCACTGGTGGACAAATCCCTGGTCGGCGAGGTGGACGGGCGCTACCGCATGCTGGAGACGATCCGCGTCTTCTGCGCGGGGCGGCCGGTCGAGGCCGGCGAGGAGGCCGAGTTCCGCCACGCCCACGCCCAGTGCTTCCTCGACCTCGTCGAGAAGGCCGAACCCCACCTGCGCGGGCTCGACCAGGTGACGTGGATCCAGCGGCTTATCGAGGCGCACGAGGACATCCACGCCGCGCTCCGCTGGGCGATCGAGAGCGGAGACGTGGAGACCGCGCTGCGGCTGGTCGCCGGGCTCGCCTGGTATTGGTGGCTGCGCGGCCTGCGCCAGCAGGGCAGGGAGACCACCCCGCGCGTGCTCGCCCTCATGGCCGGCCGCAGGCCGCCCGCCGGCCTGGAGGCCGCGTACGGCATGTGCGTGCTCAAACTCGCGATGGTCGCCCCGCCCAGCGACGAGCTGCTGACGCTGCTCGCCGACGCCGACGACCTCGTCGGCTCGCTCGGACTGACCGAGCACCACCCGCTGCTCGCCATGATCAGGCCCGTTCAGGCGATCGCCGAAGGCGACTACGAGACCGTCACCCCCGCCGTGCTCCGCGCCACCACCAGCTCTGATCCGTGGGTGCGCTCCTGCGGCCACCTGCTCCTCGGTTATGTGCGGATCGGGGAGGGGCAGGCCACCGAGGCCGAGACGGAGTTCGGACTCGCCCTCGACGGGTTCCGCCGCCACGGCGACCGGTGGGGCATGGTCCAGGCGATGCTGAAGCTGGCCGGCATGTCCGGCTGGCGCGGCGACCACGCCTCGGCCATAGCGGCCATCACCGAGGCCCTGGAGCTGGTGAGGCCCCTGGACTCCCCGGAGGACACCGCGTTTCTCCTGATCAAGCAGGCCGAGGAACGGCTGCGCCTGGGCGATGTGGCGGGCTCGCGCGCCGACCTCCGACACGCGGTGGACATCTGCGCGCGCATCCAGGCGCCCGAGGCCCACGCCCTGGCCCTGTGCGTCCTCGCCGAGACCTACCGCGTCGGCGGCGAACTCACGGACGCGGGCCGCCTCTACGAGCGGGCCAGCGCCGAGACCGCAGACTCTGTGATCGGCGCCGAGGAGATCCACACGAGGATCTTCGTCGGGCTCGGCCGGGTGGCCGCGGCGGAGAACCGCCTGGAGGAGGCGATCGACTTCTACCGGCAGGCGTTCGCCCGCGCGTCCAGCACGTTCGACCAGCCGGGGCTGGCGCACGGCGCCGAGGCCATGGCGTCGGCCTCCCTGCAGGCCGGGGAGGCCCGCCAGGCGGCGACCCTGCTCGGGGCGGCCACCGTGCTGCGGGGGATGGCCACCGTCGGCGACCCCGACACCGACAGCGCGATCGCGCGGGCCCGGGCCGTGCTGGGAGACGCGGAGTTCGACCGGGCTTACGCGGCTGGCGCGGCCATGACCCAGGAGGAGGCGTTCGCCGTACTCCTCAAGATCTAGAACACCGCGCGGGGCCGGGCCCGTCAGTGCGGGGTCAGCGCGCCGTGCGCGTCCCGTCAGCGGCGCCGCCCACCCTGGTCCCCATGACGCAAGCGCAACCTTGTCGGCGGGCTGCCCGCCGGCCGGCTCGTGCCCTGGTCGCGTGCTGCGCGATGGCCGCGGTGTTCGCGGGTATCGACGATCGCGCACTGTCCAAGAGTTCGGTCCAGTCCACGTGATCTTTCCCAAGAGCAAGGAGAGACGCCATGAAACCACTGCCCACCGAGCGCAGTTGCCCGTTCAGCCCGCCCGACGAGACGGCACGGCTGCGGGTGGAGGAGCCTGTCGTCCAGCGGACCGTGCCGCAGACCGGCCAAGCGCTCTGGCTGGTCACCCGGCATGACCTGGTCCGCCAGGTTCTGGCTGACACGCGGTGGAGTTCCGAGGTCGACAGCGATGCCAACAGGAACGATTTCGGCGATCGTCCGGGGCAGGACGGTATGTTCCTCTTGCAGGACCCGCCGCGGCACACGCACTACCGCCGCATGCTCACGGGCAAGTTCACGCTCGCCCGAATGAACGCGCTGCGGCCCCTCATCGAGCAGATCGTCGCCGATCAGCTCGACGAGCTGGAGAAGTCGCCCCGCCCCGCCGATCTGGTGTCCAGGTTCGCGCTGCCGGTGCCGTCGCTGGTGATCTGCGAGCTGCTCGGCGTGCCGTACTCCGAGCGGGACAGGTTCCAGGAAACGAGTCAGGTGCTGCTCAGCCTGACCGCGACCCTGGATGAGATGCAGGCGGCCGGGGAGGAAGTGGAGGGGTTCGTGACCGAGTTCGTCGCCCGGCAGCGTGTCGAGCCGGGGGACGCGCTCATCGGCGACCTCATCCGCACCCACGGCCAGGACCTCCGGGACGATGAGATCGTCCAGATCGCGATGCTGTTGCTGATCGCGGGCCACGAGACCACCTCGAACATGATCGGCATCGGCGCGCTTCTCCTGCTCAGGAACCCCGACCAGGCGGCGCTCATCAGGGATGGCGCGCCGGAGGCGAAGGGCGCGGTGGACGAGCTGCTGCGCTACCTGTCGATCGTCGACATGTTCACGCTCCGCAGGGCCTCGCAGGAGCTGACGCTGAACGGCCAGGTGTTCGCGCCCGACGAGTTCGTCACGACCTCGCTCGCGGCGGCCAACCGGGACCCCGCCCTCTGCAACGACCCGGACACGCTCGACATCACCCGGCCCAAGGTGCCGCACGTCGCGTTCGGGTTCGGGCCGCACCAGTGCCTCGGCCAGAACCTCGCGCGCATGGAACTGGAGATCGCTTACACGGGCCTGTTCAGGCGTTTCCCCGACCTGGCTCTTGCCGTACCGCTGGAGGAGGTGCCGTTCCGCACGGACATGGCGATCTACGGGGTGCACTCGCTTCCCGTCACGTGGTGATGTGTGGGTGTGAAATGCCCGGTCGGCCCCGCAGGTGAATGGGCCGGTCAAGTAGGCAGAGGTCCGGCTTTTCATGACTAAAGTGAAGCTCGACAAGGGCCCGGCCGGCCGCCCTTAAGAGCCGTACGGCGAGGTCACGCGCTATGAGCGCGTGGCCTCGCAATTTTTGCGCAGCTCCATACTCAAGTTTTGGTGGGAATTGGAGGAGTAGATCCCCTCGGCGGTGTCCCCTCTGAGTTTTCTCCGCAAATTGCTCGGCGGCTTGCGGATATGCCGGTGAAGAGCCAGCGCTTTCCGTTACCATCCCATCACTCAGTGCAAGCGTGCAGATGTATTCGTCTGTCCCGATTGCGACCCATCACGCTGTGCGCGATGAACCAGATCAGGAGGGGTGCGGCCCATGGAGAGCCTGCCGAGCACGGACCTGATTCCCCAGATGCCACGACTGATCGTGCGACGAGAACGCCTCTACCGCCGCCTCGACGCGGCCGTCGAACACCCGCTCACCGCCATCGTCGGCCCCGCCGGATCGGGCAAGACCACCCTCGTGCGGGCCTGGCTCCGCGACCGCGCCACCACCTCCCTCCCGACGGTGTGGACCTCCATGAAGTCCCAGGCCGACAGTGAAGGCGACGCCGCCCGAGCGCGCTTCTGGGAACTCGTGGCCGATGCCGTCGCCCGGGCGGGGGCGGTGCCGTACGGCATGGCGAACACCGTCGCCGCACCCGCGGGAGCCGGCGGGCTCGAACGGCGCCGCCGACTCATCGAGTGGCTCGCCCGCTTACCCGGCAGGCTGCTGCTCGTCGTCGACGACGTCGACATCCGCAGCCACCCGCTGATCGGCGAGGACCTCGCGCTCCTGGCGCGGCGCGCCCCCAGACTCCGGGTGATCGTGCTGACGCGCGCCCGGCTCGCCGCGCCGGGCGACATGGCCGAGATCCTCGCCGCCGAACTCGCCTTCACCCGCACCGAGGCCGCCCAGCTCCTCCAGGCCACCGATCTGCCGCTCGACGACGGCGACCTCGACGTCGTCATGGCCCACAGCCGGGGCTGGCCGGTCGCCGTACGCCTCATGGCCTACGAACTCGCCGCGACCTACCACTTCCACCAGCTTCTCCGGCAAGGCCAGCAGCCGCCGGTGAGGCCCGCCTGCTCGCGTGGCGATGCAGGTGTCTCCGGGGCCGTGAGGTTTCGGCCGGTCCGGGCGGCGCGCGATTTCCGCGTGCTGTCGGATGTCGTGCGGCGGCACTGGGGGGACGGCTGCCCCCCGCCGCGTGATGGCCGGGAAGGGGCGCTCAGCCCGCGCGAGCGCGTGGTGCTGTCGCACCTACGGAGCCTGTCCACCGTGGATGAGATCGCGCGGGACCTGTACGTCTCACCCAACACGCTGAAGACGCAGCTTCGAAGCATCTATCGCAAACTCGGCGTCAGCCGGAGGCGCGAGGCCGTGACGGTGGCCGAACAACTGGGGTGGTTCGAGCCCGGGCCGCGTTGAACACGCGTGGGAGCGCTCTCACAGGCCATGCATTAGCACCAATGGATGGATTTGGGTGATTCATCCCATTTGATGGATTTGGTCCATTTAGTCCATTGGTGCCGTTTGAGGGAATCCCTGGAACCTGCCCAATGGGCTTACTCAACCCAACGAGGCCATTTGTACCACTAAACCCTTCGGAGCCATCCATGCCGTTTGATCCACTTGGTCCAACCGAGCCACTCGGCCCAACCAGCCCAATCAACCCACTCGGTCCACTTCGCCCAACCGGCCCATTGGGCTGAATCGATCCACTCGACCTGATTGGTCCATTGAGCCCACTCGGCCCACTTGGTCTGATCGGTCCACTTGGCCCACTCGGCCTACTTGGTCCGATCAACCCATCGGGTCCAATGAGCCCATTTGTGTGCCTGGTTCGCGTGGCCGGCCCGTCGAGGGGCCGGGCCGGCCACGCGGCCCGGGCATGACGAACGGGCGCGCGTCCACCATCGACGCGCGCCCGTTCGGCGCTCAAAGCTCGGCGCTCAAATCGGACCTCTCCAGCGCTTCGCCGTCGGCGAGGCCGCGGACTACCTGGCGAAGACGTTCACCGCATGAACGACCCGGCGGTCATTCGGGGGCTCGCCGTGTTCGTTCCGATAGCGGGACTCGCGCTGTCGTTCTCCCTCCGCAGACCGGGCCACCGCGACATCGCCGCCGTCATCCTTGCCACCGCGTGGAACCTCCTCGCTCTCGCCCTCGTCAACACCCTCGCCCTCAGACTCGGCTGGTGGACGTTCACTGCGGAAGGGGCCGTCGTCGCCGGAATACCCGTCGACCTCCTGCTCGGATGGGCGCTCCTCTGGGGCGCCATCCCCGCCCACACCACCCTGAACCTTCCCGTCCCGCTCACCGCTGCCGCGTTCGCCTGGATCGACCTCGGCTTCATGCCGCTCGCCGCCCCCGTCGTCACCCTCGGCCCCGACTGGCTGTACGGCGAAGCCGCGGCCATCACCGCCTCCCTCATTCCCGGGCTGCTCCTCGCCCGCTGGACCGTCCGCGACGTACGGCTGCGCCTCCGCGTCGCGCTCCAGGTCATCCTCGCCGGAGGGCTCGCCGTCGCCTTGCCCGCGGCCCTCGCCGGACTGTGGAGCCGCCCGGCGTGGGCGCTCAGCCTCGCGGCCCAGGCATTCGCCGTACCGGCCCTGCTCGGGCTGGCCGCCGTACGCGAGTTCGCGGTGAGCGGCCACGGCACGCCTTTGCCGTACGACCCGCCGAAACGCCTGGTCACCGGGGGACCGTATGGCTTTGTCCGCAACCCTATGCAGGTGTCCATGACGCTGGGCTTCCTCGCCCTCGCCCCACTGGACATCCGCTTCCTCGCCGCCGCCGTCTCCGGCGTCGCCTACGGCGCCGGCCTCGCCGCCTGGCACGAGAACGACCAACTGCGCACGATGTACGGCACCGCCTGGGACACCTACCGCGCCCGGACCCGCCCCTGGATCCCGCGCCTACGCCCCCACGACGGCATCCCCCCGGCCACCGTCTACATCGCCCGCACCTGCCCCCAATGCCACCCCGGGCCACGTGGACGGCCCGCCGCAACCCCGTCAACCTCGCCATCCTGCCCGCCGAAAGCCATCCCGCCGGCCTGCGCCGCATCACCTACACCCGCGCCGACGGCCTCCACGCCGAAGGCGTCACCGCCTTCGCCCATCTCACCGGCCACCTGCACCTCGGCTGGGCCATGCTCGGCTGGCTGCTCCTGCTCCCCGGCGTCAACCACATCGCCCGGCTCTGCCTCACCGCCTTCGGCCCTCCGCCCAGATTTCCCAAAAGCCACCCGTCTCCACGGTGAAGCGGCAATGCCCTCCATCCGGGAAAACCGCATCGGGAATCGCCCGCTCATGGGGGGCGCCGTCCACTCCGGAGGTAGAGACGGTGTCAAGGAGAGGAGAGAGTTCATCCAGGGACTTTATGAATTCGGCGAGGAAACGAACAGATTTCACGGTTGTCAGATCGCCCTGTCATGGCCGTCACGTATACGTTAGTCGCCCAATCCCCTCCAGGGAAATCGACACCATCCACACAGCCGGACACCGCAGCGGCAGCGCCTCGACCTGGTCCTGGCGGGCACCGGCGGCGATCCGAAGGCGTCCACAGTCTGCGTGGCGGTCGGCCCGCAGACGTCGGCGAAAACGTCCAGCGACGAGGTTCAGCGAAATACGCCAAGTATGTGAACACACGTAGTACATGGCCGAGGAGAAGCGATGACCGGACTGCGGGTAGCACTGGTTTCTTTCCGTTCTGATGTGTTCGCCGCCCTGCATGGGGGGTGCGTGAAGAACGGAAATCTGCCGGTGGTGTACATCAACGGGCGGTCGGGCCGGCCCGGCGGCGCCAGCTATCGCAATGTGGGCGACAAGGTCACCGATATCCTCGGCGGCATTCCCTCGGACGTGGACCTGCTGCTGCCGGGCAACGCCGAAGGGCTGGCGCAGGCGCTTCGCGGCTATGAGATCGATGTGGCCGTCGTCTGCGGCCTTTCCTGGCGACTGCCGAAGCAGGTGCTGGAGGCGCCGAAGCTCGGCATCCTCAACGTGCACGCGTCGCTGCTGCCGCAGTATCGCGGTCCCGCGCCGGTGCAGTGGGCGATCCGCAACGGCGATCCGAGCATCGGCATGACGGTCCACTGGATGAACGAGCGGATCGACACCGGAAGGGTCGTGGTCCAGCGCGAGGGCATAGAGCTGCCGGAGTTCCTCACGTTCAACGAACTGTGGCCGATCCTCGCCCCGACGATGGAGGTGCTCGTCGCCGAGGCGCTGGACCACGCGCTGGACGGTTACAAAGGCGAGCGCCAGGACGAGACGCGCGTCACATACGCGGGTTCGATGGAGCCGGGCTTCGACCGCATCGACTGGGCGCGGCCGGCCCGGGTCATCCACAACCAGGTGCGCGCGTTCTACTTCGGGCTTGGAATGCTGGGGCCGTTCGCACACGTGAACGGGGAAAAGGTGCTGGTCCAGCGCACGAGTCTCACCGAGGACGAGGGCGGTGTCCGGGTCGAATGCGGGGACGGGCCTATCTGGGTGGTCGAATCCCGGCCCGTGCGGGGCTTCTCGCGATAGCGGCGCAGGCCGTACGGCGCGGCCGGGCGCCCGGCCGCGCCGCGAAATCGGGATGCGGCGACGGGAGATGGGCCGATAACCTCCGCGGGACAGCGGGATAAGGCAAGGGGGCTACCGTGGGGCACGTCGAGGTGGGGCATCTGGTTTACGTGCTGCCCGACGGCCGCCCGCTTTTGAACGACGTGTCGTTCCGGGTGGGCGACGGCGCCAAGGCGGCGCTGGTCGGGCCGAACGGCGCGGGCAAGACGACGTTGATGCGGCTGATCGCCGGGGATCTGCAGCCGATCGAGGGGAGTGTCGCGAGTTCCGGGGGCCTCGGGGTCATGCGGCAGTTCATCGGCACCGTCCGCGACGGCAGCACGGTGCACGACCTGCTGCTCTCGGTGGCCCCGCCGGGGGTGCGCGGGGCGGCGGGCGCGCTGCACCGGGCGGAGCTCGCGATGATGGAGCGCGACGACGAGAAGACGCAGATGCGTTATGCGCAGGCCATCACCGACTACACCGACGCCGGGGGCTACGACATCGAGGTCCTCTGGGACACCTGCACGGTGGCCGCGCTCGGCGTCCCCTACGACAACGTGAAATACCGCGAGGTGGACACGCTGTCAGGCGGGGAGCAGAAGCGGCTGGCGCTGGAGGCGCTGCTCCGGGGGCCGGATCAGACCCTGCTGCTCGACGAGCCGGACAACTACCTGGACGTGCCGGGGAAGGTCTGGCTGGAGGAGCGGCTCAAGGAGACGCCGAAGACCGTGGTGCTGGTGAGCCATGACCGGCAGCTCCTGGCGAACGCGGCGGACCGCATCGTCACCGTCGAGTCGGGCAGCGTGTGGATCCACGGTGGCGGGTTCGCGACCTACGCACAGGCGCGCCAGGAGCGCAACGAGCGGCTCGACGAGCTGCGCCGCCGCTGGGACGAGGAGCACGCCAAGCTCAAGCGGCTGGTCGTCATGCTGAAGCAGAAGGCGAGCTACAACGACGGCATGGCCCCGGCCTACCACGCCGCGCAGACGCGGCTGCGCCGGTTCGAGGAGGCGGGGCCGCCGGAGGTGGCGCCGAAGGAGCAGAACATCAGGATGCGCCTGCGCGGCGGGCGCACCGGCAAACGGGCGGTGGTCTGCGAGGACCTCGAGCTGACGGGCCTGATGAAGCCGTTCGACGCCGAGATCTGGTACGGCGAACGCATCGCGGTCCTCGGCTCCAACGGCTCGGGGAAGTCCCATTTTCTGCGGCTGCTCGCCGGTGAGGACATCCGGCGGACGGGCACGGCGCTCCTTGGGGCCAGGGTGGTGCCAGGGCATTTCGCCCAGACCCACGCGCGTCCGGACCTGCGGGGCCGCACGCCGTGCGAGATCGTCATGACCGAGCACGCCCGGCTCAAGAACGAGGCGATGAAGGCGCTGGCCCGCTACGAGCTGGCCGGCGCCGTCGCCGAGCAGCGTTTCGAGACCTTGTCGGGGGGCCAGCAGGCCAGGCTTCAGATCCTGCTGCTCGAACTGTCAGGGGCGACGCTGCTGCTGTTGGACGAGCCGACCGACAACCTCGACCTGGCGAGCGCCGAGGCGCTCCAGGACGGCCTGGCCGGCTTCGACGGCACGGTGATCGCGGTCACCCACGACCGCTGGTTCGCGGCGGACTTCGACCGCTTCCTGGTGTTCGGGGCCGACGGCCGCGTCTACGAGGCCGCCGAGCCGGTGTGGGACGAGTCCCGGGTCGTCCGTCCCCGCTGACCGCGACGAGCCGCGCCTACGGCCCGCGCCTACGAGCCGCGCCGTCGGCCGTGGTCCGGGATCGCGATCGTGGCCCGGGCCGTTCTCGCCGTCCGGTCGGTGCCGCGAGGTCGGGGCGGCGAGGTCGGGGCGGCGAGGTCGGGGCGGCGAGGTCGGGGCGGCCCGCGAGGTAAAGGCTGCGCCGTTCGCCCGCGTGTCACAATGCCCGGATGCCACGGGCGGGTTAAGACGGCATGGTGAACCTGCGCTTTCCTGTGGTCTCCGGCGCTCAGCCGGCCGGTGTCGTCCGTGTCGTGGCCGTTGGCGCGGTGGCGCTGTCGGCTCTTACCGTCGTCGGGTGTTCGAGTGAGGAGAAGCCAGCGCCGGAGCTTCGCCCCCTCGCGCTGCGCGACCAGACGTCGTCGATCGTCAAGTCCGGCGACACCTACGTCGTCAACTGGGCCGGAGTGCTGGGCAACGATAACCAGTGGCATTTCGGCGAGCAGATCGTCGCCACGGTCGTGGGCAAGGACTCCAAGGGCAAGCAGGTGGTCAGGATGGACCAGCCGCTCGACGCCGTGCCGCCGTCGGGTTCGCTGCCGTTCAGCGGTCAGGTGGTCGCCGCGCAGAAGCCGGAGAAGGTGACGATCGAGTTCCGTCCGGCGCAGTGGCGCAAGGCGGAGCGGGTGCCCTCGTCTTTCCGGCCTTTTCCCGTGACCGACTCGAAGGTCATACGCCAGCAGAACGGCACTTTCCTTGTGACCGGT
Source organism: Sinosporangium album (assembly GCF_900100605.1). Classification (GTDB taxonomy): domain Bacteria; phylum Actinomycetota; class Actinomycetes; order Streptosporangiales; family Streptosporangiaceae; genus Sinosporangium; species Sinosporangium album. The sequence continues at coordinate 39,546 of NZ_FNCN01000023.1, read as the reverse complement.
CGCATCTCCAATCCGTACAATCTCGCGGCGAGCAGCCTGGTGGTGACGGCTTTGGTGCGTGACCCGGCGGGCAAGTTGCTGGGCGGCGGCACCACGTTCGTGGACAACGTGGGTGCCGGAGGGCGTCCGCGTTTCATCCTGAGCGTGGAGGGCCTGCCCGCGAAGGCGGCGGTGGGTAACACCGAGATCGTGGCGCGCACGTGGGGGTCTACGGGCAAGCCGTACGAGGAGCTGGCGCTCGGCGGGGTGAAGCCCGTGCACACGGTCAAACCGACCACGGCTCCCTTCTCGCGGGACCGCGGACGTCAGGCGCTTCCCGTCGCGCCCTAGGCGAACGAGCCCCTACCGACAGTGTTGCTCAGATAAGGGACCGCACCGACAGTGTTGCTCCAATAAGTGCGCATAAAAGGCGAAAAACAGTGCATTTCTGGATGGCAATGGCACTTGCGCCGAGCATGACATCACAATCACAGCTCATGTAAGACTTAGAGAATCGCTGGAACTACGAGTTACCGACCGTTTACTGTCGGTCACATGAATGACAGCGTCCTGGTCGAGGCTCTACGCGCCCGCGACCCGGGTGCCCTCGCCGCACTCTACGACTCCTGCGCTGAGAGCATCTATCGATACTGCTGGTCGCTCCTGGGCAGCGCGGACAGCGCCCAGGTCGCGCTGCGCGACACGCTGATCGCGGCCGAGGCCCGCATCCACTCCCTCGCGGGCGCGGACCGCTTCCGGCCCTGGATCTACGCGCTCGCCCGCGCCGAGTGCATGCGGCGGCAGGTGGCCGCGGGAGGAGACGAAACCGAGAGCGTCTCCGCGGTCGTGGTCTCCGGGTCCGGGTCCGGTTCCGGTTCTGGTGAGGACTCCGGCGAATCCGATCTGCGGATCATCGCCTGGGACGCCGTCCGCAGTCTCACGCCCGAGGACCGCGAGGTCCTCGAACTCGCCTCCAGGCACGGCATGTCGCCGGCGGAGGTCGCGGCGATCGTGCGCCTGCCGTACCGCATGACCGAGGCACTGCTGGAGAGCGCCCGCGACCGGCTGCGTGAGGCGGTGACGGCGGAGATCCTCGCGCGCAGGGGGCCGTTCGACTGCCCTCGCCGGGCGCGCATCCTGACCGGGTTCAGCGGCGAGTTGAGCCCAGAGATGCGCGACCGGGTGATCCGCCACCTCGGCCGGTGCGACGTCTGCGCCCGGCACCGAGGGCGGCAGGTCGCCCCGGCCAAGGTGTTCGACCTGCTTCCCACCGTCGTGCTGCCCGAGTCGCTGCGCGTGCGGGTGATGAGCTGCTTTGTGGACCCGGAGCTGGTGCCTTATCGGCGTTATGTCGCGCGACGTGTGGGCGCGCTGGACGCCGCCGGCTTTCCCGTCCCGACCGTTTTTCGGAGCCGTCGCCGGTCTCAGGCGCTTGCCGGAGCTGCTGCGGCGGTGGCCGCGCTAGCCACCATGGCGTTCACCGTCAACCACTTCGGCCTCGACGCCGACCGCGCCATCATGGGCATCGCCTCGGGCGCCTTCCCCGCGCCCGGTGAGCCGCCGGGCATCCGGGTGCCGTGGAATTCGTCTGCGGGTGACGGATCGCTGGTGCTCGACCCCATCGGGGAGGGCGCCTCGCCGCGGCCGAGCGGGGGGGCCGTCTGGCCCGCCGGCGTCCCGCAGCCCGACCCCGCCGCTCCGGCCGCCCCCGTCGGCAGCGCGAGGCCGGTCCCGCCGGGCCCGCTTCCCGTCCCGACGGGGGTTCCGAATGCCGTGCCGCCCATCACCGACCCCGGAGGCCTCGGGCCGGACATCGTGATGCCGCCGGTCGAGGGGCCTCCGGGCCGCGAGCACCAGGGAGGCCCGCACACCCCGCGGCCGCACCCCACATCCGCCCCGACCAGGCATCCGGGGGGCCCTGGCGGCGCCACGTCGGCGCCGACGACCGGGCCCACCCCGAGCGAGAAGCCCACGCCTTCCGAGAAGCCCACGCAGCCCCCCGCCGAGGAGCCGACCGAGAAGCCGACGGACAAGCCCACCGACAAGCCCACGGACGAGCCGGGTACGGCACAGCCGTCCGCCAGTGGTGGCGAGCCCCCCACGGGTACGCCCGAGCAGACCGCGGCCTAGCCTCGCCGCCCGATCCATTCAAAGGGCGTGAGTTCCCCCCAACCTTCGCGGTTATGCCAACTACCTGTGATGACTACGTTAAGTAAGAAACATGTGTACGGAATGTTATCCAGGGGAACCGTGTGCATTGGGTCATCGTTTGTCGCATAGCGACACACGGGTGGTGAAGGGGGACGTATGCGCTTCGCCGAGAGGGGCACCGCACAACGGCGACGGGTTCTGTCCGGCAGGTTGGTGTCCGGGAGCCTGGCCGCCTGTCTGGTGACGATGGCGTCGGCCGCCGACGCGTCGACCGCGCCGGCCGCCGCGCTGAGGGCGAACCCCACCCCGAGCGACGTGGCCGACGCCCGCGCCGCCGTACGCGAAAGCAGCAAGGAACTGGGGGATGCGTCCTCCCGCCTGGCCGCCGCCCTGGCCGAGAAGGAGGACCTGGCGGCCGAAGCCGGGCGGCTCGTGGAGGCGTACAACGGCGAGATCGTCCGGCTCCGCGACGCCGAGCGTGCCGAGCGCGCCGCGGCGGACCGGCTGGTGGGGGCGGGCCAGGAGCTGGAGGAGGCCCGGCGCGCGGTCGCCCTCGTCGCGTCGGAGTCCTACGGCGGGATCGACGTCAACGAGCCGTTGATCGCTCTGCTGGCCGGCGGTGGCGGGGTCGCCGGCATGCTCCACCGCGCCAGCGTCCTTGAGCACATGGGCGGGGAACGCAGCCAAACCGTCAAGCGGCTCAGCGACGCCCACGAGATTATGGGCATTCTCCGCCGACAGGCCACCGAGTCAGTGGAAAAACGCCGGGAGGCGACAGAGCGCGCCGAGAAGGCCAAGGTGACGGCGCAGAAGGCGGTGGAGCGCCAGGTCGTGGAGACCGAGCGCATCGAAAAGGAGAAGAAGGCCCTGGAGGACCGGCTCGACGCCGCCAGGTCGAAGGCCGACCGGCTGGCGCGGCAGCGCGCGGCGGCACTTGAGCGGGCGAAGTTCGCGCGGCTGCGCTCGTCGGCCGTGCGTTCCGCGGCCGTGCGTTCGTCGTCGGCCCGCGCGTCGACGCTGGTGGCGGGGGCGCGCAGCGCGGGACGCATGGGTGACATCGCCGCGGACTGGGCGCTGACGCAGCTCGGCAAGCCGTACGTCTGGGCGGCCGACGGGCCGGGCAGCTACGACTGCTCCGGGTTGACGATGCGGGCCTGGGAGAAGGTCGGCGTGCGGCTGGATCACTGGACGGGCACGCAGTGGACGTCGGGTCCGCGCATCCCGGTGGGGTCCCTGCGCCGGGGGGACCTACTGTTCTTTGGCAGAATCACCAGCAACCCCGGCGACATTCACCACGTTGGCATTTACATAGGGCGGGGATTGATGGTGCACGCCCCCCAGACCGGCGACGTGGTCAAGATCGCCCCGATGTGGCGGCGGGACCTCGTCGGTGCGACCCGGCCCGTCGGCCGGGCCGCACCGTAGCGCTTGACGCTCGCCTGGCACATACGTCCCGCCGCGGCACGTCCCGGCGGGGGGAAAGGCGACCCTGACGATGAGGCGATCATGAGGCGACCGTGAGGCCGGAGCCCACCACGCTCAGGGATACCGCCCGACCTGGGGAAAGGCGCGCGGAAGAGATTTCAGTGCCCGAGTTCGAGGTGCCTCTTCAGCGAACGCTCGATCTCGGCCTCCGCCTCGACACGCCCGACCCAGTTGGCGCCCTCGACGGATTTGCCGGGCTCAAGGTCCTTGTAGACCTCGAAAAAGTGCTGGATCTCCAGCCGATCGAACTCGGGGACGTGGTGGATGTCGCGGATGTGCTCCATCCTGGGGTCGGTGGCGGGAACACAGAGGACCTTGTCGTCCCCGCCCTTCTCATCGGTCATGCGGAACATGCCGACCGCCCTGCACTTGATCAGGCAGCCGGGGAAGGTCGGCTCCTGGAGAAGCACCAGGGCATCGAGCGGGTCACCGTCCTCACCGAGGGTTTCCTCGATGAAGCCGTAATCTGCAGGATATTGGGTGGAGGTGAACAGCATTCGGTCGAGCCGGATGCGGCCGGACTTATGATCCACCTCGTACTTGTTCCGTTGTCCCTTGGGAATTTCAACGACAACGTCGAACTGCACCGGGGTTCCTCCGCTCGCGCCCCCGGGCACTCCCGGCCGGGCGTTAATGTCTCGTAGGCGATACCAACTAGTGGAGAGGGTCGGCGACGTGTCACGGCGCGAGCGTTGGGTGGCGATCGTCACTCTCGTCTTGCTTCAGGTGTTCGTGGCCGCCACCGGCACATATGTGGTGGCCAACGACGTCAGCCTGAACGCGCTGACAGGAGAGTCGCCACGTCCGATCGTGTCGGGCAAGCCGCCGTCCGTCCCCGTCAGGACCGCCGGGCCAGTGCTTGTGGCGGGTGGGAACGGACCTCTCCCCACCAAGGGTACTTTGACCGGACGTCTTGCTGAGGCGCTGGGTGACCCCGCGTTGGGGTCCCGGGTTGGAGCCTCCCTGATCGATGCCCGCACTGGTGTGGCTTTGTACGGCAAAAGCCCAGATGTCGGCATCACCCCGGCTTCGACCACAAAGGTGGTCACGGGCGTCGCCGCGCTCGCTTCCCTGGGCCCCGACACCCGGCTCACCACCCGTGTCGTGAAGGGGCCGACCGCCGCGTCGATCGTGCTCGTCGGCGGCGGCGACCCGACACTCGCCGGGCCTAAGCCCGGCAAGGGCACGCCGTACCCGAAGCAGGCGTCCCTCGGCCAGCTCGCCTCCCGCACAGCCACCGCACTCAAGGGGATGGGCCTGCGCAACGTCCGGCTCTCCTACGACGACAGCCTTTTCACCGGCCCGCGCACCGGGCCCGGCTGGAAACCCGGCTACGTGCCGGAGGGCAGCGTGGCCCCCGTCCACGCCTTGGCGATGGACGAGGGCAGGGTCTCGCCCGACTCGGGCGCGAGGGTGGGCGATCCGGCGCGGACGGCGGCGACCGCGTTCGCCGGCCTACTCCGCCGGCAGGGCGTCACCGTGGCCGGGAAGATCCAGCCGGTCAAGGCGACCTCGGAGGTGGACGAGCTGGCCCGCGTGGAGTCGGCGCCGGTCTACGCGCTGGTGGAGCGGATGCTGACGCTGAGCGACAACGATCTCGCCGAGGCGCTCGCGCGGCACGTGGCGATCAAGGAGGGCAAGGGGGCGTCGTTCGCCTCGGTGGCTCCCGCCGTGGAAAGCGTGCTGCGCAAGCTCGGCCTCGACCAGGGCGTCGAGGTCTTCGACGGCAGCGGCCTGTCGATCCGCAACCGCATCTCGCCCGTCGCGCTCGCCAGGCTGGTGTCCCTGGCCGCCGCCCCGAGCAACCCGCGCCTCCACTCGGCCGTGAGCGGCATGCCCGTCGCCGGTTTCACCGGCACGCTGCAGCGGCGGTTCACCGAGCGGGGCGGCCATGCCGGACTCGGCATGGTTCGCGCTAAAACGGGCACGCTGAACGGCGTGAACACGTTGGCCGGAGTGGCGACGACCAAGGAAGGACGCCTGCTGGCCTTCGCCTTCATGGCCGACAAAGTGTCGGCGAGCTGGGGCAAGGCCGAGGTGGCTCTCGACCGCCTGGCCGCGATCCTGGCCGATGGCACCTGATCCGCTCCCCATGTCCTCGCACTTCCCGACAATGTCTTAGAAACCTCGTTCCCGGTGAGAGACGGTGACGGGCGCCGGCGGTCCCGCGGGGTTCGACGCCGCCGTTCTTCGCAGGGGACGGCCTGACCACATACGGTGGGAACTATGCAGGTGATCGACTGGGATCTGGCCGTCGCGACCGGGACACGCCTGGTGCGCCCCGGTCCACAGGTGAGCCGGGAGGAGGCCAGGCAGGCCGTCGTCGAGCTGCGGCGGCTGTCGCGCGAGGCAGAGGGCTATGTGCGGGAGTTCACGAGGATCGAGGCCGAAGCCCCGCCGCAGCCCGCGACCGTCGTCGACCGGCCCGGCTGGATCAGGGCCAACGCCGAAGGGTTCCGCGTCGTGCTCGAACCCCTGACCGAACGTATGGCGAACCGGCGCAACCCGCCGCCCGCCCTCCTCACGGCGGTCGGCTCCCGGGTCACCGGCGTCGAGGTGGGGGCGGTGCTCGCCTTCCTCGCCACCCGGGTCCTCGGCCAGTACGAGCTCTTCCTCCCGCCCGACCCGAGTGGCCAGGCCCCCACGGGCCGGCTCACCCTGGTCGCGCCCAACATCGTCCACGCCGAACGCGAGCTCGGCGTCCACGCCCGCGACTTCCGGCTCTGGGTGTGCCTCCACGAGGAGACCCACCGGGTGCAGTTCACCGGGGTGCCCTGGCTGCGGGAATACGTCAGAAGCCAGATGACGGAGTTCCTGCTCGCCGCCGACCTCGACCTGCAGACCCTGCTGGACCGGCTCAAGCAGGCGGTCGACGCCGTCGCCGACGCGGTGCGCGGCGGGGAGTCCACCCTGCTCGACGCCATCCAGAGCGATGAGCAGAAGGCCGTCCTCGACCGGCTGACCGCCGTCATGACGCTCGTCGAGGGCCATGGCGACTTCGTCATGGACGCCGTGGGCCCGTCCGTCGTGCCGTCGGTGGCGGAGATCCGCGGCAAGTTCCAGCACCGCCGCGAAGGTGGGTCCCGCTTCGACCGCACGCTCCGCCGGCTGCTCGGCATCGATCTGAAGATGAAGCAGTACGCGGAGGGTTCGGCCTTCGTCCACGCTGTCGTGGACGCCGTGGGCATGGAGGGCTTCAACCGGGTCTGGACCTCGCCGGAGACACTGCCGACGCAGGCCGAGTTCGCCGATCCGGCGGCTTGGATCGCCCGCGTCGTCAACCCCCGCGAGATCCCCAGCGCCGCCGCGAACTGACGCCCGCGAGACATGCGCCCGACGTCCGCCCGACGTCCGCCCGACGCCCGCGCGGGCCCGGCGAGGGTCGGGTAGGGCCGAGAATGAGGGCATGGGTCCTCATCCGGCGGTGGCCGACGTGCGCCGGGCCGTTCGCGAGTCTCTGGCCGACCTCACCCGGGGCGGGCTGGTGCTCGTGGCGTGCAGCGGCGGCGCCGACTCGCTGGCGCTGGCGGCGGGCCTCGGCTTCGCCGCGCCACGCATGGGGCTGCGCGCCGGGCTGGTGACCGTCGATCACGGCCTGCAGGAGGGTTCGGCCCGTCAGGCCGACCGTGTCGTACGGCTGGCGCCGAGCCTCGGCCTCGACCCGGCCGAGGTGCTCGCGGTGACGGTCGGCACCGAGGGCGGGCCGGAGGCGGCGGCCAGGGAGGCGCGCTACGCGGCCCTGGCGGGGGCCGCGGAGCGGCTGGGGGCCGAGGCCGTACTCCTGGGGCACACCCGAGACGATCAAGCTGAGACGGTGCTTCTGGGGCTTGTGAGGGGGAGTGGGCCACGCTCGCTGGCGGGAATGGCGGGAATTGTTGGGATTTACCGGCGGCCTCTGCTGGGGCTCGGCCGGTCCGTGACGACGGTCGCCTGCGCCGCGCTCGGGCTCGCGCCCTGGGAGGACCCCCACAACCGCGAAACGCGGTATACGAGGGTCCGGGTGCGTGAGCACGTGCTTCCCGTCCTCTGCGAGGAACTGGGACCCGGCATCCCCGAGGCCCTGGCGCGCACCGCCGCCCTGTGCCGGGACGACGCCGACGCGCTCGACGCCTGGGCGGACCGCGTCTACCGGGAGGCGCTCACCGGCCGTCCCCCGGCGGAGGAGGCCTCCCCGCCGGCGCGTCCGGCGGTCTGTCTGTCGGTGTCGGTGCTCGCGTCGTGCCCGGCCGCCGTGCGGCGGCGGGTGATACGGCGGGCGGCGCTGGCGGCGGGGTCGCCGTCCGGGGCCCTGGCGGCCGTGCACATCGCGGAGGCCGACCGGTTGGTCACCGAATGGCGTGGTCAGCGTGCTGTTCACATGCCCGGAGGCGTGGGAGTCGTCCGAAATGCCGGAGTTCTCGCGTTTGAGAGGATGTGCTGGGGGTCTCCCGCAAAAGAGAGTCGGGCACAAGGCTAAGGTGTGGCGCGTGGCGAGCCCGGCTTCTCGCGGGGTGGAAGAGCACCGACACACGAAGGAAATCCCAGGTGGACGCAGCCGACATCGGCATGGATCTGGAGAAAGTCCTCATTTCCGAGGATGAGCTCCAGGCCAAGATCTCTGAACTGGCCGCACGGATCGATGCGGACTACGCGGGCGAGAAGCTCTTGATCGTCGGGGTGCTCAAGGGCGCCGTCATGGTCATGGCCGACCTCGCCAGGGCGCTGCGCACCCCGCTGGAGATGGACTGGATGGCGGTGTCGTCGTACGGCGCCGGCACCAAGTCGTCCGGTGTGGTGCGCGTCATGAAGGACCTCGACACCGACATCGCAGGACGTCACGTCCTGGTCGTCGAGGACATCATCGACTCGGGCCTGACGCTCTCCTGGCTGGTCCACAACCTGGAGTCGCGCAACCCGGCCTCGGTGGGCATCTGCGCGCTTCTCCGCAAGCCCGACGCGCTCAAGGTGGACCTCGACGTGAAGTACGTCGGGTTCGACATCCCCAACGAGTTCGTGATCGGCTACGGGCTCGACTACGCCGAGCGCTACCGCAACCTTCCCTTCATCGGCACCCTCGCTCCGCACGTCTACGGCGGCGCCAAGTCCTGAGAGGCCGCCCGCCGAGGGCTCCCGCCGGGCCACGGCCGGACCGCCGGTCCGCTGCCCGGCGCACGCAGGCGCACGCAGGCGCACGCCACGTGCATGCGTGACGCGCATGCGTGACGCGCATGCACGTGGCGCGCATGCGAACGGTGTCCCGCGTGTGGTCCGCAACCCCTGGAAATACGCCCTGGGCGAAGCCCAGCCCTCGGGAACGCGATATTGGTCTCAAGGCGAGGGGAACATAGGCGCACTTGACGTACGTTGGTAGGGCAGGTGCGTTAGCGCTGGGACAGTGACCTTGCGCGGCGCAGCGGTGTACCTTCGGACACCAAGGGCGTGCTCGCCTCGTCCTTGCGTCGTCAGTTGGAGCGGTTAGGATGCCGCAACCCTCAGGAGGCAACCCCTGGGGGACCAGGCCATGGTCAGGAAGGGACGGGCCCGCAAGGGGTTCCGCATCGGATGGATCTCAAGCGATTTACACGTGGGCCACTCCTGTGGATCCTGGGCATCGTCGTGCTGCTCTTGGTCGTCACCACCATGTGGGGCGGCGATAGCAACTACGAGAAGACGGACACCTCCGCGATCGTCAAGATGATCGACGAGGGCAAGGTCGCCAATGCGAAGATCATTGACAAGGATCAGCGCATCGAGGTCACCACGACCGACAACCAGCGCTTCTCCTCTTCCTGGGTCTCCGGCCAGGGTGTGCAGCTCGCCAACCAGCTCACCGCCGCCGAGAAGGCCGGCAAGCTGAAGGACGGCTACAACGTCGAGGTGCCCCAGGAGAACTTCCTGGTGGGCCTGCTGGTCAGCTTCCTGCCGGTCGTCGTCATCGTCCTCATCTTCCTGTTCCTGATGAACCAGATGCAGGGCGGCGGCTCCCGGGTCATGAACTTCGGCAAGTCCAAGGCCAAGCTGATCACCAAGGACACGCCCAAGACCACCTTCGCCGACGTCGCCGGCGCCGACGAGGCCATCGAGGAACTCCAGGAGATCAAGGACTTCCTCCAGGCCCCGGCCAAGTTCCAGGCGATCGGCGCCAAGATCCCCAAGGGCGTGCTGCTCTACGGCTCGCCCGGCACCGGCAAGACCCTGCTCGCCCGCGCCGTCGCGGGTGAGGCGGGCGTGCCGTTCTACTCCATCTCGGGTTCGGACTTCGTCGAGATGTTCGTCGGTGTCGGCGCCTCCCGGGTGCGCGACCTGTTCGAGCAGGCCAAGGCCAACGCGCCCGCGATCATCTTCATCGACGAGATCGACGCCGTCGGTCGGCACCGCGGCGCGGGTCTCGGCGGCGGCCACGACGAGCGCGAGCAGACCCTCAACCAGCTCCTCGTCGAGATGGACGGCTTCGACGTCAAGGGCGGCGTGATCCTCATCGCGGCGACCAACCGCCCCGACATCCTCGACCCCGCGCTGCTGCGCCCGGGCCGCTTCGACCGGCAGATCGTCATCGACCGTCCCGACCTTGAGGGCCGCAAGGGCATCCTGAAGGTCCACGCCAGGGGCAAGCCGTTCGACGGCGACGTCGACCTCGAGGTCATCGCCCGCCGCACGCCCGGCTTCACCGGCGCCGACCTCGCCAACGTCATCAACGAGGCGGCCCTGCTCACCGCTCGCCAGGACAAGAAGCTCATCTCCATGGCGATCCTGGAGGAGTCCATCGACCGCGTGATGGCCGGCCCCGAGCGCAAGACCCGGGTCATGTCCGACCAGGAGAAGAAGGTCATCGCCTACCACGAGGGCGGCCACGCCCTGGTGGCGCACGCGCTGCCCAACGCCGACCCCGTGCACAAGATCACGATCCTGTCGCGCGGCCGAGCCCTCGGCTACACGATGACGCTGCCGATGGAGGACAAGTTCCTCGCGACCCGGTCGGAGATGCTCGACCAGCTCGCCATGCTGCTCGGTGGGCGCACGGCCGAGGAGCTCGTCTTCCACGAGCCCACCACCGGCGCCTCCAACGACATCGAGAAGGCCACCTCCATTGCCCGCCGCATGGTGACCGAGTACGGCATGAGCGAGCAGCTCGGCGCCCGCAAGTTCGGCACCGGCAACAGCGAGGTCTTCCTCGGCCGCGACATGGGCCACGAGCGCGACTACTCCGAGAAGATCGCCTCCACGATCGACGAGGAGGTGCGCCGCCTCATCGAGTCGGCCCACGACACGGCGTGGGAGATCCTCGTCCAGTACCGAGACGTGCTCGACAACCTGGTCCTCGAACTCATGGAGAAGGAGACCCTCTCCCGCGACCAGGTCCTCCAGATCTTCTCGCCCGTGGTAAAGAAGGAGCACCGCCCGTCGTACTCCGGATACGGCAAGCGCCTCCCCTCTGACAGGCCGCCCGTGCTGACCCGGAAGGAGCAGGCTGGAAACGGTGCTCTGCCGGCGGGCACGTCGGCTGCGCAAGACGTCGTACCCCGAGACGGAAATTGAACGTGGCAAATCAGCACCACCTGGTCGACTCAGATCGGATTGAAAAGGCCGTTCGCGAGATACTTCTGGCGATCGGCGAAGACCCCGACCGAGATGGCCTGCGGGCCACCCCCGCGCGCGTGGCCAGGGCTTACGCGGAGCAGTTCGCGGGCCTTGGCCTCACCCCCGAAGATGTCCTGACCACGGTCTTCGACGCGGATCACGATGAGATGATCCTGGTCAAGGACATCGAGGTCTTCAGCACCTGCGAGCACCACCTGCTCCCCTTCCACGGGGTGGCCCATGTGGGCTACGTCCCCAACGAGAAGGGGCAGATCACGGGCCTGTCCAAGCTCGCGAGGCTGGTCGACGTCTACGCCAGGCGGCCCCAGGTCCAGGAGCGCATGACGTCCCAGATCGCCGACGGCCTCATGCGGGTGCTCGAACCCCGCGGCGTCATCGTCGTGATCGAGGCCGAGCACATGTGCATGACGATCAGGGGCGTGCGCAAGCCGGGGGCGAAGACCACCACCTCGGCGGTGCGCGGCAGCTTCCGCGACAGCGACAAGACCCGCGCCGAAGCCATGTCCCTCATCATCGGACGCTAGCCCGCGGATCCGGCGTACGGCTTGAGGGCGCCTCTCAGGCCGTACGCCGGTCGGGCGGGTTTGCCAGGGCCGTCGCGCGCCGCGTGAGGCCCCGGAGCCCCTTGAGGGCTCGGTGAGAGTCTCGTGAGACCCGGTCGGCCGCGGCCCTCGCGTCGCGGCGGCCGGGTGCCGCCGCCGACGGCCCCGGGCGCGGGGGATCGCGGAAACCTTCAGCGCCAGGCCACTCGAATCCGGATTCCCGGGTATAAGGCAGCCGGGATGAGTGGGGATGGGGCTGATTCGTTATCGCCAAGGCGTACCCCTCGGGGGGGTTCGGGTGGTGTGAACACCTAGGCTGGTCGGCATGACCACGCGCGGTGTTCCAGGGTTCCCCGACAGGGGGCGCTGCCTGGTCATGGGTGTCGTCAATGTGACCCCGGACTCGTTCTCGGACGGGGGGCGCTGGTTCGACGTGGGCACTGCCGTACGGCATGGCCTTGAGCTGGTCGAACAGGGTGCCGACCTGATCGATGTGGGCGGCGAGTCGACCCGGCCGGGTGCCTCCAGGGTCTCCCTGGAGGAGGAGCTCGCCCGGGTGATCCCGGTGATCCGGGCGCTTGTCGCCGAAGGCGTCCCGGTGAGTGTCGACACCATGCGGGCCGAGGTCGCCAAGGCCGCGGTCGAGGTGGGCGTGGGGCTCGTCAACGACGTCAGCGGTGGTCTGGCCGACCCCGACATGTCGCGCATTGTGGCCGCCTCCGGCGTGCCGTACGTCGTGATGCACTGGCGTGGCCACAGCAAGGGCATGGACGACCTCGCGGTCTACACCGACGTGGTGGCCGAGGTCTGTGAGGAGCTCACCAAGCGGGTCGCCGCGGTGATGGCCGAGGGCGTGTCGGAGAGTCAGATCATCCTGGACCCGGGGCTCGGGTTCTCGAAGCGGGGCGGGCAGGACTGGGCGGTGCTCGCCGGGCTTCCCCGTCTCGGTGAGCTGGGCTTCCCCCTGCTCATCGGGGCTTCGCGCAAACGTTTTCTGGGCCGCTTGTTGGCCGAGCCCGACGGAACCCCCCGCCCGTTCGGCGCTTCCGACGACGCCACGACGGCCGTGACGGCTCTCGCGGCGCAAGCGGGGGCATGGTGTGTGCGTGTCCACAGCGTGCGGCCCAATGCGGATGCCGTGCGTGTGGCCGCCGCGTGGCGGAAGGGCGGGGAGAGCGGATGAACGTGGACATCGGCGCGGTCGAGACGGCCAATCAGGCGTTCTATACGGCGATTGAGGACGCCGATCTCGATCGCATGACCGAGGTCTGGGCCGAGGACACCGAGGCCGGCAAGGTTTCGTGCGTGCATCCGGGGTGGCCGCTGCTGAGCGGCCGGGCCGAGGTGCTGCGCTCATGGGCGTTGATCATGGCGAACACGCCGTATATCCAATTCGTGCTGACCGATGTCTCGACCACGGTCATCGGCGACGTCGCCATTCTCACCTGCGCCGAGAACATTCTGACGGCGGGTGACGCCGGGGACGCGAGTTTCGCCGCGGGCAAGGTCGTCGCGACCAACACCTTCGTCCGGACGGGCGGCGGGTGGCGGCTGTGGATGCACCACGGCTCTCCCGTCCTCCAGGGGGAGGACGACGATGAGGGAGAGGAAGAGGCGACGGCGTAACCTTCTACTGGGGTTTTGTGGCTTTGCTACGCACCCGCGTCATTAGAGCTGCATTGGGGGGTATGGGTGAATTCCATCACCGATCGTCGGGGGGTCGAGAGCACGGACCTCGACGTCACGAACCTCGGGAGTGGACACGGCGACGGCCTGGACCGCGTGATCCTGCGCGGCCTGCGGGCTCGCGGTCGGCACGGGGTGCTGGCCGCCGAGCGTGAACTCGGCCAGGAGTTCATCATCGACGTCACGATTTTTCTGGACACGGCGCCTGCGGCGGCGGCGGACGACCTCACCAAGACCGTCCACTACGGCGAGCTCGCCGAGAGGCTTGTCGACGTCGTGGCCGGCGACCCCGTCGACCTGATCGAAACGCTCGCCCAGCGCCTCGCCGACGTATGCCTGTCCTACGCCCCGGTCCAGCGGGCACAGGTGAGTGTCCACAAGCCGTCCGCGCCGATCCCCGTCCCGTTCGAGGACGTGATCGTCACGATCACCAGAGACAAGGCCACGATAGGCACGGCCACGAGGGACACGAGAGGCAGGGTCGCCGCGGCCGTCGAGGGGAGTGGCTCATGAAGGCCGTCATCGCCCTCGGCAGCAACCTCGGCCGCCGGCTGGACACGCTGCAAGGCGCGCTCGACGTGCTGTTCGACGCACCGGGCATCCACTTCGTCGCCGTGTCCCCGGTCTACGAGACCGCCCCGGTGGGCGGCCCCGAGCAGGAGGACTACTTCAACGCCGTCGTGGTCGCCGAGACCGACCTGGAACCTCACGCCCTTCTCGAACGTGCTCAGAGTGTGGAGAACGCATTCGGCCGAGTGCGCGCGGAGCGTTGGGGGCCGCGCACTCTCGACGTCGACCTGGTCACCGTCGGCGAGCACGTCCTCGACGACGAGACGCTCACCCTCCCCCATCCCCGTGCGCACGAACGCGCGTTCGTGCTGGTCCCCTGGCTGGCCGTCGACCCCGACGCGACGCTGCCCGGCCGGGGCCGCGTCGCCGACCTGCTCGCCGGGCTCGGCCGGGAGGGCGTGCGCGAGCGCACGGATCTCGCCCTTCAGGGACCGCAGTGAAGCCGACCCGTCCGGGGGTCCTGGTCGCGATCCTCCTCGGTCTGACGCTGGTCACCTGGTGGGCGCTCCAGTTGTCCTACTCGTCGCTTCCGCGCCTTCCCTGGACCGCCATCCCCACCGTGCTGCTCCTGGCCCTCGGCGAGGCGTACACGGGCTGGATGACACGCGCCAGGCTGCTGCGCAGACCCGGCACCAAGCCCGTGGAGCCGCTCGTGGTGGCGCGTACGGCGGCGCTCGCCAAGGCGTCGGCCTACGCCGGCGCCCTTTTCGGCGGCATCTTCGGCGGGTTCGCGCTGCACACGATCGAGCTGCTCGACCGCGAGACCCCGCGGCACGACTTCTTCATCGCCGGTGGCTCGTTCCTGGCGTGCGTGTTGCTGATCGCCGCCGCGGCCTACATGGAGTACTGCTGCCGCGTGCCCAAGGACAAGAACCTCGACCAGCCCCCGCGCACCTGACCCGCCGCACCTGACCCGCCGCGCGGTTCATGCGCCGATCACTTGTCGATGTCGCCGACCACGAAGAACATCGACCCGAGAATCGCCACCATGTCGGCGACCAGGTGGCCCGGCATCATCTCGCGCAGCACCTGGATGTTGTTGAAGGACGCGCTGCGCAGCTTCATACGCCACGGCGTCTTCTCGCCCCGGCTCACCAGGTAGTAGCCGTTGAGGCCGAGCGGGTTCTCCGTCCAGGCGTAGGTGTGCCCCTCGGGCACCTTCAGCACCTTGGGCAGGCGCTGGTTGATCGGGCCAGGCGGCAGCTCGCGCAGCCGCGCGAGGCACGCGTCGGCGAGGTCGAGCGAGACCTTGACCTGGTCGAGGAGCACCTCGAACCGCGCGTGGCAGTCGCCCGCGGTGCGGGTGACGACCTTGACGGGCAGTTCGCCGTACGCGAGGTACGGCTCGTCGCGGCGCAGGTCGAAGTCCACACCCGAGGCGCGGGCGATGGGGCCGCTCACGCCGTATTGCATGATGGTGTCGCGGTCGAGTACGCCGACGCCCTTGGTGCGGGCCAGGAAGATCTCGTTGGCAAGGATCAGGTTCTCGATGTCGGGCAGGCGCCGCCGCACGTCCGCGACCGCCTTCCCGGCGCGGTCGAGCCATCCGGCGGGCAGGTCGTCCTTGAGGCCGCCGACCCGGTTGAACATGTAGTGCATGCGCCCGCCGGAGATCTCCTCCATCACGGCCTGCACGGTCTCGCGTTCCCGGAAGGCGTAGAAGATCGGTGTGATGGCGCCGAGTTCCAGCGGATACGAGCCGAGGAACATCAGGTGGCTCAGCACCCGGTTCAGCTCGGCCAGCAGCGTGCGCGCCCACACCGCGCGCACCGGCACCTCCATGCCGAGCAGCCGCTCGACCGCGATCACCACGCCGAGTTCGTTGGCGAAAGCCGACAGCCAGTCGTGCCGGTTGGCCAGCACGAGGATCTGCCGGTAGTCCCGCACCTCGAAGAGCTTCTCGGCCCCCCGGTGCATATAGCCGACGATCGGTTCGGCGGCGGTGATGCGCTCACCGTCGAGCGTGAGCCGCAGCCGGAGCACCCCATGCGTGGAAGGGTGCTGCGGGCCGATGTTGAGGACCATGTCCTCGGTGGCCAGTTCCTTGCCACCTACCGCCTGCGCTCCGGCTCCGATGCCCACAATCCGCTCGGTCATAGAACAATCCAAGCACCTCAGGAGCGTGAGGCAAGCTCCCGGAGCGCCGCGACGAGCCGGTCCACGTGCTCCTCGGCCGTGCCGACGCCGATGGAGGCGCGTACGGCGGAAGCCGTACCGTCCTGGCACCTGCCGTCCTCCAGCCCGCCCAAGAGGTGGCTGACGAACGGGTGGGCGCAGAACTTGCCGTCGCGCACCCCGATGCCGTATTCCGCCGACAGCGCCTCGGCCACCTCGCGCGCGGTGCGGCCTTCGACCACGAAGGAGACGATGCCCACGCGGGGGTGCTCCGGCCCCCACAGGCCGAGTTCGCGCACGCCCTCGATGGTGGCGAGGCCGGCCCGCAGCCGCGACAGCAGCCGCTCCTCCTCGCGGACGAGCGGGGTCCACCCGGTGGCGCTGAGCGCGTCGCAGGCGGCGGCGAGGGCGATGGCGCCGAGCACGTTGGGGGTGCCGGCCTCGTGGCGCTGCTCGGCGTCCTCACACCACTCGACCTGCTGGGCGACGGCCTTGGAGGCGCCGCCGCCGCGCAGGTAGGGGTCGGCCGCGGTGAGCCAGTCGGGCCGCCCGACGAGCACACCGGCGCCGAACGGCGCATACAGCTTGTGCCCGGAGAAGGCCACGTAGTCGAGGTCGAGCGCGGTCAGGTTGAGCGGACGGTGGGGGACGAGCTGGGCCGCGTCCACGAAGATGCGGGCGCCGTGGCGGTGGGCGATGTGGGCGAGGGCCGCGACCGGCCACAGTTCGCCGGTGACGTTGGAGGCCGCGGTGACGACGAGCAGGGCGGGCCCTTCCACGGCGGCCAGGGCCTCGTCGGCGGCCCGTACGGCTTCGCCGGGGAACGCGGGGGCGGGCAGCCGTACGACGTCGGGCCAGGGGAGCAGGGAGGCGTGGTGCTCGGTTTCGAAGACGACGACCGTGGTGCCCTCCGGCAGGCAGCGGGCGAGGAGGTTCGTGGCGTCGGTGGTGTTGCGCACGAAAACGGCCGCGTCGCTCGGACGGGCCCCGACGAACGCGCGGACGGTGTGTCTGGCCTGCTCGTAGCGGGCCGTGGTGAGCTGCGAGGCGTATCCCGCGCCCCGGTGCACGCTGGAATAGGCCGGGAGCGCGGCGGCGACCGCCTCGCTCACCGGCGTCAGACAGGGCGCGCTGGCGGCGTAGTCGAGGTTGGCGTATCCGACGAGTCTTCCGCCCCTCACCGGCACGGACAGGTCGGCCCCGACGATCGTCGGGATGGGACGCACCTCGGCGCTGTTGCGGAAGTCACGTGTGGTGGTCGTCACAGTGGACAAAGCTGATCCCCTCGGCTCGGTCGGACCCGACACCAGGGGTGGCGAAGCCCGCGCTTGCCCGGCGCACCGCGCGCCGGACCTGGTCTTCACCCGGGGCACCCCGCCGCGAGCGCGAGGGTTGCCGACCAGCAAGCCGGGGCTTGTCGCTGGCACTCATGACCTTCGGCCGAACTATAACCTGAGGCTCCCCTATTGCCGCAAGTCGGTATCTTGGCCCTTCGGTAAGGGCTTCTTATCGCCCGCGTATAAACGCGGATCTTGATCGCATGGCTCACGAGTCCCGGAGGTGCAGATGGACTGGGTGGCCGACCCCCAGATCTGGATCGGTTTTCTCACCCTTGTCGGCCTGGAGATCGTCCTCGGTATCGACAACATCATCTTCATCTCGATCCTGGCCGGGAAGCTCCCTGAGCACCAGCGGGATCGAGCGAGGAAGCTCGGCCTGGCGGCTGCGCTGATCTCCCGACTTCTGCTGCTCCTGGCTCTGTCGTGGGTGGTACGGCTGACGGAGCCCCTCTTCGAGGTGCTGGGCCAGGAGATCTCGGGCCGCGACCTTATTTTGATCTTCGGTGGCCTCTTCCTGCTGGGCAAGAGCGTCTACGAGATCGGCGACAGCATGGAGGGCAAGTCCGGCCATGGCACGAGCAAGGGCGCCGCGTCCTTCGGCTCGGTGATCGTACAGATCATGATCCTCGACGTCGTCTTCTCGCTCGACTCGGTCATCACCGCGGTCGGCATGGTCGACGAGATCGGTGTGATGATCGCAGCGGTCATCGTCTCGGTGATCGTGATGCTGTGGGCATCGGGCCCGATCAGTCGTTTCGTCGACAAGCACCCGAGCATCAAGATGCTGGCGCTGTCCTTCCTGGTCCTGATCGGCGTGCTGCTGGTGGCCGAGGGATTCGATCAGCACATCGAGAAGGGCTACATCTACTTCGCGATGGCGTTCTCCCTGCTGGTGGAGCTGCTCAACATCCGCAGGCGGTCCAAGTCGGAGACCGCGGCACCGGTGGTGCTGCACAAGCGCTATCAGGAGGAAACTCCGGACAAGGTCTGACAAAACACCACTTAGAGTGGGGTTCGTGCGCTTTGATCCTTGGAACCCAGAGTTCATCGCGAACCCCTACGGCGTCTACGCGGAACTGAGGCGCGAACGGCCGGTCGCCTTCTTCGAGCCGACCGGCCAGTGGCTCGTCGCGCGGCACGCGGAGGCCGCTCCCGGCCTTGAGCTCACCCGCGAACCCGAGTGGGGACCCGGCTACGTCATCCGGGGTCTGCGATCACTTCCCGTGTCCGTGTGAAGTAGCCGATCAACGGCTGCAGCAGCCTGGCCGCGAGCGGTCCGAACGCGGCCAGGATCAGCACGTATGCAGCGGCCAGCGGACCGAGGTCGGGGTGTGCCCCGGCGCCCACCGCCAGGCCCGCGATCACGATGTTGAACTCGCCTCGGGGGATCATCGCGATGCCCGCCCGGGCCTGGCCCGCCTTGGCGATGCCCGCCCTGCGGGCCGCGTAGACGCCGGTCGCCAGCTTGGTTCCCATGCTGATGACGGCGAGTAGCAGCGCCAGCCCCGCGACCGGCCAGATGGCCGCCGGATCGGTCTGCAAGCCGAAGAACACGAAGAACACCGCGGCGAACATGTCGCGCAGCGGCATCAGCAGTTCCCGCGTGTCGTGGGCCAGCTCGCCCGAGACCGCGATACCCACCAGGAACGCGCCGACCGCCGACGACACCTGGAGTTCGGCGGCGATGCCCGCCACGAGCAGGGCCAATCCGACGACCTTGAGCAGCAGCACCTCGGAGTTCGGGCTGGACACGAACGCCTCGATGAACCGGCCGTACCTCAGCGCGACCACGAGCACCACCGTGACCGCCGCCAGCGCGATGCCGACGGTCACGGCCCCGCTGAGCAGGCTCGCGCCGGACAGCACCGCGGTCAGCACCGGCAGGTAGAACGCCATCGTGAGGTCCTCGAAGACCAGGAGTGACAGCACCACCGGGGTCTCGCGGTTACCGATCCAGCCGAGATCGGAGAGGACCTTCGCCGTGATGCCCGACGAGGTCGCGTAGGTCACGCCGGCCATCGCCACGGCCGCGACCGGTCCCCAGCCGAGCAGCAACGCCGCGATGGCTCCCGGGGCCGCGTTGAGGACCAGGTCCATCAAGCCGCCCCTGGCGTTGCTTTTCAGGCTCGTCATGAGCTCGTCGGCGTTGTACTCCAGGCCGAGGGTCAAAAGCAGCAGGATGACGCCGATCTCAGCGCCGACCTTGATGAAGTCCTCGCTGGTGGCGAGGGGATAAAAACCGCCGGTCCCGAAAGCGAGACCGGCGATGAGGTAAAGCGGGATAGGGGATATGCCAACACGCAGCGCCAGGGCCCCGAGCACTCCAAGGCCGAGGATGATGGCGCCTAGCTCAATAAGAAGAATCGCTCCGTGCACTCGCCTGTTTCCGTCGTCTGTTATCCGTGCGCCAGGAGGTCGGCGACCGCCGACGTGCTGTCCTGGCTGCCGACCACGACGACCGCGTCGCCGTTCTCGAATCTGAAATCGGGACCGGGGCTCGCGTTGACCTGCCCCGCGCGCACGACCGCCACGATGGAGGCGCCCGTCCGGGTGCGCGCCCGCGTGTCGCCGAGCGCGCGTCCGGCGTACGGAGAGTCCGCCGTGATCGGGAGCTGCACGCTGACGAGGCCCTCGACCTCCCGGTGCAGGGCGTTGAGCCGCTGCACGATGCGCGGGGCGCCGAGCAACTCGACGAGGGCGTCTGCCTCGGCGTCGTTGAGCCGTATGTCCTCACACGCGCGGTCGGGGTCTGATAGGTCGTAGATGACGAGGTCGCGGCGTCCGGTGCGGTGGGAGATGACTCCTATGCGCCGCCCGCCCTGGGTGGTGAACTCGTGTTTGAGCCCGATCCCGGGCAGTGGGGTCTGCTCGATGTCCACCGGACACTCCTCCGACAGGTGGCGAGGGTCTTCTCTGACAAGGCTGAATAGCCTGGTTTTACCGTACCCCGAACTCACTGTCCGGTTCGCACAGTCGACACGGAGTCAGCGCCATTGGGATAGCCATCCGAAGCCGCCGAGGCCGCCCGGGTCGATCAGTTCGGCTTCCTGCGAGGCCCGGGCGAGGGCGCGGAGGTAGGCCCTGGGGTCGGTGCGGGCCTGCTCGATCGGAGGGCGGGCCCCGGTGACGCCGAGCGCCAGGAGTGCCTCCCGCTGGCCGGTGAGCCGGGTGGACACCGCGCCGGCGCGCCGGCCGGCCTCGGCGCAGGCGTCCAGCGCCACGTGGGCGGTGATGTCGCACAAGCCGTCGGGCACGGGAGGCACCGCCGTACCGTCGCGATAGCCCATGAGCGTGCCCCGCGCCGGACGCTCGCCCGCGCTGTGCGCGTAGTCGATCGCGATGGCGAGGCCCCGGGACATCGCTCCGATCACGGCGGCCCAGGCTTGATCGCGGGGACGGCCGATCTCGGCGCGGGCGCCCACGGGGCCGACAGGCCACCAGCGCGCGAGCCAGGCCAGGTCGTCCGCGCTCGGCGCCGGTCCGAGCCGCTCGGCACCCCGCTCGTCCACGAGGACGAGCCTCGGCCCCCGCGCCGTCTGCTCCACGACGTCCACGGGCACGTTGTCCAGCCATTCGTTGGCGACCACGAGCCCGCTGACGCCGTACGGCACCGCCGGCGCCCAGGCGATCTCCTCGGCGAGTTCCTCAGGGCGGGGGGCCAGGTCGACCGCGGTGACCCGCAGCCGGGCCCGGAGCACTTCGGGGGCCAGCGCGAGCATGGCGGCGCTCAACCCGCCCTCGCCTGCGCCGATGTCGACCAGGTCGAGGACGGGTGGTGAGCCGAGCGCGGTGTCCACCTTCGTCAGGGCGCATAGCAGCGCCTCGGCGAAGACGGGGGAGGCGCTGGGCGAGGTGCGGAAATGTCCTGATGGGCGTTCGCGTAGGTAGAACCCGCCCTCGCCGTAGAGTGCCCGCTCGGTTGCCTCGCGCCAGGTCAGCCACATGATCAGGGAGGTTAGCGGTGTGATGGGCGGGGTGAGGTCATGACGGCATGGCCGTACCGTGACACGCAGAGTTATGTGATTGCCACGCATTGTCGCTGATTTGCGCTAGCGTTACGGAGCGTGTGGGGGCGATTACTCAACCGGCCCGGCCCCCGGCGGGCTTGGTGCGGTGATCTCCCCTGGCCGACGGGGGGTGTGCGGCGTGTTTCGCCCAGTGCGGACACCCCGCGGTCGGTTGTCCGACCAAGCGCGGTCCCAGCCGCGTGAAAAGCGTTAGAAATGGAGTAGTTGTGCGCAAGACTCTTCAGAGAACTGCTGTGGCCCTCGGTGTGACCGGCATGATGTTCATGGCCGCCCCTGCGGCGATGGCGGACCACCACAAGACGAGTGGCAGGCACGGCATCCTCTCCGGCAACCAGATCTTCGCGCCCATCACCGTGCCGGTGAACGTGTGCGGCAACTCGATCGCGATCCTCGGTGTGGCCATCTCCGGCTGCAAGGGTGGCGCCTCGATCTTCGGGCGCTGACGTCGGGCGCTGACGTCATGCGCTGATGAGGGGTCGTGCGGCCGGTCCTTCTCGGGTGTTCACCCGGCCGCATGAAGAAAGGGCGCCGGGTCCGCGTGCGGGCCCGGCGCCCGTTCGCATACCTCTCGTGATGATTCCGTGTCCCATCCTTTCTCCATCGGGCCCCCATGCGTATCCAGGGGCATGAGGTTTCGCTACCCATGGGGCATTTGTCGCTATCTCAATGGGCCTCAAAGCCTGTCCCATGCTTTCCCCGAGCCCGCGCCACGCCGAGAGGCGGAGCCGGGTAGTTGATCATATGAGCGCGCCCGTTACCCTGGGCTGCTGGAACAGGGAGCCTTTTTCATCCCATCCCGCGACCTTCGTCGCGTGCGATCACGACGCCTGAACCGGCCGGAAACCACTCCGCATCCCAGGGCGCCCAGGGATGGAGAAGCTCGTGATCTCCATGGTCGACAGGACGGGACGTCATGGACGCAGGTGATCGCCCGGCACGGCTGGCCGTCGGCGTGCTGGGGGCAGGAAAGGTCGGTTCCGTTCTGGGAGCCGCCCTGGCACAGGCGGGCCATCGGGTCGTGGCCGCCAGTGGGGTCTCCGACGGTTCGCACCGCAGAGCGGTCGAACGGCTCGGCCTCACGCCGACCACCGCCGAGGAGGTGGTGCGCCGATCCGAACTGGTGCTTCTCACCGTCCCCGACGACGCGCTCCCCGGCCTCGCCGCCGGGCTCGCGGCGACCGGGGCCGGCCTCAGAGGCAAGCTGCTGGTCCACACCAGCGGCGCGTACGGCCTGGCCGTGCTCGAACCGGCCGTCCGCGCCGGCGCCATCCCCCTCGCGCTGCACCCGGTGATGACCTTCACCGGCCGCGACGACGACGTGCGCCGCCTCACCGGGTGCTCGTTCGGAGTGACCGCCTCCGAGCAGTTCAGGCCCGTGGCCGAGGCCCTCGTCATCGAGATGGGGGGAGAGCCCGTCTGGGTGGCCGAGGCCGACCGGGCGCTCTACCACGCGGCGATCGCCGGGGCCGCCAACCACATGGTCACGCTCATCGCCGAATCCTCGGAGCTCCTCCGTACCATCGGCGTCGACAACCCCGGCCGCATGCTCGGCCCGCTGCTCGGCGCCGCGCTTGACAACGTGCTGCGCCTCGGCATCGCCGGGCTGACCGGTCCCGTGGTGCGGGGCGACGCCGGCACCGTGCGCAAGCACGTGGACGCGCTGATCCTCGCGGCTCCCGAGGCCGCGGACGCCTACGTGGCGCTCGCCAGGCTCACCGCCGACCGGGCGCTGGCCGCCGGACTGCTCAAGCCCGAGGCCGCCGAACGGCTGCTCGACGCACTGGGAGGGAACATTTGGACATGATCGTTGTCGAGGACCGGGCGGGGCTGACCGCCGTCCGCGAGACACTGGGCGCCACGCGGGGAGAGGCGACGATCGCGCTCGTCCCCACCATGGGCGCGCTGCACGAGGGACACCGCTCCCTCATCCGGCTCGCTCGCCAACGAGCCGACCACGTCGTGGTGAGCATCTTCGTCAACCCCCTGCAGTTCGGGCCGGGGGAGGACTTCTCCCGCTATCCGCGCACACTCGCCGCCGACCTCGCCGCCTGCGAGGCCGAGGGCGTCGTCGCGGTCTTCACCCCCGACCCCGCGGCCATGTACCTCCCCGACCGGCAGGTCTCCGTCTCGGCGGGCGGCATGGGCACGGTCGTCGAAGGCGAGTTCCGGCCCGGACACTTCGAGGGCGTACTCACGGTTGTCCTGAAGTTGTTCAACCTTGTGCGTCCGGATATCGCGGTGTTCGGACAGAAGGACGCGCAGCAGCTCGCGCTGATCCGGCGCATGGTGGCCGACCTCGACGTGCCCGTCGAGATCGTCGGGGCGCCCACCGTCCGCGAACCGGACGGGCTGGCCCTGTCCAGCCGCAACCGCTACCTCGCCCCGCAGGAGCGGGTCACCGCGCTCGCGCTCTCCCGAGCTCTGCGCGAGGGCGCGCGGCTCGCCGAGGCCGGGGCCGGCGCGGGGGAGGTGCTCGGCGGGGCCCGTGCCGTCCTGGAGGAGGCCCGCACAGCCGAGCCGCCCCTCGCGGTCGACTATCTTGTGCTGGTCGATCCGGCGACCTTCACCGAAGTGGGGCCCTCGCACCAGGGGCAGGCCCTGCTCGCGGTCGCCGCGCGGGTCGGCGCGACGCGACTCATCGACAACATCGGCGACATCACCGTCTCCCCGGGCCACCCCTCCCAAGCCGACTCCTGATCCCGCCCTTCCGAAGTCCGACCGTCCCCCACCACGGCGTGCACGCGCGCGGCGCGGCGCGACCGCAGAGAGGCAGACATCGCATGCTCAGGACCATGCTCACCTCGAAGATCCACAGGGCCGTCGTCACCCAGGCCGACCTGCACTACGTGGGATCGCTGACCATCGACGAGGACCTCATGGACGCCGCCGGGCTGCTTCCCGGCGAACAGGTCCACGTGGTGGACATCGACAACGGCGCCCGTCTGGTGACCTACACCATCGCCGGGCCGCGCGGCTCGGGCGTCATCGGCATCAACGGCGCCGCCGCCCGGCTCGTACACACCGGCGACCTGGTGATCATCATCGCCTACGGGCAGATGGACGCCGCCGAAGCCCGTTCCTTCACCCCGCGCGTCGTGCACGTCGACGAGAACAACCGCATCGTCGCGCTCGGGCATGACTTGGCGCAGCCCGTTCCGAATTCGACGGAGATCCCGGGCGATCTCATCGCTTGATCTCGCTTTCCGCTGGAACGCCGCCGGTACGGCTCACGCCGTACCGGCACCCCGCGGTACGGCGAGCTCACGCCTGCCGTTATCGTCATATTGACGAAATAGTGCCCGGGAACCATGTCAGGCCCAAGGAGACCCGATGAGTGCACCGACCCTCCCCCTACGCCTCACCGCACAGCCTCCCGGCTGGACCGTTTCAGCCGAGATCGTGGTCGTGGGGTCGGGGATCGCCGGGCTCACGGTGGCCCTGCGGTACGCCGAACTGGTGCCCGACGCCGACGTGCTCGTCGTCACCAAAGACGAGCTCTGCGCCGGGTCCACCCGCTGGGCCCAGGGCGGCATCGCCGCGGTGCTCGACCCGGGCGACACCCCCGGCGAGCACCTGTCCGACACGATGACGGCCGGCGCGGACCTGTGCGATGAAGAGGCCGTCCGGGTGCTCGTCACCGAGGGGCCGGACGCGCTCCGGCGCCTGATCGACCGCGGCGCCCGCTTCGACCGCGACGAGCGCGGCGAACTCCAACTCACCCGGGAGGGCGGGCACCGGCGCGACCGCATCGTGCACGCGGGCGGCGACGCGACGGGCGCGGAGGTGCAGCGCGCGCTGATCGAGGCCGCGCAGGCCGAGCCCCGGATCCGCATCATCGAGCACGCGCTCGTGCTCGACCTGCTCAAGGACTCCTCCGGAACCGCCTGCGGAATCACGCTGCACGTCATGGGCGAGGGCTCCGAGGACGGCGTGGGCGCGGTCAGAGCCGGCGCGGTCGTGCTCGCCACCGGAGGCATGGGCCAGGTCTACGCCGCCACCACCAACCCCGCCGTCTCGACGGGCGACGGGGTGGCGCTGGCGCTGCGCGCCGGCGCGGTCGTGCGCGACCTGGAGTTCGTGCAGTTCCACCCGACGGTGCTCTGGCTCGGCCAGGACGCGACCGGCCAGCAGCCCCTCATCAGCGAGGCCGTGCGCGGCGAAGGCGCGGTGCTCATCGACTCGCACGGCGAGCGCTTCATGGCCGGCGTCCACGAACTCGCCGACCTCGCCCCCCGCGACATCGTCGCCAAGGCCATCACCCGCCGCATGCACGAGACCGGCGCCGAGCACGTCTACCTCGACGGACGCCACTTCGGCGAGGCCAAATGGCGCAGCCGGTTCCCCACGATCCACGCGGTGTGCCGCGAACACGGCATCGACCCGGCCACCGAGCCGATCCCCGTCGCCCCCGCCGCGCACTACGCCAGCGGGGGAGTGCGCACCGACCTCCACGGCCGCACCAGCGTCCCCGGCCTCTACGCCTGCGGCGAAGTCGCCTGCACCGGGGTCCACGGCGCCAACCGCCTGGCCTCCAACTCGCTGCTCGAAGGGCTCGTCTTCGCCGACCGCATCGCCGCCGACATCGCTGCCGTACGGCGCGGCCCCGGCGACCCGGCCCCCGACGAGCGGCCCTCCTCCCTGGTCGACCCGCGCACGCGACCGCGCGTCCAGGCCCACATGAGCCGCGGCGCCGGCGTGCTGCGCAGCGGCCAGAGCCTGTCCGAGGTCCGCGCGGCCCTGGTGGGCGCCCGATGGACGCCCGTCGCGGTGGAGCCGCGCACCGAGTCGTGGGAGGCGAGCAACCTGCTCACCGTGGCCACCGTCCTCGCGGCCGCCGCCGGCGCCCGCGAGGAGACGCGCGGCTCACACTGGCGGGAGGACTACCGCGAGCGCGACAACGTCCGGTGGCGAGGCCACCTCGACGTTTCCCTGACCGAGGAGGGACTGACCATGGAATATGTGCGCAGCGACGACCGGAGCACCGTCCTGCCGGAGCGGGTGCAGGCCGACCTGGTCGCCGCCGGCCTCTCCCCGGACGCCGTCACCGCCGTCTACGACGCGGCGCTGAGAGAGGACGTCTGGGCCGACGGCGACGTCACCAGCGCCGCCACCATCGCCGAGGACGCCGTCGCCGTCGCCGACGTCGTGGCCCGGGCCTCCGGCGTCGTCGCCGGCCTCGCGCTCGCCGAAGGGCTGTTCGCGTACTCCTCCCACGGCCGCCTCACCGCCGAACGGCACGTCAAGGACGGCGAACAGGTGGAACGCGGCGACATCCTCATGACCGTCACAGGGCCGGCCCGCGACCTGCTCACCGCCGAGCGCACCGCCCTCAACCTGCTCACCCACCTGTCCGGCATCGCCACCCTCACCGCCCGGTGGGTCACCGCCCTGTCGGGCACGGACGCGCGGGTGCGCGACAGCCGTAAAACCCATGCGGGACTCCGCGCCCTGGAGAAATACGCAGTGCGCGCCGGGGGCGGGGCCAACCACCGCATGTCGCTCTCCGACGCGGCCCTGATCAAGGACAACCACGTGGTCGCCGCCGGCGGGGTGGCGGAGGCGTACCGCGCGGTACGCCGGGCCTACCCGGACCTGCCCGTCGAGGTGGAGGTCGACCGGCTCGACCAGTTCGAGGTCGCGCTCGCCGAGGGCGCCGACGAGATCCTCCTCGACAACTTCACGCTCGACGACATGGCCCGCGCCGTACAGCTCAACCAGGGCCGGGCCAAGCTGGAGGCGAGCGGTGGGCTGACCCTCGACATGGCGCGGGAGGTGGCGCTGACCGGCGTCGACTACCTCGCCGTGGGCGCCCTCACGCACTCGGCTCCCGCCCTGGACATCGCGCTCGACCTCCGGGAGGGGTGACATCCGCCGGCCGTACGGCTCCCGCCCGGCGGCAGCCGTACGGCAGGGCGCTTGGGGCGCGTGGACGGGGAGGACACGGGCGGTCGCGGAACGACCACGGGGTGAGGCTTTCGGCCCCTCCGCGATCTGCCTAATCTGTCTTCCGAAGCTCATCGCGCATATGGCGTCGAGGTCATGGTTGGCTTGCCCTAGATAGGAAAAGTGTGTCACTTCTTCTAGCGATCGATGTTGGGAACACCCACACCGTCCTCGGCCTGTTCGACGGTGACGAGGTCATCGAGCATTGGCGGCTCGCCACCGATCCCCGACGCACCGCCGATGAGATCGCGGTCGTGCTCCAAGGGCTTCTGGCGCAGTCTCCACTGCTCAAGAACGCGGACATCGGCGGCATCGCCCTCTGCTCGACCGTGCCGTCCGTGCTCAATGAGATGCGTGAGATGTGCCGCCGCTACTACGGCGACGTCTCCGCGGTGATCGTAGAGCCGGGGGTGCGCACGGGTGTGCCGGTGCGCATGGACAATCCCAAGGAGGTCGGCAGCGACCGCATCGTCAACGCGCTCGCCGCCATCCACCTGTACGGCGGGCCGTGCGTCATCGTGGACTTCGGCACCGCCACGTCGTTCGACGCGGTCTCGGCCAAGGGCGAATACGTGGGCGCGGTGACCGCGCCGGGCATCGAGATCTCCGTCGACGCCCTGGCCGCGGCGGGAGCGCAGCTCCACAAGGTGGAGCTCGTCAGGCCGCGCTCCGTGATCGCCAAGAACACCGTTGAGGCCCTCCAGGCCGGCATCATCTACGGCTTCGCCGGCCAGGTGGACGGCATTGTGGAGCGCATGGCGGCCGAACTGGCCGACGACCCCGACGAGGTGACCGTCGTGGCGACCGGCGGCCACGCGGCGCTCGTGGTCGGGGAGGCGCGTTCGATCGACGTGCACGAGCCGTGGTTGACGCTGATCGGCCTGAGGTTGATCTACAACCGCAACAAGCCGTAGCCGGGGAGAAGCTGGAAAAGAAGATGGTTCGTCCCGGTGCCGGGACGAACCATGGATTCTTCTAGCGGACCTGCAAGGGCCCTCTCACGGGCCCTCACCCTCCGGTGGGCTCTTCAGTGGGCCGTCGGCAGGCTCTCCAGCAGGCTCTCCAGGGGAGGGACGATCACTCGTCGTCGGCGCTGTAGAGGTACTTCCAGGAGCCGCACTTGATCGGCGTCGCGCTGTGGAGGCCGATCTGGCAGACCTTGGCGCGCACCGCGTCGACGTCGTAGTTCCAGAAGGTGAAGCTCTTGGCGCTGCCGGCTCCACAGTGCTTGTAGACCTTGCGGTTGGTCCAGGCGCCGTCGTCGCCGAGGCCGTGGGTCTGGAAGCGGATGTAGGCGCACTTGCCGCCGCGCGAGTAGGTGCGGTGGTCGAGGTCGTACAGCTTGCCCTTGACCCGGACGCTGTTGGACTCGTCCTCCTCGTCCCAGTCGACCTTGACGGTGCCGTTGGCCTTGGCCTTGAAGTTGGCGGAGTAGTACGAGCCCCAGTAGTCGACGCTGTTCGCGGACGAGGCGGCGCGGGCGGTGTCGGTGGTGTCGGCGCTCGCCGGGCCCGTGAAGGCCAGGGTGCCGACGGCTGCGGTGGTTGCGATGATGGCCAGGATGCTGCGGGTGCGCTTCATGTCACTTCTCCTCTTCGCCCCCTGGACCGGCGTTGTGCCGGATCCCCCCGGGTTTGTTGCATCCTTGGTAACTCGGGCTTCTTGCAGCAATCCTTACGTTCGCCTTACATGCGCTTTCAAGATGAGCCTGACATCTTGCAGTTCGCCAAATCGGTAGTCTGTGGGGTTGTGACCGATGAAGTGACGACGACAGCCGAGGATCTGCCCGAGCAGATGCGTGTGCGCCGGGAGAAGCTCGACCGCCTCCGCAGCGAGGGCATCGACCCCTACCCGGTGACCTTTCCGCGCACCGCGACCGTCGCCGAGGTCCGTGAGAAATACAAAGATCTACCCACCGACACCCAGACCGGCGACCGCGTCGGCGTGGTGGGGCGCATCATGCTCTCCCGCCAGGGCGGCAAGCTCTGCTTCGCCACGATCCGCGACGGCTCGGGCGACATCCAGATCATGCTGTCGCTCGACCGCGTCGGCGAGGAGTCGCTGACCGCCTGGAAGCGCGACACCGACCTCGGCGACCACGTCGGCGTCGAGGGCGAGGTGATCACCTCCCGCCGGGGCGAGCTGTCGATCCTCGTGGAGAACTGGCAGATCACCTCCAAGTGCCTGCGCCCCCTGCCGGAGAAGCACCACGGCCTCACCGACCCCGAGGCCAGGGTGCGCCTGCGCTACGTCGACCTGATCGTCAACGACGAGGCGCGCCGCATGGCTCGCGTGCGCAGCGACACCGTGCGCGCGGTCAGGGACTTCTGGCACGAAGAGGGCTACCTGGAAGTCGAGACCCCGATGCTCCAGCCGATCCACGGCGGAGCGTCGGCCAGGCCCTTCAAGACCCACATCAACGCCTACGACATGGAGCTCTATCTGCGCATCGCGATCGAGCTCTACCTCAAGCGGCTCGTGGTCGGCGGCATCGACAAGGTCTTCGAGATCAACCGCAACTTCCGCAACGAGGGCGCCGACGCCACGCACAACCCCGAGTTCACCATGCTCGAGGCGTACGGCACCTACCTCGACTACAACGACATGGCGGTGCTCACCCAGCGGATGTACCAGCGGGCCGTCGTCGCGGCCCTCGGCACGACCGTGGTCGTGCACGAGGGACAGGAGATCGACCTCGGTGGCGACCAGTGGCCGCGCATCACGCTCTACGGCTCGGTGTCGGAAGCCCTCGGTGAGGAGATCACCCCGGAGACCCCGCTAGAGGTCGTCCGTAAACTGGCTGACTCGCGTGAGATCACCTGGGACCCCAAGTGGGGGCAGGGCAAGCTGGTGCAGGAGATCTTCGAGGCGCTCGTCGAGCACACGCTCGTCGCGCCGACGTTCGTCATGGACTACCCGCTGGAGACCTCGCCGCTGACCCGCCAGCACCGAGACAACCCGCTCCTCACCGAGAAGTGGGACCTCATCGGCTTCGGCACCGAGCTCGGCACCGCCTACTCCGAGCTGGTGGACCCGATCGAGCAGCGGCGCAGGCTCACCGAGCAGAGCCTGCTCGCCGCGGGCGGCGACCCGGAGGCCATGCAGCTCGACGAGGACTTCCTGCAGGCCCTGGAATACGCCATGCCCCCGACGGGCGGCATGGGGGCGGGCATCGATCGCATGATCATGGCCTTCACGGGGCGCAACATCCGCGAGACCATCCTGTTCCCGCTCGTGAAGCCGACCGGCTGAGCGGTCTCCCGACCGTCTCGACCGCTTCGACATCCTTCTCGAATAGCTCGACCACCCGACCGTCGGCGCGTCCCTTCAGTGGGACCGTCGGCGGTCTCGCTTTCTATGCCATCGGGCTGTGTTGTGTGGAATAGCACATAGCCCGGACACCTTGACATACTTCCCGATAAATGAGGAACTAGTAATTGATCACGTGCGGTGGCTCCACCCGGTGGCGAGCCGGCGGTGAGCGTCCGCGAACGGCGACGGCGCCGCCGCCTCCCGGTCGAGACGTTGCTGGAGTGCCAGCCTGTCGAACAACGTCATGATCGCCGTGGCGGTGTCCCGGCGGTCTCGTACGGCGGAAGCCGACCCGGGCAGGTGCCCGGCCAGAAGGCCGGCGACCGCCGTACGTGGCTCTCGCCGGCGTCCACGCGGTCGGCGCAGAAGATCCTTTTTCCACACGGCATGGCGAACAAACTCGATTTCAAGGTCAATCTACTGGGCGTGTGCGTCGGCCCGGTCATGGAAATGTGGCCTTAATGCACTGAACAGCACTTCCTTCGGTACTTCCGGGCCATCCATTTCTTCAAGATTGCTGAGTGGTGGGCGGATACGCTGCGTGAAGGACGGCGCTCTCGGTGAACTTCGGGATGTCCGCGAGAGCGTGCGAAATAGCTCGCGCTTTCCCGAGAAATGCGCGTAGAGCACCCCGATGGTGTATCCCGCGCGCGTGGCGATCTCTTCGACCGAGGTTCCCGCGTAACGGCGCTCGGCGAACACTTCGGCGGCGGACGCGGGGGAGGAGTTCTCGGGTTCTGGCCTTCGCTTGAGTCCGATTTGGTGGAATTGGTCTAGACATATCGTGAGTACTTCACATAGCGATGACTATGTCAACGGCGAGTCGTCCGCATGTAGCGATCCGAACTTGACGACCTTTCAAGAAGGCGTTTACCGTTCCTGGCGGGCCACCAAGATAGGTTCGTGCGCCGTGTCGCCGAGTTCCGTGTTGGGGGGAGGGCTCCCGATGGCATATCCCGATCTGGATTCCCACCGTCATGCCGGTTCCCTGGAGGCTCACGGCCTCGGGCTGACGGAAGACGACCTGGTCATCCTGGCCGAGCTGGCCAAAGGCGTCACGGTCGACCGCGTGGGACGCAGGCTCGACATCAGCGGGCGCACGGTGCGCCGCCGCCTGCGCGGCATCTGCGACCGCATAGGCGTCGCCACCGCCATCGAGGCCGTGGCGTGGGCCGCCCGCCGAAGACTCATCTAACTTTTCGGTTAGTTTTATGGACCGTTCCCAAACTGTCCGAGCTGCGGGAAGAGTCGCGCTCCACAGGGTGGCCCCGCAGGCTCGCGCCGTACGGTTCGCTCTTGCCTGTCAGGCTCTGTCCGCTCGGGCCCGGTCCGCTTGGGCTCTTGCCTGTCAGGCTCTGTCCGCTCGGGCCCGGTCCGACCAGCCCGACCAGCCCGCTCAGGCCCAGCCAATTCCGCCCGCTCCAGTCGCTCAGTTCGCGATGCGGATGGCCCCCGCGTAGGGCCGGTTGGCGATCGACGCCACCCGTACGACGTCGCCGGTGCGCGGCGCGTGCACCATGAGCCCGCTGCCGATGTAGATGCCCACATGGTGCAGGTCGTTGTAGAAGAAGACCAGGTCGCCGGCGCGTAGCTGGTTCTTCGGGATGCGCTTGCCGGCCGTCCACTGGGAGCCCGTGTAATGCGGAAGGCGGATCCCGACCTTCTGATAGGCCCACATGACAAGCCCCGAACAGTCGTAGCCGTGCGCGCCCTCCGCGCCCCAGATGTAGGGCTTGAGCTGCTGCGTCATGGCCCACCTGGCCGCCTGTGCGGCCTTGCCCTCGCCGATGATCGGCACACTGACCCGTACGGCACGGCCGCCCGCCGTGGCCTGGTCCATCACCCGGCGGAACAAGTTGCTCTCCACCTTCGCCACCAGCGAGCGGATCTCGTCCCGCTTCCCGGCCAGGTCTGTGACCAGGGACTTGACCTCCGCGCTGCGGGTCTTGGCGGTCTCCTTGGCCTTCTCCGCGGCTGCCATCGCACGGGCGACCTGGTTGACCTCCTCGCCCTGCTGCTGTTCCAGGGCGTAGAGCGTGGCGGCGCTG
The DNA here is from genome assembly GCF_900100605.1 of Sinosporangium album. Taxonomy (GTDB): domain Bacteria; phylum Actinomycetota; class Actinomycetes; order Streptosporangiales; family Streptosporangiaceae; genus Sinosporangium; species Sinosporangium album. The sequence continues at coordinate 6,769 of NZ_FNCN01000023.1, read as the reverse complement.
TTCAGCAGCGAGTCGGGGTCACCGACCCCCGTGAGGGCCATCGTCATGCTCAGGCCGCCTGTCATATAGGCGTTCTGAGCGAGGAGAGCCGCTTTGCGGCGACCGGCTTGAAGCTCTGACTCACTGGTCGACAGCGTCTTGTTCGCCGCCGCAGCGGTGCGCTGAGCCTCTTTGAGGCGTATCCGCTCGCCGTTGTACTGCTCGCTGAGCGTCGCGATGTTCTCGTGGAGCTTCTCGACCTGTTCGGACAGCTCCTGGAGGGTCGGCTGCGGGTCGGCCGAGGCGGCCCCGAGGGGTGTGGCGAGGACCAGCGCGCTCATCGCGACCGCGATCCTCAGCGAGAAGCGGCGGCGCGGGGCGACGGGGGGCGGGGTGGGCGACCGTGGGATGGGCGACCGTGGGATGAGCGACCGTGGGATGAGCGACTGCGGGGCGAGGGGCTGCCGACCTGGGCGGATCTCCGCGTTCCCCCGCCTGGCACGACGCGCACGCACCTGAATCACCGACCAGCTCCTCTCATCACCACCTGCGGGATGCGGGGCGCCGATCGGCGTGAGGGATCGGGCCGGAGCCGCGCTCGGGCAGGCTCGGACTGACCTTGGGGCCGTGGTGCCGCCGCATGTGGATCCCCGGTTTCCCCTGGGTGGAGGGGATGTGACGCTCACCGCGCCGGGCGCGGCTCACATCGACCGTGGACATTAGTGCACGCAGTGGTTCTTGCTCAACCAGAACTGAGAACTCTGTGGAGCTTTCACAAGCCCACCATCTCAGGGAGATCACATATATTCATGATCGGCGGGTGGGTTGGATGGCTTTTGCGTGCGTCTGCCGAGCTGTGAGGGAGATCACCGCAGGTGTCCTGACGTATGAATGGCGAAATTAGCGGACATGCGGAGCTTGTGAGTTGACCTCGACCTTCGCACTTTCTGTCATCGTCTTGTAACATTCAGTGGTCGAATAGAGGTAGTCCGTAATTACTCGGACCGAGGACGTACGCTGATCGGTCATGGAGCAGGTCGCCGAGCCCCCCACATCCCCAGTCGCCACCTCCGAGGGCACCGCCGAGCCTGCGGAGGTCTCCCCGCAGGTCATCGTCCGGCGCGCCCGCACGCCCGACGTGCGCGCCATCCGGCGCCTGGTCGACACCTACGCCGGCACCGGTCCCCGCCTTCTGGAGAAGGCCACCGTCACGCTCTACGAAGACGTTCAGGAGTTCTGGGTCGCCGAACGCGGCGGTGCCGTGGTCGGATGCGGCGCACTCCACGTGCTCTGGGAGGACCTCGCGGAGATCCGTACGGTCGCCGTCGACACCGAATGCCGCGGCATGGGCATAGGCCATCACATCGTCGCCGCGCTTGTGGAGACCGCCCGGGACCTCGGGCTCCGCCGCGTCTTCTGCCTCACATTCGAAGTCGAGTTCTTCGCTCGCCACGGATTCCGCCGGATTCAGGGCACGCCGGTGTCGCCGGAGGTCTACGCCGAACTCCTGGCCTCCTACGATGAGGGGATCGCCGAGTTCCTAGATCTTGAGCACGTCAAGCCGAACACCTTGGGGAACACGCGAATGCTCCTTCATCTCCCTGCTGGTGACGCTGTCGGTGTCCAAAGGGAAAGATGACTGTTGATGGTGATGTCGATACCTTGTGCGAAGCAAGCATGCGTCCGCACACGTGTCGCATGCGCAGTTGAAGCGAGGTGACACGGTGAGCACCGGACAGCCGCCGTATCCACAGGACGACCAGAATCGCGATGGATTCTCGGCGGGCTGGTCGGAATACGGGAAACAGGACGCGGGACGGAGTCCGGCCGACTCCGATCCCGACGCGACGATCGTCGGCTACCGCGCGGACACGGGCTCTGGGCCCGCGCCGCAGCAGGCACAGCAGGGCTACACCGGACAGAGTTACGCCGGGCAGGGCTACGGGGACCAGGCGCCGGCCGTACCCCCTTATGGACAGCAGCAGGGTTACGGCCAGGGCGACGCGTCGCCGTACGGCCAGCCGGCGCAGCCGCCCTACGGGCAGCAGCAGGGTTATGGACAGCAGTCCGATCCCTACGGTCAGCAGGGTTACGGCCAGCAGGGTTACGGCCAGCAGGGGCAGCCGGGTTACGGCCAGCAGGGTTACGGCCAGGCCGGTGCGTACGGCTCGCAGGGCTACGGCGCCTCCGACCCGGGCCAGGCCCCCGGCTACGGAGGGCAGCCGGGTTACGGCGACCAGGGCTACAACCCGCAGGGCTACAACGCGCAGAGCTACAACGCGCAGGGTTACGGTCAGCAGGGGCAGCCGGGTTACGGCGGGCAGACCGCATACGGGCAGCCGTCCGATCCGTACGGCAGGCCCGGGGGATACGCCCAGGACTACGGGCAGGGCGGATACGGCCAGGTCGGCGGATACGGCCAGCAGACCTACGGGGCCTCCACCCAGCCCGGCCAGGGTTCATCCGGATATGGGGGGCAGGAGCACGCGGGTCAGCCCTACACGCAACCGGCCGACCCCTACGGCGGGGGAGCGTACGGCCAGCAGGGTTACGCGGCTCCTCCCATGGGCGGCTACGGCGCCGCGGCTCCCGGATACGGGCAGGTTCCGGCTTACGGCCATTCGCCCTATGGGGCGCCCGCGGGTGCCGTTCCGCCCGGGGCTCCGGCTCCGCTGGCCGAGTGGTGGCAGCGCCTGGTGGCGAGGATCATCGACGGTCTGCTGTTCGGCGTTGTGAGCGCCATCATCTCGATGATCTTGACTGCGATATTCTTCATCCCCGAGCGGTGGAACCCGGAGACCGAGGCGATCGATCCGGTGGGCGGTCTGTTCATCGCCACCCTGCTCGCCGCCCTGTTCAGCGCGGCCGCCGTCATCACCTACGAGTTCCTCATGCTTCGCCGGGGTGGACAGACCCTCGGCAAGCTGGCGATGGGCATTCGCGTGGTCCCCGTCGGCGGCACGCTCGCGCCGGGCGGATTGAGCACCGAAGTCGTGATCAGGCGGGCCGGTGTGCTCTGGGGCGGCTACGCGATCTCGTGGATTCCGGTGGTCGGAAACCTGATCTACGGTGTGTTCGGCCTGGTCAATGTGCTGTGGCAGTTCTGGGACAAGCCGCTTCAGCAGTGCCTGCACGACAAGGTGGCCAACACCGTGGTGGTCAAGGTCAAGTAGGTTCGTCGATTCGACGGTTCGTCGGTAACGGGGCCGGAGCGGCATCGCTCCGGCCCTGTTTCACGTGGACGTTCATGTGGGTCTTCGCACGGGCCTTCAGGTGGACGTTCATGTGGGTCTTCACATGGACGCCGACCGGCCCGTCGTAAGGGGCCGGTCGGCCGCAGTAAAAAGATCGCCTTTTTCCGGCAAAACCTCCAGCCAGGGCCCAAACCCATGGAAACGGTGACAGTTCTCGCACGAGATGGCGTCCCGGCCGTGCCGTTTCCCCTGCGTCCGGCCGTTCCGGCGTCTCACCCTCAGGTAACGTTTTCCATCCTTCTGAGCCGCGCCGGCCCCCGGCGGGGGCCGCGGGAGGGGGTTTCGGACATCCGACATCCGTCTCGCGGTCACGTGGGAGCGGGCGGCGGAGTTGTTCTTGTCGGGCCCTGCGGCGCTCCTCGCAATGTCATGCCGCGCGCATCCATGTCATCGCCGGTGGCCAACGCCATCACCTTTTAGAGGTGAACGAATCGCGACGTGTGCATTCCCCTCGTCCCGTAGTGTCAGTCCGTGACAGATGACAAGGCCAGGGCAGTCCGCATGGTCAAGTCGCTCGGCTGAGGTGGCCCTTTCCAGTCGAGTGATCACCCGAGGGGCGCCGTCGAGTGCTATTGCAGGTTTTTGGCAGCACATCCGGTAAGGGATCTGGAGAGACACCCATTAAGCTGTTACCCGCCCCGAGGTGCGCAGATGGCCGCCCCTGCCCTACGTGTGGGCGCCCAGTAGCGCTATCGTCGTCTGTGGGGCATCTGCCCGCGACCGCCCGCCCTCAGGGTGACCCCCCGGGCCGCTTGTGAATAAAGACCATGGCCACGAAACAGTCCCCCGGCGCTGAGCGAGGACGTAATGCCTGAAGTATTGGAAGCCTTGATACCCCCGGTCGTCGTCGGCGGCGCCTTCATCTATGGCGTCGTGAAGCTCGTCCGATCGGAGGCGGCGGGCCGTCGCCCAAACCGGGGCGATGAGGGCGACAAGCCGGCCTGAGCCTCACGGCCGCACGAATCCTTCGGGTCGTGAATTGTGTGCGCGGCATTTCCGGTATATGTTTGGCTCGCCAATGAAACAATGCCCCGCGAAAGGATTGCGTGCATGGCCAAGCAGATCCAGGAGATTCTCATCGACGACCTCGATGGTGGCGAGGCCAATGAGACGGTCGCCTTCGCGATTGACGGCTCGTCGTATGAGATTGACCTGAGCGACGGAAACGCCAAGAAGCTGCGCGAGGCGCTCACGCCTTTCGTGCAGAGCGCGCGTCGGGCGAGCACGTCCGTCACGCGCCGCCGCCGCGGCGGCCAGCGGGCCCTCACCCGCGACAAGAGCGCGGAGATCCGTCTCTGGGCCAAGCAGAACGGCCTCCCCGTGAGCGAGCGCGGTCGAATCGCTTCCTCGGTCGTCGAGAAGTACGAGGCGGCGCACTAGGGTCTTACCCTTCGCGGCGGGGCAGGTCCGGCTTCGCCCGTGGGTTCAGTGCTCCGGCCTTTTTGCCGAACCATGCGCTTATGACGACCGCCTAGGACCCCGGCGGTCGCCATAAGCGCATGATCGCGTTTTGGCGCTCCTCAAACCTCGTTCGCTTGCGGCGTAGCGGGAACACCTGGCCCCCGACTAGTAGTTGGATGAAGGGTGAACGCCCTGCTCTCGGGGAACGTCTTCCTCAGTGAGCGGTCTTCGAGACGGGGCTGGCATGCGGAATGATGGGACCGGACAAGTCCGGGTCCGACTGACCGCTCTGTGAGGAGCGACGAGATGTTCGAGAGGTTCACCGACCGCGCGCGTCGGGTTGTCGTCCTGGCCCAGGAAGAGGCCCGGATGCTCAACCACAACTACATCGGCACTGAGCACATTCTTCTCGGTTTGATCCACGAAGGCGAGGGTGTCGCCGCCAAGGCGCTCGAGAGTCTGACGATCAGTCTTGAAGGAGTGCGCCAGCAGGTCGAGGAGATCATCGGCCAGGGCCAGTCTGCGCCGTCGGGGCACATTCCGTTCACCCCGAGGGCCAAGAAGGTCCTTGAGCTGTCGCTCCGCGAGGCCCTGCAACTCGGCCACAACTACATCGGCACCGAGCACATCCTGCTGGGCCTCATCCGCGAGGGTGAAGGCGTGGCGGCCCAGGTGCTCGTGAAGCTCGGCGCCGATCTCAACCGGGTGCGCCAGCAGGTCATTCAGTTGCTTCACGGCTACCAGGGCAAGGAGCCGGCCGCTTCGGGCGGGCCCCAGGAGTCCGCGCCGTCCACGTCGCTGGTCCTCGACCAGTTCGGCCGCAACCTGACCCAGGCCGCCCGCGAGGGCAAGCTCGACCCCGTCATCGGGCGTGAGAAGGAGATCGAGCGGGTCATGCAGGTCCTGTCCCGCAGGACCAAGAACAACCCGGTGCTGGTGGGAGAGCCCGGCGTCGGCAAGACCGCCGTCGTCGAGGGCCTGTCCCAGAAGATCGTCAAGGGCGAGGTGCCCGAGACGCTCAAGGACAAGCAGCTCTACACGCTCGACCTGGGCGCCCTGGTGGCGGGCTCCCGCTACCGCGGTGACTTCGAGGAGCGCCTGAAGAAGGTGCTGAAGGAGATCCGCACCCGCGGCGACATCATCCTGTTCATCGACGAGCTGCACACGCTCGTCGGAGCGGGCGCCGCCGAGGGCGCGATCGACGCCGCCAGCATCCTCAAGCCCATGCTGGCGCGAGGCGAGCTGCAGACCATCGGCGCGACCACCCTTGACGAATACCGCAAGCACCTGGAGAAGGACGCCGCGCTTGAGCGCCGGTTCCAGCCGATCCAGGTGGCCGAGCCCAGCCTCAGCCACACGATCGAGATCCTCAAGGGGCTGCGCGACCGCTACGAGGCGCACCACCGGGTGTCCATCACCGACGGCGCCCTGGTCGCCGCGGCGACCCTGGCCGACCGCTACATCAGCGACCGGTTCCTGCCCGACAAGGCGATCGACCTGATCGACGAGGCCGGCTCGCGGATGCGGATCCGCCGCATGACCGCGCCGCCGGACCTGCGCGAATACGACGAGAAGATCGCCGTGGTGCGCAGGGAGAAGGAGTCGGCGATCGACGCCCAGGACTTCGAGAAGGCCGCGGCCCTGCGCGACCAGGAGAAGCAGCTCATGCTCAAGCGTGAGCGGCGGGAGAAGGAGTGGAAGGCCGGCGACATGGATGTCGTGGCCGAGGTCACCGAGGAGCTCATCGCCGAGGTGCTCGCGACCGCCACCGGCATCCCGGTCTTCAAGCTGACCGAGGAGGAGTCCCAGCGGCTGCTGCGCATGGAGGACGAGCTCCACAAGCGCATCATCGGCCAGGACGACGCGATCAAGGGGCTGTCGCGGTCCATCCGCCGCACCCGCGCCGGTCTGAAGGACCCGCGCCGCCCGGGTGGTTCGTTCATCTTCGCCGGGCCGTCCGGCGTCGGCAAGACCGAGCTGTCCAAGGCGCTCGCGGAGTTCCTGTTCGGCGATGAGAACGCGCTGATCATGCTGGACATGTCCGAGTTCATGGAGAAGCACACGGTCTCGCGGCTGTTCGGCTCTCCGCCGGGCTACGTCGGCTACGAGGAGGGCGGCCAGCTCACCGAGAAGGT
>NZ_FNCN01000042.1 GCF_900100605.1 Sinosporangium album | reverse complement strand
CCTGCCCTCAACTGGTGGAAGCAATTCCGCTGGTCAGTAGCTCGGCGAACACTTCATTCGGCTTACGCCATCCCAGGATACGCCGCGGACGGTCGTTGAGCTCGTCGGCGACGGCCTGGAGATACCCCGGGTCGCTGGTGATCGTGGTCCCTTTGGGGAAATACTCACGAAGCCACCGGTTCGTGTTCTCGTTCGTCCCGCGCTCCCAAGGGGAATGCGGATGGGCGAAGTACACCTCGATATCCGCGGCGACCGAAAGAGCGGCGTGACGGGCCATCTCCGCCCCGCAGTCCCAGGTCAGGGTCCGGCGCAACGCCGCGGGCAGCCCCTTGATCCGCTCGGCCACCGACGCGGTGACCGTCGCCGAGTCCCGGGATGCCAACGGCACGAGGATCAGATACCGGGAAGTGCGCTCGACCAGCGTGGACACGGCCGAGGCGCAGTTGCGGCCGACCACGAGATCCCCTTCCCAATGCCCGGGGACGGCCCGGCCGGCGGCGTCGGCGGGCCGCTCGTCGATGAACCGCATCCCGGTGATCCGCGGCGCGCGGGGAACCCGGCCGCGGGCGGGCCTGCGGCGGGTGCGGCCGGAGCGCAGGGCGATGCCCTCGGCCCGCATGACGCCGACCGGCAGCGCGTAGATCCAGGAGTAGACGGCCTCGTGCGACACGCGTACAGCCTGGCGGCAGGGGTGGTCGATCGGCAAGCGGTACGCGATGGCCTCCGGAGACCAGCCCCGTTCGAGCAGGCCGGTGACGATGAGCCGCAGCACCGGATCGGCGTCGAGCCTGCGGGGTTTCGGGCGTCGCCTGGCCCGGCCGGCCGCCTGTTCCGCACGGGTGGCGCGGTATCTCCGCCTGCCGCCGTGACGGGAGATCTCCCGTGAGATCACGCTCGGGCATCGCCCGATCCGTGCCGCTATCTCCTTCCCGGTCAGGTTCTCGGCGATACCACGTGATATCTCCTCCCGATCCTGCATTGTCAGCATCTGGCGCACCGCCCCCACGGAATCTCCCCCCGACGATCACACGCCGAATAGGGCTACACCAGGAGAACCTCGATTGCTACGACCGGTTGAGGGCAGGCTGTCCAGGTGGACGGGCACCTCGTCCCGGCCTGCGCCAGGCGGCACTCGTCGCTCGGCTCCTACGGCTCGGCCCCGGCAGGGCTTCGTCCGCGACCTCGGCCACCCCGACCGGACACCGCCCGGCCTCCCCCGAATTGGGGAGGGAAAGATCCCCCACTCTGCCGAGGTGGCCGACGGTCGGCGAAACCTAATCTCAGTTCCCGCCGGGGGACACTCACCGGCCCGCCGGACGGGCGGCCCCGGTCGCCCGTCCAGCGGCACGCGAAGCACGACCGGTTTCGTCGACCGGATCCCAATGCCCATCGCCGCACGCCACGACGTTCACGCGGCACCACGGAAGGTGGATCCTCATGTCACTGCTCTCCCGCCTCGGCAAGACAGCCGTGCTCGGCTGCCTCGTCGCCGGAGCATTCGCGTTCCCCACGTCCGCCGGCGCGTCCACCGTCCCGGCTCCGCCGCCGCTTCCGCCGGCCTCCGAGCAGGCCGTGCAGCCGGACGCGCAGCAGGCGGCAGCCGTACCGCGCAGCTGGATCAGCTACAACGGCAATACCGTCGTCATCAACTGGTCAAGCGACCTCATCAACAAGTGGGACTGGGTCGCTCTCTACACGCACGACCCCCTCAAGCACGACAAGTGGGCTTACAAGACGTGGCAGTGGGCGTCGTACGGACAGTCCTACGACACCGGCATCCCCGCACAGGGTGAGTACTGGACCGCCTACTGGACCTATGACTACCCGTCGGGCCAGTACCGCATTGTTTCCACCCACAAGGGCGAGTGACCGTTCAGAAAGCCGCCGGCCGCACGTGCCGGTCGCGTTGACCCCCTCAATTCCTCGCGATATCGCGTCCGCGCGCCCCCGCGAAAGGCGCGCCCTCGGAAACGGCCCCTCACAAGGTGCGCCGTCGAAGGGTGCGCGGACGCCACGCACAGAGAGGCGCAACACCAGATGCGACGTGCTCTCACCACCGGTGCGGCCATTCTGGCCGTCGCCGCGTCCGCCGTGCTCGCCGGTCCCTCCGCGGGCGCCACGGCCACCCCGACCCCGGGCGCCCCGACACCGGCTGCCCCGACCCCGGCTGCCCCGACCCCGGCCGAACCCACCGCCGGACCCGCGCCGCAGATCGCCGGTCAGCACAATCCCAGCGCCGATTTCTGGGCCAAGCAGAACCGCGTGACCGGTGTCGCGGACGCCATCATCGCCGCCCGTGACAAGATCACCGGAGATTCCGGGTATGCCGGGCTCATCACCGACCCGGAGAAGGCGGGCATCACGCTCTACTGGCACGGAGACGTCCCCGCCTCCGTCCACACGGCGGCGTCGCAGGACGCCGGTGTCACCGTGACGACGAAGCAGGCGCCGTACACCGTGCGCCGCCTCCTGACGGCCCGCGACGCGGTCGCGGACAAACCGCAGCTCGACGGGGCTTCCGTGGTGTCGGTCAGCCCCGACCCCGACGGCGCCGGCATCACCGTCGGCGTCGACCGGGAGGCGGGGGCGGGCACGGTCGCCGCCGCGGCCGTGCAGGGCACGGTCGAGTCGCTGGCGGGCGGAGTGGCCGTCACCGTGGTCGACCAGAAGGCCGCCGGCGACTCCGTTCCGGAGAACCCGGTTCCCGAGGTGTCAGCGGACAGCAGAATCACCGAGCAGGCGTTCGCCGGCGCGCGTTACATCAATTCCCGGACAGGCGGCTACTGCTCGACCGGCTTCGCGGTGTGGGCGGCGAACGGCGAGGCCAGGAACCTGACGAGCGCGCACTGCCTTCCCCAGAGCACCGACGCCGCCCTTTCCCCCAGAGGGGGATGGTTCGCCTCTCTGGGTTCCCGGGACGCGGCCCGCGACATCGCGACGCTCAGGTCGTCCGGCGGAAATCCGCGGTTCTTTCAAGGGCATGTCTACATAGGCGATGAGAACACGCGGAGCACGTGGCCCGTACGCGACTACGGGCGCAGCTACGTCGGCAACCAGGTGTGCACGTCCGGCGGTCTGTCCGGCGGGATATGCGGCATCAGGATCGACGCGGTCGGCGTCCGTGAAAACGTCAGGGGAACGGGGTGGATCGAAGACGCCGTGCGCGTCAGCAGCACCCGCAACACCGCCGTCTGGGGTGAAGGCGACAGCGGCGGTCCGGTCCTCACCATCGGAAACGGCCACTACGCCGTCGCCAACGGCATCATGGTCGCCGCGGCGGTGTGGGACCAACGCCTCGTACGCCGCTGCATCGGCGCTCAAACCGCCGGTACGGCCTCGCGCCGCTGTTCTAACGTCGGCCTCTACATCCCCCTCGATCGGATCTTCGCGGTTCACGGAGGAAACATCGTGACGGGCTGATAGCCAGTCTCCCTTCTGGGCGCCGCCCGCTGTTTCGCAGCGGGCGGCGCCTGCCGTTCTCGCCACTTCGCCGATTCAGCAATGCCGTTCGGCGCACGGAATCACCGCCACATCGCGAACACATCACAATGGTCATTCGAAATGATCAGAATGACCTCCATGACACGAAAACCGTGCTATTCGCTGCGCTCCGACGCGGCCTTGGCCTTCGGCTTAGCCGGGGCGGCCGTGGTCTTCGAACTGGGGCAGGCGGTCTTCCTGGAGGGTGACACGGCGTCGACCGTGGTCGCGGTCTCCTGTGCGGTGGCCATGAACGCCCCCATAACCTGGCGGCGTTCGTGTCCGGCCGCGGCACTCACCGTGGTGGGTCTCGGTTATCTGGGGGTGGTCGGACTTTCCCGGCTCGGCTATTACCCCTCACCGTTCGTCAGCGTTTTGAGCGTTTGCGTCATCACCTTCAGCGTGATCGCCGAAGGCAGCGCCAGATTGCGTGCCGCGGCGATCGTCTTCATCATCGGATTCATCGTGCTGGAGTCGGCTGTCGTCATGCTGCAGACCGACGCGCTGCCGGCCGAACCCACGATCTTCCTCGCGCAGGCACTGATGCTGTGCGTCACCATCGCCTTGGTCGTGGCCGCGGGCGACGCCGTACGGCAACGCCACCTGCTGGCTGCCGCCCACGCGCAGCGTGCCGACCAGGCCGAACGGCTGCGCGAGCTGGACGCCAGGGCCGCGGCCGACGACGAACGCCTGCGGCTCGCCCGCGACCTGCACGACGTGGTGGCCAGCCGGCTCAGCGCGGCGGCGATGCGGATCAACGCCGCAGAGCATGTCCATGGACACGGAGGCTCACGCACGGCATACGCCGCCGAAACCCTCACCGAGGTGGGCAAGGAGATCGGCGAGGCCCTCCAGGAGCTCCGCGGCATGCTCGGCGTGATCCGGGCCGAGCAGGACGGGAGCGACGACATGGCGTCCCCGTCGATCAGCGACGTCCACGACCTGGCCGATCAGGCGCGTCGTGAGGGCACCGAGGTCGCCGTTGTCGTCAGCGGCCATCCCCGTCCGCTTCCCAGGAGCGTCGACCTCGCCGCCTACCGCATTCTGCGGGAGGCGCTCACCAACGTGGCCAAGCACGCCCGGCCCTCGCGAGCGACCGTGCGGCTGGACTACGGCGACGAATGCCTGGGCGTCCGGGTGGACGACTTCGGCGATGCGCCGAGGAGCCCGCGGGCGGCCAGGCGAGGGTATGGGATCACGGGTATGCGGGAGCGGGCGAATCTGTGCGGCGGCTCGGCCCTGGCGGGTCCGCGGCCCGGCGGCGGCTGGACGGTCGTGGCGAGTCTCCCCATCTCGGGCGGCGCCCGGTGACCGTGACGGTCCTCCTCGTTGACGATCAAGACCTGATCCGCACGAGCATGCGCATGATGCTGGACGTCGAACCCGACCTGACCGTCGTCGGGGAGGCCGCCGACGGGGTCGCCGCCATGGACCTGGCCGGGCGGCTGTGCCCGCAGGTCGTCGTCATGGACATCCGCATGCCGCGCATGGACGGCGTCTCCACGACCCGGCGCATCACCGAGGAGATCAGCCCCGCTCCCGCCGTGCTCGCCCTCACCACCTTCGACCATGACGAATACCTCTTCGGCGTCTTGCAGGCAGGCGCGTCGGGCTTCGTGTTGAAGGACGACAGCGCCGCCACCCTGCTGGAAGGCATCCGTGCCGTGGCGCGCGGCGACGGCTTCGTCTCCCCCGGGCCGACACGGCGACTCATCGCACGCGCCGCCATCCCGAGCCCGCCGCGGGCCGAGCTGCCCCCCTGCCTGACGCCGCGCGAACGCGAGGTCCTGGCGCTGCTCGGACGCGCCCTCAGCAACGCGCAGATCGCCCGGGCCCTGCACGTCGAGGAGAGCACGGTCAAGACCCACGTGCAGAGTCTGCTCACCAAGCTGAGCCTGCGCACCCGGGTGGAGGCCGCGGTGTTCGCCACCCACGCGGGGCTCGTCGAGATCGGGAAGGACTAGCCCGCGAGCAGACGCTCCCGGCCGGTCAGCCCCTCGTGGAGAAGGCCCGCAGTGCCCGTGACGCCCGCCCGGCACGCATGGACGCCCGCCCGTGCGGTCCTCCCCTCCCGCCGGGACCCCTGTCGGGCGGTGCGGCGCGCGGGTCAGAGGCCGGACGGGTCGCGCCCCACGCTGATCTCCTCCGCGATCTTGCGGATCTCCGCCCGTTCCAGACCGGGGGCGGGCGGAAGCGCGTGCCACAGCGCCTCGAACACCACGGGGGCCGGCCGGCCCGCGAACCGGACCGCCACCTCGTGAACCGTCCGGAACAGCGCCAGGTTGGCCTCCCGCTCCAGCTCAACCGGACGACCCGCCCGAACCGCCTCGAACGCCTTCATGTCACGCGCCCCCTTCACAACGGCACCCCCCGAGCCCGCCGCGGGCTCACCCCGGGGGACACCGTACGGCCCGGCACCGACAATTTCGCAGAGGCACGCGCCGGACATTCGCCCGGACACCCACCCGGACATCGACCCGAACCGAGCCGGACCGACCCGGACACCGACTCGGACATCGCTATGAGTCGCGCACCGCCAGGCAGATCTCCCCGAGCCGCCGGATCTGCTCGGGGGTGAGCGGATCGAACAATGCCCGCCGTACCGCCTCCACATGCCCGGGGGCCGCGGCCTCCAACACTGCGAATCCTTCATTGGTGAGCGTGGCGAGGCTGCCGCGTTTGTCCGTCGAGCACGGCGTCCGCCGTACCCAGCCGCGCTCTTCCAGACGGGCACAGGCATGGGACAGGCGGCTCTGCGAGCTGTTGACCTTGGAGGCGAGATCGCTCATGCGCAATGTGCGCCCGTCCGCCTCCGACAGCATGGCGAGCACCACATAGTAGGCGTGCGGTATGCCCGAATCACGCTGCAACTGCCGGTCCAGCTCTTCCTGCACGCGCTGGGTAGCGGCCAGGAAGGAACGCCACACCTGCTGTTCGTCCGGGTCCAGCCATCTCGTCACACAGCCGAGTGTACTTGAACGCTCAATCACTTTGCCTTAGTATTTGAGCGTTCAAGCAAACTCCGGGGAGGTCCCATGCCGGTCCAGCGGCTCAACCACGCCGTGCTCTATGTCCGCGACCTCGACCGCAGCGTCGCGTTCTACCGCGAAGCCCTGGGTTTCCGCACCACGATGTCCCTTCCGGGAGCGGCGTTCCTCCAGGCGTCCGGGTCCACCAACGACCACGACCTCGGCCTCTTCCAGATCGGCGCGCAGGCCGGCCCCTCCCAGGCCGGACGCGCCACCGTCGGCCTCTACCACCTGGCCTGGGAGGTCGACACCCTCGACGAGCTCGAACGCATCGCCGCCGGACTCAGCGAACTCGGCGCACTCGCCGGAACCTCCGACCACTCGACCACCAAAGCGCTGTACGGCAAAGACCCCGACGGCCTGGAGTTCGAAGTCTCCTGGCTCGTGCCCGCCGACCTGATCACCGAAGAGATGCTCGCCGCCCGAAGCCGCATACGCCCCCTCGACCTGGCCCGCGAAAAGGCGAGATACGGCGGGCAGACCCGCGGTGGAGTCGGAGTCTCCATCCCGATCTAGCAGACCGTGGGATCCACGGGCAGCCGTCCGCCGATCAGATAGCCGTCGACGGCGCGGTCCACACATGGACTGCCCGTGCCGTACGCGACATGCCCCTGGCCCTGACGGGTCACCAAACTGGCCCCCGGCAGTTCGTTGTGCACGATACGTGCGTTGGCTATGGGCGTCGTCGGGTCCTGGGAATACGTCACGATCACGGTCGGCGGCGCATTGGGCGCCCTCACCGGCTCGGCGCGTTGATCTGTTTTGTAGGGCCACACAGCACAGCCGAGGAGGCTCCACGCGGTCTGCTCCCCGAACAGCGGCGAAACCTTCTTGAACTCTCGCGCCACGGCCCTGATCTCGGTCAGGCTCGTCGGCCCCTTGTCATCCGCACAGGCCACCGCCGCGCCCGCCACCGCCGAGTTGTTCTTCGGCCTGCCGGTGTCGAAGTCGCGACCGACATAGAGATCGGCCAGCCGGAGCATGACGACGCCGTCGCCCAGGATCATGTTGCCCAGGGCCCGATTGAGAATCGGCCACGAATTCTGGCTGTAGAGCGTCGCGATGATGCCGGTGATCGCGTCCGACACGCCGAGCTTGCGTTCGTTCTGCGCCGGCAGCATGTTGTCCCGGAGGTCGCCGACCATTTTCACGACCTTGTCGTATCCCGCCTGCACGTCCGTTCCCGTCGCGCAGTTGGACTGCTTGGCGCACCAGGCGAGGTAGCTGCGGAAGACGCTCTCGAACCCCTTGACCTGTCCGAGCCGCCCCGCCACCGGATTCTCACCGGGGTTGTCGACCCCGTCGAGGACCATCCGTGCCGTGTTCCCTCCGAACTGCTCAAGGTAGTAGGCGCCGATACGCGTGCCGTACGACTGGCCGAGGTAGGTGAGCTTCTTGTCGCCGACCACCTCCCGCAGCACGTCCAGGTCTTTGGCGACATTGACCGTCCCGACGTACGGCAGCAGCTTCCCCGACTTCCGCTCGCACTCCCGGCCGAAGCCGCGGGCGTCCTGCACCAGCAGTTGAACCTCACGCTCGTTGCGCGGCCAGGAGTTGATCGGAAGCGAAGGCCCTGTCCCGCAGGCCACCGGGGCCGACTTTCCAACGCCCCGGGGGTCGAACCCCACCACGTCATAGCGTTTGGCCGCCTCCGCGGAAACCGGAAGTCCGTTGAGCAATGAATCGACGCCCGATGCCCCGGGGCCGCCGGGGTTGAAGAAGATCGTGCCTATCCGGTGCGCCTGATCGGTCGCCCTGGCCCGCGCCACCCACAGCTTGATCGTGCGCCCCTCGGGTTTCGCATAGTCGAGCGGCACCTCCACCCACGTGCATTCCGCTTTCACATCCGGTTTCGTCCCGCCGGATTGTCGGGGCGGGCACGGAGCCCATTTCAATGCCTGCCCGTAGAGCCGTTTCAACGCCCGCTTGGACGTCTTCGTCTCGTTTCCCCTCAATCTGGACGACGAGCCGCCGCCCAATCTCCCGCCTACGTCCCCCATCGGCGGCACCGCGGACGACAGCGACTCGGCGCCCCCCGCCGGAGGTGTGGCGGACGGTGTGACGTCCGAGCGCATTCTTGTATTTTCAATGGTTTCCGCCCGCTGCCCACACGCCGACGTCACCATCGCGAGCACCAGCAATGCTGCCCCCATCACGACCCAAGCCGTGGATTTATGAGCCATCACTCCCCCTTGTGATGCAATGACTACCTAGAGTAGTTCGCCCATCTTTGGGGGCCATGCTGAGGGGGGTGGATTTCTTCCGGTATCGCGTGAACCAATGTGGCGCCCGGGGCGTCCCACTAGACAGGGAGGCCCACGATGACGCAAACCCTCGATGGCCTTACCGATGCGGAGCTCCGCCTAGAACTCATCCTGGTGTGGGCTCTGCACGAAGAGGCAGAACGGCTAGCCGCCGATTAAAGACGGGCCCCAGCTCCATCGAGGGTGGAGCTGGGGCTGGGGGCGCCCCCGTGGATTGAAAAACCGCGGAGGCGTAAAAACGTAATAGCATTGTGCCCACGAAAGGGCCCGGTGCGGGATGTGCCGGTCTTCACGAGAACACGACGAAGAAAAAAGCACCCATAAAACCACATACACACCCCCACGTTATGACAAGGATCGCACTGGGGGCATATCTTCGAGTTCGTGACAGACGGATACCCACCTCCGCCATCGGGGCACCCCGATGACGCTCAAGCACGGCAGAACCCTCCGCACCCGCCGTACGACTCTCCGCACCCGCCGTACGGCAACGCCACCCCGCCACCGCCCTACCCCCACGGCGGCCCCCACAACTACCCCCATGGCAGCCCTCAAGGCGCCTATGGCAGCCCCCTCAGTGACGCCCCGCCGCCCCCGTATGGCCACGGGCCGCAGCCCGGGTGGCAGCAGCCTCACCCGCAATGGCAGCCTCAGGGCCACTACTGGCCGCCGCCCCCGCCGCCCGCCCGCAGAACCGGTTTAGTGGCCGTCATCATCGCCGCGGCCGTCGCCGGCGTGCTCCTCCTGGGCGGCGCCATCTACTACCTCGTCAACACCGTCGGCACCGCCTCCGTCGTGCAGGCCACCCCGACCCCGCTCCGCCCCCTCCCCACCGCGGAGGCTCCCGGGCTCGACCGGCTTCCTGTGCCCGGCAACCGGTCCGACGCCGAAAACGAGCAGATCTTCCTGATGGCCATTCAGTCCCAGCAGTCGCTGAAGGACGTCGAACCCGCCAGGGTGCTGGAAATGGGCCGCACCATGTGCACGGCGCTCGACTCCGGCACTCCGGTCAGCGAGGTCATGCTGAGCGGCACCGACGAATTCTCCGTCGTCGATTCAGGTTTCATCTTCGGAGCCGCGGTCGTCGCCCTGTGCCCCCAGCACCAGGAGAAACTCAACCGGCTCGGCATCGGTTAGACGCGCATCACGCCGACTTCTCACGGCGTTCACGGTCGAGATCGAGCTGGTCCCGCGGCACCAGTGTCGGATTGACGTTGCCGAGCACGGTATCGCGATCAACGACGACACGGGCGACGTCATTTCGACTCGGCACCTCGTACATCACGTTGAGCAGCACCTCTTCCATGATCGCCCGTGTCGCCCGAGCCCCGGTACGGCGCAGCAACGCCTGTTCGGCAACCGCCCCGACCGCCTCCTCGGTGAACTCCAGCTCCACGCCGTCGATCTCGAACAGCCGCCGATACTGCTTGATCAATGCGTTGCGCGGCTCCGTCAGAATGCGCATCAACGCCGTACGGTCCAGCGGTTCGAACGTCGAGACAACGGGAAGCCTGCCGATGAACTCGGGGATCAGTCCGAATTTCAGCAGGTCCTCCGGCATGACCTCGGCCAGGGTGTCACCGCTCTCCTTGGCGTTCCGGAGTTGGGCGCCGAATCCCACTCCCTGCCGGCTGGCCCGCTGCTCGATGATCTGCTCCAGACCGGCGAACGCTCCTCCCACGATGAACAGCACGTTGCTCGTGTCGATCTGGATCAGATCCTGGTGCGGATGCTTGCGGCCCCCTTGGGGAGGAACGCTCGCGGTCGTCCCCTCAAGGATCTTCAGGAGAGCCTGCTGAACCCCCTCGCCGGACACATCCCGCGTGATCGAGGGGTTTTCACTCTTGCGGGCGACCTTGTCGATCTCGTCGATGTAGACGATGCCCGTCTGAGCTCTCTTGACGTCGTAGTCGGCGGCCTGAATGAGCTTCAGCAGGATGTTCTCGACGTCCTCCCCCACGTAGCCGGCCTCGGTCAGTGCCGTCGCGTCCGCGATGGCGAACGGAACGTTGAGCATCCGGGCCATGGTCTGCGCGAGGTAGGTCTTTCCGCTTCCGGTCGGCCCGATCATCAAGATGTTCGACTTGCCGAGTTCCACCGGCTCATGGCGCCCGCCGGCCCGGGATCCCGCCTGGACACGCTTGTAATGGTTGTACACCGCCACGGCGAGAGTCTTCTTCGCACGCTCCTGGCCCACCACATACTGCTCAAGGAATGCGAATATCTCCTGCGGTCGAGGCAGATCTCTCAGACCGCCGCCGCCCGCGGCCTGGCGGTCCTCCTCGATAAGTTCGTTGCAAAGCTCAACGCACTCGTCGCAGATGCAGATGC
The DNA here is from genome assembly GCF_900100605.1 of Sinosporangium album. GTDB lineage: Bacteria > Actinomycetota > Actinomycetes > Streptosporangiales > Streptosporangiaceae > Sinosporangium > Sinosporangium album. The sequence continues at coordinate 37,213 of NZ_FNCN01000042.1, read as the reverse complement.
GGCGTGGGCCGGCAATGAGCTTCTTCACCTGCTTCTGGCTCTTCCCGCAAAACGTGCATGTCAGCAGGTCCCCACCATCGCCAACGCGTGCCACTCCGAAACGTCCCCTCACCGGTTGCCTGTGCCGGCCGCCAACGTCGGAACTCCGCCTGGCGGTACGACCTTCTCCTGTTGTGGACCTTCATCTCAACACGTCGACCCGCGGCAGGGGTACACAAACAGCCCAACACGCAACCTGAACCCACCTCGTACGTCCCGCAGGGGACGACTCCGCTCAAGACACGCCGACCGCCGATCAACCACGTTCAGATGTTCATATCATCCAGATGCCCGAAGTATCCCGAACAGAGCGTACGGCAACGCGCCCCCCACGGCCTCGCACTCCCCTCGCCCGGTCGCCATCGTTCACAGCTTCCCGCTCATCGCGAGCAGATGCGGCGCAGCCTGTTCCAAGGAGGGAAAACAATGGTCCGCCTCCCTCAGATCGTCAGCCGAATGAGTAGTCGCCAGGGCCACGACGGTGCACCCCGCCCTCTTGCCCGCCGTCACACCGTGAGGGGCGTCCTCGACCACCACACAGTTCGAGGGAGGCATACCGAGAAGCCGGGCCGCCTTCAGATATCCATCGGGATGCGGCTTACACTGCTCGACGTCCTCGCCATAGATCTGAACCAACGGCAGCGGCAGATCCGCCAATTCGAAGCGCCTGCGCACCGGCCCGCAACTGCCCGACGTCACCAGCGCCCACGGATGCTCCCTCAACGCACCGAGCAGCTCCGCGGCTCCACCTGCCGCCGGAAAGGCATCGCCTTCGTCTTCCATCAACGCGTTGAGCACCTTGCGCTCGGCCGTCGCGTCGAGTGCCGGCGCCGCATCCCGCACGGTGTCCTCCGGGCGGCGGCCATGAGTGAGGTCCCAGACGACATCTCTATCCAGCCCACGCAGGTCAGACCACGCATCCCAGATCCGCCTATGTGTCGCACTGGAGTCCAAGAGAACACCGTCGACATCGAACAGCAAGGCCCTGATCACCATAGCCGGATGCTGTCACAGACCATCGGACCGATCCACGGACAACGGGAATCTCCGGGAGTTCCCCATTCTCGGAAACGACGCCCTCCCCCTGCTCACGCCACACAATGCGGCCATCGCCGCAGTTCAGACGCTCGAAGCCCGCTCTCCTCTATCGTGGTCTGGCGTGCCCGCCCGACACGAAGGAACCCGGCCCATGATCTTCATCGCCGTCAAATTCACCGTTCGGCCCGAGCGGAGCGCAGACTGGCTCTCCCTCGTCGAGGACTTCACCCAGGCCACTCGCCAGGAGCCGGGCAACGTCTTCTTCGAATGGTCCAAGAGCGTCGACACGCCCAACCAGTTCGTCCTGCTCGAAGCATTCAGGTCCCCCTCGGACGGCGAAACCCACGTCAACTCCGAACACTTCCGCACCGCCATGGCCTGGATGCCCGCCGCCATCGCCGAAACCCCCGAGATCATCCATGTGGAGGCACCCGGCGAAGGCTGGTCCCGCATGGCCGAACTCAGCCCCGTCTGACACCCGCCGGCCCGCTGGAACGAGGTCGACGAGAACGTCGACTAGAACATCGACGAGAACGTCGACTAGAACAAGGTCGGCGGCTCGGTCGGCATGGGTTCGGGCAGCGGCTCGACCTGGGGCAGCCGAGCCCGCACCTCGTCGTGGAAGCGGCGGGCGAGCGGTAGCGCGTCACCGTTGTCGGGGGTGTGGATGAACACGGTCGGTGACCGGCCCTCACGCAACCATTCGGCGACCGTGTCGATCCACCTCCGCCATCCCTCGACCGTGAGCGCTGAATCATCCCGGCCCAGGTAGCGAATGATCGGGCGATCGGTGAGCGCCGCCGACCTGAGCGGCACCCGAGGCTTCTTCACCCACGCATCGCGTTCGGCGTCCGTGGTCGGCGGGGTCTGGAAGAACGCCGTGGTGTCGAACGGGACCCATTCGGCGCCGACGGCGCCCAGAACCCTCTCCAGGAATCCCTCGGACCGCGCATCCTCGAAGAACCCGCGGTGGCGAACCTCGACAGCGCATCTCAACGAGCGCGGAACATGACGGAGAAAGCCCGCCAGAGCGCCGAGGTCATTCGGGGTGAACGACCCCGGAAGCTGCACCCACACCGCATGGATTCGCGGCCCGAGCGGTTCCATCACGTCAAGGAACGACCGAAGCTCCTCCTCGGCGTTCTTCAGACGGCGCTCATGCGTGATTGTCTTAGGCAGTTTGACCACGAAGCGAAATTCCGGCCCCGTCTGCCGGGCCCATGACTCCACGGTGTCCCTGGTCGGAGTGGCATAGAACGTCGTGTTGCCTTCCACCGCATTGCACCACGTGGCATAGGCCCGCAATCTCTCTCCGGGAGCAAGCGGATGGGGCAGGAACCGCCCCTGCCACGGCGTGTGCGTCCACATCGCGCATCCCACATGAAGCCGCATGCCATGACGCTATCCAAAGGTCGAGGCCGCACATGACCTAGGTCGAGGCCGCATATGACCTGAAACCTCTCCGGGTACTATGAGCTGCACAAACGCGAGCATGACCCCCAGCAAACAAGATCATCCAATCTGGGTCCCCCATGTTCACCCCGGTGAGGGCCATCAAGGGCACCCCGCCCAGCGCACGCCCCGGCGCGGTCTCGCCATCCCCCACAGGAAGGTCCCATGAGTATGCATGTCCACGTCCGCCTCCGCCACGCTCTGGCCATCACCGACGACGGACACCTGATCGAGGAACTCCGGTGCAAGTGCGGCGCCACATGGACGCATGTGCACCAAGTCGACGGGGGCCGACCTGAGCGCTGAAGCACTGAGCACACAGCCCTGATCTCGTCGGGAGCGAACGGCGTGGCCGAAGCGGAGTCTTTACTCGCTGATCTAGGTGGATACTCGCCGATTTAGGTGGACATGGTGTGGGATTCGCGATCTTATGTGATCCACGATCTTTCATCTCCGCTTACCAGATGGGATATACATGCCACGCTGGCAGGTAATAACCAGAGTCGCCCTCACCGCCGTAGTCGGCTTCGGCACCCTCGGCGCAACACCGGCCACGGCAGCGTCCAGTAGTTTCCAAGTCACCCGCTTTCTCGGCGAACAGAGTCTGGCCCACAAACTGCAGTACGCTGACACGACGGTCGGTGGACTCTCCGGCTTCGACCGCGACCCGATCACCGGCACCTGGTATTTCATCTCCGATGACCGGTCGCGCTTCAACCCCGCCCGGTTCTACACCGGCACACTCGACATCAACCGACGGACCGGGGCGTTCGGCGGAGTGCAGCTCACCGGTGTCAAAACGCTTCAGCGCCCCGACGGCTCCCCCTATCCCGGAGTCGGCCTGCCGGACAGCGCCGACCCCGAAGCGATCCGCTTCGACAGATGGAGCCGCCGGCTTCTCTGGGCAGACGAAGGCGACCGTCCCAACACCGCCGAACCCACCGTCCCGGTCTCCCAGCCTGCTGTCCGCTGGATCGACCGCGACGGCGGACATCTCCGCGACCTGCCCCTGCCCACCAACCTCAAGAACACCGACACCGAACGCGGCCCGCGCCGCAACGGCGCTTTCGAGGGTCTGACCTTCACCCCCACCACCATCGCCGCCGTCGTCGAAGGCCCGCGCTTCGAAGACGGCCCGCGGCCGACCGTCGGGAGCGGCGCTCCCGTCCGTATCAACGTCTGGGGCCGCAACGGCCGAATCCGCGCGCAATACGCCTACCCCGTCGATGCCCTCCCCGCTACTCCCATCCCTGCGACCGGTTCCGGCGGTGGCGGGGTTTCAGAGATCCTGGCCATTGACGACAACCGTTTTCTTGCCTTGGAGCGCTTCTCCATCCAAGGCGTGGGCTACAAGGTCAAGCTGTATGAGCTCGACCTTCGGGGCGCGACCAACATCCTGGATCGCGACGGCCTGGCGAACGGTGACGCCTACCAGCCCGTGTCCAAGCGCCTCGTGTACGACTTCGGCGATCTGGAATCCCCTACCCAGAATCTCGAAAGCCTCGCCTTCGGCCCCCGCCTTCTCAGCGGCGAATGCACCCTCGTCGTCGGCTCCGACGACAACTTCGACGCGCGCGAGACCACCCAGTTCCTCGCCTTCGCCGCCCGAGGGTGCTGACCAGGGAGACCACCCGCAAGCATGCTGCGCACCGCCGTACCTGGCCGCCTCGGCAATCGCGCGGCCCTATCTCTGGCGGAATGCACTCGTTACCATCTCATCTAAGCTTCGCCTTCCCCTCAACCCCATGAGCGCCTTAAAGCTCAAGAACAAGGACGAGTGGTCCATGAGACGACGGGCTGCCCTGGCGGTCGCCGTACTGGTCGCGTCTGTGCCGGTCGCCGCGGCCCCCGCCGCGGCGCAGGCGGGTACTCCTGATCCGGCAAGCGCGCTGAAGCGGCGACTCGAACCCGAGCGCGGCGTTCGGATTTCTGAGACCAGCCGTACCTACTTCGGCGCCGCGTCGAAGTCATCCGGAAACGGAACCCGGATCAGCGGTAAGGTCCAGCTCTCCCCGGCGGGGCCGGTGGCCACGGATTTCACGTGGTGGACCCTTTCCGGACCGAAAGCGGAGCGGCCTCCGTCCGAGCGGTCAGCCCCCTACCGTGTGATCCGCGTCGGTAAAGGCTTTTACGACAGCGCCGACAGATATCCCGGGCCGGTTCCGGACGGTAAGAAGTGGGTCCGGTTCCCGGGCAAGCACAAGGGGAGTTCAGGCCGGGACATGGCCCGCGACGCCAGTCTGCAGCCGATCGACGTGTACGACCCGTCCGCGGTGAAGGCCATGGTGAAGCGCTCGACGAGCAAGCCCGTCTCCGGCGGTTACGTATACCGGGGTAGCGTGAGCTACAAGGAGCTGAGCAAGGTCTTCAAGGGCCCCTTCATCAACTGGGCCTCGGGTCGGCCCATCACCGCGAAGACCACGGGGAAGATCTCTTGGCGGCTCTGGACCGACCGTAAGGGTCTGCTCAAGCGCCTGGTCACCTCCGACGCCGTGGGAGCGGGGAAAGAGCCGCTGCTCAAGCAGACCGACACGCGCTACACCGCGTGGGGTTTCCGTCTCGTCGTCAGCGCCCCGCCGGCCGACGAGGTCATCGACGAAGCCGACCTCCTTGAATACATCCGCGAGCAGAACGAGCCCATTCCGACGGACGCCGGCAACTTCTAAGGCCACAAGCCAGGGGGCGGTGGTCGCGCCGTGGTCACGCCGCGCGCCCCCTTCAGCCATTCTCAGCCCCCTTCAGCCTGGCGTGTTCCGGTGTTGATCAGGAAGTGGACAAGGAACGGCCTGGGAATTGATCAGCCTCAGGGCCGAGACTCGGCACGCCGGGGGGCTGCGGTTGGGAACGCCGTACCGCTATGGCGATGTCCGCGTGTCCTGACAGGAGGCTGATCGATCATGACCAAGCGCCTGCGCGTGGCCGTACTGGCGGGTGGGCCGTCCGCCGAGCATGATGTGTCGCTGCAGTCGGCTCAGACGGTACTCGACGCTCTGCCGGGGGATCCGGTCGCGATGGCGAGGGAGGCGGAGTCGTCGAACCCGGCTGTCGCCGTCCACATGGTGGAGGATGTGGCCGGGGCGGTCAGGCGGGCGGCCGACCTTCTCGCACTGGGGGACGTGGTGCTCGTCAGGGCGTCCAGCGAGTACGGGCTGGGCGTTTGCGCGCGCGAGCCGGCCGAGGTCTGATCAACGATAGGCATGGCCGCGGGGCACCGATATCCGCCGGACTCACTGTCGCCTGCTCATATTCCGTCACTCCGAATGCTTTCGCATTGTGCAGCCTGCTGTACCCGGAATGGGTAGCGGGCGGTATCGTCACGGCTTTCGGTCGTCTCATAGCTTTGACGCGCACGAGCGGTGTTTCCGCGGGAAAAGGCTCGATCAGCGTGCCGGAAGGGCTGGTAGGAGCATGTCACAGGAACTCGACTACAAATTCGGCTTACTGGGATGGCGGGTGCAGGTCGCGCGCGAGCTGGCGTTTGTCGGACGCCAGAGGGAGCTGGCCGTTTTTCGTACGGCATTGCACGGCGCGGGCTGCAGTGTCTTGTACGTGCACGGTCCCGGCGGCATCGGGAAGTCGGCGTTGTTGCGACGGTTCGCGCAGGAGGCCGCGTCGGCCGGGCGATCGGTGACGAGGATCGACGGGGCGAGGTCGGTGTTGTCGCCCGCTGCGTTCGCGGTAGAGGCGGAGCCGGCGCTGCGTGACGCGCACGCGGTTCTGTTGATAGATGCCTTTGAGCAGATCCGGAGCCTGGAGGGATGGCTGCGGGAGAGTTTCCTGCCCGGAATACCGCTGGGCACATTGGTCGTGATCGCGGGGCGCCTTCCGCCGGATATGCACTGGCAGGCCGACCCCGGCTGGGCGGGGGCGATGGAGGTGATGCCGCTGCCCGCCTTGGCGCCCGAGGAAACGCGGGTATTGCTGGACTGCTGCGATGTGCCGGATGCCCTGCGCGAGCCGTTGCAGGCTTTCGCGGGCGGGCATCCCCTGGCGCTGCTGCTGGGGGCAGCCGCGAAGTGCGACAGGTCGAACGGGCCGTCGCTGAAACAGGAGATCACGGCCACGCTGCTGGATCGGATGGTGGGCGAGGTGCCTTCGCCGGTGCACCAGCGCGCCCTGGAGATCTGCGCGCATGCCTACGTGACGACGGAGGATCTGCTGCGGGCGGTGTTGCAGGAGGATGCCGGAACGGTGTTCCGGTGGTTGCGCCGGCTGCCGTTCGTGGAGTCGAACAGCCTTGGATTGTTCCCGCACGACGTCGTGCGGGAGTGGCTGGAAGCGGATTTCCGCTGGCGGGATCCGCAGGGTCACGCGGAAATGCGCGACCGCATTCACGCGCATCTCACGGAGAAGGTGCGCACGGTCCCGGATCCCGATGTGCTCGGCGCGGTGGGGGCCCTGCTTCATTTGCATCGCGGCAATGGGGCGGGGATCGGTCTCCGCGACGCGTACAAGATCTCCGAAGTCCAGGAGGCCGTGCTGCGGCCCGAGGACGTGGGCACATTGCTGCGGATCGCCGCGGCGGCGGAGGGTGACGCGTCGGCGGCCTGCGCTGCTTTCTGGGTGGAACGTCAGCCGGAGGCGTTTCGCGTGTACCGGCAGGACGGGATCGGTGAGCCGGTGGCCTTCAGCGCGTGGTTGCGGTTGCCGGAGCCGCGTGAGGAGGAGTCGGCGGCCGATCCGGTCGTGGCCGGGGTGTGGAGCCATGCGCGTGCTACCGCGCCGTTGCGCGCCGATGAGCACCTGGCCGTCGCCCGGGTCTGGGTGGCGCCCTCTTGTCGGGGTGATGCGTCGGCGATTGAGCTGCTTCATTGGCGGACGGTCGGCAATTGTTTGCGGACCGAGCGGATGGCCCGATCGTATATAGCGATACGCGACTCAACCCCATCCATAGATGAGCATTTCCGTCATTACGGTATGGACCGCATTGCCGAAAGGCCACGGCTAGGGGATGCGACCTACAGCCTGTTCGCCCACGATTGGCGGGCGATGCCGGCGCAGGTGTGGCTGGAGCGGCTGAACCGGCTGAACCGGTCGCAGGCCACGGACACGGGCGCTGCGTCCGTGGAGCTGGCCGTACTGTCGCGGACGGAGTTCACCGAGGCGGTCCGGCAGGCGTTGCGCCAGATCTCGCGGATGGACGTGCTGGCCGCGTCCCCGCTGACGCGCACCAGGCTGGTCACCGAACGCGGCGGGCGGCACGGGCGGGACCCCGCCGCGGCACTGCACGACCTGCTCCGCCAGGCCATCGGCGACCTGCGCGAAGATCCCCGCTCGGTCAAGTTCCACCGAGCCCTGTCGGTCACCTTCCTGAGCGGCACACCCACCCAGCAACTGGCCGCCGAACAACTCGGGCTGCCCTTCACCACCTACCGCCGCCACCTGACAGCCGGCATCGAGCGCGTCTGCGCGGATCTGTGGCACTACGAGCTGTACGGCGCCGGCGCCGGGGCGGACCGGTCCCCCGAACCCGCACGCCGCGAGTGACCCGCCGACACGCGCGACACGCGCGCACCCGCACGCGGCCGTCAGCCCGCGAGGGCGAAGTCGACCGCCGCCTCGGCGTGCAGCCGAGCGCTCGGCAGCACCGGGACGGGGGTGTCCTTCTCACTGACCAGGAGCTCGATCTCGGTGCAGCCGAGAATGACGCCTTCGGCGCCCTTATCGACGAGATCGCTAATGAGCTGGACTCGCTCATCTCCTCCCAGCGGTCGGCGAAAATCAGGTCTTCCACGGTCTCGTATAGTCGACCGACCAGATGAGGCTGTTGGCGGAGTGGCTGCCGCCGAGCCGCTCACGCACTTTCTGATTGATGACCTGGTAATAGATCATCGTCGATTCCCGGCTCAACCCGCCGATCAGACCGATGGTGTGCATGGAACCCCGTTTCATTCCCTTCACGCTGGAAGGTTAGGCGGGGTCGGTGCCCGTTTCCGAGACCAGAAACTGTTCACTCGTCCGCCGCCGATGGGCGGGTCCATGACAGACGATTGGTCAGCGATTGACCTTCCAGATGGATAATCCGGGGCCCTAGCCTGCCTCCGTTCTGAAGTAAACGTCACTAATCGGTGACAAAGGAGTTCTCCGTTGAGAAGGAAAAGCACCGCTGCACTGTCCGGGCTGCTGGCCATGGGCGTGGTCTTGGGGGCCAGTGGGTGCGGCGCGGACAAGACCGAGGCCGTGGGCGGCACCGGAGGGTGCGACACGAGCAAAGGCACGCTGGTCGTCGGCGTCATCGCGCCGATGTCGGGCAAGCTCTCGGCGATCGGGCTGGGGATCCGCAACTCGGTGCAGCTCGCGGTCGAGCAGGCGAACGAGAAGTGCGCGGTCAAGGGATACCAGCTCAAGATGGACGCGCAGGACGACGAGGCGAACCCGGACAAGGGCGCGGCGGCGGCCCAGCGGTTCGCGGACGACTCCAACGTCGTGGGGCTGGTGGGGCCGTACAACTCCGGGGTGGCGCGGGCGATCCAACCGAAGATCGCGTCTTCCAGGCTGGTGGAGATCTCACCGGGTAACACCGACCCGGTGTTGTCGAGAGGGCCGGAGTTCGCGACCGCGCCGAAGCGGCCCTACGAGAACTACTTCCGCGTGGTGGGCACCGATGATCTCCAGGGTCCGTTCAACGCCCGCTACCTGGTGGAGAAGGAGGGTATGAAGCGGATCGCGATCATCACCGACGGCAAAGCCGTGGGTGAGAACACCGCGACGCAGTTCGCCAAGGAGGCCGAGCGGCTGGGCGCGCGGATCGTCATCCGGGAGAAGATCAACGAGAACGACAACGATTTCTCCAGCGTCCTGACCAAGGTCAAGGCCACCCGCCCTGAAGCGATCTTCGTCGGCTCCGAGTACCACGTGGCGGGCCCGCTCAGCAAGCAGGCCAAGGACCTCGGCCTCAACGTGCCGATCTCGGGCACCGACGGCCTGTTCGACCCGCAGTTCATCGCCCTCGGCGGCAAGGACGGCGACGTCGCCACCTCGGTCGGCGCTCCGATCGAAAGCGTGGAGACCGGCAAGGCGTTTGTGGACGCGTACACGAAGAAGAACTTCTCCGATGGTTACGGAGGGTTCGGTTCGTTCGCCTACGACGCGGCCAAAGTGATCATTTCCGGGGTTGGCAAGGTGACCGTGAGCGCCGATTGGACGGGCTCGCCGGAGCAGCGCACCCAGATGATCAAAGAGGTCCAGGCATACCGCGCCGAAGACGGCGCCAACGGCCTGGTCGGCTTCGACGAGTACGGCGACAGCCTCAACAAGGTGTTCACCGTCTACAAGGTCACATCCGGTGCTTGGAAGGACGAGCTGAGCGACCAGGCCGAGGCGAAGTGACCTGTGGCGGTCCTGGCCCAACAGATCGTCAACGGCCTGGTGCTGGGCGCGCTGATCGGACTTATCGCGCTCGGCTACACCATGGTCTACGGCATCATCCAGCTGATCAACTTCGCCCACGGCGAGGTGTTCATGGTGGGGGCCTTCGGTGCCCACTTCCTCGCCCGATACGTGCTTCCTGAGGATGTGCGCTGGTATGTAGCCCTGCCGGCGATGTGCCTCGCGGCGGTGGCGGTGTCCATCGGTGTCGCCGTCGCGATGGAGCGGCTGGCCTACCGGCCGCTGATCGGCGCGCACCGCCTGGCCCCCCTGATCACCGCGCTCGGCGTGTCGATCCTGCTGCAGGAGGTCGTCCGGGTCTTCTATCCGGGCGCGACCGCCCCGCTGGCGTTTCCGCGGATGTTCGTCGAGGGCCACCTCGCCATCGGGCCTGTGACGATCTTGTGGACCGGGGTGCTGGCCCTGGCCGTCGCACCGCTGCTGGCCGCGGCGCTGCACATCTATGTGGAGCGCTCGCGGCTCGGCCGTGCGATGCGGGCGACGGCGCAGGACCCCGACACCGCCCGGCTCATGGGCATTTCTCCGAACCGGGTGACGCTGGCGACGTTCGTGATCGGGGCCGGCCTCGCCGGAGTGGGGGCCGTGCTGTACGGCATCCACTACACGCAGATCGACACCGCGATCGGCTTCCAGAACGGGATCTTCGCCTTCACAGCCGCGGTGCTCGGGGGCATCGGCAGCATCCGCGGCGCCATGCTGGGCGCGTTCTGCATCGGCCTGGTGAAGTCGCTGGCCGGTCAATACGTCTGGGGTGGGGTCCAATACGACTACGTCTGGGTCTTCGTGCTGCTGATCCTGGTGCTCATGTTCCGTCCCCAAGGGTTCCTCGGCCGGCCGGAAGGGATGCGCGCGTGAAACCGGGCAACACCGGGCTCCACGACCCGGCCGACGCGGCGCTTCGCCGTACGGCACCGCCGACCGCCACGCCCACAGCCGCCGGTCACGGCGGGCAGCCTGGATCCATGCGGCGGGCGTCGCGCTCGTGCTGGTCGGCGCCCTGCTCCCCTGGGCCTCCACCGTCCTGCCCGGAGGGGCCTACCCCGACCGGGCGACCTTGCAGTTCTTCGACGCTCCGCACCTGGTCAGCGGTTTCCGCCTGCACCTCGTGCTGCTGGGCGTCCTGGCGGCGCTCCTCTCGCGCGCCCGCAAACCCGCGGGCATCGGCGTGGCCGTCATCGCGCTGGTCCACATGGGGTTCCTCATCGGCCTCGGAGCGCCGTCGATCGGCGGGCCGGTCGCCCTGGCCGGCGGCCTGCTGCTGATGTGGCCGGGCCTCACCGCACCGGCTCCCGAACTCAAACCACCCGGGCCGGCAGTGGCCCGGCTGGTGCTGCTCGTCGCCTTCGCGGCCCTGGTGTGGCTGGTGTCGGAGACACTGACCGCGGGCGGCCAGAGCCGAGCCACCAACCCGTACGGCGGAGCCGAGTTCCTGGCCTTCTGCGGCCTCGTCCTGGCCCTGGCCTGCGCGCTGTCCGCGTACGGCGTCCTGGCCTGGCTCGCCGCCCTGACCGACAGACACCGGTTCTTCGCCTTCTCGGTCATGCTGGTGTGCGCGTTGGCGCTGCCCTTCACCGACGCGGGCACGGGCTACTGGATGACCGTGGCCTCCACCATCGGCGTCTACGCGGCCACGGCGATCGGGCTCAACATCGTCGTCGGCCTCGCCGGGCTGCTCGACCTGGGCTATGTGGCCTTCCTCGGCATCGGCGCCTTCACCGCGGCGAACCTGGCCCACGTGGTGCCCTTCCCGGTGGCCGCCCTCGCGGGCACCGCGACCGCGGGCATCCTCGGCATCGTGGTCGGCGCGCCCACCCTGCGCGTGCGGGGCGACTACCTGGCCATCGTGACCCTCGCGTTCGGAGAGATCTTCTTCAGAGCGGCGCAGAACAACATCGGCGGGCTCACCGGCGGCGCCAACTCCATTCCCGGCATCCCCCCGATCAGCATGTTCGGCCACGCCTTCGACAAGCCGCTCGGCGTTCTCCCCGCGGGTTCCCTCTACTACGCGGTCACCGTGGTGATGGTGGCCGTGGCCATGGTCATGCTGGTGAACCTCCGGCACAGCCGTACCGGCCGGGCCTGGGCGGCGATCAGGGAGGACGAGGACGTCGCCAGGGCCATGGGGGTGCGCACCGGGCGGGCCAAGATCCTGGCCTTCCTGGTGGGCTCCATGATGGCGGGTCTGGCCGGTGCGGTCTTCGCGCACAAGCTGGGGACGGTCGGATACGAGAGTTTCGACTTCAGCGAGTCCGTCACCTTGCTGGCCGCGGTGGTCCTCGGCGGGATGGGCACGGTTCCCGGCGCCGTCGTGGGCGCGTCGCTGCTGTTCGTGCTGCCGGAGAAGCTGCGCGAGTTCAGCGACTACCGGCTCATGCTCTTCGGCCTCGCACTCATCCTGATCATGCGCTTCCGACCCCGGGGGTTGGTGTCCTCATGACGTTGACGGCCGAGCGCGTCTCGATGACCTTCGGCGGTCTCGTGGCGCTGGACGACGTGACGCTCGCCGTACCCGGCAACCGCATCACCGGCCTGATCGGCCCCAACGGGGCCGGCAAGACCACCTTGTTCAACTGCCTCACCGGCCTGTACGCCCCGACCTCCGGACGCATCCTGCTCGACGGACGCCCCCTGGCGGCCGACCCCGCGCAGGCCATGCGCGGCGGGGTGGCCAGAACCTTCCAGAACATCCGGCTCTTCCCGGGAATGTCCGCCCTCGACAACGTCCTGGTCGGCCGGCACACCCGGATCAAGCAGGGCCTGCTGGCCGCGCTTCTGCACGGCCCGGGCTTCCGCAAGAGCGAGGCGGCGGCAACCGAGCGGGCCCGAGCCGAGTTGGAGTTCGTGGGGCTCGGCCCCGAGGGTCACATGCCGGCGCGCAGCCTCGCGTACGGCGACCAACGCCGCCTGGAGATCGCCAGAGCGCTGGCCGGCGACCCTGCGGTGCTCATGCTCGACGAACCGACGGCGGGCATGAACGGCACGGAGACCGCCGACATCAGCGCCCTCATCACCGCCATCCGCGACCGCGGAATCGCCGTGGTGGTGATCGAACACGACACCAAGTTCATCTTCTCCCTCTGTGACCACGTCTACGTGCTGGTCCGTGGACGGATGCTGGTCGACGGCCCCCCGGCGACAGTACGCACCGACCCCCGGGTCATCGAGGCATACCTGGGAGCGACGGAATGCTCGAAGTGAACGGACTCGCGGTCGCGTACGGAGCCATCGAGGCGGTCAAGGAGGTGAGTTTCACCGTCGCGGAGGGGCAGATCGTCTGCCTGATCGGCGCCAACGGCGCAGGTAAGAGCACCACCCTCAAAACGGTGTCCGGTCTGCTCCGGCCACGCCGGGGCGAGATCCTCCTCTGGGGCAGGCCGATCCACCGCCTGCCGGCGCACGCCGTACTCGCCGCGGGCATCGCGCACTGCCCCGAAGGCCGCAGACTGTTCACCGACATGAGCGTCGAGGAGAACCTGCTCTTAGGCGCCCACCTGCGAAAAGATCGCGACATCGCCGCGGACATGGCGCGTGTCTACGAACTCTTCCCCGTCCTCGGGCAACGCCGCACCCAGCGGGCGGGACTGTTCTCCGGTGGCGAGCAGCAGATGCTGGCGATCGGCAGAGCCATGATGGCCAGGCCGAAACTGATCATGTTCGACGAGCCCACCATGGGCCTGTCCCCGATCATGATCCAGCAGATCATGCAGACCATCGCCGTGCTCCGATCGCAGGGCGCGACGGTCCTCATGGTCGAGCAGAACGCTCTGGCCGCGCTCACCCTGGCCGACCAGGGCTACGTCATCGACCTCGGCCGCACCACCCTGTCCGGCCCCGGAGACCAACTGCTCGCCGACCCCCGCGTGCACGAGGCGTATCTCGGCTGAACGAGTCGCGGCTGAACGAGCACCCTACTCTCCTTGGTGCGACGCCGCCGGCTTGAAATCGGCGGCGAGGCCGCCGAACTGGGCCGGCTCGCCGGAGGCCACATGGGGTGGTCGTCCACCACCATTACCCGCAGGGCACCGATCATGCCGCCACTCTTCTGTCGTGGCCGCCGACTACCATCCCGCGCATGACGATCCCGGAAGTCATCCCCATCGCCTATGAGCCCGATTTTCACACCGACACGGTCGGCCACTGGGACGGCGGGCAGTTCCTCGGCTCCGTCGTGGCCGTCTTCCCCGACGGCTACGCCCACACCGACGACTGGCGCTCGCACAAACACTGGCACGCCGTCCTGCACACCTTCGACGACGAAGGCCGCCACCTCGACACCCGCATCGAGCGCACCGGAACCGACGCCGACTACCGGGCGTCCGTCGACGCCGCCCACGGTCTGTTGAAGGAGTGGCTCGACACTCTTCCCGGCCACCACTTCGGAGACATCGCCATCCGGCCCTTCCATCGCGAACTCGACGGCGTGCTGTTCGGCCTCGTCATCGAGACCTTCGAAGGCGTGCGGCATGCCGAGCTCTATCCGGACAACCTCGGCTTCTACGAGCCCTGGGACGGCACCTACGACACCTGAGATCACGTGTGCACCGGGAGAGGACCCGAGCGGTGGCCGGCGCCCTTGAACAGAACGCCGGCCAGGGATTCGGACGGCGCGCTCACATGGCCGCGCCCACAGGAACCTTCTCCAGCCAGGCCTCGTCCCACGTGTGACGGTCGATCTTGCCTGTCACCGGCAGGCCTTTGAACTGCTGCAGTTCCTTGCAGATCTTCTCGGTTTGCGGGCCGAAGTCACCGTCGACCTCAAGATCCGGCCAGCCGCGGTTGTTCACCTGCCGCTGCCACTTGCGGACGTATTGGTTGTTCGTATCGCCCTTCTGCAGGGTGTGGTCGGGCGCCGGCTGAGGCTTGGTGCTGGGAGCTTCCCAGGTGGCCTCCCAGGTGTCCGGGCCGACGACGCCGTCTTCGTCCAAACGGTGCTCCATCTGGAAGTTGGCACACAGGCGCTTGCTCTCGCTCTGGTAGTCACCATCGACGGTGATGTGCCAGCCGCGCGCCCTCAGCTGCTGCTGCCATTGGCTGACAGCCGGGGTCTGGGTAGGCGGCGGATACTTCAGCGGCGGCGGCTTGAATGGCGGTGCCATCGTGTCTACCTCCTCAGATCGAGGTGGTGGGGACCCTAGGGCGGGCTGCCTGGCGCCACCCGTGTTCACGGGCCACCCGTTACGCGCGAGCTCTCGAAAAGAGGCCGCACACTTCCAGCAGAACACAGGACCGTCGGAAGGTCGGCTATCACGAAGGCTTTTGACCAACGTCTTAAAGCACTATGACCGACATCGTTGAAAGGTCCGGACTCGGATGGCATCAGCCGACGTCCATTGAAAAGAGATCGCGAAAATAGAGTCGGCACATTTGAGCGTTCCGGCCGTGGCCGGAGGGCACGGGCCGGGGTAGAGAGCCATGCGATTTATATCAACACAGAGTTTCCAGCAAAAGAATTATCACCACGAAATCCTTGACCGGAAATATCTACGCTGATACCCTGCGCTCTTGCACGCCAATGAATGCAGAAAGGACAAGCTCTCGACACCCGTGAAAATGAGGCCATGAGTTTCACTGTTCTTGGCGAAGTCCTGCCTGGGACCGGCTTCACGGTCCGGGTTCACGGAGCTGTCCGGGTTCACGGGGCTGTCCGGGTTCACGGGGCTGTCCGGGTTCACGGGGGAAGACGGCCGCGGAGCGGGATCAGCCGTGGCGAGCGGTGCCGAGGTCAGGCGGCGGACCGGGCGTGCGCACGCGCCGACGGCGTCTGGCGGCCGACGATCGCCGGAGCCTCGCCGACCAGCTCGTCATTGACGAGGGCCTCCACCATGAACAGCGCGAAATCCACCCGCCGCGTGAGATTGCTCTTGAGGATCGGGTCACCGACGTGCCGGCTCCAGACCGGCAGCCCCTGGCTCTCGCCCTCCTCCAGGTCACTGCCTCGCACGACGGTCCAGCGGGTGCCGCTGGCGAACACCCGGCGGCATGCCTCCACCTGGTCGTCGAGGTCCGCGATGCGAGCGAGCCGCGCGAGCGGGCCGAAGAGCTTGACGATCGTGCGCAGCTTGAGCCCGTACACGTCCTTCCCGTCGCGCGTGATGTGCCACCCGCACGAGAAGACCAGCCGCGCCCCCTCGGGCGCGTAATCCAGCACCGCCTGGGCCGTCCCGGTCGAGTATTGCCGGATCCCCCACGGGACCAGCACCGTGAGCACCCCGTCGCAGTCGGCGACCGCGCGCCTGATGACCTCGCGGTCGTTCGTCGCCCCCGGCAGGATCGTGATGCGCCCCGCGAACTCCTCCAGCTTCCCGACGCTCTGCTCACGGCACACGCCGACCACCTCGTAGCCCCTGTCCAGAGCGTGCCGGATCATGTAGCGACCGAGCTTCCCCGAAGCCCCGACGACGCAGACCTTCTTGCTCTTCTTGCGCCCCGGAGCACCGGCTCTCCCCGAACCTCCGTGTGTGTCCATGCCTTTCTCCCTCTGTTCCGGTCCGGCCGCAGGGCCGCTGATCCTTACACTTGTAAGATACGGCGGACGCTATCCTTACGCACGTAAGGCAGTCAAGCCCTGAGCGTTGGGAACGCCAGGGATCATCGGGAGACCGCACATGCCATCGAGCCCCGGTCGGCAACGAACGCCTCGGACCTCGCTGAGCCGAGAACGCATCCTGGCGGCCGCCGTACAGGTGGCCGACGAAAGGGGCATCGCCTCGGTCACCATGCGCAAGGTGGCCGAGCACCTCGGAGTCGAGGCCATGTCGCTGTACCACCACGTGGCGAACAAAGACGAGATCCTCGACGGGATCGTCGACGTGGTCTTCGGCGAGATCGAGCTACCGGTCGGCCAGTTCGACTGGAAGACCACCATGCGTCGGCGCGCCGTCTCCGCCCGCCACGTGCTCGCGCGCCACCCGTGGGCACTCGGGCTGATGGAGTCGCGGCGCCATCCCGGCCCGTCGACGCTGCGGCACCACGACTCCGTCATCGGGAGCCTCCGGGCCGCCGGGTTCTCCATCGGGATGGCCGCCCACGCGTTCTCCGCCCTCGACAGCTACATCTACGGATTCGTCCTGCAGGAGTCGAACCTGCCGTTCCGCACGACGGAAGAGCTGGAGGACATGGCGGAAACAATCGTCCAGCGGATGCCCGCAGGTGTTTACCCTCACCTCGCCGAGATGATCGCAGACCACGCCCTTCAGCCGGGCTACGCCTACGGGGACGAGTTCACGTTCGGGCTCGACCTGATCCTCGACGGCCTCGAAAGGGCCCTCCTCGGGCCGGGTGCCCCGGCCCGAGGAGGGCCCTTTCGTCAGACGGGCGCCGACAGATCAGCGCCACCACCTCCCGGATAGCGGCACGGAACGCCAAGATCCACTGTCGCGGCAAGCCCTAATGGACAGGCCCCTCAAGCTCACCGGCGTTGTCCGCCCGGGTCGGCAGGAACAAGGCCGTGACGACCACGATCACGGACAGCGCCGCGCTGATGATGAAGGCCAGCCGCATGCCGTCGAGGCTGGCGACCGCCTCCGCGACCCCCGTGGCTCTCAAGGCGTCGGCCCGCGCGCTCATCACGGTGATCACGAGCGCGGTGCCGATGGCCGCGGAGACCTGCTGCAGCGTGCTCAGGATCGAGCTGGCGTGGGAGTAGAGGTGACGTGGCACCGCGCCGAGCCCGAGCGTGAACACCGGGGTGAAGATCGCGGCCAGACTCACCATCAGCAGCGCGTGCAGACCCAGGAGCTGCCAGAAAGGCATGGTCATCGTGACCTGGGTGAAGCCGGCGAGCGAGAGCGTGATCCCGATCGAGCCGGGGATGACCAGGACCCGGCCGCCGAACCGGTCGAACAGACGGCCGACCGTCGGACCGAGCAACCCCATCGCGAGACCGCCCGGCATCATGAGGAGCCCGGCCTCCAGGGCGCTGAGCTCGCGCACGTTCTGCAGATACAGCGGCACCAGAATCATCGAGCCGAGCATCGCCAGGAACGCGACCGACATCAGAACCAGCCCGACCGTGTAGGTGCGGTGAAGCAGGACGCGCAGATCCAACAGCGGCACGCCGCGCTTCTGCAACGACAACTGGCGGACGACGAAGACCGCGATGAGAAGCAGGCCGACCGCCACGATCGTGGCGGCGACGCCGACGTCACCGCCCTCGAACTGGCTGAGGCCGTAGACCAGGCTGCCGAAACCGGCGGCCGCCGTCACCACGCTCAACCAGTCGACCGTGCTGAACCGGGGCTCTCCGACGTTCTCAAGCTTCTTCAGACCGCCCCACGTGATCAAGGCGGCGATGGGGAGCACCACGACGAACAGCAGGCGCCACGACCCGAACTGGAGAATCACCCCCGAGACCGTTGGGCCCATCGCGGGTGCGACCGAGATGGCCAGGCTCACGTTGCCCATCACCCGGCCCCGATCGCCGACGGGCACCACCTGCATCAGCGTGGTCATCAGCAGCGGCATCATCACGGCCGTCCCGGCCGCCTGGACGATGCGGGCGCCCAGCAGCACCTCGAAGGTCGGCGCCACGGCGGCCACCGCCGTACCGACCAGGAACAGACCCATCGCCACGGCGTACGCCCGGCGGGTGACGACCCGCTGCAGGAACCATCCCGTGACCGGAATCACAGCGGCCATCGTCAACATGAAGGCCGTCGAGAGCCACTGGGCGGTCTGCTCGGTGATGTGCAGCGCTTCCATCAACCGCGGGATCGCGTTGATGAGGATCGTCTCGTTGAGGATGACCACGAACGTGGCGAGCACCAGCAGCCGGATCACGGCCGGAGTGCGACCTGGTGCCACGGTCGCGGATTTGGCAGGTGAGTCGAGCTTCGGGCTGGGCACGGTACCTCGATCGGGGGTTGTCGGACGTGACTCGGTCATGGCTGGCGTCCCAGCCCGGGGTCTCACGTTGTGGGCGTGTACAGACTGACGTACGCCACCGACAAAACCCGTCGACCGCGCTCAACATTCCGGCAAGTGACACAAAATGTCACCCGATTTTTCCCGCACCGACAGCATCCTCGGCCCACGAACCCCGCCGACCGGCCTACGGAGGCGTGGCCGTACCGTCGCGTGCACTCCGCGCTGTTCATGCTCGAAGCCTTCATTGACGACACTCCCATCCACGAGGCGGTCCGGAACAGCTATCCGATGACGACCACCCGTGCCCATTCGGGCGGTGTGTCCGGCATGTAATCGGGATCGTCCTCGTCCCACGAGGACTGCCGCCTTGCCCGAGGGAACAGTCCCACCACCGTCCGGCACGGTGGCCGCGCATCCGGCCAGCGGGTTTGACCGTCGGTCAGAATCACGACGACGTCTGGCCGCGGCCTTGCTCGCAGCGCCGTGGCGAAGCCCGCACGCAGATCCGTCCCGCCACCGCCCACCAGCGGTATTCCCTCGGCACGGCACATCGAGTGCACAACCTGGGCCGCCGCGTCACACGACAGTACGCTGACCAGGTCGCGCCGACCGCCCACGACGCGGACGATCGCGGCGACCTCGAGAAGTGCGCTGCCCAGTTCGGCGTCGCTGACCGACCCGGATGTGTCGATGACCACGGAGACCCGCGGCGGCCTGCGCCGCAGGCTCGGCAGGACAACGCCGGGCAGGCCGGCCGACCGCCGCGACGGCCGGCCGTACGTGTAGTCCTCACCCCCGCCCGCGCCGGAGGCCGCCGAGCGAACCGCCGCGCCGAGCAGTTCCCGCCACGGCTGTGGCGGGTGAAACGCCTCCTCCGCCCACCGCTGCCACCCTTTCGGGACGTTTCCGGGGCGGGCGGTGATGCCTTCCGCTACCCGGAACCGAACCGCGTCTCGTTCCTGTGGGCTGAGCCTGTTCGCACCGTCCGGTCCGAGGTCCCACTCCCGTTCCAGCCCGTCGGCGCCGCTGCCGCAGTCCAGCCAGACCAGATCTTGTGTGTACGGCCCGAGCCGGAACTGGCGCAGATAGTCCTCCATGAGCTCCCCCTCGGTCAACCCGAGAAGCCCCGGTTCGACGGCGCCCTCGGGCCGGGCCAACCCGTCCCCGAACACGTCGTCGTTGATCTCGAAGTCGGCGGCGATGTTCATCCGCAGCCGGTCCCCCGGTCCGGTCAATCCTCGTTCCAAGGCGACCCGGTCGCTACGCCCGTGATGGTCGCGCAGCAGGTGGGAGACCTCGTGCACCCACACCCCTGCCAGTTCTTCCACGGGCGTCCGATCAACGAACGCCGGCGAGACGTAGCAGCGCCAGTCGCGGTCCACGGCCATCGTCGGCACACGTCGTGACTCCACCGTGTGCAGCGCGAACAGCGCCGTCGCCAGATAGGGCCGAGCCCGGGCGGCGAGAAGCCGTGCGGCGAAGAGCTTCTCGCGGTCCAGGGTCTCCGCCACGCCGGGCGTCATCGGTTCGGCCCCATGGCGGCTGCGGTCCGAACCGCGGCCTTGTCCGCCTGCCTGCTCAAGGACACCACCCCGGCGAGCTTCTCAATCGACGCCGGGACATCCCAATCCGCGCGACGCAGCGCGGCGAGCGTGCTCGCCGGTACGACCACCAGGTCCGGGGCTCCGGTCTCCAACGCTCGGACCAGCAGTGCCCACGCTGCGTCCCAGCGGGACTTCTCCGGCCGCTTCCGGACGGCCTCCACCACGCCGTCGAGTACGGCTTGGCGCAGGTCGCCCCGCTCCGGCAGGTCGGCCGCCGCCGGGTCGGCCAGCAGCGTCTCAGGGTCGGGCAGGTCCATCCGGTCCATACCGGCCAGCAGTTCCAGTCCGGGACCGTCCCCTACCGTGCCCCGGACCAGCATGGACAGCACATCCCGGGATGTGTTCGCCGCGGTGGCGAAGGCGATCAAACGCAGTGCCATCTCCCAACTGCGGGGTGAGGGCCATGGACCGCCCCTGCGGGTTTCGTTGCTCGGCAACCGGTGCACGAGTGCGGGACGGGCGGCGAGGAGCCCGCATACCGCACGTCGGGCGAACGTAACCGCCTCTGACAACCGATCCGGGTCGAGCCGTGGCAGCGACGCCCGCGGCCAGGTCCCGCCAAGGCCACGTACCACGACCTCGTGGTCATGAGCCCACTGCAGATGAACGAACCGGTTGGCCAGGGGTGCGCTCAGCTCCCAGCCGTCGGCCGCGGAGGACCTCGGATTGGCGGCTGCCACGATCCGGACTCCGGGGGGCAGCCGCAAGGCGCCGACCCGCCGCTCCAGCACGAGGCGGAGCAAAGCGGCCTGTACGGCCGGCGGCGCCGTGGACAGTTCGTCCAGGAAGAGCAGCCCTCGGCCCGTCCGCGCCAGCCGTACGGCCCAGTCCGGCGGGGCCATCGGGATGCCCTGGACCGCGGGGTCGTCACCCACCACGGGCAGGCCGGAGAAGTCAGATGGTTCGTGCACACTGGCGATCACCGTGGTCAGCGGTAGGTCAAGGGCTACGGCGAGCTGCTCCAGAGCCGCGGTCTTGCCGATCCCCGGCTCTCCCCACAGCAGCACCGGCAGGTCGGCTGCCACGGCAAGGGTCAGGGCCTCCAACTGCGTATCGACGCGCAGTTCTGTGGCCGTGTCGTGGAGCAGGTCGAGTAGATCGGCGGCGACGTCCAGCCTGGACGCGGTGGCAGTGGACGGAGATGCGGGCAGGACGGATGCGGGCATGAGATCACCTTTGAGGTCTGGTCGAGCCGAATGGAGGCGGGACAGGAACGCGGTGAGACAGTGCGAGGAGGGGGAGGCCGCGAATCAGCGGGGCATCGCGTGGCGCGGACGTGCGCGGTGGCCGCCGGTACGGCGGTCAGGCCGGGTAGCCGGGCCCTGTCCGAACCCGGTCAGCCCGGCCCGGAACAGCCCATGAGCGATTCGCCGCAGTGCCGCCGTCTCCAACTCGTCCTGTAGGGCGCCCCTGGGCAACGCTGCACCGGGTCCGAGAAGATCTTCAACGACGGCCAGAGCACCCGTGGTGTCGCCGTGGTCCAGGCATGCGCGGACGTCGCTGAGACACTCCGGGTCACGGTGTGCCTCGTCGATCACCTGCAGGCAGGGCAGCGGGGTGCCGGTCAGCGCGGCCAGCAACTTCTCGCGGCGGATCTCCGCCGGATCGTGGTCCAGCGGGACGAGCACACCGTCGACGAGAGCGATCCGGTGCTGGGCACCACGGCACTCGACCACGCGTCGCTGGGCTGCGCCGTACGGGATCCGTGCAGCGCTGTCCGGGGGATGGCCCGGCACAAGCGCGGACGCGACAAGCGGGTGCAGCCGGTCGGCCTCGATCAGCCCGGCGCGAAGCAACGCCAGGTCGGGCAGCACCCACGTCGCCGCGTCGGGCAGCACCGGCAGCGCCGACCCGCCGCCCCTCGCAGGGGCCGCCGAAATCCGCAGCGTCGGCAGCCCGGAGGCTGCCCTGTCCACTGCGGGCTCCAGCACCAGCTGACGCCGCCCCCCGAGTCGTACGGCGACCGCACCACCGGCACGCCCTTCCTCGCGGAGCAGCATCCACGCCTCGGCCGCCCACCGGTCCACGGCCCAGCCGCGCTCCAGCGGCACATCCAGGTTCCAAGCGGGATGGCCATCGGCGGGCGGCCGGTCCGCCCCGGAACGGACCCGTAGCTCACCGAGCCTGCGGGCGTCCCACAGGTGGCGGTGCAGGTCAAGGCGGAAGCGGCGGTGAGGACGAGGATGCGGATGCGGACCGATCCCCGACCGGGGCCCGTCCCACAGAGCCAGGCTCATCCGCTGACCGGCATCCGCCCAAGCCGGCGGAGTCCGGGCCGCGAGGTGCACCGTACGGCTGCCGCCATGCGACGCTGGATGGTATCGGGCCAGAGAGACGGTCAGGCCGGGGCGCAGCAGGCCGTCAGGGGCGATCCTCGGCATATGCCAGCGCAGCAGGTCGGGAGCCAGATGGCGGAGGTCGGCCCGGAGGAGGGCCGCGAACTCCTGGCCGTGGGCTTGAGCCGCGGAGCGCAGATTCAGATCAACGTCGACGCGTGCCGCGGCACATGCTCCTGCCCAGTCCCCGGCGGTACGGCGGGCAGTCGCAGACTCGATCATGGATGGCGGTACGGCGAACTTGCGCACGTGCAGCCAGAAGGAAAGACGGGAGTCCTCGTTCGCAGTCCAGGAGCGCATCAGCACTCACCTTGCTCGAACGGGGCCCCCAATCTGCTGAAGTAGGTATTCATCTTGATCAGCATATATCCGCCCGCACGAAAACCGCTATCACATGAAATGCCGGATTTCATGGTGGTGCCCGCTCCCACACACACAGCACCCCGGGGAGGACCGTTATCGTGCACCGTTACCGTGCACCGCTATCGCGTGTTGCGTACCTTGAGAATGGCTGTCGCGGTAAGCGCAACGACACGGTCCTCGTCATGTGACAGATCTTCGAGAGCACGTGACACCGTGTCCCCCGGGATCTCCGCGAGCGCCTGTGTCAACCGTCCACGTACAGACGATTCAGCAGCATCGTGGGCATGGCCGACTGCACCGCGGGCGAGGCGGTCGACGAGCCTAGTGGCGATCTGATCCGCCAACGCGGGATCACTCGCCAGCGCGCTCAGCGCATCGGCTGCAGCGACGTCGTTCACTCCCTCGACGATCATCTCGATGAGCGTCGGGACCGCATCGGCCACTCCCCGTGCTCCGAGTTCCAGAGCCGCATTCCTGCGGACCACGATGTCGGAGTCCGTGAGGGCTTTCCGCAGCAGTACGGTCGCCTCATCATTCCGAATCTCGGCGATCGACCGCGCGGCACGTCTCCGCACCTCGGCTGCCGGCGAGCCGAGCCCCTCCGCCAGCAGCACCAATCCGCCACCGCCCGATTGCTCCAGAGCCCACCGAAGGGCTCCGGCGACGTTCAGGTCCGTCTCACTCAACGTCGCCTCGACCAGAGCTTCCACTGGCACCGAAACCTCTTCCACCAAGGACAAGGCCGCGCGCAGGCGTTTCCCAGCGCTTTCCGACCCCAATGCGTGGAGAAGCGCGACGACCTGGAGAACGTCCGCCCAGTCGGTGGGTTCCGCGGCACCGATCCGACGGAGCCGCGTCAGCAGCTCCGTCTGAAACGCAATGCGTTCGCGCGTCTGGCGGATGAGCTCGTCGACGAGCTCTGAGGGCTTGAAGCCGGGATCATCCAGCGCGCGCCCGACCTCACGCAGCGACAGCCCCAATGAACGCAGGCTCTCGATATGGAAGATCCGCCGGATGTCCTCACTGGAGTACTCCCGATAGCCGCCCTCGGTACGGCCCGTTGGCCGCACCAGGCCGAGCGACTCGTAATGCCTGAGCATGCGGGCGCTGACCCCGGACCGCCGCGCCACGTCACCGATCAACACTGCCCATCACCCCTCCTGGCTATTCGTGCCCAGGACTACGATGCGCTTCGCCTCCTCGATCGCAAACTCGAACCCGGCGTCCGGATTGCGCAACAGCCTTTCCGTGGCGATCGCGTGCTGACGCACCCGAGGGTCGCGATCCGTCATCGCGGCGCGCAGAGTCGGCATGCTCGCCTCCCCGAGCGCGATCAGCGCCCGGCTGAGGCTCAACTGCGTCTCACGCTCGCCACGCCCGAGCTGTGTCGCCAACACTTCGGCCAACTCGGGGTCTTCACCTTCCGGCACGAGCACGACCGCTGCTCGCCAGGCGCTCCGCGCCACCTCGTCGTCGGCGTCGGTCAGAAGCGCCCGTGTGATCGCCGGCCACGCCTGCTGATCCCCGATCTTGGACAGCGTGTGCAACGCCTGGCTGCGTGCCTGCGCACGCTCCGAGCGGAGTTCATCGATGAGCTTCGGGACCGTAATCGATGCCGGATGGCGGGTCAGTGCCCACGTGAGCATGTCCCGCACGTAAAAATCGGGCTCGATCGCGCTTCGTTCAATGAGCTTGTCGACGAACCGCGGATCTGGGGTCGTGCCGATCGCCAGCACCGCCTGCAGCCGTACCGATGAGTTGCCCTCCATCCCTTGGAGAGCCCGCATCATGTCCGTGTCCTCTTTCGGCATAGTCACCGAGACCACCTCCTGGCCGCAGTGAAAGCCTTGTCACGGTGTCAAGGTCAAGCGGGCCCTCCTGCTCAGGGGCCCGGCGCGGTCACTCTGTGGCTCACGGGGATGAAAGTCACGTGTGACGGGTGGGCGGGCGTGTATGGGGTTCGTCGGTGAACCTCACGTTCCCTCTTTGACCGTGCATCCAGATACCAGCTTCTGTGGGGGACGACTCCAACATCGCCAGTTCTGTCCAGACGCCGTCGCCACCCGACTCCCGGCCGACGACCCCAGTGGACCCTTGACCAGCCCGCTTCGACCTGCGCCCCATCACCACCGAAGGGGAGTTGACCGGTACGGCAGTCGCCTCCTAACGTCGCCAAAACACGCCACCAAAGCCGCCGAATCCACCGGAACACTCGACAGCCGCATCCACCCCTGGAAGACCTGACCGCCCTCGGCCTCCGCGACCACACCCGGCACCTCATCGCACGGGCTTGTGGGCCTGTATCTCGGCCCTGTAAGTTGATCACGCGGGTGGTTGCTCACCCCTCTGGACTGATGCACCAGCGTCCAGAACAGATCATCCCCAACCGGCTCCTGGACCGGCTCGGAGAACGCGGCCGGTGTCCAGGAGTTGGAAGCGCAGTTGATGCCGCATCTCGGCACTGCTCTTCACTCTCACCTTCCGTGAATGGGGTGTGCTGGACCGACATACCCCAATCGCGCGCAGCGAGGCGCACGCAGCAATTCGTACTACCGTTCAGTTATGAACCCCTAGGCCCAGGAGGCGGAAGAACCTCCGGATGTCGTCGACGAGTAGGTCCGGTTCCTCCAGCGCGGGAAAATGGCCGCCGCGGTCGTGGTCGGTCCACTGGACGATGTTGTTCGTCTCCTGCGCGATGTGCTTCAGCAGGACGAAATTGTCGTGGGGGAAGTGGGCGACGGCCGTCGGTGCTGTGGAGGGTTCGGGCGGTGCGCCCCAGTAGTCCGCGTGCGCGCGCTCGTAGTAGATGCGTGCCGAGGAGCCTGCCGTGGCGGTCAGCCAGTACAGCATGACGTTGGTGAGCAGGAGGTCACGGTCCACGGGGTGTTCGGCCCACTCGTGGAACTTCTCCGCGATCCAGGCGAGTTGGCCGACCGGCGAGTCGGTCAGGCCGTACGCCAGGGTCTGTGGCCGGGTCGACTGAATGTCCGCGTAGCCCTGCTGGTCGCGTACCCAGGCCTGGAAGCGGAGCCAGGACCGGCGGGTGTTCGCGGCCTCCTGCGGTGAGAGTCCGGAAAGCTCTCCGGGTTCGCGCGCCATGTAGCCGTTGGGCAGCAGGTTCAGATGGACACCGATCACCTCGGGGCGCGTACGGCCCAGTTCGCGGGAGATCGCGGCGCCCCAGTCACCGCCCTGCACCCCGTAACGCTCGTAGCCGAGCCGGCGCATGAGTTCGGCGAAGGCCGCGGTCACCCTGCGCGGTTCCCAGCCGCGCTCGCGCGTGGGACCCGAGAGGCCGAAGCCCGGGATGCTCGGCAGCACCAGGTGGAAGGCGTCTGCGGGGTCCCCGCCGTACCGCGCCGGGTCGGTGAGGGGGCCGGCGACGTGGGTGAACTCGACCAGGGAGCCGGGCCAGCCATGGGTCATCAGCAGGGGCGTGGCACCGGGTTCGGGTGAGCGGATGTGAGCGAAGTGGACACGGGCGCCGTCGATCCGGGTGGTGTACTGCGGCCATTCGTTGAGCCGGGCCTCAGCGGCACGCCAGTCGTAGTCGTGCCGCCAGTACCGGGCGAGCTCTTGGAGGTGCGCGAGTGGCACCCCGTAATCCCAGTCCGCGCCGGGCAGTTCGTCGGGCCAGCGGGTGCGGTCCAGGCGCTCGCCCAGATCGGCCAGATCGGCTTCCGCGACGTCCAGGCGGAACGGCTCGACGCGCTCGGCGGAGCTGGGGTGGTTCATGTCGATCATGCGGGCATGATTCCAGGCCCGGCCGTCACCGGTCGAGCACACGTCCGTACGAGGCCAGCGATGGCCGCCCAGCGGTTCTGCAGACGCCCAGGACCCTCGGCGACCGCTCTCCCCACGGCACGGTCACGCTACCCGAGGAGATGAAGGGCCGGACGTCGACCGGGGGCAAGGGAACAGCCCCACCGACGACAGTCCGGCCGTGGAGTCAGCGAATGACCGAGGCCCGAGCGATCACGACTCCCCGTGCGCCACCGGGCAGCCGCCGGTCAACTTGCCGAGGAAATCGTTGGGGTCGTAGTAGTGCTCGACCTCCACCAGCCTCAGGTCATCGGAGAGCTTTGCCACGCTGATGCCGTACATTTCAACCGTCTGCCCGTTGGGTGGGAAACCCTGGTACTCACCCTCAAACGCGCCCCAGTGACGCCACTTGAACGTGACAACGGGTGGCGGGCTGAGCACTTCGAGAACCTCCCAGAAGAATCCTCCGGGGAATGCCCTGTGGAAGACGCGGTGTGAGGAATCGAAGGTCTCCTGCCGGCTCCGGTAGAAGACGCTGTCCCCGATCAGGATGTTGTAGCTGCCGATCTCCGCGATATCCGCCGCGGTGGCCCACGGACCGCCGTTGACGTTGGTTCTGAAACGCTCGGTGACCATCGAGACCCAGGTCGCCGGATCCTTCTTGTGCGAGACCTCCATCTCGAAGACCTGCACGATCCGCTCGACCACGGCCTCCAGCGAGTCGGGCTCGAAGTGATGCGTCCGCTGCTGCGGCATGACTTCGTGTGACAGATCGTAGTCGGGCAGACCGCCGCGCCATTCGCTCGAATCCGCGGCGGCAACCACCGCGGAACGCCCCTGGAGCCATAGCGGGATTTCGGACAAGGGAATTCCACCCTTTCGGAACGTTGCAATAGAAACGGATTAAGACGATAAATCCTTATGGATGTGTTCTGTCCCGTCAAGCGCCTGGCGTGCGATGATTCCCTAAACGAACTCGACCGCGCCCCGGCTGAGACCCCCTGAGCTGGGGCTTTCGATCAGTCGGCTCTCATCCCACCGGCGCCTGAAGGCTGCGACACGACCACCGGTCCGACGGCACCCATCTCAACGTGACCGAGCGCCTGGCCGAGATTCACTCACGCCATGGACCCGATCACCTCATCTCACGCTCCGGATGAGGTGGAGCGCGGTGCGGCCGACAGCATGGACGGCATCCTCAAAGGGTTGACTAAGCCGCCGAAGAAGCGGCGCAAGAAGGCATCCTTATGCCGTTGCTACATGCGTATTAAGCAGGCGCGACGCGGCGGATGATCCGCCCTCTCTTCGGCCCGGGCCCGCACCGGGCAGCATCCTACTGGCAGGTTTTCGTCTCGACCGAGCAGTGCTTGACCTCGGGGTAGCGGGTCGATGGCTTGTCCAGCAAGGGTTGGGGCTGCTTACGCAGGTGCAGGTCGAAGAAGGCCGCGACGTACTTGCGGGTGATGTCCATGGCGCGGACACCGGGTATGTCGGCACCGACGTCGATGCCGATCTGGTCGGCCAGCACGCCGAGGTCGGTGAAGGACGTGTGCTCCGCCCCGGTCACCAGGAGCCAGCGCTTCCAGCCGTTCAGCTGCTTCCAGTCCCGCTCCCATGTAGCGGCTGCCTCTCCCTTACCCGGGGTGTAGGTGGCCGGCTTGCCCAGGAACAGGAACGGCCGCGACAGCCCACTGTCCGGGATCCGGAGGTCTGTGGTGCCGTCCATGTTGATGCCAGCGCGTACCCGGGAGTCCTTGAGCATGGTCGCGATGGTGCTCGCTCCTCCGGCGGAGTGGCCGGCCATCGCGATACGAGACGGGTCGATCAGCCGGGCGTGCTTCCATTTCGAGTGCGACCCGATCAACTGGTCGAGCACGAAGGAGACGTCGGCCGCCCGGCTTTTCGCCAGCTTCTCCCACCACGCCGGGTTCTTGTTGATCTCGCACGTGACACAGGTGGTGACCCGTCCGTCGGGGAAGGTGGCGGCGACATTCTCGTAGGTGTGGTCGATCGCGACCACCACGTAGCCTCGGCTCGCCAGATCCTCGGCCAGCGCCGTGAGTTCGGTCCGGGGCTTGGTGTGACCGGGAGAGAGCACGATGAAAGGTAGACCGTGCCTGCGGCCTGCCGGGTGGGCGTCGGTGAAGGCGTTGGTCCGCGTCTTGCTCAGCGTGTCGGCCGGCACGCTGGTGATCCCCCCGCTCTTCAGAAGGAGCTCGGACTCCTTGGGTGTCATGTACGGAGCCCGCTTACGGCCCGGCGACTTGGCCGGATACCACAGGGAGGCCATGAGCTCCCGGGCTTTCACCGAAGGAACCCAGGGGTCTGAGCGGGAGGTGTCTTTCAGGTACAGGGATGTGGTGCCGACCGGATGCGAACCGGTCGGCTTGGGCAGGTAGAGCGTGCTGCTCAATGTCTGCGAAAGGCCAGCCGAGGCAGGCACGGACGCGGACAAGGCAGGCACGGACTGCGCGGACGCGGCCGACGTGGTCGCCATGAAGGCAAGCAGCCCGGCGGCGACCACGCCGCCGCGCAGGATCCGGCCCCTTGTGCTCTGGGAGGTGCCCCACCGGACGGTGTACGCCGACGCACCAGCGCCGCCGTACGGCCTGCCCGCGTCCACCGGCTCTGTCACATGACCCATGAATGTGTCCGCAGGCGGCGGGTGGATCCGCGCCGGGGCGGGACGGACTGATCTCCCCAGGCGGCCTACCGGGCACCGGCTGACATGCCTTGCCGTCCGCAGTGTTCGGCATCGCGCCCGAAGGGCTTGAACATTGGCAGGACACCATCGGCTTTTACGAACCCTGGGCGGCTCATACGACACCTGACCGCCTGATCCGCCTGGAAGGGGCAGAAGCGTGGAGTACGGCGGCAGGGCTCGGCTTGTCAGCGACAACTCACATACCACGCCCGTGCACGCAACGGGAGTGGACCTCGTCCACGGGCGTTGTCACCAGACAGTCACTCAGCGAGGCGGTGGCGGCAACCTGGAGACGGGTCTGGGGAACGTGCAAAATCTCAGCTGTCTAGCCTTGCTTGAGGCGGAGTGCTTCTTTGCGGACCTCAGTCTGGAGGGACCGCTCGCGCTCCAGCCACGCCGGGTTCTCCGCTTTCAGTGCATCGATCTCAGCGGTGGTGAGCGGACCGGTGATCCCACCTCTGATCAGGCCGGCAATGGAGACCCTGAGCTTCGCAGCGATGACCTGCTTAGGGTGCGGGCCGTTGCGGCGCAGGTCAACGAGCCAGGTGGGTGGCGTCGACTGCAGCTCGTTCAGCTCGTCCCTGGACACGACCCCCGCCTGGAACTCGGCGGGAGTGGCCGAGAGGAGGACACCCAGCTTCTTGGCCGCGGTCGCGGGCTTCATTGTCTGGATGGTCTTTGGCTTGGGCGAGGTCATGGCTCAAGAGTAGTCAGCCGGAACAGGTTCCTATGACATCGGTACCCTGAGGAAGTGACTGATGGAGAGACCGGCAGGACGTTTCGGCTGGCGTACGTGCCCGGGGTGACACCCGCGAAATGGGTCAACATCTGGACCGAGAGAATGCCCGACGTGCCGATTACCCTGGTCGCGGTCCCCGCCGCCGAGGTAGTGGGATTGCTGCGTAACGGCGGCGCCGACGCCGGCTTCGCCAGGCTCCCGGTCGACCGGGACGGACTCAGCGTGATTCCTCTCTACGTGGAGACCACAGTGGTCGTGGTGCCTAAGGACCACGCGATAGCCGCCGCCGACGAAGTGGCCATCGCCGACCTCATCGACGACGAGGTGTTCCATCCTCTGGACGACACCATCGAGTGGACGGTCCGGCCCGGGCTGCCCGCCTTCACCCACCCCGCCACAACAGCGGCTGCGGTCGAGCTGGTAGCGGCCGACGCTGGAATTCTCCTAGTTCCGCTGTCACTGGCACGCCTCCACCACCGCAAAGATCTCACTTACCGGCCGGTGCCGGACGCGCCGCAGTCTCAGGTTGCGCTGACCTGGCCCACCGACGCGACCACTGACCTGGTGGAAGATTTCATCGGCATCGTCCGCGGCCGGACCGTGAACAGCTCGCGGGGCCGTACCCCCACCTCCCCTGCGGAGAAACCAGCACAGCGGCAGGCAAAAAAACCCGCACAGAATGGCTCCCGTCGCCGGGCCGCGCCAGCCAGCCGTAAAAAGAAAGGCTACCGGCCTCGGTAACCTGCAGACAGATGCGTCGATCACCTTTCGTTGCTGTACGGCGCTGCCGTACGGAAGCCAGCCGCCTGTCCACCTCCGTCGATGTCGGCAACCGGATGGTCACCGCCCCTCCATCCCCCGTCGGCGAGAGGCATGCCGCACCGCTTGGCGGCGATCTCGAACAATCCGATGTCGGGCTTGCGGGGCTCCTGAGAGGGCGTAGACGTCGATGGCCTCGGCCTTGAACCTCGCCGTGAACGAGCGGCACTGTTGTTAGCGAAGCGTTGGCAAGATCCGTAGAGCAAGAGCTATCAACTGCCCCGTAACATGCCATGCAAGGCGGTTTAGCGATCTTGTCTTGCAGCAGACCAGCTACACGCCGACTCGGCCATCACGGATTGAAGGCATGAAGCTACCTTCCGTATGCGATGACGGTTCTGCCGACAACAAAGGTTCGATCTTCCCGTGCAAGAACGGTTGACTGGTGCCGGGCGGCAGACTCCCTCGGCGGCGCAGGAGCCGGGATCATGCTGCCGCGGGCGATACGGATCCGGTGCAGGCAGTGCACGCACACGAGGACCTCATCGCCCTCCTTATCGCACGGCCATTCCACTCCGGCCATGCTGATCGGCTAGAACGTGCAGTATGGCTGGCTTCGACTTCAAGTTCACATATACGGAAGTGCAGGAAGCGGTCGTCCGCGTCTGCCTGGCTGCCGGACGGGCTAGGGCCCGCAAGCTCCATGTCACGTGGCGATGGCGTCACGCCGAGCGCGGTCACTGTGTCCTGACCATCGACGGCAACTCACGCAGGATAGACCTTCTCGGCTACCGGCTTGAGCGCGATCTTCCCCTCGTTGCCGAAGGATGCATGGTTGAGGGGCTTTCCCCAGAACAGCGTGCTCGCATAGGTCGGGGCTTCGCTGACCTGATGCTGCGGGGCCGACACGTGGAGCAAGGTGGCCCTATCCCCCTAAGGGGGGTTACTAGGACTAGTTACTACTACCCGCCATACGATTACGAATGCCCGTCCGTGCCGCGTCTCCACGCCAGGCTTTCCATCACAGAAAACCTGATCGTTGCCTGGAATTTCGAGGAGATTGCGCCTGAAGTGCTTCTCGAAGAACTCCACACAGCCTGCGAGTTGGTCCTAGAGGAGTTGGTGAATAAGCGCGCGAAGAGGCTGAGCTTCGCCCAACTCATCGCTGCCGCAGAAGACGCTGGTCTCTTCGGTGACTCACGCGACCATGCCACGAGACCCACCGACCTGCTCATGGGCCTCAAGGACCTACGGAAGAACGTGCGCCACCGAGCCGCTGAAGGTGCCGGCACATGGCTGGATCGGCACTGGGAGGACGTAGCCATGTGCCTCGAACGACTGGTGCGTCACGTCAATGATCAAGTTGCCCCGAACCCTACGTAAGGCTGCTGCGGCACTGGCTGCGCTACGCATCGAGGCCGTCTCCTCCCCAGAGCCCCGTCCCCGTGCACGTGGTCGTGGCCGCCTCGGCCACGCCGATCCCGCGATCACGCTCCGAGTCTACGCCTGCGTGGTGCGGGCAGCCGAAGCCTCAGCGGCGAATGTCTTCGCGAAAACGATCGGCGACTAGCCGAGCCGCCCTGTCAGCAGGGCCGGCGGCAAGATCACGCGATCCAGCCGCCAAACACGAGGGCTCGTGAACAGCGTTTCGCCTGTTCACGGGCCTTCTGATGTGGCGCGGCCGAGAGGACTCGGACCCCAAACCGTCTGATCCGTAACGGCAGCCTCACCACACCCATTATCGCCGTTGATCAGCGAAAACATATGGCTCAGCTCACCAAGGGCGTGGATCTCAGCACGCGTAGCACGATCAAGCTCTGAGCACTTCAGCGTCATGGGAGCTATGGGGGTTGACTGGTGACACCTGGAGGGCATCAGTGGAGTTCGACAGACCAAGGTGATGCTGCGCTCCGCAACTCGATAGCCCCAGTGCAATTTTTACTAGATCAACTGAAGCCTGAGTGATAGAGTTATAGATTGTTCGGAAGTCTAGCCAGAGAGAGCAGGGTCAAGATGGAGAAGGTCGCACCCCCATGGGCTGTCAGCCTGTTCGGCGAGGAAGACGCCGACCGGATTGCCGAGGCTGTCATCATGAGCCTGCTCGCCACCGAGAACGCGATGCTTAACACTCACGCGCAGGCGGAATCTACCCTCCAGTTCGCTGCCGCTGGCGCTCGAATGACCAATCAGTTCGATCAGCTGGTCAAGCACGTAAACGCTCTGGAGATCCCGAACACGCATATCGTGGAACGTCTGCGCGTCTGGTACAAGCTCGTCGTTGTCCACAACGTGCTGCTTTTTCCCTACAGGGATGACACTAAGGAACGAGCAAAACCCGGCGCCAGGTGGCCCAAGAAGGTGACGCATATCGTGAAAGAGCTTTTCACCTTCTCGCCTGCCTCCTCCTGGGAAGCTCCCACCCTCGATGGAATGGAGGACAACGAGAAAATTGAAGTGCGAGAAGCCTTAGCAAGGCTAGCACCTACCCCTCAGCTTGTCCTAATCCCCTATGTCATGAACCTTTCAGGAGTTCAACAAGCTTGGTGGGGACAGGCTGCCTTACTCACCGATAGCGGCGAACTCGAATGGGTTGGCGAACCCGCGTCACTTCTCCCAGCAGGTAAGGCCAAGTCAACTGACGCCTCTAATCAGAGCGCCAACTTCGACACCGGAGACTTGCCCGAGGCCGAAATTAGGCTTAGGCCAGAGGCTGACCGGAAGCGGAATGTTCCGCCAATCACCGAACGAGAATCCGCAGAAGCAGATACCACCGAAAACAATGAAGGATAATCAACTCTCCCTTCCCGGAGTCCCTCAGGGTCCTATCACTCCCAAGGCGGTCTGGGAAGGATTTGATCCTGCCCGCCTGACTCAGGCACGATATCTCGCAGGGATGACAAAAAAAGATATTGCGGCGGGGATTGGCGTATCACCCGCCGCAGTAGGCCAGTACGAAACCGGAAGCACCCGCCCGCGCCCTGACCTCATTCCCCGATTGGCGGAAGTGCTCGATGTGCCAATCACATTCTTTCTAGCTGGACGGCCACACGGAAAGCTAGATTCTTCGATGGCCCACTTCCGCACCCTTCGCTCAACATCCGGAACACAACGAAATAAGGCGTTGAGCTTCGCTGAGCAGGTTTGGGAATTAACATACGCGCTTGAGAAAAGAGTGCAGCTCCCTCCGGTGAATCTACCCGGCTTCGCGGGCGGGGAGATACATCCGGGAATAGAGCTATCGCGAGACCCCGTAGAGGCTGCGAGGCAACTGCGCGAGTACTGGAATCTAGGCGAGGGCCCAGTTAGACATCTAGTTCGACAAATAGAGGCACACGGAATAGTTGTAGTGACACCAGGCCCTGATGAAACGGCTACCAAAACGGATGCATTCTCAAGTAGCGGCCTACCGAGACCCCTGGCTGTGCTTACACCGAACCGGAGCGATGATGTTTATCGCCACAGGTTCAGCGCAGCCCACGAATTGGGTCATCTAGTACTTCATGCTGTCGCTACAGGCGAGGCTCAACAGGAGCGGGAGGCAGATATGTTCGCCGCCGAGTTTCTGACTCCTCGCACAAGCCTTCACCCCCTCCTATCTCCACGAATTGATTTCTCCCAGCTAGTTGCCTTGCAGAGGACTTGGGGCGTCTCAGTTCATTCATTGATCTATCGCTATAGAGAGTTCGGTCTAGTCTCTGACGCAACCATAAGTCGCGCCTATCAGCGACTGAATACCCTGAAGCATCTTCCCGGATTTTCACCAGAACCGGTAAACGGCTATCCTGGCGAACAGCCCACCATAATATGGAAGGCATTTGAACTAGCAGAAAAACATGCTGATCTTACTGTCAATCGCCTAGCCGCCGAGTTGGCCTGGAAGCCCAATCGCGTTCGACAACTTCTGGGAATCGACGACACTCGGCCAGTTCTCAGGATTGTTTGATCACCCTCCTCGCGAGAGACCCGAATGAAGGTATCCGGGTCTCTCGTATTGATTGGTTTTGTTTCCCCGGTAGCGGAAGATGGCTTGGGGTGCATCAGGAAGTCGCGGTGGGAGATGTTCCAGGCGTAGGCACCGGCCATCAGGAACTCAACCCCGTTCCCCAGCTTCAAGTGCATGGGGGACGTGCTTGGCCATGGTGTCCTCCGGGAGTGCCGGGCTCCTACCTGCCCTCCGAGACGGTGCTGATCGCCCGGTTCGGGAGGTCGCGCTGCACGGTGCGGCGGGCGCTGAAGACGATGGCCGATCTTGAGATCGTGGTCGCAGTCCATTCGAAGGGCTGGATGGTGCGCCGCCTCGACGACCGGGGGCCGGGCCTGCTCCACCGCTACCAGGAGATCGCCGAGGACCTGTCCCGGCGGATCGCCGCCGGCCGGTACGCCCTTGGCTCGCTCCTTCCCACTGAACTGGAACTCGCCCAGGTGTATCAGTGCAGCCGGGCCACCATGCGCAAGGCACTGCGGCTCCTGCAGGAGCAGGGCCGCATCACCTGCGTGAAGGGCATCGGCCGCAGGGTCGTCTACACCGGGCAACGAGAAACGACCCATGACAGTCCGCCCACCACACCAGATCCCTGTTGACCTCGCGCCTATCGTGAAGGCCATGGGAGACATCGCATGGGCTCGCGATCTGGCGCGCAAGCTGCTCGAACGCCCGCTTCCCCGCCGCTTCGACCATTCGCGTGGGGTGGCGGGCCGGGCCGAGACGCTGTCCCCGCTTTTGGGGGCGGATGCCGTACTGCTGACCGCCGCCGCGTGGCTGCACGACATCGGGTATGCGCCCGAACTGGTGGACACCGGGGCGCATCAGCTTGACGGGGCGCGGTATCTGCGGGATGTGTGCGGGGCCGATGAGCGATTGTGCAGTCTGGTCGCGCACCATTCGTGCGCGGTGTTCGAAGCTGATCAGCGGGGGCTGCTGGATGTGCTGCATGCGGAGTTCCCGCAGGACACTCCGCGCATGGTGCGGGCGATGACCTATTGCGACATGACGACCAGCCCCGTGGGTGAGCCGGTCGACGTCGATGGCCGGCTGGCGGAGATCTACGCCCGCTACGGGGCAGACCATGTGGTGAGCCGTTCGATCCGGGAGGCGACCGGGTGCATCACCTCGGCGGTGCGGAGCATCGAGCGGGAGCTATCGGAGGTGCGGCCCGCCTCCGGCTAGGTAGTGCCCGATCCTCAGCCGCATCGACCGGTCCATCCGCAGCGCCTCGACCAGGTCGCGGGGCACCCATCGGACCTCGCGCGACTCGGTACTCGTCGTGGGCTGCCCGCCGACAGGGCGGGCGGTGAGCATGATGGAGAACTCCTGGCGGGCCTCGCCGTCGCTGGTGTAGTAGATCACGTGCCGGGGGTCGGTGTAGATGCCGACCAGGCCGGTGATCTCGCAGTCGATCCCGGTCTCCTCGCGGGTCTCCCGGACCGCGGCGTCCGTCAGCGACTCGCCCAAATCGATCGCGCCGCCGGGGACCGCCCAGTTGTCGTTGTCAGTGCGGTGGATCATCAGCAGGTCTCCGGCGTCGTTGACGACCACGACGTTCACCGAGGGGACCATGCTGTTGGCGGCCGGTGCGTCCGGGTCGTCGTGGAAGTCGATGCGCCGCGCCATGGGTCAGGAGTCTAGCGGGACGGCCCGATCCCAGACCTTTTCGAAGCTTTCCAGGTAGAGCGCGGCCATGTCCCCGGCCGGTGCCTTGCGCAGGTGCATGACCGGCGCGTCGGTGGCGTGCCGTCCCCACACATGCGTGTTGACCAGGAGTTCGTCGTCGGCGAAGTAGATGGAGTTGTACAGGATCGTCTGATGCAGCCGCATCTCGACCGTCCCACGTGCGCGGAGCGACCGGTACAGCACGAGAGCGGCCCTGATCCGCGCCGCCATGGCCTCATCCACGCCCTCATCCGCGCCGCGCTGGGCGACTTCGGCGCTGTCGGGGTCGCCGAGCAGGATCCGGACGCGTACTCCGGCGTCGGCCTTGTCGGCGAACAGCCGTACCAGGTTGCGGTCTTCGGCGACGAACAGGCCGCTGTAGACCAGCACCCCGATCTCCCGCCTCGCGGAGGCGAACAGCCGTCCCCAGGCGTCCTGCGGTACGGCCCAGCGGTGCGGGTAGACCGTGACGACCTCGCTCCCGGACGCAGCCGCCACCTGGGCGGGTGAGAG
>NZ_FNCN01000079.1 GCF_900100605.1 Sinosporangium album | reverse complement strand
GTGTGTCCGGGTCTGGTGGCGGGTGGGATCAGGGTCTGGTTGTCGTTTGAGATTTGCATAGTGGACGCGAGCATCTTTGTGGCCAAGTTTTTTAGGGCACACGGTGGATGCCTTGGTACCAGGAGCCGATGAAGGACGTGGGAGGCTGCGTTAAGCCTCGGGGAGTCGCCAGCCAGACGTTGATCCGGGGATGTCCGAATGGGGAA
This sequence comes from Sinosporangium album, assembly GCF_900100605.1. GTDB lineage: Bacteria > Actinomycetota > Actinomycetes > Streptosporangiales > Streptosporangiaceae > Sinosporangium > Sinosporangium album. The sequence continues at coordinate 3,251 of NZ_FNCN01000079.1, read as the reverse complement.
ACCTGGCCCGAGTCATGTCGGGTCGCCTCCGCCTGAATGTATAGGGCGGTTGGTGGTAACGCGGGGAAGTGAAACATCTCAGTACCCGTAGGAAGAGAAAACAAGAGTGATTCCGTGAGTAGTGGTGAGCGAAAGCGGATGAGGCCAAACCATGCGCGTGTGATAGCCGGCGGGCGTTGCGTGTGTGGGGTTGTGGGACCTTCTTGGGGAGACCGCCGTCTTTCCGGGCAGTGATAAATCCAGTGGGTAGCCGAACGTTCTGGGAAGGACGGCCGGAGACCGTGATAGCCGGGTAGGTGAAATCCGCTGGACTGCTGGAGGGTGTCCCAAGTAGCACGGGGCTCGAGGAATCCTGTGTGAATCTGCCAGGACCACCTGGTAAGCCTGAATACTCCCTGGTGACCGATAGTGGACGAGTACCGTGAGGGAAAGGTGAAAAGCGCCCCGGTGAGGGGTTGTGAAATAGTACCTGAAACCGTGTGCCTACAAGCCGTAGGAGCGTGCACTGCCTTCGGGTGGTGTGTGATGTGACTGCGTGCCTTTTGAAGAATGAGCCTGCGAGTTATGGTGTGTGGCGAGGTTAACCTGTGTGGGGTAGCCGTAGCGAAAGCGAGTCTGAATAGGGCGTTTGAGTCGCATGCTGTAGACCCGAAGCGGAGTGATCTACGCATGGGCAGGGTGAAGCTCAGGTAAGACTGGGTGGAGGCCCGAACCCACCAGGGTTGAAAACCTGGGGGATGATCTGTGTGTAGGGGTGAAAGGCCAATCAAACTCCGTGATAGCTGGTTCTCCCCGAAATGCATTTAGGTGCAGCGTTGCGTGTTTCTTGCCGGAGGTAGAGCACTGGATGGCTGATGGGCCTTACCGGGTTACTGACGTCAGCCAAACTCCGAATGCCGGTAAGTGAGAGCGTGGCAGTGAGACTGCGGGGGATAAGCTCCGTGGTCGAGAGGGAAACAGCCCAGACCATCGACTAAGGCCCCTAAGCGTGTGCTAAGTGGGAAAGGATGTGGAGTTGCGATGACAACCAGGAGGTTGGCTTAGAAGCAGCCACCCTTGAAAGAGTGCGTAATAGCTCACTGGTCAAGTGATTCTGCGCCGATAATGTAGCGGGGCTCAAGTGCACCGCCGAAGTCGTGGCATTCACACTTTCGGGTGTGGGTGGGTAGGGGAGCGTCGTGCTCTGGGTGAAGCCTTCCTGTGAGGGGGGGTGGACGGGGTGCGAGTGAGAATGCAGGCATGAGTAGCGTTTCAGAAGTGAGAATCTTCTGCGCCGGATGACCAAGGGTTCCTGGGGCAGGCTTTTCCGCCCAGGGTAAGTCGGGGCCTAAGGCGAGGCCGACAGGCGTAGTCGATGGATGACGGGTTGATATTCCCGTACCCGCTACGGTGCGCCAATATCGAGGCCGGTGATACTAAGGGTCCTTAGCTCGGCTTCTCCTTCGGGAGGGGTGTCAGGGTGAACGCCTGGCCTGATCTGGTAGTAGGTAAGCGATGGGGTGACGCAGGAGGGTAGTCCATCCCAGGCGGTGGTTGTCCTGGGGTAAGCATGTAGGGCGAGGGGTAGGTAAATCCGTCTCTCATAGTGCCTGAGGTGTGATGCCGAGCCGATTGTGGTGAAGTGGATGATCCCATGCTGCCGAGAAAAGCCTCTAGCGAGTGTCGTGGCGGCCCGTACCCTAAACCGACTCAGGTGGTCAGGTAGAGAATACCGAGGCGTTCGGGTGAACTGTGGTTAAGGAACTCGGCAAATTGCCCCCGTAACTTCGGGAGAAGGGGGGCCTTCGCTGGTGTAGGAGCTTTGCCTCCGAGGCTGGTGGGGGCCGCAGTGGCCAGGGGGAAGCGACTGTTTATTAAAAACACAGGTCCGTGCGAAGTCGTAAGACGATGTATACGGACTGACGCCTGCCCGGTGCCGGAACGTTAAGGGGACCGGTTAACACGCGTGAGTGTGTGAAGCTGAGAACTTAAGCGCCGGTAAACGGCGGTGGTAACTATAACCATCCTAAGGTAGCGAAATTCCTTGTCGGGTAAGTTCCGACCTGCACGAATGGCGTAACGACTTCCCCGCTGTCTCAACCGCAGACCCGGCGAAATTGCATTACGAGTAAAGATGCTCGTTACGCGCAGCAGGACGGAAAGACCCCGGGACCTTCACTATAGCTTGACATTGGCGTTTGGAGCGTCTTGTGTAGGATAGGTGGGAGACTGTGAAGCCTGGACGCTAGTTCGGGTGGAGTCGTTGGTGAAATACCACTCTGGTCGTTTTGAGCGTCTAACTTTGGGCCGTGATCCGGTTCAGGGACAGTGTCTGGTGGGTAGTTTAACTGGGGCGGTTGCCTCCTAAAGGGTAACGGAGGCGCCCAAAGGTTCCCTCAGCCTGGTTGGCAATCAGGTGGTGAGTGTAAGTGCACAAGGGGGCTTGACTGTGAGACTGACGGGTCGAGCAGGAGCGAAAGCTGGGACTAGTGATCCGGCATCGGCTTGTGGGAGCGGTGTCGCTCAACGGCTAAAAGGTACCCCGGGGATAACAGGCTGATCTTCCCCAAGAGTCCATATCGACGGGATGGTTTGGCACCTCGATGTCGGCTCGTCGCATCCTGGGGCTGGAGTAGGTCCCAAGGGTTGGGCTGTTCGCCCATTAAAGCGGTACGCGAGCTGGGTTTAGAACGTCGCGAGACAGTTCGGTCCCTATCCGCTGCGCGCGTAGGAGACTTGAAGGGGGCTGTCCCTAGTACGAGAGGACCGGGACGGACGAACCTCTGGTGTGCCAGTTGTTCTGCCAAGGGCATGGCTGGTTGGCTACGTTCGGGAGGGATAACCGCTGAAAGCATCTAAGCGGGAAGCTTGCCTTGAGATGAGGTCTCCCACCCACGTTTGTGGGGTAAGGCTCCCGGTTGATGATCGGGTTGATAGGCCGGGTGTGGAAGCATTGTAAGGTGTGGAGCTGACCGGTACTAATAGGCCGAGGACTTGACCGCAAGGTTTTGTGCAGTCTGTGTGCTGTGCGTTTTTGCTCGCGTCCACTGTGTGATTCTGAGGCGGCAATCTTTTGGTTGTTGTCGTTGGGGTTACGGCGGTTTTTGCGGAGGGGAAACACCCGGTTACTTTCCGAACCCGGAAGTTAAGGTCTCCAGCGCCGATGGTACTGCACTCGGGAGGGTGTGGGAGAGTAGGTCGCCGCCGGACAATTTTATATGAGAGGGGCCATCCTGTGTGGGGTGGCCCTTTTCTTGTTTTGGGGGGTTGCC
>NZ_FNCN01000074.1 GCF_900100605.1 Sinosporangium album | reverse complement strand
CTGGTCGAGACGCCCTCAGGCGGACGGGATGAGGAGCCGGCCCCTCCTGTGGGAGCAGCGGTCCACCCGCCCCACAGCGCGATCGCCCCACCCGATCGAGCCGCATATCGTTACGTTACGTTTCGTTACTTGATACGTTTCAGCTTGACGAAACGATATGTAACGATTAGACTGAGGGCATGACGAACACCGAACCCGCCGACCTGGCAGCCCGGACGTGCCGCTACCCCGGATGCACGCGGCCGCCTGTCCGCGAGGACCGCCCCGGAAGGCAGCCCGACTACTGCGACGACCCCGGGCACACCCGGGTGACCGCCTGGCGTGCTCGCCGGAAGCAGCAGGCCGCCGGCGAGCCGCAGCCCGACGACCTCGACCGCCCCGTCACCATCGGCACCGCCCGCGCGGCCGAGCTCACCCGCACCGCAGGTGAGCGCATGGATGCCCTCGTGGCCGACCTCACCCGCCTGGTGACGGACCTACGCACAATCAGCGACCCCGATGCGGCCGCGGCCGAGGTCGAGGCAGTGCAGGCCACCGCCCGCGAGGAGGTTGCCGCCGCCCAGGCCCGCGCCGTGCAGGCCGAGCGCGCCGCCGCCACGGCCGCCGCCGCAGCGCGTCAGGCCCAGGCCGAGCGCGACCAGGCCGACGCCGTCGCCGAGGAGGCCGAGCGCGAGCGCGAGCGCGCCGAGCAGGCCGCCGCCGACGCCCGCGCCGAGACCGAGCAGGCCCGCGCCGACGCCGTCGAGGCGCTCGACCGCACTCAGACCGAGGCCGCTGAGACGATCGAGCGGACGCAGCAGCAGGCAGCCGAGCAGGTGACCCAGGCCCGCGCCGAGCTGGAAGCCGCCCGCGAGCAACACCGCACCGAGGTCGAGCGGCTCACGGCCGCCGCCGAGCAGGCCCGCGCGGACGCCGAGGCCCGGGTGCGGGCCGCCACCGCGGAGCGCGACGCCGCCGGCGAGGCACGAGCCCGCGCCGAAGCCGCCGCCGACGCCGCGCGTACCGAGGTCGAGCGGCTCCGCGCCGACGCCGAGCGCGAGCGCGCGATGCTCACGCAGGCATACGAGGCACGCGTGGCCGACCTCACCGCAGCGGCCGCCGACGCCCGTGTCCGCGCCGAGCGCGCCGAGGTCGGACAGGACCGTGAGCGCGAGCAGCACCGGGCTGAGGTCGAGCGGACGCAGCAGCAGGCAGCCGAGCAGGTGACCCAGGCCCGCGCCGAGCTGGAAGCCGCCCGCGAACAGCACCGCACCGAGGTCGAGCGGCTCACGGCCGCCGCCGAGCAGGCCCGCGCGGACGCCGAGGCGACCAAGGGGTGACAGCCCGACCAACCGCCCTGGTGGCGGTCGCAGCCAGTGAGACGCACCTGTGGCGCCTCAATCGCGCGGCCGCCGCCCACGCTGAGCAGATCCTTGCCCAGGCTGCCCGCCTGATCCAAGGGGGCTACCAGGTGTACGTAACTGGCCGAAGGTAATTAAGTTTGCAAACTTAGGAGAGCTTGTGAGCGAGTTCGACGAATTTGCCGAGGCGCTGGCCGAGGCGCTCGCCGTTGGCGGGGCTGACGGCGAGGAGATTCGGGAGGCCATACTCGGCGCCCGGGTCGATGACGCGGTGCCCGATCGTCGGCGGTGGCGCCTCGACCGGCACAGGTAACCCCCCTGCAAAGCCGGAGTGTTCAAGTTTGCAAACTTGAACACTCCGGCTTTGGCTTTGTAGCCCCACCGCGACCGGTCGCCGAGGAGCCGGCGGTGGCGGGCCGAGCGTCGTCGGGCTGGCGGTGAGCGGGGGCGTGGCCGTTGGCGGCTCTCGTCTGACTTCCCTCGTAGCCGTTCCCAGCCCCGTACAGCGTCCTCTCACCGTCTCCTCTCGACCTCCCTCCTCCCCTGATTCCAGTCTCTCCCCACGCATCTCCTCTGCCCTAGGCAGAGTCCTCTCGTCTCCCCCACTCCCTTTTCTAAGTCCCCACACCTAGGCATTATTAATGATCTTGGGTAGAGTAGCTGTGACCAGTGATGTAGATGCGCCCTGTGGGGCGGGGCGGACCCGGAGGGAGGCCACCACGATGTTGAGCATCGCGGCGGGCTACGACCCCGGGTATCTGACCAAGGGTGTGGGCCGGGGGGCGGAGAACTACTATCTGGCGGCGGTGGCGGAGCATGGTGAGCCGCCCGGCGTGTGGTGGGGCGAGGGGGCGCGTGTTCTTGGGCTGGAGCCCGGCGCGACGGTGGACCCGCTGATCATGGAGCGGCTGTACTCGACCTTCCTTGACCCGCGTGACCCGCAGTTCCTGGACGGCTTGGTGCCTGATGCGGAGAAGGCGCATCTGGGGCGCCGCGCCAGCGGGTTCAAGAGCGCTGCGGAGGTCTTCGCCGCCCGCGCGGCCGCCGAGCCGGAGGCGACGCCTGAACGGCTTGAGGAACTGCGGATCGAGGCTCTCCGGGATCAGCGGCAGGCGGTGTACTTCTTCGACTTGACGTTCTCGCCGACGAAGAGCGTGAGCTTGTTGCACGCGGGTCTGCAGGCGTCCGCGCTGAGGGCTCGTGAGGCCGGGAACGCCGAGCAGGCTGACGCCTATGACCGTGCGGCCGCTGCGGTGTGGGGGGCGGTGATGGAGGGGGCTACGGCCGCCCTGACCTACGCGCGGGATCACGCGGGCGACGCGCGGACGGGGTATCACGGCAGGGTGGTAGAGGGGCGCTCGACCGGGCGGTGGATGGGTGCTGGCCAGTGGGTGGTGGCGCAGTTCCGCCAGCACACGAACCGGGAGGGGGAGCCTCAGCTCCACGTGCATCAGGCGGTGCTCAACCGCCAGTTGTGCGAGGACGGCCGATGGCGGAGCTTGGACTCCCGGGCCATCCACCGTGTCCGCGCCGCCGCGGCGGCGGTGGGCGAGCGGGTGATGGAGGAGCGGCTGACCCGGACGCTGGGGGTGGAGTGGCGGGCCCGCCCTGACGGGCATGGCCGCGAGGTCGTCGGTGTCACCGCCGAGCAGATCGCGGCATTTTCGAGCCGCCGCGTGCAGGTGACCGCTGATCTGGAGCAGCGCATCGCGGACTACGAAGCGGCGCATGGTCGGAAGCCGAGCGCCCGCACGATTTTCAAGCTGGCGCAGGACGCGACCAAGGCGACCAAGGCCGCAAAGCCCAAGCTCGCGGACATGCCGAGCAGGGCGGCGGAGCTGCGGGAGTGGGAGCGGCGGACCACTGAGCAGGAGATCGAGCAGCTCACTCAGATCCCCGCTTCGGCGCTCGGCAGGGTCGCTCCCGCCGCTCAGGCCGAGGCACGGGAGCGGCTGGCCGCGATGGACATGCAACACGTGATCGAGGCGGCCGTGGCCGAGGCCCAGGCCGCGAAGTCCGCGTTCACCCGGTACGAGGTGATCCGGTATCTGTCCCGGCACCTGCCCGACCACCTCGGTGCGCTGCCCGCCGAGCGGGTCGAGGCGCTGCTGGAGGAGCTCGCAGACAGGGCCCTGAACCCCGAGGGCACCGCGGCGGGGGTGCGGCTGGTCACGGCCCCTGAGCTGGTGCAGGAGCCGCCGGAGCTACGGCGTGCGGACGGTCGCAGCGTCTATGAGGCGCCGTGTGCGCAGCGGTACACCACGGCGCGGCAGCTGGATACCGAGACAGCGGTCATCGTGGGGGCGCTTGCCGGTGGGGCGCCCCGCGTCGATGCCCGCGAGGCCGCTGCTTTGCTCGGGATCGAGCTCGCTTCCGAGGTCGCGTCGTCTGCTCCGGAGTCGCTTGAGGGGACGTCGGCGGCGGAGACTGACGGGGAGGCGGCAGGGGCCCATACGGCTGGCGTTGGTGCGGGCGGGGCGGCAGACAGGACCGCCGGCGAGGTCGATCCAGCGGCGGTGCTTCCTACTCGCTTGGCGGCGGCGGTGGAGTCGCTTCGCCCCGATCAGCGGCAAGCGGTGTACGGCATTCTGACGTCGGGTCGGCGTACTGACGTGCTGGTTGGGCCTGCGGGGGCGGGCAAGAGCTTCACGGTCGCGGCGTTGGCTGAGGTGTGGCGGGAGCAGACGGGCGGTGCGGTGGTGGGGTTGGCTACCGCCCAGACTGCAGCCAACGTCCTCCGAGACGAAGGCTTGGACGCCACCTACAACATCAAGCAGTGGCTCGACAAGATCGAGTGTGCTCAAGTCCGGGTGGAGCCAGGGCAGTTGATCGTGGTGGACGAGGCGTCCATGGTCACCACCGACTATCTGACTGCGATTCAGAAGGTGGCAGAGCACGCAGGCGCGAAAGTCCTCTGGACCGGGGACCCCGAGCAGCTCGGCGCGCCGGGTGTCGGCGGGATGATGCGGCAGATGGTAGCCACGGCCGGGGCGTATCAGCTGGTCGACATACAGCGGATGCGCGAGACGTGGGAACGAGACGCATCGCTGCGCCTGCGGGCCGGAGACGTCCAGGTGCTCAGCGAGTACGACCGTCGCGGCCGTCTGCTGGGCGGAACTCGCGAGGACATGGCTGTGGCCGCATGCCGCGCCACCGTGGCCGACTACCTCGTCGGCCGCCGCACGCTGCTGATGACATCGACCAACGAGCAGGCCGCCGAGCTGGCCGCACGGGTGCGGGCCGACCTCGTCGCCTACGGCCTGGTGAGCGAGCACGGGGTGACCCTTCGAGACGGCAACGTCGCTGGGCGCGGCGACCTGATCACCGCGCGCAAGAACGACCACACCCTCATAGTCGGCGCGGATGCGCGGCCGCTCAGCAACCGCGACGTCTTGCGAGTCGAATCGGTAGGCGCGGGGACGCTTGAGGCCCGGCTCATCGGCGCGGACGGTCACGCGGGCGCTGTGGTGCGCTTGGAGGGTGACTACGTGGCCGAGCATGTGCAGCTGGCCTATGCCGGGACTGTGCACGCTGGGCAGGGGCGCAATGTGGACACGTGTCACAACCTCGTGGACGAGGGTGTGACACGGGAGATGCTGTACGTGATGCTGTCTCGGGGCCGAGATGGGAACTACGCCTACACCGTGGTAGGCGAGCGTGACCGTCAGGCTGATCTCCGGCCCGGTCCCGTCCAGGCAGCCGATGCCGAGCAGGCCGTCCAGCCTGAGGACAGGCTGGCGGTGCTCGCGAGGGCACTAGAGCGGGTCGAGGACGACCAGACCGCGCTGGAGGCGGTGCGGGCCGAGCGAGAGCGGACCGAGCACCTGGCGAACTTGGGGGCGCGGTGGCTTGATGGACACCGGCAGTACGCGGCTGCTGGCTACATCGCCCAGGCCGAAGCTCGCGGATCGCTCCCGGCGGAGCTGGCCGAGCAGCTGCGCAGCGACGCGGCCACCGGCACGCTCGGGCGCCTACTGCAGCAGCTGCATCTTTCAGGGCTGGACGCGCACCGCATCCTCGATATGGCGGTGGCCGAGCGCGAGCTCGACACGGCTGACTCCCCCGCCGCGACATTGCACTGGCGTATCACCCAGGCGGCCGAGACCCGCGGGATCGATATCGATCGGCTGGAGCCTGGTGAGCAGTACATCCGCGGTACGTGGCTGCAGCGCACGCTGCGGACGGGGCTTCCCCGCGTGGATGCGTGGCTGGAGAGGCTGGCGGCCGCGAAGGACGCGAGAACTGTTGTTCTTGGCGAGCGGTCCGCTGAGCGCCCGGCGGGGTGGCTGGTTGAGCAGCTTGGGGAGGCACCCGCCGAGGGGGCAGCGCGAGCAGAGTGGATCGAGCGGGCTGGCCGGGTGATGGCCTACCGCGAGGAGTACGGCTACGCCTCGCCGACCGATGCGATTGGTGCGGCTCCCAGCCGCACCAATCCGGAGGCGCGTGTGGCTTGGTATGCGGCTTATGACGCGCTCGGCCGTGCTGAGAGCGATCGGGATATCGCCGCCGTGACGTTGGGCGAGCTGTGGGTGATGCGGGCCCGGTACGAGAGGGAGGCGCGGTGGGCTCCACCGCATGTATCCGACGACCTGCGGATCACGTCTCTTAGGGCTCGCGAGCATGCTGCGGAGGCGGTACGGCTGCGGGCGGTGGCGGCCACCGCGATTGACGAGCAGGAGCGGGAGGCGATGGAGGCTCGGGCCGCAGGGGAGGCGGCGCTGGCGGCCGAGTTGGAGGAGCGACGTAGCCGCCTGGCCGAGATCGACGATGCCCGGCAGGCATGGCACGCAGCTACTGAGGATGCGCGGGTGATGGCGATGCGCGCAGATAGCGAGCTCCGCCGCCGGCCCGAGGTGGACGCGGCCGCTCTGCCGCCGCTGCACCGCGAGGCCACAGCTGATACGCCGCCGATGCGCGATGTCGAGGAAGTCGCGGGTGGCCACGAGAACCAGCTGACCCTCTTCGACGTCGCCGATTCTGGGCGGGAGCGCGAGGAGGCTGCCGAGACTGCGAGCGTTGAAGCAGAGGCGCCAATGCAGGGGCAGACGGCGCTGAGCCTGTACGGCGAGGCCGCCGAAATTGAGACGGGCAGCGTGCTTGGCAGGGCTATCCTGCGGGCGCGCAGTGCTCTTGCCGTGATCGTCGGGCGCGGAGTTGAGCGGGTGGCCGAGCGCGAGCGGCTGCGGCGAAGCGAGCTTGAGCGGGTAGCCGCTGA
>NZ_FNCN01000040.1 GCF_900100605.1 Sinosporangium album | reverse complement strand
CCTGCCCTCAACCGGTCGTAGCAATCGAGGTTCTCCTGGTGTAGCCCTATTCGGCGTGTGATCGTCGGGGGGAGATTCCGTGGGGGCGGTGCGCCAGATGCTGACAATGCAGGATCGGGAGGAGATATCACGTGGTATCGCCGAGAACCTGACCGGGAAGGAGATAGCGGCACGGATCGGGCGATGCCCGAGCGTGATCTCACGGGAGATCTCCCGTCACGGCGGCAGGCGGAGATACCGCGCCACCCGTGCGGAACAGGCGGCCGGCCGGGCCAGGCGACGCCCGAAACCCCGCAGGCTCGACGCCGATCCGGTGCTGCGGCTCATCGTCACCGGCCTGCTCGAACGGGGCTGGTCTCCGGAGGCCATCGCGTACCGCTTGCCGATCGACCACCCCTGCCGCCAGGCTGTACGCGTGTCGCACGAGGCCGTCTACTCCTGGATCTACGCGCTGCCGGTCGGCGTCATGCGGGCCGAGGGCATCGCCCTGCGCTCCGGCCGCACCCGCCGCAGGCCCGCCCGCGGCCGGGTTCCCCGCGCGCCGCGGATCACCGGGATGCGGTTCATCGACGAGCGGCCCGCCGACGCCGCCGGCCGGGCCGTCCCCGGGCATTGGGAAGGGGATCTCGTGGTCGGCCGCAACTGCGCCTCGGCCGTGTCCACGCTGGTCGAGCGCACTTCCCGGTATCTGATCCTCGTGCCGTTGGCATCCCGGGACTCGGCGACGGTCACCGCGTCGGTGGCCGAGCGGATCAAGGGGCTGCCCGCGGCGTTGCGCCGGACCCTGACCTGGGACTGCGGGGCGGAGATGGCCCGTCACGCCGCTCTTTCGGTCGCCGCGGATATCGAGGTGTACTTCGCCCATCCGCATTCCCCTTGGGAGCGCGGGACGAACGAGAACACGAACCGGTGGCTTCGTGAGTATTTCCCCAAAGGGACCACGATCACCAGCGACCCGGGGTATCTCCAGGCCGTCGCCGACGAGCTCAACGACCGTCCGCGGCGTATCCTGGGATGGCGTAAGCCGAATGAAGTGTTCGCCGAGCTACTGACCAGCGGAATTGCTTCCACCAGTTGAGGGCAGGCAGTTGTGTATGGCCTGTCGTAGTTGTTCTTGAGCCATTAAGGCAGTGAAATTTAGTTCTCGGAATTCTCGCTTCTTCCCTCTACAATGCTGAGTTGCACATACAGGGCCGCTTGTGTCAGATGAGAAAGGGAGGAAGAGTGAATGTCGGATCCATTCGCTGAACAAAACCCGGTTCTGACGCGGAGACGCCTCCTCGTGGCAGGCGCCGGGGCCGTCGCCACACTGGGATCGGCTGGAATGCGCGGAGCGCAGGCGACTACGGCTCAAGGCCGCTTCGATCTGTCCGCCCCCGCCTCCATCCTGCACTGGAAAAAGGCTCTTCGGGACGAAACGGTGCTGCAGTCGTTCGCCATTGACAACAGTAACGGGAACATTTACACGGTCCAGGTGAAGAACGGTGCGGCGTCGAACGCCGCCGGAGACCTGTGCCTGACCAGGCTCAACCCGAGCGGCACTGTGACCGGATATATGTATCTCCTGGGGTTCGGGCACGGCGTGCAGATCGGAGTGGAACCCTCGGGGTCCTCCCCCTACCTGTGGACCGAGACCGATGGCGTGAGAAGCGGTGGAAGTTCCGCGGGCAGGAGAATCGCGAGGTTCAGGTTTGTCAACGGTCAAACTCTGACTACGTCGTCCTCGGCGCTCACGAAATACGCTCCGGTCCCCAACGCCACGCGCACCACGTGTACGATCGATCCCTCGACGAATCGACTGATCATGCGTTACGAGCTCAACGGCCAGAAGCGTTTCGCGGTCTACGCTCTCGCAGCCGTCAAGGCCGGAGGCACCCCCACCCCGGTGTTTGAGGTCGCGCAGCCCGGCGGGCTCGGCGTCTTCCAGGGCTACACCGCGTACGGGAACTACCTCTACCTGCTCGACGGCTCCGCTGCCGGCAGGCCCGGCGACACCCACCTCACCGCAGTGGATCTCCGCACCGGCGGCGTCGTGCAGCGCTCCTTCACCCAAGCGGCCCAGTCGCTGGACAACCGCGAACCGGAGGGCATGGGAATCCAGATGGTAGGCGTCCGGCCCTCACTCTGCTTCGGGTTCGCCTCAGGCGTTCCCGGCGCGAGAAAGGCCACCATCGCCTTCAAGGACGCGATGCTCTGACACCCTGCCGTGGGGCGGCCATGGCCGCCCCACGGCCATTCACAGGCATGGCCGCCCTGCTCCGTACGGCCGCGCCGACCGGCAGGCGAGGTCCCGTCGGCGCACGACGCGCAGCTTGGGGTTCCACCTCCCGGGCTCGCCGCCCTCCACCAGGGCCAGCAGCGGGATGAGGACGATCGTGAACAGCCCTCGCACCCAGTGGCCGAGGGCTTGGCCGAACCTCGGAGCAGCGCAATCGGCCACGCGCACGAGCCGCAGCCCCGCGAGCCGCTTGCCCACGCTCGCACGTGCCCACAGGGTGAGCACGACATGGTTCGCGAACGACACGGTGAACACCGCGATCGCGGCCGTCACCAGGAAGAGAACGCCCGTCTCCCGGTCTGTGGACGTCTGCCCCGACATGCTGAGCGAGGTGACCGCGGCCAGACCGGCCACCACTCCGGCGGTAAGAGCCAGTAGGGCGTCCGCCATCATCGAGAGAAGACGACGGAACCCTTCAGCGGCCGGAGGCACAGGAGTACGCATGCAGCCCATTTTGCCGTTTTAACCCCGTTTTTACCCCACCGCGGCACGCCATGCCGTGTCATGCCTCGCGAACCCGGCTGTCTCCATTCCGCTCCTGATACCGCCCGTATTACGTTGCCTCGCTTACGTTGCTCCGCCCGGCTAGAAGCCGGTCTTGCCGTCGATGCGTTCTCGGAGAAGGTCGGCGTGGCCGTTGTGGCGGGCGTATTCAGCGATCATGTGCACCATGATGCGGCGCAGGGATATGGGCTTGCCTGTGGAGAAACGGACACAGGTCTCATCGAGGGACGCGGCTCGGGCGACGATCTCGCGGGCGACCGCGCATTCCTCGCGCCAGCGGGCGAGCGCCTCCGCCGGGTCGCCGTCGAGGGTCTCGAAGTCCCGGTCGGGGTCTTCCTCTGTGTAGTAGAGACCGGGGATGTCCTCCTTGGCGAACTGCTGGCGAAACCACCAGCGCTCGACGTCGGCGAGGTGGCGGATCAGGCCGTGCAGGCTGAGCTTGGACGGCGGCACGCCCAGGTCGGACAGGTGTTCGGGTGGAACCCCCAGGCATTTGAGCTCGAAGGTCTGCCGATGGTGGTCGAGAAAGGCGACGAGGGTCTCACGCTCGTCGCCGGTGTCCGGAAGCGGCGGGCGTGTGTCGTCGGGCCAGGTCTGCGCGAAGGTCTGCGGCACGCTCTCGGTCATGTGCCGCAGTGTGGCAGACGTCACCGACAGTAATCGGCCGTTCGACAGCCGACGGGGTTTTCCCGGGGTGCGGGCCGTCGGCCCGTTCGACGTTACGAGATGGGCAAAGGCGGGCATGGTGGGTAAGCAGTCCAGGATGGATTGGGGCTCCGCATTCGGGGCGGCGGCGAGGCGTGATCTCGCAACCGGGCGGGCTCCGAGAAACCGGTGTTCCCCATCGTGGCCGCAGCGAGGAGGATAAGCCATGGCTCATTTCGCGGAGAAGCCGAGCGGATGGTCCCGCACGTTCTATCGCGCACCCATCTGGCTCTACCGCGCGGGTCTCGGCTGGATTCTCGGGAACCGTTTCGCCTTTCTCGCCACGCGCGGCAGGAACAGCGGGTCGAGGCGGGAGACCGTGGTCGAGGTCGCCGATCTCGACCGCTACTCCGGAACCGTTTACGTGGTGTCAGGCTGGGGGGAGCGCAGCGACTGGTACAGGAATCTCCGGGCCGCTCCGGCCGTGGAGATCCGGGTGGGCAGCCGTCGGCTCGAGGCCCCGCATCACAGGCGGCTCGGCCCGGCGGAGACCCTGGCGCTGCTCATCCGCTACGGCGACGCGCACCCGTGGGAGTGGAAATACCTCGCCCCGCGCCTCGGCCTGGACGGCATCCCCACGCGCCCGGACGAGGTCGAACACGTGCGTGCCATCGCCTTCAGCCCGACTGCGCCGGAAAGCTCGATCGGACCCGGAAAGGAAAGCGCCGCACACGAGCGGGTGCGGGCCGGTGAGAACCGGCACGATGGCCGAAAGGTGTGAGCGGCCCTTCTCCCGGTTGAGCGGCATCTTTCCCTGGTCGAGCGCCGCCCTTTCCCGGTTGCGTGCCGTGCCTGCGGACCTGACATCGACAGGAGCTCTGTGAGACCGCGTTCGCGGCCTCACAGGAGCCCTTGGCGCCGTGCTCTAGCGCCGTCCTCGTGAGGACCGTCAGAAGGTGAAGACCGCTCCCGTCGTCTTGATCATTTCGCAGCGATTGCCGAAGGTCTTTTCAAATGAGACAGGTCGACCGCGCCATTTGCCGAGGAGGCGGGCGGTGTGCGGAATGTACTCCCGGGTGCAGATGCCGCCCGGGTCGACGTTGAGGTTGGCCGCATTCCCGTTGACTTTGCGCAGCAGGTCGCAGGCCGCTCTCGGGGTGGGGTGGCTGCCGCTGTCCCGATCACACCGCAGAGTCACCACCTTGGGCGTCGGCCGCGGGCCGTTGGGAGCGGCGGTGCCCACCGTGACCGATAGCACCAGAGACGACTGGGCATGGGGTGTCACCGACGCGGCGGCCGGTCCCGCTACGGACAGCGCCGCAACCGCGAGAATTGCGATCTTGAACTTTTTCATGGATGGGGTGATTCCCCGGGTCGGCAAATCCGAGGTCTGCTCGGCGTCAAGGCCAGGGTTATCCCTGGATCACGGAGAGAATGTTGCCCTCCGCATTCTTGAACCACGCGATCAGCGGACCGCCGCTGCGGAGAATGCCCTTTTCGTCGGTGGCGTAACGCCGTCCACGCCACCCCCGCCGCTGACCGTCACAGGGACTGACCCTCGCCGCTGTGGATGGGCGTTCTACGGCAAATATGATGATGTAGGGCATGAAGCAGCGAACGGCATGAGCAATCGCGACGTCGCCCGCGAACTGTCCATCTCCGTGACGACGGCGAGCGTGCACGTCTCCAACATCCTCCGGAAACTCGGCGTGAAATCCCGCGGCGAAGCCGCTGCCCTCGCCCGCCGGGACGGACTTCTCAACGGGGTGGCGACAGGGGAGATCCCGCCGGTTCATCCGTCGAGGGTTTGAGGGGCGTGCTGTTGATCCGTGAGTGTATATGGGCGGCCCACTCGGCGGCGGCCGCCTGCATCGTCTCGCTCTCCTCATCGGGTACGTGGTGCACGTGCTCCGCGTGCGCCGTGTCCCGCCACTGATCGATGTCCGGCTGTTCACGAGCCGTAGTTTCGCCGCGAGCGTCACGGTGCAGGGACTTGTCGGCCCGCAATTCGGTAGCGTGGTCGGCTGCGGCCGCATTCCTGATCGGACTGGGGCTGGGTGCCGTTGGCGCGCCGACGATGGGATCTCTCTATAGGACACTGCCGCCTGAGAAAGTGCCTCAGGGCAGTTCCGTGCTTTACAACCTGAATCAGCTCGGGGGCGCACTTGGAGTGGCTGTCGTCGCCCTCATCCTGGCGGCTTCAGGCGTCGGCAAGTCGAGCGCCGAGGTGGCGATCGGTGCGTTCCGCAACGCGTACTGGTTCCTGCTGGGCGTCACGCTTGTCATTCTGGTCGCCACCCCCCTTCTGCCGGGCCGCCCCGAGCATCCGGTGCCGGTTCCCGCCGCTGCGCCAGGAGAAAGCGCACCTGCCGACACCTAGACGGTGTCGCCTGATCTGGTCTCCGGTACGGCGACGCACTTTATGGCCGACTGCCGGTGACGCTCTTTCCGTGTGCCAACTCGTCGAAGAACTTCACCCATACGGGCATCACCACGTCGGGGGCGAAGTTCCGGGCCGTGGCGGCGGCCTCGGCGCCCATGCGCAGCCGCCGGTCCCGGTCGGACATGAGCTGGTCAAGCGCGGTGGCGAACGCGTCGACGTCTCGCGGTGGGACGATGACGCCGTCCTTGCCGTTGCTGAGGACGTCGGCCGGGCCGGTGGGGCAGTCGAAGGCGACGATGGGCAGCGCGTGCCCCATGGCTTCGATCATGACCATGGGCAGACCCTCGAATCTGGAGCTGAGGGCGTAGATCGATGCCTGGGAGAGTTCCTCGCCCAAGGTGGTGGTGCGCCCCATGAGGTGAACGTGCTCGTCCAGCCCGTGCTCGCTGATGAGAGCCTTGAGCCGGGCCCGCTTCGGGCCGGTGCCGAAGATGCGCAGACGCCACTGCGGGTGCCGCTCCGCCACGTGGGCGAAGGCGGGGATGAGCATGTCGAACCCCTTCTGGTGGACCAGCCGCCCGGCGGCCACGACGACGGGATTCTCCTGCTGTGAGGGTGTGGTGCCGGCGGGGAGCTGCACGGCGTTGGGAATGCGCACGACAGGCGTGTCCGGCACCGCTCGACGGTATTCGTCCCGACTGCTCGTCGTGAGCACGGTGACCGCGTCGAGCTTGTGGTAGTGGCGGAAGATATCCGCTCGGACCGGTTCCCGATAGGCGGACAGGTTCATGTGCTCCTGAGCGACACGCGTCACGTGCTTGGAGCCGCGGCGGGCGGCGATCAGATTCAAGGCGGGCCGTGTGGTGACCAGGACCCCGTCGTCGAGGGCGGAGACATAGTCGATGACGGCCTTCTCCACGCGTTCGGTGAAATACTCGGCGGCGAATTCGCCCAGCGGCACGACCTTGCCGCGGACCCGCCGCCAGACTTTGCGAACCACCGAGTCGGTGAGCACGCCGTCGCGCTGGTCGACCAAGGTCGTCACCGAGAGGCGGGGGTCGAACGGGAAGTGCGGCTTTTCCCGGCGGCGGACCACACTCACGATCTCCACCTCGTGGCCGTGTTCCGCCATCGCGGCGGCCTGGTTGAGAACCGTGCGGATGGTGCCGCCCATGCCGTAGGCGTGCAGAAGAAGGTAGCGAATCCTCATGATCGTCACGTCCTGCCCGGCAGGTATCCCCAGGCTTCACACATCGGTGTGAGAACCTCGGGGATCTCCTCGGGCGCGGGCACGCCTCGGCCTGGTTGCACGCTCCCAGATGCGATCTTGTCCTTCCAGTCGCCGAGTCCCTTGCGGATCACATCGGGCCTGCCGTACTGGAGCATTGAGGGTTCCCATTCGATGCCCAGGAAATCGCAGATGGCCTGGGTCTGATGTTCGGGGTCGGCTGTGAGGTTCTCGTAGTGGACGGTCAAGCCGGGCAGGGCCTTTCTGGCCCGATGCACGGCCTTCATGTAGCGGAGAGCGTCGGCGGCGGCCTCTTCGCGGTTCCGCTTGTGCGGGTCGGCCTCGTACCACGAGGCGGCGATGGAAGCCGGGTGGCGTAGGAGGAAGATGAACCGGGCGTCCGGCCAGCAGGTCGCGATGCGCTCATGGACGAAGGCATTGGCGGGGGTCTTCTCGACGATGTACCGCTTGCCGCTGCGTGAAAGCTCCCGATGGAGCACCCGGTCCCAGAGGAGGTGTTCGAGGTCGGCCTGGTTGTGGCCGAGTTCGGTCATCGCCTGCCGGGCCAGCCGGGTGCCCAATCCGACCGTCAGCCTCCGGACGTGCAACTCGTGCGGGGCGTGGAGTTGAGAATGAGCGTTCAGCACGGAACGCAGGAGCGTCGAGCCGGAGCGCACCGGACACATGATGAAGACCGGAGCGACCAGCAGCCTGTCGCTCTCGGGGTCCGCCGCTGGCCTGATCGCGTCGCGATTCGCCTTTGCCGACTCGGCTTTTTTCTGCTTTCCCGATCGCTTGAGTTGGTATCCCGTATACGCGACAAGCGCTTTGTTGATCCTGCGCTGCCATTTCATGGCCTAGGAGGCTACCGGCCGTTCCTTACGGTTTCCATAAAGCGAGCGGCGCCGAGTCGACGGCCATGATGTGGTCTAGTGGATACAATGTGCCGCGCTTGGCGCGCCTCTGGCCGCCGTCGCGTGCCGCCGCTTGCTGGCTCGTCCGGGCAGTGGCCTCGCGCCTCCACGGGCCCCTGCGCGCACATAACAGCACGTCGACGCGGGTGCGGCGGAGTCCGGCCCGCAGGGGTGTGCGGATGGTGGCGGGCCGGTGATTCGGTGTGACCGGGCGGACTCCGTCCGTATGAACCGTGTTGGATTCAGCGTTGCCCATGCTGTGTAAATGCTGTGCAAGGGTAAGAATTTCTGTGGGAAACATCTCCCTCTGGTCCGCCGGATTTGGGCGGACAAAAAGCACAAGTCGTTTATATGGTGACCATGAATACGGCAGCGCTGCTTTCGCCGTCGTGGGCCATCGCCGTACGATCGGCGGCCGGACCTGTCGCCGGACCTGTCGCCGGGGCTCGGCCCGGTGAGCCCGCCCCGGCGCGACGCCATACGGCGAGATGCCCGGTCGGGCACGTGGGCGCCTGCCATACGGCGCTGAGGAGCAGGCCCCCGCACAATGGGCGTGCGGGGTCAGCGGGCGGTGAAGCCGCCGTCGATGGCGAGGGCCGCGCCGGTGATGAAGGACGCTTCGTCGCTCAGCAGGAACGCGACGAACGGGGCGATCTCCTTGGGCTGGGCGATGCGGTTCACCGGATGCAGCGAGGCGATGTGCGCGGCCGCTTCCTCGCTGGTGAGGTGAGAACTGCGGGAAAGCGGCGTGTCCACGCCCCCGGTGACGAGGGCGTTGATCCGGACACCGCGCTCGGCGACTTCAAGGGAGGCAGCCCGGGTCAGCCCCACGACGGCGTGCTTGGCCGCGACGTACGGAGCAATCTCGGGCAGGGCTACGACGCCCATGTTGGAGGCATTGTTGACGATTGCCCCGCGGGTCTTTAGAACCGCTGGGATCTGGTGCTTGAGGCAGTTGAAGACGCTGGTCACGTTCTGGGCGATCTCGGCGTTCCAGGCGGAGCCATCAATCCCGGTCAGCGGGCCGGATGCGTTGAAGCCGCCGGCGTTGTTGAACGCCCCGTCCAGACGCCCGAACTCCGCAACCGCCGCGGCGACCAACGCGGCGGCGTCGGCCTCGACGGAGACGTCCGCGGGCACGAACAGTGCCCGGCCACCCGCCACGCGGATGCTCCCTGCGGCCTCCTCGCCGACATCCTTGCGACGGGCACCGAGTACGACGGCGGCGCCTTCTGCGGCAAGTCGCCGGGCGACCGCGAGGCCGATCCCGGAGGTCCCGCCAGTGACAATGAAAACCTTGGAGTCCAGTCCTGAAGACATGCGAAAGCCTCTCCGTGCATGCGTGTGAAAGTGGTCGGTCGGGCTCAAGCTCTGACCACCAGCTCAGACTGCGACATTTCCGGAAACGATTGCTCGCGAGAATCGGACGTAGCGTTGCGTGCGTGCTCTGCGCCCCTTGCTCGCCGCGCCATGGGCGAGGGTACGGCTCCCGCCACGCCGCGGAGGACGTCGTGCTGCTTGGCGCGGCGGCCTGGGGGCGGGTTATGCGGCGATCTGGACTCGGTCGCTGTCGTTGTGGGAGAGGAAGGCCGCGAGCGCCTGGCCTTGTTCGGTCACGTCGCCTTCCGCCCGTCGAGGGTCTCGCGCAGGATGTCGGCGTGTCCGGCGTGCCGGGCGGTCTCGGCGATGAGGTGCATCAGCACTTTACGCACGCTGATCACCTCTATCGTCTCGTTCCAGGGTGCCTCCACTGTGACAAGATCCGCTCGATCGAGGTGATCAGGCGGATCTTGTCGGCTTCGTTCGGGCTACTTTAAGAACGGCTCGTCCCGGCGATAGGCCGGCTTCACGCGGTTACCTCCTCCAGGCGCCAGCCCCACTTGATCCCCCCGAAGACGTTGATGACGCCCTTGCCGGCGGAGTCCTTTCTCCCGGTGTCCTGCACGAGGAACACCTCGGCCTTGAACTGGATGTTCGCGCCCATCGGCCCACCGACCCCGAGCATGGGGGCGTCGTAGTAGTTGACCAGGCTGTGCCCGTTGATGGAGGTGAGCCCACCGTAGGCGTAGAAGGGGTTCGCTCTCCAGAGGTTGTCGAGGGGAGGGCCCAGCGACTTGACGACCTGGATCCATTGAAGGTTGTCGTAGGGGCCGGGGTCGCCGCGGCGGCGATCCGGCCGGTAGACGACGTACATGTCGGCCCCGCACGCCAAGTCGGGCGACTGCTCCGACGGCTTCATGAGCGCCACGCTGTAGGACTGGACGTCGAACTCGTTCCTCCCGCGGAAACCGCCCATGTAGCGGAACGAGTAATGCTCGTCGAAGGCTTCGGAGAGATGCTGCTTGAAGGCGATGTCGGGGTCGGACGGGACATCCAGGTAGACCGGGTGCGGTGAATCGCCGGGTTGGTCGAACGACAGCAGTCCGATCCGGTAGGACTTGCCGTTGTGGGCGAAGTCCTTCTTCGCGACGTGTCCGCCGATGGTCGGCACCTGGTACCAACCCTGCGGCTGGCTGGGCCGATAGTTCGGGACCAGGTGCACGGCCGACTTCGACCGCGGTCCGGCAGCGGAGGCCGGTCCGGCGGCGGAGGCCGGTCCGGCGGCGGAGGCCGGGGCGGTGGCGGACGCAGGGGCGGCGGCGAGTCCGGCCGAGGCGAGCGCGGACAGGCCGAGGACGCCTCCGCCGCGCAGCATGGACCTACGCGATATGCGCGTGCGCCCCGATTCCGCGGGATCGGCGACGGGGATGGAAGGCATGGTGTTTCTCGCAATCGTGATGGCCGACTGGGACTCGTTGTGCGGGAAGGGCGTCACGGCCGCTGTTCCTGCACCTGCCAGCCGTGTTTGATCCCGCCGAAGACGTTGACCACGGTCTTGCCGGCGGCGTTCTTTCTCCCGGTGTCCTGGGCGAGGAAGAGTTCGGCCTTGAACCCCACGCCCGCCAAGGCGGAGTCGTCCGGGGGCGGCCCCTGCAGTCTGTCGGGTGCGTTCTTGTAGGCGACGTTGAAGACCCGGTCGCCGAAGATCGAGATGCGTCCCCCGTGAACGTAGAACGGGTTGGGGCGGCCGGCGTTGTCGACCTGGCTCTTCGCCGAGGCGGAGGGTCCGAGCCGTTTGACGACTTGGATCCAGCGCAGAGTGTCGTGGACGGCGGGATCGCCCCGGCGAAGGTCCGGGGTGTAAACGACGTACAGATCGGCTCCGTAACCGAGCATGGGGCTGGCCGGGCCTCCCTCGGCGAACACGCTGTACGACTGGACGTCGAACTCGCGCCGACCGCGGAACCCGCCCGTGTAGCGGAACGAGTAATGGGTCCCGAACGCCTCGGCCAGCGTCTGCTTGAAGGCGATGTCAGGGTCGGACGGGACATCCAGGTAGACCGGGTGCGGCGAATCGCCCGGCTGGCCGAACGGCAGCAGGCCGATCCGGTAGGACTTCCCCTTGTGGGTGAAGTCCTTGGCCGCGATGTGTCCGCCGACCGTCGCACCCGTCTGCCCCGGCGTCCCGGGCCAGCCGTGCGGTTGGCTGGGCCGATAGTTCTGGACGAGGTGGACGGGCGGGGTCGCTGCTCTTCGGTCGAGCCGCTCAGTGATGTGGAGCATGGAATCACCTTGTGATCTTGTGGATTGACGTCGTGAACGTGCACGGAGGCGGCATCGGCCCACGGCCGCATCTCTGGATCGCATTCGGGACAACGGGCTGCCGCAGGGGAGCGGCACGCGTGCCCGCTCCTCGCGTGCCTGCGTGATCTCGTGGATCTCCACACGAGTGTTCGTCAGGGGATCGCGCGGGGACCGGGCGGCATGGAATCGCGTCTCCCGCCGGCGGAGACGACGGCGGGAGACGAGGCCGAGATGTCGGCAGTGCTGTTGCCGCTGTTGCCGCTGCTGCCGCTCGGCGACTACACCAGGTGGATCAAGCGCGAAGTGGACGCGCGGCCATCGCCAGCGTCGAGGCCAGGGTTGCCAGCACGAGGCCGGTTCGCATGCGCATCCTGTCGTCCCCTTCTTACACGGCCGAGGCACCTCGGCCGCCCCCGTAGGCCATGCATACGGCACAGGATGTTTCGCCGGTGTTTCAATCCGAGCGGAGCGGAGGGCACGCCAACGCCATCGCCGCCCGCCTCACCGAACTCCTGTCGCAAGGCGGGGCTGGAGCGAACCCCAAGGACATCCGGCGGACACAGCGTGAACGGGCGGGCTCGTCGACCAGGTTGCGCGGGCCCGCAGGCTCTTCCACGTCTGTGAGAATCCCCAGCCTACGGCTCAAGCGGCGTGACGGACGTGGAAACGTTATGCGGTGACCGTTCCACATTCGGGAAACCGCCGTTACCAGCGGAAACTTATATTCCGCCCACGCGGGCACGGTAGATGGGGGCTATTCATGACCGAATAAAACTCGGTGGCTCTGGCAGGGTGAACGAACAGCACCTTGCAATTTGACGATGAACCCACACCGATCGAGAATCG
The DNA here is from genome assembly GCF_900100605.1 of Sinosporangium album. Lineage (GTDB taxonomy): Bacteria > Actinomycetota > Actinomycetes > Streptosporangiales > Streptosporangiaceae > Sinosporangium > Sinosporangium album. Next base: position 41,815 of record NZ_FNCN01000040.1, on the reverse strand, counting down.
GAATCAGAGGAAGGGCTGTCGGCCCTCACCGACATATTCATGCCAGGTGATTATCTTGCCGACACCGTCAGCGACAGACTGATCACATTGTCGATGGGCATGGCAGTCGCGCATCAACGCGCACCACCCGTACCTTCCGCTGCCTATGGCGCGGCGGAATGGCCAGATGTGCGCTGTTCAACACCCGTTGGTTGGTGAAGCGCTGTGTGATGCCGCTCCACCTTCAGGTGCGCGACCGTCCAAAACAGCCTTTGACCTCGAACAATAGCGCGAACCGTCGACCTGTCACATCATCGGCCGGCGCGCTGGAACGACAAGATCCACAAGAAAGCCACGCACTCTCTCACCCCGTCCCCGTCAAGGTGCCCTGGATCCCCGTGTCCCAAGGCACTGATCGGAAGAGTAGACGGTAGTTGCCCTAATTGCTAGATCTTGTTGAATCTGGATGGATCTACCTATGGTGAGAAACGACGGGGGTCAGAACGGCTGATCCCGCATTGAAAGGGTGGTGATTCCCGTGCAGGAAACCGTTCTCGAATCAGTGATGGCCGAACTCGCCTTGCCTGACGGGCCCGGGTTTAACAGCTCCCTGTAACACCGGCGATTAGCTGAGCTCGGGAGGCGGACGGCCATGCGGTCGACGGTATCGAACATCGGGCGGCGGGAATGGCCCGCTGACTTGGACATGGCGGCACTGCGGGCGACGGGATGGACTGCGCTGCCCTTCACGCAGTACGTGGTCAAGGTTCACAGCCGGTGCAACCTGGCGTGCGACTACTGCTACATGTACGAGATGGCGGACCAGAGCTGGTCCTCCCGCGACAAGGTGATGACACCGGCGACGATGGAGCACACGATCTCGCGGATCGCCGAACACTCCCGAGCTCATCGGGTCCCCTCCGTGGAGGTTGTCCTCCACGGAGGGGAACCACTCCTCGCGGGCACTCCGCGACTAGACCGGTTCACCCGCGACCTGCGCCAAGCCCTGGCGCCCGAAGTGGACGTCCGCATCGGCATGCAGACCAACGGCCTGCTGGTGGACGAGCGGTTTCTGGCCATGGCCGCGCGCCGCGGCATCGGGATCAGTGTGAGCCTGGACGGCGACGCCCAAGCCAACGACCGGCACCGCAGATTCGCCGACGGACGCGGCAGCTACGAGCGGGTCGCGGCCGGGTTGCGGTTACTCGGCGCGCCGGCTTATCAAGACCTCTACCGCGGGCTGCTGTGCACGATCGACGTCGCCAACGACCCGGTGGGCACCTATGAGGAGCTCATCAGCTGGTCACCGCCGGCGATCGACTTCCTGCTGCCGCACGGCACCTGGTCGGAGCCTCCGCCGCTGCGCACGGCCGACCCGGCGGCGACGCCGTACGCCGACTGGCTGATCACGATCTTCGAACGCTGGTATACCGCCCCCCGCAGGGAGACGCGGGTAAGGATCTTCGAGAGCGTCATCCGGATGCTGCTGGGCCATTCCAGCCTGTCGGAGGCTTTGGGGCTGGTGCCGTACACGACGCTTGTGGTGGAGACTGATGGCGAGATCGAACAGGTCGACTCGCTCAAGGCGGCATACGAGGGCGCCGCCGCCACCGGACTGAATGTCCGTGACCACTCCTTTGACCTCGCGATGGACCATCCGTCCGTGGCGGCCAGGCAGATCGGCATCGCGGCCCTGAGCGCCCAGTGCCAGGAGTGTCCGCTCAGCCAGGTGTGCGGAGGCGGGCAGTACGCCCACCGCTATCGGGCCGGTGCGGGCTTTCGCAATCCTTCGGTCTACTGCCCCGACTTGATGAAGCTCATCAACCACATCGCTAGACGCGTTCGTGCCGATGTGGCACGGATGAACGCGGCCACCGGTGGAGAGTAGTTCGTGGCGGCGTGACTTCCTGCTGCTGTTCACGGGTGCCGGGCTGGCCACCACGGCCACGCGCGCCACGGCCGCCTCCTATCCGCTGCTTGTGCTGATGCTTACCGGCTCGCCCGTTCTCGCGGGATGGGTGCGCTTCGCCTCATTGATCCCGTCACTGCTCTTCATGCTGCCGTTCGGCGTCCTGGTCGATCGCTATGACCGGCGCAGGCTGCTCATCCTGGCGCAGGGGGGGCGGGCGCTCGCGCTCGGGATGGCGACGCTGGCGGTCCTCGCTGACGGGTCATGGGTATGGCTGCTGATCGTCGCGATCTTCATTGAGGGCGCACTCACCGTCCTGCACCAACTCAGCGTCGATCCGGCCGTCGCCATGCTCGTGCCCAAGGAACGCCTCCCCTCGGTGGTGTCGAAGACCGACGGCATGCATCATGCGGCCAATCTCTTCGGCCAACCTCTGAGCGGTCTGATGCTCAACGTGAGCAATGCCCTGCCGCTCCTCGGTGGTCTGGTGGCCCAGATCATCTCGATGGTGGTGCTCGTGTCCATGCGCACCAAGAGCTTCCTCTCCCGCGGCGGCAGCGATGCGGATGGAGACGAACAGGAGGGGATGCTGCGCGGGGTCGCCCGCGGCGCGCAATGGATCTGGCGCGACGGTTTCCTCCGGCTGGCCACGACGCTATTCACGAGCACGAACTTCCTGTGGCAGATCATGGCGTTGCTCATCATCGTGCTCGCACAGGGCCAAGGGATCACGCCCGTCGGCATCGGCCTCATCCTCGGCGCGACCGGAGTGGGCGGCCTGGCCGGCTCGCTTTTGACGCCGGTCATATCGCGCCGCGTACCTGAGCATGTGGTGCTACGCGCGGCCCCTTGGTGCTGGCTCTCCACGGTCCTGCTCGTCGCTGTGAACTCAAGCCCATGGACTCTGGCTGTCGCCTGGGCGGGCACGGGTTTCGTGGCGGGTGTCATGGATGTCACGACCTCGACCTACATGCTCAGAACGACCCCTCACAACCTGCTCGGCCGGGTCGGCAGTGTGTACGGCATGCTGTGCTTCGGGGCCAGCCCGCTGGGCGCGCTCGCCGGGGGATACCTCCTTGACTTGGCCGGCACGACAGTGACGATCGTCGTGGCATGCGTGTACATGGCCGCCATCGCGCTCTTCGGCACGCTGCATCGGATGCAACCGGCGTCCACGCCCTCCGCCCGCATGAACTGAGTGCCATGAGCGCCCGCCGGCCGTGTCCTGGCCGACTGGCGGGCGGTCGTCACGAACAAGCCCTTCATGCTGTTCGCGCCGGCCATGGCCGGCTCCTCCACGCTGTCGTTCCAGGTCTATCTGGCGCTGCCCCTGGAGTTGGACAGCAGCGAGGCGGTCAGCGTGCTGTTCGTGGTGTTCGTGATCGTGGCGGTTGTCGGCCAAATGCGCGTCACGCATTGGGCCCGCCGCCGCTGGTCGGGGCCGCAGGCCATCGCCTGGGGGCTGGACGCACGTGGTCGTGGGGGTGGCAGATCTTGTCGGCGAGCCGCTCGCGCAGCAGGTCAACGCCGTGAGGTAACCCGGGGAGAGTGGCGCAATCTCCCCGTTATCCCTTTTTTCCTACTCATTTAGTAGGTTTATTTCCGTGCAACGGATGGCGCTCGACGATCGGCGGAGCCGGGCAGATCGTGCCCGGCAGATCGCTGACCTGCTGAGAAGACAGATCCTCCAGGGGAGCTTCCCTCAAGGGCAGCTGCCGCTGGAGGCCACGCTCGCGCGTGAGTTCGACACCTCGCGCAATGCCGTACGGGAGGCGCTTGACCTGCTCCGCGAGGAAGGGCTGGTCGAGCGCTGTCCGGGCGTGGGCACCACGGTGGCGGCCGAGAAGTATCCGCACGGCCTCCACCGCCTGCTCGGCCTGGCCGAGACCCTCCACGAGCACGGGCGGGTGACCAACCAGGTCCGCACGATGACCATGATGGAGCCGCCCGCCCCGGTCAGCCGGCGGCTCGGGCTCGCACCCGGCGAGCAGGTCGTCTACCTCGAACGGGTCCGCAGCCTGAACGGCCTGCCGCTGTCGCTCGACCTCACCTACCTCGTCCGTGACGCCGGCGAGCCGCTGTTCGACGCCGACCTGGCGAACAACGACATCTTCGCCCTGCTCGAAGGGATCACGGGGCAGCCCCTCGGCGTCGCTGAGCTCACGCTCGAAGCCGTCAACGCCGACACACACACCGCCGCGGCGCTCGGCGCGCCGCGCGGAGCCGCGCTGCTCATGGTCGAGCGGCTCACCCACCTGGCCGACGGCAGGCCGGTCGACCTGGAGTTCATCCGATTCCGGGGCGACCGGCTCACCATGCGCGGCCATCTGCGACGAACCCCGGAGGAGGAGCGGGCATGGCCCTGATCGACCAGCGCGTCGAGGTTCCCGTCACGATCGACGAATCCGTATGCATCGATGGCTGCACCCTGTGCGTCGAGGCGTGCCCGCTCGACTCCCTGGCCATCAGCGACGAGACCGGCAAGGCGTATATGCACGTGGACGAGTGCTGGTATTGCGGCCCTTGCGCGGCCCGGTGCCCCGTGGACGCGGTCACCATCAACATCCCCTACCTGCTGCGATGAAGGAAAACGCACCATGCTGCGGAAGGTTTTGACGGCGGTCGCCCTGATGGCCGTGGCCGGATGCACGGTCTCCGGCACGTCCCCGGGCGGCGACGGGAAGATCAAGGTCGTCATCGGCTACCAGTCCAAGACCATCAACACCGTGACGGCCGGGACCCTGCTGCGTTCGCTCGGCTACCTGGAGAAGCGGCTCGGCGGCGAATACACGGTCGAGTGGCAGGACTACGACACCGGCGCCCCCATCACCGCCAAGATGGTGGCCGGGAAGATCGACATCGGTTCCATGGGCGACTACCCGCTGCTGATCAATGCCTCCCGCACGCAGGGGACCCCCGCAGCACGCACCGAGCTCATCTCCATCACCGGCTACAACCTGCGTGGCGGGCTCAACATGGTCGTCGTCCCGCCCGCGTCCACGGCCCGGACCCTGGCCGACCTCGCCGGCACCAAGATCTCTGCCAGTGTCGGTTCAGCCGGCCACGGGACGCTCGTCCAGGCCCTGGAGAAGGCCGGGATCGGCGATGTGGAGACGGTCAACCACCAGCCCGCCGTGGGCGCGGCCCAGCTGGAGTCCGGCGGCGTGCAGGGCTACGCGCAGTTCGTGGCCTGGCCCGGGCTGCTGGCCTTCCAGGACAAGGGCCGCCTCGTGTATGACGGCTCGGCGCTGAACGTGCCGACCTTCCACGGTGTGGTGGTGCGGCAGGAGTACGCCAAAGGGCATCCGCACGTCGTGGACGCCTTCTTGAAGGCGCAGATCGACGCCACTCGCTACCTGCACGAGCACCCCGTGGAGGCGGCGGAGTCGGTGGCCGAGGCCACCGGGCTGCCGCCCGAGGTCGTCTACCTCTACAACGGGCGGGGCGGCATCGCGACCTTCGACGTCACCGTGAAGCAGCCCTTGCGGGCCGCCCACGAGCACGACGTCACCTACCTCAAGCGGATCAGCCCGGACTTCTCCGGAGTGGACCTCGGCTCCTTCGTCAACGACACCTACCTGCGGAAGGCGTACGGCGCCGCCTACGACACCGACCGGGCCTCCACCGCGAACGCCGCCGCCGTCACCGGCACCGACGCCACCTGCGACCTGCCCGTCTCCGATCCGAAGACCGCCTCGGAGCTCTGGCTGGCCGGTGAGGACGCCACGCGTTCCGCCGCCACCCCCACCTGCCTGCTCCGCCAGATCGCAGCGGCGAAGGGAGCAGCGGTCAAGGGAGCAGCGGCGGAGGGAGCAGCGGCCAAGGGGACCGTGCGCGCCGCTTATGTCCCGGACACGGCGACGGGGACGCGGTGGTTCGCCGACCGGTCCGTCTGGCTGAAGGACCCGTCCGCCGACGCCACGGCCCGATTCCTGCCCTTCACGACGCAGGAGGGAGCCGACGCCTACCGCAAGACCCACCCGAAGACGGAACCCATCGCGTACGAGTCCGCGCTGAAGGCCGCCGAGGCGGGAGGCGACCTCCGGTGAGCGGCACCGAGACCCGGACCCAGGCTGGGACCCAGGCCGGGACCCAGCCGCAGACCGGGACCCAGGCCGAGCCCCAGACCGAGAGCCGGACCCAACCCCAGACCGAGGCCGAGACCCAGACCCAGGTCGCCGCCCGGGCCCGCCGACCGGACGCGTCGCTGAAACCCCCGCCCGCGCCACCTCCCCCGAAGGACCGCGCCACGGGCGGCGGGCCAAGGCGGCGCTGGGCGATCCGGATCGCGTCGCTTCTGGCGGCGGCCGGGCTGTGGCAGGTGCTCACCGTCACCGACGCCCGCCTGTGGCTGAGGTTCGACCGCCTTCCCACGCTCGACCAGATCGCCGCCCAGGCGGCCAGGCAGCTCGCCACCCAGATCTACTACCTCGACCTCCTCCAAAGCCTGATCAGGATTCTCACCGGCTTCGGCCTGGCCGCCGCGCTCGGCGTCGCCGTGGGCGTGCTCGTCGCCAGGTCCACACGGGCGGGCGATGCGCTCATGCCCCTTCTCGAAGCCGTGCGCCCCATCCCCGCCATCGCCCTGGTCCCGGTGGCGATCCTGCTCTTCCCCACCGACGAGCAGGGCATCGTGTTCATCACGTTCGCCGCCGCGTTCTTCCCGATCATGGTGAGCACCCGCCATGCCGTACACGCCCTCCCCACCCTGTGGGAGGACGCGGTGCGGACACTCGGCGGCGACCGTCGTCACGTGCTCTGGCATGTCGTGCTCCCCGGCATACTCCCCGGCGTGTTCGGCGGCCTGTCCGTCGGCATGGGCGTGTCGTGGATCTGCGTGATCTCGGCCGAGATGATCTCTGGTGAGTTCGGGGTCGGCTACCGGACCTGGATGTCGTACACGATCGTCGACTACCCCGCCGTCATCGTCGGCATGATCACCATCGGCCTGCTCGGCTGGCTCACCTCGGCCGCCGTCGAGCTGGTCGGCCGCAGGGCGACCCGGTGGCTGCCCCGGGCGAAGAGGAGCGGGCCATGACGCTCGGGATCACCCTGGAGTCCGTGACGCTCGGCTACGCCCGCGATCCGGTGCTCGCCGCGATCGACCTCACCGTACGGCCGGGCGAGGTCCTGGTCGTGGTCGGCTCGTCCGGCTCGGGCAAGTCCACGCTGCTGCGTGCGCTGGCCGGGCTGCTGCGTCCGTACCGAGGGAGGATCGTCGCCGGCGGCGAGGAGGTCGCGGCCACCTCGCGGGACCGTTCGATGGTCTTCCAAGACGACGCCCTCCTGCCCTGGCGCACCGTGCGGAGCAACGTCGAACTGCCGCTGCGCATCCGCAGGCTGGCCAGGCGCGAGCGCCGCGCAGCCGTACAGGAGTGGATCGCCCGCGTCGGGCTGGCCGGCCATGAGGACAGGCTGCCGCGTGAGCTGTCCGGCGGTATGCGGCAGCGGGTGCAGCTCGCCCGCGCGCTCGCCGGAGCGCCCCGCGCGGTGCTGATGGACGAGCCGTTCGGCGCGCTCGACGCCCAGACCCGCGCGGAGATGCAGAGGCTCCTCCTCGACGTGCTGCGCGACACCCGCGCCACGGTCGTCTTCGTCACCCACGACGTGGACGAGGCGCTCCTGCTCGCCGACCGCGTCGTGGTGCTCGGCTCCGGCGGCGTCCGCTCGGTGATCGAGGTGCCGGGGCCGCGCGACCCCGACGCCGACCGGGCGGCGCTGCGCGACCAGATCATCAAGGAGTTGTGAATGGAGATCCCCTCGATCGAGGACGCCCTGCACCTGGAGTGCGAGGTGCTCGTCGTCGGCGGCGGCACCGCGGGCACGATGGCCGCGATCACCGCGGCGGAGCACGGCGCGCGGGTGCTGCTGTTGGAGAAGGCCCACGTACGGCACAGCGGCGCGCTGGCCATGGGCATGGACGGCGTCAACAACGCCGTCATCCCCGGCAAGGCCACGCCCGAGGACTACGTCGCTGAGATCACCAGGGCCAACGACGGCGTCGTCAACCAGAAGACGATCTACCAGACCGCGACCAGGGGCTATGACATGGTGCGCCGGCTGGAGCGGTACGGGGTGAAGTTCGAGAAGGACGAGCACGGAGAGTACGCCGTTCGGCGGGTCCACCGTTCGGGCAGTTATGTGCTCCCCATGCCCGAGGGCAAAGACGTGAAGAAGGTCCTCTACCGGGTCCTGCGCCGACGCGACATCAGGGAGAAGGTCCGCATCGAGAACCGCGTCATGCCGGTCAGGGTCCTCACCTCGCAGGGCCGCGCCGTCGGCGTGGCGGGATTCGACACCCGGTCGGGCCGGTTCGCCGTCGTGAGCGCCGGAGCCGTGATCCTCGCCACCGGCGCCTGCGGCCGGCTCGGCCTGCCCGCCAGCGGCTATCTCTACGGCACCTACGAGAACCCCACCAACGCCGGCGACGGCTACGCGATGGCCTACCACGCCGGGGCCGAGCTCAGCGGCATCGAATGTTTCCAGATCAACCCGTTGATCAAGGATTACAACGGCCCGGCCTGCGCGTATGTGGCCAACCCGTTCGGCGGCTACCAGGTCAACAACCAGGGGAAGCGGTTCGTCGACTCCGACTACTGGTCGGGCCAGATGATGGCCGAGGTCTCCGCCGAGATCGCCTCCGCCCGCGGCCCCATCTACCTCAAGCTCTCCCACCTTCCCGACGAGACCGTCACCGCGATCGAGAACATCCTGCACACGACCGAACGCCCCACGCGTGGCACCTTCCACGCCGGGCGCGGCCACGACTACCGCACCCACGACGTGGAGATGCACATCTCGGAGATCGGCCTGTGCGGCGGCCACTCGGCGTCCGGCGTGTGGGTGGACGAGCACGGCGCGACCACTGTGCCCGGCCTGTACGCGGCCGGAGACCTGGCCTGCGTGCCGCACAACTACATGATCGGCGCCTTCGTCTTCGGCGACCTGGCCGGAGCCCACGCCGCAGCGCACCACCAGCCCGGAAAACCGCTTCCCCAGGACCAGATCGAAGCCGCCCACGCGTTGGCCTACCGGCCCCTGCGCAACCCGGACGGGCCGCCACAACAGCAGGTCGAATACAAGCTGCGCCGCTTCGTCAACGACTACGTGGCCCCGCCCAAGACGGCCGCCAAGCTGGAGATCGCGCTGGAGTCGTTCGAACGCATGCGGGAGGAGATCGACTCCATGGGGGCGCGGACGCCGCACGAGCTCATGCGGTGCGCCGAGGTGGACTTCATCCGCGACTGCGCCGAGATGGCGGCCAGGGCCTCGCTCACCCGTACTGAGAGCCGGTGGGGCCTCTACCACGAGCGCGCCGACCAGCCGCAGCGCGACGACGACACCTGGCTGTTCCACCTCAACCTGCGCAAGCGCGGCGACGGCGCGATGGAGTTCCTCAAGCGGCCGGTGGAACCGTACCTCGTGCCCGTTGAGGAGTTTGCGCCCGTCGCGGCCGAGCCCGTGTCCCTCGGAGCCCAAACGGCCACGGCGGTGCGCAAGGCGGGCGGCGAACGCTCAGACCGCGTCGCGGTCGGCCGCTCACCACGCATCCTGGAACTCCACCGCCTGGCCGAGGAGCAGCCGAGCGTGCACGACCTCGCGCCCTACCTGGCCGACCCCGACCCGAAGGTGCGCAGGGCCGCCATCGCCACGCTCACCGAGACGGTGCCGGACGGCGCGGGCACGGCGCTGGTCGCCGCCCTCACCGACCAGCGCGGCACCGTACGGCACGCCGCCGCCGACGGCCTTCTCGAACTCGTCGAGGTGTTGCCCGCGACCGCCGACTTCGGCGAAGCCCTGGCAGCACGCGTCACCGGCGGGGACCCGGTGGTCAGGGGCGCCGTCCTGGATGTGCTGCGTGCGCTGCGGCTCGGCCGTACCGAGACCTTCCAGACGGCGCTGGCCGACGCCGACCACCGAGTGCGAATCGCGGCGATCCGCGGCCTGGTCTCGCTCGATGAGGCCGACCCGGTGGCCACCGCCGCAGCCGACTCCTCCAGAACGGTACGTGTATGGGCCGCCAAGGGACTCGGTCTCATCGGCAAGCCGTCGGAGGTGCTGCCGGTGCTCGCCGGGGACGCCGACCCGCTGGTCAGGGCGGCGGCGCTGGAGTCGTCCGGAGCGGTGGGCACGCCGCTCACGGCAGAGGCCGTACGCGCGATGCGGGACCCCGACTGGCAGGTCCGGGTGGGCGCCGTGCGCTGCCTGGCGGCGGCGGACCCCGCCTGCGCGAAGCAGCCCCTCGTCGCGGCCCTGGCGGACCCTGACATCGACGTGCGCAAGGCCGCCGTGCTCGCCCTCACCCCCTGGGCGACCGCCACGGACGTGGCACCCGCGCTGCGAGCCGCCCTCGCGGATTCCGACGCCGACGTCCGAGCCTACGCGCGCAAGGCGCTCACCGCCTGATCGTCAGTGGGGCGGGGGGAGCCGTTCGAGCGGGTCGGTGTGGACGGCGCCGTGTTCACGAGGGAACAGCCGTGTCGCGAGGGAACACATGGAAGTGATGCGGCCCAAGGAGGATCACACACGACCGGGGGGCTCGTCCGTCCGCGTGGTGATGTTGACGGTGAGTCGCCGCAGCAGCGCCTTGGACTGCTCTATCTCCTCGTCGGTCAGCCCCATCGCGGCGTCCAGGGAGGGGACCATGTCGTTGGCACGTCGGCGCAGAGCCACGCCCTCCTCGGTGAGCGACACCTCGACCAGTCGCTCGTCGTCGGCGCGGCGGCGGCGTGCGACCAGCCCGTTCGCCTCCAGGCGCTTCAGCAGCGGGGTCAGTGTTCCGTAGTCGAGATGGAGCTTGGCGCCCAGGGTCTTGACCAAGGACGGGCCGTTCTCGTACAGCGCGACCAGCACCAGGTATTGCGGGTAGGTCAAACCGATCTTGTCGAGCAGCGGCCGGTAGGCGGACGTCATCGCCCGCTGCGCGGAGTACAGGACGAAGCACATGAACTCGTCCATGCTCCGGAACTCCTCGTGCTGCGCGTCGACTGCGACGGCGCGAGTTGTTGGCATGGGCCCTTCTCTCTGCTGAAACCTTCGACGTCTCGTGGCGGCGTCTTGGGGAGGCCGTCGAGGCGTCCTGCGGGTCCGTCGCGCCATCGCACCTCTTCCGAAGCGCCAAAGTTAATGGCCAGAGATTTACTTGTGCGCAAGGCAATAGTGTGTCCGTTCCCCGACGACGTCGTCGACCGGCTCCGGGTGGTGATGGCCCGCGGCGGGCAGACCCGGCATGGCGGAGGCGGGGCGGAGGCGTGGCGGAGGCGTGGCGAAGTCCCGCTTGAGCGCCTCCTCGAAGGCATCCCTTGGGCACACCGATCCTGAGGCCATCCCCGAGGCCGGCATCCGTGTCTCAACCCCCACCCGGGCCGCGGACGTCTGAAGTGGCGCAAGCGCGGCGTCTGCTAAGCTGCCGAGCGATTGGTGCTGGATATTCGGATGAGCGGGGAGGTGAGGTTGATGGCCGCGGTGAAGACCGCTGCTGCGCGCAGCGCCCGGACCATTCTCACGTCCCGGGCCCCGGTCTGACCCACTCCCTCACCTCTCCGTCGGCCGTCCAGCCGATGTGGAGGGAGGCATCTGCGTCTCCTCGGGGCTCCTTCCCACAAAGGCCTCACGTTGCCACACATCAACATTGATCCATCCAATGTAGATCCGTCTCATGACGCACGGACCGAAGCACCCCACGCAGACCTGTCCTCCGGCTCGCCGGTTCACCCGCCGGCGGAACGAGCCCGCGCCGCCGACCCGGCCGCCGCACACCCCGCCATGACCACCACCTCGTGGATCACCCGCCCCGAGACCGCCGCCGACATCGCCGAGATCCGCGAGGTCAACCTGTCGGCCTTCCCCACACCGCTGGAGGCCGACCTGGTCGAAGCCCTGCGGGCAGACGCCACGGCGTGGATCCCCGGCCTGTCCTGGGTCGCCGCGGCGCCCGACGGCGGCCTCGCCGGGTTCGCGCTGCTCACCCGCTGCCACGTCGACGGCGCCCCGGCACTCGCTCTCGGCCCGTGCGCGGTCAGGCCCGACCACCAGCGCAGCGGCGCCGGATCGGCCGTCATTCGCGCCGCCCTGCGTGCTGCCCGCGAGCAGGGTGAAAACCTCGTGCTCGTCCTCGGCCACGCCGAGTACTACCCGCGTTTCGGCTTCACCCCGGCCTCCGGCCGCGCCATCCGGCCGCCCTTCGACGTCGATGACGAATACATGATGGCGCTCGTCTTCGACCCCGCCCTGCCCGTCCCGGCCGGCACCATCCGCTACCCGGCCGCGTTCGGAGTCTGAGCCCCCGCCGTACGGCGCAGCCCCGCCGTACGGCACGGCCCCATCGAAAGCCGGTCCCGCCGGGCGACGTCCCGGCGGGACCGGCTCTGCGGGTCGGATGAGTTGCCTGGGCCGCGACGACACGACTGCGGCTAGGCTCCTCGTGCGCCAACAATCCGGTCAAATCCTCCCGAAGGCCTACATGCCCCGGGCCACCCTCTGCTCGTCAGGCAGAAGTTTCGCAGCAGCTCGTGATCGTTCTCAGTGCCAACGACTTTCGCCTCAACAGCAATCCCGCTATTGGCGGCGCTGACCGGAGCCGAAGCTGGCGGCGGCGAACTGCTCTGCCGTCGGCGCGTGTTCAGGGTCGGTGAGCCATTGCGCGGCAAGTCCGACGATCAGGGCGAGGTAGTGTGATCCGGTCGCGCGGACCTCGTCTGGATCGCTGTCAGGGCCGAGGCCGGCGAACGCCCGCGCCAGCTCGGCCCTGGCAAGCTCCTGGCCGCCGGCGATCATCTCCCGGATCTCGTCGTCCTGCCGTGCGGACGCGACAGATTCGAAGTTGACGAACCATAGCGATCGGTTGGCCTGAATCGAGTCGATGATCCGACCCCACAGAGTTTCCTGATCGCCGGGACCGGGCCGGGTCCCGTCGACGACGTCGCCAGGTTCCTCGAGCACCGCGAACAGCAGCTCACCCCACTCCTTGTTGAGACCGCGCAGGGCTCGGGCGAGCAGATGCTCCTTGGACCTGAAGTGGTAGTTGATCGACGCCTGGTTCGCCCCCGACGCCGCGACCAGGTCTCGCACGGTCGTGTGCGCGTACCCCTTGGTCAGCAGGCAGTCGCGTGCTGCTGTCAAAAGCTTGTCCTTGGCACTCATATGCTCTACCGTATCGTATAAACATTCGTATGAAACGATTGTTTAAATGGATCATTCGATAGAGGTGCCATGAATCTGCCCACCACTGCCGCGCTCGCGCCGCCCGTGCTGCGCATCCGTGCTCTCCGCTGCGAATACCCAGGAGAGACCGGACCCGTCCATGCCCTGCGCGGCGTCGACCTCGATGTCGCCCGGTCATCCTTCTTGGCCATCATGGGACCATCGGGCTCCGGCAAGACCACCCTCCTGCACTGCGCCGCCGGGCTGCAGAATCCGACGTCAGGCTCCGTCGAGCTCGACGGACAGGACCTTCGGGGACTCGATCAAACACAGCTCGCGCGGTTGCGCCGACGCCGCGTCGGATTCGTCTTCCAGTCGTTCAACCTCCTGCCCGCGCTGTCGACCACCGACAACGTCGAGCTTCCCCTGCGCCTGGACGGTCGGAAGGCCGAACCGGCGCGCACAACCGAACTCCTCACTCGCGTCGGGCTCGGCAACCTGAGCAGTCGCCGTCCCGATCAGTTGTCAGGCGGCCAGAAGCAACGCGTCGCTGTCGCGCGAGCGTTGATCACTGACCCCGACATCGTCTTCGCCGACGAACCCACAGGCGCCCTCGACATCCGCAGCGCCAGGGAGGTCCTGCGGTTGATGCGGGATCTCGCGGACCACGGTCAAACGACCATCATGGTCACACACGACCCGGTCGCCGCCTCCTATTCCGACGCCGTTCTCTTCATCGCCGACGGCCGGATCGTCGATCATCTCCCGCGTCCCACCGCGCAGCAGGTCGCCAACAGAATGGCCGTCCTCGTCGAATCGGCGGAACAGGCTGCCCAGGACACGGCGGCGAACCAATGATCAAGATCGCCATACGCTCTTTCGCGCACCACCGCGGCTCCGCGATCGCCACCGGCCTGGTCGCGCTCGTCGGCACCATCCTGGTGACAGGCATGATGAGCCTGCTCGGCACCGGGCTGGCCGAGAGTACGGTCGCCGCCGACCGTGAGTTCCTGGTGCGATTCCCGCTCATCGTGGGTGGCTGGACGGTCGCGATCGTCCTGTTCGCCATGGTCTCGACGATCAGCGTCGCTCTCACCGGTCGCGCCGGGGAGATCGCGGGCATCCGCCTCATCGGCGCGACCCCTCGGCAGGTACAGCAGATGCTCGTCATCGAGACGGCTGCCATCACGGCCATCATGGCGCTCCCGGGCCTGGCCATCGGCTACCTCGTCGGCTGGATCGTCACACGGAGCATCCATTCCGCCGGGCTCACCGACGCGGCCTCGGCCTTCGCGCCGGGGGTGCTCCTCCCGGTCCTCGGCGTGCTCATCGTGCTGGCAGCGAGCGTGCTCGCCGCGTGGACAGGGAGTCGCTCCCTCGCTCACCGCAGCCCCGTAGCCGATGCGTCTCCGCCCCCACGCCGTCGTATGGGACGGCATCCGGGGCGGCGACGCCGAATCGCAGCGGCGATCATGATCGTCGCCGGCCTGGCCTCATCGACCGCAGTACTCGGCATGGCGCCTGACGACGTGCTCACCACCGCGATGACCGGGCCCGGCGTCGTGCTCGTCGCCGTCGGCCTGTGCATCCTCGCACCTGAGCTCATGGCAATGGCCAACACCACGCTCAGTGCCTTCCGCCCAGCACGCACCACCGCCCCCTCTTACATGGCCGCGATCAACCTCTCCGCGGCCCCGGACCGGGTGCGACCGATCGTGACCTTCCTGACCCTCTTCATCAGCGTCGCCGCAGGCACGCTCAGCATGCAGGGCATCGAGAACAGCGTGGGCGCGGCGAACAGCCAAGCTCAGGTCCTCGCCTCGATCAACTACCTCGTCGTCGCCCTGATCGCGGCATTCATGGCCATCGCCCTCACCAACAACCTCATCACCTCCATCACCCAACGCCGCGCGGAGTTCGCGGTCATGTCCCTCGTCGGCTCGACCAGTGCCCAAACACAGCGAATGCTCGTACACGAGGTCGGTACAGCCACCGCCATCAGCGTCATCGCCGGAAGTGTGGGGGCGTTCGTCACCGTCCTGCCCTTCGCCATCGTCAAAACCGGCGATCCCCTACAGGCAGCGGCACCCCTGCCGTACTTGGTCACCATCGTCGTCGGGATCGGTGTCACCCTCGGCGTCACATCTCTTGTCGGGAGGCGCACCATCAGTACAGCGTGAGGTCGCCGTAGGCAAGGGCGGTGGCCGGGTTGGTGGGCCGGAAGGTGTCCGGCGGGCGCGTTCAGCGTCTGAGCTCACCAGCCCGGGCAGACACCGACCAGAGCGGAGGCAGTGGTCGCGTCGACCCGGTCGTAGAACGGCCGCGGCAGCATCCGGGCCTGCAGGGGCGGCCCCGAGGCGAGCGGCAGAGGACCCGTCCGACGCGATCCCGCCTTTGCCCAAGGCGCGTAGACAGCCGGCGAGGAAGTGAGGGTTCAGCCGGGTGGGGTCACGACATCGACGGGCTCCCCGGCCTGGAAAAGGTCGATGACATCTTCCAACTTGGTCGACCGCGCCGGGGAAAAGACTAAAATGGTCGATTGCCGTAAATGCGCCCAATGCGACGCGCACGTCTTTGGCCGTGACCGATGGCGCCTGGTCGTCACCGGTCCCGCGATTTCTCCTCGCATCCCCGCGGAATCATGACCATCAAGGTTCAATCTCCCAAAAAAGGTACGGATACCTCAATCCAGACGTATAGCTTACTGTGGTGGCGCTGGGAAGAATAGGTGGCCGGCGAAGAACGATGATCAGAAGCCGTTCTCCCGCAGAGGCTCCTCAGCGCCGCCACAAGAGGACCGCGGCCTCCAACGCGGCCCGATGGTAAGGGGGCAGGTCGTCGCCCGTCCAGTAGACCTCCACCTGCGGATCGCTCTCACCCGTCTGCGACGCCTCGGTCTGGGCCTCCAGCGTCGGCTCCCAGGCGGGCACGCCCGGATCCACTTCCACGAGGTAGACCCGACGCGCGCCGCCGGGCCCGTCGCGCCAGGCCCGCCGTACCACCGCGACGCCCGCGTGCCCGCTCAGCGCATCCACCACAAGGTGGTCGACGAGGTCGAGCAGGTCGTCCTCCAGGTCGGCGAGCTCGTCGGGGACGCCCCCCGTCAGGTCGAGCCTGGCCGGCACGCGCGGAGGGCGCACCACGTCGGGGGAGAAGGTGTGGCCGGTCACGGGGGTGGCGGTCGTCAGCGTGATCTCGTCTGAAGCCGTCGGCTCGCCCTCAAAGCCGAGCGCCGCGAACACCTCGCGCAAGAGCCCGACCTCCTGGGCCGTCAGCGGCACCCCGCGCTCCACCGCGGCGATCGCCACGGTGTCGGGCAGGTAGGCCAGGTCACCCCCGGCCAGCATGGCGCGGGTCCGGGTGATCAGCTCGTCCGGCAGTCGGCCCGCCAGGCGGAGCAGCATCCGGTGCATGCCGCTGTAGAGCTGCCATGCCCTGTCGTCCAGCGCGGCCCAATCAGCGCTCACGTCAGCTCTCCTCCATCACGATGACCTTATAAGAGCGCGGTACCTCCGGAATGACGCCGCGTTCGACCATGTCCGCCGCCAGCCGATCCACCTCTTCGCGCAGGCTCGCGGCCAGCTCCGGATCGTCCACCCGGCGCACACGTGAATGCGGCGGGAAGACGGCCTCCTGGTCCTCGGAGAAGGAGGAGAAGATGGAGATGTCCTTGGCCTGCTGCCCGGTGAGCTGGTAGGCCACGAGGACCTTGCGATCGCCGGCCGGGTTCTCGGCCATGAACCTGATCGCCACCTCCAGCAGCTTGCTCACGCTGAGGAACTCGCGGGCCGTCCCGTGCGGGTGCAGGCCGGAGCCGTAGATCGGAGAGTGCACCGGCGTCAACCAGTCGCCGCGGTACGCCCGCACCGGCTGCTCGGGCGAGCCCACCCCCGGGAGCTGCGCCATCGCGTCGTGCACCATGTCGGCGTGCCAGCGCATCTCGTCCCACAGACGCGGCGTGGCCCTGCCGAGCTGCTCTTTGAGCGCGTTCCATGCCTCCTGCCGGTCCTTGCGGGCCGCCCTGAGGTCCTGCCCGGCGTCCCTGGCCTCCTCCTTCCGCCCCTCGTCCCGCGCCTGCGCGAGCCGCTCCTTGGCATCGTCCGTACGGCGAACCGCGTCGATGTAGGAGCCGGCCGGCGAGTTCAGGGGCGATTCGGAGTTGAGGTGGCCGTCGCCCACGTGCAGGAGCGGGCGCAGGGCCAGCGGCAGCGGCAGGGCCTTGGTGCCTGCGGCGAGGTTGTCCAGGTAGTTGCCGACGAGCTGGTGGACCTTGTCCGCCATGCGGCGCCTGACCACCGACTCCGACACCCCCCCGGTCCAGAGCTGGGTACGCGTCACGTTGTTGATCAGGTAGTGGCTGTGCCTGGTGTACACGGTCAGCGCCATCACATGCGCGGGCGACAGCCGTTCGCCCAACGCCCGCACGGCGGCGGGGTCGCCCGGGTCGATGCCCGAGCGGTCCAGCCAGGCTGCGAGGTCCGGGTCGGTGACCCGGCCGCTCTCCAGCTGCGGCCAGAGGCGGTCGACGGTCTCGACGACCTTGGGATGCTGCGTCTCGGAGAAACCAGCGACATCCCTGGCGTTCGTGGCGTATCTGGACTCATGCGGGAACATGCCGTCGGGCAGGATCTCGCGGCGCAGCGTTGCGAGGTCCATGTCGGGCAGGCTCCGGTAGAAGTCCACCGGGCTCGGCCGGGAGCCAGGCTCAAGCCGCACCCCTCCCACGCCCGCGATCTGCGCGCCTCTGGCGATCTCGAACAGCGAGTGGTCCTGGCCGGGCAGCATCCATCCCATGAGCGCGCCCAGGAATCGCTCGGTCGTCCTGGGCCCGAGGTCGAGGAACTTGACCGCGGTGAGCATCTTGGCGGTGGTGCCGGAGAGGCCGTCGATCACGGGGTAGCCCTCCCCGGCGATCCTCCTCGCCCACCGGCTCCCCGTCGTGTCATGCGCGGTCACACCCTCCCGCCATGGCAGCAACGCGTCAGGGGTGGCCGGCCCATTGAGGTGCTCTTCCACGAACGCCCGTTCGAACCTGCCCAGCGGCACGCCCAGCCGGTCATAGTGGCCGGGCGTCGTGTTGAGGTCCAGCTTCTGGATCTCCGTCTCCGTACGGTCGCGCCGGCTGAACTGGCTCGTGACCAGCTCGGCGACGTCCCTGGCGCCGCGTTCCGAGAGCATGGCGACGTTGCCCGTGCCGAAAGGGTCGCGGTGGAAGGTATACATCCCCGGCGCGAGCCTGGCCTCCAGCCGCCCGAGCACCGAGCGGTGCAGCCGCTCGTCGAGCTGGTGCCGGGCCCGCCGCACCTCGCCGACATCGAGACCGGCCTCGCGGGCCCGGCCCCAGTCGCCGGTGTCCATGATGTTGAGCAGGGCGTTGCCGAAGATGTTGGGGTTGGCGCGGTTGTAGTAGGCGCCGTTGTAGAAGGCCGTCATCAGCTCGCGCAGGTTCCCATGCGCGAGCAGGTCGTCGACGGTCACCCCGGAGCGCGTGCCCACCTGCCCGGCGCTGGACGGGTCGTCCTTGAAGAAGACGCTCTCCACGCGGCGGGCGAAGGCTTCGGGGCTTTCGCCGGGCCGCCTCGGGGTGAGGTCCACGAGGACGTCGCGTAGCTTGCGCAGCGCGGAGCGGGCGGCGTCCACGGTCTGCGGGTCGTTGAAGTAGTACGCGCCCAGGCGCTGCTCGAACCTCGTGGCCTCGGCCCACCAGCGAGGATCGTTGTAGAAGCGTTCAAAGTCGAACGGCACCCGCGACGATGTGCCGTCCCGCGAACCGGGCCCGTATTGCGAGGGGACACTCGGGGCGTCGTCCGAACGGGAGGGCGCGGTCGCACCCTCGCCCGCCCGGGGCGGCGGGGCGTCGCCGCCCGGCGGGGAGGTAGGCGGCGTGCTGCCGCTCTCGTGGTCGGCCCGGCTCGCCGCCGAGGGGCCCGGCATGGTGTCACCCGAGTCGGGGACATGATTGAGCAGCCGTTCGATCCTGCTCGCGGGAGGCGTCTCGCCGGGCGCCCCCTGACGCGCGGATGCCGCGGGTTCGGCGCCGTTCCCACGTCCGTCCGGTCGGCGGGGTGCGCCATCGGCGGCGTGTTCCGGTGTGCTGCGGGGTTCCGGTGTACTGCGGGGCGCAGGGGATGTGCTCTGCTCGGGTGTCCTGGAGCCGGGGGGCGCCTCCGGACCGCGCACGGGCACTCCACCCTGCGGAGGTGCGGCCTGCGGCGGTGCGGGTTGCGGAGGTGCGGGCTGCGGCCGTACCTCTCCCTGGTGCTGCCGATCCGGCGGGTTGTGCGGGACCGCGGCCTGGTGGGCGGCCTCAGGTCCACTGTCGGGCTTGGCACCGGGTCCGAAATCGGCCGCCGCGTGGCTCAGCGTGGCGGCGCGGTCGGACTCACGTTGAGGCGTCGGATTCGGGCCGCTCTGGGAGTCCGGAACAGAGCGCGGGGCCGGGTCGGGACCGCTCGGCGGGTCGGGGCGCGGGTCCGGGGCTGAACGTGAATCGGGGGCGGGGCGCGGATCCGGATCGGGACCACTGTGCGGGGCGGGGGACGGGTCTCCGTACGGAGAATCCGTGCCGCCCCGGTTCGGCGGGGGCGTGGCGAGGGGCGTGGCGAGGGGCGTGGCGAGGGGCGCGGCCAGGTGTTGGCCGTCCGCGCCGAGAGCACTTGAGGTGATGCCTTTGGCCAGCAGGTCCCAGCTGAAGTCGCCCTGCGCCAGCAGGGTCCCGGCCGTCGTGATGCCGCCGGTCACCGCGAACTGGGCCGCCTGGCCGTACAGGGAGGAACTGGCGGCCGACAGCAGTCGTTCCGCCGTGCTCATCTCCGCCCTGGTCAGCCCCGCGCGCAGGGCGGGGGTGGCCAGCCGGGTGAGCCCGCCGCTCAGCAGCCCCATGAGCCCGCCCATGGCGCCGCCGCTCACCGCGGAGATCCCGAACTGCCGCAGGTCGAACTCGTCCCTGCGCCCCTGCGCCATCTGCAGGGCCTGGATGCCGGAGTCCATCCCCGCCACGATCCCGGCGTAAATCGCGATGTTGAGCAGGGTCCGCTTGGCGATCTGCGCCACTGTCATGCGAGCGATCAGCACACGTGTCGGGATGAGCGCCAGGGTCGCCCCGCCGGTGGCCATAGCGGCCGCCAGCAGGTACGCGAGCTGCGCGATCAGCAGCCAGACGGTGACCTCGATCATGTACTTGGCGTACTGGATCTGCGCGCCCACACCGTTAAGCGCGACGGCGGTATTGATCAGCCGGCTGACGAGGTCGGCGACCTGCTGCTCCGCCACCTTGCCCACGTGCTCGGCGAAGGCCAGGTGAGCGGCCCCGTCCCACTCTGAGCCGATCTTGTTCGCGCTCCACGGCTGGTCGGCGGCGGTGCCCTCGACGATGCGGTGGGCCGCGGTCACGCACGCGTCGGCCAGCCGGAAACAGCCTGTCTCGTCACCCTCCGGCCAGTCCATGCCGACGACCCACCCGATGTAAGGCTTGGCCCAGTCGGGCACGAGGAACCCGTCGAAGCCCATGGGTGATCAGGAACCGGGGAGCCGGATCCGGTCGGCCAGCTCGTAGGTGTCGGCCGTGCGGTGCAGGCCGGTGGACGTGTGCTCCAGTTCCTTGATGTAGGCGTCCAGTGCCGTGAAGATGTGCTTCTCGATCCCGGGCAGCTTCTTGGCCAGCTCGGCGCCGTACAGATCACTACCGAGCGTGTTTCCGTCGCGGTCGAAGGCGGCCCGCAGGTTGTCGCGCACCTGCTCCATGTCGGTGTGCTGCTCGTCGTAGACGCGTGTCTGACTGCGCAGCGCGTCAGGGCGGACGTAGTAGCCCGTCATGCGTCGGTGTCCACGGGCGGGGGCAGGAAGGCGTCGAGCGTGACGTTCTCGCCGAAGACCTGGTCGTAGCGCAGCTCCTCCGGCATGAGCGGCTCCATCAACCGCCGGCGCTGCTCCGCGACGGTGGCCATGGCGCGGTTGATCTGATCCATGATCGCGTCGGCCAGCTCGGAGGCGGACAGTTTGCGGTAGACGCGCGGGTTCAATTCGATACCGCGGACCTCGCCCTGAGGCCCGACGGTCACGCTGATCATCCCGTCGGAGGAGGTCGTCGTTGACGCGATGGCCTTAAGTGCTCCATACGTTTCGCGTACGCGCTCGATCTGCTGGTTGATCTGGCCCGCCAGCTCCCCGACCGTTGCTTGGAACGCGTCGGCCACAATTTCACCTTTCACTGCTAAATGGGAAATTAACTCCACATTACGTACTTGGTACAAGCGCTTGCCACCGATTTCCACATATCTCCGCATAACTGATATAAAAGCCATGCGTTCCACTAAGAAAAAAACGACCAAAAAGAACGCAATGCCGTACGGCTGGGGCCTTCGGGGGGGCGCGCGTTGCAGTCCACCAGTGCGCGTTGTGGTCGCACCCAACTACCAGGCGTTACCCATCGGAGTGGTTCGGCTACAGTAAGTAGCTGAAATGTGTATCGGGGGGAAGGTTGCGCACAAGCCACGTTTGGTGACGTGGCTTGCCGTGCTGATCGGGACCCTCACGGTCGTGCACCTTTGGGTGCACGCCACCACCCCTCACCATCAGCACACCCCATCGAGCGCACCGAGTTCGATGTCCTGTCCGCACCCGAACCCGCATGACCACCACGGCGGGGCGGTGCACTCGGACGCGTTCAACATGTCGGCATCCGACCTTTCGCCCGTGAGGCCGGCGGTCGAGATCGACCGGTTCACCGGAGACTTCACCTCACCGCCCCGAACATGGGCGCCCAGCCGGCCACCAAGCAGAGCCCCGCCCCGGGGCCATCGAGAACGAGCCGTGCTCACCCACACCCTTGAGGTCTATCGGCCCTGATCGCCGCGGACACCGCAGGCATCCCACGAGATGCCCGCGAGACGACGTGTTCCGTGACAATCAGCGACCTGGCGCGAGCATGCGCCGAAAAGGGCCGATCACCATGTTCTCAGCACCAGCCATCACTCACCCCGCCCTGCCGCTGCCGGTGGGCAACACGCCTACCTGCTGGATCGGCGAGACCTTCACCTCCGGCCGCCATGGCTTCTGGGCCAAACTGGAGGGCGCCAACCCCGGCGGCATCAAAGACCGCGCCGCCCTGCACATCATCGAGCGCGCCCGCGCCCGCGGAGACCTCGCGCCCGGGGCGATGGTCGTCGAATCGACCTCCGGGACCTTCGGTTTGGGACTCGCCCTGGCCGGGATCACCTATGGGCATCCCATCACTGTCGTGTCCGATCCCGGCATGGAGGCGATCGTGCACCGCCTGCTGACCGCCTACGGCACCACCGTGGAGACCGTGGGCCATCCGCACCCGGTGGGCGGCTGGCAGCAGGCCAGGCTGGACCGCGTCGATGAGCTTCTGCGCGAACACCCCGGCGCCTACTACCCGAACCAGTACGACAACCCGGACAACGTGGAGGCTTACACCGGCCTGGCCCGCGAGTTGATCGCACAGCTCGGCCGGATCGACGTGCTGGTGTGCAGCGTGGGCACCGGTGGCCACTCGGCAGGCATCGCCAGAGAGCTGCGCCGCTTCTATCCGGACATGCGGTTGATCGGAGTCGACGCCGTCGGTTCGGTGATCTTCGGTCAGCCCGCCCGGACCCGGCTGATGCGCGGCCTCGGCAGCAGCATCCATCCGCGGAACATCGCCCGCGACGCCTTCGATGAAGTGCACTGGGTTGCCCCGCATGAAGCGGTGTGGGCGTGCCGGCGGCTGGCCGCCACCCACTACGCCACCGGCGGGTGGAGCGTCGGCGCCGTCGCTACCGTCGCGGCCTGGTGCGCCCGGACCATGCAGCCGTCCACCCGGATCGCGGCAGTCTTCCCGGACGGCCCCTCCCGCTACTACACATCCGTCTTCGACGACGACTACTGTGCCGCCCACGACCTGCTCGACCGGCCACCAGCGGACGAACCCGAGGAAATCCAATGCCCGGCGGAGGCCGAAGTCACCCGCTGGACCCGCTGCGTCACGGGGGTGAAGCGCTGATGTGGCGGCGCCTGCGCTCTTTCGACCGCAGCGTCCAGCTGCTCATGGTCAACCAGCTCACCATCAACACCGGCTTCTACATGCTGATGCCGTACCTCGCAGGGCACCTCTCCGACGGCCTCGGCATGGCGGCGTGGAGTGTCGGGCTCATACTCGGCATGCGCAACCTCAGCCAGCAAGGCATGTTCCTGATCGGCGGCACCCTCGCCGACCGGCTCGGCTACCGGCCCGTCATTCTCGCCGGATGTCTCCTGCGTACGGCGGGATTCGCCCTCCTGGCGTTCGCCGCGAACCTCCCCGCTCTACTCATCGCCTCGGCGATGACCGGCTTCGCCGGGGCGCTGTTCAACCCGGCCGTGCGCGCATACCTCGCCCACGACGCCGGCCCGCGCAGGGTGGAGGCATTCGCCCTGTTCAACGTCTTCTACCAGGTGGGCATCCTCATCGGACCCCCGATCGGGCTGGCACTGGCCGTGGTGGACTTCCGCCTCGTATGCCTGGTCGCGGCGGGCACCTTCGCCCTGCTCACCATGCTGCAATACCTCGCCCTCCCGCCGTGCCGCACCAGCACCCCGCCCGCCGGCCCAGTTCTCGCCGACTGGCGGGCAGTCATCACGAACCGGCCGTTCATGCTGTTCACGCTGGCCATGGCCGGCTCCTACACACTGTCGTTCCAGGTCTACCTGGCGCTGCCGCTGGAGCTCGACAGCAGCGCAGCGGTCAGCGTGCTGTTCGTGGTCTCCGCGGTCGTCGCGGTCGTCGGCCAAGTGCGCGTCACCGACTGGGCCCGCCGCCGCTGGACAGGGCCGCAGGCCATCACCCGAGGGCTCGCGTGCATGGCCGCCGCCTTCCTGCCCCTGGTGGTCTACGGCGCACTCTGGCCAGGCTCCGCCCCCGTACGGCTGGCGGCCGTGCTCGCCTGCGCCGTACTGCTCGCCCTGGGCACCGTGCTCGCCTACCCATTTGAGATGGACCGGATAGTCGCACTATCGGGCGACCGTATGGTCGCCACGCACTACGGCCTCTACAACATGGTGGCGGGCATCGGCATCGCCCTGGGCAATCTGGTCACCGGCCTGCTCGTCGACATCGTGCCAGGAGCCGTCCCCTGGCTCCTCCTGACCGCGCTCGGCCTGGTGTGCCTGTCGGCCGTACGCACACTCGACCGGCGCGGGTTGCTGACCCCGCCCTCCGAGCGCCCGGCCTTGATCTGAAGACCGTCCGGCTTCCGTAGCGGCGGTCGCCCTGAGGTTCGACGTACGCGGATGGCACCGCAGGGCATACATACCGTCAAGATCGCTGCCTACGAGGTCGTTGATCTGCTGGACCGGGGAGCGCTCGTTGCGGCGTGGCGCGGATCAGCGATGGTGTGTTCATAGTGCTGGTGGGCGTGCCACGCAGCTGCTCACGCCCGCCAGCGGGGCCGTGACGGCGACCACGCCGGCGCTGGCGCGCGGAGGCCTGGGGGCGGATCAGTAGCGCCCTACGTCGCGTGCCAGCTCAAGTCCGAGCACGCGGTCGAGCAAGACCGCGGTCTCGAACCTTCTGCCGTCGGGCAGGTCGTTGTTCTGGAACAGCTCGTCCAGTGTCTGGACGGCACGCGGCGTATCCAGCCCGTCGTCGAGCGCTTGACCGAAACGCTCCACATACTCAGTGGATGTCAGCCCGCCGCCATATCCAGCGCGTTGGCCCACGCCGGAGGGGTCTTCCCGTCGAGCAGGTATTCGACGGCCGCGCGTGCCGTCACCGGGCCGACCAGGTTTCCCGTGCCGTTGTAACCGCCGATCGCGACCACCCCCACCTCCACCCGGGCGCACAGCGGCCGGTCGTCCGGGGTCCATCCGACCGACGCCGCCCACCTGTGCTCGACCCGTACGGCACCGCCCGCCATCCGCCGCGCGACGTCCTCGATGTGGTGCTGCACGGCCTCGGTGGGGTCGGCGTCGTGGGTCCACTCCTCGTCGAGGAAGCGGTCCCGGCCACCTCCGACGTAGAGCCGTCCATCGGGTAGCTGCTGCGCGTAGTCGTAACCCCAGCGGGCGTAGACCGGGCAGGGCAGCCGGTGCGACGAGATCGGGGCGGAGCTCAGCATCTGGAGCCGGGCCGTCCGCACGTGGGGACGGAGCGCGGGCACGATCCTCTCCAGCCGCCCGTCGACGGCCACCACGACGAACCGCGCCCTGATCACACCCCGCTCGGTCACCACCGCGCCGCCGCCGACGGACCTCACCGGGGTGTGCTCGTGCAGCGGCGTGCGACGGCCGAGGCGCGCGGCCAGCCCGGTGGCCCGCACCACCGGGTTCGTGGCCGCGTCGTCGGGAAGGTACAGGCCGACACCGAGGGGCCCGTTGTACTCCTCCACGGCGATTCCGTGCTCACGCAGCGCCGCGGCCTGGGCCGCGCAGTCGGCCACCTCGGCCTCCCGGTCCGCCGCTTCGGCCTCGTCCGCGGGCCCGCCGGGCAGTCCGGCCAGCCGGATGGAGCCAACCCGGCGGATCACCGACGGGCCGAGCAGCGCGTACAGCCGGTCGAGTTCCCCCAGCGTGTCGCGGTAGAGGTCGACGGCGGCCGGGCCCCAGCGCTCGACGGCCCGGTGGAACGCCGGCGCCGGTCCGCCCAGCAGGAAGCCCCCGTTACGTCCGGCCGCCCCGGCCGCCACCCGGTCGGCGTCGACCCCGACGACTGAGAGGCCGCGGTCGAGGAACGCCTCGATCGCGGCCAACCCGGAGGCACCCAGACCCACCACGCAGGCGTCGGCGGCGACATCGCCCGCCAGGGGAGCGAACCCTTCCCATCCAGCCACGGCCGTGTCCCAGCCCACTGACATGTCGTGTGTACCTTTCCGTCGTAGCCCGCGTCCTCCGGTACCGACTCGGTCGGTACCGGAAGCTATGCCGTCGATCACAGCTCGCCCTTCTGGTCGTCGGGATCGGCCTGCCCGCCGCTGGCTATCCTGTGGCACGGCGAGCCAGGTACGGTTTCCCACCACGAGCCCACCGGGAGGCGACGACCGTGACAGCCTCCCAGCGCCGGGGCACATGGCCGGCGGCGACGGTGGTGGCGCACGTGGTCCTGGCTCTCCTGACGGTGCTCACCCTGGCGGGCGTCCAACACCTCGGCGCGGAGCTGTGGCAGATCTCCGCCGCGGCGGGTGCCGCCGTCCTGCTCCACGTGGGAGCGGTGGTGGCCCATCGACGGCCGTGGGCGGGCTACGCGATCGGCGCGCTGGGCATGCTCGTCCTGGTGACGATGCCCTCCCTGAGTTGGTCACCCAGCATGCTGCCCTCGGCCGTGTGCTTCCCCATGACGCTGTGGCGGCTGACCAGCCGGGTCTCGGTCAGGTCCTCGGTGGCCGCGTTGGCCGTTGCCGCGCTCGGGGTCGTCCTCACCGAGCTGGTGGCGTGGGCCCGGCTGCCCTCTGACAGCTCTGGGTGGACCCGCCTGGTCGAGGGCGGGCTGCTGATGCTCGCGGTCGGCGGTGTGTGGCTTGCGGCCCTGCTGATACGCCGCAGGCGCGAGGCCGACCGGCGGGCCGAAAGCGAACGGCTGGCCGCGGCGGTCGCGGACGAACGGGCCGGCATCCGCCGCGACCTGCACGACGTGATCGCCCACACCGTCACCGTCATGGTCGCGCGCATCGAGGCCGCGGCGGTCACGACGGCGGATCCGGCGACCCGCCGCGAACTCGGCGACATCGCCGAGGCCGGCCGGGACGCCCACCAAGGTCTGCGAGCGATGCTGGCCACCTTGGGCCCGGTCGGCGCGGCACCGCGCGCCGACCCCCGGCCCGGACAGGTCCCGATCTCGCTCGATGCCCTTCCCGACCTCGTGGCCTCGGCGGCGAGCCCGCTCCACGCGGTGACGTTCGCGGAGGTGGGGGAGCGGCGACCACTGAGCCTGAGTGCCGAGGTCGCGGCGGTCCGTACCGTGCAGGAGGGCATCACCAACGCGCTGCGCCACCTCGAACCACCGGTCGAGGTGACCGTTCGCCTGCGCTGGGCCCGGGCCGAGCTGGTGGTGGAGGTTTGCGACGACGGCGGCAAGGCGCTTCGCGACGTCGGCAGCCCGGGGACCGGTCTGATGGGGATCGAGGAACGTGTGCGTACCGCAGGCGGCACCTTGTCGATCGACGACGGGGACGAGGGGTGGGTGCTGCGGACGCGGCTCCCCACGAAGGAGGGGGCATGACCGCGATCCGTGTCATGCTCGTCGACGATCAGGAGCTGTTGCGGGCCTCGCTCCGTACGGTGCTGTCGGCCGATGAGCGCATCGAGGTCACCCACGACGTCGCGAACGGCAGCGACGCGATCGAGGTCGTCCGGCGGCACCGCCTGGACGTGGTGCTGATGGACATCCGCATGCCGCGTATGGACGGGGTCGCCGCCACCGCGGAGATCGTCAGGATCGCACCGGCGACCCGGGTGCTCATGCTGACGACCTTCGACGATGACGAACTGGTCGTGGCCGCCATCCGGGCCGGCGCGAGCGGCTACCTCACCAAGGACGTCCGGCCCGCCGCCCTGGCCCAAGCCGTGTGCGACGTCGCCTCCGGGACGTCGGCGCTCGCACCGGGGGTCGCCGCGACGGTCCTCGATCTCGTACGGCAGGTGCCGATACGGCGGACGACGGCCTTGGACGGTCTCACCCCGCGCGAGCTCGAGATCTTCGGCCTGCTCGCCCGCGGCAGGTCCAACAGCGAGATCTGCGCCGAACTGGTGCTGAGCGAGAACACGGTGAAGTCGCATGTCCGGGCCGTCCTGCAGAAACTGGACCTGCGTGACCGCGTGCACGCGGTGATCCATGCGTACGAGAACGGGCTTGTCGGTCGCGGCGAACTGCCTGACTGAGGATTCCATCCGCCGGCGAACGGCTGGTCGACGACTACTGCTCCGTCTACGGCACGCCGGCCGTCGCGGCGGCCGTGATCAACGGGTCGTCGGTAGAGACGATCCTCCGCGGCCGGGACGGGGACGGCAACGCGGTGACGGCTCGGACACGGTTCCGGATCGCGTCGATGAGCACGTCGATGACGACCCGGGCGGGAATCCGGCCGGAGCCGCCAAGGACCGAGGATTCGTGAGGCGTTGGCGGCCCGCGCTTCGCCGTACCCGCGTCTGAACCTTCGGCGCCGGTCAGGTGTCGGGACCCGGGTTTCCGGGATCCGGGTTCATCGGGGTGCGCGTGCGGGTGCCGCGGCGGCGTTTGGCCGACAGGAAAGCGTCGATGACGGCGGAAGTCGAGGCGCTGATCGGACCGGCGGGATAGGCCAGCAGGATCTCGCGGGGCGGGAAGGCCTGGCGGATGCCGATGGTCGGCATGCCGGCGTTCTCGGCCACGCAGCGCGGGACGATGGCGATGCCGACGTCGGCCTGGACGAGCGAGACCAGCAGCGCCATCTGGCCGAGGTCGGCCACGACGGTGCGCGATGTGCCCAGGACTTCGTCGTTGACCTGGCGCAGCGTGCTGCCTTTGAGGAACTCGACCCACACCTCGTCGGTCAGTTCGTCGAGGTCTACCGTCACCCGGTCGGCGAGGCGGTGCGTCGTCGATGTGATCAGGACGAAGTCCTCGCGATGCAGCGGCTGCAGCTGTACCCCGGGGGGCTCGTCGCCGATCGCGGGAACCACGGCGAGATCCAGTCGGCCCCTAGCCACATCGGTGAGCATGGTGTGAGGCTGCTCGTCGCGCAGGTGAACGGAGAGTCCCGGATGGCGCTTGCGGAGATCGGCCAGGGCGCCCGGGATATCGATCCTCTCCAGTGTCTGGATAATCCCGATTCTGATCGTGCCGGTGAGCAGCCCGCTGACCGCCGAGACGTTGTCGAGGGCCTCGCGCGCGGTGGCCAGCAACCGGCGGGCCACGGGCAGGAAGACCTGGCCGGCATGGGTGAGTTGAACGGTCCGGCTGTCCCGGATGAACAGGACCGTGTTCAGGTCGCGCTCAAGCGCCCGGATCGACGAGGAGACCGCCGACTGACCGAGGTGCAGCCGCTCGGCTGCCCTGGAGAAATTGAGCTCTTGGGCGACGGCGACGAAGTGCTCTACTTGCCGTAGCTCCATCTAGCGATGCTATCCATACCTACCTTTGAAAGCTTCTGTTGGACCTCGCGGGGTATCCCCCGCGACATTGAATGAGTAACTGTCGAGCGCGGATTGTCACGATCTGTAATCCCCGCCGGATTCTCGTCATGGTCCTGACGTCCACGCTCTCCATCCACAGCCGCGCCGATGCGCGGGCTGATTCTGTTGGAGGTGTTGTGACCTCATCCGCCATTCCCGATCGGATTCTCGTCAACGGCCGGATCGCCACTCTCGCCGACGTCGGCGAGGTCAGTGCCCTCGCGATCGGCAACGGTGTGATCACCTCGGTGGGGGATGACGAGGAGATCCGGTCGTTGGCCGGTGAATCCACCGAGGTGGTGGATCTGGGCGGTCGCCGGGTCATCCCCGGACTGATCGATTCCCACGTCCACTTCGTCCGGGCCGGCCTCACGTGGGACGACGAAATCCGGTGGGAGGACGTCTACGAGCTGTCCACCGGGCTTGAGCTGGTCGCGGAGGCGGCGCGGCGACAGCCCAAGGGGAGCTGGATCCGGGTTATCGGCGGCTTCGACGAGCGGCAGTTCCGGGACGGCGGCCGGGGGCCGACCAGACAGGAGCTGGACCGGGCCGCCCCCGACCACCCGGTCTATGTCCAGATGCAGTACACCTACGTCCAGCTCAACACACTCGCCATGGAGGCCATGGGGATCACCGAGGAATTGGTGGCGTCCGTGGCCCACCTTGGGAGGTTCGAGCGGGACGAAAACGGCGAGTTGACCGGCCGCGGGCGTGGCGTCCAGTTGATGCCGTGGTTCTACCGGCAGCTCCCGACCCCGGCCTTTGAGAACCAGGTCGCCTCGACGGCCTCCCTGTCCCGGGAGTTCGCCCGGGTCGGCCTGACCGGTTGCATCGACGGCGGCGGCTTCAACACCGGGCCGGACGTCTACCATCCGATCTACGAGACATGGCGTCGGGGTGAGCTTGCCACCCGGGTGCGGCTCTTCAAGCACGGGACCGCCCCCGGCACGGAGGAAGAGGACCTGGCGGGCTACGCCCGGTTTCTTGAGCCGCACTTCGGCGACGACATGATGCGGATGTCGGGCATCGGCGAAGTGATCATCTTCCGCAGCCATGATCTCATGGAGACCCCGGGCGACACCTCGGCCGAGGCCATGGAGCTGCACGAGCGGCTACTCACGCCGTTCGCCGCCAAGGGGTGGACTGTGCAGATCCACGCGTTCCACACCCTGTACATCGACCGGCTACTAGATGTATGGGAGCGCATCAACAAGAAGCACCCGATCTCCGGCCTTCGCTGGACGATCGTGCACGGCACCGGGATCACCGAGGAGCACATCCCCCGGTTGAAGGCCCTAGGGGTGGGCGTGATGCTCCAGAGCCTGATGCGGTTCCACGGTGATGAGTCCATCAAGTCCTGGGGCGCACCGCTCATCGCGAGATCTCCGGAAATGCGCAAGCTCATCGAGGCGGGCGTCCCGATCGCCCTGGGCTCGGACGGCATGCGCGGCGCCTCCTACAACCCGTTCACCAGCTTGGAGTGGTTCCTCACCGGTCTCACCGTGGCGGGAACCCCGACACTGGCTCAGGAAAACCTGCTGACCAGGGAGGAAGCCCTGCGGGGCTACACAGTGGGGAGTGCCTGGTGCACCTTCGAGGACGCCATCCGGGGGCGTCTCATCCCCGGCTACCGAGCCGACCTGGTGGTGCTCTCCAAGGATTACTTGACGATTCCGACCGAAGAGATCCACACCATCACTTCGGAACTGACTCTGTTGGACGGCCGCACCGTCTGGACCAGCGGCCTCGTCGGCTGACCGAGACCGTATAAGACGAACGCCCGGCGACCACGGTGCCGTCCTATCGGTCGGCGCCCCTACCCCCCCTTTCGCAACATCCTGATCTCCAAGGAACCACATGAGGTCGTTCAGAGCATTTCCCCAGGGGGCGCAGCGCGCCCTGTACTCGATTCTCGCCGTCGGCGCCCTGGTCGCGACCGGCGCCTGCAGTTCCCAGTCGAACACCACGCAGGGGGCAACTGGCGGCACAGACAAGCACGTCAAGTACGCCGTGGCCGGTGAACCGGGGCAGCTGGACCCGACACTGGCCAACACCTTCTCCTCCGTCGTGGTCTACGAGGCGATGTGCGAGACGCTCTACGCAGTCAGCCCCGAGGCCACCATGGTGCCCCGGCTCGCCGCCAGTGAGCCGGAGTTCAGCGAGGACCGCAAGACCGTCACCGTCAAACTGCGCCAGGGCGTGAAGTTCGCCGACGGCACCCCGTTCAACGCCGAGGCGGTCAAGGTGTCCATCGAGCGGCACCTGACCCATCCGAGTTCGCAGCGGAAGAACGAGCTGGCCGCGCTGGAGAGCGTCGCGGTCGCCGACGAGCACACCGTGCTGCTGGCGATGAAGAAGCCCATCTCGCCGGGTGCGTTCAGCGTCATGCTCAGTGACCGGGCGGGTCTCGTCATGTCGCCGACCGCGCTCAAGTCGGCCGGGGACAACTTCGGCGACTCTCCCGTATGTGTCGGCCCGTTCAAGTTCGACAGCCGGGCTCCGCAGAACTTCGTCAAGGTGGTCAAGGACCCGAACTACTACGACGCCGCCAAGATCCAGCTGGAGAGCGTGACCTTCCAGGTCATCGCGGACTCGACCATCCGGGTGACGAACCTCCGGTCCGGGGACATCGACGTCGTGGAACGGGTTCCGACGACGGACGTCGCCGGCCTCGACGGAAAGAACGGCACAAAGATCATCAAGTCCAACGGGATCGGCTTCATCGGCCTGGAGGTGAATAGCGGGAACACGGGCAAGATCGGCAAGCCCGGCAAGGTCGAGGGGCCGCTGCAGGACCCCAAGGTCCGTAAAGCCCTTGAGCTGAGCATCGACCGCGAGGCGCTCAACAAGGTGGTCTACAACGGCCAATACGCCGGGGCCTGCGGCTTCATCGCGCCGTCGTCCGCCTTGGCCAGTGAGCCGGCGACCGCGTGCACGCCGCACGATCCGCAGAAGGCGAAGGAGCTGCTGAAAGAGGCGGGCGTGACCACACCGGTCAAGGTCTCGGTGCTGCTCAGCAACACCCCCGAGTTCAGCCGGATCGCCCAGGCCCTGAAGTCGATGGTCCAGGAGGGTGGATTCGACCTGCAGATCGACGCGCGTGACTCGACGGCGGTGCTGGCCGCCGCGACCGCCGGGGAGTTCCAGCTGCACATGAACACCTGGTCGGGACGGATCGACCCGGACGCCAACATCAGCCGTTTCGTCTCCACCGGGAGCCCGTCCAACTACGGGAACTTCTCCAACCCGAAGGTCGACGAAATGGTCACCGCGGCCCGGTCAGAACCCGATGTGGACAAGCGGCGTGAACTCTACGGGAAGCTCACCGTCGAACTCGCCAAGGAACTGCCCATGATCTACTTGGTCCGCCCGTCCTTCTACGCCGGGGTGCGCGACTCGCTGGAGGGCCTCACGGCCCAGCCCAACGGAGTCGTCGACTTCCGCGCCGCGCGCGTCACCGGCCGAGGATAAGCGAGCACCTCGTACGTTGACTCGCCCACGCCGGCAGCGCCCGGATCACCCTGCTGATCGCCGTCCTCTTCCGCGGGGTACGGGCGCTGCCGGAGAACCCGGCGGTCGGATGCCGTAACCCCTGAACCAAAGACTGGATGTTTCAATCGAACGCCTGTGCGAGTATATTGGAATCGGGAGCGACTTCGGCCTTCCGCCGGTGCCGCCGCTGGTGCAGTGCCGGCACCGGCCCGCGTGGCCGTCGTTATCTAGGGTTGTCAAACGAACTTGCTGGTCAACGACACGAAGGTCGTCAAGGCATGTCGGGCGAATAGACCCCTGCCTGCGAGCGCCGCCGGTTGCTCGTCGACCGTCTCTACCGACCTGACGCGAGGACTTCTGTGACTGACGAGAAAAGGCTGTCCGGCAAGACCAATCCGGCGCCGAAAGCACGGGGCAGTCGCAGGGCCGGCCTCTGGCCGCTGGTGCATGCCGAGCGAGCGGCCCTGGCGGACGACCTGGAGGATCTGACCGACGAGCAGTGGGCGGCTCCGTCGCTGTGTGCCGGGTTGACTGTGCGGGAGGTGCTGGCGCACCTCACCGTAGGGGCGAGCCTTAACGGTCTGCGGTGGCTGGCAGGGGTGATCCGCTGCCGGTTCGACTTCGACAAACAGGTCGCCATGCGGCTGGCCGAGCAGTTGGGCACGACCGCGACCGAGACGCATGACAGATTCCGTCGCGTCATCACGAGCACCACCAAACTACCTCTCCCGGTCATCGCGATGCTGGGTGAGACGATCGTGCATGCCGAGGACATCCGGCGACCGCTGGGCATTCGCCATGAGTACCCGATCGAGACCCTCACCCGGCTAGCCGAGTACTACCGGGGCTCGGACCTGGTCGTCGCCGCCAAGAGACGGATCGTCGGCCTGCGACTCGTCGCCACCGACGGCCCCTTCACCACGGGCTCCGGCCCGCTGGTGTCCGGCACCACCCTGGCACTGGTGATGGCCACGACCGGACGCTCGGTGTACTGCGATGAACTTGACGGCGACGGCGTCGAAATCCTGCGCGATCGGCACAGCATGACATGACCGGGGGCTCGAAGCCGGCCCAGCCGGTTGTCCCGCTGCCTCAAGACCGGTGCCCGCTGATGGGGCCGGTCCACAGCCAGAAGGCCCAGCTCCGCGCGATCGAGAACGGCTACTCCATGATCCGGCAGGCGGAATTCGGCGTGGCCGGGGCGTTCGACGGGCCGTACCCTCGCCGCTCATGATTACGCGGGCAGCGACCAGCACATCGTGTTCGCCGATGTTTCTACGCGAGGTTCCGCCACGCTCTACCGGGTGATCGGCGACGTCTTCGCCTGGTTGTGCCTGGCGGGCGTCGTGGCGGCGGTCGTGATCAGGCTGTGGCGGTACTCACCGGGCGGAGTCCCGACCCAGCGTGTGAAGGCGCGCCGGAACGCGCTCGGCTCGGAGAATCCGAGCCGGTAGGAGATCTCATCGATGGACTCGCCACCGCGGCGCAGGCTGTCCACGGCGAGGTCGCGCAGCAGTTCCTCGCGGATCTTGTTGAAGGAGGTGCCTTCCTCCCGCAAGAGCCGGCGCATGTGCTGGACGCTGATCGACAGCCGGGCGGCCACGTCCTCGGCGCGGGCCCAACTGCTCATGTCGCCGCGTTCGATGATGCTGCGCACCCGGTCGGCGGTCGTGGTGCCGTAGTCGCGGTGGTAGATCAGATCCGCTGGAGAGCGGCGGATGTAGCTCAGCAGCTCCCGCTCGTTGCGCACGACAGGCGCGGCCAGGTAGCGGGCGTCGAAGGTGAGTGAGACCGCCGGGGCGTCGAAAACCGGCGTGACGCCGAAGATCGGCGCGTACTCGGCACTGTAGTCCGGTTCCGGGAAAGGCAGCTGCAGCGCGGTGAGCGCGATCCGCTGCGCGACCAGCCAGGCGGGGAAGCGGTGCACGAGGGCGACCGTGATCTCGGCGGCGAGTGGCCGCACTTCCGTGTCGGTGGCGATCTCGATCCGGGCCGCGGTGCCGTCCACGACGAGTCTGCTGCGTGTGTAACCCGTGGTGATCGCGGTGAACTCGACCAGGCGCTCCAGCGAGGAGCGCAGGTCGGGCGTGTGGATCAGTCCCAGTGCGATCATCCGGAACGTGCCGGGCGGCACCGGCCGTGGCCCGAGTCCCAGAAGTTCGTCGCCGGTGGCGTGCCAGAGCGCCCGCATCACGTCCACCGCCTGATCACAGTCCACGTGTGAGGCGGTAAAGGGGTGGCGGATCGCGTGCCGTACGTCGGCTCCCGTCGCCTCGACCGAGGCGACAGCCGTACGGAGAAAGTGGCTCGGAACTCCGGATATCGACATAAGCCCCTCCCTGAGCTGGACCGTAGCAGACGCGCGCTTCGGTCATGCAATGCGCGAGTTTGGGTCGTCCAATTGGCCAGGCGTTCCGACCTA
Source organism: Sinosporangium album (assembly GCF_900100605.1). Classification (GTDB taxonomy): domain Bacteria; phylum Actinomycetota; class Actinomycetes; order Streptosporangiales; family Streptosporangiaceae; genus Sinosporangium; species Sinosporangium album. Next base: position 6,749 of record NZ_FNCN01000040.1, on the reverse strand, counting down.
GATTTTCCGCACAACCCAAGAACGGAGGGGTGAGCATGCCGGATACGAGGATCTCGCCGTGGCGCATGCCGAGGGTGCTGGTGCGGGCAGGCGTGCTGGACCCGCTGCGGCCGGGCCTGCTGGTCCGGCTCAAACGCGACTCTGACCGGTGGGGGCGATGCCCGCCGCCGTCAAGGCGGCCATGGCCGCCCACCCCGACCGGGTCGCCCTAGTCGACGACCTCGGTGGGATGACCTACCGGCAGCTCGGCACCCGCACCACCAGGCGCGGAACGCCTTCGTAACGGTCGATGGGCTCGTCCAGCCCGCGCCCGCGCCGCATTTCAGCCGCAGTGACCACAAGGAATCGCCATGACAGCCAAGACCATCGTCATTACCGGCGCCGCCGGCGGCCTCGGCCTGGTGACCGCCCGTCACCTCGTCCAGGCCGGAATGGATGTCGTCCTCGTCGGCCGCGACGGAGAGCGCACCGCTGCCGCGGCCAGAGGGCTGCCCGGGAACGTCCGGTCGCTGGCGGCCGACCTGTCACACCGGGCACAGGTCTGGGACCTGGCGGCGAAGCTGGAAGCCGACGGTACCCCCGTCGATGTGCTCGTCAACAACGCGGGAGCCGCCTTCCCCCGTTACGCGGAGACCCCGGACGGCGCTGAACGGACCTACGCGGTCAACCACCATGCTCCGTTCCTCCTGACCCATGCGCTGCTGAAGGCCGGAATGTTCACTCCCGAGGCCCGGATCATCAATCTGTCCAGTTTCCTAGAGAAACGCGGGAAGCTCGACGTGCACGACCCCGACGTTCTCGGCACGTCCTGGCGCAAGCGCTTCTACTCACAGATACACGTCTACGCGACGAGCAAGCTGCTGTCCCTCCTGGCATCCAAGGAACTCGCCCGGCGGCTTCCCCAAGGAGTGAAGGTGTACAACGCCGACCCCGGCATGGTGAAGGGGACGGGCATAAACACCAACGCCGGGGGCCTCATGCGGCTGACGGCTCCACTGTTCCGCCCGTTCTCCATCACACCCGACGAAGGGGTACGCACCATCGTCCACCTCGCGACCGCCACACCTGCACCGGAACCCAGCGGAGGCTTCTTCACCAACGCGGCGCCCTCCGAGCCCTCCCCCCGAGCCGTGGACCCGGCCCTGGCCCTTGCGATCTACGAGCGGACCGCCGCCACCCTGGGGCTGTAGCGCGATGCCGGTGCTGCCATCACCAGTGTGAGCTGCGTCTTCGCCCTTCCACCGCCCTCGACGACTGTTGGACGAGGGGGCGGAGTCAACAAAGGTAACGAGCCCTCCCTTGCCGCTACGGACCCGGCAAGGGAGGAGCCGCCCAAGAAACTCGCAGGGGAGGAGATCACTGCCATGACAGCCGCTCTCGGGGACCTGCGCCGCGTACTCCGAAATGCCGACCCGCTGGACAAAGCAGCAATCTACGAGATCGTCGCCGGATTTCGGCATTGACAAGCGGAGCCCGATCCATGGCAACGGCGTCCACGGCAGTAGTGCTCACGGCAGTTAGCGCTCACGGCAGAACTGTGAGATTCCGGGCCACGGGTTCGGGCAATGATCGGCGGGTTACATGGCGTGCTCTACCGCAACCAGTAGAGGTTGACCTTTCCGATCTTCGATCGTTTCGGAGTGCCTCTACGGGGGATCGAGACCGACTGTCCCATCGCCCCCTCCCATGAGCCTTGCGATGTGATCAATGCCGGGTCTTCGTGCGCTCGTAGTGGCGGGCGGCCTTGCTCCGGTTGCCGCAGATGGCCATGGAGCACCAGCGTCGGGTGCCGTTCTTGGTCGTGTCGTGGAAGTGCAGCACGCAGTCGGGGTGTGCGCAGGCCTTGATGCGGCCGGGCCTGTCGGCTAGAAGCCGCAGATAGTCGGCTGCGGCCAGCCAGGCCGCCAACCAGGCGGGGTCATCGGTCTCCGAATGCGTCTCCGGGCCGCCAGGCCCGAGGCGGTAGCGCAGTGCGCCGTGCGCGAGAAGGCGGTTGAGGGCGTCGGCGGCTCTCGGTGACGAGGCGTCGTCCACGAGCGCCAGCAGGGTCTCGCGGGTCTCCCGGAGGGCGTCGAGAGTCGCCCGGTCGACCACCGTCCGGTCGTGGAGGCCGGCCGAGCGTAGCCAGACAGCCAAGCCATCGGTGGAGTCGAGCAGGTCATGGCCGATGCCGTCGATGACCCACCGGGTGTTGAGCAGGTCCAGGGACAGCGGTTCGCCGATGAGTGGACGGGGGTCCGTGGCTCCTTGCGGGTGTGATGCATCCCTGGACTCCATGTCCCGAGTCTACCGCCTATCGAGGTTTTGCCGGTTGACGACGATTGTCTAACCTTCTATCTTGGAATAGACAGTTAGATCGACAATCGGGCGTGACAGCCCGGGTTAGCGAGTGCGTCATGGAAACGGTCGCCATTAAGTCCCTGCAGACGGGGCACGTGGGGCTGAACGTGACCGATCTGAGCCGGTCGCTGCCCTTCTACCTGCGGGTCTTTGGCCTCGAGGTGCAGGCCGAAGGCAAAGAGGAGGGGCGCCGCTGGGCGTTCCTGGGACGGGAAGGGCAGCTGGTGCTCACCCTGTGGCAGCAGAGCTGCACCGCCTATTCGACCACCTCGGCGGGCCTGCACCACCTGTCGTTCCAGGTCGAGTCGATCGACGACGTGAAGGCCGCCGAACACCTTCTGCGCGACCTTTCCGCCGAGTTCGCCTACGACGGCGTCGTCCCGCACAGTGAGGGCGCCTCCTCCGGAGGGATCTTTTTCACCGACCCTGACGGGATCCGCCTGGAGATCTACGCAGCGACCGGCGCCGACACCGAGCCCGCCCCTAACGGAGCCGCTCCGACCTGCGGTTTCTTCTAATTCTTCTCATCCCGACGACCCGACGACCCGACGAAAAGAGGCCGCTGTGGCGGTCGACGTCTACCACGAGGGTGAACGAGCTGCCCAGCGGCACGCGGGCCTGCTCGACCAGGGAAAGGTCTCCTCCCGCGCCATCCGCGCGGAAATCCCCGAAGCGGCACGCAAATTCCTCGCCCAGCAGCCGATGGTGGTGCTCGGCGCCGCAGACACCGACGGGCGGATGTGGGCGACGCTGCTCACCGGGCAGCCGGGGTTCCTATACGCCGAGGACGCCCGCACCATCACGATCGACGGACGAGCGGTGTGGGGCGACCCCCTGCGCGATCGGCTCGCCGAACCCGCAGCGGTCGGCCTGCTCGCGATCGAACCGGCCCGCCACCGCCGAATGCGGATGAACGGCCACGCCGTCCCCCTCGGACATGCCCTGCGCGTCTCACTCGACCAGGTCTACTCCAACTGCCCCAAGTACATCCAGAAGCGTGAACCTCGGTGGGAACCAACCACGCCCGCCGAGCCCATGCGATCCCATGCCCTGACGGACGGCCAACGGCGGCTGATAGCCGCCGCCGACACGTTCTTCATCGCCACCGCCGACCTCGACGGCAACGCCGACGCCTCCCACCGCGGCGGCAACCCCGGCTTCGTCGAGGTGCTGTCACCGACCGTCGTGCGCTGGCCCGACTACGTCGGCAACGCCATGTTCAACACCCTTGGCAACCTGGAAGTCCAGCCCAAGGCCGGGCTACTGTTCCCCGACTGGCGCACAGGCGCCACCCTGCAACTCACCGGCACCGCCCGCACCGACTGGAATCCCGCGTGCGGCGCCGAACGGTCAGTCGAGTTCACCGTCACCGGTGTCGTCGAGATCCCCGAGGCCAGCCCGCTGCGCTGGACAGAACCGGTTCTGTCCCGCTTCAATCCGTCGAATCCGGCTTCAACGCCACCATGATCGGAGAAGCGCAACGGGCATCTGCAAGCCTCAGCGCTCTCACGGAATCGACCCTCGACGCCGCCGCACCCGCCGGACCATCCCCGCGTGTGCGGGGCCGACGTGCAGTGGGTGCGGGTCGAGATCCAGACGGACGGACCATCCCCGCGCGCGCGAGGCCGACCCGAGGTGGCGGCGAGGAATGTTCGGCGATCCAGGACCATCCCCGCGTGCGCGGGGCCGACAGCGGTCACTTCCGACCGCCCTTCTTGCCGCTCGGACCATCCCCGCGTGCGCGGGGCCGACGCCTGGCCCTGGATCCCCGAGGCAGGCACCATGGGGCCATCCCCGCGTGCGCGGGGCCGACCGCCAGGATCTCCCGGGGCGGTGTCATCTCCTCGGGCCATCCCCGCGTGCGCGGGGCCGACGCGGAGATCACGCTCAACAACGATGACCGCAGGGGGCCATCCCCGCGTGCGCGGGGCCGACACTCGCTGACCTGGGTCTCTTCTACGCCGGGAGCTGTTTTTCATTCGGTTCGGAATGGCTTGTGGATCTCATGCTGCGGCTATGGCTTCCAGGGATTGTCGGTCGGGATATCTAGTGTCCCACGGGTGGGATAGAGCGCCATGAGGTCAGGGAGGGCGATCGCCCCCGCGCACGCGGGGATGGTCCGGGCTCCGACGAGCACCTGGCCCCCATCGGCAAATCGCCCCCGCGCACGCGGGGATGGTCCGCCGATCACACTCCTCTGCGGTGCCAATCCGCGATCGCCCCCGCGCACGCGGGGATGGTCCCCTGTAACCGGCCCCGGGCCGGGTCCCCGTCCGATCGCCCCCGCGCACGCGGGGATGGTCCTGTTCCAGGCCCCGCACTGCACTAAGGAAGAAAATCGCCCCCGCGCACGCGGGGATGGTCCCGAAGGGCCTCACCACACGGCGAGGTTCTGAGCATCGCCCCCGCGCACGCGGGGATGGTCCGCCAGGGACTGTGTTTCCCCAGTTCAACGCACCATCGCCCCCGCGCACGCGGGGATGGTCCCGCGGGGACAGACCGTATGGCCGGATCGCCCCCGCGCACGCGGGGATGGTCCCTGCACGCCCATCTCCATAGCAGCGGCGGCCTGATCGCGTCGAAGAAGTCGAGGCTCAGTACGGCGAGGTGATGGCCTTCGTGCACGACGGCGGGAAAGCCGAGTGGGCGAGTTTTTCACGTAGTCGCTCGGCAGCCCGACCTGTGGGTGAGGGCGATCACTGATTCGGCGTCGCAGTTCGGGGATGCATAGCGGGTGCAATGGTCTTAAGGATCGGACTTCCTTGTGTCTGGCGTCCGGTCAAAGGCCCGTGGGGTGAGTCGCTTTCATCTCGCGGGTCCGAATTGTTTTCGGAGCTTTCTTTTCGGTGGATGCCGATTGGCCGTGCTGTACGCCCATAATCAGGGGGGTGGAGCTCCCTGGTCACCAGGTAATGATGTGTGATGGTCGGTGACAGTAGAAGGCCAATAGTTGGACACATCCGGTTGTCCAACCGTGTCCAAGGAGGTCGTGTGGCTGGGATTCCAGGTGCTAGCCCGAGCGAGCAAGCTGGTTGGGACCTGCTTGGAGCGCAAATCAAGGTGCTTCGAGAAGCTAACAAACTCACGTTGAAGCAGGTCGCGGCGCATCTCCACACGAGCTTGAGCTTAGTCAGCAAGATCGAATGTGCTCAGCGGCGCCTGCCGCAGGAGAGTGTCGAGCCTTTGGAGCAGCTTTTCCGCGCTCAAGGGGCGATCCTCGTCGGCTGGCAGAAAATCAGGCGTTCAAACATGAATGTCAACGACGGTGACATATCAGAAGCGGATCCAACGGGGAATGCTGGTGGCATGGACGAGATACGACGCAAGATTCTGGCTGGCGGCGCCGGCTTGGCCATGGGGACCGCCTTCGGAGACTCTTTGACCCCTTTGCGGGAACTGATCGACTCGCGGCTTGGCGCCACCCGCCTGGCCGACTGGGAAGGGAGGGTATGGGAGTACGCCAAGAACTACCCGATGGCTGAACTCCCAGACCTTGCTTCGCAGATCGCCGCAGATCTCGCGGCCATACAGGGCCCTGCCGCAGGCGCGCCGCCCTATGAGGCGCTCGGGTGGGCGCGTCTGAACGCGCGGCTCACATTCTTGCTCGCCCATACGCGGAACACGTGCACAGGCAGGACCCTGGAGGTGTGCCTGTGGTGGGAGACAGCTCGCCGTGCCGCCGAGCAGACGGGCGACCCGCAGATGATCAGTGCCGTTCATGCTTTCCAGGCAAACCAAGCGCTCGGCGAAAGGAACCCGCAGGTTGTCACCGAGCATGCACGTGCCGCGCTTCGGGTCGCGGACGGGCGTGCGCTTCCGGCTGCTGCGGAAGCCGTCGGCACGCTGGCTCAGATCAGTGCCGCCAGAGGTGACAAAGAGAGTGCTTTGGACCAGCTGCGCGCTCAAGAGGAGCTGTTTCGACGGCTCCCTAGTGAGACGAAGTCTCGTCCGATCAGGCATGACGGCTGGCCGGAGGTGCGGCATGGGCAGATGAAGGTCCCGACCTTGACCCATCTCGGTCACCCTGGTGCCGAGGCCGCATGCCAAGAAATGCTCAACGGGTTGCGTCCACGGAAGTGGTGTACGAGTTTGACCTGGCCACAAGCGTGGCGACCGTGAAATGAACACGGCCATCGCGTGATCCTTCAGGTTGCTGAAACCATGATCGAAGGAGAACAGGCGATGGCCGCGAACAACAGTGTGAACCCTGCCGCCTGGCTGGCGAAGCAGATCGAGACCGGCGACCCCGACATGTTGCGATCCATGGTGAAGACCATGGCCGACGCGTTGATGTCGGCCGAGGCCGACACCCTGTGCGGCGCCGGCTACGGCGAGCGCAGCGACGACCGCGTCAACCACCGCAACGGCTACCGGCCACGTGAATGGGACACCAGAGCCGGAACAGTCGA
>NZ_FNCN01000057.1 GCF_900100605.1 Sinosporangium album | reverse complement strand
GCTTTTCCCCGTGAGACCTGGCGGCAGATCTGGTCCAACAATCCTCAGGAGCGGCTGAACAAGGAGATCAGGCGCCGCACCGATGTGGTGGGCATCTTCCCGGACCGTGCTGCGGTCGTGCGTCTGGTGGGTGCGGTTCTGGCCGAGCAGACCGACGAGTGGATCGAGGGGCGGCGCTACATGGGGCTGGACATCCTGGCCAAGGCCCGCCTGCGGGTTGTCGGCGGCGACACGGCCGCTCAGTATCCGCTCCCGCAGACGCTTACCGCTTAACCTGCTGGAAGGATCACGCGGAGATCAGCTCTTACACCACTCCGCTGGACGTGACCTCCGCGCAGTGGCGAGGCGGGGGAGTGGGGCTCCGCCGTGGGTGTGTGGGAGCGCACGGGCATCAGGAAGGTCGTACGGCGGGCCCGGGGCGCCGAGTGGCGAAGGGTGTTGGAGCTGCCCGGGATCACGGTCGAGGTGGAGGGTGCGGAGGTGAGGGTGCATCCGCCGGTTCCGCTGGACGACTGGCCTCGCGACCTGGCGAGGCTTCAGGTGAAAGGAACAGAGCTGGAGGACGTCGAGTCTCCCGGGCCGGCGGCGGACGGGGTCGTGCTGTGGCTGAATCCAGCGATCACCATGTCGGCGGGCAAGGCGATGGCGCAGGTGGGGCACGCCGCGCAATTGGCGTGGTGGGCGTCGGGTGCGGCGGGGCGGGAGGCGTGGAGGGCGGCCGGGCTGCGCTGTGCCGTACGCACGGCGACGCCGAGCGGCTGGGAGAAACTGCTCGCCGGCGGCGGGCCCGTGGTGCGGGACGCGGGGTTCACGGAGATCGAGCCGGGGTCGTGCACGGTCGCCGCGGAGGCGCCGTGGATCACGGAGGGTGATGAAGGTCATGCGGCGCCGAGCGGGCCGCTGAGGCGTACCTGAGCACGTAGGAAAGAATCACCACGTCACGGACTTTTGGAGCGCGCCAAAACGAATCCACATGTTCCCGAAGTGTGACTATGAAACCCTACGGAACCATGTGATTTCCCGTACGCTCCCCAACGTGCTCGATGGGGTGGGTGAGAACAAAGAGGCTCGTGAGGCGAGCGAGGTGCCGACGTATGTGACGGCGGAGGCTGAGACCACGCCGATCCCCAAGATCACAGATGAGCCGCAGCCCCCGCCGCCAGCGCCGGCGCGGCGCAAACCCCTGTCCCGCGTCGGTGACCTGCCGATGCGGGTGATCTACAGGATTGTGGGGGTGGTGGCCCTGGCCGCCGCGGTGGTGATCGCGGCGGTCGTGGTCTTCACGCTGCGTGACCGGCCCGCTGGCCGCCATGTCGCCGCGCCGTCGACGGCCCCTCCCGGTACGGCGTCGCCTGCGGGCACCTCGCCGGTGGGGGTGCCCGGGGTGGTGCCGCCGGGCACGGCGAGCCCGGCGGTCACTCCCACTCCCACTCCCACTCCTACGCCGGAGAGGCGGGCGCTCAGAGCGGCCCTGGCCGACAAACGCGTGCCGAATCTGCCGAAACGCACGGTCAAGCTGAAGAAGCTCTCCGGCAAGCCGCTGCGAGTCAAGAAGCGGATCACCGACCGGCGGTCGGGTGTGGTGCTGCCGAGGTTCGGCAAGCCGTGGAAGGTCGCCAAGGCCAAGCCGTACGGCTCGCGCCAGGTGCAGCCCAAGCTGCGGGGGGCGATGCTGGTGAGCCTCCCGATGCCGGTGGCCGTCCAGGCCAAGCCGCGGGACACGGCGCTGCTGGCCGCGCGCTGGTCGCTCAAGCACCACCCGAAGGGAGGCAAGATCTCCTGGGTGGCGTCCCAGCCGTACAAGAAGAAGGGCTGGCTGCTGGCCTACCGCGTGAAGTACAAGGTCAAGGGCAAGAAGCGCACGGCCATGGCCGCGGTGCTGGTGGTGCGTACGGCCAAGGCCAAGCCGGCGCTGGTCTTCGCCACGATCCCCGAGTCGAAGAGCAAGCGCTGGCGGGATGTCAACACGGTGGTCTCCGCCCTACGGGCGGTCCGCTGAGGTTGGGCACACCCCGGATGGGGAGGAATAAGGCGAAACACAGCCGGTACGTGAAACTCGGGGGATTTCATGGCCAATCTATTCGCTGTCGCCTACAACGATCTGCCCGCCGCCGAACGGGTACGCGACAAGCTCCTGGAACTCCAGAAGGAGCACCTCATCGAGCTCGCCGACCTCGTGGTGGCTGAACGCACCGAGAACGGCAAGATCAAACTCCACCAGTCGCGGAGCACCGTCGGACTCGGAGCCGCAGGGGGAGCGCTCTGGGGCGGCCTGATCGGCCTGATCTTCTTCATGCCGCTCCTCGGCATGGCCGTCGGCGCGGCGACGGGCGCGGCCGCCGGAGCCATGACCGACGTCGGGGTGGACGACAAGTTCATGCGCGAACTCGGCGAGCACCTGAAGCCCGGCGGGGCGGCGCTGTTCGTGCTCGTGGTCAGCGGCACGCGGGACAAGGTCATCGAGGCCGTCGCGCCGTACGGCGGGAAGCTCATCAGGACCAGTCTCAGCAACGAGGCCGAGCGCAGACTGAAGGACGCCCTCCAGGCCGCGGGCATGGCGCAGGACTGACGCCCGCCGTCCGGCGCGGCGAGGCCGCGCCGGACGGCCGCGTCTAATGCATGGAGATGTGCACGTGGTCGTAGTGGTTCTCGGTGGTGCTGCCCCGGTCGTTCATGGCCCGCCAGCCGGGGTAGCTCATGTTGTAGATCCTCTGCTTGTAGATCACATACTTCAGGCCGAGCTTCTTGCCGTTCTTGATCACCCAGGTCGCCATCTCGTCGCCCAGGGCGGCCTGCTCGGCTGAGGGCATCGCGCCGCCGGAGCTGAGCATGAAGTCGCACGCGCGCCCGAGGGGGTGTTCACCCGAGGTGTCGACGCGATAGCAGCCCACGTCGTAGCCCAGGTCGAAGCGGCGCGTGATCTGGTCCCGCATCGTCCGGGTGCGCGCGGTGACGTTGTCCGATCCGGTGGGCAGTTGCGGCACCCAGCTCCCGTCGGCGCGGCGGCCCGGCCCTTCGGGGACGAGCTGGTCGAGCTTCTTCTCGATGTCGTCGATCAGGTCGAGCGCCTCCTCGCGCTGCTTGTCGACCTCGGCCGTTTCGGCCTTGATGCGTGCGGTGATGGTGGCGGCCGTCTCGGTCGCTGTCCGCCGCCGGTCCCGCGCCGCGGCGTATCCGCTGAAATCGGCGGCCTCTTCGGCCGCGATCTGCTCCATCACCGCGGCGCCGCCGAAGTCCGGTGCCGTGACCAGCCCCATGAGGCCGCTGCTTCCCGCCTGGTAGCGGAGCTGCACGATCCGGGCGACCCGGCTCGCGGCCACGTCGTAGGCGGCCTGCGCCTCGGTGAGGCTCTGCAGGGCGGTCTCCTCCGCCGCGCGGGCCTCGGCGAGGGACACCCGCTTGGCGTTGTACTCCTTGATGAGGGTGTCGGCCCGTTCCTGGGCCTTTTTGAGCTCCGCGCGCAGCCCGGACTCGGTGGGTTTGGGGGCGGCGTTCGCGGGGGCGATAGCCGTACTGAGTGTGAAGGCCATGGCGGTGGCCGCGGTGGCGGCGGCGATGGCATGGCGGCGGAACGTGGTGGACTGGGCCGCCACGTGTTCTCCTCTCCTCCTGCCGACCGGGTTAGCTGACGGGTTCGGGCGGAGTGGCCCTACCACGGTGGGTGTGCCGTGGATTCACCCCAAGTGCTGGTTGGGTCCCCGGTTCCCGGGCGAGGCGCCCGGGATTAGGCGGTGTCACCTGCTGTGACAGCCGGGACCAAAGGGATGCTAGTAGCAAAATCCGACTTTTGCGACTTCAACTTGCGATGAACTAGTGATCATTTCGTGATCGACGAGATCGCCGAGGAGGCGGAAAGGCCGCCACTTGATCGATTACTCACCCTCCAGGGCTTGTGCCGTACGGCATCGCCACGGCAGGTTGGGACGGCAACGTTGGATGGCAACCATTGCCCACGGCGCGAGGAGAAGCCCATGGCGAAGCGTGCGCGTAAGAGCAAGGCGAGGAAGAAGAAAAAGGCCAACCACGGCAAGAGGCCCAACGCCCGCTAGAACCGGCGGCCTGCGGGCTTTGAGCACCTGCTCTACCCGGTGGGAAGCCCCCGGCGATCACGCGATCGTCGGGGGACAGGCGGTGTCCGGCTCGTTCACAGCCCCTTGAGTGCCGCCTCGACGGCTCGGTGGAACGTCGGGAAGGCGTAGATCATGTGCTTCAGCCGGTTGATCGTGACCCGCTCTTGCACGGCCAGCGTCAACATGCTGAGGACCTCTCCGCCGTTCGGCCCGGCGCTCGTCGCGCCGACCAGGATGTCGCCGTCTGCGACCAGCTTGATGAACCCCTCGTTGCCCGCCTTGTGAATCCAGCCTCGGGACGAGGACGGGATGAGGGTGCTCGCCGTACGCACGGGAAGCCCCCGTTCCCGCGCCTTGGCCTCCGTCAGGCCGACCGCTCCGATCTCCGGGTCGGTGAACGTGACGCGGGGCACCGCCTGGTATTCCGCCTCGTGGACGGGCTCGCCCAGCAGGTCGCGCACCACGATGTCCGCCTGGTACATCGACACGTGCGTGAACGCCCCCTTGCCCGTCACGTCCCCGAGGGCCCAGACCCCCTCCGCGGCGCGCATCCGCCCGTCGGTCTCGATGAACTTCGCGGATTCGTCGAGCCCCACCGCGCCGACCCCGAGCGCGGCCAGGTCGCACCGCCTGCCCGTCGCGACCAGCAGGCGATCACCCGTCGCCCGGGAACCGTCGCCCAGCTCCACCGCGAAGCCCCGGTCGCCGTGCGAGACCCGCTCGGCCTTGGCGTTCAGCCGTACCTCGATGCCGTCGTCGGCGAACACCCGCTCGATCAGCTCGCCCGCCTCCGGCTCCTCGACCGTGAGAAGCCGGTCCATGGCCTCCACCACGGTCACGCGCGAGCCGAACCGCGCGAACACCTGCGCCAGCTCGGCGCCGATCGCCCCGCCGCCCAGCACCACCAGCGACTCGGGCAGCACGTCGGTCTCGATGGCCTCGTGGTTCGTCCAGTACGGCGTCGCCGCCAACCCCTCGACCGGCGGCACTGACGCCTGCGAGCCCGTGGCGATCACAATGCCTTTGCGTGCCTTGAGCACCCGGTCCGCCACGGTCACCTCACCGGGCGCCGTGATACGGCCGAAGCCTCGGACGAGATGGCCTCCCCTGTCGGTGAACCGGCCGGCCGCGGCCTTGTCGTCCCAGTCGTCGGTGGTGTCCCTGATGCGCTCGGCCACCCACGACCAGTTCGGCGAGACGATGGAATCACCTGCGATGCCGGGAATCCTGCGGCCCTCGGCGAGCAGGTCGGCCGCCCGAACCATCATTTTGGAGGGGATGCACCCCCAGTAGGGGCACTCTCCACCGACCAGCCCGGACTCGACGGCCGCCACGCGTAGACCGGCCTCCGCCAGCCGCCCCGCCGCGTCCTCGCCGCCTGGACCCATCCCAAGAACGATGACGTCAAACTCTTCCTCGGCCATAGCTGCAAACCTGCCCAGCGATCGCCGCACCAACCCACACGCTCCCGGCTCGGCGCGATGCAGCTCGGCGCGATGCGGCTCGGCAGGGATCGCTCGGTACGGCGACCGCCGGCAGGGCGTGTCGCTCAGATGGCGGGGATCTTCGCCAGTGCCTCGTCGATGCGTTCCTGCGGCCCTGACCACCGGGTTCATCCGGCCCGCCAGCTTCTCGCGCAGGAACGGGAAGCCCAGCCCGGCGAAGTTCGACCCGCCGCCCGTGCACCCCACGATCAGATCGGGTGTCTCCCCGACGGCCGCGAGTCCGGCCGGGCCGCCAGCACAGGGCCAGTCTGCGGCTCCCGCCGTAAGGCTGTCACCGTTTCCCGCGCTCGGGACCGGACGCTTCCGGGGCGACGCGCTCTTGATCAGCCCTCGCGTTCCCGCTGGACCTGCTCGCGGACGGCGGGGACCACCTCGGCGGCGAACACCTTCAACTGCTCGTGCTGGTCGCCCTCCGGCCACAGCACGAAGGTGTCCATCCCGTAAGCCACGACCAGGTCGGTCAGCTCGTCCACCCACTGGTCGACGGGGCCGCGCAGGAAACCGTCCGATGAGCCGCCGGTGATCACGCCGTTGACGTTGTACAGCCTGCGGATCGCCGCGGGGTCCCGCCCAGCCCCGGCCGCGGCCTCGTCGATGCGCGCGTTCAGCTCGGGCAGGCGCTCCGGCGGAGCCCACGAGGACGAAGGCACCCAGCCGTCGGCGCTCCTCCCCAGGAGGGCCAGCCCGCGCGGTCCCTTCACCCCCAGCCAGATGCCCATGTCATGCGCCGGCACCGGCCCGGCCTTCGCCCCGCTGAGCGTGTAGTGCTCACCGTCGAACCGCAGGCCCGAGCCTCCGCTCCACACCTGCCTGATGACCGCGACGGCCTCCTCCAGCGCGTCCATGGCCTCCTTGGGCGTACGGCGAACGCCCCCGAACGCCTCGATCGCCTCCCAGAAGGCCCCCGCTCCCAGGCCGAGCTCGGCCCGTCCCCCGCTCAGCACGTCCAGGCTCGCCGCGGCCTTGGCCAGGACCGCCGGCGGGCGGAGCGGCAGACTCGCGACGTCGGGGAACACCTTCACCCGCTCTGTCACCGCCGCCACCATGCTCAGCAGCGTCCAGGTGTCCACATAGCGCCGCTGGTAGGGGTGGTCCTGGACACCGATGAGGTCCAACCCCAGCGAGTCCACCAGCTTCGCCGTCTCAAGCAGCGGATCATCGGCGTTGGGCACCAGGAAGTATCCGAATTCCGGGGCTCGCCCATAGTCAGCCATCTCGTCCTCCTTGTCCACGCTTGTCCACGGCAACCGGACAGAGGAGCCGGATGTTCCCCGCAGGAGGGCGGGACCGGCGGCGACACACCCACAGACACACCCGCGCGTATATCGGAACCATCACGGACTCGGGTGGGGGAGAGACACGGAAGGCCAGGCCCCCGAACCGGGATGACCTGGCCTTTCGTCATTTGAGCGGACGACGGGAATCGAACCCGCGTAGCCAGTTTGGAAGACTGGGGCTCTACCATTGAGCTACGTCCGCGCGAGCCGGGCGCGGTCTGGTCTAGACTGCATCCGGTCGTCAGGGCGTAAGCGTACCGGAGATCCGGGGCGTTTGCGCACGGACGCCGCGGGGCGTGGCGCAGCTTGGTAGCGCGCTTGCTTTGGGTGCAAGAAGTCGTGGGTTCAAATCCCGCCGCCCCGACCGGTCCGACCGCAGGTTAAGCGCGGTCGCTCCCGCACCTGTCGCGATGGAGGGTGCGGGTCGCGAGAGGGCGGGACCCTTTCGCGACCGGTGGATGTCGTCTGGCGATCCCTGCTCGTCCACTCCTCGGCGCAGCTCTTCGTATCTGTCCCCTTGCCCCCGGCGCTTTTCATCGGCCGACGCGTGTTGCGGTCTGACCGATTTGACTGATTTAGGGTTGCGGTTTTCCGGCAGACGCGTTTCACTGTCCGGTTTGTTTGATTGTCCGGTTGATCGCGCGGCCCGGCCGGTTTCACGGCCCGCGGGGTTATGTGCGCGGGCGGGCCGTACGCAGGGTTATGCGCGTCCGCGGGTGAGGGGCCCGGTCAGGAGCCGGTTCTGAAAAGCGCCCAGACGGCCTTGCCGCCGCGGTCGAGGTGGTCCCAGCCCCAGCACTGGCTGTATGTCTCGACTATGTAGAGGCCGCGGCCGTTCTCCGAGATGAAGTCCGGCTCCTTGGGGGTGGGCGCCTCGTCGCTCGGATCGGAGACGGCGAGCAGAACGTGCGGCGCGTAGCGAAGGAGCATCAGCGTGATCGGATGGTCGTCGCGGCGGTGCCCGTTGCTGAACACGGAGGGATACAGGGCGTAGCGGACGGCGTTGGTGACGAGTTCCGATACGACCAGGACCGCGTCGTCGCCGAGTTCCGAAAGCCCCCACTGGTCTAGGGTGGAGCGGGTTACATCGCGAGCGGTCTTCACCGAGTCGGCCTGCGGTGGCAGAGGGCAGGTGGTCGTGTCCGGGCGTTCGGCCGTGAGCAGGTTGTCGAATCCCAGGCGGCGGGTTACCTGCAGGCAGTCGGCGGCGGCCACTGGCTCCTCGACCATCCTGCCGATACCTCCGAGACTTGCCGGATTTACGATTTAGTGCACCATTGGCCCACTATGCACTAGGCCATCATGGGTCACTGGATCGTCTGCTGCAAGACCCAAATGCACGTGCAGTTGCATGGTGCAGCCGCATGAGCGGTGACGTGGAAGTTGGCGAATCGGACACCTGGTTGAGACCTTGCTATACAGGCCGGAAGTGGTGACACTGTGTGCGCTGGCCAAGGCCTGAGGGCCATCCCGGGCATAGGAGGAGTTAGCGTGTCGCAGATCCAGCAGGGCTCTGGGCCCACGGCGCTGCGCATACTCCTGGGTTCCCAACTCCGCCGCCTCCGCGAGAGTAAGGGCATCTCACGTGAGGACGCGGGACACCTGATCAGAGGGTCCGAATCCAAGATCAGCCGAATGGAGCTGGGGAGGGTCGGGTTCAAGGAGCGCGACGTCGCCGACCTGCTCACGCTGTACGGCGTGGACAGCGATGAGGCGCGGTCGGCCGTCATGGACCTTGTGCTCAGGGCGAATGAGCCCGGGTGGTGGCACAGGTTCAGCGACCTGCTTCCGTCCTGGTTTCAGGCATATGTAGGCCTTGAGGAGGCGGCGCAGCGCATCCGCACCTACGAGGTGCAGTTCGTGCCCGGGCTGCTCCAGACGCAGGAATACGCCAGAGCGGTCATCACGGCCGGGGCCGCGGGGCTCGGCGCCGAGGAGATCGCCCGCCGTGTCGAGCTCCGGATGCAGCGCCACGCGGTGCTCGACCGCAGGGAGGGCCCCATCTTCTGGGCCGTCATCGACGAGGCGGCGCTGCGCCGGCCGATCGGCGGCGTCGAGGTGATGCAGTCGCAGCTGGAGCACCTCATGGAGCTCATGCGCCGCCCCAACATCACCATCCAGGTCATGCCGTTCAGCTTCGGAGGCCACAGTGCCGAAGGCGGGGCCTTCAGCATTCTGCGCTTTCAGGACGCGGAGCTCCCCGATGTCGTCTACGTTGAGCAACTGGCGAGCGCCCTCTACCTTGACAAGAGGGAAGACGTCGACCGCTATGGTGAGATCATGGAGCGCCTTTGTGCGGTGAGCACGACTCCTGATGAGACCGTGGACATCCTCAACAAGATCATGAAAGAGATCTGAGGCCGCGCCGTCGCTCGGGGGTGCGCGTCTGCCCTAGACTGGCAGGCGGCGCTGAACACCCGCCGTATCGCATCATGCCTGCGTGCCACTGCTCGGTGCCGCCCATGTGGGCGCGGTGCGCGAGCGTGTCGCGTGAGCCGTCATCGCATTTGACGCGCCCGCACCACTCGATGCTTGATCAAGGAGACCACCCCGTGAAGACCGCTGTCGAGGAGCTCAGCCCGACCCGGGTGAAGCTCACTGTCGAGGTGCCGTTCGAAGAGCTCGGCCCGAGCCTGCAGGCGGCGTACAAGAAGGTCGCGCAGCAGGTCCGCGTGCCTGGGTTCCGTCCTGGCAAGGTGCCGGCCCGGATCATCGAGCAGCGCTTCGGCCGTGCGGTGGTCCTTGAGGAGACCCTGAACGACGCGGTGCCCAAGCTCTACGGCCAGGCCGTCGACGAGAGCGAGATCTTCCCGGTGAGCCAGCCGGAGATCGAGGTCACCAGGCTCGACGACGGTGAGCAGGTCGAGTTCACCGCCGAGGTCGACATCCGGCCCAACTTCGAGGTCCCCGACTACGAGGGCCAGGAGATCACCGTCGCCGCCGCCGTCGTGTCCGACGAGGACGTCGACGCTCAGCTCGACACCCTTCGCCAGCGCTTCGCCACCCTGGCCGGCGTCGAGCGCCCCGCGGCCAAGGGCGACTTCGTCGTCATGGACCTCCGCGCCGAGATCGACGGCGAGAACATCGAGGAGCAGCAGGCCGCCGACGTGTCCTACGAGGTGGGCGCGGGCTCGGTGCTGCAGGGTCTCGACGACACGCTTGAGGGCATGGGCGCCGACGAGGAGCGGCGTTTCGCCACCAGCCTCGTCGGTGGGGAGCACGCGGGCCAGGCGGCTGACGTGATCATCAACGTCAAGTCGGTGAAGGAGAAGGTCCTCCCCGAGCTCGACGACGAGTTCGCCGGCATGGCCAGCGAGTTCGACTCGCTGGAGGAGCTCCGGGCGAGCATCCACGAGCAGGCCCGCCGCAACAAGATCATCGACCAGCTCGTCGAGATCCGCGAGAAGGCGCTCGACACGCTGCTCGACAAGATCGACATTCCGCTCCCCGCCAGCGCGCTCGACACCGAGATCAACTCGCGCAAGCACAACCTTGAGCACCAGATCGCCGACAGCGGCCTCAGCCGGGAGGCGTTCTTCCGCCTCTACCAGACGACTGAGGAAGAGCGTTTCGCCGAGTTCGAGGCCACCTCCGCCAAGGCGCTCAAGACCGGCTTCGTGCTCGACAAGATCGTCAAGCAGCAGGACGTCGGCGTCACTGAGCAGGAGCTGACCAACTTCGTGGTCCGTCGCGCCATGCAGCTCGGCGTCGCCCCGAACACCTTGGCCCAGCACCTCGCCGACAACGACCAGCTGACGCTGGCGATGGTCGAGATCGTGCGCGACAAGGCCAAGAGCCTGGTCGGCGACGCCGCCAAGGTCACCGACGACGCCGGCGCCGAGATCGACGTCAAGGCGCTCTACACCGAGATCAACGGTCCCGCCGAGGAGGAGGGCGAGGCCGAGGGCGCCGAGGCCTCCGAGACCGACCGCTGAGACCTGATCCGGTCACAAGCCTGCCGTCGATGCCCCCTCGCTTTCACTGTGCGAGGGGGCATCGACTTTTTGTCGGCCTTGGGGAGGATTGTGACTGTTCGTCCCCCCGTGTTGATGAACAGATGGGACGTTCTGGGCTTGTGATAGGTCACCCCATGCCATACGGCATGCGCCGTCAGCGAAAAGTGTGCCCAGCACGGCATGAGCGGTAGGCTACGAGCGTTAAGGTCACAAGCAAAGCCAATCGATTACGACGCATCGGAAGGTGACGCTGTGACCAGCCCGCCGACCTTCTACCAGCCGACCGGCTTCGGCCCGGATTCGCGGGGCCGTGACAACGGGTCCCCGTTCCGGTTGGAGGACCAGCTTTACCAGCGGCTGCTGCGCGAGCGCATCATCGTCCTGGGCACTCAGGTCAACGATGAGATCGCCAACCGAATCTGTGCGGAACTGCTGCTGCTCGCAGCCGACGACGCCAGCCGCGACATCTGGCTCTACATCAACTCGCCCGGCGGTTCCGTCACCGCCGGTATGGCGATCTACGACATGATGGAATACGTGCCGAACGACGTGTGCACGGTCGCCATGGGTCTGGCCGCATCCATGGGCCAGTTCCTGCTCTGCGCAGGCGCACCGGGCAAGCGTTACGCACTGCCGCACGCACGCATCATGATGCATCAGCCCTCGGGCGGCATCGGGGGCACGGCCGCGGATATCGCGATCCAGGCCGAGCAGATGCTCTATGTGAAGAAGACGCTGGCGGAGCGCATCGCGTTCCACACCGGTCAGCCCCTTGAGCAGATCGAGAAGGACTCCGACCGCGACCGCTGGTTCACCGCCGAAGAGGCCAAGGATTACGGCTTCATCGACGACGTCGTCCGCAGCGCTCGCCAGGTGCCCTCGCAGGGCGCCGTCTCGTGAAGGGGCCTAACGTGAGTGACCTGATTCGGCCGGGTGACATCAACGGTCGTTACATCATCCCTTCGTTCGTCGAGCGCACGACGTACGGCGTGAAGGAGATGAATCCCTACAACAAGCTCTTCGAGGACCGCATCATCTTCCTCGGGGTGCAGATCGACGACGCGTCGGCGAACGACGTCATGGCGCAGCTCCTGACGCTTGAGTCGCTGGACCCCGACCGCGACATCAGCATCTACATCAACTCGCCGGGCGGCTCGTTCACCGCCATGACGGCGATTTACGACACGATGCAGTTCGTCCGGCCGGACATCCAGACGGTGTGCCTGGGACAGGCGGCCTCGGCGGCAGCCGTACTGCTCGCCGGTGGCACGCCCGGCAAGCGCATGGCCCTGCCCAATGCCCGGGTCCTGATCCACCAGCCCTCCACCGAGGGCGGAGGCCAGGGAAGCGACATCGAGATCCAGGCGCGCGAGATCCTGAGGATGCGCGCGCTCCTGGAGGAGATCGTCGCGAAGCACTCCGGTAAGACGCCCGCCGACGTCCGCCGCGACATCGAACGCGACAAGATCCTTAGCGCGGACGAGGCCAAGGCATATGGTCTGATCGACGACATCATCCCGTCACGGAAGAAGCGCGCCGCGGCCGTAGCTTCCTAACGGGGGACAACGCACCGGAACAGTGCCCATTTGGGCACGTTCCGGTGCGACTCACCGCCAGGGGGCTCACTGAGGGCCCAGAAGACGGTAACGTCGAAACCTGAGCGGGATGACTTTTTCGGACCGGTATCCGCCGGAGCCCGAAAAGAACCGGCCGTGGAAGCAGGGCGGTCCCACGCAAAGGAGTATCTCGGGTGGCACGCATCGGCGACGGGGGAGACCTGCTGAAGTGCTCGTTCTGTGGGAAGAGCCAGAAGCAAGTCAAAAAGCTCATCGCCGGACCCGGCGTTTACATCTGTGACGAGTGCATCGATCTCTGCAACGAGATCATCGAAGAGGAGCTCTCCGAGTCCTCAGAGCTCAAGTGGGACAGCCTGCCCAAGCCTCGGGAGATCTTCGAGTTCCTGGACGCCTACGTTATCGGCCAGGACAAGGCGAAGAAGGCCCTCTCGGTAGCCGTCTACAACCACTACAAGAGGGTGCAGTCCGGCGAACGCGGTCGGGACGACGGCCTGGAACTCGGCAAATCCAACATCCTGCTCCTCGGGCCGACCGGCTCCGGCAAGACCCTGCTCGCGCAGACCCTGGCGAAGATGCTCAACGTGCCCTTCGCCATCGCCGACGCCACCGCGCTCACCGAGGCCGGCTACGTCGGCGAGGACGTCGAGAACATCCTGCTCAAGCTCATTCAGGCCGCCGACTACGACGTCAAAAAGGCCGAGACCGGGATTATCTACATCGACGAGGTCGACAAGATAGCCCGCAAGAGCGAGAACCCCTCGATCACCCGTGACGTGTCCGGCGAGGGCGTGCAGCAGGCCCTGCTGAAAATCCTGGAGGGCACCACGGCGAGTGTCCCCCCGCAGGGCGGGCGCAAGCACCCCCACCAGGAGTTCATCCAGATCGACACCACCAACGTGCTGTTCATCTGCGGCGGTGCCTTCGCCGGCCTCGAAAAGATCATCGAGTCGCGCGTGGGCAAGAAGGGGATCGGCTTCAACGCCATCCTCCACTCTAAGGACGACATCGACACCTCGGACATCTTCTCCGATGTGATGCCGGAGGACCTGCTCAAGTTCGGCATGATCCCCGAGTTCGTCGGCCGCCTCCCCGTCATCACGAGTGTCCACAACCTCGACCGCGACGCCCTGATCCAGATCCTCACCGAGCCCCGCAACGCCCTGGTCAAGCAATACCGCCGCCTCTTCGAACTCGACAACGTCGAGCTGGAGTTCGCGGCCGACGCCCTTGAGGCCATCGCCGACCAGGCCATCCTCCGCGGCACCGGCGCCCGCGGCCTGCGGGCCATCATGGAGGAGGTCCTGCTCTCGGTGATGTACGAGGTGCCGAGCAGGCAGGACGTCGCGCGGGTCATCATCGACCGCGAGTCCGTTCTGGAGCACGTCAACCCCACCCTCATCCCACGCGACCAGCTCAACGCGGCCAAGCAGCAGCGCCCGCCCCGGGAGAAGAGCGCCTAGTCTCAGCGCTGCGTCGCCTTGCCCGCTTCGCCGTCCCCCGCTCGCGGCGGGCCGGAGAGCTGGAGGACAGGGCCTAGAATTGGGCAGCGTGACAATGCCAGAGCTGCCCACCCAATACGCTCCCGCCGACGTCGAGACCCGGAGCTACGAGCGCTGGGTGTCCCGGGGATACTTCACCGCCGATCCGGGCGAGGCGAGTTCCGCGGGCGTAGAACCGGGCGGCGCTGAGCAGAGCGGTGCGCGCGAGCCATACTCCGTGGTGCTGCCGCCGCCCAACGTCACCGGCTCGCTGCACATCGGCCACGCCTTGGACCACTCGATCCAAGACGCCCTCACCCGCCGCGCCCGCATGCGCGGCCACGCCACCCTCTGGCTCCCCGGCATGGACCACGCCGGCATCGCCACGCAGAACGTCGTCGAGCGCGAGCTCGCCAAGGAGGGCCTGTCCCGCCACGACCTCGGCCGCGAGGCGTTCGTCGAGCGCGTCTGGCAGTGGAAGGAGGAGTCCGGCGGCAGGATCCTGGGCCAGATGAAGAAGCTCGGCGACGGCGTCGACTGGTCGCGCGAGCGCTTCACGATGGACCCCGGCCTCTCCAAGGCCGTTCAGACGATCTTCAAGAGGCTCTTCGACGACGGGCTCATCTACCGCGCCGAGCGCATCATCAACTGGTGTCCCCGCTGCCTCACCGCGCTGTCCGACATCGAGGTCGAGCACAGTGAGGACGAGGGCGAGCTCGTCTCGATCCGATACGGCGACGGCGAGGCGGCCATCATCGTGGCGACGACGCGCGCCGAGACCATGCTCGGCGACACCGCCGTCGCCGTGCACCCCGCCGACGAGCGCTACCGCCATCTCATCGGCACCGAGGTGGAGCTGCCGCTGACCGGGCGCATGATCCCGATCGTGGCCGACGAGCACGTCGACCCCGCCTTCGGCACCGGTGCCGTCAAGGTGACCCCCGCTCACGACCCCAACGACTTCGAGATCGGCCGGCGCCACTCCCTGCCCTCGATCACCGTCATGGACGAGCGCGGCACGATCACCGTGCACGGTCCCTTCCTGGGGCTCGACCGGTTCGAAGCCCGCCCCGCGGTCGTCGCCGCCCTGCGGGCCGAAGGCCGCATCGTCGCAGAGAAGCGCCCTTACCTCCACGCCGTCGGCCACTGCTCGCGCTGCAAGACCGTCGTCGAGCCGAGGCTCTCCCTCCAGTGGTTCGTCGACGTGTCGCCCCTCGCCAAGGCGGCCGGTGACGCCGTCCGCGACGGCCGCACCCGCATCCACCCGCCGGAGCTCGCCAAGCGCTACTTCGACTGGGTCGACGACATGCACGACTGGTGCATCTCCCGGCAGCTGTGGTGGGGACACCGCATCCCGGTCTGGTACGGCCCGGACGGTGAGATCGTCTGTGTGGGCCCCGACGAGCAGCCTCCCGCGGGTTACGTGCAGGACCCCGATGTCCTGGACACGTGGTTCTCCTCGGGGCTGTGGCCGTTCTCCACTCTGGGCTGGCCGGAGAAGACCGCCGACCTCGCGGCGTTCTATCCGACCTCGGTGCTGGTGACCGGTTACGACATCCTGTTCTTCTGGGTCGCCCGCATGATGATGTTCGGCCTCTACGCGATGGACGGGCAGCCGCCGTTCCGCGTGGTCGCACTGCACGGGATGGTCCGCGACCAATACGGCAAGAAGATGTCGAAGTCCTTCGGTAACGTCGTGGACCCGCTCGACTGGATCGAGCGCTACGGAGCCGACGCCACGAGGTTCACTCTGCTGCGCGGCGCCAACCCCGGTTCTGACGTCGCGATCAGCGAGGAATGGGCAGCCGGATCCCGCAACTTCTGCAACAAGATCTGGAACGCCACCCGCTTCGCCCTGCTCAACGGCGCCAACGTCGCGGCGCCCCTGCCGGACTCGGCGGAGCTGACGGCGTCCGACCGGTGGATCCTGTCCAGGCTCGCCTCGGTCACCGCGTCGGTCGACGCCGCATACGAGGAGTTCGAATTCGCCAAGGTCGCCGACCTCCTCTACCACTTCGCCTGGGACGAGGTCTGCGACTGGTACGTCGAGCTGGCCAAGATCCAGATCGCTGCCGGACATGAGCACACCAAGCTGGTCCTCGGCCACGTCTTCGATGCGCTCTTGCGCCTCCTGCACCCCTTGGCGCCCTTCGTCACCGAGGAACTCTGGCGTGCGCTCAGCGGAGCTGAGTCAATCATGGTTGCGGAGTGGCCGACCGCCGACGCCACGCGCATCGACGCCGTGGCCGAGGCGGAGATCGGAGCGGTTCAGAACCTCATCACCGAGGTCCGCCGCTTCCGCTCCGACCAGGGGCTGAAACCCGGTCAGCGCGTCGCGGCCCGCCTCGACCTCGAAGGCACTCCGCTGGCGTCCCACGAACGGGCCATCAGGACCCTGCTCCGCCTCGACGAGCCGGCCGACTCATTCGCGCCGACCGCACGTCTGACGGTCGCCTCCGTAGTGGTGGAGCTCGACACCGTGGGCGCCATCGACGTCGCGGCGGAGCGTAAGCGGCTGGAGAAAGACCTCGCGACGGCCCGCAAGGAGGCCGCCCAGTCCGAGGCCAAGCTCGGCAACGAGCAGTTCATGGCCAAGGCACCGGACGATGTCGTCGCCAAGGTGCGCGCCCGCCAGACGCAGGCACTCGCCGACATCGCCCGCCTTGAAGCCCAGCTCGCGGCTCTGCCGGCAGGCTGAGAGCGTCTGATCATGCCCCGGCCGCCTGATGGCGGTCGGGGCATGATCATGCCTGACCCCCTCGGGTTTGGGGCATCAGCACCGAGGGAAGACCTAGTCGTTACCGGGAAAGAGCGTCGAGGGCTCTGAGGGACTGGTAAAGTCTTCGATGCGAGGCGGGGACGCCGACGGTCTTCCGAGAGAGATCTCTGAGGCCGGTGTCCGGTTCATCGCACCCCCTTCAATCTGGTCCCAGTTTCGGGAGCTATCCACTGGGTTGGACAAGCTCACGAAGTTCGGGTAAGTTAGAAGGGTTGCTCCGGAGACGGGGCAGTGAAGATTGTACAGGTTCGGGAAGATCGGCCGGTTTGACCGAGATCGACCAGAACTTGTAGAATCGGATCAAGCGAAAAGCGAATGGGTACGCCCCAGAAGAACGGGCCTGAGGGTCCGGTCGGATGGTGGACGCGTTCGTTTCTTGAGAACTCAACAGTGTGCTAAAAGCCAGTGCATGATGCATTACCTCCGTCCACCCACCGATGGTGGGGGATGGTTCCTTTGGTTGACACCCTTTTTTGGGGTGCTCAGCCGGGTTCTGCTTGACAGACATTGTTTGGAGAGTTTGATCCTGGCTCAGGACGAACGCT
>NZ_FNCN01000027.1 GCF_900100605.1 Sinosporangium album | reverse complement strand
GGTCCTCGGGTGCTGTCGGATGTGCGGTGGGGCGGGGGTCCTTTGTATGTGCGGTTCGGGGGTTTTCGGGGGTTGCGGTGTATGGACGGGGGTGGGGAGTGGGTGGGGGCGGTGCGTGGTCCGGGCGGGGTGCTGGTGCCGGATCGGCGGTTGCCGGTGTTCCGTCCGCCGGTGTGGGTGGAGGTTCCGGGGTTTTTGACGTCTCAGGCCGGGGCCGGGGCCGGGGCGGAGGGTGAGGGGGTGGGGGTGTTTCCGTTCCGGATTGATGGGGCGTTGCATTTCTCGAATGCGGGGGGTGTGTATGTGGGGTCGGGGTTGTCCGGTGATGGGACGCGTGTGGTGGTGAAGGAGGGGCGTCCGTTCGCGGGTTTGGACAATCACGGGCGGGATGCGGTGGCGCGGTTGGGGGTGGAGCGTTGGGCGTTGGGGCGGTTGGGGGGTGTGGTGGGGGTTCCTCGGTTGTTGGGGGGTTTTGTGGTGGGTGGGCATCATTTCCTGGCCGAAGAACACATCGAAGGCGAGTCCCTGCACGTCTGGTGCGCCGTCAACCACCCGTGGGTCGTCACAAGCGACCCCACCGACGATGACGTGGCCGACTACACGCGGCGCGTAATACGCATCATCGACAGGGTCGAAACCCTCATCGCCGCCATCCACGAACGCGGTGTCGTCTTCGGAGACCTCCACCTCGGCAACATCATCGTCCGCCCCGACGAGTCGGTGGCCCTGGTCGACTACGAGCTGGCCTTCGACGCGGCCGACACCGACTGGGCGCCCGGCCTGGCCGCGGCGGGCTTCGCCGCCCCCGGCCGGACCGGCACCGCGGTCGACCACCACGCCATGGCCGCCGTCCGCCTGGCGTGCTTCCTCACCTTCAGCCGCATCACCGCGCTGGACCCGCGCAAGGCCGCCCAGTTGATCGATGTTCTGCGGACCCACTTCCCCGTGCCGGCCGGCTGGACCGACCCCGTCGCCGCCCACCTCAACCCCGACCGCCACCCGCCACCGCTGCCCTTCCCGCACGAACCGGCCGCCCTCAGCGGACAGGCCGGGGCCGGACGGGGCGGTCCGCTGCTCGGGGAAGGGCACAGGCGGGCCGGGGAGGAGCTGGCGGCGGCGCTGGCCGCGACGGTGGTGGGCAGCGCGACGCCGGAGCGGGACGACCGGTTGTATCCGGGGGATGTGCAGCAGTTCACGCTGGACGAGACCGGGGGCATGTGCCTGGCGTACGGCGCGGCCGGGGTGCTGTGGGCGCTGCACACCGCAGGGCGGCATGTGCCCGGGGAGCACGTGGAGTGGCTGGAGCGGGCCGCGGGCAGGCTGTCCGATCCGCGGCCGGGCCTGTTCGACGGCACCGCCGGGATCGCCTACGCGCTGCACCGGCTGGGCCGCGCCGAGCGGGCGCAGGAGCTCATCGAGCGGCACCGGGTGCCGGAGGGGACCAGCCCGTGGCTGTTCCACGGGCTGGCCGGGATCGCCTTGGCGCGTCTGGAGCTGGGGCGGCCCGGTGAGGCGCTGGGCGTCGCCGGCCGCCTGGCCGAACTCCTCGGCACCGGCACCGGCACCGGGACCGGGACCGGCACCGGGACGGGGACGGGCGGGGTGGGGCTGATGCGGGGCTGGTCGGGGCCGGCGCTGCTGTTCGTCCGGTTGTTCGAGCTCACGGGCGATGCCGGGTGGCTGCGGCTCGCCGTACGGGCGATCCACCGTGACCTCGACCATTGCCTCCTGACCACCGACAACGCGCTGATGGTCGAGGAGCCGGGCAAGCGGCTCATGCCGTACATCGACGGCGGCAGCCTGGGCATCGCCCTGGCCGCACTGGAGTTGGGCGCCCATCACGAGGACGAGCGGATCGCCGAGGCCCTCCCCAAACTGCTGCGCCCCGCCAGGACCCGCGTGACGGTGCAGGGCAGCCTGTTCCACGGCAAAGCAGGACAACTGGCCTGCCTGGCCCGCAGCCGGCACCCCGACACGGCCCGCGCCCTGGAGGAGCTCACCTGGCACACCGTCGCCCACCAGGGCGGTACGGCACTGCCCGGCACCATGGGCGTCCGCCTGTCCATGGACATGGCCACCGGCACCGCCGGAGCACTCCTCGCCGTCCACACGGCCGTGCACCCGCAGGTCCCGTTCCTCCCGTTCCTCGCGAAGCGCGAGGGCGCCGAAGGCGGCCGGCGATGACGACGACGCGTGAGATCGCAGGTGTCCACGTCCCCCTGAGCGGGGTGAGGCACAATGCCCGCGCGGTCAAGGTGGTACTGCAGCGTGAGTGCATCCGTTTCACGCACGACGTGGGACGTGCCGTGTCGATGCTGTTCCAGGCGCTGCTGTGGCTGTTCGTGATCGGCGGCGGGTTCGGCTCGCTGCTGCCTGCGGTGCCGGGCGGCGTCGCGTTGGAGACCGTGGTCTTCCCGGGCGTCCTGGCGATGACGGTCATCGTGACGTCGATGTCGTCGGCGTCGTCGATCGTGTGGGACCGGGAGTTCGGTTTCCTGCGGGAGATGCTGGTGGCGCCGATCAGCCGTACGGCGCTGGTGACGGGGAAGGTGCTGGCCGGGGCGCTGCTCTCGTGCGCTCAAGGGGTGGTGCTGCTGGCCTTGGCGGGGCTGGCGGGTGTCCCGTACGCGCCGCTGCTTCTGCTGGAGCTGGCCGCGCTGATGTTCCTGGCGGCGTTCGCGGTGTCGGCTTTCGGGGTGATGTTGGCCGCCGGGGTGAAGCAGCTCGAGTCCTACATGGGCGTCTCGCAGCTCGCGATCATGCCGATGGTGTTCCTGTCGGGGGCTTTGTTCCCGGTGGGGAATCTGCCGGCCTGGCTGGGGTTCCTCACGCTGGTCAACCCGCTGACCTACACGGTGGATCCGATGCGCCAGGCGGTCTTCCGCTATGTCGACGCGCCCGCGGACGTGGAGGCCCTGGTGAACCCGGGCGTGGCCTGGTTCGGGTGGACGGTGCCGGTGTGGGCGGAGGCGCTGCTGGTCGCAGGCGCGGGGTTGGCGTTCCTCGGCCTCGCCACCGCACGCTTCCGCCGCATCGCCTAGCAGACCGGCCGCCTGACAGGCCACCCGCCGTGCGCGCCGCCTTCCCCGTACGGCTGCGCCCGGCGGATGGCCGGTCCGGTCGCGGGCGGGTCAGCGGATGTCGCCGGTGTAGGTGAGCCGTACGACGCCGACCCGCCCATTGGCCTTGATGGCGTCGGCCAGTTCGGCGAGGGTGGGCGGGCGGTCGACGTTGACGACGATGCCGAGGCCGCGGGCCCCCTTGGGTCCGCGCCGCCGCAGGACGGCGGCGACGGTGCGGGCGATGGAGTCGGGGTCCTCGTCGAGCCGCGCGTGGGCGGGCCGCCTTTCGCCGCCTTCCGTGAGCTCGACGTCGGCGCCTCCGCGCAGGTTGACACGCCAGCCGCCCTCGGTGAGGACGAACGTGTCGCCGCCCGCATCGTGTTTCATGACGGGGATGGTGAACAGGGTGCCCGATCTCCTGCCGGTGACGTGCAGCAGGATGAGGTTGTCCGCGCCGTGGCCGCCTTTTCGGATGCTTGAGCGCATGTACGGGTTCAGCAGTTTGAGCATCAGGCGGGCCACGGGCGAGGACCTCTTGATGACCACGGGTGGTTTCGGCATGGTCAGTTCCCGGCGACGAGGACGCGGCGCAGGCGCCACACTCCGAGGGTGAACAGCACGGCCGCGAACGCCGCCAGCACGCCGAGCTGCGGGAGGATGTCGAGGATGCCGGCGCCGTGCCGTACGAGCTCGGCGAAGCCCTCGTAGCCCCACGCGTGCGGGGTGAACATGGCGATGGTGCGGAGTGTGCCGCTGAAGGTTTCGAGCGGCACCATGGTGCCGCCGAGCGCGCCGAGGCCGAGTCCGAGCACGACGCCGAGGGAGAGTGCGCCGCCTTCGCTGCGCATGGATCCGAGCAGCAGGGCCGCGCCTCCTCCGATGAGGGAGAAGAGCAGCAGGATGGCCGCCGCGCCGAGGGGGTCGCCCCAGTCGACGCCGAAGAGCAGGGCCGATCCGAGCATGATGAGCAGGCCCTGGACCAGGGAGATGATCAGCCGCCCGGCGGCCTCGCCGGCGACGAGGCTTCTGGCGGGGGTCGGGGAGGCGTACATGCGGCGGAGCACTCCGGAGGTGCGCGCTTGGACGAGTCCGATCGCGGTGGTCATCGCGGTGAGGAAGGTGTAGAGCAGCAGCAGCGGCGGGGCGGAGACGGCGAACTGGCTCAGCCCGGACGGGACGGCGGCCCGGCCGCCCGCGCTCACCTGGACGTCGATGCCGGGCACGGTGGCGGTGGCGACGGTCCGCAGGGCGTCGTCGAAGGAGTCGCCGCGTTCTTGCGCGGCGAAGCGGGCGGCTTTGAGGAGGGCGGCCTCCTGCTGTACGGCGGTGCGCACCCAGCTTCCGAGGTCCACGGCGCCCCAGTCGTTCGGGCGGGTGATGAGCCGCACCTCGCTCTGCTTCCCGGACTGCACGTCGGAGTCGTAGGTGGCGGGGATGATGACGCCGCTGTGGAGTCGTCCGCGTTCGACGTCGGCGCGCAGCGCGTCGGCGTCGCCGACGCGTTCGACGCGCACGTCGCCGGAGTCGAACGCGGTGGCCAGCCGTTCGGCGAGCGGGCCGGACGCGCCGGTGACGCCGAGGCGCAGTTGCTGGTTGCCGCCGAAGAACAGCCCCATGACGAAGATCATGACGAAGGGGGTGATGATGACGAAGAAGATATTCGCCCTGTCGCGGAAGACCCTGCGCAGGTTGAGCAGGCCGATGGCGGTCACCTTCATGCGTGCAGCATCCTTCCCACGCGGGCGAGCGCGATCCCGCCGCCCACCGCGGCCAGGCCGAGGAGGACGAGGGCGGGGAGCAGCACCACGCCGAGCGATCCGCCGCCCGCGAGTTCCGACAGTCCGTAGAGGAACCAGTAGTGCGGGGTCACATAGCCCACCGCTTCGAACGCGCCGAGCTGGCCGAGCGGGATGAGGGCGCCGCCGAGGATGCCGAGCGCCATCGTCACGATGGACAGCCAGTTGGACGCCTGTTCGGCGTTGGCGGCGAAGGTGGCCACGGCCAGCGTGATCCCAGTGACGGCCAGCACGCCGCACACCACCATGACGGCCACGCCGAGCGGCGGTCCCCAGCGTGCGCCGAGGAACTGGGTGGAGAGCCCGACCAGCAGGGCCATGCAGCCCAGGCCGACCACCACGCCGCTCAGCGACTTGGCGATGAGGACGGCCCGGCGTGAGATCGGCGCGGCGAGCAGACGCGCCATCGTGCCGCTGCGGCGCTCCTCGAAGATGCCTATCACGCTGAGCATGGCGACGTAGAACAGGAAGAAGATCGCCATGCCGGCGGCGTAGAAGGTGGTGGTGTCGAGTTGCCGGCGCGTGACCGTGTCGTCCTGGGTCAGGTTGAGGGGCGCGGTGATCTGCTGCACCCGCTGGGCGAGGTCCGGCGGCGGCGGCAGCCGCCCTCCGGAGGCCGCGGCGGCGAGCTGTACGGCGCGGCGCTCGATGGCGAACGCCTCGGCGACCTCCCGGGCGACCTGCATGGCGATGGAGGCGTCGGGGTTGCCGGCCACTTGGAGGGTGGCCGGTTCTCCCCGCTGCAGGGCGGCGCTGAATCCGGCGGGGATGATGAAGGCGGCGTGGGCCTTGCGCTCGTCGACGAGGCGGTTCGCCTCGCCGGCCGAGGACGCCTGGACGAGTTTCACGTTGCCGTGGGCGCGCATGGGTTCGAGGACGCCCTGGGTGAACGCGGCGGCCTCGGAGCCGCGGTCGAGGTCGGCGACGGCGTAGGTCGCGGCGAAGGCCGGGTTCTGGCCGCCGCCGAGCATCACGCTGAACATGAACGCCATGCCGAGCGGCAGGACGACGCCGAAGACGAGGATCGTCCCGTCGCGGAGGCGCTGCCTCAGGTCCTTGGCGATGATGGTGGTGGTCGCGAGGTTCATGGCGTTCCTCAGTCCCTCAGCGCCTTGCCGGTCAGGTGGAGGAAGACGGCCTCGAGGTCCGGCTCGCGCACCTCGACGGAGCGCACGTGGACGCCGGCGCGCGTCAGCGTCTCGAACACGCCGGGCAGGGTGCCCCTGGCGTCGGTGACGATGAGCTCGGCGTCGGCGCCGTCCACGGTGACCTGTTTGATGTCCGGCATGCCGGAGAGCACCGCCGCGGCCTGCTTCATGTCGCCGTCGCCCTTGAGCAGCACCCGGTCGTTCTCGCCGACGAGGCTGACCAGTTCGCGGCGGGTGCCTTCGGCCTTCATGCGGCCGAGGTCGACGATGCCCACCCGGTCGCAGAGGCGCTCGGCCTCCTCCATGTAGTGGGTGGTGTACAGCACGGCGACGCCTTCTCCTGCGAGCTGCTGCACGGTGTTGAGGATGGCGTTGCGGCTCTGGGGGTCGACCCCGGCGGTGGGCTCGTCGAGGATCAGCAGGCGGGGCTTGTTGAGCAGCCCGATCGCGATGTTGAGTCGGCGCATCATGCCGCCGGAGAACTTGGCGACCTGCTCGTTCGCCCGGTCGGACAGGCCGACGGCCTCAAGCACCTCGCCGACCTTGCGCGTGCCCTCGGCTCCGGCCAGGCCGTACAGCCTGCCGAAGAAGCGGAGGTTCTCGCGGGCGGTCAGGTCCTGGTAGAGCGCCAGGTCCTGCGGGACGTAGCCGATGAGCGCCTTGGTCTCGGCATTGGTGACGCTGTGGAGCCGCCCGTCGAGCCGGACCTCGCCGCCGTCGCGGTCGAGCACGCCGACGATCATCGAGATGGTGGTGGTCTTGCCCGCGCCGTTGGGGCCGAGCAGGCCGTAGGTCTCCCCCTCATCGATCGAGAAGCTCACACCGTCGACGGCGAGCGTGTCTCCGTAGCGCTTGGTCAGATCCGTGATCTCAAGGATCGGCATCCGGTGACCCCCTTGGTTAGTTACATAACTAATGAACCAGAGAGGCCAGGATATTGGCAAGGGCTTCGCGGGGATGCGGCATGGCGAGAATCTCGCCGCGCAGACCGGCCGCCGCCGACCGCGGCCCGGGGTCGTCGAGCAGCCGGACCACGCGGTCGCGCAGTGCGTCGGGGGTGGCCTCGGCCTCCGGCAGCACCAGCGCCGCCCCCCGCTCGGCCATGCGGGCGGCGAGGACGGGCTCGTCGAAGGTGGGCCGGGGAACGACGAGTTGCGGCACACCGTACGCCAGGGCGGTCATCGAGGTGCCGGCCCCACCATGCCCGATCATGACCGAGCAGGTCGGCAGGAGGGCGTGCAGGGGGACGAACCCCGCGACCCGCGCGTTGGGCGGCACCGAGCGCGGGGGAAGGCCGCCCGGTACGGCCGCCACCACCTCGGCGTCGAGCCCGGCCAGCGCGGCGAGCACGTCGTCGACGGGCAGCACGTACTTCCCCGTCTGCTCCGCCGACGAGGTGCCGAGGCACACGCAGACCCTCGGCCGCCGGGCGGGCTCGCGCAGCCAGGCCGGCACGACGGCGCGGCCGTTGTACGGCACGAAGCGCAGCGGGACCGGTTCCGGGCCGGGTACGCCGGTCAGCCGCAGCGACGGCGGCATGTGGTCCACGGTGCGCTCCCCCAGCGCCAGTTCCTCGGAGAAGCGCCCGCCATACCGCGCGGCCTGCGCGCCGAGCCAGTCAGCCAGCACGTCCTCCCGCTCACCGGGCGGCCGTTCGGCCATCAGGCGCAGGTAGTGGCCGCGCATGCGGCCGATGACGTCGACCCCCCACAGGAAGCGGGCGTGCGCGGCGCCGACCGCCTGGGCGGCGATCGCGCCCGCGAAGGTGGTGGGTTCCCACACGACGAGGTCGGGCCGCCACGCCCGGCAGTACGCCACCAGGTCGCCGGTCATCGGATCGTTGACCGAGCGCCACCACCACGGCACCAGCCCGCGGTGGCCGTCCCTGACGTATTCCCAGGTCAGCAGCTCAGGTTCTCGGTCGAAGGGGGGCACGCGGTCGGCCAGGGGGTCGAAGCCGACGCGTGCCCGCATGACACGCCAGAAGTCGTGGTCCCTGCCGACCGGCACCCCGGTCAGCCCGGCGCCGGCGACCACGTCCATGAGCCGGGGCTGGCTGGCCACCTGCACCTCGTGCCCGGCGGCGCGCAGCGCCCACGCGAGGGGAACCATGCCGAGGAAGTGTGTTGTCTCCGCCTGAGTCGCGAACAAGACTCGCACGGCGCCCACCGTAGGGACGGCTGGTCCGGCACTCCAACCCCTAACCGGCAGGGGTTGGAGGCCGTCCATCCCCTCGCTATGGTCCCGATAACGAGGTCGGACGCACACGCCGGACACAGCGCGGTGAACAGGACACGGCGGACACGACGCGGCGGACACGACGCAGCCGACGCGGCCCCGCGCGGCGGACGCATCGATGACGCCTCTCCCCCGCCGCGACCCGCCGGCACGGGCGGCAGTGGGCGACGGCCGCCGGGGGCGGCGCTCCGCCGGCACAGGCACAACTCACGTCGGGAGGGATGGCTTTGCGTGTTCTCATCGCGACGGTCGCGGAGAAACCGCATTTCCTGGGCATGGTTCCGCTCGCGTGGGCGCTGCGCGCCGCCGGGCACGAGGTGCAGGTGGCCAGCCAGCCGATGCTGACGGAGGTCGTGGCGGGCGCCGGGCTGACGTCGGTGCCGGTGGGCAGAGACCATGATTTCTGGCGCGTCGTCCGGAGATACTCCCTGTTCGACGTGCTGGAGCGGGACATCCCGCCGTTCGGCCGAGCCACCGCACCGCTCGACACCATCTCCTGGGACTACCTCAAGGAGGGCTACCGGCGCGTCGTCCCCTGGTGGTGGCGGGTCGTCAACGAGCCGATGACGGCCGACCTGGTGGCGTACTGCCGGGCGTGGCGGCCCGACCTCGTCATCTGGGGGCCGGTGACCTACGCGGGCGCGATCGCCGCCCAGGCCGTCGGCGCGGCACACGGCAGGTTCCTGTGGGGAGCCGACATCTTCGGGCGGATGCGGGCGCACTTCCTGCGGCTGATGGCCGAGCGGCCGCCCGGCGACCGCGAGGACCTGCTGGGCGCCTGGCTCGGGGCTCACGCGGCGCGACACGGCGGCGCGTTCTCCGAGGAGCTGACCCGCGGCCAGTTCACGATCGACGTCATCCCGCCGTCGCTCGGCGTGCACGCGGAAGCCGTACGGCTGCCGCTCCGCTTCCTGCCGTACAACGACCGCGCGGTCGTGCCGGAGTGGCTGCGCACCCCTGCGAGCAGGCCCCGCGTGTGCCTCAGCCTGGGCATCTCCGCACCCGAACGACACGGCGGCGGGCAGTTGCAGGACATGCTGGACGCGTGCGCCGACCTCGACGTCGAGATCGTCGCCACGCTCCCGCCGGAGCAGCGGCACAGGCTGCGCCGAGTGCCGGACAACACCAGGTTCGTGGGGTTCGCCCCGCTCCACGCGCTGCTGCCGACGTGTTCGGCCATCATCAACCATGGAGGCTGGGGCACCGTCTGCACCGCGCTGCTGTACGGCGTGCCGCAGCTCATCCTGCCGAACTGGTTCGACCAGCCCCTGCTCGCCGCGCGCATCGCCGAGCGGGGAGCGGGTCTGTCGATCCCCATCGCCGAGGCGACCGGCGCCCGCGTGCGCGGGCATCTGCTCCGCCTGCTGGAGGAGCCCGGTTTCCGGACGGCGTCCCGGGCTCTGGGCCGCGATATGCGGAGCCTGCCGACGCCCAATGCCTTGGTGCCCCGGTTGGAGCGCCTGGCCGAGGCCCGCCCGGCGCATGCTCAGTCGCGTGCCTGACCGGCGCGCACCGGCCGGCCCCCGGTGAACCCGCCGGACTCGGCGGAGTCGGCGGAGTCGGCGGAGTCGGCGGCGCGCAGGTAGTGGCCGATCAACCGGCCGAGCGCCTGCTCGCGTTCGGCGGGCGAGTCCTCGGCGAGGGAGCGCTCCTTGGCGTAGCCGCGCATCAGCCGGTGCATGCTCAGCCTGCCCGCCCCGTCCTCCTCCAGCAGGTGGGCGTTCAGCAGCCCGTCGACGAGGAGCCTGGCGCGGTCCAGGTAGGTGTCCGCCACGGCGGAGACCGACAACAGGTCCAGGTGGGCGCCGTCGTACAGCCCGAGCAGCCGGAACAGCCGCGCCTCATCGGGCCGCAGCGCGGCGTAGGACCGGGAGAAGGACGCGCGCGGGCTCGACAGCTCGTCGCCCGCGACGTCCAGGTAGGTCAGCAGGTCGCCGGAGCGCACCAGTTCGTCCACCGTGCACGAGCCGATCGCCACCCGGTGCGCCGCCGCGCGCAGCGCCAGCGGCAGATGGCCGCACGCCGCGGCGAGGCCGCGCAGGGCGGCCTGGTCGAGGTCGGCGCTCCGGGAACCGATGACCTCCCGCAGGAGGGTGACGGCGTCGGCCTCCGGCATGACGTCGAGCGTCATCTGCCGGGCGCCGTCCCTCGCGACCAGGCCCGACAGGCGGGTCCTGCCGGTGACGAACACGAGGCAGGAGCCGGTGCCGGGCAGCAGCGGCCGCACCTGGTCGGCGGACTCGACGTTGTCCAGCACGATCAGCACGCGTCTGCCCGCCATGAGGCTGCGGTAGCGCGCGGCCTCCCGCTCCTGGTCCGCCGGCCAGGAGGGCTGGTGTCCGAAGGGCGCGAGCAGGTGCCGCAGCGCCTCGACGGTGGTGGGCGTGGAGGCTCCTGGCAACCCGCCGACGTTGAGGTGGAGCTGACCGTCGGGGAACCGGTGGGCGATCTCGTGAGCGATCTGTACGGCGAGAGCCGACTTGCCCACCCCCGGCGAGCCGGTGATCAGGATGGCCTCCGACTCGGTCGAGCTGTCGGCCCTGGCCACGAGCCGGCGGAGGTGTTCCAGCTCGGCGCTCCTGCCGGTGAAGCCCGGCACTCTGCGCTGGAGCTGCGCGGGGGCGGCCCCCGGAAAGCCGGCGGGCCGGTCGGCGGGCCGCCCGTAGGACCGTGCTCCGGCCGGGCGCGCATAGGCAGCGCTTGCGTGGACGGGCCGCTCTTCGGCGACCATGGTGTAGGCGGGCCCCTCGGCGACCGGTGCCGCGTAGACGGGCTGCCCCGCGGCCGGCATCGCGGAGGCGGGCCGCTCCTCGGCGGACCCCGCGCGGGAGGGCCGCTCCTCGGCGGGCATGGCGTAGGTCCGCCTCGGGGCCGCCAGGTCGCCGCGGAGGATGCGCGTGTGGCAGCTCTGGAGTTCGTCACTGGGTTCGATGCCGAGTTCCTGGATCATCCGGTGCCGCACGTCGCGGAACTCGGCCAGCGCCTCCGCCGTCCTGCCGGACTGGTGGTAGGCGACCATGAGCAGGGAGCGGATCCGCTGCCGGAGGGGATATCTGCGGACGAGCCCGGACAGCTCGCCGACCACCTCGGCGTGGCGGCTCATGTCGATGAGGGCGCCGATGCGCTCCTCAACCGCGGCGAACCTCAGCTCGTGCAGCCGTGCCCGCTCCACGTCGGCGAACGGCCCCGCCGTGCCGGCCAGGGCCGCGCCCCGCCACAGGCGCAGGGCCGAGTCGAGCTCGGCGACCATCCGGTCCAGCCTGCCCGCCGCGCGCAGACGGCGGGCGTGTTCGACCTTGTGCTCGAAGGTGCGGACGTCCACCTGCGCGGGGTCGATCTGCAGCATGTATCCCGCCGCCGCGCTGATCAGAATCTCCGACGGCGCCCTGTTGGCGCGGAGGGGTTCCAGTTTCCGCCGCAGCCTGGCGACGTAGGTGTAGATGCTGCTGTCCACGGTGGCCGGCGGGTTGAGCCCCCAGACCGCCTCGACGAGCTCCTCACGGCTCACCACCCGGCGTGCGTGCATGGCCAGCACGGCGAACAGCGCTCGCTGGCGCGGAGGGCCGAGTTCGATCTCCCGCCACATGATGGGCGCCACGACCGAGGCCACGACGGGGCCGAGTAGGCCGACACTCATGTTGAGCGCCATGTTTCTACTCACCTCCGCTCACGAATGGCGTCGCAGAAGTGCTTATGCGGCAGATGTCCATAAGCCCGCCTGCGAGGGCAGGATAACAAGGTAATTCGTAGCCGACCAATTACTGTGAGTCGCCGCGGTTTAGATGGGTGTTCTTCTCAGAGCCCGCTCGGCGAGCGGGCCCAGCCTTTCCGAAAGTCCGGAACGGCCATTTACCTGAAGTTTTCTATAAGTGCGTGTGAGGTGCTGTTCCACGGTGCTGACCGTGATACAGAGCTTCCTTGCGATTTCGCGGTTCATATAGCCGACCGCGGCGAGTGAGGCCACCCGGTGCTCGGCGTCGCTCAGCGACGGCGCGGGGCTCTCCACCGCATCCCGCGGCTCGAACGCGGCCTCCTCCCCTCCGGCCAGGCACTCCGCCGTCAGGCCCATCGCCTGGCGGCCGATCACGCGCGCCCGCGACAGTTCGCCGAGTTTCTCGTGGGCGCGGCCGAGGTCGGTCAGGGCGCGCGCCAGCTCGTACCTGTCGCCGCCGCCCTGCAGCAGCACCAGGGACTCGCGCAGCAGTGCCGTGCGCTGCTGGAGCCTGGCGGTGGAGGCGAGCAGGCGCAGCGCCACCCCCGTGGCGCGCGGCTCGCCGCCGGCGATCTCCTCCTCCAGCAGCGGCTTGGCGCTCTTGTGCTCGCCCATCGCGAGATACGCCTCGGCCGCGCCGAGGCGCCAGCGCGGGCGGTCGGCCCGGTCGGCGCGCCAGGAGCCGATGGCGTCGCCGCAGGCGAGGAAGTCGTCAAGCGCGGTGTGGGGGCTGCCGAGGGCCAGGTGGAAGTGGCCGCGCGCCGCAAGGTAGCGCAGGCCGAAGACGGTCTGGAAGGCGTCGTCGGGGACGGGTCGCCTGAGCCGGTCGGCGGCGTGGTCGAGACGGCCCATCGCCACGGACGCGCGCACCGACACCGCGAGCACCCCCGCGATGCCCACGCCCCACCCCGCCGCGGGCAGGAGCGCGAGGGCGGCCCGCGCCCGCTCCTCGGCGGCGGCCATGCCGCCCTGGCGCAGCGCGATCTGCGCGTGCAGGCCGGTGAGGACGGCCTGCCAGGTGGTGGCGCCCCTCTGGGCCGCGTCGGCGGCGGCGGCCTCGCACAGGCGCGCGGCCCTGCCGGCGTCGCCCGCGTAGGCCATGGAGAGCAGGGCCGACTCGATGGCGGGGAAGGTCGCGTCGTCGAGCCGCGCGGTGTGCAGGACCCGCTCGGCCCCCTCCGCCGACCGGGGGCCGTCCCCCCGGCCGTCCCCCCCGGCCCGCGCCGCGACGTCGGCGGGAAGCAGCGCCGGGCAGAATGCGGCGACCCAGTCGACGGCGGTGCGCCACTCGGCTCCCTCCCCGGTGGCGGCGCGCAGGTGCTCAAGCGAGCGGGACGCCTCCTCGAAGCGCCCGTGCCAGAGCAGGAACCTGACCACCAGGTGGGCGGCGCCCGCCGGGAGCGTGCCGGCGCGCAGCGCCTCGACCAGCACGGGCAGGTGCCGGTGCACCGCCGACGGGTCCCTCCTCCACCCGGCCTTGGCCCGCGTGAGCGCAATGGCCGCCCGCTGCACCTCGGCGGCCTCGCACCGCGCCGCCAGGTCGAGGCAGCCGAGCGCGCGTTCCACCTCGTCGCCCTGCAGCGCCTGCTCGGCCGCCTGGACCAGTACGGGCAGCGCCCAGTCGTCGCCGGCGTCGCCGGCGGCGACGAGGTGTTCGGCCACGGCGAGCTTGGACGTGCCCTGCTCGTGGAGCAGCGCGGCGGCGCGCCGGTGCAGCGTGGACCGCTCCCCCGGCTCCAGCTCGGACAGTACGGCGTGCCGCCCCGCCTCCGTACGGAACACTCCGCCGTCGAGCAGCCCCCAGCCGGCCAGCGCCTCCGCCGAGCGGGCCGCGGTCACCGCGTCGACACCGGCCAGCCGGTGCGCCAGCCCCTCCTGGCCGGACCCGTCGAGGACGGCCAGGCCGCGGGCGACGGCCACATCGACGGGGTCGCCGCGCAGCAGGCAGGTCGTGACGGCTCTGCCGTACGCCTCTCCGGGGGCGGGCCCGCCCCGCGCGCAGTCCTCGGCGTAGGCGCGCACGAGCAGCGGATTGCCGCCGGTCAGCCGGTGGCAGGCGTCGGCCGGTCCGGCGGCGCCCTCCCCCGCGTGCGCGGCGAGGACGCCGGCCACGCCTTCGGCCGACAGCGGCCCGAGCCGGATGCGGTGGCAGTGCGGCTGCGCCGGCAGGTCGGCGTCGAGCAGCGGGTGGACGCGCTGCGGCCGGTCGAGCTCGGCCAGCACCAGCATGATCGGTGCCGAGCGCAGCCGCCTGGCGAAGTACAGCAGGTATTCCAGTGACGCGGGATCGGCATGGTGCACGTCGTCGATGACGAGGAGTAGCGGCGTGCCGGCCGCCATGCGGAGCAGCCTGGTCCACAGGCCGTGCATGAGCCGCGCCTGTTCGACGGAGCGGAAGAACGGGTCGGACCACACGGCTGTGAGGGCGCCCTCCAGCAGGAGCTGCACGACGCTCGCATGGCCGCCTTCGGGCAGCGGCGCGTGGTAGAGAAGCTGGTTCAGCAGGCCGAGCGGCAGTTCGCGCTCGGCCAGGGATCCGCTCGCGCTGAGCGTCACCGCCCCCTTCGCCCGCGTCGAGAACTCCTCAAGCAGCATGGTCTTGCCGCTGCCCGCGACTCCCCTGACCAATGCGACTCTGCCGCAGCCGCCCGTGCTTTCCTCAAGAAGGTCGAGTAGACGCGACAACTGCGCGTCCCGTTCCGCCATAACCAAGACCTGCCCCCCTGGGTTTTAATAGCAGGATCTGTTTGGGGAACGCCCACCATAACACCGCGAATGTCCCGCTGGCGGGACGGGCGACCGCCGTCCGCATAACAGGGAGAATCCATCGGCGTGCGGCGCCGGATCATATCCGTCCCCCTGGCACTTCTCCAGTTCTTTTGTGAAGGGGAATGGCATGGAGATCATTGGAAGTGGTTTTCTCGCCCGGCATCTCGCTCCACTGGGCGGGGTCTTTCCCGAGGTGACCGCGCTGGCCGCGGGCGTGCCCCGGCAGGGGCTTCCCGACGCGGCGCAGGCGCGTGAACGGGCACTCGTCGAGGATGTGGTGGCCCGGTGCCGCGCGGAGGGCAGGACGCTGGTGTTCTTCTCGACGGCCAGCATGTACGGCTCGCCGGGCTGCCGGGGCCGGGAGGACGAGCCGGTCGTCCCCTCGACGAGGTACGGCGAGCACAAGCTGGGGTTGGAGACGCTGATCCGGGGCTCGGGCGCCGACCATCTGATTCTGCGTCTCGGCTATGTGCTCGGCACCGGCGGTCCCCCTTTCCGTCTGGTCCCCGCGTTGATCAGCCAGTTGCGCGCGGGGCGGGTGCGGGTGCAGAAGGGGGCCTGCCGCGACCTGGTCGATGCGGCCGACCTGGTCGAGGTCATCCGCAGGCTGCTCCGGGCGGGCGCCCGGCGGCACGTGGTGAACGTGGCGTCGGGGCACTGCCTGCCGATCGAGGCGATCCTGGACCATTTGGAGAGGCGGCTCGGTGTGCGCGCCGTACGCGATTACGCCCCCGGGGGGATCGCCCACTGCGTGTCGGTGGCGAAGCTGCGGAGGCTGCTGCCCGATCTTGACGACCTGGGGTTCGGCCCGGGCTACCACGGGCGCGCCATCGACCGGTATCTGGAGTTGACCGGCCAGCTCAGCCGGTGAACCGCTCCAGTGCGGCGACGAGCCGGTTCGGTGCGGGCATGGCGCGCATCTCTGCCCGCACCTCGGCGGCGTTCCCGGCGAACGCCGGCTCGTTGAGGAGGCGCACGACGCCGTCGCGGATGCGCGGGCCGTCCGCCTCGGCCCGCGGCAGCGTGAGGCCCGCCCCTCGGGCGGCGACCTGGTCGGCCACCAGGGGGTCGTCGAAGCTCTGAGGCACGATGAGCGGCGGCACGCCGCAGGCCAGCATGGTGAACACGGTGCCGGGCCCGCCGTGGGTGATCAGCGCGGAACAGGTGGGCGCGAGCGCGTGCAGCGGGACGAAGGACACCAGTCTGGCGTTTCCCGGTGTGCGCCGCAGTTTGGCCTGCTCCGCCTCCGGCAGGGTGGCCACCACTTCCACGTCGAGGTCGGCCAGCGCGTCCAGCACCTCCTCGACGGACACGACGTAGCCGCCGAGCGCCTCGGTGGCCGAGGTGCCGAGGCTCAGGCAGATCCTCGGCCGGAGCGGGGGCACGCGCAGCCAGCGGGGCACAACGCTCGGCCCGTTGTACGGCACGTAGCGCACCGGCAGGCTGCGCAGGGGCAGGTTCACAGGGAGGCGCAGCGAGCGCGGCACGAAGTCGATCGTGGCCTGGCCGAGGGTCATGTCCTCGGAGAAGGCCCCGCCGTGGTCCGACACCCTGCCCGAGAGCCACGCGGCCAGTGCGTCCTCGCGCTCCTCGGGCGGCTGCTCCCCCATCAGGCGCAGGTGGTGGCCGCGCATGCGGGCGAAGGTGTCCAGCCCGAACAGCCACCGCACGTGCGCGGCGCCGACGACCCGCGCCGCGATGGGCGCGGCGAAGGTGGTGGGTTCCCAGATCACCAGGTCGGGCCGCCAGGTACGGCACAGGCCCACCAGGTCGTCGAGCATCGGCTCGTTCACGACCTTCCACCACCACGGCACGATCTCGCGATAGCCGTCGCGCACGTATTCCCACGTGATGGTGTCGGTGTCGGTGCCGGTCAGGTCGAAGTCGGGCCCGTCCCGGCGCACCGTCCGCCGGGTCAGGTGCATGAGCTGCCGGAGCAGGTGGTCCCTGCCGACGGGGGCGAAGGTCAGTCCGGCGGACACCGCGACGGCCTCCAGCTCGGGCTGGCTGGCGACCCGGACCTCGTGGCCCGCCGTACGCAGGGCCCACGCCAGCGGCACCATGCTCAGAAAGTGGGTCTTCTCCGCCTGCGTCACCATCAGCACCCGCACGGTTCCCACTCTCACCAGAAATGAAAACGCTAAGAAACCCCTATCCACCCCTGTTTTTCCATCGGGCGCCCATTATAGACACGGAATGATCTGCTCCGTAGGATCCGGTTGATTTCCCGAAAGGGTGTGAGGTCTGCATTGAACAGCGCAACGCGACGCGGTTTCCTGGGAATGGCCGCGGCGGGTGCCGGCGGGATGACAATGGGCGCCGGCGCGATGATTTCGGGCGCCGGACCGGCCGAGGCCGCCGCGGCGGCGTGCCCGCCCACGCCGGCGGCGTCCGCGGTGACCCCGTCCGACCCTCGCTACTGGGAGCTCGTCACCAGGGGCTACAACGCCCTCTACCTGGGCTCTCCCGCGTCGGTGCACCTGGTGCACAACGCCCGGCAGATCGAGCGGGCCGTCACGGAGGCCGTCCGGGCGGGCAAGCGGATCGCCGTGCGCAGCGGCGGCCACTGCTTCGAGAATTTCGTCGACAACGCCGACGTGAATATCGTGCTCGATATCTCCGAAATGAACGCCGTCTATTACGACCCTGAATACAAGGCGTTCGCCGTGGAGGCCGGCGCGACTCTGGGCCAGGCCTACCGCACGCTTTATCTGGGCTGGGGTGTGACCATTCCCGGAGGCGCCTGCCCGAGCGTAGGGGCGGGAGGGCATATCGCCGGCGGCGGATACGGCATGCTGTCGCGCAGGCACGGGCTCTCCGTGGACCACCTGTACGGCGTCGAGGTCGTGGTGGTCGACCGGTCCGGCCACGCCAGGGTGGTGACGGCCACGCGCGAACCCGGCGACCCGCACCACGACCTGTGGTGGGCGCACACCGGCGGCGGAGGCGGCTGCTTCGGCGTCGTCACCCGCTATCTGCTGCGCTCCCCCGGCGCCTCCGGCGCCGATCCGGCGGCCCTGCTGCCGAAGCCGCCGGCCCGGGTCGCGGTCATGTCGGTGAGCTGGCCGTGGGACCGCCTGAACGAGCAGGCGTTCCTCAACCTCGTCGGCAACTACGGCGACTGGTACGCCCGCAACCGCGACGCCGACTCCCCTCTGGACAGCTCGCTGATGATGCGCCACCACACGGGCGGGCCGATCACCCTGTCGGCCACGGTGGACAGCACTCAGCCCGACCCGGAGGGCCGACTGACGAGGTTCATCGGCGAGATCAAGAACGGCGTCGGCGCGGAGCCCTCGCTCGACTACGTCGCCGCGGCGCCGTGGCTGCGCCTGACGCTGGCGTTCGACTCCACCACCGGAGGCGCGTTCCTCAGGTTCAAGTCCAAGGCGGCCTACCTGCGCGCGCCGTGGTCGGCCCGGCAGGTGTCGGCCGTCCACCGGTTCCTGTCCCAGGGGCCGGACAACCCGGGCGCCGCGATCTACCTGAACGGGTACGGCGGGCGGGTCAACTCCGTCGCCCCGCGGGCCACGGCCGCCCCCCACCGCGACTCGATCATGCTCGGGCTCTTCGACGTCGGATGGTGGTCCCCGGTTGAGGACGCCGCGAGGATGGCCTCGGTGCGCGGGGTGTACCACGAGGTCTACCGGGACACCGGCGGCGTGCCCGTCCCGAACGACCACAACGACGGGTCCTACATCAACTACCCCGATCTCGACCTCGCCGACCCGCAGTGGAACACCTCGGGCGTGCCCTGGCACACCCTCTACTACAAGGACGCCTATCCGCGTCTGCAGGACGTCAAGGCCCGCTACGACCCCGGCGATGTCTTCAGGCACGCCCTGTCCGTGCGCCTGCCCGGGCGGCAGAAGGCCGCGCCCTCGACCGCCGAGCACGACCGCGGCAGATCCGCCTCACGGCCGGACCTGCCCGCGACCACCGGCAGGCCGGTGCCGCCCCGCCGTTTCTTCGAAGCCCCGAC
Organism: Sinosporangium album; assembly: GCF_900100605.1. Classification (GTDB taxonomy): domain Bacteria; phylum Actinomycetota; class Actinomycetes; order Streptosporangiales; family Streptosporangiaceae; genus Sinosporangium; species Sinosporangium album. The sequence goes on along the minus strand of NZ_FNCN01000027.1, from coordinate 57,311 downwards.
ACGTTAGGTGCCGCTCATGCTCACAGCTCATCTGCAGGCCCGGCGGATCCGGCTCCTCCCCGCGGACGACGAGGACCGCGCATCCGCCTACAAACGCCTCTCCGGCGGCGAGCCGCCCACCGACGTCAACGCCCAGTTCACGATCGAACGCCGCGACACCGGCGAGGTGGTCGGCTTCGGCTCGCTCGGCCACCTGGACACCGCGCGCGGCCGGGTGCAGGTCGACGTCCTCACCGACCCCGAAAGGACCGAGAACGGCCTGGGCCTGGAGGCCACCGTCCTGGTCATCAACGCCGCGTTCGCCATGTGGGACGTCGACCGCGCCTACTTCAGCGCCCGCGGCGAACTGGCGGAGAGCCTCGGCTCCATGCCAACGATGATCACTCCCGAGCCCCACGTCCCCGAGCACCTGCAGAAGCGGGCGACCGCGGACACGGCGGTCCTGGCCGTCCACCGGGAGCAATGGCTGAAATACGGCACCAAGTTCCTCGAACGCCTCATCACACGGCCCACCGATGACAGGAAGGGACACTGATCGCGATGCTGGAGACGGATCGCACCGAACTGCTGACCCAGATCAAGGTGCAGGCGATGACCATCCTGATGTTCACCGCCAGCGAGCCGGAGCTGGATCTGCCGGAACCGACCGACATGGACGATCTGGACTCGTTCTCCGTGGTGCAGCTCGTCTTGGCGCTGGAGGACATCTACGGCGTGCTGCTGCTGGAGGACATGCCGTCGTTCAAGAACAAGTCGTTCGACGATCTGGCGGACTTCGTCATGGACCGTATACAGACCTCCCGCGTCGAGAGCTGACGGCCTTCTCCAGCTCCGCGACCACCGCGTGCACGTCCGGCATCGCCAGCATCTCCGCGCGCAGCCGCCGCGCCTGCTGCCCCGCCTCGCCACCGGTCAGCAGGCGCGCGAGCGCCGCCGAGACGCGCTCGGCGGTGACGTCGCCGGTCAGCACGGCGCCGGCCCCCTGCTCCGCCAGCCGCTCCCCCAGCGTCCGCTCGTCGAAGAGGTACTGGGCCGTGACCAGCTGCGGCACGATGAGCTGCGGCACGCCGTACAGCATGGCCGTGGCGTAGGTCCCGGCGCCGCCGTGGTGCGCCACCGCCGTACAGGTCGGGAGCAGCGCGTGCAGGGGGGCGAACTCCACGATCCTGGCGTTGTCCGGCACCCGGGCGAGCTTGGCGCGTTCGCGCGCGGGCAGTGTCGCCACGACCTCGACGTCGAGGCCGGCCATCGAGTCGAGCATGTCCTGGGCGCCGAGGCCGCGGCCGTCCAGCCGCTCCGGCGCCGAGCCTCCGAGCGTCACGCAGACCCTCGGCCGCGACGGCGGTTCACGCAGCCACGCGGGCACGACGGCGCGGCCGTTGTAGGGCACATAGCGCATGGGGAGCAGCGGCAGCCCGGTGTCCAGCCTGATCGAGCCCGGCAGGTGGTCGACCGTGGCCTGGCCGCAGGTGAGCTCCTCAGCGAACTCCCCGCCGAACCTCCCCGCCGCGGCGGCCAGCCACTCCCGCAGCGGGTCCCGGCGCTCGGCCGGCTCCCGCCCGGCCATCAGCCGCAGGTGGAGCCCGCGCATCCGGCCGAACAGGTCCGCGCCCCACATCTGGCGCGCGTGCGCCGCCCCGCACGCCTGCGCGGCAACCGCCCCGGCGAAGGTCGTCGGCTCCCACACCACCAGGTCGGGCCGCCACGTGCGGCAGAAGCCCACCAGGTCGTCGAGCATCGGCTCGTTGACCACCTTCCACCACCAGGTGACGAACTGGCCGACGCCCCGCGTGAGGTGCTCGTAGGTGAGCACCTCGCCGCGCTCCTCGGCCATGTCGAACCCCGGGTCCTCGTCGAGGCCGAGGCTCTTGGCCGACCGCAGCAGGTGGTGGAACATGTGGTCCCGGCCCACCGGGACGGCGGTCAGGCCCGTGGACGCGATCACCTCGGCCAGCGCGGGCTGGCTGGCGACGCGCACCTCGTGGCCCGCCGTACGCAGCGCCCAGGCGAGCGGGACCATGCCGAGGAAGTGCGTCTTCTCGGCCTGTGTGGCGATCAGGACGCGCATGCCGTCACCTGCCGACCTTCCGTCACCGCCGACCTCCCGTCACCGCATGCTGTGGATGCAGGTGACCAGGCTGCGCGCCTCGATATTGAGGTAGTGGCCGTGCCGCAGCAGCTCCATCAGTTGGCCGGCCGTCATCCAGCAGTAGTCCTCGGGCACCCGCACGGGGAACTCCTCACCCACCTCGACGATGCGGTAGCGCGTCTGCGCGTGGTGGAACCTGCCGCCCTCCTCCGACAGGACCGCGTCGAACCGCACCCGCCCTCCGCGGTCGCCGAGGGCCTGCTCGACGTACGGCATGCCGGCGGAGGCGAGCAGCGCGCCGGTCGTCGGCGGGAGCTGCACCGTCGGCGCGATCTCCAGCACGTCCAGCAGTCCGGGTTCCGGCCTCGCCTGGACGAGGAAGTGCAGCACGCCGCCGATCGGCCGCGCCAGGAACGCCGACTGGCCGATCTCCCGGGTGGCCAGCAGCGGCTGCGTCCATGTGGCCACCTCGCGGGTCGCCGCCCCGACCCGGACCGCGATGATCCGGAAGTCCCGGCGGCCGTCGTCGGCGATCTCGTCCCCGGTGCGCGACCAGCCTTCGACACCGTTCAGGGGGACGAGGCGCGGCTTCCAGTCGCACCGGGTCTTGGCGTCGGTGAACCAGCTCACGATCTCGCCGAGGGGGTGCAGGGCGGCGCCGTGCTCGTCCGCGCCGCTCGCGTAGGACCGGGCGAGCGCCGCGTCGTCGGGATCCCCGGGATGGTCGACGGGCATGCATGCCATGATCGTCCTGGTGTCCATGTTCACCAGGTTCTCCACGTGCATGAGGTCCATGACCTGGCCGAGGGTGAGCCAGCAGTAGTCCTCGTAGACGGGGATGTCCTCGGTGACCAGGACGACCATGTTCCGGTTGCGTTTGCGCCAGAACCAGCCGCCCTGCTCGGACTGCAGGACGTCGACGAGGATCCGGTCGCGGCCGGCCTGCCGGAAGTACTCGACGTAGGGGGTGTTCCCGCCGCCGTGCACGCGCGTGTAGTTGCTCCAGGTGGCCTGCACGGTCGGCGAGAGCTGCCGGAGGTTGACGTTGCCGGGTTCGAACTTGGCCTGCATCAGGCAGTGCAGGACGCCGTCGAACTCCTTGACGAGGATGCCGAGGATGCCGATCTCGGCCTGGTTGATGATGGGGTGCGCCGTGGCGGCACCCCCGCCGCGCTCGACCCGCAGCCCCTCGATGGAGAAGAAGCGGCCGCTGTCGTGGACGAGGTTCCCGCTCGGCTCTTCGAAGCGCCAGTGCTCCATCTCCTTGAAAGGGATGGGCACCACCTCGACGTCGTTCGCGCGGTTCCGGCCCTCCCACCAGGCCTGGAAGCCCTGCGGCGGCAGCGCGCCGCCGCGCCGGGCGGCCGACGCCGTGAGGAGCGCCGCGGAGTCGGCGCGCCTCACAGCGTGGCCAGGATCTCGCGGAGCGCGTCGATCACCTTCTCCTGGTCCTCGCCGAGGACGGAGGGGTACATCGGCAGGGAGAAGATCTCGTCGGCCACCTCTTCGGTGACGGGCAGCGACCCCTTGGCGTAGCCCAGGTGGGCGAAGCCGGTCATGGTGTGCACCGGCCACGGGTAGCTGATGTTCAGCGAGATGTCGTACGCCTTCATCCTTTCGATGATCTTGTCCCGCCGCGGGTGGCGCACCACGTAGACGTAGTACACGTGGTCGTTTCCGGGCGCGAGCACCGGCGTGACGACGTCGGTGCCGGCGAGGGCCCCGGCGTAGCGGTCGGCGGCCAGTCGGCGCGCGGCGATGTAGTCGTCGAGCCGGCCGAGCTTGCGCCTGAGGATCTCCGCGTGGACCTCGTCCAGGCGGCTGTTCTGCCCCGGTGTCTGGACGACGTAGTAGCGGCTCTCCTCCATCCCGTAGTAGCGCAGCCGGCGTAGTTCGCGGTCGATCTCGGGGTCGGCGGTGATGGTGGCGCCGCCATGGCCGTACGCCCCGAGCACCTTGGTGGGGTAGAAGGAGAACGCTCCCGCCTGGCCCATCGAGCCGGCGATCCTGCCCTTGTGGCGGGCGCCGTGCGATTGGGCGCAGTCCTCCAGGATGACGAGGTCGTGCTTGGCGGCCAGCGCCTCAAGCGGCGCCATGTCGACGCACTGGCCGTACAGGTGGACGGGCAGCAGGCACCGGGTGCGCTCGGTGATGACGGACTCGACCTGCGCCACGTCCATCAGGTAGGTGCCGGGGTGGACGTCCACGAAGACCGGCGTCGCCCCCACCGTGTCGATGGCGATCACGGTCGGCGCCGCCGTGTTGGACACGGTGACGACCTCGTCGCCGGGGCCGACGCCGAGCGCCCGCAGGGCGAGCACCAGCGCGTTGGTGCCGTTGTCCACCGCGGCGCAGTGCGGCACGCCGTGGTAGGCGGCGAAGTCCCGTTCGAACTCGCCGACGCTCGGCCCCCACACCAGCAGGCCGGAGCCGAACACCTTGTCGACGGCGTCGAGGATGTCGGCCCGCTCCTTCTCGTACTCCCGCAGGTAACCCCAGACGTAAATGGTCATGTATTCGTCACCTTCGCTAGATCTCATCCCAACCGGGGTCGGCGAGTCACCCGCACGGGGCAGGGTGGGCGCCGCGCGGCGGCGCTCGAAAACCGGCCGTGCTCCAAAACCGGCCCTCTCCAAAACCGGCCGTGCTCCAAAACCGACCGCACTCCAAAGCCGACCGTGTTCGAAACCCGGCCGCGCTCCGAAGCCGGCCCGCTCGAAGGCGGCTCTCGTCAGAGGCCGGCCGCGTCCGCGTCAACCTGGTCCTCGACGGCGGCGAGGGCGGCCGCGTCCAGGGTCTCCACGATCCAGTCGAGCAGGTCGCGCTCCACCGACTCGGCCGCCCGCTGCCACCGCTCCTTGCGTTCGGAGAGGATGTTCATCTTGATGAGGGAGCCTTTTTCGACGCTCCCTGCCTCGTGCCGGCCCGACTTGATCCGCCTCCTCAGTTCGTTGCGCGACCAGCCGCCCTGCTCCGCGCGGGTCAGCCAGATGTCCTGCTCCCCCTCGGGCAGTCCGGCGACCTCGGCGTGGTGCTGGAAACTGAGCTTGTCCCGCCGTCGGGACAGCGTGAACTTGCGGGCGACCCAGGCGTAGTTGCGCAGCGTCTGGTAGTCGAGTGAGGTCTCCAGAACGGCCCGCTTGTAGCGGTCCGGATAGTAGGTCTCCCCGTAGATGAGCCAGTCTCCGAGCCACCAGGCCGACGAGTCGGAGATGACGAACATCTGCCGCCCCAGGTGGCGCCATTCCGTGATCGACAGGCCGGGAGGGAGTGACAGGCTGGTGCGCTTGGTCATCGCGCGCACCTTGGTGGACACCCGGCCGTCCTGCGCGGCCGACGCCGGCGCTCTGTTTCCATTGGTCTGACGACTACCGAGCCGTATTCCGGAATTCATCGGCATATGCAGCACTCGACCCCGTTCCCCGTCCGCGGCTTGACCTGGATACGCAGCGATTCTGTCCCGGAGAGCGATGGCGGGTCCCGACACGTTCTAGACGGCGTCTAGACGCGCCGCACAGGCTTTCCCAGGGGGCCGATTAGGGGTTGGTGGGGCAATGCGCGCTCGTTAACCTCCGGGAGGATGGTGCCTAAGGCGCGTGGAGGAGAGTCGTGCGCGTTCTGATCGCGACATACTCCGAAAAGACACATTTCCTGGGGATGGTTCCGCTCGCGTGGGCGCTGCGGACCGCGGGCCACGAGGTGCTCGTGGCCAGCCAGCCGGAGTTGATCGACGCCATCGCGGGCACCGGCCTCACCGCCGTGCCCGTCGGCCGCGACCACTCGCTCTACCGGCGTTTCGCCTGGGCCAGGCTCCAAGGGCTGGACGACGACCCCGGCTTCTTCGACGTGGGCGACCGCTGGCCCGACGACCTTACCTGGTCGCGCGTCCGCTGGGGTTATCGCGAAGTGGTCACCTGGTGGTGGAAGGTCGTCAACGAGCCGATGCTCGACGACCTGGCGGACCTGTGCCGCGCCTGGAGGCCCGACCTCGTCCTCTGGGAGCCCGGCACCCACGCCGCCCCCGTGGCCGCCGCGGCCTCGGGCGCCGCCCACGGCCGGGTGCTGTGGAGCGCCGACCTGTACGGCCGCATGCGCGCGGACTTCCTCAGGCTCGCCGCCGAGCAGCCGGCGTCCGAGCGCGAGGACGCCCTGGGCGAATGGCTGGCCGCGCGGATCTCGGCGTACGGCGGCGCCTTCTCCGAGCACATGACCCGCGGCCACTTCACCGTCGACCCCATGCCGCGCTCGATCGGCCTCGACAGCGGCGTACGGCGGGTGCCCATGCGCTACGTCCCCTACAACGGGCGGGCCGTGGTGCCCGACTGGCTGCGGGAGCCCGCCGACCGGCCGAGGGTGTGCCTGACGATGGGGGTGTCGGCCGACGAACGGCTCGGCAGGCACGCCGTCTCCGTCAGCGACGTGCTCGACGCGCTGGCCGACCTCGACGTGGAGATCGTGGCCCCACTGCCGCACGCCCCTCCCGGGTTCACGGCCCCGCCGAACGCCCGCGTGACCGGCTTCGTGCCCTTGCACGCCCTGCTGCCGACCTGCGCCGCGATGATCAACCACGGCGGCCCCGGAACGGTCTGCACCACGCTGTTCCACGGGGTGCCCCAACTGCTGCTCCCCCGCACCCTGCTGGACGATCCGCTGGTCGCGCGGAACATCGCCGAGCAGGGGGCGGGGCTGGCCCTGCCGAGCGCCGAGGCGACCGGGACGGCCGTCCGAGAGCACCTGCTGCGGCTGCTCGACGAGCCCTCCTTCGCGGAGGGGGCCGCCCGGCTGCGCGAGGAGATGCTCGCCATGCCCGGCCCGAACGCGGTCGTCCCTCTCCTCGAAGAGCTCACCGCCACCTACCACGGCTCCCCACCACGGCCCCCCATCACAGCTCCACGGCCCAGCTCCACGGCCCACCGCTCCACCGCTCCACCGCTCCACCGCTCCACGGCTCCACCGCTCCACGGCTCCACGGCCCATGACGAAACACGGTGAACGCGATGTCGACGATCCAGAGGAACCACATCTCCGACAGCCGGTTGACCGAGCCGGTCACCCCGCAGGGACGCGCCCTCCTCGACCTCATCTCCCCGCACCTGCCGCAGATCCGCGCCGGGGCGGCCGACAACGACCGGAACGGCACGTTCCCCGTCGAGTCCTTCGAGGCGCTGCGCGAGGATGGCGTGCTCGGCGCCACCGTCCCCACCGAGCTCGGCGGCCTGGGCGTGCAGTGCGTCCACGACGTGGCCCTCGCCCTGCTGCACGTGGCGCAGGCCGACGGCTCCACCGCGCTGGCCCTGCACATGCAGCTCAGCCGCGCGCTGACCCTCACCTACGACTGGGCGTACGGCCCGCCCGCGACCCGCGCCCTCGCCGGCAGACTGCTCAAGTCCATGGGGTCGGGCGAGGCCGTGGTGCCCACCGGGGTGAAGGACATCCCGAGGAACGGCGTGCGCACCGTGCTCACCCCCGACGGCGCGGGCGGCTGGCTGCTGTCCGGCGGCAAGACACTCGTCAGCCTGGCACCGATGGGCACGGACTTCGTGGTGTTCGCGGTGATGGAGGGCGACGAGAAGCCGGCCCGGCAGGCCGCCGCGGTGCTGCCGCGCGAGACGCCCGGCTTCACCGTGCTCGACAACTGGGACGGCCTGGGGATGCGCGCCTCCGGCAGCGTCGACATCGTCTTCGACAACTGCCGCGTGCCGGGCGACAGCGTGTTCCACCGTGGGCCGATCGGGCAGCAGGACGTGGCCGCGCTCGCCGGCATGACCGTCAGCTCGATCAACATGCTGGGCATCTACACGGGTCTCGTCCAGGCGGCGCGGGACATCGCGGTGGAGACGGTGGCGCGGCGCGGATCCCCGCCGGCGGGGGTGAGCACACTGGTGGCCGAGATCGACGCCCGGCTGTTCGCCGTACGCTCCACCGCCGCCGCGGCGCTGGCGGCGGTCGACCGGCTGCTGTTCGACGTGGGCGGCGACATGGCCGAGCGGGGCCGCCGCATGATGACGCCGTTCCAGCACGCCAAGCTGGTCGTCAACAGGCTGGGACCGGAGATCGTCAACGACTGCCTGGTGCTCGTCGGCGGGGCCTCCTACTCCGCGCGCCACCCTTTGGCTCGCCTCTACCGCGACGTGCGCGCGTTCGCGTTCATGCACCCCTTCACCTACGCCAACGCCGTCGATTACCTGAGCGGCCAGGCGTTCGGCCGCGACCTCTTCTAAGGACCGCCGCAATGCGCGTGCTGATCGCCACATTCGCCGAGAAGACCCACTTCCTGGGTATGGCGCCGCTCGGGTGGGCCCTGCGCAACGAAGGCCACGAGGTCCTGGTGGCCAGCCAACCCGAGCTGACCCCCGTGATCGCCGCGACCGGGCTCACCGCGGCCCCCGTCGGCCGCGACCACCTGCTCCCGCAGGTGGCCGCGTGGGCCCGCCGGCTCGGTCAGGGCGGCGAACCGGCCTTCGACCTGCTGGCCCGGGAGCCGGAGCGACTCACGTGGGAGCACCTCCAGCGCGGCTACCGCGAGGCGCTGCTGCCGCTGTGGTGGAAGGTCATCAACGAGTCGATGATGACCGAGCTGACCGAGTTCTGCCGGTGGTGGCGGCCCCATCTGGTGATCTGGGAGCCGCTCACCTACGCCGCGCCCGTCGCCGCACGGGCGTGCGGCGCCGCGCACGGACGCCTGCTGTTCGGGCTCGACCTCGCCGCGCGGCTGCGCGGCCACTACCTGCGGCTGATGGCCGGGCGTACCGGCGGTGACCGCACGGACGCGATGGCGTCGTGGCTGGGCAGCCGGGCGGCACGGCACGGCGGCTTGTTCTCCGAGAGCCTCACCCGGGGCGACTTCACGCTCGACTACATGCCGGACTCGCTCCGGCTGGACACCGCGCCGGGTGTGCGGAGGCTGCCGATGCGCTTCGTGCCGTACAACGGCAGGGCCGTCGTCCCGGACTGGCTGCGCGTGCCGCCGGACCGGCCGAGGGTGTGCCTGTCCCTCGGCAGCACCGCCACCGACAGGCTCGGCGGCTACGTGGCCCCGGTGAGCGAGGTCATGGAGGCGCTGGCGGACCTCCCCGTGGAGATCGTGGCCACCCTCCCTCCCGGCCGGCACACCGGCGTCGGCACGGCGCCGGACAACGTGAAGGTCGTCGGCTACACCCCTCTGCACGTCCTCGCACCGACCTGCGCCGCGGTCATCAACCACGGCGGGTCCGGCACGATCTGTTCGACCCTGCTGTACGGCGTGCCGCAGCTTGTCCTCCCCCACCACATGTTCGACGAGCCGCTGCTGGCCGACCTGCTGGTCAAGCAGGGCGCGGGGCTCGCGGTGCCCGCCGGAGAGCGGGACACGCCCGAGCGGACCCGCGCCGCGCTCCAGCGGATGCTGGCCGAGCCGTCCTTCTCGCGCGAGGCGGCGCGGCTGAGCGGCGAGATGCGGGCCATGCCCGGACCGAACGAGCTGGTGCCCGAGCTGGAGAGGCTCGCGGCCCGCGCCGCCTGACCGCTCCGGCCCGGGCACCCGCCCTCACACCACGCGCACGTCGGGGATGTAGAGGATCCACCGCCCGCCCGCGTCGCGGAACGCCTTCTCCTTGGCCATGATCTCCTCGGCGTGGTTCCAGGCGAACAGCAGCGCGTAGTCCGGGTAGGGGTCGGCGAACGCCTCGGGGGCGCGCACCGGGATGTGCGCGCCGGGCGAGAGCGTCCCCTGCTTGAACGGCGTGCTGTCGCTGATGAACTCGACCAGGTCGGAGTCCAGCCCGCAGAAGTTCGTCACGGTGGCGCTCTTGGCGGTGGCGCCGTACCCGACGACCCGCTTGCCCTCGTCGCGCAGCCGGCGCAGCAGCGCCACCAGCTCCGCCTTGTTGCGGTCGGCGTTCTCCCCGAAGGCCCGCAGCGTCTCCGGGTCGGTGAGCCACAGCCCCCGCTCCCACTCCACCAGCTCCGCCACGGCGGGGCTCGGCGTGCGGGTGCCCCGGTGGGCCAGCGTGTAGCGCACCTCGCCGCCGTGCGTGGGGAGCCGCTCGACGTCCACCAGCTCCAGGCCGAAGCGGGTCACCACGGTCTGGACGGATGTGGCGGTGAAGAGGAAGAAATGCTCGTCGTAGATCTGGTCGAAGGAGGTGCGCTCCACGATGTCGGCCCAGTACGGGTCCTCGAAGACGAACACTCCGCCGGGGGCGAGCAGGCGGGCCACCCCGCTGAAGATGGAGTCGACGTAGGCGATGTGAGACAGGGTGTTGGCCGCGTAGATGACGTCGGCCTGCCCGTCGTTTTCGAGGATGTCGAGCGCGACGGACTCCTCGAAGAAGTCGTTGCGCACCCGGATCCCCTTGGCCTTGGCCATCTCGGCCACGCCGCCCGAAGGCTCCACGCCGAGGTGCCTGACGCCCGCGTCGGCGATCGTCTTCAGCATGATCCCGTCATTGCTGCCGAGTTCGACGATGAAGGGGTCCTTCCCCGTGAGCTCGGACGTCAGGAAGTGCTTGGCCATCCCCTCGAAGTGGCTGCGCATGACCGACGAGCCCGAGGACACGTACGGGTAGCCCTCATGGAACATACGCTGCCGGTCCACCTCCTCCATGAGCTGCACCATGGTGCAGGAGGAGCAGGCGCCGACGCGCAGGCGGTAGAAGAACTCCTCCTGCGCCCCGCCCGGGCTGACGAACGCGTCGGCCACGGGCTGGCGTCCGAAGTCGAAGAACTCGCCGACCTGACCCGGGCAGACGCGGCATTGGGACGTGTTGGGCATGTGGTCTCCTCAGCACCTGTTGATCATTGGGAAGAGGGTTGGCGTCTCGCCGGCGGGACTCGTCGCCGCGCGGCGTCGCGAGAAGGCCCGGTCACGAGAAGTCCCCGTCACGCGAAGGCCGTGTCGGGCTGCTCCAGCCACCACGGGTTGGCCCGCGCCCACTCGATGGTCGCCGCGAGCCCGTCGTGCAGCGGGACCGTGCTCTGCCAGCCGAGCAGCGTGCGGACCTTGGTGGTGTCCGGGATGCGGCGGCTGAGGTCCTGGTAGGTGTCGCCGAACCGGCGCCGGGTGTCGACCGGCACCACCTCAAGGGCGCAGCCCGTCAGCTCGACGATGAGCTTGACCGCGTGGCCGATCGACATCTCGTCCGAGCAGCCCACGTTGAAGGACTCCCCTTCGGCCGCGGCGGCATCCGCGATCGCCAGGGTGGCCGAGACGGCGTCGTCGATGTAGGTGAAGCTGCGCGTCTGGCCGCCGTCGTCGTAGACCACCGGCGGCACGCCCCGCAGAGCGCGGTGGATGCTCCTGCTGACGAGGAAGGCGGGACGCTGGCCGGGGCCGTACAGGTTGAAGTAGCGGATGATGGACGCCCGCAGACCGCGCTGCCGGGCGAAGGCGAAGATGAGGTGTTCGGCCAGCGCCTTGCTGGTGGCGTAGCTCCAGCGGTCGGTGGCGGTGCTGCCGAGCAGCCGGTCGGCGTCCTCGCTCCAGGGCACGCCGGGGTTCTTGCCGAACACCTCGCTGGTGCTGGTGAAGATCACCTTGGCGCTGGCGCGTTCGGCCAGTTCGAGTACGTGCCTGGTCCCGATGAGGTTGATGTCGACCACGTCGAGCGGCCGTGCCAGGTAGAGGTCCACGCCCACGACGGCCGCGAGGTGGTAGACGACGTCGATGCCGCCGTCGATCACCGTGCTCAGGGCGTCGATGTCGCGGACGTCGCCGGTCACATACCTGACGCCGTCGGCGATGCCCGAGGGATGCGGCGGGCTGATGTCGAAGACGGTGACCTCGTCGCCCCGCTCCGCGAGGGCGCGGGCGAGATGGCGGCCGACGAATCCGGATCCGCCGGTGACGACGACGCGGGCGGCGCCGGTCCCCCTGCCCGCTGCCCTGTCCGCTGCCGTGCCCGCTGCCCTGTCCGCTGCCGTGCCCGCTGCCCTGTCCGCTGCCCTGTCCGCTCCCATGCCGGTCACCTGCCGATTCCGCGGTAGGAGAAGCCGGCCCGTTCCAGCCCGTCGATCTGCTCCCTCGACAGGTAGGCCCGCCCGTCCACCACCGCGCACCGGTCGGCGACCAGCGGTTTCAAGGCGGTCAGGTCGAGCTCCTTGAACGGCCGGTGCCAGGCCAGCAGCGCCAGGCAGTCGGCGTCGCGCACCGCCTCGGCCACCGAGGCGGCGGGGGTCGCGCCGAACGTCTTCTGCGCGTCGTCGGCGTCGGCCAGGGGGTCGTGCAGGCTGACCCGCGCCCCCGCCTCGCGCAGCGCCGCCACCACCGGCTCCACCGGCGTGGCGCGCAGGTCGCCCGTGTCGTTCTTGAAGGCCAGCCCGAGGACCGCCACCTTCGCCCCGGCGGGCGACTTGCCGTGCTTGGCCAGCTCCTCGACGATCAGCGACGCGGTGTGCCGCGGCATCGAGTCGTTGACCTTCCTGGCCGCGGGCACCGTACGCAGCTCCACACCCCGCTCCCGGGCGGAGTGGACGATCATCCACGGGTCCTTGGTCAGGCACGACCCTCCCACACCCACACTGGGCGTCAGGATGTTGATGTTGCCGTTGCCCTTGTCGATGGAGTTCGCCGCGGCGATCACTTCGAGCACGTCCACGTCGACCGCCCCGCACACCAGCGCCAGCTCGTTGGCCATCGCGATGTTGTGGTCGACCCACCAGTTGTTGGCCAGTTTGACCATCTCGGCGACCTCCGGCGAGGTGCAGGGCACGACCTCCACGCCCAGCCCGTCCTCCCAGAACACGGCCGCCGCCGCAGTGCTGTTGGCGTCCCAGCCGCCGATGACCACCGGGAAGCGCCGCAGCTCGCTCAGCGCCACCCCCTCGGACAGCCTCTCTGGGCAGAACGCCACACCGAAGTCGACGCCGGCGCGCAGTCCGCCCCGTTCGAGCAGCGGGACGAGCAGCTCCCGGGTCGTGCCCGGCGGCACGGTGCTTTTGAAGATCACGAGCCGGCCCGGCCGCAGGCACGCGCTCAGCGCCTCGCAGACGCCGCGCAGCTGGGTGTCGAGCAGCGCCCCGTCCTCCTGTACGGGCGTGCCCACCGCGATGACGACCACGTCCGCGGCCTCGACCGCCTCCTCATAGGACGTCGTGACGCGCAGGGCGGGAGTGCCCGCCAGCCGCGCGATGAGCTCCGGCAGTTCGGGCTCCTTGAACCGGCAATGCCCGCGGTTCATCTCCTCGACCAGTGTGCGGTCGGTGTCCACGCCGACCACCGGCATGCCGCGGTCCGCCAGAGCCGCGGCCAGGCACGATCCCACATAGCCGAGTCCGATGACCGCTGCCGTGACGCTCTCCCGGTCGGGAAGGAATCGCATGCGAGCTCCATTCGGCATTTCTCTATAAGTAGAAACATCCCCGTAATTCGATAATCACCGATCCCCATAATCGCCATTCGGTGGCGATGAACAACCCCTAGCCCGGCCCCTATCCTCTGGCGCCGCCGCATTTCCTCAGGCACATTTCAATTCAGCCGCCTGTTCTGGAGTAGCGATGAAGCCCTTGACGCTCACCGTGGTATCCGCCGGTCTCGGCCTGCCCTCCTCGACCGGCCGGCTCGCGAAGCTCCTCGCCACGGCGACTGAGAAGCACCTGGCGGGGGCATCTCCGCTGGACGTGGTGTCCGTCGAACTGCGCGACCTGGCCGTGGCCGTCGCCGCGCGGCTGGTCTCCGGCTCCCTCACCGACGAACTGCGCGCCGCGGTCGAGGCCGTCGTCAAAGCCGACGGCCTGATCGCCGTCACGCCGGTCTTCACCGCCTCCTACAGCGGGGTGTTCAAATCGTTCTTCGATCTGCTCGGCGAGGCGGCGCTCGACGGCGTCCCCGTGCTGATCGCCGCCTCCGGCGGCACGGCGAGGCACACACTCGCCCTGGAGCACGCCATGCGGCCGATGTTCACGCATTTGGGGGCTCACGCCGTACGCACGACGGTGTATGCGGCGCCCGGCGACTGGGGGTCGGACCGGCTGGAGGCCCGGATCGACAGGGCCGCGCGGGAACTCGCGGCCGCCTTGCCGGGCGGCGTGAGCCGTGTCAACGGCGACCGGTCCTGTCGGGCGGCCGGTACGGCGGTGCCGCCGAGCGGAGGTCTCTAGAGTGAGCGCATGGCTCACGACCTCCGAGGACCCGTCATCAGGCAGCTCGCCGAGTCCGGCGGACCGTTCCACCACTGGCGCGGCGACGACGAGGACGGCGGGATCTGGCTGTTCGAGACGGTCGAGGGCGAGGGAGAGCACTGGGCGGTGCGGCAGATCGAGATCGACCCCGCGCGGGTCCCCCACCGGTATTGGTGGCGGCATCTGGAGGACCGGCGCGGGTTCCTCACCGACCAGGCGGTGGAGATCTGGAGCCTGACGCAGATCTCCGCCGAGGCGTTCGAGGCCGTCTGGCGGTCGCAGGATTAGTGCGTCGTCAGTACGCCAGGGCCTGCTTGTCGTAGCGTTTCGCCATGAACGGCGCCTTGAACTTCGGATAGGCCACCGTCTTCACGTCGCCGTCGGAGGTGTATCTCTTGTCGGGGTTCGCCTTCAACCAGTCCAGCCACGCGCCGGAGCAGAACCGCACGCAGTCGCCGGCCTTGGCGCCGGAGCGGATGCGGGGGATGCCGACCGCGTTGTAGTCCTTGCTGTACGGCGAGGGCGCCGGGTTGTAGCCCGCCAGGAACACTCCGCCGTAGTCGTAGTTGACGCTTCCGGAGCTGCCTTTGCGCGCCCAGTCGGCCTTGTCGGGCTGGTTGCCGTACGGCAGAGCCAGCGTCACCGGCGTGGCCTCCTTGACCAGGTCCGTGATCAGCTTGTGGCCGGCCGCGACCTGCGCGAGCACGTCCTTCTTGTCTCGGCCGCGAAGGTTGTGGTGGTCACGCGTGTGGTTGCCCACGTCGAAGCCGTTGTTGCGGAGCCAGGTGATCATCTGGGCCTGCTCCTCGGGGGTGGACACACCGAACATGTCACGTGTCACGTAGAAGGTGCCGACGGGCCGGAAGCCGGGGTGGCGGCGGCCCACGTCGAGCAAAATGCCCACCGCGGTGTCCGCCTTGGGCACGCCCATGCCGTCCAGCGTCAACTGCGACGGCGACGAGTCGTCAAAAGTCAGCACGACGGGGTGTTTGCCGGCCGGGATGTTTATCCGTCCCGTCGCGTACTCGGCCGCGGTGATCGGCACATATCCCTCGGCCGCCAGCCGTACCATCTCGGTCCGGAACTGCTTGGGCGTCAAATCGTCGACCGTCGCGGGCTTTTCGACGATGCGGTGGTACATCAGCACCGGAATCTGCCCCAGTTCGTTCGCGCGCGCCTTGGCCGCCGCCGCGAGGCTCGCCACACGGGCCGCCGCCGCCTTGGCCTGCGCGGCGCTCGCCTGCACCTGCGGCGAGACGGCTTTGGGCTGCTCCTTGCCCAGCCACGGCAGGCACCCCGATAGGGCCACAACGCTCAACGACAGAATTCCAATACGGCCGATTCGCAAGTACACCATGGCTCCCCCAGCCAATGCGTGAAGACAATGGTCTTCTTCCCCGCTGACCTGCGGTTTCATCTCCATGGCGGGACACCATCAGGGCAAGAGCAGCCCTAGCGCCGGAAACCCTGCGGCGTTCGAGCCGCACCACCGGGCGGGATCAGTCTAAAGAGACGATCGGGGTGATATATCACCCAATGGCCGATAAACCATCCGGCGCGGATAAGACACGGATAGGACTATCGGATAGGACTATGGATAGGACTATGGATAGGACTATGGATAGGACTATGGATAGGACGTGGATAGGACATGGATAAGACACCGCATCGCCGCTCACGTTTTTCCGAATTTGATTACCGGACGCATTTCCGGCGCCTTCCTCAGCGGTGCCCCCGTCACCACCCCGTCGCGGAAACGGGACCGGCCGCACCGAGGACTCATTCCTGAGGAGGCGGGACGATCACCGTGGGGCAGCGGCCGTGATGGAGCAGGGCGTGACCCGCCGAACCCAGCACAAGCCCGGTGAAACCACCACGCCCCCGGGAACCGACCACGATGAGCTGGGCCGACACCGACGCCTCCGACAGCACCTCACCCGGGTGCCCTTCGGCGTCCCGCGTGGTCACCGGAACGGACGGATAGCGTGCCCGCAACGACTCCAACTGCTCGGCCACCGCCGTACAGGCGGCCTGTTTCGCGTATTCGCGCCGGGCCCTCCACCCCCGAGGCACGTCGACGCCGCCGCGCGCCTCGGGCTCGACCCGCTCATGGGCCCCAGCGACCTCCTCCATCGCGCGGGGCAGCCTGGCCACGACGTGGATCGCCCGCACGCCGGCGCCCCGCAGCGCGGCCTCCGCGAAGGCGAACGCGGCGGCGGCCGTACTCCCCTCCGAGCCGTCCACGCCCACCACCACATCGCCCCGCGCGGTGGAGCCCCCGGCGCGGACCACGGCCAGCGGGCACGCCGTACGGCCCGCCACCCCGAGCGCCACCGAGCCGAGCAGCAGCCCCCGGAAGCCGCCGATGCCGTGGTTTCCCACCACCAGCAGGTCCGTCGATCGCGACATGTCGATCAGCACCCGCCGCGAGTCGCCGGGCACCGCCTCCGCGTTCACCTCGACGGCCGGCCTGTCCTCCCGGACGTGCTCGACCGCGTCCCGCAGGACCGACTCCGCGCCCTCCCGCATCCAGCGGCCCACTTCCCCGTACGGCGCGTCCTCCACCATCGTGCGGACCCACCGCGGAATCACGTGGACCAGCCGCAACGGCACCTTCCTCAGCGCCGCCTCCCGCGCGGCCCACGTCGCCGCCTCCAGCCCGGCGGCCGACCCGTCCACCCCCGCCACGATCATGTCCGCTCACCTCCCCGCGAGCGATGTCATGCCCCTGATCTGGGAGAACATCCCTCTTCCCTGTGTATGGAGAAGGCCGGAACCCCTCGCGATCCACGCTCGCTGTCGGTGGCGGCCTCTATGCTGCCTGGCGAGTGTTCGGCGCAGGGATCTCCGGCGCGCGGCCTTCCAATCGCACGGGAGCGCAGGTGCGGAAACTCGGCGCGCAGGTGGTGGGAGGTGAACCCCTTGAACCGGTCGGCCGTATGCGACGGCGGGTTCTTCGGGTGCGGCTTGACCAACAGGTGCACGTGGTCGGGCATCACCCCAAGCGCCGCGATCTCCCGGCCGTGCTCGTCCGTTATAGCAGCGCTGCACATCTGACACGCGATGAACGGAGACCTCTGATGCGCAGACCAGACAGGTCACTGCACGCTCGGGCCGTGGCGGCCCTCCCGCTCCCGATTCACCCGTCGCCTAAAGGCGACGGTCCCCTCGGGAGACTCTGATGGGCGCCTGGGACTACGGACCGTTCGACAACGACGGCGCTCTCGATCTGCTCGGCGAGTTGGACGGCGTCGACGATGTCGCGGCGGCGGTGACGAGGGCCATGCGCGAGATGCTCGACGCCGACGACTACATCGAGGGGCCCGACATGTCGGGCGCGGTGGCCGTGGCCTGCCTGGTCGCCGCCCGCCGGTCCCGCTCCCCCGAGGCCGGGAACGCGAGCACATGGCTCACCGCCAATCCCTTCGACGTATCCGACGACCTGCGCAAGCTCGCCGCCGAGACGCTGGAGCGCGCGCTTCGCCCGGACGACAACGAGCTCTACGACCTGTGGGCCGAGGCCGAAGCGCTCGACATCTGGACCACCCGCCTGCAGCCCTACCGCACCGCCCTCCGCTAAAGGGAGCTCCGCCAGCCCGCCGGATCTGCCGACCCGGTCCCCGACCGCACGAGCGGGCCCGGCCACCGGGCGGAGCTGACAATGTACGGCTTGGGCCCCTCCAGGTCCACAGCGAGGATCTTGGCCGTGCAGAAGGAGGCGACGCGGCGCGCGGCCGTCGCCTCCTTCCCGAACCGCCCCCGCAGGGCGGGGTCGTCCGCCGCGTCGCCATGGAGGACCTTGAGCGCGACGCGCGCACCGTCGGAATCGTATGCCTCGTAGACGACGCCCTGCCCGCCCGCGCCGAGACGCCCGGCCAGCCAGAAGTCGCCCAGACTGGGCCGGGTCGCCGGGGAGCAGGGCGGATGCCCTGGCCATATGCCATTCCTCTCGTGCGACCTACGCGGGATCGTGTTCTTGAGAGGCGCGTGTCTCAACCTCGCCAGTACCCTCTGACGCCCTGGGCCGCGCTTTGGTTCGCGGCGGCGTCGAACTCGCTCCCCGCCGAACCCTCCCGCGGCGCAGCTTTGGGCCCCGTCGATCAACGCCGATTCCAGGACAAATAGGTGCTAATGTCGCGATCATGGGTGCCCGACCAGACCGCGGGAGATCGAGGAGGCAGCGGGAATGAAACGGCGTCCTCGCCTGAGTACGGCCGCGGCCCTCGCGACCGCCGCCGCCCTCCTCCTCGTCTCCTGCGGAGGCGGCGGCCCACGCCGGGTCACGCCCGACGCCGCGCTGGACGCCCAGTGCGACTCCGTGCCTTCCGGCGCGGAACGCGTCGTCGTCGAGGCCATCGACGGCGTCCGCCTGGGCGCGGCCGTCATCGGCTCGCCGTCCGCCGACGTCGTGGTCGTCGTCGTCCACGGCGGCACCCAAACCCTGTGCGACTGGCTTGAGGAGGCGGCGCGGCTCGCCAAGACCCATGGCGTCCGCGTCATCGTGCCTGATCGCCGGGGCTTCGGATCCAGCGAGGGGAGGGCCGAAGCCCACCTCTACCCCAGCGACACCGTCGACGCGGCCTTTCTGATGTCGCACAAGTGGGCGGTCACCACCCGGTACCGATCGGGGCGGGACAAGCCGGCCTTCGTCATGCTCGGCGCGTCCTACGGCGCGCCGATCGCGCTGATGGCCGCCATGCCCGAGTCGCTCCAGGAGAGGCTCGGCCCCACCGACGCTTTGATGCCGCTCCGCATGCCGCCTTCCTGCGCTGCGGTTGTGATCTCGCCGGCGCTCTCGATCGAGGAGCCTGCCGGGCGGCTCAGGCCGGTGAACATGTCCTCCTTCGCCCCGTCCCTCTGGATCGCCGCCGAAGAGGGCAGCCCCGCCATCGCGGCCAACGCCCGGACCTTGGCCACCCGAATGCCCGCCAAGGAGAAGCCACATCTTCTTCTCGTTCCAGGCACCCTGCACGGCAGCGGCCTCCTCAACGACGACGCCCGCGTCCGGGAGCTGGTCGACCGGGCCGTCACGTCCTGCGCACCGAAGCATCGTGGTGACACATTGCGGGGAAGCCAAGAATCGTGATTGCCGGTGATTGTGAGCAATCGAAGGCTTCGATGCTCTTTTATCGCTTTGGTCAGCATGCCGGTACCGTTTTCACCATGACCGTGGTGATCGACAAGGTGTGGCCGCGTACGGCCGGCAGGATCGACGGGGAGCTGGTCCTCGGCGGGGTCGGCGTGCGCGCCCTGGCCGCCGAGTACGGCACGCCCGCCTACGTGCTCGACGAAGAGGATTTCCGAGGGCGTGCCCGCGCCTGGCGCGACGCGCTTCCCGACGGGGAGGTCCACTACGGGGGCAAAGCGTTCCTGTGCCCGCTGATCGCCACCTGGCTCGCCGAGGACGGCCTGTCCCTCGACGTCTGCACGGGAGGCGAACTGGCCGTCGCCCTCGCCGGAGGCATGCCCGCCGAGCGCATCACGTTCCACGGCAACAACAAGTCGGTCGCCGAGCTGCGCCGCGCCGTCGCCACCGGGGTCAACGCCGTCGTCCTCGACTCGTTCATCGAGATCGAACGCCTCGCCGAGGTCGCCCGCGAGGCCGGCGTACGGCAGCGCGTGATGATCCGCGTCACCCCCGGCGTCGACGCCCACACCCACGAGTTCATCGCCACCGGCGGCGAACGGTCCAAGTTCGGGTTCTCCCTGGGCCTCGGCCTGGCCGCCGAGGCCGTCGCGGCGGTGGCGGCGGAGCCGTACCTCGACCTCGTCGGGCTGCACTCCCACATCGGCTCCCAGCTCGTCGACCTCGCCGGGTTCGCGCAGGCCGCGGCCAGGATGGCCGCCTTCCTGGCCGAGTGCGAGGCCAGGCACGGCATCCGCATCCCCAAGCTGGACCTCGGCGGGGGGCTCGGCATCGCCTACCGCGCCGAGGACCCGGCGCCGCCCACCCCCGCCGAGCTGGTCGCGGTGCTGCGGGACGCCCTCGCAGGCCTGGCCGCTCCCCCGGTCCTCGCCGTCGAACCGGGGCGTTCGATCGCGGGCCCCACCACGGTCGCGCTCTACGAGATCGGCACCGTGAAGGAGATCCCCGGCGTCGGCGTCTACGTGAGCGTGGACGGCGGCATGAGCGACAACCCGCGGCCCGCGATGTACGGCGCCGCCTACACCGCCGCCCTCGCGAACCGCGTGTCCGACGCCCCGGCCCGGCCGGTCAACCTCGTCGGCAAGCATTGCGAGAGCGGCGACATCCTCGGCTGGGACATGCCGCTCCCCGCCGACACCCGCCCGGGCGACCTGCTCGCCATCCCCGCCTCGGGCGCCTACCAGCGGTCCATGGCGAACAACTACAACCACGTCCTGCGTCCGCCCGTGCTCGCCGTACGCGGCGGGCGGGTCACCGTCGCCGTCCGCCGCGAGACCGAGGACGACCTGCTGCGGCTCTACACCTCCTGAGCCTCCGCCGTACGGCACGGCCTGCCGTACGGCATGGCCCGGCGGCACGGCCCGGCGGCACAGCCCGGCGGCACAGCCCGGCGGCACAGCCCGACGGCACAGCCCGACGGCCGTCACGCAGGACCGGCCCACGCCCGGCGCGTCACCGACGCGCCGGGCGTTCGCTTCCGCCGTCCCGGGCAACCTTCCTCCGCGCTGGCCGCGTAATACGGGTGAACTTCACTACTGAGGGAGACCCGTGAATCGTGGACCGATCGGAGTACGAGGCTTTTGTCGCGGGGGCATGGCCCCGGTTGCTCCGAACCGCCTACCTGCTCACCCGGGATTGGGCGACCGCCGAGGACCTGGTGCAGACGGCGCTGTTCAAAGCCTGGAGCGCCTGGGGCCGCATCGGGGATGAGCGCGAAGCCTACGTTCGAAAGATCATGTTCAACGCCCACCTGTCGTGGTGGCGGCGGAAGCGGCGCACGGCGGAGATCACGACCGACGTGCCGCCCGACCGGGGACAGGCCGCCGACCACAGCGGCGAGATCGACGAACGCGAGCTCGTCTGGAAGGCCCTCGGCCGCCTGCCGCCCAGGCAGCGGGCAGTGGTGGTCCTGCGGTTCTTCGAGGACCTGACCGAGGCCCAGACGGCCGACACGCTCGGATGCAGCGTGGGGACGGTCAAGAGCCAGACCAGCAAGGCGCTGGCCAAACTGCGGGTCGACGACGCGGTCACCTCGACGTTCGCGACGAGAAGGAGGTAAGCCTCGATGCCCATCAACCAACGTGATCTCCGTGAACTTCTGGACGAACGCAGTAGACCCGCCTCCGAACGGCCCGTCCCCTGGCCGGAGCTGCGGGCGCGGCTCCGCGGCTCCCGGCGCCGGCGCCTCACAGCCGCGGCGCTGACCGCCACCGCCGGCGCAGCGGCAGTGGCTGTCGCCGTCACCGTCCTCCCAGCGGGAAACGTCGTCACCGCGCCGGACCGCAGCAACGACACCCGAGTCCTCGCCGCCCCCAGCGGCCCGTTCCAGCCGCAGATTGTGGAATCGGACGGCACGGTCTACCGCAGACTGGCCACGGCCATGCTCGACCCGCTGTCGAAGAAGCCGACGAGCGTGGACGTGGAGCTCAGCGGAAAACCCCTCGCCGTCCTGTGGGACTGCCCCGGCGGGCTGGCGGCTCAATACAACTTTCCGCTCGTCACCGCCGAGGTTCCGGGGGCCTCCGTGCCGATCGGCCTGTCACCGAACGGCACGCTGACGGGCACATGCCAGGACGGCAGGCCCATCGACATGCAGCCCCTCCCCGCCGGTGCGCGCCGGGCCACGCTCACCTTCGCCGCGGGCGCCGCAGACCCCGCCACAAGGCCCAGGAAACTGCCGGTGTGGCGGTTCGGCGTCTACGAATGGACACCGCCCGGCCCTGGCGAAGCGGTGCCTCCCTCCCCTTTGACGCCCGCGCCGATCGAGGGGCGGACCGTGGTGGGAACGACCCGCGGCACGTGGCCGGCGACCCAGGAGTTGAAGATCACCGTCCCCGCCAAGGGCAGGAACTTCACGTTCATCACGTACTGCGGAAAGCACTTGGCCCGCCGCATCGCGGGTGATCTTCGGATCAACGGCCGCCTGATCAACGCTCCCGTCACCGTCACGTGCTTCGACCCGTCGCTCCAGGCTCGGGGTCACCGAATCTTCACCATGCTCGGTGACGCCGATTCCCGGGGCCGGAAGACGATCACTATCAGCGTTCGCCTCAGAACGCACATCTCCCACTACCGGCAGCGGCCCGGCGCCCTTTCCCTCGTCGTCTACAAAGACCGCGGATAGGCCGGGAACCGGGACGCGCCCGCGGCCCGTCGCCTCCCGTGCCGCACAGGTCCTGCCATTCCCCCGTCCGGACCGGCCTACCGGACCGGACGGGGGGACGATCTGCCTGTTCAGGGCCGGGGAGGAACGGGCCTGATCGGTCGCGGGCGTCAGCGGGCGAAGACCACCAGGTTGTCGCGGTAGCTGCCGCGCTTGCGGTCGAAGGTGCCGCCGCAGGTGATGAGGCGGAGCTGGGCGTCCTTCGTCGAGCCGTAGACGGCCCGGGAGGGAACGCGGGTCTTGTTGTAGCGTGCCAGTTTGGTGACCCGGAACGTGACGGTCGTGCCGTCGGCACGGTCCACGTGCACCTTGTCACCAGCGCGCATCTGGCGCAGCCGGTAGAACACGGCGGGGCCGGACTTGGAGTCGACGTGCCCGGCGATCACCGCCGCGCCCCGCTCTCCCGGCTCGGGGCCCTGCCGGTTCCAGCCGGCCTTGGTGAAGCTCTTCGGCGCGGCCAGGCGGCCCGAGGAGCCGATCTTCAGCGGGATGATCTTGGTGGACACACCGATCGCGGGGATGCGGAGCCGTACCGGGTCGGCCACCTGAACGTTCCACATGCCGCCCGCGCCCGTGTCCACGCCGCCGCGCGGCACCCGCCGGTCGTCATCGTCATCGTCGTCATCGTCGTCGTCCGACATGCCCCCTGCGCCCGTGTCCACGCCACCCCGCGGCACCCGCCGGTCGTCATCGTCATCGTCATCGTCGTCGTCCGACGCCCCGCCCGCACCCGTGTCCACACCGCCGCGCGGTACGCGGTGGTCGTCGTGCTCATCGTCGTCATCCCGACCTCCGCGTCTGTCGCCGTCATCATCGCCGTCATCGTCGTTGTCGCCGCCGTCGCCGTCATCGTCGTCGCGAAGATCGGCCTGCGGAGCGGCGCCCGCCGCCTGAGGAGGTGCGGTCTGTCCGGCGGCCTGAGCCGCGCCCTGCGCGGTGAAACCGAGGACGACCGCGAGAACGAGCATCGTTCGCCGCATCGTCAGCGTCATGAGGGGCTCCCGAGTCCTTACCGCAGTCCTTCTGCGGATGACTAAAGGCTGTTTTGTCACAGTTACGCCACCATGAAGTGCCTATGAGAGGCCGTTCACTCGCCCACTCGCGCCGTACGGCAGCGCCCTCCAGCGGCACATCTCACCAATCACGACATAAGCACGTAAATACTCACAAAGACCGCAGTTCAGTGAAAGCGAGTACACTCTCTGAATTTCAATTCAAGCCCACAGTCCATCTCAGATCGGTCACAAATCCCCAGGTGGCCAGCCCGTACCCCCGCATAACACCCCTTATCCCCCTTAAGAGTATTGACGCCCCCAGCCTCGACACCCTTGCCCGGACTTGTCCGGTTACCAGATTCTCTCGGAACCCGTCCCAAACATGGAGGAAGCAACCCATGAGGTTCCGCGGAAGACTCTGGATCGGCGCCACGGCAGGAGCACTTGTCCTCGCGACGATCGCTCCGGCCGTCGCGGCGAGTTCGCCGACCCCGCCAAGCACTTCCAGCGCGTCGGGGGCTCCCGCCACGGCCCCCGCAGCGCAGGCGGGTCTGGAGAAGGCGGTGGCCGCTGCGATGCTCAGCCGCAGCGGCCTCAGCTCGGCGGCACTGGCCTCCAAGAAGCAGCAGCCGCAGGTCAACGCGCAGCGGCAGAGCGGCATGTGGTCGTTCGGCACGAGCGTCATCACGGCCGCGCAGGGCGACCACACCGCCCCGGAGGGGTGGTTGTTCGTCGCGGAATCGGTGAACGGCCAGTGGAAGGTGGGGCTGGAGGGCACTCCGGCCTTCGCCGAGATGATCGCCCGGTCCCCCGACGCTCTGGTGGACCGGGCGGAGAAGCAGACGTTCGCCAACAACGCCCGCAACGCCCCGAAGGCCGCGACCGCGTTGCAGGCCAGGACGGGGTTGGCTCTGCCGTACCCGCAGGGAGAGAGTTGGGCGATCATCGGGGGGCCTCACGGGTGGAGCGGGCAGCCCCGTCCGTGGAGTTCGATCGACCTCAACAAGACCTTCGGCAGGGGAAGCTACCGCGTCCTGGCCGCGCAGTCCGGGCGCGCCTATGACATGTGCCGCAACGGCGGGCACGTCCGGATCGTGCATGACAACGGCTGGACCACGGAGTACTACCACCTGGCCAATGAGATCCGCCCCAACGGCACCCCGGTCAAGATGGGCGACTACCTCGGCATGACCAGCACCCGCATCCCCTGCGGAGGCTCGGCCGGCAGCAACCATGTCCACTTCGGCCTGAAGCAGGGCGGCTCGTTCGTGCCGCTGGCCGGCAAGACGATCGGCGGCTGGACCTTCGTCGAGGGCTCCCGCGCCTACAGCGGCAGCGCCCGCCGGGGCGGGACGACGGTGGGCGTGGGCGGCTTCATCCAGAACTACGGCACCGAGACGACCACGCAGCCGAACCCCGAGCCGTCGCCGACGGTGTCCCCGAGCACGCCGCCCTGCTCGCAGGAGAAATGACCCCCTCCCCGAAAGAGTGATCTGCATCACATTCCCGCATGCGCACGGGCTTCCGATAACAGGGCGATAACGACCTGCTTACATAGAGTTGTCCTATAACTACTTAACTACCCCAATAGACATCGCGGGGCTCCCCCGACAAGATGTGGGCTCCGAAGGCTTACGGCGTCATCAGGAGTCCTGCGATGTCACGGCGTATCACCCCGTCGGGTTCCATGGAGGCCAGCCCCGAGCTGAACACCGCCTTGCGCAGCGGGCCCTTCGATCGGGCACTTCAACTGGCGATCCAGTCGCGCGGGCTGAGCCTGGAACGCATCCACGCCCGGCTCACCGAGCGCGGCATCCCCGTCAGTGTGGCGAGTCTCAGCTACTGGCAGCGCGGCCTGTGCCGTCCGGAGCGGGCGCGTTCGCTCCGGGCGGTCAGGGTGCTGGAGGAGATCCTCGATCTCGAACCCGACTCCCTGGTCACACTCATCGGCCCCCGCCGCCCGAGGGGCCGCTGGCTGGAGCACGTCCCCGGATCGCTCACCTATGAGGATGTGTGCGTCGTCCACGGCGGCCTGTCCGATCTGCTGGACGACATCGACAACCCGGTCGACGGCCAGTTGGAGACGCTCAGCCACCACGAGACCTACCTCGTGGGGCCGCGCCGGGAGGAGCTCGCCGCCCGGTCGCGCGTGGTGTTCCGGGCGCGGCGGGCCGGCGTAGACCGCTACGTGGCGATCCACCACAACGAGGAGCGCGTGGCCCCCATCGACGTCACCAGCGACCTGTGCAGGGTGGGCCGGGTGCGGTCGGACCCGGAGCGGGGCCTGACAGCGGCGGAGCTGATCTTCGACCACCCGCTGGCGCAGGGCGAGACCTACGTCATCGACTACGCGTTCACCAACCCGGGCGGCGGACCTCCCAGCATGCAGTGGGTCCGGGGGTTCCGCTTCCCGACCCGCGAATACCTGC
Source organism: Sinosporangium album (assembly GCF_900100605.1). Classification (GTDB taxonomy): domain Bacteria; phylum Actinomycetota; class Actinomycetes; order Streptosporangiales; family Streptosporangiaceae; genus Sinosporangium; species Sinosporangium album. Next base: position 31,393 of record NZ_FNCN01000027.1, on the reverse strand, counting down.
TGCAGGTCCGCTTCGACGAACAGGCACTCCCGGCGCGCTGCTACCAGATCTGGCAGCCCAACATCGAGACCGAGCCCACCGACCGCCGGGAGCTGCGGGTCAGCAACTGGAACTCGGTCCACATCTTCGATTTCGAATCCCGCGCCGGAGTGCACGGCATCCGCTGGGAGTGGAACTGAACGCATCACCCGGACAGCGCATCAGGGAAAAATCCCTAAAATCCCTGGTTGTCAGAAGGAGGGGAAGCTGGTTGTGTGACGTGGCGTGAGCACCTATTCCGCAGAGATAAACCGGGAAAATCCGGCATATCTCATCTTCCTTCTGGACCACTCCTACTCCATGACCGGCCCCCTCGCCGGGCTCTCCCAGCGGAGCAAGGCGCAGGCGCTGGCGAAGGTGGTCAACGACAGCCTCCTGGAGCTGGTCCTCGCCTGCAAACGCGACATCGACCGGCCCGCCCGGGAATACTGCGACGTCAGCCTGATCGGCTACTCCGACGAGGTGCGCCTCCTGACGCCGAACCCCATCGTCTCGGTGCCCGAGCTCGAACGTACGGCGCAAGCCATACCATCGAGCGGCTCCGGCGACGGCGGCGACCTGTCGGCCTCCTTCGGGTGGATCACTCCGGCGGCGGGAGGGAAGACGGCGATGTGCGCCGCGCTCACCGAGGCGGCCAGACTGGCGGGCGAGTGGATCGCCCGCCACCCGGACGCCCTGCCGCCCATCGTGCTGAACATCACCGACGGCGCCGCCACCGACGGCGACCCCCGCGTTCAAGCGGCCCACCTCACCAACCTGTCGACCACCGACGGCAACGTGCTGCTCTTCAACATCCACCTGTCCGAGATCAAGGGACACGCCATCTTCTTCCCGGCGAAACCCCCGATCGTGGTCGACCCCAATGCCCGCGTGCTGTTCGAGGCGTCCAGCACGATCCCCCGGCAGATGGCCGACCTCGCCGACTTCCCCATCGAACCAGAGGCGAGGGGTTTCGCCTTCAATGCAGAAGAGTCCCAGCTTGTGGCATTCCTCGACCTCGGAACCCGCCCTGTCCGGCAGTGGGTCTGATCCCCGCCTCCGCTGGGAGGCCCTCTCGGTCCCCAAGTCCGGGGAGCGCGGCGACGACGCCTACGCCTTCCACGCGTCGGACGACGGCTCCGGCGGGAGCCGGGTGGCGTTGAGCGACGGCGCCGGCAGCGCGATCGACGCGGGGCGGTGGGCGGCGGTCCTGGCGGCTCATGCCGTACGGCACAGCCCCCTCGCCGACCCGGCCCGCTGGATCGCCGACGCGGCGGCGGAGTGGCTGGCGGGGGCGGCGGCGCTTCCCGGCGCGGCGTCGCCGTTCGCCCGGCTCAAACTGGACGGCGAGGGCAGCTTCGCGACGCTCCTGCTCCTGGAGACGGCCCCCGCCGGGGACGGCCTGATCGCCTACCGTGCCGCGGCCCTCGGGGACACGTGCGTGTTCGTCGTGCTCGACGGGCGGCCGGTGTCGTTCCCGCTGACGCGTGCCGAGCAGTTCGGGCCGCGGACGTCGCTGGTGCCGACCCTCGACCGGCTCCAGGAGGCGGCCTGCGCGGGATTCGCGGTGACGGAGGGGGTGTGCCGGGCCGACACCCCGGTGTTCCTCGCCACCGACGCCGTGGCCCACTACGCCGTGCGCCGCGCCGAGCACGGCGAGCCCGTGTGGGAGGAGTGGGGCGCCCTGCCGGTCGCCGAGCTGGCGGAGGCCCTCGCCGTACTGCGGGCGGACGGGGCGATCGCGGCGGACGACCTGACGTTGATCCGCAGGGTTCCCCCGGGTGGACGCCCTGCCGCCGGGCGCCCTGCGGGCGGGGTCTCATCGGGCAGGGACTCAGCGCCGACGCATCGCGGCGACGGCCAGGGCGACAGTGGACACCACGAGCAGGGCGAGCCCGGCGACGAGAGGCACGAGGCCGTGCCACGGGTCGACCGGCAGGCCGACCAAGGTGACCAGCTCTCCCCACGCGTAAGGCAGGAATCCGGCGAGAGCACGGGTGTCGACCTGGATGGCGTGCAGGGCGGCTCCGGCGGCGAGCCCGAGAGGCCACAGGACGCGGGTGGCGACCCTGCGGGTCCCGAACGCGGCGCAGAGGGCGATCAGCGGCAACCCGAGGAGCCCGGCGGCGACCCCGCCGAGGTCGGCGGCGGCGGTCAGGTCGACGGTGGAACCGGCCACCGCGACCAGCAGCCCTCCGGCGACGGCGGTGCTCATGACGGCGAGGGGGGCGGCGCGGGACGGGGCGGCGAGGACCGACTCCTGCCGCCGCAGCGCGACATGGGCGGCGACGTAGGCGCCGGACCACAGGACGAGCGGCACGAAGGCGGCTGACAGGACCGCGGGCGACACCTGCCCGCCCTCGTACCACGCCCAGGCGGCCCGCCCCGCCGGGGGCAGCGCGAAGGCGGCCCCCGAGGCGGCGAGTCCCACGCCGAACGCGGTGGCCTGCGTCCGCGCCGCCCCCGGCAGCAGGCAGCCGAGCAGCGCGGCGACGAGCAGCCCGGCGTGCGTGATCAGCATCCCGGCGTCGGGCGTCGGCGTGAACGCCGACCACTGCCACAGCACGGGCTCGACCAGCCCGACGGCCGCCAACCACCACAGGAACGCCGCCGGCACAGGCTGTACGGCAGGGCGCACCCCGGCCCCGCGCCCCCGCCCGCTCCGCCCACCCGGGGTGGCGCGGGTGGGCGGAGCGGTCGCGGTGGCCAACGGCATCGTGTTGACCGGCGCCGCGCTCGGCCCACCGCCGCCCGTCGGAGAGGGGCCGTGCCTCAAGGCGGACGTGCCCGGAGCCGACGACGCGGCCCTGAGCCCGGCAGCCGCCGTGGACGGGCCCGGCCCTGCGGCCCCGGGCGGGGCCGGCCTGCCCGCCGGGGGCGGGCGGGGCGGTCCCGGGGTTTGCGAGGTGCCCGGCGCGGAGCCGTCCGGCCCGCCTTCCCGGCGTTCGGTCAGCCAGCTCGCGTCGTACAGCCGGCTCGCGTCGTACAGTCGGGTCTTCCCGTCCCGCGCGGAACCGTCCGCCGCGCCCGGTCCGGGGCCCCTCCTCCACCTCCTCCTCAGCCTGGCCGACGTGTCCAGGGTCCTCCTCGCGAGGTGCTCCCCTGTCTCCCTCAGCCGGGTGACCGCCTCCCGCACCGCGTCGAGCCCGCCGCCCTCGTGGAGGGCTTTGAGCTGCTTGACGCCTTCCTGCGCCGTACGCCGCAGACCCGCGAGGTCGACGCGGGGCAGGCCCGTCAGGGGCGGCACCTCGGCGACGGACCCGGCGCACGCCCGCACCAGGACGTTCGCGTAGTGCTCCACTTCCCGGTCGCCGCAGGCGAGGAGCTTGGCGACGGCCTGGCTGGCCGCCGGGTCGGCGTAGTCGCGGCGGCCGAGGATCAGCCGGTTGTCCCCGCTCCACAGCGCGGGGTCGTGGGCGACGGCGAGCAGGGACAGGTGGATGACGAGCGCCGAGAACCGGTCGATATCCGGCCCCCAGTCGTCGCGGGTGCGCTTCGGATGCTGGTAGCCCGCCAGGCCGATCTCGGCGGGCGGCACGGCGGCGATGCCTGGCACCCAGATCCCGTCGAGGTCCACCAGCCGCAGCTCGTTCCCGGCCGTGACCAGGACGTTGCCGTGCTGGAGGTCGCCGTGGGCGATGTCGGCGCTCCGCATCCGGGCGACGAGGTCGAACCAGCGGGCCGCCACCGCCTTCAGGCGGAGCGGCTCGGCCAGGTTGTCCTCGATGTAGGTGTCCAGCGGCCGGGCGTCGATCCACGGCATGACGGTCACCGGCCATACCGTGCCTTCGACCTCGATGCCCTGCTCGCACCAGCGGGGGCAGACCAGTTCGGGCACCCGTTCGACCGCCTGCCACTGGCGCAGTGCGGCGAGCCGCGGCGCGACGCCGTGCGGTTCGCGGTGGAAGCACCGCATCGCGTACGACCGGCCGCCCGGCGTCCGCAGTTCGAACACCGAGGCGTATCTCCCCGTCACCGGCCACGCCCTCCCGTCCCGGAGGACCGGCGCCGCCTCCCGCAGCGCCGGGTCGCGGGCGGTGTCGGCGAAGCGCGACACGGCGGCGAGGTAGTCCTTGGGCCTCGGCCAGCGCCGAGGGGTGGTCTGGGCGGTCACGAGCGCGCCCCGAAGATGACACGGCCGGGTTTCTTCTTGCCTCCCGCCTCGGCGTAGGCGCGCAGGCAGTGCAGCACGCGCCCGTCCTCGCCTTCGACGCGCACGTCGCCGGAGGTCCACCCGGCGATCTCATCCATACGGGTGCCGACCGCGTCGAACCTGCGCACGACGGCGCCCGGCACCGTGCGGCGCATGGCGGTGAGTTCGGCCCGCGACGCCTGCCACAGCCGCGACCACCAGCTTTCCTGGGCGGCGAGCGGCAGGTGGACGACGGAGCAGAGGTGTTCGTCGACCTCGACGAGCCGCAGCAGCCGGGCCTCGGGGGCGACGCCGGGCCTGCCGTACGCCTCAAGCCGTTTCAGCAGGCGGCTTCGGAGCATGTCCCGGGTCTGCGGGTCGCTCAGCAGCAGCGGCCGCTCGCCCGCCCCCGACGCCCAGTCGTACAGCTCATGGTCGCGCGCGGCGAGCGCGAGCAGCAGCGAGCCGAGTACAGCGAGGCGGGGCGCGCCGGGCGCCTCGCCGAGGGCGGTCGTCAGCTCGGCCGGCGGGTGGGCGCCGCGTGTCGTCTTGAGACCCACGACGCCCTGTTCCGGCCAGGGGTGGATGAGCGGTTCGGGCTCCGCGAGTGCCGGCGCGGTGTCCCATTGAGCGCCGTCGCCCGGGTCGAGGCCGACGGCTTCATCGCGCCACCGCCTGGCCTCGTGGGCGGGGAGGCGGAGCAGGTCCAGGCAGAACCGCTGCCACGCCGGGCCGGGCCCGGCGGCGGCGGGCCTGCGGCCGAACGCCTCGGCGGTCGCCTTGGCGAACCGCTCCATGAGGTCGAGGCGGGGGTCGGCGGCGGGGGCGGGCTGCGCCCGCGGTCCGGTGTCCACCCGCGCGGGCTGCGGGGTGGGCCGCCGCGCGGGCTCGTGCCGTACCTCCGCCGGCGTTGGCGCGGTCCCCGCGGGGGTGTCCCCCTCCGGCGATTGGCCGGAGGGGGACAGCAGGCGGGCCAGGCGGGCGCCGACCTCGGGGTAGAGGTCGGCGCCCGGGTCGCCGTCCCGGGTGCTCGCGTCGCGCAGGGCGGCGTCGACCAGTTCGAGCCCGGCGCGCAGCCGCCTGGCCAGCTCCGAGCCGGGCACGCCGAGGAGTTCGGCGAGGGGGTCGTTCACTGGAGCCCGCTGAACGGGTGCCGGTTGACCTGCCAGTCCTTGTCGGAATGGTCGGCCACCAGGTAGGAGCGGACCGTGCCGGGGACGTCCTCGACCTCTTTCAGGCTCGCGGCCGTGCGGTACGGCGGTTCGCCGAGATGCAGGCGGAGCTCCCCGGCGTCGTCGAGGGTGACGAAGTGGGCGACGCCGCGCTGGGCGGTGAGCCGTTTGACGGTGCCGAGCGACTCGAAGTTGTCGGAGGATCCGTCCGGCCAGTATTCGAAGGTCCACGCGCCGTTGACCGGTTCGGGGAGCGGACCGAAGATGGCGCCTCTGCGGATGGTCGTGGTCTTTCCATCGCGGATGTGGAAGGTCTCCACGAACAGCGACGGGCCATCGGCGGATTCCTCGAACACGGCGCTTCCGTCGCTCTGCGCGTCGTGCGTGCGGTTGACGACGATGCGGCCCCTGAGCCGGTCGAAGACGTTGCCTTCGCCCGCGGGTTCCGACTGCGTGGCGGTGCCGTACGTGGGGAAGGGCTCGGTGCCGCCGGATCGGCCGCGCAGTCCGTCGAGCAGGGTTCTGCGGCCTGGCTCCTGAGGGGAAGGGGGGCGCCGGACGCCGAGCCGGCCCGCGGGAGGCTCGGTGATCACATAGTGGGGCCGCGGCCCCCGCCACAGGTGCAGTGTGGGCATCAGGCGCTCGTCGAACTCCAGCGCGGTGTGCACCTCGCCGAGTTTGCCCACCCAGACCGAGCGGTCGTGCCGCCAGTCCTCGGGAACGAGCCCTTCCGCGCGTTCCTGCTCCAGGCGCGCGATGTAGTTGAACTGGACCCAGGTAATGGACTCGTCGCGCCGGATCTGGTAGCTCTCGGTCAGCGCCCCGGTGTCCCTGCGGATGCGGGTGTGGTGGCCGTCGCCGAGCAGGTGCATGGCGTCGCCCGCGCTCATGATCGGTTGCTCGGACTTGCCCTGCCCGACGAGTTTGAAATCGCACGGCAGATCGAGGAACAGGTTCTCCACGTCCACGTAGATGATGGTGTCGCCGCGCATGAGCGCGTCGACGGCGTGTTCGGGGTTGTCGTGGCCGAAGGCGCGCAGGTGTTTGGCGAAGCAGGCGCCGACGGAGGTGGCGTGCTTGGCGTACTCCTTCTCGACCGTCACCTCTTTCGGCAGCCTGGCGATGACGAGCATGTCCTGCGCGTCGCGTCCGAACTTGTCGGAGAACACGCTGGTCACCAGCGGCAGCCGGGTGGCGTTGCCGGTGAGGATCAGGCGGTCGAGCGGCTGCCCGCCGAGTCTGTCGTGCGCCAGGGTGGTCGCCAGGGTGCAGACGTCCTTGACGTGTTTGACGGCGAGCATCCGGAACAGCGAGGTGTCGAGGGTGATCGGTCCGAGGGGCGCCTCGCCGTCCTCGGCGGCGTGGATGCGTTCCAGCAGGACGACCAGGTCGTCGACGTCGGATTCGTCGACGGTGTACGCCTGGTCGGGGCGTTCGGCGATGAGCCGTCCGAGCTCGTGCTTGGTCTTCACCGCGAGCTTCCAGAGGCTGTCGAACAGGGCGCGCCTGCGCGGGTCCTCCTTCCACTGGGTGGGGACGACGCGTTCCACCTGGAGATGCCTGGCGCGGGCGTCGGCGGCCTGCCCGGACTGCCACGCCAGCGTCATCGTCGCCTCGACCTGCTTGACGGCGTGGTCGAGCAGGGCGCCCGGCCTGTAGTGCTGCTGGCCGTCCACGAACGGCTCGTCCAGCACTTCCAGGGTCGCCGCGACGGTCGGCCGATCGCTCCAGGCCGACATCAGGCGGTCGGCCAGCACGGTCTTCAGCCAGTGGAAGACCTCCAGGGTCAGGTGGTCGCCGCCGTGCTGGGCGTTTCCGCCCGCTCCGAGGAGCGTCGGGGTGATCCGCCAGTAGCGGCCGGTCCTCCGGCTTCCCTGCTTCGCGCCGGGGAGTTGGGGCGTCTCCTCCCGCAGGTTGAGGGCGAGCAGGGCGATGTCGGTGGTGCCGCCGCCGATGTCCACGACGAGCATGTTGTGCCGCCAGAGGTTGTCACCGATATGGCGGGACCTCGCGCGCAGGGCCTCGATGCCGGTGGCCGGGTCGCCGCCGAGGTCGCGCATCAGGAAGAAGAACGAGGCCGCCACGGCCTCGTCGAAACGCATCTCCACGTCGGACACCCCGAGTTTCTCTCGGGCGATGCGCTCAAGGCCGGCCCGCACGCCCGGCCCGGCCACCGTGGGATAGGTCAGGATCACCTGGTCGGTGCCGCCTTGGCCGAGCCTGTCGGAGGAGCGGCCGATGTAGTCGTCGGTGCGCTGGACGAGGTCCTTGAACGCGGCGGCGATGAGGTCGAGCGCCGACACCACGGTGCCGTCGGAGAGCCTCTGGTCGCCGAACTCGTTGAGCTTCTGCTTCAACCCGAGGAACACGTCGGCGGCGTCCTCGGGCCCTCCGGCCGAGAGGGTGACGACCGAGTCGCCGACGCGCACCTCCAGGGGGCGCCTCCGCTTGACCTCGACCCTGCTGGACAGCTCCTTTCCGCCCCGGGCCGAGTCGAGCGCGACGCGGTGCAGGTCCCAGCGGTCGAGGGCGGGCGCGGCGAAGGCGGCGTCATAGGCGCGGTAGAGGCGAAGCGCCAGCCAGTCGCGGACTTCCTCCTCGCAGTAGATGTAGAGGTCTTCCAGGGCGAGCAGCACGCGGTGGAGGTTGTCGCCTCGGATGCCCTCCTCCCCTCTCAGCAGGGCGCCGAGCCGCTCCCCCAGCCCGTCGGGGGTCTTGTCGATCTCCAGGCGGTCGGCCAGGGCGCCGAGAATGATCTGCCATTCCTCCTCGCCGCCCTTCGGGAGCCCCTTGGGGTGGAGGGTCAGCAGCTCCAGCGTCTTGCGGCGCAGCACCTCGGTCTGCGACGGCGGGAACGCCGACCGGGTGGGGCGCCACCGGTCGAGCAGGGTGACCGTGGACTGGCTGGTCCCGAAGTCCAGCGCGACGTATCCCTGGTGGGCGGGGTCGGGCCGTTTGCGGTTCTCCACCGCTTCCGCGCCCGGGCTGTGCGTGGGAGCGGGGCTGTGGGCGGGAGCGGTGGGGGTCGGGGCGGGCTGGGCCGGATGCGGTGTCGTGTTCGGGGCGGGCGTCGGCGTCAGAGGGTCCGGGGAGAAACGCACGGACATGTCAGTCCTCGCAGAGTGTTGTGCGGGATTGGCCGGGCGGCCCGACGGGCTCGCGTCCTGATAGGTCAACGTGAAGCGCAGCCGCAGGTCGTGCGGTCCGGTGACGTCGTCGGCCGGAAGCACGGCCCCCGGCAGCCGCATTTCACTGCGAACGGCGCCGCCGGGCAGCGCCACGCGCTCCACGGCCGACCGGATGGCCGAGGCGGACTCCATCGTCGACGCCCCCTCGACCGTGACCGTCAGCCATGTCAGCAGCGCGCCGGAGCCGTTCGTCGGCACGGCGAGAAGGGCGGGAAGTTCGAACAGTCCGTCGCGGGGGCGCAGGGTGACGTGGCCGTGCGCGTCCCTCGTGACGGCCTCGGGGTCCTTCGGCGCCGCCTGGTAGATCCTCAACGGCATGGTTACTCGTAGCTCCGCAGCAGGTCGATGAGGTCGGCATAGGGTGAACGGCGTTCGCTGGCGGGCTCCTCCTTGGAGGCCGCCCGGAGCTCGGCCAGTGTGGGGAAGCCGTGCCGGCCGAACTCGGCCTTCACATGGCCGGCGGTGGCGTGCAGCGTGTCCGCCAGCCTGTCGGCCGCCAGGTCCACCAGCGCCGACGTCAGCTCACGGTGGATGCGCCGGATATGGATCTGGTGGCGCATGGCGGCCTTCGTCTTGGCTTGCGAGAACTGCGCGTCGATGTGCCACGGCAGCATGTAGTCCTCGCGCAGCGGGAACCGCTCCTGCGGCTCGGAATCGTCGCCATGGACGGTCACCGGCTCGATCTCCGCGACCCACGGCAGTTCCGCGTACGGCGCCAGCATCGCAAGCGGTTTCGCGAGCTCGGGGTGCTCCACCCCGGCCCGCGCGATCCACGTGCGGGCCTCGGCCATCCGGTCGGTCTGCTCGCGCCGCCACGCCTCCAGCACATCGCGGGCGATCCCATCGATCACCGTGTCGAAGTCGTCGTAGGTCTCCAGGAACCGCTTGCGGAACGGCTCGGTCGTCGCGGCCAACTCGTCGCCGGCCTCCTCGGGCACGATCACCCCTCCCCGCACAGCGGAGAACAGCGGCTCCCACTCAGTCCAGTCGGTCACGGTCCGAGCCACCGCGGCCTCGGTGATCTCGACGAGGGTGCGGCCGTCGCCGTACGGGCGGCGGTTCAGATCGCACAGCTCCTCCTCCACGAGCTGCTTGACCGCGCCGTAGTCACTGCGCAGCTTCACCGCGAGCCGCTGCAGCTCCAGGGCACCCGTCTTGTCCTTCAGCGAGGTCTTCTTGCTGCCGGCCGCCTTCTCCAGGAGATTCGCCACATCCTTGGCCGCCACCGCGGCGGCGGCCACCTGCTTGCCCACCGCCTCGGCGGCGAGCGCCAGGCCGTGCGCGGTGACGTGCGCGCCGATCGCCTCCCGCAGCCGCGCCACGCCGCCGTCGGCGCCGAGCGCCGCCAGCGCGGCGGCCAGCCCCTCGTAGGACGGCAGGTCCTCGCGGAGCAGGTCGGCGATGTGGTCGAGCCGGTACCCCTCGCCGGGGTCGGCGTGATAGTACGCCGAGACCAGGAGCGTCTCGCCGGACCTGCCTCCGGGCTGGGCCTTGCGGCACTGGTTGACCAGGGCCGCCAGCTGCGGCGCCTGCGACTCCAGCGCGGCGGCGGTGAGCGGCCGGGCCGTCTGGCCGAGCCGCAGCGCGTCCTGGGTGATGAGGTCGGCCTTGGTGCCGCAGGCCAGGCGGCCGTGGTCGCGCCGGTTCTGCCCCGACTGGCCGCCGGAGTAGAAGTCCTCGATCATCTGGAAGGGGGCGTGGTCATGGGGAAGGCCCGCGTCGATCGCGACCAGCGACACCGTCACCTCGCGCAGGTCGCGCCGGGCGAGATAGCGGTCCCGCATCCCCGTCTCGTGGTTGCCCGCGCCGGGGAAGTCGTAGATGAGGCCGCCGTCGCCCAGCAGTTCGGCGCCCCAGCTTCCATGCGGCACGTCGACCGTGATCTCGATGTGGTCGACCAGGTCGAACACCGCCTCGGCGGTGCGGGCGGTCAGCCTCTCCCCCCGCCGCACCGGACGCACCGGCGGCGCGGGCAGGTCGTCCGCCTCCTCCACGTGCTCGCGGTTCTTGATGGCCGACACCTCGCGCAGCACCGCGTCGTCCACGGCGACGGCCGCGCCGAGTAGGTCCCGTCCGCTCTCGTAGGCGCCGAGCAGGCGGGAGAACTCTGCGGCGCGGGTGCGCAGGGGGCTGATGTTGAGCCGCCAGGCACGTTCCAGCCACCCGCGCAGCGCGTCGACGTCGGTGGGGTCGAGGGCTTGCAGCCCGGCCGGGTCGAGCCCGGCGGGGGCGCCGAGGTCGTGGAGCATGGCCGCGATGGACCTGGCCATGGACGTGATGCACCGGGTGAGGTCCTCCTGCGAGAGGAAGTGGACCTGGGTGCCTCTCCTCGTGGCCGTGACCGCGTCGCAGGCGTGAAGCCTGAGCACTGTCACGTTCCCGGTGGTGGGGTCCCACTCGCTGGGCAGCAGCGCGGGGTTGCCGAGAAGTGTGCCTATCAGTCGGGACTTGCCGGAGCTGTACCGGCCGATGAGCGCCAGCCGTACGGGCTCCGACACGAGCTTCTGGATCTCGTCGGCGGCGTTCTCCAGGCGCCGGAGTGCGCCGCCCAGGTCCGGAAGCGGTCCGGCGCTCCGGATAGCGCCGAGTAGGTTCCCCACGTTCGCTCCGGCCGCGGCCATCGCCGCGCGATGGTCAAGTGCGGAAGATGCGAGGTTCCCACCCGCTGGTTGTGCCATGCGTACTTTCCTCCCCGCCCACAGGTGGCTGGATTTTTGCGTCGAATAGTACGAAGGACTCGGTTCAACCTTTAATCCTAAATAATGGGGATGGCATCTGGCAGGGGTGTGAGTTTTCTCTTGAGAGGGAGAGCCGCGAGGGACCGCCGCGAGGGACGGCTCCCGCCGCCGGCCTGGGCGGATCTCGGGGTCGGCCTCCGCCCGCCCGCCACCGAATTGCGTTCGGCATGAAAAAGGCCGCGGGAGGCGCACCTCCACGCGGCCAATTTTCTTGATCGGCGATTACGATGGATGGGCTTTTTCGCAGCCCCAGCGGTTCACTCTCGGACTTTCAAGCCTCTTTCTTTACTTCTGTCCGATTATTCAGACCCGCCAGGCGAGCCGACAACACATCGTCGATCTCATGGCGGTGGGGCATCGACGTGCTCGCCCCGTGACGCCGCACCGCCAACGACGCCGCCGCCGAGGCGAAACGCAGCGCCTCGGCGGGCTCGCGCCCCTCGGCGCGGGCCACCGCCAGCGCACCGACGAACGTGTCCCCCGCCGCCGTCGTGTCCACCGCCCGCACCGGCACAGCGGGCTCGTGAAGGCGCGTTCCCGCGCGCGAGCCGTACACCGCGCCCCGGCCCCCCAGCGTGACCACCGCCTCCGGCACCAGGTCGAGCAGCGCCGACAGCGCGTCCTGCGGGTCGGCCGAACCGGTGATGCCGGCGGCCTCGTGCTCGTTCGGCACGATCAGGTCGACGCACTCCAGCAGCTCGGCGGGGAGCTCGACCACGGGGGCCGGCGTCAGCACGACCCGCACCCCCGCCTCCCGGGCCGCGCGGGCGGCGGCGACCACGGCCTCCAGGGGCAGTTCGAGCTGGAGAAGCAGCGCGTCCGCACGCGCCAGCAGCGCGCGGTCGGCGGCGTCCGGACCGGTCAGCATGCCGTTCGCGCCCGGCACCACGATGATCGAGTTGCCCGCCTCGTCGTCCACGACGATGTGCGCCACGCCCGACGGGCCCGGCACGGTGCGCACCCGCTCGACGGAGATCCCGGCACCGGCGAGCGTACGGCGGAGCTCGACACCGAAGGCGTCGTCCCCGACAGCCCCGAGGAAGGCCACCTCGGCACCCGCCCGGGCGGCGGCGATGGCCTGGTTCGCGCCCTTACCGCCGGGGATCGTGTGGAAAGCCCGCCCGGTCACCGTCTCCCCGCGTTTGGGAGCTTTGGCGACGTAGGCCACCACGTCCATGTTCGCACTGCCGTACACCGCTAGCACCGAAGCTCCTCCTCGCTGAAACGCCCAGCGTAGGACGGTGCTCGGCGGAGCCGACACGGGGGGCGAGGAGCACGATGGGCGGAACACGATGAGGTGTGGGGACCGCTGTCCCCACACCTCATGCGTCGGTCTCCGATCGACCTGACTAGTTGTTCGGCGGCGAAAGGTTGACGAACGTGGTGCAGTTACCGGGCCAGGCCGGGTTGCCACCCGTGCCCGGAGTGGGCGTGACGGTGCACTTGCTCTGCTCCACGACACCCGTGTTGGTCAGCACGGTGACGTGGATGTCGTTGCCCATGTTCGACAGGGCCACGCCGACGATCCCGCCGGGGATCCCCGGAACGGTCGCCAGGCTGTGCCAGGTCGGTGACGTCCGAGGGTCACGAATCAGGACCCCGCCGTCGCCCGGAGCCAGGCCGATGAACTTGTTGTTGCCCTGGAAGGCGGTGGAGATGCTCCCCGCCGAAGGTCCGGGAGGACCAGACGGCCCGGGAGGACCGGACGGCCCAGGCGAACCGGAAGGTCCGGGAGGACCGGAAGGTCCGGGAGGACCAGACGGCCCGGGAGGACCAGACGGCCCAGGCGAACCGCTCGCTCCAGGCGGACCGGAAGGTCCAGGAGGACCAGACGGCCCGGGAGGACCAGACGGCCCAGGCGAACCGCTCGCTCCAGGCGGACCAGATGGTCCGGGAGGACCAGACGGCCCAGGAGGACCAGACGGCCCAGGCGAACCGGTAGCTCCAGGCGGACCGGAAGGCCCAGGAGGACCAGACGGCCCAGGCGAACCGGTAGCCCCGGGAGGACCAGAGGGACCGCGCGGACCTCGGGGACCACGTTTGCCACGCTCACCGCGCTCACCAGGCGGGCAGTCGCACTCGCCGTGGTGGTGGCCGACGTGGTGCGGGCAGCAGTGGTGGTCGAACACCACGTGGCCGTGGTGGCCGTCGTGGCCGTCGTCTTCCGGCGACCCAGGTGCGGCCAGGCCCATCGTCCCGTACCGCATGTGGGACATGTCCATCTGCCGCATGGGCGTGTCGCCAGACGCCGCCCCTGTCAGCCCGGAAAGCCCTGCGGTCACGGCCACCGCGAGAAGGCCGACACGTGTGGCCCGGCTCCGGAGCAGCTCCGGCATCCGGATTTTTCGCTGAGGAATCAACCTTTGTCCCCCGTATCACTTGAACGCAAAGAAAGTCGTGCAACTTTCTGCGACACCATGATCATTGGCGCGGAGCGAGAGATACCCCGGCCATTGGTCGACGACTCATGGCGGCGAGTACGGTACGGCAAACAAAAGCTATAAGTCAGAAAAGTCGAATGACATCTTTCTCAACGCCGGCCATCTTCCGCCTCGGCGGAGACATAACATAAAGAGTGAGAATAACCGGAATTTCCGCCAGCCCTGGTCCCCCCGCGCAAACCCACTCCGCGATATCGTCGGCGGCGTCCGCCTGGTTCACCAGCCCCAGCCACACCGGACGCCCTCCGGCGGCCCGGCCGGCGGGCGACGGCCGCACCACGACGACGTTGGCCTGCTCGCACACGCCCAGGCAGTCGGTGACCCGCACGTCGGCCACCTCCGCCAGTCGGCGCACCTGCTCATTGTGATCGAGCCCCGGCACTTTGCGCGCAGTTCCACAGCAACATCCACGGCACACAACAATGCCACTCATCGGCACACAAATCCCATGCCGAAGCGCCTCTTCCCAACACCGACGGGACTCACGACACTCCCTCGAATTCTCGTACGGCCCGCGCCCATATATCGTGGCGCTCCTGAGGACGGACCAGCGCGCAATCCCCGCATTTCGACCCGGTCGGCAGACGGTAATAGAGGCAGCAGCTCCGCCGTACGAAGAACAGATGGCCGGGGGCGCCCTCGATCAGCTCTCCGGAGCCCTTCAAAAAACCGGTTTCCAACAGAGCGCCGCCGAGGGCTGCGGCTTTCGCGAGAAGTTCGGGATGCCGCCGGCCGACGGCGCGGACCGCCTCGGCGACGGTGGAGGCGGCATTGCCCCACAGCAGGCCCGGCGCCAGTTTCACCATGCCCCGCATCGTCTCGGCGATCGGCTCCAGTAGGTCGGTCGCGACCATGCGGTAGAGCGGCTCGGCCGCACCGGCCGGGTCCCCGACCTCCCACGCGGCGAGGCTCTCGGCACGCATGGGCAGGGGGCCGCTTTCCACAGCCCGCCAGTACACGCGCGCGGGAGACAGGTCGATCAGCAGGTCGTGGACCAGCGCCGCCGCGATCGGCGGCGACCACAGGCGGGCGGCGAGCCCCTGGAACATGATCGACGCGGCCACCCGGGTGTCATCCGTGCCCAGGCGCCGCGCCACGGTCGCGATCCGCGCGGCGAGAACACCGGGATCGGGGTAAAGGTCCGCCAGGGGCAGCCATTCCCGGTCGACCGGCCCGATGTCGAAGGCGAAGAAGCCTCCCGCCGCCGACACCTCGGCGACGGCCCGCGCGACCACGGCTTCGTCGGCCAGGATGGCGGGGTCGACCGGCTCCGGCACAGTCACCCTCGCCGACGTGCAGGGGCGGCGCGAAAGCCGTACGAAACCCGACTCCTGACATGCCGCAGCTCCGGCATTCCCGGCATTCCTGGCACGACGGCCACCATCCTCTCTTGGGGAGATCCGCCCCAATTCCAGTGAGGAGGCGACCGCGTGAGTCTCCTGGCTCTCGGGTCCAAGCTCACCTCGGCCTTCCCACCCGCCATGCGGGCAGTGGCCATACGCGAGGTCCGCTCGCCGATCACAGTGGCGGGACCGCACCGGATTCGCACCGGTTTCCTCGTTCCGCCGTCGCCTACGCCGTCCATGCTCGCATACGTTGCATTGCTCGCATAGACGACCATCACTCAGATCGGCGGCCATCCCGCACAGCGGCAGGTCCTGCTGGAGCGCCGGCACCGCCACGGTGATCTGCAGGGCGAGAGCCGGCGGTGCGAGCCGCCATGATTCGTCGTGTCAGCCCTCTCCGATCGCCGCCGCCGACCTGGCTGCCTCGACGCTCTTGCGCAATGCGGTCGCGATCGGCTCGACGGGTGCGGACAGCTGCTGGATCCGGTCCCGGCGCAGACGCGTCTCCCGCCAGGAGGGAACCACCGTCTTGAGCCCGGCCGCCGCGGCCAGCGCCGCCAGAACGCGGACGTCCTCGTCCAGGCGCCCGACCGGCCGGCCGCCGCGGACTGCCCGGCCGACGCGCTCGGCCAGCCTGCGCGACAGGTACGCCTTGCGCAGCGTGATCCGCTCGACCGGGAATAGCAGGATCCGGTGGCGCTCCACGCTGATCATCCGGGCGGCCTCCAGCTCGTCGCGTACGACGCGGACCGCCTTGCCGTTGTCCTCCTGCACCCACCGCTGCCACGGGCGGGGCGGCGAGTTCGAGATCCGCTCCCAGACCACGGCCCGCAGGGAACCAGGCTCGGCGGACGGGGCGGTGCGAGCTCGCGCCTTGCCCGACTCGTCCGCCAGGTTGCCCGCCAGCAGCAGCTCGGCGAGGGTGGCCGCGCGCAGCAGGTAGCCCAGCTCGCCCCGCTGGGTCAGCTTCTCCTTCCGCAGGTCGAAGGCCAGCAGGAAGGCCGATCGGGTCAGTGACTCACCCTGCTTCACTCGCGTCTCCATCCGCCCGCGCCTCTTCTTCTTCCTGATCTGTGTCGTCCCCTGCGCCCTCCTCTGGCGCCTCTGGCGCTTTCCTCGGCCGTCCGCGTGGGCGCATCCGCCCAACCCCGTCAGGCAGGCGCCCGGCCTCGGAGAGAGCCCTGCGCAGCAGGAACTCGATCTGGGAGTTCGTGCTGCGCAGCTCGTCGGACGCCCACCTGGCCAGCGCGTCGTGAACCACCGGGTCAAGCCGCAGCAGGATCTTCTTCCGCTCCACGATGACTAGTGGTAGAGCGTGCCCGTGTTGACCACGGGCTGGCTGTCGCGGTCACCGACCAGCACCACGAGTAGGTTGCTCACCATCGCCGCCTTGCGCTCCTCATCCAGCTCGACCACGTCGTGCTCGGCGAGCTTGGCCAGGGCCATCTCCACCATGCCGACCGCTCCCTCGACGATCCGCTGCCGGGCCGCCACCACCGCGCCCGCCTGCTGGCGGCGCAGCATGGCGTGGGCGATCTCGGGCGCGTACGCCAGATGGATGATGCGGGACTCGATGACCTTCACCCCGGCGGACGACACCCTGGCCGCGATCTCCGTGGACAGCCGCTCGTTGATCTCATCGGCGTTGTCCCGCAGCGAAAGCCTGGGCTCGCCGTGCGCGTCGTACGGATAGCTGCCCGCGATGTGCCGCACGGCCGTCTCCGCCTGGATGGCCACGAACTCCACGAAGTCATCCACCTCGAAGACCGCCTGCGCGGTGTCCTGCACCTGCCAGACCACCACGGTCGCGATCTGGATCGGGTTGCCGTCCGCGTCGTTGACCTTCGTCACGTCCGTCTCGTGGTTGCGGATCCTCGTGGACACCCGCCGACGCGCCGTAACCGGGTTGACCCACTGGAAACCGGGGGTGCGCAGGGTGCCGACGTACCGGCCGAGCAGCTGCACCACCCTGGCCTCGCCCGGCGCCACCGCGGTGAGGCCGAAGGCCGTGAAGGACCCGAGCGTGATCATCAGGACGCTCACGATGACCAGCCACATGCCACCCTGCCCGGCCCCCGAGGCGAGCATGACGATTCCCGTGACGAGCAGCACGATCCCGGCCAGGTTCAGCGCCGTCGCCACCCCCAGCATCACGAACCCGTTGGCCGCCCGCACCGGCCGCTCTCTGGTCTGCGGTGCGGGCATGTCCACGACGGCGGCCTCGAGTACGGCCGCGCCCGATGTGTTGGCCATGGCCCATCCCTTCTACGTGACTTCACGATGCCATCAAAATGATATCACTTTTTCGCGAGGACGCGAGGACCCGCCGGACCGCCTATACACGGGACAGCCCACTCAGATAGACAAATCAGCGACCAGACATCACAGAATGGGCACGCATCGCTGGTGTCCGACCACGAGATTCCGACCGGCGGCGGAGTCAACGACGTCGTGCGGATAGGCGCGACCGTGCGGGTCCGACCGGCCCCTGGTCGCCGTCGGTGCATGACCTACCGCGGCACCTGCGTCACTGCGGTTTCACGGCGACGCCGTCGGTCCACGGGACGACCGGCGACGGGTTCGAGGTTCTTCCTGGTCGAATCCGTGGAGGCCCGGGCGGCGGCGGGGAACGCCGCCTTCGCCGGCCATCTCGAGGCCGGCCACCACATTCACTATCTGGCCGACGCAGAATACGTGGACCGGCAGCGCGACGTGTTCGAGCGTTGTCTGCTCGCGAACCGGTCGCGGGAGTGACGGCGGCGGGTGTCAGGGAAGGTCGACGGGGCGGCCCCGGGTGTGGGCCGAGTCGGTGACGCGGTTGCTTCCCGTGGTGTGCACGAGAATGCGCGTGCGGTCGGCGCGGAAAAGGTCGTGGGAGAACTCGAACGGCCGCTCTTCGGGGTCGCGCGTGGTGCGCGTGATGGCGAGGAGCGGGGCGTTCTCCGCGATGTCGAGCAGGGCCGCCTCGGCGGGCCCGGCGGGGACGGCCTCGATGCGTTCGGTGGCGTCTCCGGGGCTCACGCCGTACGTCGCTTCGAGAAGTTCGTAGATCGAGCCGCCGAGGTGCATATCGAGCAGCCCCGGGAAGCGGAGAGCGGGGAAGCGGGCGTGTTCGAGCGAGATGGGGTGGCCGTCGGCGAGGCGGATGCGGATGATCTCGGTCACGAGGTCGCCGGGGTTGAGGCCGAGGGCGTGGGCGGTGGTCTCGTCGGCGCCGCCGATGGAGGCACCGACGACGCGCGACCCGGCGGTGAAGCCCTGGTCGCGGAGCATGGCGGGGATGCCGACGACCCTGGACAGGTCGCGCTCAAGCTTGGGCCGGGCCACGAAGGTGCCGCCGCCCCGCCCGGGGACCCTGCGCACGGCCCCGCTCTCCTCAAGCAGGCCGAGGGCCTGGCGGAGGGTCGTACGGCTGACGCCGAGGTCATGGGCCAGCTCCCGCTCGGCGCCGAGGCGTTCGCCGGGGTGGAGCGCCCCCGAGGAGATCATCTCCAGGAGGCGCCGGCGCGTGACCGCGACGGCGGTCTCCTCCGAGGCCGGCGCCCGGACCAGCGCGCCGCCCGCGACGTCGGCACCGGCCGGGGACTCGGCGCGGCCCTTGCCCTCGGTGGTGCTCACCGTGCTCGTGCCGCCCGTGGTGTCGTGTGTGCTGTCGCCCGGCAAGCCGTCACCCGCTTGTGTTTGGTCTGTGGGGTTCAAGGATACGGTCGGACCGGATCACGAGATCGTCACCGTGGGACGGGCAGCCTGCCGCGAAGGTAGCGTTCGGCGAGCTCGCAGGTGCCGAGCGTGTAGCCCGCGCCCAGCGCGCCGGCGATGGCCGCGCCGGGGTGAGTGCCGATCCAGGCGACCAGCAGGAGCCTGCGGAACAGGATGAACGTCCAGATCTCCTCCTCGTCGGCGGCGGGCAGGTCGAGAACGGCGCGGTAGCCGCGCAGCCACGAGTCGATCATGTCGGGCACCCGCGGGTGGTGCTCGATGAAACTCAGGGCGGCGGCCAGATCGTACAGGCGCCAGCCGTACCCGCAGTCGTCGAAGTCGATGACGGCTGGCTCGGCGGAGCCGTCGGCGAGGAGGTTGGCCAGACGCAGATCTGCATGGATCAGGCCGTAGCGGTCGGGGCCGGCGCCGTACCGCCGCAGCCTCCGGCGCAGTTCGCCGTCGAGCCGGGCGAGGACGGCACGGGCCTCGCCGTCCACTCCCGCGCCGCCCTCCCAGCGCCCCCAGCGCGACTCCGCGCCCAGGGCCGCCCCGTAGTCCCAGCGGAACCGCGTGAAGCCCTCTGGCGCGTTCCAAGAGCGCGCGTGGCGGTGCATGCGGGCCGTGAGCGCTCCCAGGACCTCGAAGTGGTCGACGAGCCCGTCCTCGGCGGGCTCGGAGCCGGGCAGGAACTCGAACATCACGCACCTGCGCGGTTCGGGGCCGTCCGGGTCGGCGATGGTCACCACGCGCTCGCCCCGCAGGGTGGTCCGTACGCGCGGGGTGCGCACGCCGGCGTCGGTCCGCAGGGCCGTCAGCCAGTCGAGCTCGGAGTGGATCGCGCGCTCGGAGTGGTAGTCCAGGCGGTGGACGCGCAGGACGGCCCGGTCGCCGGTGGCGGGGTCGTCAACGCGGAACGTGGCGTTCTCCGAAACGTTGATCAGTGTGGCCGTCGCCGTAGGCGGCAGGCCGTACGCGTGCAGTGCGCGCCGGGCAACGCCGTCGACCCTGGCGAGGACGGCGTCCCCGCCGGAGAGGTCGTGGACCTTCAATGACATCTCCCAAAAATGCGCTAAAGGTCCGCACATTATGTCCCGGCGGTTGCGTGCTCCGCGTCGGATGGTGGCGGGGAAGCGGGGACCTAAAAGATCAGAAACGGCAAATATCAGCAGAAATAGCACCGCCCCCGGGGATGAACCCGACCAGGACGATCGTCCCGGCTCCCCCAGGGGCGGCACCACCTCCGGAGATGGGTCCGGCTGCGGGGATTAGCCCACGGCTTCCCCGGAGGTGGATCTGAGTACGGCGACCTCCCCGGGGCATGGTGACCCCTTCGGTCTGCCGACTGGCATGGCCGGAAGTCTGTAACGGTTGGACCATGTTCGTCAACGGTTCTCGTCGTACAGATGAAGAAAAATGACGGATATCGCCGGAATCGCACCTTTAGACCACGTGATCGATCTACCAGATCGCCCCAATCGGGCGACACGCGCGCGTCAGGGTATCCTCACCAGCGAGCCCGGCCCCCAAGGGCCTCGGCCCACCTTATGGACCTTGAGATGAATGTGCCCTCTGCCGCATTTGTCGCCGGTCGCGAAGTGATCTTGCCGCCGGTTCGGCAGAATTGGGTCCGTGAACCTCATCGACTACCTTCCCGAAGACATCGACGCCGACCCGGACACCGTCTTTGACGCGTTTGTCCGGTGGAACGCCGATCGTGGGTTCACGCTCTATCCCCACCAGGAGGAGGCGCTCATCGAGGTCGTCTCCGGCAACAACCTCATCCTGTCCACCCCGACCGGGTCGGGGAAGAGCCTGGTGGCGGCGGGCGCCCACTTCACGGCGCTCACCCGCGACGTGCGCACCTTCTACACCGCGCCGATCAAGGCCCTGGTGAGCGAGAAGTTCTTCGACCTGTGCGCGACGTTCGGCACCGAGAACGTCGGCATGATGACCGGCGACGCCAGCGTCAACGCCGGGGCGCCCATCATCTGCTGCACGGCCGAGATCCTCGCCTACATCGCCCTCCGCGACGGCGAGCGCGCCGACGTCGACCAGGTCGTGATGGACGAGTTCCACTTCTACGCCGAACCCGACCGAGGATGGGCCTGGCAGGTGCCCCTGCTTGAGCTGCCGCAGGCGCAGTTCATCCTGATGTCGGCGACGCTGGGCGACGTGACGAGGTTCGAGACCGATCTCACCCGCCGCACCGGACGCCCCACCTCGGTGGTCAAAGACGCCGAACGCCCGGTCCCCCTCTACTACTCCTACCGGCTCACGCCGCTCCACGAGACGCTCGAAGAGCTGCTCGCCACCCAGCAGGCCCCCGTCTACGTCGTGCACTTCACCCAGGCTGCCGCCCTGGAGCGGGCGCAGGCCCTCATGAGCATCAACATGTGCACCAAGGCGGAGAAGGAAGCCATCGCCGCCCTCATCGGCAACTTCCGCTTCAGCACCCGCTTCGGCCGCGCGCTCTCCCGGCTCGTACGGCACGGCATCGGCGTCCACCACGCCGGCATGCTGCCGAAATACCGCCGGCTGGTCGAACGGCTGGCACAGGCCGGACTGCTCAAGGTCATCTGCGGCACCGACACCCTCGGCGTCGGCGTCAACGTGCCGATCCGCACCGTGCTGTTCACCGCGCTGTCCAAGTACGACGGCAACCGGGTGCGGCTGCTGCGGGCTCGCGAGTTCCACCAGATCGCCGGGCGGGCGGGCCGAGCCGGGTTCGACACGGCGGGATACGTCGTGTGCCAGGCCCCCGACCACGTCGTCGAGAACGAGAAGGCCCTGGCCAAAGCGGGCGACGACCCCAAGAAACGGCGCAAGGTCGTGCGCAAGAAGGCTCCCGAGGGATTCGTCAACTGGAGCGAGGAGACCTTCGAGAAGCTGCGCAAGGCCGAACCGGAGCCCCTCACCTCGCGGTTCAAGGTCAGCAACGCCATGCTTCTGGCGGTGATCAACCGTCCCGGCGACTGCTTCGGGGCCATGCGCAAACTTCTCACCGACAACCACGAAGACCGCAAGCGGCAGCGCAAGCACATCAGCCACACCATCGCGATCTACCGCTCGCTGCTCGCCGGCGGCATCGTGGAGAAGCTCAAGGAGCCCGACGACCAGGGACGGATGGCCCGGCTCACCGTCGACCTCCAAGAGGACTTCGCGCTCAACCAGGCGCTGTCGACCTTCGCCCTCGCCGCCTTCGAACTCCTCGACCTCGAATCGCCCGGCTACGCCCTCGACATGGTCTCGATCGTCGAGTCCACCCTGGACGACCCCCGGCAGATCCTCTCCGCCCAGCTCAACAAGGCCAAGGCGGAGGCGGTCGCCCAGATGAAGGCCGACGGCGTCGAATACGAGGAGCGCATGGAGCTCCTCACCGAGGTCACCTACCCGATGCCGTTGGAAGACCTGCTGCTCGGCGCCTACGAGACCTACCGCCGCGGCCACCCGTGGGTCGGCGACCACGTCGTCAGCCCCAAGACCGTGGTGCGGGACATGTACGAGAAGGCGATGACCTTCACGGACTTCATCCAGTACTACGAGCTGACCCGGTCCGAGGGCTCGGTCCTGCGCTACCTCGCCGACGCCTACCGCACCCTGTCGCGCACCATCCCCGAACACCTCAAGACCGACGACCTCGTCGACCTCATCGAATGGCTCGGCGAGCTGGTGCGCCAGGTCGACTCCAGCCTGCTCGACGAGTGGGAGGCCCTCGCCAACCCCGCCGCCGCCCTGGAGGAGCAGGCCAAGGAGCTGGAAAGCAAACCGCGACCGGTCACGGCCAACGCCCGTGCCTTCCGGGTCCTGGTGCGCAACGCGATGTTCCGGCTGATCGAGCTGGCGGCGCTGGAGAAGTACGACGAGCTCGAGGAGCTCGCGCCCAACGTGGACTGGGAGGAGGCGCTCGACGCCTACTTCGAGGAATACGACGAGCTCGGCACCGGGCCCGACGCCAGGGGGCCCGCCCTGCTGCAGATCACCGAGGAGAAGGAGCTGTGGCGGGTGCGGCAGACCTTCCACGACCCGGCGGGCGACCGCGACTGGGGCATCTCCGCCCAAGTGGACCTGGCGGCCTCCGACGAGGAGGGTCGTGCCGTGGTCCACGTCACGGGGGTGAACCGGCTCTAAGCCCCGCCGCCCCTACGGCGCGGCACGGCGCCGCCGTGCCGCGCCCCGCGTTCCGGGAGTCAGAGCCGAGGTTCGGCAGGCAGGGGGCGGAAGGCCACGCAGAAGGCCACGGGGGCAAAGGTCAGGACCGCGGGGTGCCGGGAGGAAGGGGCGTGCCCTGGGCCAGGCGCAAATACTGGCGTTTCTTCTCCTGACGTACGACGACCCCGATCTTCGAAAGTTCTTCGCGGAGCTCGTGAATGTCCCGGGAGTTCCCCTTGTCCAGCGCCTTCTGGCGGGCTGTCAGCACTGCGTCAGCGCCGTCCGGCAGACCCGACATCCCCGGCACCCACCTGCGGAACTCAGACTTGTGCGGGTCTTCGTCCAAGAACCGGTAGCCGTGTCCGGTGAAAGCGGCGGCGAGCTCGGCGACCGACAGATCGTCGCAGCGCTCCCGAGCCAGCTCCACACCGTCATGACCGAGAAGAACGAGATGTTTGGCGTCGACAAAGGCCGCGCTGACGGCAGAGCGGTCGAAGTCGAGCGACCTGCCCTCCCTTTTCAGGTTGACCCGCTCATCCGCGACGGTGACGACCAAGGCTTCATGCAGCGCGATCGCGGACACCGTCAGCCCCAGCAGTGCGCCCACGATCGGTGCTCCGACGGCGAGCCAGGGGTCCGGAATGGACTGGATCAGCTTGAGCGGCCCCTCGAAAGGCGATCCCACCAGCCAGTCGCTCAGCGTCGGGAGCAGCCAGCCCAACCCCGCTCCGACAAGAGGGAAGACAAGCCACAGCAGCAGGTGGCTCCACCATTGCTGCCTCACGATCGTGTGACCAGACCGGCCATCCGCGTTGGTCATGCGAGAGCAACTCCCCAAGAGCCCTTTTCCCGTTCCCCCGGCGGGGCATCGCGCGCGGGCCACCTTATAAAGGGGACGGCCCGGCCGGTTCGTTAGTGTACTGGCACCGGGAAGACAGTGGAAAAATAATCCACATCGCTCACCGAGGAATCCCGCCATGCGAAACACGGCGACCTTTCCACACCGCTGCCGCTCACGGCTTTCGCCGACATCGACCGCGAAGTGCGTCGAGCCGCGGGAATGGGCGTCCCGGCGGCTCGACGCGAAGGTTCACCTGCAGACGGCGACAGTGCAGATCTTGCCCATCATCGTCTTAGCGTCCTTGAGCACGCTCTTGAAGTCGCTCCGCCTGGGCGGGCCCCACTCACCCGACTCGGAGTAGACCGCGACGGCGTTGCCGCGCCGCGCGACCACCGCACGCTCACCGTGGATCTGCACCTTGCCGCCCTGATACGCCTGCCCGGTCACCCGCACCGCCTCGTCGCCGACCTTCACGGGAGCCGAGCTGAAGCGGTAGGCGCCCTTGTCCACTGAACGGCACTTGCTCAACGCGGTGCGCACCTCCTTCAACGCGGTCGCGGCGGCGGCGCTGTCGGCGTAGACGATGACCTGCTCGACGCGCTGGAAGTCGGGCACCCCGACATAGCTGATCGTTCGCGCCACCGCGCGGTCGTGCTTGCCCGGCCTGCGGTTGCAGGGGTTCACGCCGAGGACGGCCGTCAAGCGATTGCTGATCGTCCACTGGTGCTCAGGGTCCTTCTTGCCCTGAGTCACGGCCTTGTTCTCATAGAGCAGGAAGCCCTTGGGGATGACACTCGCCGTGGACGCCGCCGCGGGCGACACCGCCGCCGAGCCGAACAGCAGCGCTGCCGCGACCGCGGCCCCACACACAACCTTCTTCACCGAACTTGCCCCTCGCTCACCCAGCAACGTGTCATCTCATTGGATGCGGCAACTTTGCCAGAAGTTCGAGGGACTTTCCGCCACGGCGGCGGAGCGGGGATACGGCTCGGCAACACACGCGGTTTAGCCCCCCAGCGGAATCGGACACAGGGCGCACTCGCCACATGAATATCAAGCGGGCGCGGGACAAACACGAAGCCTGCTTATCCCCCCGAAATATCGAGCTCCGCCATCCCGGGCACGGCGCAGTCGTCCGCGTCGTCCAGCCAACCGTCCGGCAGATGCACATGAGACCGCTCCGAACTCTTGCCCCGCGGCCCCTCCGCCCCGTCCGGCCACGGCTGGACGTGGTCCAACCCATCCAGGCGATCACGCAGCTCCGCGAGCGAGGCCGACGTCGTAAGCCCCCGGCGTACATCCCCGCCGACCTCGAAACCCTTCAGATACCAGCCCACATGCTTGCGGAACTCCATCACCGCCTGCGTCTCAGAGCCATGCCACTCGGCCAGCATCGCCGCATGCCGCGCCATCGTGCCGGCCACCTCACCCAGATTCGGGCGGGCACGCCCCGGATCACCGTCCAACGCACGCGCCAGATCCCCGAACAGCCACGGCCGGCCCAGACACCCCCGCCCCACCACGACCCCGTCGCAACCGGTCTCCTTCATCATCCGCACCGCGTCGTCCGCGCTCCAGATGTCGCCATTGCCCAACACCGGGATGTCCGGCACGGCCTCCTTCAACCGCGCCACCGACTCCCAATCCGCGACCCCGCCATAGTGCTGCACCGCCGTACGGCCATGCAGCGCCACCGCGCTCGCCCCCTCCTCAGCCGCCGCCCGACCAGCCGCGAGATAGGTCAAATGATCGTCGTCAATGCCTTTGCGCATCTTCACCGTCACCGGCAGCTCCCCCGCCCCCGCGACCGCCGCCCGCACAATCGCCCGGAACAACCGCCGCTTGTACGGCAAAGCCGACCCCCCGCCGCGCCGCGTCACCTTCGGCGCCGGACAGCCGAAATTCAGATCGATATGATCCGCCAACCCCTCATCCGCCACCATCCGCGCAGCCCGACCCACCACCTCAGGATCCACGCCGTACAACTGGATGCTCCGCGTCCGCTCCCCCCGATCGAACCGGATCATCCTCAACGTCTTCGCGTTCCGCTCCACCAGCGCCCGCGTCGTGATCATCTCCGACACGAACAACCCCGGCCCCTGCTCCCGGCAGAGCACCCGAAACGGCGCACTCGTGATCCCCGCCATCGGCGCCAACACCACCGGCGGCCACACCTCAATCGCCCCGATCCTCACCCCCGAATTATCCGCGACCCCACCCACCGCCCCACCCCCACCACCCGCCGGTTACGCACCCAGCCCCAAAACCCGCTAGAGTTCAACACGTCGCCGACGGTGAAACGCCGACCGGCCGACACGCGGACGTGGCTCAGCTGGTAGAGCATCACCTTGCCAAGGTGAGGGTCGCGGGTTCGAATCCCGTCGTCCGCTCGAAGGGGCCGACCCTCTTGGCCTCGCTCGGTGGAGTGGCCGAGAGGCGAGGCAACGGCCTGCAAAGCCGTCTACACGGGTTCAAATCCCGTCTCCACCTCGTTGCACAAGGGCGATTAGCTCAGTGGGAGAGCGCTACCTTGACACGGTAGAGGCCACTGGTTCAATCCCAGTATCGCCCACTCGGTCGATGGGCGACGTGTGCCGCGCAACATGCGCTGGCCGCGTCGCCCTCGTCGTGTAGTGCTCGCTTCGCTCGCTTGCGGGGGCTCCGCCACCCGCACCCCCGGGCTGGCGCCCCTCGGCCCTGAGCCTCGACCGACGGCCAACGGGCCGGGTCAAGGTGCGACGTTCGGCCGACCGCCCGGGCCAAGGTGGGACACCAGGCCAACCGCCCGGGCCGACCACGAAACAGCCGGCCAACCGGCCGGCCAACGTGAAACAGGTGGCCAACCGGCCGGGCCAAGGTGCGACGTTCGGCCGACCGCCCGGGCCAGGGTGGGACACCAGGCCAACTAGCCCGGCCAACGTGAAACGGGCGGCCAACCAGCCCGGACAAGATCCAAGGTCCGGCCGAATGGCCCGGGCAAGGTGCAACGTTCGGCCGACCGGCCGGGCCAAGGTGGGACACCGGGCCAACTGGCCGGGCCGACCACGAAACAGCCGGCCAACTGGTCGGCCAACGTGAAACAGGTGGCCAACCGGCCGGGCCAAGGTGCGACGTTCGGCCGACCGCCCGGGCCAGGGTGGGACACCAGGCCAACTGGCCGGGCCGATCAGAAAACAGTCGGCTGACCGCGCCGGCCGACAGCCGAATAGAGCCCAGGGAATCCAGGGCTACTCATTGTTTGTCGTTGTTCTCCGTTGTTTGCGGGACGGGTGGTGGCCCTGGCACTTCCTCTGAGCGCCAACGGCCAAGCTTCCGGATCAAGAGAACCCAGGATTCAAGGTTCTCTCGCCGAAACGGCGAATGGTCTTGCTGGCCACGGAGGAGTGATGGGTTCTTTGAGGATGCTCAGCTGGTCTCGAAGATGTCCAGCGGGTAGGAGCTGAACCGTTAGGGCGAACCGCACCGAGGTGCGCGACGTCTACGTCGCGGGGCGCCCGCTCCTGCGGGGCGGCGAGTTGAAGACGCTCGGCGAGGAACGCATCCTCTTCGGGACCCGCCGCATCGCCGCATGTATCGGCCTCGCGGAAGCCTGGCCGAAGCCCTGACGCCCACCCCGAACCCCGCACGTCGCGGCGGCGGGTGACGGCTGCTCCCGAGGCCCCGGCCCCGGCTCGCATAATCAGGACGTGTATTGTCCTGGTTATGCGAATGGGCGAGGGAGTCGAGTGGGGCCTGCACTGCTGCGTCACGCTGGCGTGGCTCGGCGACGACGAGCCGGTGCCGACGGCGCGGCTGGCGGCCTGGTTCGACCTTCCGCCGGCTTATCTGACCAAGCGCCTCCAGGCGCTGGTCAAGGCAGGAGTCCTGAGCTCCACCCCCGGGGCCCGGGGCGGCTTCCGGCTTGGACGGCCGCCTGAGCGGATCACGTTGATGGACGTGGTCGCCGCCATCGAGGGCCCCGACGAGATGTTCCGCTGCACCGAGATCCGCCGTCGGCCGGAGAGAAGCGGCGCGCCCGCGCGGCAGTTCCCTCAACCCTGCGGGGTCGCCGCCGCGGTCCGCAAAGCCGAGATGGCCTGGCGCCGAGAGCTCGCCGGGCAGACGGTGGCCGACCTGCTGGCCGCCGCGCCCGCCGGGGCCGCGGACCACACCCGACGCCACTTTCCCCGCGTGACCGGCTGATCGTCCGGCACCCCAGGGCACGCGCAGACGTATAAGGAGAATCTGGATGTCAAATGTCTCGATTCCGACCGGGCGCTCGGCCGCCACCGAACCGGGCGCACCTACCCGGGGAGGGCTGTCGTCCGCCCTGGTCCTCGCCTTAGGGACGTTCGCCGTCGGAACGGACGCCTTCATCGTGGCCGGCTTCCTGCCGTCCATGGCCGCGGACCTCCGCGTGTCCTCCGCCACCGCCGGCCAATCGATCACCGTCTTCGCGGCGGCTTATGCCGTACTCTCCCCCGTGCTGGCCACGCTCCTCGCGCGGCTGCCGCGGCGGACCCTGCTGATCGGCGCGCTGGTCACGCTCGGCATCGCCAACCTGGGCTCGGCGCTGGCCCCTGACATGGCCGTTCTGATCGCCACCCGGGTCCTCGCCGCGGCCGGCGCCGCCGCCTACACACCCAACGCCGGAGCGGTCAGCGCCGCCCTCGTCCGGCCCGAGCTGCGCGCCCGTGCCCTGGCCGTGGTGGTCGGGGGCCTCACCATCGCCACCGCGCTCGGCGTCCCCCTCGGCAGCGTCGCCGAGCATTGGTTCGGCTGGCGGACGGCGCTTGGCCTGGTCGCCGGGCTCTGCCTACTCGTCGCCGTGATCGTGCGCCTGATCATGCCGCGGCTGCCGGGCAGCCCGAGGGTGCCGCTGCGCACCCGCCTCGCGGTCCTGCGCCGCCCCGCCGTCCTCACCGTCCTGCCGCTCACCGTGATCGGCATGGGTGCCGGCTACACCGCGTACGCCTACAGCGTGCCCGTGCTGGAAGGGGTCAAGGTGCCCGAGGGCGCGATCCTCGGGATGCTCTTCCTGTACGGCCTGGGCTCCGTCGTCGGCAACCTCGCCTCCGGCTACGCGACCGACCGCTGGGGCTCCGCCAAGGTGCTCACCGCCGGTTACACCGCCATGGCGCTCGCCCTCGGCTCCCTGGCCTGGCTCGCCGCCGCCGAAGCCGACGTCCAGCCGCTGGTCGGCGCGCTGGTGCTGCTCTGGGGGGCCGCTAGCTGGTGCCAGACGCCTCCGCAGCAGCACCGCCTGATCGAGGTCGCACCGCAGGAGGCCCCGCTGGTGGTCTCGCTCAACGCCTCCTCGATCTACCTGGGCATCGGCCTCGGCACCGTGATCGGCGGCGCCACCCTGGCCGCCGGCGCGGCCACCGTCTACGGCCTGGGCGCGGCCCTCGCCGCGGCGGCCCTGCTCTTCCTGCTGTCCACAGCGGGACGCCGGGGGTGAGTGAGCGCGCCAGGTGAGGTTCGGCGTCACCCGTGTCCCGCTTCGCGTCGAGGACTGCGCTCGATGTCGGACACCGGGGAGCGGCCGATCAGCTCGTCCTTGACCACCTCGGCGAAGACCGCGTTCAGCACCAGGTAGGTGTTGTGGACGGTGCCGGGGCGTACCGGCCGCGCTCAGCCCTGCGATCAGGTCCTTGACCGTCTGCCGGGTGACCGCCACGGCGATGCGGCCCTGTGCGTCGGCGTGCTCGTCTTCCTCGAGGATCGCGAGTTTGCATTCGGCGGTGAGGGTGCGCCGCCGGGTCCGGAGGGATTGGAAGGTGCGCTGCCCACCTGGCGATCATGCCTGGCCGGGGTGGTCAGGTCGGTCATGCTCAAGGTCACTGTTGCGGAGATCCCGCTCTCGCCCTGTCCGTGTCGTTAGAGACTCGTTCATCGTGTGTGTCCCGCCAGTCTGGCAGGGAGGGCTGCGGCCGTACGGATGCCCGCAGGCGTCCTTCGCTCGCCTCGCGGGCGTCGATGAGCGCGTCCCAGTGCTCTTCCGCCCACATGCACATCGCGTTGAGCGGTTCGAGCAGGCTGAGGCCGAGCGGTGTCAGCTCGTAGTGGGTCTGCCTGCCCGGCCCCGTGCCGTTCGTGCGTGTGAGCAGGCCGTCCCGTTCCATGGCGCGGAGCGACTGGGTGAGCACCTTGGCCGTGACGCGGCGCAGCGGAACACGCAGTTCGGAGAAGCGGCGCGGCCCGCTCTCCAGGCAGCGGATGATCATGCTGGTCCACTTGTCCCCGATGCGGATGGGCATCAGATCGGTCGGACAGACAGGGTCGAACATGTCCGGATCCAAGGGCATAGTCACATCGTTCACGGTAACTCGGTATCCCCGAGGTAACCACGCATCCCACTACCTTGCGGAGCACACAGTCCATCGCACTGCGAGGAGAGATCCATGGGGAAGATCATTGTTTTCGGTGCAGGCGGCCGAGCCGGCAGTGCCGTCGGCCGCGAGGCGTGCCGCCGGGGTCACGACGTCACCGCCGTGGTCCGGCGCACCGCCGACCACCCCGGCCTTGAGGCCCCCGGCGTACGGCTGGTCGCCGGCGACGTCACCGACCCCGCCGACGTGGCGCGGCTCGCACCCGGCCACGATGCCGCCGTCGTGACCGTCTTCGACCCCGGTGCTCGGCCTGACGAGTTCTATCCCGCCGCCGCCCGCGCCCTCGTCGACGGCCTGCGGCGGGCGAGGGTGAGCCGGTTGATCTCGGTCGGCGTGGCCTCGACCCTGCCCACCGCGTCGGGTGTGCGGCTGATGGACACGCCTGGCTATCCGCAGGAGCACCGCGGCTTCCTCCTCGCCCACGCCTCCGGCTCCGCCGTCCTCGCGGAGAGCGGCGGCGAGCTGGACTGGCTGGTCATGAACCCCTCGGGCGACTTCGACCACGGCGGCATCCGTACCGGCCGCTACACCACGGCCCCCGGTGACGCGGCCTCGCGCGTCTCCTATGACGACTTCGCGATAGCCGTACTCGACGAGATCGACACCCCTCGGCACCACCGCACCCAGATCGGCGTCGAACAGGGGTGACCTCGCAGCGCCCAATCAGACACAGCCGTGAGATTGTCGGAGTCCGTCTCTAGCGTGGCAGTGTGGCCGGGTGAGTCGTGACGCTTTCGTCGTGCGCCAGGCGTGCTGAACCAGAGGGTTCGAGCCTGTGAACCGCTGTTCGCCCCCGCATGAGGGCGGACAGCGGACAGTTGGGCGGCAACGGTGAGGGGCAACAGCAGGATGGAGCAGGTCGGTTTGGACCTCGGAGTGCAGACTCGGACTCAGGCCGCAGCCGCGGAGTCTGAGGTGCCCTAAATCTTCCGGACAGCTCCCCAACTAGACGAGTAGTTCCTAAGTTCAGCCCCGTGAACGCAGCGAGGGTGTCCATGATCCGTTTGTGACGACAGACCTGAACACCCTCTTGACCGCACTCTACGTGAAGATCGACGACGAGATCGGAGGAGCGCGATGCACCGGCCGCCCGCCACTGCTCAGCGATCCCGAGCTCGTATGCCTCGCGGTGGCCCAGGCACTGCTCGGCCACCGCTCCGAGGCACGATGGCTGCGCTTCGTCACCAGGCATCTGACCGGCATGTTCCCCTACCTACCGCAGCGGCCCGGCTACAACAAGAGACTCCGATCGGCGCTCCCGCTGATCAAACGCGTCATCCGGATGCTCGCCGCCG
>NZ_FNCN01000020.1 GCF_900100605.1 Sinosporangium album | reverse complement strand
GGAGTCGGTGGTGTGGTCGTCGGCTGGTGGCCGCTGCTGGTCGGCGCCGGTGCCGGGGTGGTGGGGGGCGGGGTGGTTTTCAACGCTGGTGGTGGTGGGGCGATGGTGGCGGTCGGCACGCGGGGCGTGGTGGTGTGGTGGGCGGGGGTGGTGGTGATGGTGAGGGTGTGTCCTGTAGGGGACGTCGACGGCGAGGCGCTGGTTGACGCGGTGGCGGCGGGCGGTAGGTGGACGGGCAGCACGGTGGTGGCCGGGCGCGGCGGAGGGGTCGGTGTGGAGACCGGCGGGGGCGGTAGCTCTTGCCGCGGCGGCAGCAGGACCGGGGCGGTGGTGGAGGGTGGTGCGGCGATGGGTGCTGCTAGGGCCTCTGGCGGGGTGGGGTCGCTGGTGAGGAGTACGGGGGTTGCGGCGATGACGCCGGTCGCGGCGACGGCCGCGACGGTTTTCGTCACGGCGAGTCCGGCGATCTGGGCGAAGGCGCTGCCGGCGAGGGTGGCCAGGGGCGGGGTGGTTTCCGCGGCGGCGATGGCTGCTGCGGCGGCGGCCGGCGGCACAACGACGGCGGCTCCTGCGGCGGCTCCCGGCGAGGCGGAGGTGTTGTCGTCGTGGTCGAGGAGGCGTTTGGCTGCGGCGCGGATCTCGATCAGGCGGATCTGGTTGGTGATGCGGTAGGCGTGGTCGGCGCCGGGGTCGTTGATCGCTCGTTCGAGGAGGGTTTCTTCGCGGCGGAGGATCGCGCTGATGAGGCGTCGCGCCTCGGGGGCTTGTTTCCGCAGGTTGTAGATGAAGGTTTTGCCGCGGCCGAGCGGGGTTTTCTGCTGGAGGTGGGAGACGAGGCGTTTGGGTTCGACGTCGTTTTCGCGGATGAGCCGGTCGCATTCGAGCGCCATGAGGGCGAGCAGGAGCTTTTCGCGGTCTTCGATGAGCGCGAGTTCGGTGGCGAGCGCGTCGAGAGGCCCGAATTTCGTGTCGGTGTCGAGCGTGGCCCGTGAGAACACGTTGACGATGAAACTCAGGTCGCCACCGGTGGGGTTGGTCACGTGCGGTGCTCCTTGGTGCAGCGTGCGAGCTCCTCCAACAGTAGTTTCCTGCCGGGGGTGGTGGGTGCTCGTTGTCTGTGGGGAGGACGCGGGCGCTGTGGTGGTCACCAGTACCCATGCGGGGGCTTGATTGGACCGCTCTGGTAGGGGTTTTGTCAACAGTGGGGGTGCTTTTCCGGTCTTTGCGAGTACTGTTGGAACCCAGTTGAGTGGGCTGTTCGAAGATGGGTTGGTGCGCGGTGGGAACTTTCGCCGAGCGGTTGGATGAGGCGCTGAAGGAGAAGAGGCTGACCAACCGTGCGGCGGCCAGGGCGTTGGGGAAACTCGGCGTGGCGACTACGTATGGGTATGTGGGGCAGTTGCGGCGGGGCGATAAGACGAATCCGACGTTGGAGCAGTTGAGGGCGTTCGCCGAGTTGACGGGGAAGAGTTTGGATTGGTTGGCGGGTGGCGACTTCCCGCTCCCTGTCGAAGACGCGGCGGCGGGTGAGGAAGCGCGCCGGATACGGGCGGGGCTCGCGGAGCTCGGTGTGCGGAACATCGCCGAACGTATGACGGGTTTGTCGGATTTTTCGATGACGGCCATCGCGAGCATGGTCGAGGCGATGCGGGTGGCTGAGCGGCTTGACGATGCGGAGGCCGACGCGGTGAACCGGGCGTGGTTCGACCGCGAAGACGGCTGACCCCCGGGGGCGTCTGGTGCGGGTTTCCCCGGTGTTGTTGTCGGCGCTCGCGTCGGCGCCTATCCCCTACCCGTTCACGCTGCGGGAGTTCTGTGCGCAGGTTCAGCGGGTGCGGGGGCGTCGTATCCAGATGCATGATCTGCCGTTGGATGCTCCGGCGGCGGTGTGCGGGCTGTGGATTGCCACACGGCGGCAGGATCACATTTTCGTCGCTCCGGGTGCGGC
Source organism: Sinosporangium album (assembly GCF_900100605.1). Classification (GTDB taxonomy): domain Bacteria; phylum Actinomycetota; class Actinomycetes; order Streptosporangiales; family Streptosporangiaceae; genus Sinosporangium; species Sinosporangium album. Next base: position 109,908 of record NZ_FNCN01000020.1, on the reverse strand, counting down.
GGGGGTGTTGAGGTCGCACATTGTGATCCATGAGGTGAGTCACATGCTGCTGGACCACGGGCGGGTGAACGATGCGGAGGCGGCTTTCGCGCGGTTGCTGGGGCCGGTGGTGCAGGCGGTGGAGGCTGCGGCGGGGAGTGGCCGGGTGCGGGCGCGGTCCCGGTACGACACGCGTGAGGAGCGGGAAGCTGAGGAGTTGGCGACGATGGTTCTGCTGCGGAGTAGCCGGCCGCACCGGGACGGTAGCGGGTTGTCGATGATTGAGCAGACGTTCGGGTATGAGGGTGGAGGCCGCTGAGGTGTCGGTGGTGGATTGGGTTGCGCTGGTGCTGCTGTGGGGGGCGGCGCTGTCGCGGGTCGGGGCGGCGCGGACGTCGCTGGCGCAGCGGATGCTGTGGGGGGCGTTCACCGCGCTGGCGGTGTCGCGGGTGTTCTCGGCGCCGCCGGTGGTGGCGTGGCTGGACAGTACGACGGGGATGGAGTGGGCGACGCTCGGCCGGCATGTGACCGGGTTGTTGTCGGCGACGTGCCTGCTCGCCTATGTGGAGGTGATCAGCCGCGCCGCGCGGGGGTCGTCGAGGGCGCGGTGGATCTGGCCGTCGCTGGCGGCGGCTGTGGCGTTTTTGGTGGTGATGTTCACGGTGCGGGGCGGCCGGATCTACTGGGTGGACGGCGCTACCGGTGCGGGTGAGACGGCGTTGTCGGGCCGGTTGTATCTGCTGGGGTTCGACGGCTGGTTGATGGTGTGCCTGGCGGCGGCGGGGTGGATGTTCGCCTCCTATGCGCGGGTCGCGCCTGGCCTGTTGAGGGTCGGGTTGGTGGTCTCGGCGGCGGCGATGGCGGCGGGGGTGGTGAACCGGGCGCACGTCCTGGCCGTGAACGCGGCGAACCTGCTGCGGCCGGGGTGGGGTGTGGTGGAGTGGGGGCTGCTGGGGCGGGTGACGTTCCTTGCGTGTGTGGCGGGGATCGTGGTGGGGACGTCGATCCCGGCGTGGCATGCGGTCCGGGCGCGGGCGCGGACGCTGGGGGTGTTGCGGGAGTTGCGGCCGGTGTGGGCGGCGATCGTCGCCCAGTACCCCGATATCGCGTTCCGGGTGCGGGGTTCGCTGGACGCCCGGTTGGCGCGGCGGGTGCTGGAGATCCGGGACGGGATGCTGTCGCTCACGGCCGCGGTGCCGCCGCCCGGCGATGGGGACCCGCGGCAGGTCGCGGCGTGGCTGCATCGGGCGCTTCGGGCGGCGCGGGCGGGTTCCGGGTCGGGGGTTCCTTCGGGGAGGATTCCAGGACCGTCCGGCAGCGGTATCGAGGAGGAGACGCGGTGGCTGAGGCAGGTAGCGCGAGAGTTCAAGCACACCCCGGCAGAGGGGCGGGTGCGGCTCGTGTCGTGACGGAGGTGTTGGCTCCCGCGCATTGGGTGATGGGGCTGCCGCTGGCTGTGGGGGCCGCGGCGGACGGGTGGGCGGGTGTCGCGTGGGGGTTGGTTCCTACGGTGGGGTGTGGTGGTGTGGGTGCGCTGGTGATCACGGCGGGGGTGCGGTCGGGGAGGTTCGGGGATCGGCATCTCACGGTCAGGTCGCAGCGGCCGCTGCTGATCGGGGTGGTGGTCGGCCTGGTGGTGGCCGCGCTCGCCGTGCTGGTGGTGTTCGGGGCGCCGATGGTGATGGTGGCGTGTGTGGCGGTGATGCTCGCGACGCTCGCCGTTGTCGGGCCGATCACGCTGTGGTGGAAGGTCTCGTTTCACACGGCGGTGTCCGCGGGGTCGGTGGTGATGCTCGCCGAGGTACTCCCGCCCGTCTGGGTGTATGCGGTGGGGGCTGTGGTGGTGGCGGCGATCGGCTGGTCACGGGTCGCCCTCGCGGACCACACCGCCGGCCAGGTCGTGGCCGGCGGCGCGGCGGGCGCGGGCGCGTCGTGGGTGACGCTCGCCGTCCTGCTGTAGGCCCGCATTCCTCGGGTTAGTGGCAGCGGGCGACGATAGGGGTGCCCTCGGGAATTTGGCCTGCGGCGTGGCGGTCTTGGATGGCTTGGCGGCATGCCGCTTCGGTGGGTGGGTCGGGTATGTCCATCTCGACGGTGACGGAGGCCGGAGAGGGCGGGGCGGCGGGGCCGGGTTTGGGGGGCTTGGTGGCGTTGAGCAGTGCTCCAAAGGGGATGGCGAGGAGGAAGTAGGCGGGAAAGGCCATTAGCCCGACGATCGCGCCGATCACATGCATGCCGTGGTCGATCAGTCTGCTCGTGGTCCACAGGCAGAGTGCGAAGACAGCGATGAAGGTAGCGAAGAACCCGCCTGTGATCAGGGCTTGGGTGGTGGTCACTGGGTGCTGCTCCTGTGATCACTGCGGAAGGCCCTGGTGGCGTTGCGGACGCGTTCCCGCCACGTCGGCGGCCGAGCCTCCCCCCTGGCGGGGAGTCCCACGCCTGGCGTGGGAGCGGTGGGCAGCTCGGCGAGAAGGGCGTCGAGGACGATCCAGTACGTATCGGCGGCGCGGGGTTCGCATCCTCCGCACGCGGCGGGGCCTCCGCAGAGGGCGCGGTCGGAGGTCAGGCAGCGGCGGGCTTCCACGAGGGGTGTGGTTCCTTCCGGGGATTAGTAGGAGATGTGCCAGTCGTCGGCGGCGCGGTCTTCGGGCGTGGGGTGGTAGACGCGGACGCGGCCGGTGTGCGGGTTCACCAGGTCGACGTGCGGCTCGTAGGTGAGCTTTCGGCCGACGAGTTCGGGGGCGGCTTTGCCGATCGGCCGGTCTGCTTCGACGGTGATGGTGGAGCCGGGGACCAGGACCAGCCACGCGGGTTCGGCGGGCGCTCCGTGCAGCCATGTTCGGCGGGCGACGCGGGCGCCGTTGTGGAGGTGGGTGAGGGCCTCGTCGTAGCGCATGGGTGTTTCTCCGTTGGGTGCGGTCGGGATGTCGTCGATGTGGTAGATGCGGCGGAGACGGAACATTGAGAGGTGGATCGGAACGCCAGAGGAGTGGGTCACCTCTTTGTCGCCTTCGTAGACGGCGTCTGCTCTGCACCCCTCGTCGTCTCCGATGAGTACGGCTTCACCGGGGGTGAGGTGGTGGGCGTGCAGGGTTGCTTTCGGCATGCCGAAGGCGGGGAGCGGCTCGGAGATGAAGGTGCCGTTGGGGAGGGCTGGAATCTGTCCCGTCGAGGCCATCTCCCGGAAGCTGTCCAGATAGGGCATGTAGGCGTCGCAGTCGGCAGGCACCATGGACGTGGGCGGGTCGGGCGCGGTGTGGTGTGAAACGGGGTTCCTTATTCGGGGTGGGTGCGGCTGCACCGGGAGCAGATGCCGCGGCCGCGGTTGGGGCCGGTGGCCGGGTCGGGGATGGTTTTGCCTGCTTCGTGTCCGCCGAACTCGTGGCCGCACAGGGGGCACGGGAGCCAGAAGAAGCCGCGCGCGGTGGCGTAGGCGTGGTGGAAGCGGCGGAGGGGGTAGGGGACGAGGCGGGCGAGGTGCCCGGTGGGTCTGGTGGAGCCTTCGAGGGCGGGGGGTGTTTGGTTGATGCGCCGGTACCAGAGGCGGGAGAGCAGGCCGGGCGGACGCATCGTGATCTTCACGGTTGGCATGGAGGTTCCTTCAGGGGATGGGTCTCGGGCCTGCGGGCTCGCCAAAGCAGGTCACGGGGTGCTGGTCACGAGGCCGTTTCGGTTCGGGGGGCCATCCGGGGATCGCCGGGGCCCTCCAGGTCGACCAGAAGGCGTTCGGCGAGGAGTGTCACCTGGACGCGGGGCATGGCTGTGCGCGTGTCCTCTGTTCCGATGGGGACGGTGCATTCCGCGCCGAGCAGGTAGGGGAACGTCTCGCCGTCGATGAGGAGGGCCCACTGCTCCTGGCGGACGCCGAAGCGGCGGATTTGGATGAGGGACGGGAATCTGGTCTTGTCTCCCCACTGCGCGGGGTCGGCGGGGGGATTCGGTAGTGGCGCCGCTGGCGGCACTACCCAGCGGTCTTCGTGAGGTACGTCCTGGTAGGAGTCGCCGACCTTGCGGAGGAACCGAAGGTGGTGGTCGGTTTGGATGTGTTCGGCGTACAGCGACAGGACGATTGAAGGCAGCTCGGTGTGAGGGACCGGGATGACGGTGTCGGGTGTCAGGTAGTAGGGCAGTTCGTGGCCGTCGATCGTGAGGGACCAGAACATGGTGTCGCCGGTGAAGCGTTTGGTGAGGCTGACGATCTGGGCGAGTCGGCCCCATCCGTTGATGGGGGTGGGCTTGGTTTCACTTTTCATGATCATCCTTTCTGAGGGGTGGGTCACCAGGCGGCTTGCCAGGTCTTGGGGCCCACGACCCCGTCGATCGTGAGGTTCTTTTCGCGTTGGAAGACGCGGGTGGCGGCGGCGGTCATCGCCCCGAAGACGCCGTCGACGGTGATGGTGTAGTTGAGGGTGCGTAGGCGGCGTTGCCAGGTTTCGACGTCGTGGCCGCGCTGCATCGGCTGGCCGGGCGTGTGGTGGAGCATGCGCTGTGGCCACGCTGGGGCGGTGGGCTTGCCGGGCGCGGGCGGGTTGTTGTCGAGGTTGTCGCGTACGAGGGTCAAGAAGCGGTCCCAGGGGAAGTCGTGGCCGGGGTCCCAGTGGTCCGAGCGTTTGTAGACGGCGGATACGTCGGCGTGGCCGGCGATGCCCTTGTGGCCGGCGCGTAGTTCGGCGCGGGTCAGCCGGCGGGCGGGGATGCCGTACTTCTTGCACCAGGTGGCGGTGATGCGTGCGGCGCGTTTGAGGAGCGCGGTGGAGTAGGGGTCTGCCCACCCGGATTTGGATTGTCCGGCGCGGCCTGCGAGTTCGAGTTGGAGGCCGTCTGAGTTGCAGCCGGGGGCGGCCCATGCGGTGTCGGAGTCGGGGACGCAGCGGATTTCGCTGTCGTTGTCGACGCACACGTGCGCGCTTGCCTGGGTGGCGGGGTTGGCGAAGTAGTTGGCGACGTTTTCGGCGACGCTGCTGGTCTCGCCGGTCTCCATGGTGTGAACGATCACGACGCGGATGGGGGCGATGCGGCCTCGGGTGTAGTTGGCGGCGCGGATGGTGCGCACGGGTTCCTCCCCTCCCCCGGTCCCTTGGGCGGGTCCAGGGTGGGGAGGATTTCGCGGGGTTGGGGTTTGCGTCTCACCCCGTTGCGCGTGGCTGTCTGCTGTGGGTGGTCGTTTACGGGGAGCTGCGCTGTGACCAGCACAATGCAGCCCGTCTAGCTGCGGGAACGCGGCTGGACGGGCTGCGCAGCTTGGTGCGGGGGTTAGGCGGGGATGGCGGTGACAGTGGTTTCAGTGGCGGGCTTCAGGTCGGGGTCGGGCGGGACGACCTCGATGATTTCGGGGTCGCCTTCCACGTTGAGGCTGGTGAGGGTGACGTGGCGGGGTGCGAGGTCGTGGAGGCGCTTGTGGGCGGTGGCGGCGTCGGGGGCGTCCACGTGGGCGGTGGCGGTCAAGTACACGGCGAAGCTGTAGCGGCGGTTCGGCTTGGGCATGGTCGCGGCTCCTGTGCGCGCCCGGGGGCCGCTCGTGGGGCCCCCGGGGAGGGTGGTTAGTGGTTGGTGTCGCTGAGGGGGAGTTGGTCGCCGGGGTCGTCGTCGGCGAGTTCTTCGCGGTAGACGCTGAAGGCGTGTTCGAACGCGGCCACGGAGTCGGGGGTGGCGCGGTCGAGGAGGTGGAGGAGGTCGCCGATGAGGTCGGTGGCGGCTTCCTTGCGGGTTTCGGGGTCGGTGAGGTCGCGGTCTGCCGGGTTGAGGTAGGCGGTTTCGGTGTAGGCGGTGAGGGCGGTTTCGGCGCGTTCGGCGCGGCAGGTGTTGGTGAGGTCCATGTCGGGGGTTCCGATGCAGAAGGGTGGGCACGGCTCGTGTGGTCGGGCTCCGCATTGGCCGCACGGGATGGTTTCGTCGGGGGTTGGGCGTGGGTTCACGTGCGTTCCTGCGGGGTGGGGGTCTGCCCCGGTGTGGTGGCCGGGGCAGACCTAGGGGTGGGGGTTATTAGTGGCGTTCGCCGCGCTTGCGCAGGACGCGGTTGCCGATGAAGAGGACACCGCCGAGGGCGCACAGGCCGATCAGGGTGTTGATCGTCTGGATGATCGCGCTGGTGATGCTGCCTCCGCCGCCGCTGCCGGTGGGGGTGCCTTTGGCGGCGTTGGCGAGGGTGATGAGGGTGGCGAGGTCGGGTTGGGCGGTGACGGTGGTGGTGGCGGCGGGGGCGGCTTCGGGGAGGGTGACCGGCTCAGGCTGCGCTGGGGTGGTGGGGAGGTAGACCGGTGCGGGGGCCGGAGCCGCGACGGGGGCGGGGGCGTGGATGGTGCGGGTCGCGGTCTTGGTGATGGTGGCGGTGGGGCGGGGTTTGGGGGTGGCGGTCACGGTGCGGGTGGCGGTGGGGCGGGGCTTCGGTGTCGCCGTCGTGGTTGCCGTTGCGGTGACGGTGGGGGTCGCCGTGGGGGCGGCGGTGGTGGTGTGGGTGACCGTGGCGGCGGCGGCGGGGGCCGGGGTGGTGGCGGCGGTCAGCGTGGTTTCGGCGAGGTGGAGGCCGCTTCCGGTGAGGGTGAGCCTGTAGTCGCCGGGGGTGTTGGGGGTGAAGCTGCCTGAGAGGCGGGTTTCGCCGGTGCAGGTGGGGTTTGCGGGGGTGGTGGCCAGCACGGTTTTGCCGCCGGTGGGGGTGTGGAGGGCGATGGTGGCGCTGCACACGTCGTCGGCGGTGGCCGCGACGGTGATCGGGGTGCCGGTGGGGGTGGTGTGGCCGGGGGTGGGGGCGGTGAAGATGCCTGCGGGATCGGCCGCGTGGGCGGCGGTGGGGAGCAGTAGGGCGGTCATCAGGGTGATGACCAGGATCGCGAGTCGCATGTGTGTTCCTTCCGGTGGCGGGAGGGGACGCCGCTCGCCCCCTCACCGACACCCAAACTGTATCGCACATTCTGAGTGGTGTCTATGTGAATTAGAGGGGCGTAAGCGGTAGACACCGACAGGGTGCGTGCCCTATGATTTGAGTGTGAACAGGGGCGAAAGCGGAAACGCCCCGATGACGGAAGGACACACCGGATGGCATTCGAGATGGAAGACCTGGCAGAAGACCTGCGCCTGGCTGTCAGGCTCGGCGAGTACACCGAAACCGGCGCGCTCGCCCTCATCGCCCTCATCGGCGACCTCACCCCCACCGCCGCCCGCCGCATCTGGAGGCGCGCCGACCCCACCACCCAGGGCAACGTCTGGAAGCGGCACCCCGACGGCACCATGGAGCCCCGCTACGGCACCGCCCGCCGCATCTGGGAGCACACCGAAGGCCCCCTCCAGGGGGAGCCGATCATGCCCGCCCTGTTCGCCCGCTGGGGCGAGTCCGTGTTCCACCACGCGAACCGCTAACCCTCCCCGGTGGGTGCCCGCCAAGCGGCGGCGGGCACCCACCCCCCCACCCCACGGAAGGAAAACCCTGTGAGCATCGCGTTCGTCCTCACCACCGACGACGACATCCGGGAAGTTGAGTTGCCCCCGCCCGGCGGCACCCGCCCCGCCGTCTGCTGCGAGATCAACGCCCGCCTGCTCGACGTCGTCCGGCTGACGACCCGCCTTGACATGTGGATCGACGTCGAGGGCCACGACGTCAAGCCCGTGAACCGGGTCGCCACCGCGCTCGCCCGCCGCCACGGCTACACGTGGCAGAACTACCACGGCGACGTGCTGTTGTGCGGCGTCAACGGCGACGGCGACACCATCGGCCTCACCCGCGAGCAGACGGTGGGCATGCTCACCCACCTTCTTGACGTTGTGACCTGACGCCCGCCGCGCCCCGCCGTGACCGGACAGGAAGGACGGGGCGCGGCGGGCGTCGGCGAGGGCGGCGGGGAAGGGTAGCCCGCAAACCCCCCGAAAAGGGGCGACACCCCCCGAGCCCACGCCGACCACCAACCCACCCCGTCACGAAAGGAAGGGGAGGGTACGCGCCCACCGCGTACCCTCCCCTTCGCCGTACCCGACCCCACCGGCGTCACCCAACGTAACCGCCGGTGGCGGGAAACCGCAGGTGGCACCCCACCCCCAGTAACCGGCCGTCTAAGAGCCGGCCTCACCACCGCCACCACCGCCGGCGGCTTCCCGCGCCGCCCGCGCGACACGCTCCGCCAACCCCTCCAAATCCACACCATGCGACACCGCCACCGGCCCACCCCCGGCACCCGTCACCTCCACCGCCTTCACCGGCCGCCAATGCTCCGGATCCATCCGCTCAAGCATCTTCAACGCCAGCATGCCGTTCGGCGGAGCCCACTGCCGTTCGGTCGACCCGTCCGGCCGCTCCACCTCCTTCACCAGGAACCCGCCCCGCACATCCTCGAAAGCCGCATCGACCAGCACCGCCCTGCCCTTCGCGCGCGCATGCGTAACGGCGCGCCAGAAGTGCCTCATGGCTTCGTCGGCGTTGTCGAGTTCGCCGTCGGCGAGCCATCTGTGGATGGTTCGCCGTCCGATTCCGCAGAGGGCGGCGGCGTCGGTGATGGTTCTTCCTTGTTCGAGGATCGTGACGATCTGTTGTTGGAGTTCTGGGGTGAGGAGGGTGGGGCGGCCGGTCTTGTCGGGTTCTTCGTTTGTCTGTTCGTGGTTGGTGGGTTTGGTGGAGTGGTCGGGTTTGAGGGTCATGATTCGGTCCAGGTGGCGGTGTTGGTGGGGGTTTCTTGGACGGTGACTTGGGTGATGCGGCATCGGGTGGGGGTGTCGGAGTACCAGGTGCCGTGTTCGTCGGCGTGGTTCTCGGCTTGTGCGAGCCAGGTTTGGGCGTGGTAGGCGATGAGTTCGGCGACGGCTTCGACGGTGGGCCAGGGGTGGGGGCCGTAGGGGGCGCGGCCGAATTCGGCGACGCGGCAGCCTTGTTCGCGTAGGGAGGGGGTGAGGGGGTCGTCGGTGCCGAGTAGGGCGGCGTGGTCGAGGTTGTTGTCGATCCAGGTGCGCATGCGGGTTTTGAATGCGCCGAATTCGATGATGGTGCCGTCTTCGGTGAGCTGGGGGGTGGTGATGGTGACGGTGGTGGTCCAGGTGTGGCCGTGGAGGTTGGCGCATTTGCCGCCGAGGTGGGGGAGGCGGTGGGCGGCGTGGAAGGTGTGGGTGAGGTGGGCTTGGTACATGCGCGGGTGGTCCTTATGTGGCGGGTTTGGCGGGTTTGGGGGTGGGTTTGGGTGTTTTGGGGGTGCGGAGTCGCCGGTAGGTGAGGGTGGCGGCGAGGGCGGCGGTGATGGTGATGGTGAGGGCGGTGAGGCTCCATAGGACGCCGGAGAGGGGGCCGCTGGTGAGGATGGCGGCGGTGGTGAGGGCGGCGGTGATGAGGTGGCGTGCGATGGTGAAGAGGGCGGCGCCGCAGCCTGTGGCGGCGGCGACGTCGTCGCGGTGCGGGGCGTTCACGCGGGGCTGCTTTCGGTGCGGGTGAACCACGGGTTGGTTGCTGGGGGTGCGGCGGGGGTTTCGGCGGTGTCGGGGTCGTGGTCCGCGACGGCGGGGGCGGTGGTGTAGGGGTGCCGGGGCGTGGTGGCGGGGCGTGGTGGCGCTGGCGGGGATGCGGCTGCGGTCGGGCGGGGCCGGGCGGGGTGGTGGGGGAACAGGTGGGGGTGTTCGGCGGCGAGGGCGTCGAATACGGGGGTTGGGTTCATGAAAGGGGATGCTCCGCTTCGGTGGGGGTTTGCGTCTCGCTTCGATCGGGGGGATGGCGGAGCCCGGCCGCTTGGTGGCGTGCCGGGCTCTCGCGTGCTTGCGGGTCAGCGGCCTTGTGCCGCGGTGGTGAGGTGTTTGAGGGTGCGGTCGTAGTCGCAGTAGCGGGCTTTGGCGATGACGTGGCGGTCGTGGGTGCGCAGGATGATGCCTTCGCTCGCGCCGGGGGCGCCGGTGTGGGTGGCGGCGCGGGTGGTGGCGTAGGGGGCCATGAACGCGCGCATGCCGTCGATGGTGGTGGGGAGGTCGGCGGCGGGGATTTGGAACAGGTGCGGGACGGGGGTGAGCCGCGAGTTGGAGGCGAGGTTGGCGAGTTCGGCGGTGGTGAGGAACTGCTGGCCGCCGTTGTCGCGCCAGGCGGCTATGCGCGGCAGGTCCCGGTTGAGGATGGCGGGGTCGGTGAGGGTGGCGTCGTACACGCGGACGGTCGGGGTGCCGTCGCCGTAGTTGCGCCAGGCGTTGGTCTGCTTGTCGCCGTACAGCTCGAAGTAGAAGGTGAGGATGCTGTACGGCAGGGCGGGGAGGGTGTCGGCGATGGGGGCCAGTGCGTCGACGATTCCGAGTGCGGGGTTGGGGATGAGGTCGCCGCGGGCTGCGAGGAGGATGTCGCGGCTGCCGATGAGCCAGGCGGGCGCACCGGCGCTGGTCATGGCGTCCGGCAGCATGAGGATGCGGCAGTTGGTGCCGTCTACCTTCTCTTGTGCGGTGATGGTGCCGGTGAAGGCGATGTGGGGGTCGGTGAGGATGCCGCGGCCCTGGATGTGGTGGTAGGTGGGGATGGGCGGGTACTTGGTGGCCGAGTCGAGTTTCCGCAGGATTTCGGGGGTGAGCTGGATCACCGGGGGTCTCCTGTGATGCTGGGGGTTGGTGCGTGCGCAGATAGGTGTAGGGGGCGGGGCAGGTTTGTGTCTCACTCCGCCTGCGGGGTGTTCATGGCTTTGATGAGCGTGTCGATCTGGGTGTCGTCGTAGAACTTGAGCTCGCGTATGTCTTTGAGGGCGGCGCGGACGGCCCCAGGGGTTGCCCACGTGTCGTCGGTGATCGGTGCGCCGTGTTGGCGGATGCAGTGTTCGACGTAGCCGCCCGACGGTGACGGTCCGCATGGTGGCCCGGCGGTCGTAGGGGGCGGCCTTGTAGAACAAGGTGATTCTTGGGCGGCCGTGTTCGTCGACGATGTGGGTGTGGAGGGGGTGGCCGGTGCCTTTGCGGGTCCAGCCGGGCGGGAGGGTGGCCTGACGGAAGATCGGGTCTTCGGTGTCGATGGGGCCGAGGGTGAATCCGAGGGCGGTCAGGTCGGTGCCGGTGCTGCTGGTCTGGGTGGGGATCACTTCGCAGTCGTCGCGTTGGAGGGCGTCGCCGCCTTCGGCCTCAAGTTCTTCGATGCCGCCTGGGGCGGCGAGGCGGTGGAGCCCGGCGAGGGTGGGGGTGTCGCGGGTGGTGTTGCGGGGTCTGGACATGAGGGTTCTCCGCGGGTGGGTTAGGAGTGTGCGGCTGGGGTGAGGGTGGGCAGGGCGGGGAGGGTGTCGGCGAGCCAGGAGCCGGGGGTGGCGGTGAAGTGGGGGGCGTCCTCGATGACCCACTGCGGGCGGGTGTCAGGCGGGTCGGCGGTCGTCGCGCGGGCGGCGAGTCTTGCTTCCCAGAGGAGGAATTCGTGGCTGTAGGTGCCGTCAGGGTTGCGGCTCGGGCCGGTGGGGGCGGCCGGTTCCGGTTCGGTGGTGGCGCGGGTGGTGGGGTTCACCGGAGTTCCTGGCCGGTCGACGCTGCGGGGTTGGTGGCGCTGAGGCTGGTGAGGAACTCCCCCACCAACTTGTTGTGGTGGGCGTCGGCGAGGGCGTTGTGGTGGCCGATGGTCTGGGTGGGCAGGGCGGGTGAGCCGAGGCGGGCGTGCTCCTGCTTCAGGTCGTGGACGGACATCGGGAACCCTGCGGGCAGGTCGATCATGCGGCCGTAGAGCTGGCACAGGGCCACAAAGTCGTAGCTGCCGTAGTAGGCCCACAGCTCCGGTTCGGGGGTTGCGGCCACGAACGCTTCGACGAGGCGGGCGATCACACCTGCGAGGCTTCACGGCCGGACTCGTGTAATCGAAAAGCCAGGATTTCGGCATGGTCAGGCGCCGATCACCGTGAGCCCTTGGGAGGTGCGGGACAACGTTTTCCATGAGCCACGCGTTCTTCCGGATGCGCCGACGTGCGCGCCATCCGCGCCAGGTCAACGCGAGGTCGCCGTTCACGGCGTAGAGCTCACGGCCGTCCTCGGCGACCATGCCGATGCTGATCAGGTCGATGACGGTGCCGGTGTCGTTGAATTCGTTGTCGAAGTAGATACGCATCGTGGCTGTTCCTCAGGGGGTGGGGTTGAGGTGGCGGTCGGTGGCGCACGGCCATTCCTGGTGGCAGGCGGCGCAGATCTCGCTTTCTTCGGCGGTGCAGAAGTCGCAGCCGCCGCACATGCCGTGGTTGACGGTGACGGGGGCGTGGACGCCGGGGGCGGGGATGCGGTCGTTGTCGCCCCTGTTGGGGCAGGGCCACGGGTAGTTGCAGCGTCCGCAGCGTTTGTCGTGGGCGCATGTCCCGGCGGCGCATTCGGGGATGGCGGGGCCGGCCGGGATGGGTTCGCCGAACAAGTCCAGGTGGGCGGGGGTCGGTTGGGCGGTCGGGCAGGGGGTGGGCTTGTGGGTCCAGTCGCTGGGGGCGGGCAGGGCGGCCCAGAGGGGGCTGCGGTCGTCGGGGCCGAGGTGGCGGCGGATGAACAGCCCGGCCGACGCCGGGTCGGCGCAGGTGTTGTGGCGGCGGTGGGCGTCGAAGTTCGCCAGCACGGAGAAACTGTGATGGCACGTGGGGCAGTGGGCGTAGCGGGCGCTGGTCCATGCCGTGCCGCAGTGGCAGAGGCCGCGTACGCGGGCGGTGGGGGGCAACGTGTCTCCGTGAGGTGTTCGTAGGTCAGGGGCCGGGTTGGTCGTCGTGGTCGGCCAAGCCGTCGACGAGTGCGGCTATCGCGTCGGGGATGGTCGAGTGGGGGATCGCGGTGTCGAGGCGGATGATGTCGTGGTCGTCGAGGGGGCGGCCTGCCCAGTTTTCGATCTGGTCGCGGGTGAGGTGGATGCCGGGGGTGTCGTCGTCGGGGTGTATGGGTGCCTGCCTGCGGGTGGGGGCCCGCCCCCTGGGTTGGGGCGGGCCGCTGCCGGTGGTTAGAAGGGCGGGGTGTCGCCGGCGAGGGCGGCGAAGGCGCTGTAGTCGACGGTGACGCCGTCGAGGTCGTGGGGTTCTTCGCCGCGCCATTCGTCGGCGGCGATGAGGTCGGCGAGGTCGTCGAAGAGGTCGTTCACGGGGGTGTCCTTCCGTGGTGGGTGTGGGAGAGGGGCGGTGCCGCTCACCGCCCCTCGCCACGCGGGTCAGGGGGCTGCTGGTCAGGGGGTCCACTCGTCGACGCAGATGACGCGCGTCTTACGCGTCACCGGGTCGAAGCTGACCGTGGTGGTGTTCTGGAACGGGATGGTTCCGGTGCCGGGCCGGTAGACGGTGGCGTAGTGGTGGCCGTCCTGGTCGCGGATGACGAGCTGGCGTTCGCCGGCGGCGAGGTCGACGTCGGCGACGGGGGTCCACCCGTCGACCGCGATCGTCCGCTCGGCCGGGATGACGGCGGCGAGGGTCGACAGCAGGACGCGGGCGGTGTCGGCGGGCAGGTCGACGGGCTCGGAGGCGGCGGGCGGGGTGGCGGGCGGCGCCGGGATGACGTGCGCTTCGAAGTAGATGATGTTGTCGGTGTCGGCTTCGCCTCCGGTGTCGGTCTCCACGACGGGGGTCCACGTGATGTGGACGATGTTTCCGGTGGCGGACATGCCGGGCCAGCCGTCGTGGGTTTCGTTGTAGTCGTTGTCGCCCCTGGTCAGCATTTCGGCGATCGCGTCGGCGGTGACGTCGGGGTTCGTCATGGGTTTTCTCCGGTTTGTTAGGGGTGCCCCCGCACCCTGCTGGTGTGGGGGCGGTTCGGGGCGGGGCTGTCAGGTGGTGGCGGGTCGGGCGAGCCGCTTCCATTCGGCGTTGTCGGCGAGGATGAGGGTGGTGCGCGGCATCAGGCGGCCTTCCTGGAGAGGCCGGCGAGTTCGGCGGCGGTGATGGTGGCGGCCGGGTGGCTGTGGCGGGCCTCGTCGTAGCGGTCGACCATGGCCGCGTAGGCGGCGATGAGGGCCGGGGGGACCTCGTGCGGGAAGGTGACGCTGTGGGCGATCCAGTCGGCGTTGCGGTCGGTGAGGCGGGAGACGGTCACGTTGCCGTTCTCCTGGTCGACCTCGACCTCGGTGTTGTGGGTGCGGTGGGTGCGGATGTACCAGCGGCCGTGGTCGGCGTTGCGGTCGGTGAGGCGGCCCGCGCCGAATCCGGCGCTGGTCAGCTCGGGGCCGCACAGTTTTTCGAACGGGAGCATGAGCATGGTTTCCTTCCGGCCACACAACCAGGTGCGCCGCTTACGCCCTGATTGACACTCAAAGCGTAGCGCTGATTTCGAGTGGTGTCTAGTCGGGTTCGCGGTAATACGAGTCGACGATCGAAAGCATCCGCTCACCCTCGGAGTCGTAGATGTCGTGCTCCACCAGCACCGACAGCGCATCCATGTCGCACTGCTGGATCTCCATCCGCTGCCCCGCCCGCAGCATCCGCGGCAGCGGCGCAAGAATCCCCACCAGCCGGCGGAGCCTGTCCTCCAGGCGGTCGCCGCGTTCCTGCTCGGCCTTCAGCAGCGCCCACGCGCGGTCGGTTGCCGACCGCGCCGACATCCACCCCCACAAGGCCACCGCCAGGCACACCGCGCACACCGCCAGCAGCCCGGCCAGCACACCGGCGGCCGTCACCGCGCCTGCCCACGGTCGAAATGGACGTCCAGGTAGTGGCGGTGGAAAGCAGCCTCGGCCGCGGCGCGGTCGGGTGCGGCGGCGGCGCGGCCTCGTGTCGGGCACCGGGGGATAAGGCACCGCCACACAGCGGCCCGGGCAGACTTGCCAGTCACAACAAGCGGGTCCTTCCTCGCAGAACAGGCGTGTGTCTGCGAGGGTGGCGCGGCGGGCGGGTTAGCGTCCCCGCCGGACGCCGCCGACGCGGGCCGCGGCGGCGCGGCGGGTCAACCCGAGGTGGTGCCGCACCGTGGATTCGGTCACGCCGTGCCGTTCGGCGATCTGCCGGATCTTCAGGCCGTGCCGCCGGTCGGCGATCACGCGGGCGGCGTCCACCCCTTTGGGGGCGTTCTGGGGCCGCCGCAAAGGTATCCCTACGGTGGCGGCGATCTGGGAGACACGCCCCCGTGACACGCCGTGGCGGGCGGCGATCCGTTCGACGGGGTCGCCCCGCCGGTAGTCGGCGACGATGCCGGCGTCGCGGACCCGCCGCGCGGCCCTTCCCACAGCGGGGGTGTCCCCCCAGTGCAGGCCGCACCCGCACACGTCGCCGGTGCGGCCTGCACTGGGCAGGACGCCGCCGCACGCCGGGCACGGGCCGGTCACACGCGCCCCTGCTTGTAGACGGCGAGTTCTGAGGCGACCTCGTCAGGGTCGGGCGGCTCGAAGGGCGGGGCGAGGGCACGCCAGAAATTCACCGTCTGCTCGGCCGGTTCGACGACGCCGTGGTCCATGGCGGCGGCGACCACCCGCACTTCGCCGTGGGGGCGGGGTGTGACGGCGCCGCTGCCGGGGTCAAGGCTCCACGCCTGCTGAGTGAGCCAGCCCGGCATCGGCATGGTGCTGTACCCCTCGGGCATGGAGGGGTCGAGGAACAGCAGCAGCCAGCCGGGCGGCGCCGGAGTGAAGGCGAGGGTGTGCCAGTGGACGCGGTCAGGATCGAAACCGGTGCTCACCAAGGGCTCCTTGCATGTGAACGGCGTACAGAGGAAAAGGGGGGGATCAGAGCGGCGGAGGGCTTCGGCGCCGCTGTGGGAGCCGCGGCTACTTCCCGAACTCTGCGGCGGCGGTGTCGTAGGCCAATTGCAGGAGTTCCACGGCCTGGTCGACCGTCAGCCCGAGGTCGACCAGGCGCACGGCGAGTTCGACATAGGCGTCTTCGCCGCTGGTGTAACACCAGCCGTCACGGCCGGGGAAAACGGCTACGGCTTTTTTGATTCGGCGTTTGGCGGTGGGGGTGGCCACGGTCAGATCAGCTCCGTCTGGCTAGCGGGAGGAGTGGAGGAGGCGACGAAAGCGGTCTTGGGCGGGTTTCGCGGCCCGGACGAGGTCGGCGAGGACGGTGGTGAGTCGGTCGTTTCGGCGGACAACGCTGTCGATCTGGCGGCGGAGCTCGGCGAGGAGGTCTTCCTGGCGCTGCCGGTCGGCGCCTGCGCGCTCTCGGACCTCTTCGAGTTCGGTGCGGGCGTCGTCGAGCTCGGACTCCAGCCGTTCCTCGACGGTGGCGGTCATCGCCGCGGCGCGTTCTTGGGCGCGCTGCTCGATGTGGGCGTCGAGGTCGGCGATGGTGGCGCGAAGTTCGGTGGCGAGGCTGGTGGGGTCGTCGCCTGGCCTGGGGACGGCGAGGACGGCGTCGACGAGGGCGCCTGTCGGGATGGTCTCGGTGTGGGGGCAGAGGGGCACGTGGAGGCCCCAGGCGTCGGCGAGGGCGTCGGCGAGGCGCTCGCGGTAGGTGTCGATCTTGGTCGTGTCGGTCACGTGCGGCTCCGGTGCCGTGGCGGGCGGGAAGAAGAAGTCGCGGAAGGCGCGCATCTCGCGCTCGGTGCGGTGGCGTGCGGCGAGGTAGTCGGCGTTCGGGTCGGTCATCGGTCCTCCTGGCTGGCGTCGTGGGGGTCGATCTTGGTCGTGTCGGTCACTTGCTCCTCCGGGCGCGGCGGCTGCGGATCGCGAGCTCCCGGCCGCACAGCGTGGCGATGTCGAGGTTGACGCCCGCCTTGCCGGTGAGCATCTGGGACAGGTGTTTGGGGCTGATGCCGAGCCGGCGGGCTGCGGCGGCTTGGGTGATGCCGGCGCGGGCGAGGGCGGCGCGGAGTTCGGCGCGGAGGGCGTCTCGCAGGGTGGTCATCGGTCGGTCTCCGTGGTGTCGTCGTGGCACCCGCACCAGTCGGGGCATTTGCGGCCGGTCTGGTCGCCGGCGGCCGGGGGCGTCGCCCACTCGGCGAGGTAGTCGGGGTGGTCGGCGTAGACCTCGGCGAGGGCGAGCAGCACGGGGCAGCGCGCGACGTCGGTCGCGGCGGGCTCCTCGTGGGCGTCAAGGCCGCAGCCACGACACGCGGCACCGGCCGTGGGACGCGGCCGGTGCCGCTCGAGGATCTTCCGCTTGGCCGCGACATCGCGCAGGGCGCGGGCGGGGTCGTGGCGGGCGATGTGGCGGCCCCGGTCGTGTGCGCCGGGCCACCTGGCGTCCCCGAGGGGGGCGACCGATGGGCCGGTCACGGCGTACTCGACGTGCAGGTTTCCCAGGTTGTCGGTGTAGCAGTCCCAGGCTCCGTGCGTGCCGAGGAGCGCGGCGCGTGCGATCTGCTCGTCTTCGTCGAGGCGGGCGGTGATGAAAGCGCGGATGTCTCGGGTCACGTGGTCTCCCGGCTTGTGGCGAGGTTCGGGGTTCTTGCCGCGGAGGATGGCGTCGAGCCCGGCCAGCGCGGCGGCCTGTCGGGCGAGCACGTGGGGTGCGGCCCGAGCGAGTTCGTCTCGGAGCGCGGTGAGGTACTCGGCGATGCCGGGGTGGTTCAAGTGGTCTCCCTGGCGAGTGCGCGTCGTGCGGCGAGGTACTCCTCGCTCGGCGGACTGGAGGGCTTGGGGGTGGTGGGGTCGCGGTGGTCGGGGATGAGCTCCTTCGGCTTGGCCTTGGGGTCGACCCGCGGCTGGGCGACGTAGGTGCGGACGACCGGCCCGCGATCGATGCGGGCACGCCGTTCCAGCTCCTTCGCCCACCCTTCGTCGGCGTTGAGCTCGGGGCAGACGCCGAAATCGCAGGGCTCGCAGCGGGCCCTGCGGATGGCCATGGAGGTCGGTGTCACGTGGTCTCCCTGGCGGTGAGCGGGCGGCGGGAGCCGGGGGCGCAGGTGTGCGTGTCGACGCCGGCGTTCATCGCCGACAGGCGGACGCCGGCCTCGACGAGAAGGAGCGGCTCCTGGCAGGTTCCGCAGGTGAGCCACGGGTAGCCGTCGTCGCCGTTGATGTAGGCGCCGCGGCTCTGGCGGGGGGTGCCGCCCGCCACGTCACACAGCATCAGCGCCACGGTGGACAGCAGCTCCCACACGTGCTCGCCCACCACCAGGTCGTCGTCCGGGAGGGCGTCCAGCAGCGCCGTGTACTGGTCCAGGTCGCTGTTCGCGCGGGCGGTGATGAGCCTGCCCGCCCACACGACGGTGACGGGCGTGTCGGCGGGGCCGGTCATCCTGCCGGTGGCCGCGTTCAGCCAGCCGGGGATGACGAGCTTTCCCGTGGTGTCCAATCCGAGGCGGTCGATGAGGGTGTCGCACCACGCCAAGATCGCCGAGTATGTGCCGTCGGGGCCGGTCTCGTCGGCGATGGCCTGGAGCGCCGTCTCGGCTTTGTCGGCGTCGCCTGCGATGGCGGCGGTCAGGGCGTCGCGTGCGAGTTCCAGGGCGCGCGGGTTGTGAGGGCTGTCCATGGGGAGGGTCCTTTCCGAGGGCGGGGCGCTGCGGATACGCAGCCGGGTGGTGCCGCACCTGCTGCACCGCTGGGTCACGATGCGGCCGACCTGGTCGACGTCGATCCACTGGTGGCGGTGCAGCCGGATCACGACTGGCCTTCTTTCGGCTGGGCGGCGCGGGGGGTGTGGCAGGCGCAGGCGCAGGCCCACCGGCACGTCCGGTCTGCGAGCCAGACACGCACCTCGTCGCGGTGGTGGGCGACGTCGCCGTCTCCTCGGGCGGTCACCACGGCACGGCCTTCCCGATCACGGCCCATCAGAATGGCACCGGCCTGCGCCACGACGGGCCCGTGACCCGCACCATGGTCGCCTCATGGATGAGGCGTTCGGTGATGCGGTGCCCGTACCGGCCGACCAGGTTCGGCGTCACCGGACCCGCCGGGGCCGTGCTGCCGGAGAATCCGCGCTCGTCGTAGGGCAGGTTGGTGGTCACCACCAGGCGGCGCCGGTTGCGGACCCGGGCGTCCACGATCCGGTAGAGCTGCTCAAGCGTCCATTCCGTCACCTTCTCGGCGCCCAGGTCGTCGAGGATCAGCAGGTCGCATTCGGACGCGTGCTCCATGACCTTGTCGCAGTTCGGGGAGGAGGGGCGCAGGGCCGCGTCCAGGTCGGCGCTGTTCCATGCCACCACCCACATCGGCAATGGTGCGACGGCGGCGGCCTGGTTCCCCACCGCGAACGCCGACCACGTCTTGCCCCTTGAGTTCTCACCCGCGATCAGCAGCGTCCGAGAGCCGGACTCCAGCCATCCCGACACCCGCCCACCCGGGTCCTGATCCGGTGTCAACGTCTCCACCGCCGCGGCCGCATAGTCGGCGTACACGCCCGAAAGGCACCGCTCCCACCAGCGGGCACGGTTGCGCGCCTGCAACGCCCGTACCGTCTCCTGAGCCTCACGGAGATCGTCCTCACGGGAAGGGAACAACCCCTCAGCCGTACGGCTTCGCGCCAAACCCCGCTCATAGGCCGCGCGCCCCTCAGCACCGGCACGATCCACCCACGCACGCGCGCTGTCACCGAACCGATGCCCCAACGCACCGGAGGAACCACGGCCGCGACCGGAAACGTCGAGAGTGAGACTGCTCATCCGAAAGCCCTCCGGATCTCCTCGTGATGCGGGTCGTCAGGGTTGTGCGCCCCCGCCGACCCCGCCCAAT
Source organism: Sinosporangium album (assembly GCF_900100605.1). Taxonomy (GTDB): domain Bacteria; phylum Actinomycetota; class Actinomycetes; order Streptosporangiales; family Streptosporangiaceae; genus Sinosporangium; species Sinosporangium album. The sequence goes on along the minus strand of NZ_FNCN01000020.1, from coordinate 90,467 downwards.
GGTTTGCAGGCTGCCCCGAAGCACCCCAGCCCCCGCCAGACCTTGGCGGTGCGACACCACGACGACGGGCGATTGCGTTCTCGAGCTGCTTGGCGGACGGGAACGCCGACTTCAGGTCCTCCAGCGCCCACTTCAGCTCGACCTCGCCGCACTCCCGCAGCGCGTTGTCGAGCATCGACCGGAACCCGACGAACCGCGGCTTCGCCAGGTTCGGGATGTTCAGCTGAGTGCAGCGCTCCCACCAACTGGTAGCGACCTCGTGAGCGAGATCGAACCGCGCCTTGTCCTGCTCGCTGCGCTCCTTCACCTTCCGCTTCCCCGACGGCTTCCTCGACGAGGAGGGGGCGGGGTCGGCGGGGGCTGGGGTGGATTCGTCGACGAGAAGCCCCTGCTGCCCGCCCGGCGCGGGAGATGCCGACGAAGGAGGCAGCTCCCGAAGATTCTTAGAAGTGGTCTTCTGAGAGTTGGTCTTCTTATGCGTGCGGCCATCTGATATTGGCTGGCCTGATATCAGCTCAGCCGTCGTCAGGTTCTCTGACGACGGCTCTGAGCTGGGAGAACTCTCGCCCCCATCCACTGTCTGATTTTCTGACGACGGCTCTGAGCTGGTCTGATACTCCTCGGGGCAGTCGGTGATCCAGTACTCGCAGCCGACAACCCTGGACGTCTTCGGGTCGCGGCTCAACGTCCGCACGAGGTACCCGTACTTCTCCAACTCCTCGATCGCACCGCGGATCGCGTGCGTCCCCTCGGGGCCGAGGTCGGCCAGCTTGGCGATGCTGGTCTGCCACCCCTCCTGGTGAGAGGCCAGCTCGACGAACAGTCCTCGCGCGCGCCGGGTGAGCCGCTGGTCGCGGGCCAGGTCGTTGGACACCTGGGTGAAGCGGTCGCCTCGCATACGGCCACGGCGAATGACGGTGCTGTTGGTGGTGGCCATCAGGCGTAAGCCCCCCGCTGGGTGTTGCACGGCTGGCAGGCCAGGACGAGATTCGCGGGATCGTGGGACCCGTTCATCGATTGGGGGACCAGGTGGTCCTTGGTGGCCAACCGCTTCTTGGAGTCTGGGTTGATCAGGAAACGGCCGTACGCATCGCGGATAAGGTCGGCATCATCGGAGCAGATGTCGATCAGCCCGATCCCGCAGTGGTGGCAGCGCCATCCGTCGTCGCGTTCGGCCAGGATGTGGAGCTTCTTGTGCCCTGCCGGAACGGCTTGTGCTCTCGGAGTCTTGGTGGAGCCGGACTTCGGCAGGCCCCCGTGCTCCTCGATCACACGCGAAAGCCAGATCTCGACGTCAACCAACGGATCGCCGCTGCCCCACCCGAGTTGTCGGGCGACGTCGAACAGCAGGGCCGCAGCCGCGTCGCCGATCGCTGCCAGCGTCCGCTCACGCGTCACCTCCGACAGGTAGCGCTCCACGAACGTGTCGTCCTCGTAGGCGGCGGCGGCTTCCCGTAGCCCGGCGACGGTCCTCGCGGGCTGGGGTTCGGCCGGCCGCTGCTCGGCGATCGCCTTGCGAAGCGTGGATGCCCGGACGGGCGTCAGCGGGATGATCAGGTTGTCGCCCTCGATGCGGGGCTGGGGCGGCCTGTCGGCCAGGGGGGCGGGATTTCCTTCATGACCGTGTGCAGCGTCGACTACGCTCACGTTGGCCTCCTCATGTTGCTTGTTGGCGGATGAGTGAGGCAGACGGGGGGAGGGCGTTGGCGCGTCCTGTGATCCCTGTCCGCGGCGGCGGCTCCTTGCGGGGTCGCCGTTTGCGTTTTCGAACGTGTGTTCTACGTCCGGGTGTAGCGTATTGATCAATGTTTCGCCTGGTTGCGGCGGGTTTTGCGGGTCATGCTGGTCCTCCCGGGGGTGAGGGGTGGCCCCCTGGTGGCGGCCGTGCGTTGCGGCACCAGGGGGCGCGTGCGGAGGACTCTGGCGGTCGGGTGGGTTTAACGTCTGGCCCCGATCCCCCCGCCGGGTGTGAGCTTGGTCACACGGCGGGGAGGAGGGTGACGTGCCAGTGGTCGCCGCACCGGGCGACGACCCCGGACGGGCCGAGCGCGGTCGCGTGCCGGTCGGCGATCCTCTGCTCGGTGTAGACGATGGCGTCGTCGACGGCGCAGAGGGCGCGGGGGGCGCGGCTGCCGGACCAGTGGAGGTGGCCGAGGTGCCAGTAGCCGCACGCGTCGCACAGGAACGCCGACACGTTCTCCGGGTGGAGGACCTTCGCCCAGGCGCGGGCTTCCTGCCGGGAGCTGTGGCGGACTTTGCCGGTGCGGGGGCAGCGGGAGGCGTCCGACCAGCGGGGGTGCATGGCGCGCGGCACGCCTTTGGGCGGTCGGCGCTGCTTGCGGCGGGCGCGGCTCACGAGACCGCCTCCTTGGCGCGGTACATGCGGCGGCGCAGGCGGCGCCGCTCGTCCTCCTCCAGGCCGCCCCACACCCCCTGCAAGCTCGGCTTCGCCATCGCATCGCTGAGGCACCGCTCGGTGACGGGGCAGGTGTCGCAGACCGCTTTGGCGGCCTGGACGGTCTGCCGGTAGACGGCGGTGCCCGGACTGCCGATGGGGAAGAAGATCTCGGGGTCGGCGTCGCGGCAGGCGGCGTTCTTCATCCAGTCGGAGCGGGTCATGAGGTTTCTCCGAGGGGTGTGAGGGCGGGAGCGGGCCGGCCGGGGAGGGCGGCTTCCCCGGCCAGCAGCGCCAGAGCGAGGGCGTGGATGCGTTCGGGCGCGACCAGTTCGTCGCGCAGCGGCTTGTGCAGCTGCTTGTAGGGGGTGGGGTCGCCGGTCGTGACGGTGAGGCCGGGCACGATCTCGCCGTTCGGGTCGACGGGTGCGCCGACCTTGGCGGCGTGCTTTTTGATCTGCTCCACCACGGCGGGGGCGAGGACCTGGACGGTGAGGACGTTGTGCCGGTAGTGGGGGCTGTCGAGCGCCCACTGCACCAGCTCCGGGTCATCGGCCCGGAGCGAGGCGGTGATCTTGGGCGGGTCCATGCGGGTCGACCCGAGGCGCAGCCCGCCGAGGTAGCCGGACTGGCAGTCACCCGCGGGCAGGACAGGCAGGTCGTCGGAGGTGCGGGCGGCCATGGCCTCGCCGCCGAGGGCGATCAGCTTCTTGGCGATCTCTTCCAGGAGGCGGCCGGCGAGGTAGACGCTGGAGGCGTCCTCGCGGGACAGCGGCGTGTTCTCGGTCATGCGTGCGCCTTGCGGAGGGTGGCGAGGTTGGTGCGGCGCTGCTCCAGCACCGTCAGCAGGTAGTCCAGGTCGGCCTCGGGCATGCTCTGGTCGGCGTACCTGTCGCGCAGCTCCCGCTCGATGGGGTCGAGGTGATCCGGGGCGGGGGCCTGGCCGATGCGGAGTGTGTAGTCGGCGACGCCTGCCGCGTCGACGGGCCGGTGCACGGGTCCGGTGGGCGTGTTCTGCGGGACGGCCGCCGCGGTGGGGGCGGGCAGCTGGGTCTGCCGCTTCAGGTCCATGCCCCTGGCGTCGATGAACTCGGCCAGCGCGAGGGTACGCCCGTTGTCGACGAGCGGCAGGCCCTGCATGTTGCGGTGGAACACCTCGGCCCTGGTCTCGCGCAGTTTCTCCACGCTGGTGGCCGACATCACCATGTCGCGGTAGTCCAGCAGCGTGGGCAGCTTCTCGCCGTCGGCGAGCCAGTCACCGATGACCTCGCCGAGGTCTTCGCCGGGCAGCAGATGAGTGGCGCCTACGGCCATCTCGGGCACGTCGTCGATCCTGCTCTTGGTGATCGTCAGCACGTGGCCGAGGTCGAGGCTTCCAGCCACGTCGAACTCGTACTCCAGTCCTTCTCGCTGGTCCGGCTTCATGCCGACCTTGGTCACTTTGGGGCGGCCGTTCTCGTCCGTGCTCAGGACGTAGTCCGCCTTGACCCGCAGCGTCACGATGACGTGCCCGGGGAAGCCGAAGAGGGCGTCCATCATCTTCTGCTCGATCGGGCGGGCGTCTTTCCAGCCGCCGAACGGACCGGTGGAACGCTTGGCGTCCACCAGGGCCAGCATTCCGCCCTGCCCGGACCAGAAATGGGTGAAGGTGTCCACGATCAGGCAGCCGATACCGGCGTGGGCGGCGGCGGCGGTTGCGGCCGTCAGGGCTTCTGGAGAGAAGTGGGTGAGGTTCAGGCGCTTGAACGGGTGCTTGCGCGAGTACTTCGAGGCGTTGCCGCGCTCGGTGTCCACGACACCGATCAGCCCGTTGGGGCCGACGAGGCCGCGTGCGAGCCGCAGAGCGGTCTTGGTCTTGCCCGAGCCGGACAGGCCGTCCAGGCAGATACGGGCCTTCTCAGACATCGGGGTGGCGTCCTCAAAGACGAGGTTCACAGTGGGTTTCCTTCCGTCGGGCGGTCGGACAAGGGGCCGCTCCCCTTCCCCGCCCGCAGCGTGCGAGTGCCTCCGGGAGCGAGGCGCGGTGATGCGGATGGATGGAACCCGCCCGGACCACCTAACGTCCCGCCCCTATTAATACTCAAAATGAATGCTTAACTATGAGTGAAGATAGGGCATTAATCGGCGCGATGCAAGTTATGACCAAAAGATCACCGACCGGTGGCGCGGTCTCTAATGTGGAACCCGACCGCGACAACCAGCCTGGAGCCCCCGCAACCCCCTCACGGAGGACCCCCGGTGCAAGACCCCCACCTCCTGCACATCGCACCCGCACCCCGCTTAGACGGACGACAAGCCGCCCGCGTCGGCGCCTCCAACACCGCAAAAGAAATCGCCGACTACGCCGCCGGCCTCGTCCCCACCACCGACGACCGCAACGCCCTCCCAGGCGAGTTCCTCGACCGCGCCGCCCGCCTGCGCGTCATGGCCGCCGAACTCCTCCACCGCGCCGTCACCGTCGAACTGATGCGCGGCACCACCTGGGACACCATCGCCGCACGACTACGCCTCACCGTCGAGGCGGCCCGACGCCAGTTCGAGCACTGCGACCTGACCGACATGGCCGACACCGACGGCACACACGGCGTATGGGCCGTCCTCGCCGAAACCTGCGTCTCACCCGTGCCCGGCTCCTGCGGCCCCGACCCCGGCCGCGTCGCCCTCCAACTCGACGACTGGCACACCGCCTACAGCACAGCCCAACCCGACACCGCCGGCGCCCCACCGCCGCGCAACCCCGTCACCATCGGCCTCTAAGACACGAAAAAAGGTACGCCGCCCCCTTGCTCGGGCTGTCGACAGGCGGGATGAGGAAGCGGCCCCCACCCCGCCACCCGAGAAGAAGAGCGGCGTACCCCGGAAGGAAACACCCCCGAAGGCGTGTCCCACTGCGAACAGAGTTTAGAGGTCGCGGCCGCCCGGCGGGAACCTGTGCCCGCCCCGCTCCGCCGCGACCGGCCTGCCCTGCTGGTAGGACGGCTCCCCGACCAGCCCCACCGACAGCATGAACCGGCCCAGCCACGCAACCTGCGGCACCTTCTCCAGCGTCCGCGCCAGCAGGTAGTAGCCCGAGACCACCAGACCGAACGCCACCACCACCGCGGCGTCCACGTCCAGGTCCAGCCCCTTGGAGGCGAGCCACGCCGCCAGCGAGCTCACCCACACCGGCACATGCGTCCGCATCTGGGACTTGAAGAAATCCGACACTGCTCTGCCCCCCGAGGGTCGAGAACGACCCGTGCAGGATGCAGCGCCCGGCCGGTTTGCGTCAGCTTCCCTTCAACAGGTTGAACACCAGCGTCACGCCGATCGCCAGCGCACTCAGCGCCGTCATGATCCACCTGTTGACGCGGCGCTCCCTCTCAGCGGCTTTCTGCTCTTCCTGCGCCTCCTTCTTGCGGGCGGCCAGGTCGTCCATCGCCAGCCTCAGCCGCGTCTCCTGATCGGCGTGGCCGGCCTCCAACTGCTCGACCCGATGGGTCAGCAGGGCCCGCGACGTCGCCTCACCCCGCAGCACCGACACCACCTCGCGCAGTTCGGACCGCAGCTCGGTGATCCCGTCGCGGAGTTCGCCGCGGACCTCCTTCATGCTCTCCTCTACACGGCGGATGACACGCCATAGCTCCCCCGCGGTCGGTTCATCGTCTTGGGTCGCCATGCCGCCCCCTCCGGAACACCGCACCCCTGCACTGACAACCCGGCATGCTGCCCCCCAGGCGCGGCTACCGTCCCGTTCACCGGTGCCAGGCCCCCACCACGGCCACATCCACCGACCCGCCGCCGTTCGCCTTCACCCGCACATCCACGATCCGCCGGTCGCCGAACGGCCACGTCGACGGCAGGAACCCGCCCACCGACACCGCCCCCGACACCGACACCGCCACCACACCGACCTCCACCCCGTCGGCCCGCAGCTGCACATCCACACTGGACGCGCCCGACAGGGCCACCACCACGTCCGCCGACAGCGACGACCCCGACCTCGGGAAACTCGACCACGCCATCCGCGTGTACGACGCCGACCCTGTGCTGGTCGACTCGGCGATGAACGGCACCACCCGCGATGCGGCCTGCAACTCCAGCGTCTTCACCCGGTCCCGCAGCTCCCGCACCAACCGCACCAGATCGCTGTCCCGCAGATCGCCCGAACCCCGCCCGGCCACAACCCCGCCCCCCAGTCGTCCTCAGTCGGCGGCGACGGTGTGCTCGCCCGTCACCAACGTCACCAGCTCGCCCTCGTCAGAGTCCGGCTGCACCCTCAACGCCACAAACTTCATGTCCCGGTCCAGGCCGGGTGTCCCGTCCGGCAGCCCCGGATACAGGTGGTCGACGATCACCGCCTGCACCATGCCGCCGAGCTCCCACTCCCACCACCGCACATCCGCGCCGATCGCCAGATCGAACTCGAACACCTGCTTCGCGCCCGAGGCCGCGGCCGAGGCCCGCGCCGTTTCGGCGTCCAGCGCCGCCTGCGAGGTGAGCCCGTCGAACTGGTACGCCTCCTCCACCAGCGGCCACCCCTCCGCCAGCAGGTCGTTCCGCGTCGTCGACGACAGCAGCACCCCGCCGTCCGGTTTCGACAGCTTGCCCCACGTCCGCGTCTCCAAGCCGCGCCTGGTCGACCTCCTGTACCGGCGCACATTGCCCGGGTACTCCAGAGTCAACCCGGTGTCCGGCGGCGTGTCGCGGCTTACGCGGCGCAGCTCGAACCTCGGCCGGTCGTTCAGCGCGTCCCACGACGGCTTGGTCCACCATTCGAACCCGCCCGGCGCCGCCGCCACCTCCTCGGCCCGCTCCAGAATCCGCGGGAACTCCTCAGCCCGGTACTCGCGGTCCACCGGCACCAGGCCGGGCACCCCCTCATGGGTGAGCCACCGCAGATCGGCTGGGGTGGCGGCGTGCTCCAGCAGCCACACCAACTCGCTGTGCGCCAATGTCGCAGCCCGGGGGCCGGTGAAGGCGACGAAACGGCGGCCGTAGATCCCCACCACCTCCTCCGCCGAGATCCGCAGCACCCCCGATTCGGAGTCGTAGTCCTGCGGGTCCACCACCCGGCCGCCCCACACCAGCCGCTCACCCCGGTACACCAGCAGCATCGTCCGCTCCGGCCTCGTGGCGGCGGCGACACGGCCGACGTTGTAGGCGACGTCGTACAGCGGGATCTCCGCCGTCAGCGTCCCCCCGCCGCCGAGCGTGATCTCGAACGACACCTTCTGCAGCGGGAGGCTGTCGAGCGGCAGGTGGCTGTGCCAGTCGTAGAAGACGTACTCGTACGGCGGCGCCGCCCCCGAGGTGTCGGGCAGCGTCGCCACCGACAGGCGCACCACGCCGGTCCGGTTGCCGAGCCAGTCCACCGCATCGACACCCAGGTTGTAGGTGATGCCCGGCGTCAACCCGGTGAAGGTGAACACCAGGGACGGGATCTCGGCGATACGCAGCGACCCCAGATACAGGCCGTACCGTGCGACACCGGAGTTGTCGTCGGCCGATGGTTCCCACGCGATCGTCGCCGACGTCTTGGTCGGCGCCACCACATGCACGTCCCCCGGCAGCGACGGGGGGGAGGTGTCGGGCTGGGCGCGCAGCGTCCGCGCCCCCCTGGCAGACTGGTTGCCGAGCAGATCGACCGCGTCCACCTCGACCGTGTACAGCGCGCCCGCCGCCAGGCCGGTGAACACTTTGGTGGTGCCCGCCTGGTCTGTGCCCTGCTTGACCCCGTTCAGGTAGATGCCGTAGCCGGTGACGCGGCTGTCGTCGTACGGCACATCCCACCCCACCGTGATCGTCCCCGCCCCCAGCGCGGTAGGCCGCACCACCGGCGCCTCCGGAGGGGTGGTGTCGTTGATCGGCGTCACCGTCAACTCAGCTCTACCGGACCGGTTCCCCTCGGCGTCGTAGGCTTCGACCCCGACCACCACCGGTACACCCGACGCGAGCCCCGACAACGTCGCCGACCGGCCGCTTGTGGTGCCCTTCGACTCCCCGCCCAGGAACGTCTCGTAGCCGGCGACGCCTTCGTTGTCGGTGGAGGCGTCCCACGCCACCGACACGCTCGTAGGGGTCATCCCCGTCAACCGCAGGTTCTCCGGCACGGTCGGCGGTGTCTCATCCGGGCGCGGCCCGAACGCCGCCAGTACCCACGCGTAGCTGTTGGCGCCGTCGACCAGGTCGTCGTTCAGATACCACGACCCGGACTGGCCGGTGGCGCGGGCATGACTGGACCGCACCATCTTCCCCTGGCCGCTGTCGGCCCACGAGGTGGTGTAGTTGGTGATCTGCGACAGAGACCACGGCCACGTGATCCCCGCTCCGGAGGTGCCGACCCGGTACACCGACACGGCCGACACCACCACCGACCCCGGCCGCAGATTCGTAAACCCGGCCGACACCGACCCCGACGCCATCCCGGTGTAGACGTCGACGACCTCCTCGGCATCGCTGTGCTCCGCCATGTACATGTGGATGCGGTTCGTCGGGTCCGACAGCGACACGCTGAACCCGCCCTCGCTCCCTGTGGCGATCTTGCTGTAGAGGCGGACCCCGAGCGTGTTCGACGTCCACGCGTGCAGCTCGAACCCGAACGGCACACTGGTCACGCCGGCGTAGGAGTGGACCGACACCACGATCCGGTTCCCCGGCCGCGGCCAGCTGGGGAAGTCCATGTAATGGCTGTCGCTGACCGAATCGGCCCTGTAGCTTGCGGTCTGGACTTCCACCAGCGTGCACCCCCGCGCCCCTGCCCGACTGCAACAGGGACGGAGGATCGCAACCGGCCGCGGTTACCGTCCCCCTCCGGCGGGTCACCGCCAGGCGTCGAACGCCTCCACCACCAGCCGCGCCGCCCCCGCCTCGCCCGCCACCGGCTGCCCCGCGAGCGTCAGCGTGTTGGCGCCGGGCAGCAGCATGAACCACGCCGGCAGATGCGCCAACGCCGACCGTCCGGGCCGCGGCACCGGCCACACGTGCGAAGGGACATGCGCCCACACCTGCCGCGTCGCCAACTCCAAGCTCAGCGAATACTCCGGATCCGCCGGCAGTTCGGTGCCGGGCATCGCCCGCATCACCGTCCCCGACTCGGCGTGGGTGATGGTGAAATCGCGGATCGGGCCGTACAGGCGCAGCCTGGCCGGGATGCTCGGGTAGTTGCCGGCGAGGTCCAACGTGCACGACCCCGACCCCGGCAGCTCGGCGACCGCGGTCCCGCGGGTCGGGGTGACGGCGTACCGGCGCGGGTCCGCCGCCCGCAACACCAGCGTCCACGTGAACGACAGCGACCCCCCATCCTTGATCTGGATCTTCTGGTCGAGCCGAACCCGCGCTTGGCGCACATGCAGCGCGTCCGCGACCCGCAACAGGCCGATATCGCGCGGATGCAGCACCGCGAGAAGCCGCTGCTTGGCCGCCAGCATCGCCGCCTGCGTGGGGGCGACCGCCTCACCCTCCAGCGTGACCACACGCGACCCGTACCGGCCGCCGCCGCCGAACCCGCCGTCGACCCCGCCGAGCTCCCCCACAACCGGCGACACGGGCGGCGTCGACGCCCACCCGGCAGGCTTGGTCACCGACCACAGCACCCCGAACATGTCGGTCACACCCGCGGCCCACGCGCCGATCCGGTACACCGGCGTCGCCGCCGGCAAGAACGGCAAAGGACTGGTCTGCACATTCACCGTGTTGGCGGGCGACAACTGGCCCAGCTCGTCGACGGCCGCGACGCGCACCTGGTAGTCGGCGCCGGGCGTCAACCCGGCCACGGTGTGGCGGCGCAGCACCGGCCCGTCCACCGTGTAATCCAAACCGGGTGTGGCGTGCACCACGGCGCCGTCGATGTGGACCTCGTAGTGGGTGACGCCGAAGTCGTCGCTGGACGGCCCCCACTCGACGGTGATGTGCTCCTCGCCGACCTCCAGCGTGATCGGCGGCACCGTCGGCGGCGTGTCGTCCAGCGTCGACACGACAAGGAGTGCGGGGGTGGTGCTGCGCTGCCCCAGCGCGTCGACCGCCCACACCTGCACCGTGTGGGCGGTGTTCTCGGTCAGGCCGGGGAACGACGCGGCCAGGACGGGCTGGTTCACCGCCACCGCGGTGCCGTCGAACGCGATGTCGTACCCGGTGACCGGGTCCTCGTCGACGGCGGTGTCCCACGCCACGTCGATGCTGGTGTAGGTGACGGCGGTGGCGCGAAGCTTCGGCGGCGTGCCCGGCGGCAGATCCGGCACCGTGGAGGCGGCGAGCACCGCCCGGGCGGACCGGTTGTCCCACGCGTCGACCGCGTCTACCTCGACCGTGTACGCCGTCCCCGCCACGAGTCCCGAGAACGCGCGGGTGAGGCCGGTCTGATCCGCCCCCTGCTTCACATTGTCGAGGTAGACGCCGTAGCCGGTGACGGCGACATTGTCCGACGCCGCGTCCCACGCGACGGTGAATCCGTACCGGTCCGCGGCCGTCACCGCAAGCCCCGCCGGCGCCGACGGCGCGGTCGCATCCGGGGTGGTGACCCGGATCCACGCCGCGTCCGAGCGGCCGTCGGCGCCGGCGGCGTCCACCGCCAGCACATACGTGCCGCCCTCGACAAGACCGGCGAACGTGAACACCAGGCCGGTCTGGTCTGCGCCCAGCTTCACCCCGTCCAGGTACAGGCCGTAGCCGAGGACCGCGCCGGGCGGGGCGTCCCACGCCACCGCCACCTCGGTCGGCGCCACCGACACAGTGCGCAGGTTGCCCGGCGGCGGCGGCAGCGTCGACCACGGAAGCGCGACCGCCCTGGCCGGCGCCGGATAAGCCCGCCCATGCCGCGCCATCAGCCCACCTCACTCACCATCGCGACGCGCGATGCACAGCCGTCCGCGGCGCCGGCGGCGGCGCGAACGGCGGGGTCTCCACGGTGAACGTCAGATTGTCGATGAACGCCGCGTCCGCGCCCGCCGACTGCGAGCTGTCCTTGCTGAAGCGGAACACCACCGTGCTTCTGCCCATCACGTCGATGACGCTGGACAGCGTCCACGCCACCTCGCCCGAGGTCTCCAGCACCTGCACCGAGCCGTCGAGGAGCACCCGCAGGACGTCGTAGGTCGCCTCCGACGACACCGAGTAGCGGAACTGCATGGTGCCCGCGCCGGCGGGCACCTGGACGACGGCGTCGGCGATACCGTTGTCGCTGATGTCGTTGTTGCTGTAGGACCAGCTGCCGGCGTACGCGCGGGCCGACGTCCGCGCCCACGCGCCGGTGATCACCACGTTGTAGTTGGTATCCTCGAAATTCTCGACGATCGTGATCAACGACGTGTCCCTTCGGCTGGTGTCAGGCGCCGCGCCAGTACAGCTGAGCCGTCACCAGGACGGTCGCCGCGGCGACCACCACGACGGCGAGCCTGCTGCCCGGGTCGAACGGGATCTCGTCCCCGAGTGGGATGTACTCGCCCCACCCCGACTGGGGGTGGATCTCTTGCGCGAACACCACATCCCCGCGGGTCGGCTCTGTGCCGAACGGGCCTTTCAGGCAGGTGACGGTGGAGGCGGGCAGCAGCGGGTCGAGCCGCGTCGGCCCGAACCCGGCCGCAAGCGCGACCCCGCCGGCCCCGGCGTCGGTCTGCCTGCAGATGAGCCAGCGGGGCGGCTCCGCATTCGACACGATGCCTTTCGCGGAGAACCGGTACCCGTACAGGTAGCCGCGCAGCGGCGCCGGATTGCTCGCGGGGTTGGTGAGCTGAAGCACCGTTCTGCCGCCCGCGGCCGTACCCGAGGCGACCCCTTCACCGATGGCCGTGTACCCCGCCCCCATAACCAACCCCCCGGTCCTGTGATGGTCCCCTGCGGGACGAGGGTGGCCGCTGCGGGCGGCTACCGTCCCCCTCCGCCGCTTCACCGCCAGGCGTCGGCCGCCTCCACCACCAGCCGCGGGCTCCCCACCTCACCCGGCACCGGCTCCCCCGCGAGCGTGAGCGTGTTCCAGCCCGGTTGGAGAGCGAACCTGGCCGGCAGCACCGCCAGCGCGTTACGGCCCGGCCGGGGCTCAGGCCACACCTCCGGCGGCACGTGCGCCCACACCACCCGCGGAGTCGACAGGTTGATCTCGAAGCTGTAGCGGGGATCCGCCGGCAGCACCGTGCCCGGCTTAGACCGGATCACCAGCCCCGACTCCACGTGCGTGATCGTGAAGTCGCGGATCGGGCCGAACACCCGCACGACCGCCGGGATGTGCGGGTAGTCGCCGTGCAGCACCAGATCCACCTGCGCTGCGCCGGGCAGCGGCTCGACCACCGCCTCCTGATACGTTCCCCGTACCGCGTACCGGCGCGGGTCGGCCGCCGACAGCGTCAGCGTCCAATCGAACGAGAGCGGCCCGGTGTCGGTGACCTGGACGTCGGCGGCGAGCCGCACCACCGCCTGCCGCGTCGCGTGCGCCTCCGCCACCCGCAGCACGCCGGTCTCCCGCGGATGCAGAACCCCCGTCAACCGCTCCTGAGCCGCCAGCATCGCCGCCCGGGTGGGGGCGACCGCCTCACCCTCCAACGTGATCAGGCGGGCCGTGAAGCGGCCTTCCCCTGTGAACCCGCCGTCGCCGGAGTCCAGGTCGGCCGCGAACGCCGAGACCTCCGGCGATGACGACCAGCCGTCCTCATACGTCACCGTCCACAGGACGCCGTGCTCGTCGACGGCGTTGCCGACCCAGCCGCCGAGCCGGTACACCGGCGACGACGCCGCCACCCACCCGGCCGCCGGCACCTGCACCGTCAGCGTGGCGGCCGGGCCGCGGCCGCCGGCCTCGTCGACCGCCCGCACCCCCACCTCGTAGACGCCGCCGGCGTCCAGCCCGTCGATGACATGGCCGAGCGCCCCGGTGGCGGCGACGGTATCCCCGTCCAGCAGGATCTCGTAGCGGGCGACCCCGAGATCGTCGGTGGCGGCCTGCCACGCCAACGTCACCTGCTCCCGCCCCGCAGTGGCTGCGAAGCCGGGCGGGATCGACGGCAGCGTGTCGGCCAGCGTCGACACCACCAGCTCCGCGACATTCGACCCCCACCCCGACACGTCGACGGCGTCCACGGCAAGGGAGTAGGTGGTGCCGCGCGCGAGACCCGAAAACGTGTACGTGAGGTCGGTCTGGTCGCCGCCCTGCTTGACACCGTCGAGGTAGACGCCGTAGCCGGCGACGCCGACGTTGTCGGTGGCGGGGTCCCACGCCACCGCGACAGTGGTGTGCCCGATCGAGGTGGTGCGGAAGTTCGGCGGGACGGTCGGCGGGACGGTGTCGACGATCGCCATCACGTCGATCCGCGCCTTGGGGGATCGGTTGCCTGCGGCGTCGCGGGCGTCGACCTCGATCCGGTACGTCTGCCCGGTCGTCAACCCGTCGAACACGCGGGTGAGGTCGGTCTGGTCGGCGCCCTGCTTCACATTGTCGAGGTAGACGCCGTAGCCGGTGACGGCGATGTTGTCGGTGGCGGGGTCCCACGCGGCGGTGATCGACGTCCCGGTGATGATCGACGCCCGCAGGTTCGGCGGCGCGGTCGGCGGTGTCGGGTCGGTGGTGCCGAACGCCACGATCACGATCTCCGTGGGCGCGGAGACGTTGTAGTCGAAAGAGTATGGCGTCGTGGTCGGGGCCGGCAGCGGCCCCGTGTGGACCTCGCCGTCGATCATCGTGGTGCCGAACCCCTGGCGGTCGGCGGAGTCGAAATGGTACGGCCAGACACTGGCGCCGATGTCGCCGGGATCGACGCGGCCGACCACCGCCATCAGCACGCCCTGACCCGCAGGGATCGTCACATCCGGCGTCCAGATGTTCGCCGCGTTCTGGTAGTAGGTCGCGTACGCCAGCACGTTGGCGGCGTCGTCGCGCTCCTCCACAGCCACAATGACCGCGCCGCCGGACGACTGCACGGTGAAGCTGGTCTCACCCCCCTCAGCGATCTTGCTGTAGAACCCGGCGAAGGAATACCCCATGCTGGAATGGAGCTGCTCCCACCCGGAGGTGACCGAGCCGGGCCCGTAATAGGACACCACCCGCGCGATCAGCCGGTTCCCCGCCGTCGCCGGCTGCGGGAAGACCACCGTGTACGCCGACAGCCCCTGCTCGACCTTCTGCGCCCGCCAGATACGCCCCACAGCCGTAACCCCCGTCTGCTCAGCGGACGCGGGCGGCGATCTCCCGCGCCGCCGCCTGCCCGATCGCCTGCTCGCTCTGCCCCGGCTGCGGATTCACCACCACCGTGATCGGCCTCTCCTCGCCGCCGCGCCCCGCCTGCACAGCGACAGGCCGCGTCTCCGACCGCGACGACCGGTACAGCGCCGCCGCGCCGTCCCGGTTCAGCGCCTCGACCGCGCCCGGCCCGCCGAGCGCATCCACCGCCTCCGGCGTCAACGTCCACTCGTCCCGCCGGTAGCCGTTGTAGACGAGGTTGTGGCCCGGGTAGATCGGCCCGCCCGTGTCGCGGTTCAACGTCGGCAGGCCCTGCATCGCGCGGCTCACAGGGGCGACCAGAGCCGACGGCAACCGGCGCATCAACGCCAGCAGCGGGTTGCGCTCATCAGCCGGGTCGTCGCCGCGCTCTTCGAGCACCTCGGCGATCCGGCCGCCCAGGATGCCTCCGCGGGCCGCCCCGAACCTCGGACGCAGAATCGCGTACTGGCCGCCGCGGACGCTCTTTTTGACCTTCGGCCCCTCGTTGCCGCCGATCGTCTCGTACGCGCCGCCCTTCCGCTCCGAGGCGATCAGGTTCAGATGGCCGGTCGGCCCGTAGTAGACGCCCAGATCGCCGGGCCGCCCCTGGTCCTTGCCGACCTTCTGCATCGCCGAGTGGTAGCCGACAACAGCCGCCGACGGATACCCCGGGTACGCCTTCCCCGCCTTGGCGTCCTTGATCGCCGTCGACACGAAATTCGCGCACCACGGCGTACCCGGAGGGAAACCCCACTTGTCGTTGAAAACGTTGTCGTTGTCGCGGCCGCCCCGGTCCCCGACACCAAGGTATCTGCTGGCCGCTTGGACGACCTTCTTGCCGTCCCCGCCTTCCAGATCCCCGGCGAACTTCGCCAGGAATTCGACGAGGCTGCCCTTGACCTTGCGGGGGACCTGCGCGACGAGCTTGCCGAACCCGCCCGCCTGCCCGATGGTGTTGTCGGTCAGACTGATCACCGGGTCCATGAAAGCGTTCAACGCTTTACGCAGCCCGCCCGCGAAGAACCTCTTCCCGGCGTCCAGAAAGTCTCCGACGATACCGCCGATGCTGTATCCGGGCACGTGGCGTGCGAGGCGGCCGATGATGCCTCCGGTGGCGAACCCCTCCCGCTCACGGAACCTCGCGAGGCTCTGGCCGCGCATCGCCGCCCGGTTGACCGCGTACAGGCGGGCCCGCTCATACGGATCGCGCATCGCCTCGCTGACATACACGCCTTCGCCGCGGCGCATCGCCACGAGCTGGTCGTCGCCGTCGCGCCAACTGCTGGTGCCGGGCAGGATACCGCCGCGCCAGAAACCCGTGATCTTCGGCAGCTCGCCCAGGCCGCCGCCGACCTTGCGGCTGATCCAGTTCCACACTTCGCGGATACCGTTGTTGTAAACGGTGTTGACGATAAAAGAAATCGGTTTCTTCGCAATTTCGGAGACTTTGTCCCAGAAACGCTTGATCGCGTCGACACCGCTTTTGAAACCGTTCGGAAGTGTCTCGGTGATGAACTTCCTCAGAAAGTCGAACGTCGGTTTGATCACCTTTTCCCACGCGGTACTGATCACCAATCCGATGCCCTTGAACGCGGGTTCGGCGATGTTCCTCCAGAACCACGTCAGTTTCGGCGCCAGCGTGTTCACCACGAAGTCCCGGATCGAGGTGAACGCCGGTTTCAGGTTGTTCTCCCACAGCGACTTGGCGAAACTGCCGATGCCCTTGAACGCGGGTTCGGCGATGTTCCGCCAGAACCACGTGAGCCTCGGCGCCAGCGTGTTCACCACAAAATCCCGGATCGAGGTGAACGCCGGTTTCAGGGCGCTGTCCCACAGCCATTTCCCGAAACTGCCGATCGCTTTGAACGCGGTGTCCACGACGTTGCGGAACCAGTCGACGTTGTTGTAGGCCCACACCAGGCCCGCGACGAGCGCGCCGATGGCCACCACGATCAGGGAGATCGGGTTGGCGCTGAGCGCCGCGTTCAGCAGCCACTGGACGGCGGTCCACGCCGCCGTCGCCACCCGGATCACCCCGGTGGCGACCGCCATCGCGACCTGTTTGGTGGCCGCCGCAGCCGCCTGCACCGCTACCTTCCCGATCGAGCCCGCCAGCGCCGCGACCTGCGGAAGGCCCCTGGAGGCGGCACCGGCCACGGTGGTCACCGCCGACCCCACCTTGGAGATGCCGGTCGCCAGCGTTGAGGCACCCGCCTTGGCGGCGGCCGCGGTGTAGCGGCCGAGCGCCTGCACACCGGTGTTCGCCGCCGAACCGACACCGGCCAGCGCACCCGCGACGCCCCGGCCCCCTGCGGCGCCTCCCGCGCCAGCGGTGCCGCCGGCGCGCGGCGCGGCAGGCCGGTTCGACCCGCCGCCCGCGCCGCGCGCCCCGGCACGCGCCGGGGCGCTGCGCTCGCCCCCGCCAGGACGGCGCGGCCGATTCCCCTCATCACCCCCACCGCCGCTGCTGCGGGGGCCGGTGTTCGAGCCGCGTCCGCCGCCCTGCCGCCGGCCGACGTCGCAGCCGCAACCAGCCGACGCGCCACCACGCCCGGTCAGGCCGCGTCTACCTCCCCTGCCGGCGCGTACCGGCCGGTCGTCATCCCCGCCACCCGCATCGCCGCCGGTGGCGGTGTTTCGGCGGCTGCCGCGCCTGCCCCTGCGCCCCGACCGGCCCTCCCCACCGTCATCACCGTCCTCGCCGCCGAACAGCCGTCCAAGCCCCCGGGCGGCGCCACCCAGCAGCCCCAGCCCCCGGCTCACCGTCGACAGCGCACGCGCCAGCGCCCCCAGCGCCGCGACCGCAGCCACCAGGATCAGCACCCACGACGCGATCTGCCCGAACGCCGGACTGTCGGCCAGGCCGTCGAGCCACGCCACCACGTCCCGCAGCCATGACAGGAAATCGGTGAGGGTGCCGTCGTTGACGACCGCCTCGACCAGCCCGGCCAGGAACTTCGCCACATCCGCCACCAGGCCGCCGGCCTCCTGCAGCAGCGGCACCAGGTTGTTGAAGAAGTCCTCCAGCCGCTGCTGGGTCTCCGGCTGGTTGATCCAGGTGTTGAAATCCTCGGCCGCCTTGGCGAGATCCTCCAGCAGCGTCGCCCCGGCCCCCGAATTGCTGATCGCGCGGATCACGCCGCCGATCGCGCCGGCGACGTTGGACAGGATCCGCCACAGCTTGGACGCCATCTCCCACGCGCGGCCGAAGAAGTCATCGAGGCTGCCGTTGTCGCGGACCTTCTTGGTCCACTTGTCGAACCGGTCGGCGAGTTTCGCGACCCGGTCGGCGAATTTCACGACATACGGCATGACGACGTCGACGATCCGGACGATGCCCTTGAACGCCGACAGCCCGGCCTTGCCGAACAGGCTCATCGCCTGGTTGTTGCGGCCCATGATCCGCGACACGTAGCCGGAGAACGCTTTGCTGCCGAGCAGCTCCCCGAACTCGACCGCGATGTCGCCGATCACCGTCGCGGTCGACGACAGCCCCTGCTTGACGGTGCCCAGCAGCGGCAGCGCCTTACCGACGGCCTCCTGCAAGGGCGGCGCCAGGGCGTCCTGTACGGCCCACTGCACGTCCTTCAGCGCCGGCCGCACATTCTTGTGCAGGTACAGCACGAACTCTCGCATTTCCGGCGAAAGCTCCGCGAGCGCCTGGGCCGCGGGGTCGACACCGCCCCCGGCGCCGGCCGCGCCCGGCGACCCACCTGCCTTGCGGGCCTTGGCGAGTTCCAGCTCGGCGTCTTTCAGCCGCTCGGCCGCCGACTGCTGCTCCCACAACGCGTCCCGCACACCGCGCGCGGCCTTGGTCCGGGCTTTCTCGGCCTGTTCCAGGTCCTGCTGGGCGTCCTTCACGCCGCGCAGCGCGTCGGCGACGCCGCGGTTGGCGTCCTCGACGGCGCGGGCGCCGTCGGCCGCCACGCGGGACGCCTCCTTGCGGGCCTGCCCCAGCTCGTACTCGGCGTCTTTTTCGGCCTGGGTCGCGTCGCTGACGCGTTCCTTGGCCGCTTCGACCTCTTTGGAGCCCTCCACCCCGCGGGCGTTGGCGTCGGCCTGCTCCTCCCGCAGGTCCCCGTTGCGTTCCTTGACCTCGTCCAGCCGCTGCACCGCCTGCCGGTACGCCAGATCGGCTTCGCGTTTGTCGAGGTCGGAAGCGAACGGGTCGGCGGAGACTTTCTCCAGGCGCTGCTTGGCGCGCTCCACCGCCAGCGCGGCGCCCTCCTCGTCCAGGGCGCCGCCCCGGACCGCGAGCTCCAGGTCCTCCAGCCGCTCCTTCGCCTGCCTGCGCGCATCATTGAGGTCCTCGACGGCGCGCCGGGTGTCGGCGTGGGCGTCGGCGAGGCGCCGCTCGGCCATCTCCACACCGCGCGCCGCCTGCTGCTGCCGCTCGGCCGCCGCCGCGGTCGCCTCACCTACCCGTGAACGCGCCTCGCTGACACGCGCAACGGCGTCCCGGACCCGCTCTTCGGCAGCGGTGACCGCCTTGGCCGCCTCCACAGCGGCGTCCTTGGCGTCCTGCACCCGCTCAGCGGCATGCGTCCGGCCCCGCTCGGCGTCGCGGATCGCCCGCTCAGCGGCCTTGATCCGCTCAGCCGCCGCCTCCCGCGCCGACGCGGCCGACGCCGCGCTCGCCCCCGACGACTTGTCGGCCTGCCCCAGCGCCTTGTACGCCTCACCCACGCCCGACAGGCCCACCAGAAGCCCCGCCAGGCCTTGAGCGGCCATACCGGCCACCCCGGGCAGGACCGCGAGCATCCCGCCCGCCTGCGAGGCCGCCGCCGCCAACGCCAAAAGGCCCGACCCGGCCACCCCCGCCGCCGTGCCGAGCAGCGTGTACTTGGCCGCGCCCGCCGCGATCGCGGTGGCCAGGCGGGTCACCATCTGCCCGGCCTGATCCAGCAGCGGTATCCCGCCCACCCGCACATCGATGTTCATCTGCCGGTCGGCGCCGCCCTGCCGAACGAACCGGCCCACCTCGGCACGGGCCCGGCTCGTGTCCGCCCCCACCTCGACCTGGGTGCGGCTCTGCCGCGCCGCAGCATCGACCTCGCCGCGCAGGCGCCGCCCGTCGACGGTCGGCGTCACCTCAACGGTTGCCCGGCCCGCCGACGCCGCCGCCGTCAGTGCGTCGGCCAGGTCGCGGCGCAGCACCTCGCGGTCGACCTGCACCCGCAACGACGCAGCCCGCTCCGCCGCCCGCGCAGCCGTCGCCGTCTCAACCGCCAGACGCCGCGCATCCACCTCCGCGCGGACCCGCAGCCGCGTATCACGGACCCGCTGGTCGACCTCCCGCTGCAGACGCCGCTCGAACCCCTCCAGGTCGGCGACGACATCGAGATAGATCCGCCCCGCTGACACACCGTCGTCGCCGGCCACCCGCGCCCACCCCCCGATAAGCCCAGGGCAGGAGGGTGGCGCGGCAGACGGGTTACCGTCCCCGCCCGATCACCCGGGGGTTCACAGGGGGGCGCGGGTGGTGGACAGCATCACCCCGAACGCGTGGTCCATACCGCCGCCGCCGCTGCCGCCGGCCGGGCGTCTGCGTCGGCCGCGCCGCATGTACGCCGGACGCGGAACCTCCCGCGGCTTCTTACGGCGGTGGTCGGCCGCCAGGATCCCCACCTCCTCGATCAGCTGGGCGAGCAGCTCGTGGGTGGCGTCCCACGGCTGCGCCCGCGCCTCTGGGCTGGTGTTCACCCGGGCATCAGGGCGGAGACGGTCGGCGAGGTCGAGGAAACGTCGGGTGCCGATGAAACCGGGCTGCCCAGGGCGGTACCAGATGCGGGTGATGTCGATGCCGCGGTCGGCGAAGTCGGCGTCGAGGTCCCGCCACCGCCGGAGCCGCTCGACGACGACGGGGATTCCCCCAGGCCCACCCCCGACCGGCCCGCCACGCCCATCACCAGCGAACGCACGTCCCCGATCGACGGCCTGGCCGCGACGAACCGGGCATAGCCATCCGCGCCCAGCAACTTGCCGCCCATCAGATGCACGGCCTCCACGAGATCCTTCGGCAGCGACGGGTTGATGATCACCTGGTCGACGAACATCTGGAGCATCCCCATCCCCGCCTGCAACTTGTCGGTCGCGGAGAACGCGTCCAGGACGGTGCGGGCGATCAGCGCGGCGTCCAGGTTGAGGTCGACGAGCGGCGCGAGCACGTCCACCGGCAGCTCCACCGGCAGATCGCAGATGACCTCGCCGCGGAACCGCAGCGGGTAGTACGGCTGCGCGGTGCCGATACGGCTCACGCGGGCAGCGTCAAGGTCCAGTACGAATGCGTCGTCCACCATCGCGGCGGCCCCCCGATCGGATACGGCGTGCGGATGCCGCGCAACAGTAAGGGCGGGACGGCACTACCGTCCCGCCCCACCCACACCAGCCCCTATTTACGGGGTCGGAGGCGCGAAAGATGCGAACTCGGCCGAGAAGAAGTCGTAGAACGCCGAGCCGACATCGCTGCCGAGCACTGACAGGTTCATCGGCAGCGTCGCTGAGGCGTCACGGCCGAGCTCGTGCTGCACACCCTCACGCTGCATGCACCGCGGGATGATGCGCCGCATCCGGCGGGTGCCGTCGCCGAGCTCCAGGCACGCCGCCACCTCGGTACGCGACCCGATCGACGGCGGCGTGTACTTGTAATACACGGCGCCGCCGCCCGCAGGCGTGATCGCCTCGATCGTGCCGCCGCCGTACACCGCCTTGAAGTTGTCGCCGGACCACTCCAGCAGCTCGACCTCAAGATTTGCGGCGTCCTTGGTCTGCCACACCTTCACCGGATACGCCGACTGGTGGGCTTCGGTCTCCTGAAACTCGGGATCGCCCGACCAGTTCAGCGAGTCGGGCGTGAACATGCCGACGCTTTTCCAGGCGGCCGGCATGGTGACGGTCGGTCCTTCGGGCGCGGCCGTACCGACCGGAGCCAGGTACAGCAGCGCATGCTGCGGAGTGAAAATGTTCTCGGCACCCACGGGAGCCCCTCCCACACCAGGAAGCCACCCCCTCCTGGGCAGGCCGGGGCGGCGGACGGGTGGGGACCCTCAACGGCGCATCATCGGCTGCCGCCGCGGTTTACGTCCGCCTCCAACGCCCGCCGCCTTCACTACGGCCGCGCCTCCTGCGACACTCGACAAGAGCCGAGACACAAAAGCGGGGCGGAAGCTATGCGGAAGCGGTTGGACACCGAGCGGGTGATGCGCCGCATCCACGCACACCTCGCCCCCGGCAGCATCCCCATCCACGCCCCCCACCTGGGCGCCTGCACCATGTGGACCCGGACCGTCAACGACGCCGGCTACGCCATCCTGTGGACCGCCAGGCGGAAACTGTTCGTCGCCCGCTGGATGTTCGAACAGACACACGGGCCGCTGCTCGCCGGCCTGGAACCCGACCACCTGTGCCACGACCCCGACTACTGCCCACCCGGCCCTGACTGCCCCCACCGCCGATGCATCAACCTGGCGCACCTGAAGGCGGCCACCCACCGCGAGAACACCATCCGCTCCGGAGCCCCAACCGGTATCAACGCCCGCAAAGAATGGTGCGACGGCGAGTTCGGCCCGCACGACCTGTCCGACCCCGCCAACGTGTACGTACGCCCCTCGCGCCCCCACGAGCGCGAATGCGAACCGTGCCGCCGCCAACGCCACCTGAAAAACATCGGCACCCGGCGGGAGCAGACCCGCCGCGCCATACAGACCGCCGGCGGGCACGGCACCCAGATGTCACTCCTGGACTGAGTCACGGGTAGGTGGGGTGGCAGATCACGTTCGCCACCGCCAGATACCGGGGACGGCCGTCCGCCTCCGGCACATACCCCCCGGCCTGCGCGGGCCGCACCGCCACGATCACCGGCCCGACCGGCGCGGGGCCGGCTCTCGGCAGCTCCTCCAACGCACCCAGCGCTGTGTACAGGATCCGGCGAAGCAGCTCCTTACCCGGGCCGCCGTCGACGCTGCCGAGCGCCTCGACCTGGACCCTCACCACCACCAGCCGCGTCAGGTAGCTGTCTGTGCCGCCCGGCACGTCGGCGACCTTCAGCCGCGGGTAGGGCGGCTCGTGGTAGGGGCCGACCCTGCCCGCGCCGCCCAGCACACCGGTCACCGAAGCATGGCCCGACAGCCACTCCAGCACCACCGGGACCGGGTCGGCGCGGGCCAGATCCTCAGCAGACACTACGCGGACGCCGACCCGGCGGGCTTGGCCTTCACCGGCTTCAGCGCCTTCTGCACCGACGCCGGATCCTGCGGGTCAGCGCCGGCGACGTAGCCCGCTGAGACCAGGCGCATCGCCTGGCCGTACTGCATCGTGAGGGACGCGCCTACCGGGTGCTCGGCTTCCTCGATGCCGAGCTGGCGGCAGGTTTTAGGGCCGATCGGATGCGCAAGGGCGAAGTTGACCATGTGGTTCATGCCCGGCAGGGTGCAGGGCGGGGCAGGTTTGCGTCTCGCTCCAGCGGCCGGGAAGCGGTGAACCGCCGCCCTTGAACGAGCGTGGGCGGCTCCCCGGTCACCCGGTCGGCCGCCCGTATCCCCTTACCCGCGGGATTCTAGTCTCACCACAAGGTTCTAGCCGGCGCCTCCTGTGTGAAGGTCTCCACGAGCACACCAGCGAGCGGGACGTCCTCGACGCGGACATCCGGCGGGATCAGCCCGCACTCGACGAGCGTGTACCAGGCGGCCTCCGGCAGGACACGCACCCGCCACGAACCGTCAGTAGACCGGTACGGGTCCGACTCGGCACGGAAATCACGCACCCACCCGTTGGCGCCGCGCACGACCAGCCGCTCACCACGCAACCGGGCAGCAGGCTCGGCATCGACCAGCGTGACCGAAGGCCGCGCGATATCGGGGTCAGGGGCGACATACAACTGCGGCATGCTTGATTTCCTCCGCCCTTCTCAGGTTTGGGGGATGCTCCGACCTTGCGCATCCCAGACGTCCAGGTAGGCGATGAGCGCGGCGGTCACGACGTGGTGCTGGGCCACCTCTCCGGCATCGGCCATCTTCAACCGAACCCGCAACGTACGGATACCTTCCCGCGTCGAACCCCGCATCAAAGGACCGAACTGTGTGAACTCGTCCGGGTCGTACCCGAGCAGCTCTTCCCCGATGCCGATCCACTTCGCCAGATCCGGGTTCCGCGACGGGTGCAGCACCGCCAGCGCCGCGTCGACATGCGGCCACATCGGCTGTTCCCTGCCCGCGGCCATGGTCTCCTCGAACTGGAGCTCAGCGAGCCTCCTCTGCACATCCTTATGAACCATCAGCGTGTGCTTCACTCGGCCGTCGCCCTTGCAGTCCGCCGACGTGGTTGGCCGCACCACACCCCGCCCGGCCCTCGCCTTGGCGCTCCGCCTCGCCTTCGTGGCAGGCTCAGCCACCTGGCCGGTGGTTTCGCCGCCGCCGACCGGCTCGTCTACGACCATCGGCGGTTCCGGCGCACTCGGCCGCTCCACCGCAGGCTCGACGGCATCGGCGACCGCAACGGCTTGCAGCTCTTCCTGCGCCATCGCCGCAGCCTCCTGTTGAGAGGGGGCAGCCGCGCTGTCGACCACAGGCCCGTCATCCTCCGCCGTCGCCGCAGTCTCCTCAACCCTTTCCGAGGGGGCTGAAAGGCTGTCGACCATAGGCTCAGGAGCGGGCGCGGGCACCAGCGGCGGAATCTGATCGTCGACCGTGAACGGGACGATGGCGACCGACTTAGGCGTCGGCAAGCCAGGCACCGCGTGCCGGGTCGCCTCCGAGACGACCTCGTCCAGATTCCGCCTCTCCTTGCTGCGACGATTGCCAGTCACGCGGCCACCAGACCGATCGAGGACAGCACCGCCTGCGTCAGCGGCTTGTAGTCCTGATGGGAACCGGAGTGGTTCGGAAACTGCCACACCGACGGATTGCCGAACAGATACCCCTTGGAAATGTACTTGCCGCGGTAGATGGCCGGCTGGAAGGCCGCGATCTCGCGTTTGGCCATCATCTGGACCACCGTGCTCGCCTCCTCGCCGTCCTCCCACATGTTCATCAACCAGCCGGGGATGACCAGGTTCGGGTTCTGCAGCTGCCTGATCCGCTCCGCCTTCTCCACAGCGGTCATCGTCGACTGGAACGAGGTGACATTCGGCGATGTCACCGGTACCAGGACGTTCGAGGCGCACATCGCGGCGCTCGTCAGGTTCCCCAGGCTCGGGCGGGTGTCCAGGAGGATCACGTCGAAGTCGTCGAGAATCGGCTGGAGCACGCGGCGGATCGCCGTGATGCCTCCGAGTTCCAGATCGGTTGTCAGGCGCCCCTCCACGTCCTCCATTTCGGCGTAGGAGGTCGGCACGATGTACAGCGGCACATCGGTGTCGGGCTGCACGAGAGTGTCGTGGACGGTGGGCGCGCCGCTCTTGGGCGGGTTGATGAGCTCGGCGAACCCGAGCCCCGGGCGGCGCTTGACGCCGAACCAGTCCGAAAGCTGGCCCTGGGGATCGGCGTCGAACATTGCGACGCGGAGCTTGTGCGTGTCGGCGGCGGTCGCGCCGAAGTTCGCGGTTGTGGTGGTCTTCCCGACCCCGCCTTTCAAGCTGGCGAAGGACATGACGACGGCAGACATGGCTGCTCCTGATCGCTTGGCGGCAACGTATCGTGCTGATCGTATCGGGCGCAGACGTTAATGTGCGAGAAGTGAGGGAAGCCCGGCCGACCATGTCCGGCGCGCGACGCTAAGAACGTAAGAATCTAAGAAACTAAGAACGTGTCCTTCCTGGAACACGCGCGGGCCGCACGGTAACCTGCGCGCCAGGCCGGGACGATAGCGGCTCACCCCGCCGATACTCGCCACCCATGGCACGCAGCCGTGTACAACTCACTCCCGGTTTCGCGAAACGTCTCGCCGCAGGGCCGGTACGCCGCGAGGTAGAAGCCGTCAGCGAAGCCGTGACTCGTGAAACCCGAGAACGCGCCCCCGACGCCAAGGCGTGGCTAACCGCGAAGGATGAGCGCGTCCGCCCGTCCCACGACCATGCTGACGGGCAGACGATCCCCGAAAACCTGTCCTACCAGCTCCCCAGCCTCACCTACATCAGGAAAGGCAGAGGACCAGACGGGAAAGCCGTCAACCCCGCAGGCGGGTGGAAAGTCGCGTCAGGCGTCGACCTCGCCCGAGAGCCCCGCGACCCGCGCCTCCCCATCGAGCAGAAAACGCGGTGCCGCTGCGAGAGCGCCCCGCTTCCCGGCGCGGTGGCCGCCAAGACCAGCACCCTTCCCGCCACCGTCGAAGGCACCCGCGTCACCGGCGGAACCGAAGTGGTGTTCCGCCGCATCGCCGAATCCGAGTTCGGCAGCAGCGATGCGGCCGGCCTGCACTTCCTCGCGCGCGCCGCCGCCGCAGTCGTGGCAGCCCGGCGCGCGAACCCGAACCGGCTGAGACGGTAACCACCATCGACCCGGATACTCCCCACCCGTGACAGGCCGATGGGACATCCACGCCGCTGAGGGCGTGCCGTTCGACCGCACCCTCCGCTGGACCAACGCACAGGGGCAGCCGTACGACCTCACCGGATGGTCGGGGCGCATGCACTGGCGCACCCACATCCGCGGCCCGCTCCTGCTCACCTTCTCCACCGGCGACGGCTCCATGGTCCTCGGCGGCCTCGAAGGAACCATCCGCCTGCTCCAACCCGCCGAAACATTCACCGGCCAAACCTGGCTCCACGGCGTCCACGACCTGAAACTCATCGCCCCGTGGGGAGCCCCCACCCGGCTCGTCGCCGGCACCGTCACCCTCGATTGGCAGGTCACCACGTGAGCGACAAGGTCGAGATCCTGGATAGCGGCGGCCGCGTCGTCGACGTCGTCGAAGCCGGCTACACCATGCCCGGCGGCGGCGGGGGAGGCCCCGTCTCCTACACGCACGTCCAAACCGTCCCCGCTGCGGTGTGGACGATCAACCACCAGCTCGGCTACCGGCCCGCCATCACTGTGCTTGACGTCGACGGCGACCCCGTCGACGGCACCCCTGCCTACCCCTCGCTCAACAGCATGACCATCACGTTCGCCGCGACCGTGGCGGGCGTCGCCCACCTCAGCTAAGGAGCGCGAAAATGACGAAGAAGATGCTCGCCGAAGGCGGATACGACTTCTCAGGCACCGAGATCCTCAACATCGGCGCCGCGGTCGCCGGGACCAGCGCAGCCCAGTGGCAGCAGGTCCAGGCCCTGGTCACCGCCCAGATGTCCAACCTCGATTTCAAGGGCTCGGCGCGGGTCGCCTCCACCGGCAACGTCTCGACCACCACGGCCCCCGCCACCATCGACGGCGTCACCCTCGCCGGCGGCGACCGCATCCTCCTCAAGGACCAGACGTCGGCCTCCGAGAACGGCCTCTACACCTTCGCCTCCGCAGGCAGCGCACTGACCCGCGCCATCGACGCCGACGCCAACGCCGAGGTCACCCCGGGCCTATGGGTCATCGTCGAAGAGGGCACCGTCAACGCCGACACCGCCTGGCTCCTCACCACGAACGCCCCCATCACCGTCGGCACCACACCCCTGGCGTTCGCCAAGTACTCCACCGGCGGCGGCGGAACCACCAAGCACGCCGTCACCGGCCCCGCCACAGCCGCCACCACCTGGACCATCACCCACACCCTCAACACCACCGATGTCGTGGTCGCGGTACGGGAGGTCGCCACCAACGAAATGGTCGACGTCACCATCACCGTCACCGACGCCACCACCGTCACCATCACCGCGGCCACCAACCTGGCGCAGAACGCCTACCGCGCCGTCATCATCGGCTGAAAGACACCGCTGTGAAGAAGATGCGCGCCCCCGGCTACAACTTCGGGGGCACCCGGGTCAGCGGGGTCGGCGACGGCACCGAACCCGACGACGCCGTCAACAAAAGCCAGCTCGATGCCGGGGTAGCATCCCGCGTGCCGGCGGACTCCACCATCACCGCCGACCCGGCCGCGCCGATGATCATCCACCGCCGCAACTTCACGATCGACCTCAACAGCCAAGAGGTCATGCAGGTGTGGGTCAACGGCGTCAAAACCATGGCGCTGAACGAATGGGGGGCGCTACGCGTCCAATCCCCATTCAGCTGGGACGCCGGAGCGCGGTTCATCGGCCACCCCACCCAATCCGGCAACGTCGTCGAGTACCAGAACAACACCCGCAACGCCACGCTGTGGGGCATCACCAAGGACGGCAACACCTACCGCAACGGCGTCGTCATGGCCCCCGTCCTCGTCCTCGCCGTCGGCGACCCCGTCCCCGCCGGAACCCCCGTCGGCACCGTCATCCTCCGCAAATAGGGGTTCCTTGTGGCGATTCTGGCCGTGTGGAACGGCGCCGGGCTCACCGACGGCGCCACCCTCACCACCACCCTCGCAGGACCCGGCGACACGCCATTCGCGCTGCGCAACGGCACCGTCCAGACCATCGAACGCATCGGTGCCGCCGACCACTCCGACATCGTGTTCGCCCAGGCCGCCGGCGCCGCATCCTGGATCGGATGGGGCCAGGCCGTATTCGGCACGACCGGCCTCGCCCAATACACACTGCGCTGGTACGGCACCTTCACCGCCTGGGCGTCCGCCTCCTTCACCGCGGCGACCGGCTTGACCGGCAACAACACCACACAGCAGTGGCGGCTCACCCTCGCCGGAACCGGAGCAGGCACACAAGCCGGACAACTACGCATCCTCACCGGAACCGGCACCCAGCTCGCCACCTCCGGCAGCGACGTCCTCCCCCTGAACGAGCCGGTACGGATCGAGATCGGCTCCGACGCAGGCGCCCTCACTGTCCGCGCCTACCCGGGGGACGCCACCGTCCCCCTCGCCACCGCCACCGCCACCGGCCTGCCGTCCAGCGGATTCGACACGGTCCGTTTCGGCCCGAACTCCTCGACCCCCACCACACCCCAGTTCCGGTACCGGCATTTCGCCGCGAGCGATACAGCGGCTCCGATCGGGCCCGTCGTCCCGCCTCCCGACGCGGCATGGACGGTATGGGACGGCGCAGCCGAACAGCCGCTCACCCTGGAGGGGGTGTGGGACGGCGCCGCGATCATCCCCGCCACCTACGACACCGTGACCTGACGATCGCATCGCGGAACCCCCATCAGATTCTCCCGAGGGGACCGTTGCCTTCAGGCGGCGGGGGAATCGGGAGCGGGAGGGCCGCCAAGGCCCGGGCGTGCCCTGACCTGTCCAGTCCGCGCGTCGGAGGTCTGCGGTCTTGGGCGTGTCGGATGTGCGGCGGCGTCATGATGACCGGGTGACCCGCCAGGTGCCCACCTCTCCCGGTGCTGCGTTCGACCTCGGCCACCGCGTGGTGCGGTGCCCGTGGTGCCGCCGCCCGGTCCCGGGCGGGCGGGTGGAGGCCCGCCTCCGGGAGCCGATCGGTGCCGGGGACCGAGGGCACGGCCGGCGGGTCGCGGCGCTTGAGGTGGTGCCCGGCTGCGTGCACCTGCCCGTCAAGGCGCAGCCGGAGAACCCGCACCCGGGTATGCGACCCCGAGGAGATGCCCATGACCTGGGAAATCCGCCACGGCGACGACCGGCGGTGCGGGTCCTGTCCGACGGCACGGTCGAGGAGATGCCGGACGGCCTCCGCGGCCTCACGCTGTTCGGCCGGTCCGCCAGGGACAGGCCCGACATCAGCGCGCTGCCGGAGCTGGCCCCGTCCTACGGCTACCTCGCGCAAGGCATCGCCGAGCGGGCAGGGCTGTGGGCCGGGGAAGGCGACTAGATCCTGCCCGACCGCCTGCCGCTGGTGTCATGCGGACCACTCCGGAGAGCAGATCAGGCGCTCGGCGCGGTGGTGATCCAGTACTGCGGCACCTCCTCGCCCGCCGTGGTGCCGGCGCATGCGTGCGAGCTCACGCTGACGGCCCGCCTCGGCTCGGCGTTTCTTGTCGGCGGCGACCTCCTCCCGCCAGTCCATGAACCGCGGCCGTTTCGAGGGTTTCCTGTCCGGTTGTTCGGGGGCAGGTTCCGGCATTGGTCCTCCTTGCTTTGTTGAGCGGGCGGCGAGGCGGTGAACTCCGCGCGGACGATCCGCCCCGCCGCCCCCTCTCGGGCATTAACCCAGCCGCGCCCAGATGTCGCGGGCGGCCGGGTCGTCCCCGCTCACCAGGGCAAGCGCCCGCTCCAGTTCCTCCCGCTCCTGGGCGGCGTAGACATCCGCCAGAGCCACACGCGCCCGCGACTCCGGCCGCGCCGCCCCCAGCCGTGTGAGAGTGGCGATCGCGGCCAGCAGCGGGCTCACCGCCGCCTGGTGGCGGCCCTGCGCCAGATGCACCTGGCCCAGATTGGTCAGGGACTGCGCGGCGAGCCGCTCCTCACCCGCGGAAGCAGCGGCGAGGTGGGCGGACTCAAGGGTCTCCCGCGCCTCGTCAAACCGCTCCAGCTTCAGCAGCGCCCGACCTTCCCGCTGCCGGGTCAGCACCACCCCGCGGACGCGGCCCGCCGCCTCATGGATGGCGCGCGGCGCCAAGATGCTCCAGCGCCTCCTCCGCCCGGTCCGTCCCCGTGGCGATCACGCCAAGCTTGCCGAGGGCAGCGGCCTGCCCCGCCTGGTGGCCGTACTCCTGCCAGAGGCTGAGCGCTTCCTCTGCGGCAGGCCGCGCGGCGGCGTAGTCCCGGGTGCCGATGTGCCCCGACGCCAGCCCGGTGAGCATTTGAGGCGTGGCCTCCGGCGTCATCGACTCCCGCGCCGACTCCAACCCGAGGGTGTAGACGCGCACCCGGTCCGCCTGAGCACCGCACGTCACGAACCATCCGTGCAGCGCCTCGGCGAACTGCCAGCCTTCCTCGGCGTGCCTGTTGTCCTCGACGGCGGCGAGCAGGCGGGTGTAGTTGCCGCTGATCCAGGTGAGCGCCTCCTGGGTGTCGGAGGCGTCGGGGGCGCCGGTCAGCGCGGCGTACAGCGGCCCGACACGGGGCGCCCGGTCGGGGATGATCCTCCAGTCGTTCTTGACCGTCTCTTCCAGCAGCGTCGCGGTGTTGGTCACAGCTCTCCATTCCGTTCCGTGCGGACATGGGCACGGGGGCCCGGCGCGAGGGCTTGCAAGATTCGCCGGACCTCCTTCCGCCCGGCCCCGCAGGGAGGAGGAGCCGGGCGGAAGGAGGGGCGCGGATCCCGCGGGATCCGCGCCCCTCCAGGGATGGCCGGTACGGCTCACTACCTCTGGCCGATGCCGTACCGGCCGCCCGCGCATCGGACCCCCTCAGGCCGACACGCGGGATTCACCTGGCGCGAGTGCGCGCCTGCTCGTGTAGTGCGGCACCGGCCGTCGGCGACCGGTGCCGCACCGCCGCACGAACTCACTTTCGTGCGGTGTGGCCGAGGGGCTCCTCGGCCGCCCGCCCGCCGGCGCTTCCAGACGTGATTGAGATCGCCGGTGTGCGGGGGGTGGGACGGCACGGCGGAGTACACGCCTTTCTTCCTCCGCCGCGCCGCGCTGTTACCGCCGGGACCTGGTCAGGTGGTCCCGGGGGGTTTGGTGGCGGTCCCGACGAGCAGCCACGGCACCGGCGCGGGCGGGAAGGCTTCGGGGTCGGGATGCCAGTCGGTCACCGGCACCAGGCCCGGCTCATCCACCGTGCCGAACGCCTCCAGCATCGCCGCGATCTCCGCGGCCGGCCGCGGGTACACCGGCGCTGACGTCTGCTTGTAGATGCTTTTGCCCTCTGCGACCGTGCGGGGGTCGGCGCCGTCGCTGGTGCCGTGCGACAGCACCAGGCGGCTGCCGGGCGCGAGCCGGTCCGCGAAGCACCGCAGCACCTCGTGGGGGTCGGCGAGGAAGTGTAGGACGGCTACGGCGATCAGCGCCACGGGCTGCCTGTAGTCGATCGTGTCCCGCACCACCGGGTCGTGCAGGATGGTGAGCGGCTGACGGATGTCAGCGTGGAGCATCACCACGCCTGTGCCCTTGAGGATCGCGCGCCCGTGGGTGACCGGCACCGGGTCGTGGTCCACGTAGACGACCTTGGCGTTGGGGTTGACCGCCTGGGCGACTTCGTGGACGTTCTCCTGGGTCGGCAGGCCGGACCCCAGATCGATGTACTGGGTGATGCCCGCGTGGGTCAGGCGCCGCACCGCGCGTTTCAGGAACGCGCGATTCAGTTGTGCGGCGGCCTTCACGTCCGGCATCAGCCGCATGAGTCTCTGGGCGGCTTCGCGGTCGGCCGGAAAGTTGTCCTTGCCGCCCAGGAGGGCGTCGTAGATGCGGGCGACGTTCGGAGTGGACGCGCTGAGGGGCGGGCCGAGGTCATGGAGCTCATCCACGCGGGCCTCCCGCGTCGAGCTCGTTCAGCCCGTCCCGAAGTTTGATCAGCAGTTGGTCGGTGATGGGGGCCAAGGTGATGCTCCCCAGAACGGATCTGCTCTCGGCGACCAGACGCACTTCCTGCATAGTGAGAGGAGCTGTGGCGGGGGCGGACGGTGGCTCGGC
Source organism: Sinosporangium album (assembly GCF_900100605.1). Lineage (GTDB taxonomy): Bacteria > Actinomycetota > Actinomycetes > Streptosporangiales > Streptosporangiaceae > Sinosporangium > Sinosporangium album. The sequence goes on along the minus strand of NZ_FNCN01000020.1, from coordinate 58,456 downwards.
CCGGAGAGGCTCGCGGCCGTACACGGCGGCGAGAGCTTTGCCGCCGGCGCGTCTGACGGGCGCGGGCAACCGATGTGCGCGGAGCAGGCGGGCGAATCTGGCAACGGAGGGAGGTACCGCGGCTCGCTCGTCGGCGCTTTGTCTTACGGGGCTGAAGGCGCGTTGTCTATGACGCATCCTCAGCCCCGGGAATGAGGTAAAAAATTTTGGCGGCGGACACGGGACGACCGTAACTCTTCTGTTGCACGGTGTCATTGACAGTTTGGTCTACCGCCCGCCGGAACTGTCAATGGCGTGCGAAATAGCAGGCTGGGGCCGTTTACCCGGTGATGGTCAGCGCTTCGGACAGGGCCCGCATTTCCGGGGTGAGGCTTCGGCGCCGGTACACAATGCCGTCCATAATCCGTCGGGCGTAACGCTGTTTAAGCAGCCATTCGGGCGATGTGCGGTATATGTCGTGCATTACCGCTGTCGCCTCGGTGGGGCGTTTGGTGGCCAGCAGGGCGTTGGCGATGTCGAGCCGGTGCCGGTTCCGGCCGGACCCGTTCACGTGGAGCAGCTTCTTGGGGATGCGTTCGGCGACCGTCAACACCTTGTCGTACTTGTCCCCGATCGAGGCGTTCTCCGCCACGATCATCTGCACGGTCGCCGGGCCGAAAGTGTTATGGGTGGAGCTGTCGGCTTGGATCTCGCGCCCGATCCGTACGGCGGCCGCGCGCGCGAGCTGGATGGCGTCCTCGGCCTCTCCCGGCCGGTTGTCGCGTACCGCCGCACCGGAGATCCTGATCAGCAGCCTGCCCCACAGCGCCAGTTCCGCCGTGGTGGCCCGGGAGAACCGGGGTTCGATCGCGTCCGCCCATTTGACGGACAGCTCGCGGGCCTCGGTGAGGCGGCCGTGCCGAAGCTGCATCCAGCCCAGCGTCACAACCGCCGCGGCCGCGTCGAGCCGGTCCTCGGCCGCGTCGACGGCCTGCTTCAGCGTCATCTCCGCCAGCGCGTACTGGTGAGTCTGAACGAACATCCATCCAGCGACGTTCAGCAGCCGCGAGCGCGGGGTGCGTACGTCGTCGAGGGCCTCGACATCGCGTATCAGCCCGGGAAGCTCCAGGGCCACCTCCCGGTAGCGGTTCTCGGCGAGCAGTGGCTTGAGGGCCCTGAGGCGACGTTGGATGTCGTCCAGGGAGGGGTCTTCGTTCACCGGGGGCAGGGTCCCGTTCAGGGCCTGCTCGACGGGTTTCCATACGTGGTCGATCAGAGTCTCGCTTTCGGCCTCGCGGAGAGAGGAGGCGAAAAGTTCGCTGGTGTTGGTGCGCAGGGCGCGAGCCAGCTTGTGCGCGGTGGCCATAGTGGTCTCGGGGATTATGCCCTGTTCGATTTTGCTGATAAGGCTGGCCGATACGCCGGCCTGCTCGGCCAGTCCCGTCTGGCTGAGACCGCATCGTTTGCGGAGCGTCCGCACCCGTGCGGCGAGGGTGTTCTGCGTGTTAACGTCGGACATGCTGGCCCTGCCTTCTCCCTGGTAACCGACATTCCCAGGCTAGATGTGCAGGGCTCGTTTACGTTAGGGGTTTGCCCGTTATTCCTTGTCGTTTTCCGGCCGGGCGGATATCGCGACCTCGCCACACGCCGCGGGCGGGCCGTAGCCGAACTCCGCGTCCGCGAGACACTGTCCGTCTAGACCGATCAACGATCAAGGCGAAGGAGACCGTCGGATGCGCATCGGCGTCACCGGACACATGAACCTGACCGGGCCCACAGCCCTGCTGGTGTCAGAGGCGCTCCAACGCCATCTCACCACAATCGGCGGTGACATCGTCGGCGTTTCCTGCATCGCCCGCGGCGCCGACAGCCTGTTCGCCGAGGCCGTCATCGAGGCCGGGGGGACCCTCGAAGTGGTGCTGCCATCCCGCGACTACCGGGACACGAAGGTCAGGCCCGACCACGCCGACCAGTTCGACCGCCTGCTCGGCAAAGCGGTCGTGGTCCACACCATGGACCACGACCACGCCGACCGCGAGGCGTACGTCGCGGCCAACGACGCGCTGCTGGGGGCGGTGGATCAGCTCGTTGCGGTGTGGGACGGTGAGCCCGCCGCCGGGCGGGGCGGCACGGCGGACGTCGTCGCCGAGGCGCACGCCCGCGGGATACCGGTCACGGTCATCTGGCCCGAAGGCGCCACACGGGAATAGACCCGAGTGATCAAGGATTAGAGGCACCCTGCCAAGGACGGCGGCAGCGAACTCTCCGCGTCCACCAGCTCGATCCCCAGCAGCTCCCCGGTCTCCGACCAATGCAACACAGCCAGAAGCACGTCGTTCTTGTCACGCGCCAGGGACCGGGAGGCCGACTCCTCCCGTCTCTGCTCAGGCGTGAACGCGATCCACGCTCCGCCAGCCTCCTCCAGCCGGACGTAGCCCACGCCGCGCCATTCAACGTGAGGCTGTCCCGCAGACGGAGGCGGGGCCGACAGGCGTAGAGGCGCCGGGAGCATCTCGCGCGCGCCCAGCAGCTCGACACCGCGCAGTCGATTGCCGGCCGACCAGTCCACCGCGGCGTGCAACACCTCATCGTCGTCTTCGATGTGGGACTGGTGGGCGATGCCTCCCGGCGTCCGCTCGGAGGTGAACGCGAGGTATCCGACGTCGGTGTCGGGGTCTGTCTCCCAGCTCGCGTAGACGGGGATCTCCCAACGGGCGAGGGATTTACTCATGAGCCGGGACCCACGGTGACGATGCCCGCGCGGTCGTTGATGACCGCCCAGATCCTGCCGTTGGAGAGCCTCCAGGTGCAGGGGGTGTGCCCGGGGCGGGTGCGGGCGTTCCTGTCCGCCACGAGGGCTTGCACCTGGTCCTCGCCGATGCGGTGTTCCGCAAGCCTCTGGCGGGCGTGGGTGGTGTAGCCGGCTATGTAGGTGGGCCGCTGGCCGCATCCGTCGTTCGAGGGTTTTCCTCTCGGGGGCCGCGGTTTGTCCGCGACCGCCGATGCCGCGATGTGCTGGTCTGATGCGGTTGCGGGGGGCGCGGCTACGGCTGTGCCCGCGATGAGGAGTGGGATGAGGAGTCCGAGCGCGGCACGCTTGAGCATGGTGGCGGTTCCCCTTTAATTCGACGCCGTTAACTACGAAGCGCCATCGATCCTAACTGTAAGTGTCTGGGGTGGGGGAGTGTGTGAATCCCTAGACACCTTCAAGCCCCGAACGCCTGTTCGACTTAGTGTTGAGGTATGCCCAGTTCAGACCTGCCGCCGCTGCCTCCGCTGGTGGCCTACAGGCATCGGCCGGCGTGGCTGCGCGCATGGTGGCTCACCGACCTCGGCGTGTGGCTGGCCGACATCTACTGGGCCGACAGCAGACCCGAGCCGGACACACTGGACAACAGGATGTTCATCGTGGAGCGGCGGGTGCCCGCAGAAGAGGTCGCCCGCGTGGACGGCCAGGACTACAGCCGCGTGCCCCGCCGCCACACCTGATGCTCAGTACGGCGTGGGCCGCAGGCCCGCGCCGATGCCTCAGCCCCAATATGCCTTGGGGGAGGGAGACCGCTCCGGGGTGCGCCATTGCTCGGCGTATTTCACTGTTTCCGCCCAGACCTCCAGCGCCGTTCTATCCACGGTCTCCTTGAGGTGTTCAAGGAGGTTCTGGCCCCGGCGGCGCGCGGCGATAATGTAGTCGAGGGCCTTTTCATCGGTGCTGGCTATGGCATATTCCGGCCACAGCAGGCCAAGCCACTCATGCAGCGGGACACTCCCCGCCGTGTTGTGCCACTCGGTGACGTAGTCCTCGAAATCCTCGGACGTGGCCTGCCCGTCGAGGACATCTTGGATGAAGTTTTCGCCTATGGGTCTGGTTCGGTGGACGGGCTCAGGCTCTTCACCGGTCGGCATGTTGAGGTCGACGTCCGGGTTGAGCCATTCCTTCTGGAACCGTCGCTGGGCCAGGTCCCACAGCCTCCAGGCCGTGAGGTCGGCGTCCTTGCGCTCCGTCACGTATTGGAGCAGGTTCTGGCCTTGTCGGCGTGCGGCGACGACATATGGGAGCACCTCGGGCTCCCTGTACCACATGATGTTCTCTGCCCACAGCATCCCGACCGCATTATGGAATTCTTCATCTTCTGGCGGGAATTCCTCCCAGGCAGTTTTGAAGTTCTCGTAGTCGTCTATCGATCTGCGTCCATCTAGAACGTCTTGAACGAATGTCATCTACTATCCCTACCATTTAGTCTTCGGGCGGTGCGTCGGGACAGCAGGCTTGTAGGGCGTGCCGTTCACGGGCTCAAGGCTACCCGCGTGCTTCCTGGTCTTCTTGTTGAACCTCTCGATGTCTCCGTGCAGGTAGTCCCACTCGTACACATATTTGTCGTCGTGCCTTGCCCCTGCTTTGAAATTCCGGAGCCTGTTCCAGAACGGGGAGGTCGCCGGCGACTTGGAGTTCACGGTCCTGCCGCTGGGTGCCGGCTGGGGGGCAGCCGGGGGCTGGTTCCTCGGCGGTTTCGGCTTCGCCGGGGCGATGACGCTGCTCGCGCTGGCGTCTGCGGCGGGAGGGTGGAAGCCGGCGGGGGCGAGCAGGAGCGAGGCCAGGCACGCGGTGGAGGAGAGGACGGCGCGGATGCTCTTGCGCATGGGAGTCTCCTTCGGACACATGTCAGCGACCACACAGCGGTTACTGTGTGTGCTGGATCAACTCCGCATTGAACTGCTGATCGTGTGGAGTCTGAAAGTGTCCAGAAGGGATCATTGCTCTACCGGAGCGGGCGGCCGGGACGGCGGTCACAATTCAGACCCTAGCCGTCCGACACCCTCCTCACGCGGTTGATCAATGCGGGGACACCAGCTAGATCAACATCGTGCAACGATCGCGACACGCCCACCAAATCAAGCCGTTTCTGCATCAGGAACCTGTAGGGTCGGCCACCATGAGTACGAATTCGAAGGGTGGACGACCGAAGAAGGACGGAGTGCGTGGCAGCCTCCGCGTCGGGCAGGACGTCTACGACGAGGCCAAAGAGGTCTGGAAGACGCTGGGGTTCGAATCCCTCAGCGACTACTTTGGTTTCACCGTCTCACTGGCCCACGGGAGGTGGGACACCTTCGGATTCGCCGACGCCGAAGAGGCCGCCGATTACTTGACCTCGCTCATGCGCGGGCAGGTCGTCCTGCCTCCGCCGCACCTTCGCCGCTCCGGCAAGGTGACGCCGAAGCGCCGGACCCCTCAGCGGGCCGCGCGGCTGCGCGCCCCGCATTCCGCCCAAGAGGCCCTGCCGGTCATCGACTCGCACGCCGCCGCGTAGCCGTCCCACGGCAACGCGAAAGGAGCCAGAAACTCTCACATGACACCGCCGCCCTGGCGGACCCCACACAAAAAGCAGAGAGCCCCTGCGCCCTTCTACCGCCAAGCAGAAACGCAGAGGCCCTCTCACAGGAACATCCGGCCCGGCGCCGGTCCTAGCGGCACCCGCACTTTCGTGTGAGTGGACGCTGGGGCCTTCGACGTGCCGGTGTCCAGAAGTCTCGGAGTCAACAATAATGCATTGCTCCGCGGCTCTGCCACTCGTGCCCGATTTCGGCGTGTCGCAATCGGGTTGGCCCGGCATTGCCGTATCCTCCGACAACCCCATACCCCAGCCCCGCACCGCGGAACCAGCACCCGGCGTCGTGACGGCTGCCCGCGAATGGGCAGCGATCGCACCCCGCATCGGGGCACGCGGCCGTGTCCGCATCGCCCGCAACGGCCACGAATACCGCGACGGCGAACGCGCCCTCACCATCAGCCTGCCCCCGTACGCCGCCGCCGTCTACATCTACGAGTACGGCAAGACCCGCCTACTCGCGGGTGACTTCGATGTGAAGGCGGCCGTCGCCGCCGGCGCCACCGACCCGGCCGCGCTGGTCGCCGCCGAGGCCGCGGACTTCGCCGGGTTGATCCAGATCTGCGGTGGCCACGGATTCGCCGACGTCGCACCGACCGGCGGACGCCACGCCTACGTTCCGTTCACCGAGACGATCCACCTGGGGGAGATGCGGTGGATCGTCCTCGCGCTGGCCCGCCGATACGTCACGTTCGACCCCAAACCGATGCTGTCCAACGAGGGCCTCATCACCGTCCCCGGGGCGCTGACCAAACGCGGCGGCCACCGCCACCTCACCACCCCCCTCGCCCACGTCGAGCATGTGCTGGACCACCCCAACGGGTCCGGCGTGTGGGACGACCTGTGGGCCGCCCTCGCGCCCGAGATCGAGGCCGCCGAGGCCGACCTGCCCGCTCGCGCCACCGCGGCATCCCCCAGCGCCCTCCCGTACGCACCCGCTCCCGGTGACAGGGGCCCTGCAGACACCACACGCGCCAGGGGAACGCCGCACCTGGTGCGCGTCGACGACAACGACGACTCGTGGCTGCCCCGCGCCGACGGCCCCCTACCGGCCTTGTCCCCGCGCCTGGAGGACATCGCCCGCACCGGCCGCTACCCGCAAGGCGTCACCGGCGCCGGGGTCTACCGGTCGGACTCCGAGGCCCGCCAGGCGGTCGTCTCCGGCGCGGTGGCGTGCGGCTGGCGCAAGGAGCACTACACCGCGCGCCTCAACAGCGGCGCCTGGCCAGGACAAGCCGCTTTCTACGCCCGGTACCGCACCGAGCGGCAGCGCCTGGACGCCATCGATCGCGACTGGCAAAAAGCCGTCACCTGGCTATCCGAACGTGAGTTCGACCGCGATATCCACACAAGGGGGCCTGCCCACCGGGGGGGTTACCAGGTCGTGCTCGCGGGCGGCGTCGAATGGGACATCCGCCGCATCACACCCGATACCGAAAAACTGGGGGAGTACCGGAAGCTCCGCGCGTGGGACTCGGCTCTCGCTGCGGCGATCAGGGCGGGACGATGGAGGGGGAAGAAGGCCATCACCTACTGGCGGGTGCTCAGCGCGATGCTCAAGGCAGGGCAGCTGTCGGCGAACACGGTCATCGGGTTCGGAGTCCGCAGCCTCGCCCTCGCGGCGTGCCTGGACGAGTCCACCGTCGCCAAGGCCTTGCGCGACCTGCGTGACGAGCCCGACGCGTTCGTGGACCACGTCGCCGCCCACCACGGAGAGTGGCCTGACTACTACCGGCTCATCGTTCCGCAGGCGTACGCCGAGACCGCGGCGTGGCGCACATGGCGGCCCGGTAAACTCGGCGGGCTGCATCCGGTATTCCGCGAGCTCGGCGGGCCGGCCGCGCTCGTGTACGACCGGCTCGACGCCGCGGTGCCGCTGCGCACCATCGACATCCAGACCGAGACCGGCCTGTCGGCCACCGGCACCACCACGGCGCTGCGCACCCTCGGTGAGTACGGCCTGGCCGTCAAGCGCGACGGCGGCTGGGTCCGCGGCCCCAGCGACCCCGACAGGGTGGCCGAGCAGCTCGACATCCCCGAACGCCTCGCCCAGCTCGTCGAGAAGTACCGGCAACAGCGCGTCGAATGGCGCAAATGGCTCCAGATCGCCGAAGCGAACCATTGGGGCCTGAACAACGCCGGCGGGGACCTTGGCGACCATCCGATCCCCTTGCAGCAGGTCGCAGACGCGGGCCCGCCGCCATGGATGGAAGACGAGCCCCACGGCCCGCCGAACTGTGTGCCCACTGCCTGGTTCTAGAGAGGCAGCGCCACCTGCCACGGAAACGATCATTGTTGGCGTACATGTGCCGATTGGGTGGGCAGATCACGTTCGATCGGCGCTCGGGAGGCCAGGTGACGAAACAGGACAGGTCCGTAGGCTCACGAACCAGGAAGGGCAGAAGCTGCAGCGGGTCGTCCCGGCGCGGCACGACCAGCACGGTGCGCCACCGGGGGCGATGCTCCTGCTCGCCTTGGCCGGTAGCAACATGGTGCCCGTTATCTCCAGTCTCGTGCAGGTCGATGAGGACACGGTCCGCGATGTGAGTGGTGCATCGAGGCGGTGACCAAGCCGCCCGAGACCAGCCGACGTTGCGTTAGCGGCCGGCGAGCCTGGACGTCCTGCTCGGGAAGGCGGACCGGTGACGACGGCAACCGGAGCGCGGTTCCCCGGCCTTGGCACTCAGCGTTGAGGTGTTGGCTTTGTGGACGAGGTTCCTTCCTCGCGCGGAGCCCACACAGCTGGCAGGCCACCCGGCTGAGCCGAGATGCGATCGTGTCGCGGCTGCTCGCACCGCCGTTCCTCGCCCAGACGTCCGCCGCGGATCGGTGTAACCGGAACCTGCCCCTGCTCGTCGACGCCGCGAATCTGAGCGGCGCGGACCTGCGCGGCCTGGACCTGCGCGGCCTGGACCTGCGCGACGCGAACCTGAATGACGTGGACCTGCGCGGCGCAGACCTACGCGGAATCAGTGGCGTGACTGAGCAAGAAGTGCGGGCGGTGGCCAAAGTGGATCAGGACACGAAGTTCCGCTGATGGAGCCGGACCCGACAGACCGGCGATTCAGTCCGGTTCGGCCGCCATATTTTCGCAGGTGGCGAGCTATTGCCCTGAACCTACTTTGGGGCTGGGGACATCTTCGGTGGCGGGGGCCATACCGGATCGTGCGCCTGCACTCTCAGTCATCTCTGCCACGGAGAGTGCTACCGCTAATTTCTGCACTCATCCTCCCCGGAGGCCGGCCCTGCCATGAGGTTGCCCGCGTGCTCGTAATCGAACGCAACGTGCGCGGATTTGCGCTGCCCGCTCAATCGGAGTGAGACGCAAGCACTCCTTTCTTCCTAGCTTCCTTCACGTGCCTCACAAGCACGCCGCAACACCGAATGGACGACACTCAAAATTAGAGATATATTCTGAGTGAATTTCCGGCCGTAAGCGGCGTGTCGGGGTTTTGTGCACGGAAGGAACACCACCCATGACCAGCAGCGGGAACCCCAGAGCGAAACCCGCCTACGCGGGACTCATCGCGCTCATCGCCCAGATGCGGCCCGACTGGGACGCCGACCAGATCACCGACGAGATCGTCGGCTGCCCCTGGAACGAACAGCTCATCTTCACCGCCGTACGCGCCACCCGCGAGGACGACGACCGGCTCCGCGGTGTCGCCGACGCGCTCATCAAGACCCCGTCGCAGCGGGTCCCGGTCACCGACACGCAGCGGAGCGCCTACGCCGACCACGTCCGCCGCCTGCTCGCCCGCAACCGGACCACCACCGATGAGTGACCGCAACGACCGCGACGCCCTCGCCCTCCACCTCGTCGGCGTCGCCTCGATGCTCGCCTGCACCGTCCGCGACGACGGACCCGACGCCGCCGCCCAGATCCTCACCGACCTCACCAGCGAGGAACGTGACGCGCTGCCGGTCGTCCTCGCGGCGATGATCCCCGTCGACGTCCCCACCCTCGACCTGCTCGCCTGGCACACCCACCCCGAAACCGGTCCGGCCCAGCGGCTCGCCAAGGTCCGCCGACTCGACCGCAAGACCCGCCGCCGTCCCCTCGCCGAATGCGGCAGCCACGCCGCCTTCAACCGGCACAAAGCCCGAAACGAACCCCCATGCGAAGCATGCGAGATCGCCGAACGCGTCTACCAGCGCACCCGCAAACGGGCCAGCAGGAAGAAGGCGGGATGAGCGGCCACCCCACCCAGTACACGCTGCCCGCCGCGCCCGGCCTCGACCCCGGCGGACGGCACTGGCCCGGCTGCGAACGCATGCACACCGCCTGCGCATACCAGCTCGGCCTCACCCACGGCCGCCAGCTCGCCGACCTCGACACCACCGACGCCGAACCCGGCAAGCCCTACAGCCGCTGGTTCGCCGACGGACTCCGCCGACTCGACGACGAGCAGGCCGCCCGGCAGGAAACCGAAGACCGGCAGCTCCTCGCCGACGCCTGCGCCGACGAAGCCGACGCCATGCAGCCCACCGTCACGACCACCGCCGGAGGCCACATCACGCACATGCGCTGGCACCGCAACCCCTGACACCCCGGAAGAAAGGCCCACCCCATGGCAGCCCCCACCCGCCGCAAATCGTCCGCGTCGGTCCCCGCCGCCGCCGTCGCCGCCCTGTCCCTCCTCCTCACCGGCTGCGCCGACGAGTCCACGGTCACCGCCGACTGCGTCATCCGGCAGGCCGACGGCACCTACAAGGTCGTCGACGACGACAAATGCGACCGCGGCGGCAGCAGCTCGTCGTCGTTCGTGTGGATCTACGGCGGCACCCACAACAGCTCCACCCGCCGGATCACGGGCGGCACCATGACCAAGCCGTCGAACAGCAACATCTCCACCCGCTCCGGGAAGGTCATCACCGGCGGGTTCGGCGGCAGCGGCAAGTCCGGAAGCGGCTCCTGATGCAGCGCATCCAAGGCCGCGCCCGTCCCGGCTGGCAGCACATCGTCGAATCCCAGGGCCTGGCGTTCCACACCGACCTCTCCGCCACCGCCCGCCCGTACTGGGACGAATCAGTCCACTACACCTTCTCCCTCGCCGAAGTCGAAGACCTCGAAGACGTGGTCGAAGAACTGCATGCCATGTGCATGGACGTCGTCGACCACGTCATCCGCCACAACCGGTTCGACGAGTTCGGCATCCCCGACTGGCTCCACAAGCCGATCGCCGCCTCCTGGAAGCGGCGCGACCCGCACGTGTACGGCAGGTTCGACTTCTGCTACGACGGCCGCGCCCATCCCAAGCTGCTGGAGTACAACGCCGACACCCCCACCAGCCTCGTCGAATCCGCCGCCATCCAGTGGCACTGGATGACCGACACCCACTCGCAGGCCGACCAGTGGAACAGCATCCACGAACGCCTCGTCGACCAATGGCGAAGAACCGGCCGCACCCTCCTGCATCTCGCCTACACCGGCGAGGAAACCTCAGGTGAGGACGCCCTCAACACCGCCTACATGGCCGAAACCGCCACCCTCGCCGGCATCGACACCCACATGCTCACCGTCGAGCAGATCGGCTTCGACACCGGCCAGCTGCGGTTCGTCGACAACGAGCGCCGCCCCATCGACGCGCTCTTCAAGCTGTACCCGTGGGAATGGGCGGTGGCCGACGAGTTCGGCCCGGCCGCCGTCGAAGCCCAACCCGACACGCCGTGGGTGGAGCCGCTGTGGAAGATGCTCCTGTCGAACAAGGCACTCCTCGCCCTGCTGTGGGAGCTGTTCCCCGGCCACCTCAACCTGCTGCCCGCCTACCTCGACGGCCCCCGCGACATGCAGTCCTACGTCGCCAAACCGCTACTCGGCCGAGAAGGCGCCTCCATCAAGATCGTCACCCCCGCCGGAACCACCCACCAGAGCGGCGACTACGGCGCCGAAGGCCACGTGTACCAGGAGTTCTGGCCGCTGCCCGACTTCGACGGCCACCACCCCGTGCTCGGCGCGTGGGTCGTCGGCCACCAGCCCGCCGGCCTCGGCATCCGCGAAACCCGCGGCCTGATCACCGACAACACCTCATCGTTCGTCCCCCACCTCATCACCTGAAAGAAAGGAGGGGTCCTGCGCGTGACCGCCACCCACGTCGACGGCATCGAAGTGGTGTCCGACGAGCCCACCCCAAGCCCACTCAACGGCCCTATCCGGACGGTGTACTTCACCCGCATCCGCACCCTCGTCCTCGCCGACGCCAGCAAGGTGTACGGCTGCACGGAATGCGACTACACCGACCCGATGGTCGGCAAGGTCCGCACCCACCTGTCGTCATCGCACACGGCCAAGCCGAAGACGCCGGATCCGATGTCGCACCTGATCGCGGACGCCGCCCGCGCGGTCGCCCGCCTGGAGCAGCAGCGCGACTCGTGGAAAGCCCGAGCCCTGGCCGCCGAACGCTCCCTGCGCGCCATCAGAAAGGTGATCGCCCCGTGACCAGCCTCATCACCATCTTCACCCACACCGACGGCGACAACGACCAGCTCGAAGTCACCCGGCACGGGGACCAAACAATCATCCGCGTCCTTTCCGAGGACGGAGTCCGCAGCGCAGTCTGCTTGGACACCCTCGAACTCGCCGACAAACTGGCGCTCGTCCTGCTGACCAGAGACGACCGCACGCCGTCCCGCCCCACCAGCAGCAGCTACGGCAGGCTCGTCCCCAACGGCCGGTCCGTCGAACTGCACACCGTCTGCGACTGCGGTAAGCCCGGCGTCCGAAGCGCGCCCGCCCACATCGCCGCCCAAATCGCCACGCACCTCGCGCGGATGGCCGCCCACGCCGCCTCACACCCCGACCCCGCCCACGTCGACAAACTCGTCCAGGCCATGCGAGACATCCACCTCGCCCACGACGCGCCCGTCCGCGACGAGGAACTCGCCACCGAGCTGCTGCGCCGCTTCAACCTCACCGACAAGAACACCCAGTGATCACCCTCTCCACCACGGTGTACCGGCTCGCCCGCGCCGCCACCACCCCCGGCAACCCGGCCGCCGTCACCATCACCACCAACGGCGGCGGCAACCGGTACGCCGCATGGCCCTACGGCTGCGCCCTCATCTCCCCACCCGCGTGGGAAGCCCTGGGCCGCCCCCACGACGGCGCCTGGAGCATCCTCCCCAACACCGCCCTCACCCCCCGGCGGGCCTCCGAAGGGTTCACCGTGGACGCCGCCGCCCGCATGCTGCCCCTCCTCGACCACACAGCCGACCGCAGCCGCCTCCGAATCGCTGCTGGCCCCGTGGCAGAACGCCTTCCACACGCCCCCATGGCAGACCGGCGGCCGCAGCGGCGCCCTGGTATGGGCACACGACGAGACCCGCCGCGGCTCCGCGCTGCTCCTGCCCGTCCTCACCTCCACCATCCCCGCCCCACCACAAATCGGAGCCGCACCCCCATGCCCACCCCAATAAACGCCTTCACCGAGACCGGCGCCCTCCTCGCCATCCTCAGCGACGACCCCAGCGAGGCAAGACGGCTCATCACCGACATGTCCCCCTCCGAGCGCGTGACGTTCGCTGAACAGCTCACCCGATTGCGGGACATGCTCAGCGACTACTGCAAAGTGTGCGACACCCTGACGCCACTCTCCGAGAGCTTCATCATCGACGCCTTCTCCGTCGACCACCGCCACGTCTGCCGGACATGCGCCGAGGCAGCACGAGCCCGCCGCGAGGGTGAGGCACCATGAGCACCCGCACACAGATCGAGTGGACCGACACCACGTGGAACGTCGCCTCAGGCTGCACCCGCGTCTCGGAGGGGTGCCGCCACTGCTACATCGAGCGGACCCCGCCGTTCCGCATGGCCGAGAGACACTTCAACTCACCCGAGATCGGCGCGTCGACCGGACTGGTCCTGCACCCGGAGCGGCTCGACGCTCCGCTCAAGTGGCGCAAGCCCCGCCGCGTGTTCGTCAACTCACTCGCAGATCTGTTCAATGAGGACATCCCCGGCGAGCACATCGCTCAAGCGTTCGGACGTATGGCGGCCACCGAGCGGCATGTCTTTCAGGTGCTCACCAAACAGCACGCCCGTATGCGGTCACTACTCAACGACCGCGAGTTCCAGAAGGAGGTGTACGAGCACGCATGGGCGTACGACCAGGACGGAAAGTACGACCCCTATGACCGCCCCGACGACTGGTGGCCACTCCCCAACGTCCATATCGGCGTGAGCGTGGAGAACCAGCAGTGGGCCGATACCCGAATCCCCGCCCTGCTCCAGACCCCGGCCGCGGTGCGCTGGATCTCCGCAGAGCCGCTGCTAGGGCCGATCGACCTCACCAAGACCCTGCCGCACAACTGCTCTCCGCTCCGCCCCTGCCCGCGACCGATCCAGCGGATCAACTGGATAGTCGCGGGAGGCGAGTCAGGCCCCGGCGCACGACCAGCCCACCCCGACTGGTTCCGCAGCCTGCGTGACCAATGCGCCGACGCAGACGTGCCATTCCACTTCAAACAGTGGGGCGAATGGGCACCCGTCGGCCCCCTGTACGGCGACACCGAAGAAGCCGACAACGCCCACATGGAAGCCGTCGCCCTCGAAGTCCACGGACGCCGCGAAGTGATCCAGCTCGAATCCGACGGCTACATCGCCGTCGGCCACCAGCCGTCCGATCCGCGCACGTGGCTGATGGCGCGCGTCGGGAAGAAGAACGCCGGCCGCCAGCTCGACGGCCGCACCTACGACCAGTACCCCAACCCTCATCCCTCGCAGGAGCAGCAGTGACGACCTCGCAGGCGCTCGCACCCAACCCCTACAGCCCGTACGCCACCGCCGACCCCGCCACACGGCACGTGTTCCCCGCGCTGTTCGGTATCGCCCCGCAGCCGAACGTGCTCGCCCTGGCCGCGTGCGAGCAGCTCGCCGTCGTCCCCGCCGAGCCTCTGATCGACGCCGACCCGTCCGCCCTGCCCGCGGGCCTGTGTCCCACGTGTGTGGACGCGGTGAAGGACTGCCCGCCGCCGCGCCGCGGCGGCCAGGTTGCCGCTTGCCGGTTCTGCGAGATGCAGACCACTCACGATGGGGCGGTGTGCGCGCTGTGCCGCCAGGAGTTCCACGACGACTGGCAGCGGATCCGCCCCCTCAGCGACACCACCCCCGACGGGGCCACGCCGATGCGGGTCGGCGTGGCGAGGCCCGAACAGGTCGCGGCCGGGGCGAGGCTCCCGGACGGGGCCCGGCTCGTCGACGACACCACCCCGTTCGCCAACCCGTTCACCGTCGAATGGGCGATAGGCAACCAGCTCGCCCTCCAAGAAGACGACGCCCGCATCCACGTCGTCGACCTGTACCGCAAGTGGCTCACCCTCACCGACGCCGACACCAAATGGCCGCACCTGGCCGAACGGCGAGCGCACATCCTCGCCCGCCTACCTGATCTGAAGGGCCGCCCCCTGGCCTGCACCTGCGACGCGGACAAGCCATGCTGCGGCGATGCGCTGCTCGACCTCGCCAACCGGGACGGTGAGCAGTCGTGACGGCGCACCTGTGGGAGGTAGACCACCCCTTCTACTGCGCGATGGCGCACGAGGGCAACTACTTCAGCAAGGACGTCCACAGAGGCGGCGATGTGGGAGCCGCTCACCCTCACCCCGTAGACCCGCCCCGGGGCGGCGCGGAAAACCCCGCCGCCCCGGGGCACACCTACCCCAGGAAGGCGAGACGCCCTGTGGATCTGCTCACCGCGTTGAACATCCCTTTCAACCACCTGCCGGCCGACAAGCAGGCCAAACTCGCCAAGGCGATGACCGAGGCCACCCTGCGCGACAACTACATCAAGCCCCGCGCCCGCTACCACGGCTGGCTCCTGTATTGGACATGGAATAGCAAGCACTCCCCGAAGGGGTTCCCCGACCTGGTGCTGCTCCATCCGGTCACTGGCAAGCTCCTGGTCCGCGAGCTGAAGAAAGCCGGGAACCAGAAGCGGTACAGCCCCACCGTCGACCAGCAGAAATGGCTCGACGCGCTCACACTCGCCGGAGTCGACACCGCCGTCTGGACTCCGGCCGACTGGTATTCAGGCCGGATCCACCGCGAACTCGCCACCGGCGCCAACCCCCTCACGCCGCCGTCGCCCTAGAAGTCACTCAAGCCATACCGTGTACCCTCATCAGGTGGGGTAGAACGCCGCCCCACGTGCCCGCCGAGAAGAACAGTGGAGGAGGGCACCCCGACCGACCGCACCCCCTGCGAGGAACCGCCGTGACCACCCCGCAAGACGCCGACCGCATCCTCACCGAGCTGCGCGGCAAGCCGTCCAGCACCGACCGCGTCCGTGACGCCCACCGCGCCGTCACCGACGCCCTCGGCGCCGGCAGAGAACAGCGGAAAGCGCTCGCGACCGCAGCCTGGGTACTGCACCACCGGCACGGCATCTCCAAACGCCGCGCCGTCGCAGGCAGCGGGGTCCAGGTCTACACCGTGTTCCCGCCCCCCTCAGCGCCGGCCGACGCCGAGCAGGAGGCCGAGATCGTCGCGCAACTGCCCGACTGGGACCACGACGAGGCGACCCGCCGCCGCGACACCGCAGCCGCCCTCCTGCACACCCTCAAACTGCTGGAAGACGGCGCCCGCGAAGTCCGCCGCACCGACATCGCACACCTCTACACCGGCCAGCTCGACGGCCGCCAGCACGAGATCACCGACATCAGCGCCGACCTCGACATCGAGGCGTCGACGATCCGCGGCGACCTGAAAGCCGCCGACGTCCCGCTCCGGCCGGTCCATCGGTTCCGCACCGCCACCCCCGGCGACGCTTCCGCCACCCTCGGCGAGATCGCCCGCATGCTCGGCGTGCCGCGCCTCGTCCTCAAAGAACGCATCCGCTACTGGAGCGCCCCCGAACGCGCACGCCACGAGCAGGCGTTCCCCGCCGACGGCCGCACCGACGACGGCCACTACCGGCCCGGCCCCGTCCGGCAGTGGTGGCAGCAGATGCCCGTCGTCGCAGCCGCCCCGGCAGGCATCTCCCTGCGCCGCGCCGCCGAACAGGTCGGAGAACCCTACGAGTCCGTGCGTAGCGCCGTGCAGCAAGCCGTCGACAAGGGAGAACTCACCTCTGAGGTGATCGCCGCCGACGGCTCCGTCAACCCCGCCAAGTTCACGGCCTGGTGGAGCCGACGCAAAGGACTGACGACCCTGCCGAAACTCTGCGCTCAGGTCGGGACCGGCATCAAGGCGTTCCGGCTCGCGATCCGCGCCGCCGAAACCGACGGCACCTTCCCGGCGGAGGCGCGGCCCGGCGGAGGCGACCTGTACGACGGGCCGAAAGTCCTCGCCTGGTGGGCGGACCGGACCCGCGGCGTGTCCCTGGTCGACGCCGCAGGCGAACTGGGCACCACCCCCGAACGGCTGCGCTACCAGCTCCGCAAAGCCGAAGGGCGCCTCGGCACCCGCGAGGGCACGGGCCTGCCGGCAGGTGTCCGCCTCGACAACGGCCGGCTCGACCTGAAAGCCGCCCGCGCCTGGTGGAACACCCTCGACACCTAAAACCCGGACCGTCCCTGCGGAGCCGATCAACCCAGCAGGCGCGGCCCAATCGCCGAACCGGGACATAACCCCTCACCGTCCGCCACGCTGCCGATCATGGCGCACGCGGCGGGGGGCAGGTGGACGGCGCGCCCGCGACACACGCGGGCCGCCCTCCCATCCGCATCCCGCCACAGCTCACCCAGGCCCGCGGACCAGGTCCACACACCATCGGCGGGCCGCACGTGACGGCCCTGCTCGTGCCGCAGCCGCACACCCTCCCACGCGGCGACTCCCAGATCGCCTCCCGGATGCTGTCGGACCTGATGGGTTACCCGCCCGAGGTCCGCCGTCGCACCCTCGGACTCCTCGCCGCCGGAGATCTCGTCCAGATCCTCGCCGT
This sequence comes from Sinosporangium album, assembly GCF_900100605.1. Classification (GTDB taxonomy): domain Bacteria; phylum Actinomycetota; class Actinomycetes; order Streptosporangiales; family Streptosporangiaceae; genus Sinosporangium; species Sinosporangium album. Next base: position 41,214 of record NZ_FNCN01000020.1, on the reverse strand, counting down.
CGCCGGCCGGGAACTCGGCACCCCCTACAGTCTGTGGTTGGGAGACCCGGTCGGGTTCGTCGAGCAGGTACTCGGGGAGCGGCTCTGGTCCAAGCAGCAGCAGATCCTGCATGCCATCACCACCCACAAGACCGTCGCCGTCCCCGCCGGGTTCGGCCTCGGGAAAACTCACCTCGCGGCGCGTGCGGTTCTGTACTGGACGAGTGTGTATCCGGTGGGGACGGCGCTGGCGATCACCACGGCGACCCGCATGCGGCAGGTGTACCGGCAGATGTGGCCGCACATCCGGCGCGCGGTCGCGCGGGCGAACCTGCCGGGCTCGTGCGACCAGGTGCAGTACAAGATGACCGACCGGCACGGCGTCGACGTGGTGGTCGCCTACGGATTCACCGCGGTCGAGCACGACGAGTCCGGTATGCAGGGGATCCACGAGAGCAATCTGCTGCTGATCGTGGACGAGGCGGGCGGTATCGGCCCGGTGATCGGACGCTCCACCCGCAACCTGCTCACCGGCAGCAACGCTCGCATGCTGGCGATCGGGAACCCGCCGACCGACCAGGAACGATCGTGGTTTGAGAAGCTGTGCGGGGACGGAGACGATTACCGCTACCCCCAGGTGACCACCATCCCCCTGGCGGCCACCGACTCGCCCTCCGTGACCGGCGAACGCATCAGCGACCAGGTGTGCGGCTGCCCCGCCGGCGAGCAGGGCCACCTTGTGTCCTCGCATCTGGTGGATCAGGAGTGGATCGACGGGGCGATCCGCGACCACGGCCCCACCTCGCCGTACGTCATCGCCAAGGTCCACGCCCGCTTCCCCCGCGGCACCAAGGACCAGATGATCCCCTCTGACTGGGTGGACGCCGCCGCCGACCAAGAGGAACCCGAAGGCGACGAATGGGTGCGGCTATGCGACCTGGATCTGCCCGAGGAGCAGGACGAGTGGGTGGTGGGTTACGGCGCGTGGATCCGGCTCGGGGTCGACGTCGCCTCCGACGGCGGCGACGAGTTCGTCATCGCCCGCCTGGTGGGGGACCTGGCGACGATCGAGCACTTCAGCGCCGGCGCCGACAACGCTGACGCGGTCACCGTAGCCAACCAGGTCCTGCGGGAGATCCACCGTGCCGAAAGACTGCGCCTGCGCCTCCGCACCAAGGCGCAGGTGAGGGTGAAGATCGACACCATCGGCGTCGGCTGGGGCGTGGTCAGCCTCTTGCAGCGGTGGCGGCAGGAAGGAATGCACGACGCGGAGATCGTGCCGGTCAACGTCGCCGAGGAGCCCGGCCGGTCCGCCGACTCGGAGCTGCTACGCCCCTACATCAAACGCGACGAGATGTGGATCGCCGGCCGCACCCTGCTCCAGCCGGACCGAGAGGGGCGGACACGGCTCAGACTGCGGGTAGACGACAAGACCAAGGCTCAGCTCAGCGGCCCGAAGAAACTCGACCGCTCTACCGGGCACACGCAGGTCGAGCCGAAGAAAGCGATGCGGAAGCGGGGGCTGCCCAGCCCCGACCGCGCTGAAGCCCTTCTGCACTGTCCGTACGAGCCGGCGCCGAGGAAGCCGAAGAAGCGGGGGCGTCTGCTGGTCGGATGACCGGGCGACGCAGAGCAGGCCACGCTGGTTGACTCTGGTTTTGGATCGTTACAAACTTTCTGTCCGGGGTGGCGGAAAAACAAACAAGCTGAAGATCGTCGCCGCCGTTTACTGCCTGTCTTTGTGGTGGTTAGCTGATCGGCACGGCTTACGGGCCTTAAGAGCACCTCAAGGACGTGTCACCGTTTTGTGTCCGCGCCCGCATGCGGTGTCCTTTCCCCTCTCCCGAAGGGAGTGCAGTTGACGACGACGAAGACCGATATCCCCGGAGTGCATGAATATGTGGCCGCGGCGACTCTGCCGGTCACCGATAGGCAGGCCCGCCAGATCGCGGTGACCCGCCGTTCGTTCATGGTCGCGGAGAAGACGTGGTGCATAGCCCACGAGGTGTACTGCGAGTGGTGCCGGCTCGGCTGGGAGGAGACGACCGGGATCCCCTGCCCGGGCCGGCACAGCGAGCACCTCATCGGCGGCAACGGCCCCAAGGTCCGCGCCAAGCGCAAGCAGCCCGCCCTCGGGACGACCGCCGCTGAGATCGCCTACCGGCAGCGCACCACCCTGGGCAACCTCTACGGGTAGGTCCAAGCCAGACGCAATGCTGTCCTGCCTCCTAGCCTGCCCCACCGTAACCAGGCAGGCAGGAGCAGGCTTTGACACCACTCGACGCACGCCGGCGGCGCGACCTGGCCGCCATCGCGCTCATCGCCCTCGGAGCAACGGGCCTGCTGATCGTCGCCTACCAGGCGCACCCGCTGCTCGGCTGGGCCGGGGTCTCGGCCTTGGCCCTGGTGGGCGGGCTGCTGCTCGGCAGCGGGCAGTGAGGCGGCCGTGTTCCTTCCCTCCCTGCGCCGCGACCGTACCGGTGGCCGGCTGGAGACCAAGAGCTGGGAGGCGGAACCGTCCGCCTGGTCAGGGATCATCGCCCGGCTGCGTGACCCGCGCCGGGCATGGCCCGTCGAACGCGCCGTCGCCGAAGGCATGGAACGCGTCGTATGGGTTTTCAAAAGCGTCGACGCCATCGCCGGGCACGCCTCCGCGCTGAAGATCCGCCGCGTCAAGGTGAAACCGGACGGGGAGCGCGAGGTCGTCGAGGACGACCCGCTCGCCCGCCTGCTGAACAAGGCTCGTCTGAACCGGCTGGAGAAAGGCCCCCAGTTCCGCAAACGCCTGTCGGGGCAGGTACTGCTGTCCTCGCGCGGGACGTTCGTCGAGCAGACGCTGAACCGGCGGGGGCAGCCGATCGGGCTGGACCTGCTGCCGCCCGGCCGGACCCGCCCCGTCCCCGGCCGCGGCGGCGACCTGCTGTCGCATTTCGAAACGACCGGCCCGGACGGGCTGAAGTACGCGATCGACCCCGAACGGGTGCTGTGGTTCCGCGACCCCCACCCGCTTGATCCGTACCGCGGAATCACCCCGATGGAGGCCGCCGGCCTCAGCGTGGACCTGGACTTCCTCGCCCGCCTGTACAACGCGACGTTCCTGCGTAACGACGGCCGCCCGGGCGGTGTGATCGGCATCGACGGCGAGGTCGACGACCACGAGATGCGCCGCCTCAACGACGTGTTCGGCAAAGGCGCCCACGAGGCCGGGAAGCTGACCGTGCTGCAGGGCGACCTGTCGTATGTCGATCTGGCGTCCAAGCCGCGTGACATGGCGTACGCGGACCTGGCCCGCATCTCCAAAGAGGAGATCCTCGCCGCGTTCGGCGTCCCAGAGAGCGTGATCGGCAACGCGTCTGGCCGTACGTTCGACAACGCCGCCGCCGAGCTGCACAACTTCTGGACCATCACGATGCTGCCGCATCTGTCGCTGCTGGTGACGGGGTGGGACTCAGACCACGACGACGGCACCGAGTACGAGTTCGACACCGACGGTGTGGAGGTGCTGCAGCGGGCGAAGGCCGCGCGCAGGGTCGAGGCGCGGGAGGAGTTCGAGGCGGGGCTGATCTCGGCGGACGAGTACCGCGCCATCGCCGGGTACGACCCGGTGGAGTTGCCGCACACGCGGGCGCTGTGGCTGCCGCAGGGCAAGAACGCGATCCCGACCCGCGAGGAGGACGCGGTGGCGCTCGGGATCGCCCCGCCCGAAGGCACCGACCCCGACAGCGCCAAGGCGACAGCCGGCAGCGAGGAGGGCGGCGCGGCGGGCGGGGAAGGCCGGCCGGGGGAGCGAGGGGCGATAGCCAGGCTCCAAGACCTGTTCGACCAGACCGGGCAGGACGGCGACGCCGAACAGGAGGAGGAGAACGCTCCGCCGGAGCGCAGCGAGACCAAGACCGAAGGGGGGGCGCAGGAGCAGCTCGCGGTGGCGCTCACGCAGCTCGGCACACGCTTCGTCGAACGCACCGTCAAGCGGTTGGAGTCTCCCAAACTGCGCAAGCACACGCGGCATTTCGCGGCCGAGTACAAGATCGACACCCGTGTGGGTGAGCAGCCGCTGGATACGGGCCGGATCGTGCCGGTGGAGGCGTGGCGCGGCGAGGCCGAGCTCACCGCGCTCCCGTCTCTGGTCTCCGCGGTGCCGGGCGGGAGCGTCGATGACCACCAGGCCGCCGCGAAGGCTGCCGCGCAGGTGGCGGAGGAGTTCGCGGGTCTGGCGGGCGGGGTGGCGGAGACGGTGGCGCGGCTGGACGCGGGAGGGGAGTCCATCAGCGGCATCATCGCCGCGGTCCGCGCTGTCGACACCCACGCCTGGGCTACCGCGACAGCCCGCCGAAACCCCATAGACGCCAGTTGAAATTATGGTTATATTTCGAGTGTAAATACGGCAGCAAGCGGCGCTGCTGTGGAAGGAGCCCCCCGTGAAAACCTTCATCGACGAAAACGGCGTCACCGCCACCATCACCCCCACCGACGGCGACGCGATCCGCCTCAACCTGCAAATCCCCATCCCGCTCGACGTCCTCCTCGCAACCGTCCACCTGCCCACCGCAGCCCTCCCGAAGGCCACCCCCGGCAGTGTCCACATCGCCGTCATCACCTGGCCGCTGGGCAGCCGCCCGCCCGCCGTCATCGCGGCCGCCAGCCGCGACACCGCCCACATGCAGGCGGTGTCGCGGCTCCGCGCCCTCGCCGAAGACGGATCGATCGACGACGAAGCCGGGTACCGGGCGTTCCTCATCAACCACCCCCACACGCCCTCCGACCCCGGCCAGGCCAAAGCATGGCTGGATGCCTACGACCTCGCGGTGTGGTCGCCGAAGGTCGCCATCGACGAGATCCCCCTCACCACCTGACCTGACCCCGCCCCCGCCCTCCGACGGAGCGGGGACGGACACTAACCGGCTCCTCCCTGTTCCCTCGGCCCGAACACACCGGGGGAACAGGGAGGGGCCGGTTAGTGTCCGCAGACCACAACCACACCACCACCAGCAGCGGGGCAGGCACGGCGACGGCGCTGCTGGAAACCAAAGCCCGCGCCCGAAACTTCGACGTCGACCAGCCCCGCGACCGCAAAGGCCGCTGGATCGAAACCGGCGCAACCGTCTCCATCTGGGGCGGCGGCACCGGCACCGTCGCCAAAAACCTCGGCAACGGCCGCCTGGAAGTCCACACCACAGGCGGCCGGAAAATCGCCGTCCACCGCAGCTACCTCACCGTCACCAAAACCCCTGCCGGCTCCGCCCCCTCCACCCGCGACGAAGACAAACCCCGCCCTCAGCAGGTAGCGAAACCCTCCGCCGACGTCGAGGACCACACCCCCACCGGAGACACGCCCACCACTGCCGCCGCCCTCAAACCCGGCCAGATCGCCCTGGTCCGGGGAACCGGCGACGACGGCCAGCAGACCGCCCGCTTCGGCCGCATCCACCAGGTCACCGCCAGCCCCGGCGGCGGTGTCGACGTCGTCTTCGTCGACGACAACGAGCGCACCACGATCCGCGCCACCAGCGACGCAGACGCCCGCATCGTGCCCGAAGCGCAGTTCACCCGCCTAGTAACGGCCGAGCAGACCGGCGACTGGGACACCGCCGACCGCATCGCCGCCCAGATCTACGCCACCCTCCAAGATGAGGGCGCTCCCGCCGCAGACCCCGACGTCAGAGCGGATGACGCACCTGAGACGGGCACCGGACAGGGCATCCCACGCGCCGGACAGTGGATCAACACCCCCGCCTTCAACGACCCCGTCCGCGTCGAACAGGTCCAAGACACCCTCACCGGCGCCGAGATCGAGGTCACCACCATCCGCGGCGACCGCCGCACCCTCGCCGAGGCCGACCTCGCCGAATGGCAGCCGGTCGACGAGCCGCGCAACCACCGCGCCGACGGCGCCCCCGCCGCCCCCCAGACCCGGCCACAGCAGGACACCCGCGCCGCCGCCGGAACAGGCGAAGACACCGCCGGAACAGGCGAAGACACCGCCGGAACAGGCGAAGACACCGCCGGAACAGGCGAAGACACCGCCGGAACAGGCGAAGACACCGCCGACAGCTACGAGGCCCGCCTCGAAGCGGCCAGCCACGGCGAAGCCGCCCTGCATTCCACGCTGAACTTCCAGCAGATCATCATGCGGGCCGTCATCGACCGGCGCATCCGCCAACGCGAGATGCGCCGCCACACCGACTCGGTCGCCGCCTACACCGAGAAACGCTACGCGCCGATCAACCAGGCCCTCTACGCCGCCCGCGGCGGCGACCTGCCCGAAGACACCCCCAGCGATGTCCGCGACCAGATCGCCGACCTCGATCTGCTGCTGAGTATCTCCCCCAGCAACCGCGACGCCGTCTACCACCGGGGACTCCGCGAACCGCAACTCCTCCTCGACAACCCCTCGCAGTGGAACCCGCAAGGCGGCAACCAGGGCATCGAGTTCACCGGACATGCTTTCACCAGCGTCTCGGCCGACGAGAACATCGCCCGCCGCTTCGCCGACGCCCGCGACCCGTGGGGCCGAGACGTCGCCGCCCACCAAAGCGACCAGGCCACCAACCCCACCCTGTTCCGCATCCTCGCCCCCGCCGGAACACGATCCCTCCAACTCACCGACATGCACGTCGCCGGCGAAGTACTCCTCGACCGCGGGCTGCGCTACCGGGTGGCGGCCGACCACGGCGTCACCGACGGCATACACCGCCTCGACCTGGAGATCATCCCCGGCCCGGAGCCGGAACGCCTGCAGGGGCGGGAAGAACGCCGCAAACAAGCCGCCGCACTGTCCAAGCAGGCCCGGGAACACTTCGACGGCGGCGACCACGACGCCGCGCTCACGCTGATCGACCAGGCCGAGCAGCAGGACGCGACCTTGCGGGACTGGGGCAAAGTCCGCGACGTCATCCGCAAGGCCCGCCCCGAAACCCCCGACACCGGCTCGCCCCAGCAGCGCGACGACGGGAACACCACCAGCCCAGACACGTCGCCGCAGGCCGCCGCAGACATCCCCGAACAGACGCCCCCCGGTGACGAGCGGCACAGCCGCCTCAACCCCGCTCCGGGCGTGTTCTCCCCCGCCGAAACCGCGAAGGTGGAAGCCGCGGCCCGCGAGTTCGCGGCCCAGCTCGCCGACACGGAGCGGGAACCGAGCCACCAGCGTTTCTCCGACGTCGGCCTCTCCCACCTCGACCTCGCCGCCGCCGTCAAGCAGGCCGCACGGTCGGCCCCCAAGAAAACGGCAGCCAAAGCCGAGCAGGAACGCATCACCCGCCTCGCGAAAGAGCTGTGGGACGAGTGGATCCGCCGCGACCGCGAACAGGACGAGCAAAACCGCCCCGCGGTTCCGCCGCCGCAGCCGCCGGCGGAACCGGCGCCCCGGCCTGACGCGCCCGAGGGCGAGGTATACGCCGACCAGGTGCAGCCTGGCGACACCGTCAAGGTTCCAGTCGCTCCGCGGGGCCACCTCGGCGCGCCCGGCCCCCACACTCCGCTACGGCCCGGCAGGTCCATCTACCAGGTGCCGTCTGCCTACCAGCCGCCCACGCAGCACCGATCACGCACTGTCGTCGAGGTAAGGCCTGGCACCGAAGCGTACCGTTCCGACGACCCGCAGCCCAACGTCACGCTTGTGTTCGACGACGGCACCACTCGAACCTACGCGGGCAACCATCGCCTCACCCGAGGCAGGCCCGTCGAAGTGTTCGACGGCGGGACCCACGTGGGCGATTGGATGCTCGGCGGCGTCATCCGACCCGGGGAACGAATCCGCCTCACCTACCGCGGCTCTGAACTGCCCCGCGGTCTTGACCCGGACACGCTCGGCATCGCCGACCCCGACCGCGTCACCGTCGAGGGCCGTGTCGCGCGCCGCCTCCGCGGAGGCACCAGCACCGTCGTGCTGGACGAGATCACCATCCGCAGGGACGACGGCACCGCCGTCGACGCGCCCAGCCAGCTACCGGTCACCGTCCAGGAGCACGTTATCCGACTCGCGGGCCACCCGCCCTCGCCCACGCCGCGCCATGTCTCCGGCGCCGACCTGGTCGCTGGGGACCGCATCCTCGCCCCCGGCGGAGCCGAAGTCACCGTCGAATCCGTACACCACGACGAAAGCACGGGGATCACGGCCGCCACGACCAGAGACGACCAGGACGGCCGGCACCGGCACCTGATCTTGCCGCAGGCGACTGTGCCGCTGGCCTCTGCCCTTCCGGCCGCCAGCAGCGCCACCCCCATCAGGGTCGAAGGCTTGGCCGTCGGTGACTGGGTGCTCAACAACAACGGCATCCCCAGCCGTGTCGTGTCAGCCCCCGTGACAGCAGACGGGCACGTCCACGTCCAAATAGCCGACGTCCAGGACGGGGGCGTCAGGCATGTGGAGTACGAGCCCGGTGAGCAACTGCTGCATATCACTTCCGCCAGCACTGCCGTAAGGGGGTCTGTCGAGCTCGAAAGACTGGGCCTGTCCGCTGTCCCGGGAACGTGGATCGTCCCCGACGGTGAAAAAGCACCCGCCCAAGTGACCGGCGTGTACCTCGACAGTCGGCCGGGCGGCAGCGAAGCGCTGCTGCGTGTCCGGTTCGAAGACGGCCGCCAAGCCACGATCGAACACGACTTCAGCCGCCCGGTGAGGCTTCAGGCGTTCCCTGGTACCGCCCCGGACCCGTGGGAGCCGACGCGCCGGGCCCGCCTGACCCCGCCGGACGGCCACGAATTCGCGGCCATCCGCGTCCCCGGCTGGGAGCTGTTCCCCGGCGATGTCGTCGCTGACGGCGGCACCCCCCGCTACGTCGCCAGAGTCATCAGGTCAGACAACGCCGTCGACGTCCAGGCGACCGACCGCGACGGCACCACCATCAGCGTCACCTACGGCCTCGACGACCAAGCCGACCGCCTGGTGGCCGTCCCCGCCGGCAGCCGCCTCGAACCGGTCACCCCCGCCGAGGTCCAGATCGGCGACCGGATCGCGGTGGCCAGCGAAGGTGAGGGCGCGGCGCTCGCCGAGGTGGTCGAGGTCCGGGCCGGCGGCGCGGTGGTCCGCAGCGGCGGCGAGCAGACCTACACGCCGCTGCGCGAGACGGCGTGGCGGATCGCCGGCGCCCGCCGCGTCGAGCCGCTTCCCCTGGACGATCAGCAGCCGTCCGGCAGGGTCCGGCTACGCACCGACCAGCGCAACCGCGTCCTCGACCTCGGCCTCGACACCGCCGACAGCCCCGCCCCTGACCTGGTGCGGCAGGCCGCAGCCCGGCTCCGCGCCCGCCAAACCCTCTCCGGCGACCAGATGCGCGCCCTCGCCGCGCACTTGCGCCGCCTCGCAGCAGACGAGCAGACCCCGGCCGCGCGGCGCCGCGCCCTCACCCGCACCGCCGCCTGGGTCGACGCCGCCCACGCCCGCCTGGAAGGGTTCCCACCGCCGCCGCACGACCCCGGCCGCCCCACCCCACAAAAAACGTTCACGCGGAACCTGTCAATGGGCGACGTCATCGCCGTCCCCGGCCCCGACGGGCAGGCCCACGCGGGCACCGTCACGTTCGTCCGCCGCATCAAGGGATTCGGGCTGATCAGCGTCGCCGTACGCCGCAATGACGGCACCGTCGACCAGCTCGTCCTCCCCGACAGCACCGACCTGTGGCTCCTGCCCGACCTGCCGCCCGACAAGCCCACCCGGCCCGAAGGGTTCACCCGCGAACATGTCACCGCTGACCGTGTCAACGTCGGCGACACCGTCCGCTGGGACGGCGACCAGATTCGCGACCCCGTCATCGGCCGAATCGAAACCATCACCCTGCGCGGCGGCGAATACCAGGAGGTGCGCCGCTACGAGGCCACGATCCGCGACGGCGACGGCCGCAGCCACACCGTCACCGTCAACGACCGCGGCTGGCCGTCGCTGGTCCGCTACGACCGCGGCGCCGCATCCGCCGGCCAGCCCTACACCGGCGTGATGCCGCCCGAAAACCCCGAGCCGGTGGGGTGGCGGGATCTGCGGGTCGGGGACCGCGCCACCGTGAGCCTGGTGACCGGCACCGTCACCGGCATCCACACCGGCCGCGACGGGGACCGGGCGACGGTGATGGTGCTGTCCGACAACGGCGAGCACCGCGCCGTCCCCGTTGCCGACGACCCCGACCAGCCCGAAGACCACGTCGACGTGTCGGTGATGCGGCTGATCGGCGCCGACGGCAACGCCGCCGGCCGTATCGACGAGACGCAGCGGGAACACGCCCGCATCACCCGGGAGCGGGAGTTCAGCGCGTTCCTCGCCGGGGTGGAGACCAGCCGGTCGCGGTGGGCCGCCACCGACATCGCCGAAGCGCTCCGCGGTCTCCCCGCCGGCGCAGACCGGAATACGGCATTCGCCGCCGCGGCGGCGCAACTCGACCGGGTCGAAGCCGCAGACGACCAGGCCGGCCGCGCGTTGGCGTACCGGCTCGGCGCCCGCGACGACACCCAAGCCGCCGCCATGGCGCAAGCGGTCACGCCGGCTGTTGACGCGGTGAAACGCCGCGCGACCGACCGGATCCGCCGTGCTCTCCTCGACGCCGACCCGCTGCCCGGCGAAACCTGGCCGCAGACGCTCGGCAGGGTCGCCGCCTCCTACCGCGACCACCCGCCCGCCCCCGGCGTGGCCCCTGCGGGGGTTTCGCTGGCCAGGCTCCGCGACCGCATCACCACCCGTGAAACGCCGTCCCCCCGGCTGCAGCCGGACACGCAAACCACCAGCGGTGTTGCTGGGCGGATGGCGGGCTACCGGGCGCAGCTGCCCGACGACCTGGCCGACCTCGGCCGCCGCCCCGTCACCCGCGCCCTATTCGACCCCACAAGCCTGGAAGACCTGGAAGCGGGCCGCGTCCCCCCTGTGCGGGAAACCACCCTGTGGGACGCCGACGTCGCCGACGACGACGGCCCCGGCGAGGACGCGATGCGGCAGCTCGCCGTGCTGCGCACCGCCGGCCGCGACCTCGACGCCCGCTACCAGCAGCACCTCGCAGGCCGGGAAACCGTTCTGCGAGCGGAACTGGATGCGGTGACCAAGGCGCGGGGCGAGGCGTGGAAAACCGCTGACGACCTCGATACGGCCATCACCAGCGCCCGCGTCACAGGCGCCCCCACCCCGGCAGATGGGGAGGCCCGCCGCGCCCAGGCGCTGGAGCGGTGGCGCCAGACGGCAGCCCGGGAGGCGGAGCTGCGCAGCATGCTCTCCGAAGCCCGCCGCGACGCCCTGGCAGCCACCCTCGCAGAGGTACGGCCCATCGGCGGCGAAGGCGTCACCTACACCGACCGGACCGGCCGCGCCCTCACCGGCCGCGCCGGCTCCAACGCCGCAGCCCTCCGCTACGCCGAACAGCTCCTGCCGTCCGACTGGCTCGCGGTCGCCCGCCAGGTAGGGCCGGTGGAAGTGGTGTCCGGACCCGGCCGCCACCTCCACACCCGCCGCGACGGCACCACCAGGATCAGCCTCCCCGCCGACGACAACACCGCCGCACCGCCCGCCGGCACCGCGGCGCCGGTGCCGATGCCGACGGCCCAGCCCGGCGGTGTGCCGAAGGCGACGGTCGCGGCGCACGAGCTCGGCCACCACATGGAAGCCGTCATCCCCGGCCTCCGCGAAGCCGGGCACGCGCTGCTATGGGACCGCACCAGCCGCGGCCCCGTCGGCGAACGCACCCGCGACGAGCCGCTGACCGGGCAGGACCGAGGCCGCGCCTTCTCCATCTACCCCGGTGACCTCCCCGACGCCCGCACCGGCCGCGTCAACCACGACGGCTCCCAAGAAGTTTTCGCGACCGTGCTGGAATCGCTGGCGGGCAACGGCGACTACCTCGACGACGACCTGCGGCAGTGGGGGCTCGGGGTGATGGCGCTGCTGGCGACAGACCAGCGGGGCCCCCGCGCAGGCGCACAGCCCGCCGAGCGGGTGCGGCGCGATCCGCTGGAAGGGGTGGACCTGCCGGCGCTGTCGGATGAGCAGCTGCGCGGACTGCTGGCGCGCATCGACGACCCGGCCGCCGCGGCGAGGCTCCGCGCCGAGCTCGACCGCCGCACCAACCCACCCGCAGAACCCGCCCCCACCAGCGCCTCGCCGCGGGTGGACGTGGAGCAGCTCGACGACGACGAACTCGCGCAGCTGATCGCCGACGGATGGGACACCTACGGGCGGGACCCGGACCGCACCGCGCTGCAGGACCGTCTCGTCGTCGAAACCGAAGCACGCCATTCGCGGCGGCGCCACCGGTTCGACACCCTCGACGACGACACCATCGGCGACCTCCCCGACGACGAGCTGATCGAGCTGATGATCGCCGGGTGGGAGGACTACGGGCAAGACCCCGTCCGCACCGCCCGCCAGGACCGGCTCATCGCCGAAACCGAAGCACGCGAAGCCGCGCGGAACCAGGACCGAAGCGGCGGGTTGGAAGATCTCGCGTCGTCGGACCTGCTGTCCATGGAGACCGACGACCTCGCCGGGCTGTTCGCCGCCAACCTCGGCCGCTACGGCATCGACCCGTCCGTCACCGCCCTGCTGGACCGGATCTCCGCCGAACTCGAGGACCGGGACCGGGCCCGCCGCGCCGCCGACGACCCCTACGCCCATTACAACGTGCAGGCGATGCCGGACGGGGAGCTGGAGGATCTCAAGGCGCGGCACATGCCGAGCTACCACTCAGACCCCCACTCCGCGGCGCTCATCTCCCGCGTCTTCGCCGAGCTCGACGCCCGCCACCGCGACCAGAACCCGCCCGACGACCGCACCCCCGAAGAGCAGCGGACCGACGAGCTCATCGCCCAGGGGTGGGACCCGCGGGAGGCGTACGCCGAAGCCCACGGCCTCGACGCAGTGGAGATGGAACGCCAGGAGCGCCGGGCGCTCATCGACGCCCAGCGCGCCCCCGAGGACAAGCAGCGCGAAGACACGGTGCGCCGCATGTACCGCCAATGGGTCCACGAGCAGTGGCTGGCCGCCGAGCAGGCGACACGCGGATATCTGCTGTCGCGGCTCGGCGTCAAAGCAGGCGTCGACCCGAGGAAGCTGTGGGGCGGAAACCCGGTCCACGCCCGCGCCTACGCCTCCGAAGAGCTGAAGAGGTGGTGGGCGGAGCAGCCGAACGGCGGCAGGATGACCTACGCAGAGTGGCGCGCCCAGTGGCTCGGCACCGCGAGCGAGGCACGCGCGGCGCGGGAACGACGCATCACCAGCGGCAACGGAAGGGACCTCGGCTGATGACCAGCACCCCCAGGCGCACACCGACGGAGACGGAACTCGCCGACGCGCGCCGCTCCGCCCGGCTCGCCGCCACCCGCGGATTCCCCGTAGGCGTCAACCCGTATGCGGCTGATCCGGAGCAGGCGTTGCTGTCGCAGGTGTGGACGGCCACCTACGCAGACACCACCCCCGATGGGGAGGTCTGACCATGGTGACCGTCCACGGATACATCGACGGGGTTTACTACGCCGTCACCGTCGGCGAACCCCGCCCCGAAGCGACCGCCACCATCGGCGTGGTGTCCGGATCGCGCCGAGCGTGCCTGCTGCTGGAACTCCGCAAGGGCCTCCCGCTCCCCGTATCAGGGCAGGTCCTCGACGTGACAGACCCCGAAACGGTGCTCGCCGCGCTCCACGAGCTGACCGACGTCAGACGCGTCGAACAAACCCCGCCAGGGTGACCAGGCCGGGGCGAGACGGTACCCGCCGCGGTGCTGCATCGTGGCGTAGTGCGGGGGATAAGGCAGCGGCTCGGGTTCGCCGCACGTGTGACCGCTGGGCTGATCGGGGGGTCGGCCCTGACGCGGTCCTGCGAACCCGAGCCGCAGCCGCTTGAGCAGGCCCCGCTCCACCCCAAGCCGCCACCGTCGGAGAGGGCCACGCCATGACGATGTACCGTGCCAACGGCACCCAGATCACCAAGTCCACCGCCCAGACCCTGGTCACCGAACAGCCCGAAACCGACCCTCTCGTCCAGGTGGAGGAACGCCTGTACGAGGCGGGCAAGGCCGACGGCACCAAGTTCCCGTCGCCGCGCCGCATCCTGCGCTTCCACGAGGGGCAGATCATCCGCCAATCGGAGCTGGACGCCTACTTCCCCGCCCCCACCATCGAGTCGGTCACCCCGGTGACCGGCCCGGCCGCCGGCGGCACCCTCGTCACCATCAAGGTCACCAACGCCACCCCCGGCACCACCGTCGCGTTCGGCGGCACCGCCGCCACCAGCGTCACCGTCGTCGACGACACCACCATCACCTGCCTCAACCCGGCCAAGACGGCCGGCGCGGTAGCCGTGGCCGTCACCAACGACTCGGCGACGGCGACCGCCGCGAACGCCTTCACCTACACCGCATAGAAAAGGCGCTGATCAGCGCGCGGAGAAACGCGGGTAAAATAGATGCCAGGGGCCGGAGTTATCCGGCCCCTGTTCTCATTCCCCAACAAAACACGCCGTAAGGAGCCGTTTCGGTGTCCGCCGATAGCATGAACGCCGTGAGCAGCACCGGAGGCCGCCCGCAGCGGCCCCACCCGAAAGTGCAGGAACGCAACCGCGCCTACAACAAGCTCCGCGACGACTGGATCGACGCCCACCCGGGCGCCGACGACGACGCCATGTGACAAGACCCCGAATTCGTCAAAGCGGCCAACGTGATCGACGGCCGCCCCGCCGACTACGGCCTCAACGGGAACTGACGCTAACAGCCCCGCCCCCGCACCCTCCCGTGCATGGGTCGGGAAGCGGGCGGCACGTGGCAGCCGCGAGACTGGCGAGGACGCTGGATCAAAATCGGCGACCGGGTACGCCTCGTCGGAGCCGGCCGGGCCGGCACCGTCAAAAGCGCCGACAAACAACGCGGCGTCACCGTCCAGTGGGACGACGGCGGCACCACCCATGTCGCCCCCCACAGGCTCCTGCGAGCCCCCTCCTCTGAACCGGCCGCCCCGGCGTCGCGGCAGCCGGAGGAACCAGACCCCGCCGCCACCCCCCACGGGGCCGATGCCTACTTCACCCGCACGGGGCAACCAGGCGACGCGTGGGTCAGATACGACGAAACCGGCGACCTGGACGGGTGGATCCGCCTCGACCGCGACGACCCCTCCACCACCGTCCGCTACCGCGAGGTGTTCAACGACCCGGCGTGGCGCAGCCAAGTCGACGCGATGGGACTACGCGAAGCCCCACCCCCCACTACTGCTGTTCCTGCGTCGCCGTTGCCGCGGCGGCGTCCCCGCACCGACCAGCCCGACCGCATCGTCGGCCTCGTCACGGGAATCCATCCGACCCAGCCCATCGGCCAGATCGTCCAGCACGTCCTGCCGCTCATCGACACCGTGCACAAGATGCCCCCCGGAATGCCCGAGATCACCCTCGCGGAGGAGACCCGTCCCGGCTATCAAGGCTCCTACACGGGACGCCGCCTCTTGCTCAACCCCCACGGGGAATACCCACACCTCACCGTCGCCCACGAACTTATGCACTATCTCGACCACCGGATCGGGTACGGGAAGGGCGAGTTCCTCAGCGACCGCGACATCGCGCCCGGCGGCATTCTGCACTCCTGGTGGGTCGCGGCCGGCAACAGCCGCATGGCCCAGGCCCTGCGAGACCTCAGAAACCTTCCCGACGGCATGCCTTTCGTCAGGCGGCAGAGCCCCACGGGCGACTATGCGCTCACAGTCGACCACGACTACATCGACTACATACTCAGCCACCGCGAGATGCTCGCTCGCTCCTACGCCCAGTGGATCGCCCTGCGAACACAGGACCCCAAGATGCTGGCCGATCTGGATCGCGCCATTGACCGTTACGGCGACCACCCGATCGTGGCGGGAACGAACATCGACGGCCTTGTCACGAGCTACAACCAGTTCTGGGACCTGCCAGACTTTACGCAGATCGCCGACGAACTAGAAGATTTCTTCATTGCCCTCGGCCTCTTGAGGTGACTCGATGACACTGGACGAACTGCTCAAGTTCCCCATCAGCGAATGGCCGGACCTGTCGCGAAGGGTCGGGCAGCAGGAATGGGATCGCCTGATGTCGGAACTCGCCACACGCTTGCAGGACGACCTGGGCACCGAAGTCGAAACGCGCTCGCCGTGGGACCGCGACGGCCCGTGCATACCCGAGATCCTCGAAGAGTGACCTTGGTCCGAACCCGCCTATCTGAGGACAGCGTCACCGCGACCGGACACTAACCGCGGCGGGCCTCCACCCTGACCAGGCATATGGACAGGGGGAGAGACACGTGGGGACGCTGCAACTCGAACGCAAGGCCGCAGGGAGCGCCGCCGCCGGCACGGTGACCACAGCCGACGAAGGCACCGTGGAAGCACTCGTATCGGTCACCAATGTGATCGACAACGTCGGCGATCTGATCGTGCCGGGCGCGTACGCCGAAACCCTCGCCGTGCGCACCCCCAAGGGCCTGTTCTCCCACGATGAGAAGGTGTGGGTGGCCCGCACCGAGCACATCGAAGAGCTCATGCCCGGTGATCCGCGGCTGCTGGCGATGACCGCGCACATCAAGGACTGGCCGGTGGACGCGGGCGGCCTGTACGTCAAGGCGCGTTTCAACCTGGAGACCACCGCAGGCCGCGAGGCGTTCTCCAACGTCAAGTTTTTCGGCCGCGAGCAGGAGTGGTCGATCGGCTACAAGGTTCCCAAGGGCGGCGCGACCCGCGACCCGCGCGGGGTACGCCGCATCAAACGGCTCCACCTGTTCGAGTACTCGCCGGTGCTGTTCGGCGCCAACAGCCGTACCTTCACCCTGTCGGTGAAGTCCAACCCCCTATCCGGCGGTCCCGTCTTCGCCGCGGGAGGCACCGTCGATCTGCCCGGTTCGATCGCCGAGTGCATCCGTGCAGGATCCCCGGCCGAGTCCAAGCGTGAGCTGATCCGGGCGGCGCGTGAGAGCGGCGCGCTCGGTGTGCTGCCCGCCGAGTGGCTGGAGGGAATGGACGCGAAGTCGGCGTTGGAAGACCTCGCCACCGCTCGCACCGGCAGTGACCAGGATGAGTGCTCTGCTGATGCAGGGGTGGACGCCGACAGCCAGACCGGCGCGTCTCCGCACGTCGAGACCAAAGCCGACACCGGCACCGACTCCGACGGCGATAGCGGGCCCGGCACGATGGTGGCGTTCATGCTGCCGCCCGACCTCGCCTCCCAGCTCGCGATACCCGACGGGTTGCCCG
Organism: Sinosporangium album; assembly: GCF_900100605.1. Taxonomy (GTDB): domain Bacteria; phylum Actinomycetota; class Actinomycetes; order Streptosporangiales; family Streptosporangiaceae; genus Sinosporangium; species Sinosporangium album. Next base: position 24,066 of record NZ_FNCN01000020.1, on the reverse strand, counting down.
CCGAGCAGCTGCACGTGACCCTCGGCTACCTCGGCAAGGGCCTCGACGACACCGCGCTGGCCGCCGCAGCCGAAGCCGTCCAGCGGGCCGCCGCCACCACCGGCCCCCTCGCAGGCCGGATCGGCGGCATCGGCGCCTTCCCCCCGGGCGAGGACGGCATGCCGGTATTCGCGACCGTGGACGTGCCCGGCCTGGAAGTGCTGCGTCAACACGTCGTTGACAACCTCGCCGAGGCGGGCGTGCCCGCACGCGCTGAACACGGCTACACCCCGCACGTCACCCTCACCTACCGGCAGCCCGACCAGGTCGCGCTGCCTGACCCGCTCCCGGCCCACCCGGTCGAGTTCACCGAACTGGCCCTGGTCCGCGGCAACCAGCACGTCGCCACCTTCCCCCTCACCGCAGGAGAGGAGCTGGAAGACGACGGGTGGGACGACCTACTGCGAGACACCGACGCCCACGAGAGCGAAGACGCAGACAACGACGACGCGAAGGACGCCGAAGAGAACCCCGAGGCAAAAGCCGGGCAGTGGCCCCACGCAGGAGATCACACCGCTGCGGCACGGCAGTGGACACGGTTCGGTGCCGTGTTCACGATCGCGCCGGCCGAAACCAAATCTCGCGGCTCCCGCGACTACGGCTACATCCGCCGCGGCGGCTTCCAGCAGAACCGCGGCTGGTTCTCCCCCACCAGCAGCGGTTCTGCTGGAAGCGGTTCGGGCGGGGCGGGGACCACACCCGGGCCACGCCGAGCCGCGGGCGAAGAGAACGCACCATCGGACGAGCCCGGCAACCCACAGCCCGGAGACGGCCCACGCCGCTACCACACGACCCTGGACGGCTTAGAACACCTGGAGGAAGGGCTGAGATCAGGGATCGCCGCAGAGCACCCGATTATCCAGGGAGCGGCCTCCCGGACACGGCTCGTCGAGTTCGGCAACGGTGTCAAAGCCGTCGAGAAGTACATCAACGACGACCCGTACGTATCGCCTGAACACCAGGCCGATGCGGAAATGCTCGGCTCCTTGGTCGGCAGGGCTGTGGGAGCCCAAGTGCCCGGCGTGTTGAGGGCCGGCGACCGTCTGCTTTACCTGGAATACCTCGATTGGCCGAACGCCTACACCGTGCCCATGAACGAGCGGGCTCGGTACGCCGACACTGACAGCGGCCGTCTACTGGGCCTGCTCGACCTTGTGATCGACAACTATGATCGGAACCCGGGCAACTGGCTGGTCCTGGACGACGGCAGCGTCGCCGGTATCGACCACGGCGCTGCCTGGGAGCAGCCTTTCGAACGCTCCCCCGACGGAACGATCAAAATCCCAGAAGTCGTCAACGACTTCATGAAGCATTTCGTGCACAAGGCCAGGCAAGTGTGGCTCCCGAACGATATGGCGCCCGAGGACATCGACATCATATGGGACCGTCTCACGTCGCTCAGGGAACAGTTTCACCACCTCGGACGCGGAAGCTGGTTCACAGATATGCTGGAGCGGCTGGAAGCCGTCAAGGACGAGGCGGCAGGCACCCAGCGTAGGCTGAGGTCATGACGGGAAAGACCTTGCGCGTGACGGACGTGCGATCAGGAGCCGAAATCGGCACCATGACCCTCGACGAGGACGGTGAATGGCAGTTCACCGGGGAGGCTGATCAACTGGTGGCCAGCCGCCTAGAACGCGGCTGGTCGAACGACCGTATCTGGCGGTCGTACGACGGATGGTCCAACGGCTACATCAAAGTCGCATCCGCATAATCACCGATCTCTGAAGGCCCGCACAGCGCCCCGCGCGGGCCTTTCGCATTCCGCCCAGCCGCGGCACGGCCTGTGACCTTCACCGCGGCCGACTTCTATCCTGCCTGGCGGGTATGTCCAGTAGAAGGAGCGAAGGCCGATGCAGCAGACGCAGACCGAGACAAACCCGGCCGCCGCGGGGGACCCCGTCCAGATGTCGCTGGAAGAGGTCCGCGACAAGATCCGCGAAGCAGTCGGAGCCTGGGCCGCGGACACAGGCGGACCCGGGTGGGTCTCCAACGACGCCACCTTCGCCGACCTCGCCGTGGTGTCCGTCCACACAGACGCTCACGCGACCAGCTACCAGGTGCCCTACACCGTCACCGACGCGGGCGCCGTCACCATCGGCGACCCGGCTCCCGCCACCCTGACCGTCTCCCGCCCGTCCGGCGGCGATCCCCTGGTTGCCGTGCTGAATGAGGCGGCGGCGGCCGTCAAGCACCTCGGCTCCGATGTGGAGACCAAAGCGGGCCGTGTCCTGTCGTCCGCGAATGCCAAAGACCTCACCGCAGCGGTCGCCAACCTGATCACGGTCATGCGCCGGGCCGGGATCGACATCCCCGACCCCGGCAAACCCGCCGAGAGCCAGCCGGAGAGGTTGCCTGAGGAGCCGACGACCCACCCGGATTCGACCGCGCCCTCCGCGCTGCCGGTCGAGATGAAGACGCTGTCGGCTGCCGAGATCGCTGAGGGGGCGGAGATCATGGCTTACGCCCTCACACTCCAACCCTGACCCCCGCGGGGGGTTAGAACTTCAGCCCCAGAGCCCGCATCGCGACCTGGATCGGCCGCAAACCGGTCCCTCCGCTCTCTGGCGGGATCTGCCACCGGAACTCCCGGCCGTCCCCCGCCTGGAACACGGCCGTGCCCCCGCGCGCCGCCACATCGAAGATCGCGAAATATGTCTGGTATTCGCCGGCCGGTATGTTCCGTCCGGCGACCGGCTGGTTCACCCGCCCGGTCCACGGGTCACTCCCCGTCGTTTCGAACGTCTGCCCCTGCGCGGTCCACGTCCATCCGCTGTACGGCACAGCGTCCGCGTGGGCCAGCGCCTCGGCCTTGTAGGCGACCGCGACGTACCAGCCCTGCTCGGGCGTGTTGTTCGGGTGGCCTTTGTAGTAGTAGACGCCCGTCGGTGTGATCCGCATCGGGTAGCCGCCGTGGCCGACGGCTTCCGCAGGCTGCCCCATCTGGAGCTTCTGCGGCGCCGCAGGCGGCGCCTCAGATGTTGCGGCTTGGCTCGCGAGCGCGTCTTCGGCGGCCTCGACGTCCAGCGGGGCGGCACCTCCGCCTCCGCTGCATCCGGATATGAGAACGGCGGCTGCCAGCAGGGCCGCGGCGGCTGGAACACGCATCAAGACAGGGGGCTCCTCACACGAGGCTGCGGACGGTGAACAACGTGCCGGCGTCCAGGCCCCCGAACCGCCGCACGGTCGGGACCATAGCCGACCCTGCCGCCGGGCCGGAGCGGAACGGGCGAATCGTTCCCGCATCGTTCCAACGCTGACGCAAACCCCGCTTGGGGGGTTTCCTCCCCGTTGATCGTCTGACGTCCCGGTGCTGACCGGGCGAGCGACCGCAACGCCAAACCGTGTCAGCATCCGGGGGGATCGCCGTGACCAAGACGGCAGACATCGAAAAGCGGATCAAAGAGCTCGAAGGCCAACTCGAAACGAAAGCGGCCGAGCTCAACAAGATCTCCAACGCCCATTTCAAGGACGAGACCGGCGATGGCCACCTCGTCATCTCTCCCGAGGCCCACGCCTCCTACATGAGCACGCTGAAAGACGCCCGCGACATCAAGAGCCTGATCGCCGCGCAGCGTGAGCACCTCGGCATCGAGCAGTACCTCGACGAACCCGCCGACACCTCCTACGCCGCCCGCGACGCTGTCGCCGCCGCCTCCGGCCGCCAGCACAAGAGCCTGTCGGACGCGTTCTTGGAGTCTGAGGCGTATCTGGAGATGAAGTCGGGCGGGTTCCGCCAGTTCGGCCAGGTCGCCGACTTCGAGCAGGGCCTCTACTCGTTCGAGCGTAAAGACGTGTTCACCCTGTCGGGTGGGACGCACACCACGCACGGGTTCGGCACCGCCGAGGACGTCGGCCTCACCGAGCGGCAGCTGCGGCCCGGCCGCGTCCGCGACCTGTTCCCGTCCGAGAAGACCACCAGCAACATCCTCATCGGTCTCCGCGAGCTCGGGTTCGTCTCCAACGCCGATGTGGTGCCGGAGCGGCAGCAGCCCGGCGGCGGCCCCGCACTCGGCGACGTCACCGACGAGTTCGGCATGCCGAACACGTCCGTGACGCGGTTCAAGCCGTACAAGGCGCCGATCGTCGAGGTCGCGCACCTCCAGTACGTCCACAAGAACACCCTCGCCGACGAGGCGCGGCTGCGGGGCATCCTCGACCGCAACATGGTCGACGGCATCAAGATGCGGGAAGACGTCGAAATCCTGTACGGCACCGGCGACGGCGACCGCATCACCGGCCTGTGGAACACCCCTGGCGTCCAGACCTACACCGGCGAGACCGCCGACGCCGCGATCAAGTCGCTTCAGCTTCGCCGCGCCGCCACGCGGGCGATGCTCGCCTACTACGAGGCCACAGGCGTGGTCCTGCACCCGCTGGACTGGGAGCAGATCGAAACAGAGCGCGGCACCGACGGCCAGTACACGATCGCGATCTCGGTTGCGGTGGGTGGCGAGAAGCGGGTGTGGCGGCAGAAGGTCGTCGACACCACCGCCATCACCCAGGGCACGTTCCTGACCGCCGCGTTCGGCTACGGCGCCAAACTCTACGACCGCGAGTCGGTGTCGGTGCAGGCGTCCACCGAAGCGGGCCGAGCCTTTGAGGCCGGATACGTCGTGCTGCGCGGCTCGGAGCGGATCGGGCTCGTGGTCGACCGGCCGGAGTCGATCGTGCTCGGCACGTTCGCTCCCACCCCGTAACCACGCCGCATGGATGGCGGGCCTTCGCGGGCCCGCCCCTTCCATACTCGCCCCCTCCTCTCGCACGAGTCAGCCGGGACCGGACATGACCACCACACCCGAGCTCGGCGTCCACCGCGCCGTCATCGGGCCGCTCAACGGCGGCAACACCCACGCCCGCGTCGACCTCGGATTCGGCGTCCGCGTCAACACACGCCTCAACCTGGCGGTCCCCGGACAGCCCGGCATCCGACACGTCCGCGCCTGGATCAACGAACACGGCCCCGACGTCGCCATCCGCGTCACTAAACCCGGGCCCGTCAGAACCTCGGCCGACCTGGTCGACGTAGACCCGCCGGACCTCTACCGCGCGGCCGTGGTACGCGTCGTCGACGGCGACACCCTCGACACCAGCCTCGCCCTCGGGTTCGGCGTCCGTATCGACGCCCGGCTGCGGCTGCTCGGCCTCAACGTCGCCGAGAAGACCACCCCCGACGGGGTGAACGTCGCCGCCTGGGTCTCCTCCTGGGTCACAGCCCAAGACGACCAGATCGTCGTGGAGACGGTCAAAGACCGGCGGGAGAAATACGGGCGGATGCTCGCCGTCGTGCACGGCAGCAGGCCGGGCGTGCCGTCGCTGAACGAGCTGCTGATCGGCGCAGGCATGGCCGTGCCCTACGACGGAGGTACGCGTGACCGCTCGTAAACCCCTCGACGTCCCAGCGCTCGCCGCCGCCTACACGGCCGGCGCGTCGATCCGGGCGTTGGCCCGCCGCCACGGGGTGTCCCCCGTGGTGATCCACCGCAGGCTCCGCGGCGCCCGAGTACAGATGAGGCCGGTCGGCGGCCCACCGGGCGGGAAAACCCCGCCCAAAGTGCGGCAGGACATCGCCGACGGCTACGCCGCCGGCACGCCGATGGCCGACCTGGTCGCCCGCTACCGGCTGAGCGACCAGACGATCCGGGAGATCGCCGCCGCCGCGGGGGTACCGCTGCGGCTACCCGGCGCCCGGAAACGGCTCGACCGGGCCGCCATCGTCTCCTTGGACGGGCAGGGATGGCCTGCGGACGCCATCGCCGTCATGGTGGGCGGCAGCGTCCACCAGGTCCGCAAAATCCTCCGCGAGTTCTTCGACCGGCAACCGGCGGCGGGTTAGAACAAAGGTTCGGTCTGTGCTTCGAGGTCGATCTCGACGCGGAAATGCTGCGGGTCCTTGGCGAGGGACACCGCCACCCACTCCTCGACCAGGCGGCGCGTGTTCACCACGGCCCGTCTCACGCCTTGGCCGTGGTTGACGCCCCGGCACAGGCAGTCGCATTCGGTGTCCGGCCTGGCGGTGTAGCAGCGGGCGTCGCAGCGCTGCGTACGGCCGCCAGGCCGGAGGATCGCCAGCATCGTCGCCATCGCCGGCAGGTCAGCCGCGGATGAACCCCGCGACGACCTGCGGAAGGGAGGCGTCCACGTCGGCGACGTTCAGCACGCCGACGTCGCGGGGGTCGGCGATCGTATGGCCCGTGGCGGCCATCGAGGCGACCACGACCCGGGCATCGGGGTTCACGAGGCTGCGGTAGCGGGCGAGCGCCTGGGAGGGGTGGGCGCGGCCGGCCCACGTCTCGTTGTCGGTGAACACCACGAACCCGTCCACCGTGACCGTGTGGTGCGCAAGCGCGTACGTGAACGGCAGTGACAGGTCGGTGCCGCCGCCGGACGAGTCCCAGGAGGCGATCTCGCGGAGGTTGGTCCGCGCGGTCACTTTCGAGGTGTGGACGCTGGTGTCGACATCGATGACGTGGACGCCTCCGCGTTCGATGCGGGCGAGCATGACCGCCATCGCGCACCCCACCTCGTACGGGGTGCCGATCGCCGACCCGCCGGACACCACCTGGTTCCAGGACATCGACCCGGAGGAGTCGACCGCGACCAGCAGCCGCCTCCCCGACGGCTCCACGCTGCCGAACGCGAGCTCGTAGGTCCCCTCCAACGCGTCCAGGATCGCCGGCACCGGCCGCCACGTGTTGGCGTCGGCGCGCGGGTTCGGCTGGGAGCGGCCCGAGCCGTAGACGCGCAGCGCGAGCCACGCGTCCATCGGGTGGATACGCGCCTTGATGAGCGCGTTCGCGTCGGTGAGGCGCGCTACGGCGCGGCGGGTGGCGTCGCCGAGCGGCTTGAGGGTGCCGATGCGGGTCATGCGGGCCAGGTTGCGGATGAGCGCGGTCATGCCGACCGTGTCCACCAGCGCGTCCCACACCGCCGGCTCTTTGAGCATGGCGTCGGGGAGGAACTCCCACGGCACCCGCTCCTCGGTCACGACCCGCACCGCCTCCTTTACGGTGGTGACGGCCTTCGCGGTCAAAAACCGGTCGACGGCGACCAGCTCATCGCGCGCCTCATCGTCTGAGACGTTGCCCGCGATCCACCCGAACAGGACCCGGCGCTGCACGTCGTCGGCGGCAGGGTGGGCGATGCGCAGCACGTCCCGAAGCGAGAACGCCTCACCCTGCGGGGTCTTGCGCTGCGCGGCCTTGCACGCCCGGTACGCCACATCGTCCGGCGTCCCCTGGAGGAACCACGACCCGAGCGCGGTGCGCAGCGAACGGCCCACGCGCGGCGCCATGCCCCTGCTGCTGGGTTTGCCGCCGAGGTTCTTGTAGTAGCCGAAGAACATCGCGAGATGGTCCGTGGTGCGCACGATCGCGGTGAACACCTCCTTGACCGCCTGACGAGTTTCAGGGGTGCCCTTGGCGAAACAGGCGGCGAGCGCGAACAACGCCGGCCGCGGCTTCGGTGCGCGCGGCGGCCGAGCCGTGGAGACGTCGTGGATGAGGGCGACGACACGCGGACCGTCCTCGGTGATCGCCTGGAACAGCACATCGGCGTTGTCGGCGGTCAGCTTGTCCTCACCCACGTAGTAGGTGCCGCCGGATGTTCCGAGCAGGATGAAGTCCTCGACGCGCTGCCACGTGTCCTTGGCGAACACGTAGCCGTCGGCGGCGTTGCGGACCTGGTCGGCGCGGCCGGGGATGAGTTGGGTCTGCGGGGTGGTGAGGGTGGACACGGCGGCGAGGGGGTCACGGGCCATGCTGGTCTCCTGGGTTCGACCCGCCCCGCAGGGGGCGGATGTGGGGAAGGGCGGATATGGGGAGCGTCCACCGGGTTTTCAACTGCTGCTCTAACCTTCTGAGCTACACCCCGTGCGGGGTGGCGGGACTTGAACCCGCGACCTGCGGTTCCCGGTAACCGATGGACTTCGACCCGCCCCTCCGGGCGCGTGTTCTTCGTCAGCCCTGCCGGAGGCGCGGATGTGGCGCTTTCAGCCGGGTGCCCGCCAATGGGCGTCGGGTTCCCCGCAGAGGGGTTTGGTCCCGACAGGAATCGAACCTGCGATAACCGGCCGGAATTCGACCCGCGCCCCCGGCAGGGCTGACGAAGATAGGGGTCAGGTCTGGAATCGGCGCGGATATGGGTACGCTCACCGGGTTTAGGCGCTCTAGCCGCTGAGCTACGCACGCCTTTCAGCGTGCGGCGGGATTCGAACCCGCGACATCCCCATTAACAGTGGTAACCGACAAGGCTTCGACCCGCACCGACACCAGACCTGACCAGGTCGCAGAGCCGGGGAAAGACACGGATATGGCGCAGGCACCGGAATTCTTTTTCTGCACAGTAACCGATGCCGTTCGACCCGTGTCCTTTCCAGGCCTTGCGAACTGCACCGAACGCTACCGGCCTCCGCCAGACCCCACATCCGAATTTCCGGGGGTTCTCCCGAACCCCCGGAAAAGTGATCGCATACCTTCCGAGCTATGCGATCACTCGCGTTGGCGGGCGCGGTACGCGCGCTGCGCCGCGGCCCTCCGGCACGACGCCGAACAGTAGCGGGCATCGGCGCGCGGCCGGACCCGGTTACGGCCGTCGTCCTGCCACCGGAACTCCCGGCCGCATCCGGGCAGCTCGCACACCTTCGGCTCCGGCACCACGCCGCGGCCATGACAAGACGGGCATGTGACACCCATAGAGCACCCCCCGGGGGGCTAGAAGGTCGCGCCGCACCTTGACGACGTAGTCCCTTGCTTCGACACCGATTGCCATCACGTGCGGGTGTAAGGCGGCTGCTTCAGTACCGATTCGACCGCGCCGCCGGACGCGATGATCCTGCCTCGCAGGTCCTGCCACGCCGCGCGGATCGAACCCTGGTTCCAGCATTCGAACTCCACCACCCACGGCCGCAACCCTTCAGGGTGCTTCCACCAGGAGATGGCCACCTCGTCGGGTTCGCCGTCGAAATCACGCACCTCCCTCTTCACCTGGGTGGGGAACGCGTTGACCAGGTCGAACATTTGCTCGAAAGCGCCGGGAACACTGATAACCCACGTCGCTTTGTGCCATGTGCGGGCGTCGATCGCCGCGAAGCTGACCTCCCGCTCTTGCACGGTGTGGGCCGGGTCGTAAGCTTCAGCGTCCTCCTGCCGGGCGAACACCTGGATCTGCCGGTCGCCGTGCTCGCCTGCTATCGCGAGGTACACCTTCGGCGGTGTCTGGGCAGATGCGCGGAGCCCTGCGACCTCTTCGCGGAGCTGTTCGAGTTCGTGGACGAGCTGGTCCCGGGTCGCGCGGTAGGCCGCGTCCGGACCGCCGGTGAGGATCTCCTGGTACAGCGCTTCGACGTCGTGGTGCAGCTCGGCGCCGGTGGGCGCGAGCGCGCTCTTCACCAGGCCGGCGATTGAGCTTGGTCATGTTGCTACTCCATGTGAGTGGTGCGGACTCGCCGGAGCCACCCGTCGACCATGGGCGAGTCCGGCCTGTCAGCGAGAGGGGGTGTGGGCCTTTCGCAGTGGGAGGGGAGAGGGGCCGGTGCCCGCCCCCGAGCGGGCACCGGACTGTGGGAGGGGGTTAGGCGATGCGCAGGTGGCGGAGGGCGGGAGGCGCGCACACCTTGCCGAGCGGCCCCGGGTCGAGGTGGTGCTGGGCGCGGGTGACCGCGACGTAGTTGAGGCGGATCTCCTCGGGGGACAGGGGCTTGTCGTCGTCGGGGGTGCGGGCGTCGTCGGCGACGCGGACGGTGGGCCACTCGCCGCCCTTGGAGGAGTGGATGGTGGAGATGGTGACGTCGCCCTCTTTGACCTCCCGGTACTTGTCGGCGACCTCGATGAGGGCGTCGCAGCCGTGGGTGTCGACGAGGTTGACGAACGTGGCGAGTTCCCCGCCGTCGACCTCCTGGTCTACGTAGTCCTGCACTTGGCCCCAGGACTGGAATCCGGCGAGTTCGACGTGGTCGGCGGGGCGGCCCGCCTGGAGGTCGCGGGCGGCGTAGGCCATGTCCCGGATCTCCTTGTAGCCCTTCAGCAGCAGCGGCACCTTGCCCGCATGGTGGGCGGCCATGACCTCTTCCATGGCGGTGGCGTTGGTGCGGGTGAGGATCGCGTCGGGGGAGGGGGCGGTGCCGACGGTGGAGTTGATGGCGGGGTTGCCGGTGAGGCAGAGCGGGGTTTCGGCCATGCCGAGCCATGTGTTCGCCAGCAGGGCGATGGCCTGTCCGAAGCGCCACGACTGGGTCAGGTACAGGCGGGCGTCGGCGCGGATCTGGGGGAGGGCGTTGACCGCCCCGTTCCATTCATTGATCTGCTGGGCGCTGTCCCCGACCGCGACGATTTGGCTGCCGGACGCCTGCTGGAGGTCGATGTAGGCCGACCTCATCACCGGGCTGATGTCTTGGGCTTCGTCGAACAGGACGATGTCGTACCCCAGGTTGGGGTTTTTCTGCCGCATGAGGCGCAGCTGGTAGGACTTGAGGTAGATGCCGCCGGTCCACGCGAGCTTGCCGTCGCGGGCGCGGATGTCGGCCCGGTAGGCGTCGATGTGGGGCCGCATCTTCTGCTGGTAGGCGCGGATCTGGGCTTCGCCCGCGATGCCGTGCGGGATGCGGATGTGCTCATCCAGCACTTCGACTGCGTCTGACTTGCAGTAGGCCATGACCGCTTCTTTGGCGAGGCGTGCGATCTGGGCCGGGCTGAACTTGGCGTCGCCGATGACCACGGCCTGGGTGATGCCGAGGAAGCGGGCGATCTGCTGGCCGGATTGGCGCTGGGGGATGTCCAGGCGGTGGCGGTGGCTTTCGGGGATGGCGTGCCAGGCGGGCTTGTGGACGGTGGAGCAGGTGACGTTGCGCGGCATCCTGTCCTTAGCGTCCAAGATCACGCTTTTGTTGAAGGCCGTATAGAGGATGCGCTTGCCCGGCAGGGCGTGGGCGACGGCGCGGGCGGTGCTGCTCTTGCCGGCACCGGCGCCTGCCTCGACCACGGTGTGTTTGCCGGATGCGACGGCTTCGACGATGGCGTGTTGTTCGTCGGTCAGGTTCATGTGGGGGTTCCTTCCGGTGGGGGCAACCGGGTGCGCCGCTTGCGACCCGATTTACACTCAAACTATAGCGCTGATTTTGAGTGGTGTCTATCTGGTTTGCGGCGGTGCGGGGGCGTGCGGAAGCAGACGGTAGGAAACCCGGCGGTCTACCGTCCCGCTCCGACGCATCCGCCCCTATCGGCCCAGCTCAGGAGCGACACATGGCACCACCTCGCAAACGCCGCGCCACCGACGCCGACCCCGCGCCGCTCGCACCCGACCCCGGTGACCACCCGGCACCCGCGCCCCCCGACACGCCGCCGACCGCGGACCCCGCGCCGCTCACACCCCCCGACGACGACGCGCCGACGCCGTCCCAGGACCACACCAGCCAAGCCGCGCCGCTCACCCCACCCGAAACGCCGCAACCCCAACCGGTTGTCTACGAACCGCCGCTCACCCCGCCCCCGACCTCCCCGTTCGGGCAGGCCCCCACCTACGACCTGCGGTGGGAAGACGGCACCCCCGCCGACCCAGACCAGCTGTTCACCGACCCCGGCGCCCAATACAGCTACATGGTGGTCACCCGCCGCGTACTGGAGCGGTACCTGCTCGACGGCGCCCAGACCTACGGCCAATCGCTGCGGTACAACGCCGGCGCCCGCATCCCGAGAGCGGAGGCAGACCGTATCCGCGCCCGCATGGCACCCTCCTGACCACGGGGGCGTCCGGCGGCGCTCCCGCGCGGCGCGGCACCTGGAAACGGGGATCCTCGGTGCCCGCGCCGCGCGGCTGCGCCGCCGGACAGGAACACGCAGGAGAAGGGGCCGCACACGTTGGCGGACTGGCCGGTCATCCCAGAACGAGTAGCGGCCCGCGCGGGCCTGCCGCTTCCTCTCGCCCCCGCCCAACGCGCCGCCATTGAGGAAGCCGTCACCGACGCGCTCGCCCAGGCCGCCGCCGAACTCGGCAAGCTCCCCACACCCGAGACCATCACCGAGACCGGCGTGCGGCCGGGCCCGCGCGGCGGCTGGCAGCTCTCCTACGACCCCGTCATCGCCGTGGAGTCCGCCGCGCCGGAGAGCGGGCAGGACGGGCACCCGACCGGCCTGTACACGGTCACCTACCGGGCCGGGCTCGACCCCGCCACCGACCGCGTGTACGGGCAGGCGCTCTCCCGGTTCGTCGCCGCCGCCGCCGCAGCCTCGCCGATGGTGCGGCGCCTGGCGCAGAACGTGCCCGGCGCGCGCCTGGTGCGGCAGGTGAACGTCGAAGGGCAAGGAATCACCTACGAAGACACCCCCACCAGCAGCAGTGGCAGCGGGGGGGCGGGGGCGGCGCCTACCGTCGACTCGCTGAAACGGTGGAAACGCCGCGGCGCCTACCAGCAGCCGGGTATCGCGCCCCACCCCATGGAAGGCTGGTGGCTGCGGGAGGAACCGTGGCGGTGATCCTGCCCACCACCCTGTTCGCTGTACGCCGCGCGACGGTCACGGTCGACGGGCACGGAACCCGCTCCCCGTCAGGCTGGGGCGCACCGGGGCGGGAGCGGCCGGGCCGCATCGTCGCCGAACCCGCCGAAGACGGCGAGCGGGACGGGCCCGGCATGTGGGTGCTCGCGGTCGACCCCGCCGAACAGCCGCTGAGAGCCCGTGACCTCATCGTGGAGCCGTCGACCGGCCGCCGATGGGTCGTGGCCACCGCCGATGCGCGCGACCACGCCGTCGACCCCGCCGTCGACTGGATACGCGTCCAAGCGTCACTCCAGTGACGCGGCGTCCGGCGTCAACTCGGCGTTGACGCCGCGCCGAGCCGTTCCGGTTCGTTGTCGGCGAGGTTGCGGAGCTGGTCGGAGAACTCCCGCGCCTGCGCCGGTGTCAGCCGCGGCGACGGGCCGAGGTAGAACACCATGATGTCGCCGAGCGGCATGCGCGTCGCGGCGAACGGAAGCGTGGGCGTTGTGAGCACAATGCCGTCTATTGTCCAGCCTCGCCGGGTGTCCCCGGACCGTTGAACACGCCCGCGCCGCATACGGCTGATCTATGCTCGCCACTACGGAAACCCCCGTAGTGCCTCGGGCCGCCCCCCTGCTTCTCCGATCGTGAGGGACACGCACAGATGGCCGCGCAAGACAAAGCTCTGGCTGCCTGGCAAGCACTCAACGAGCGCCAGCAGACCTACATGCGCATCATCTACCGAGCCGACCAGGAAGCCGAACGGTGGCATAAGGGGGCGTGGTCGCGCGGCGAGCGGGCCGTGTCGGCCGCCGAGTGGCGGTGGATCGAGTACGGACCGGTAGGCACCTTCAAAGGTGCGTCATTGGGGGAGCTGCAGCAGGCCCTCGCCGATGCCGGAGTCCGCAGCCAGGGCACCGGATCCACCCTGAAGGTGCTCCAGACCACAACCTCGTCCAGCTGCGCACGCGGCCGGCGATCCTCGCGGAGTACTACCTGGACGTGAAGCTGACGCCGCAAGGCCGGGCGGCGTGCCGTGCGGGCGGGCTTGACGTCGGCCGCGCCGGCACCCGCCGGAAGGGCATGCTGTCGGAGACCCTCTGGGGAATGATGGTGCAGGTGTGGGAGGCTGGTCAGGACGGGCTTGCCGTCCGCTACAGCGGCGGGGCCTGGGAGCAGTTCACCGGCCGCGAACCCGCCCCCTATATGCGGGTCGGCGACAACCCCGACGGCCGGTACTCCTACCGGATGCACCTGACCGACGCGGGCCGCGACCACTACCGCGTCTTCTGGGACGCCTACGCCGTCTGCTACCAGGGTGTGGCGGCGCCCCACCCTGACGGCGTCGAGGTGTGGCCATCGGCCGTCGACGACGCCCTCGCCCGGCTCGGCGCGGTGAGTTCGACGCTGTCCGCTGAAATCACCGGTTCGGATGCCGCTGCCGGCAGGCTGGCCGGCCTCGCCGAGGCGCTGCCCGAGGTCGGCTGGCCCTCCCTTCCCAAGCCGACCGACGTCCCGCTGTCCCCTGACATCGCACGCGCTGTCGGTCGCCGGGACCGGGCCGCGGCGGCGGCACGCCGCGCGGTCGAGCAGGCTGCCGCCCGATACAAGGCGGCTGTCGACCGGCAGGCCGCCAAACTCGGCGAGGTGCTCGCCGCGCACGCCGCCGCGCTGGAAGAGCCGTACCGCACCGCGTGCATCCGCTACGCCCTGGCCGCTGCGGCGGTGGTCCAAGCCGCCGCCGCCGGCCGCGACCCGGTCGCCGCGCTCAAGGTAGACCCGGCCACGGTCCGGGTGTGGCCGCGGCTGCCGGATGCTCCGGTCACCGGCGACATCGAGATCGACTTCAGCCTGACGCGCGCCTGGACGGCGGCGGGAGGCCGACCCGCCAAGCGCGGCCGCAGCCGCAAGACCGCCCCGGCCGTCGGGTCGGATCTGATGCGGGAGTGCGACGCGCTGACGGGTTACGCGGACGCGATGGCGGGCCTGGTCGCTGGCGGGAAGCTCCTCCGGCTCCTCGCACGCCACACCTCCCGCTAGCGCCGGCTGAACTTGCGGGGCAGCCGCTGCCCCGCGCCGAGCGCCTTCGCCGCCCGCGACGCCGACCGGACCCGTGGCGCGCGGCGGCGGGGTCCTTGCGGGAGCGGCTGATACCCGCCCGGACGGCCGCACCCTGGTCCGTACGGTGGTTCCAGGAACACCAGGGTCAGCACCTGGTAGGGCTTTTCGAACACCCACCACAGCACCCCCGCGCCGCAGGGGGCGTTGAACGTCCAGATCCCGTTTCTGCGGTCGCCCGGGTTCAGGTCGACGTACACGGAGGCGGTCACCGTCCCGTCCGGTTCGCGGCGCATCCACACCGCCTCCCCGCCGCCGTCGAAGACGCAACGCCAGCCACCGCCCCGCGGCGCCCATCGGCGCGGCCGACGCGCCATCACCTTCCCTTCGATGACTGTTTTTCCGCCCGGGTACGCCAGTGCTCGCGCACCGCCGCAAGGCGTGTCTGACGGTCCCGCTCAAGCCGCTCGATGTGGCGTCGGCTGCCGGTCAACCTGATCAGGGGCTCATCATTCTCGGCCAGCACGTGCGCAACCTCGTCCATGTCGACGACGACCGTGTAACCCATGTCGGCGTGGATCCGCTGGAAGACCTCCTCCGCTAGCAGCTCGACCTGCACCTCTTTCCACGAGATCGGCCCGACGAGCGGTGTCAGGAGCTTGATCCGACGTTCAAGGTTTTCGCACGTACCGGACCAGCACCCTTCGTAGGCGTTGAGCCGCGCCTCGCACATGTCGTTCCACAAGTGGATCAGTTCTTCACGGATCGCGTCCAAAGGCAGATCTGCCGAGTTGTCGAGCGGGCCTCGTATTTCGTTACGGCGTGACACCATCAGCGTTCCTCATCTCGTTGCAGGGCGCTGTCCGGTTCCACGGCTGGTATCCGACCCGGGGGATCACACGCCGCATATGCCGGACGAAACGCGCCACCCCTTTCTCCGGCCCGGTGACCGTGACGAGTGTGAGGCGGTGCAGCAGCCCGCCGTCGTGCTCGACCGCGACGTCAAGGCCGCACTGCCCGGCGCACAGGATGATGCGGCGCAGCGTGCGGCGCGACCGCGGAGAGTACGTCCGCGTCTTCCCCAGGAAGCTGTAACGGCCGTGCGGCGTCAGGGGCAGGCACTCCTTGCCCCACGCGAGGTAGACGTTCCCGGGGACGTTCACGGATTTCTCGTTCACCGCTTCGCTCTCCTGGCCCTGCTGCGAGTCCGCGCCCGATAGGCCACCCTGAGGGTTCTGGCCGCGCGGCGACGCTCGGCACGGCTGCCCCGAACATGGCATTCCTCATCCAGCCGGTCCCGCCGGCACAAGATGCACCAGAACGCGCCGCACCGCTTGCACTCGCAGAACTCGTGGATGTCGATGTCAGTGAGGATGAGCCGACCGTGATGGTCGCGGTAGAAGTCGTGTTTCACGCCCTGCCCTCCTCGGCCTCTCGCGCGTGGTAGACGCCTCCGGGGATGTTCAGGAGGCGACGCCACGTCACGCCGACACCTCGTACACCTCGGCGATCTGACCGGCGTCGTTGACCTCGATATGGCCGGTCGGTTCCGCCCCGATCACTCTGGCGACGTGGTCGTTGATCAGCACGGCATGCACCGGAATGCTCGGACGGCGCATCCACTCCCCGTCCAACGACCCGATCGGCCGTGAACCCGGTACGGGCCGGAGCACCACGAACTCGGTCCTGCCGGGCACGGCCTTGACGGTGACGCCCACGATGAACCGCCACCCGGGCCCGGTGTATCTGGGATCCGGGTGTATCCACGGGGGCAGGTCGTCCGCGCCGAGGTCCAGCACGATATGAGGTTCCCGCAGCTCCCGGGCGAGGTCCTGCTTCATTTCGGCCACCGCCTGGTCGTCCAGCTCGCTGGACACGAGCCGGTAGGCGGCGGGGCCTGGACATGTGCCGGGCGGCAGCAGCGGGGCGCAGATCTCCAGCATCCCCACCACGCCGTTCCCGCCGCGTTGTTCGGCGACCACGGGCGGTAGCGGCTCCAGTTTTACCCGCACCCCGTAGAGGGTGAACAGGTGCGTGCCAGGGGTGAGCGGCCCGAGCTTTGGCACCAGCGCGGTCGGGTAGAGACCTCTCAGCAGGTTGAGGAACGCCTCCAGGTCGCGCGCCTGCTCCATGGTGATGGTCTGTTCGACCGCATCCCTGGAGGCACCGTGGGGGAGGATTGCGTCGTGGCGGCGCTGCCTGATCTCCGCCACGAGGGGGTGGTTGTGGAGTTTGGCCTGGATCCGGTTGTTCATCCGCATCTGCTCCAGGGAGATGGCCTCTATCGCGTCGGCCGCGCTGATCACCGTATAGACCGGCTCGTCGGGCTGGGTGCTCACAACCACTCCTTCTTGTGTCCCGAGTAGCTGAACCGGTAGGGCGCGGCGACCATCCGCAGGGTGCGGCATGGGTAGGGGTCGCCGCCGCACTCGTGGCACTTCTGCACGCACCTCGGCTGCTCAAACGGGCCGCGTGAGACGACCGTCGTGGTCGGGGCGTGCCATTCGAGGAGCGCGACGTCGGCCTCGCACCGGTGCCCGTTCCACACGCCAGGCTTGCCCGCCTGCTCCCTGATCGCCGCCCGCACCCACTCGACGAACTCTGCCGCCGCGGCTTCCTTGTCGGCGGGCAGGGGCGGCACCTTGACGGCGACGCCGCGTCGGTCGCAGTTTCGGCAGGTGCCCGGGATCGGCCCGTTCGAGTCCGGGGCCGGGTAGCGGGGGTCGAGGTCGACCGGGAGCTGGTCCATGGGGTCGCTGGTCCACCACGTGCAGTAGTAGTCCCGGTAGCCGTCGTTGTGGAGTACGTACCGCATCAGGGCACGTCCAGAGGTTCGGTCGCGATCGTGGTGCCGTCGTACAGCTTGGCCGACAACACCACGCCCCGGTCGTTGAGGTGGGAGGCGGCGCTGATGGAGATCTCCTCCACGATGGCGGGGGCCCAGGACGGCACTGAGCGGGGGCGGCCGGTCATGTAGTCGTCCGCGAACTGCTCCAGCCACGCGCGAATGGCCGGGGCGGGGTCGGTGAACTGCTCGGCGAGTGCGCGGGCGGCGTGTTCGAGGCCGGGCAGCATCAGCGCGTCGGGGCTGTCGGGTTCTGTGCCGCGCTTACGGTAGGCGGTTTCGAGGGCGTCGAGGACAGTTCGTTGGGCAGCGACGGCGCGCAGCACGCTGTGGGGTTCGCGGCCTAGGAAGATGTCGGCGTCGCGGCTCTCGTAGCAGGAGCCGGGGTTCTTGAGGACGTTCTTGGCGAGCGTTTCAGCCTCGCCGAGCTTGGCCTTGAACTCTGTGATCCAGTCGGTGGCCACGCTGTCCTCTCCTGCCAGCTCTCGCTGGGGCGCACGCGTCAGGGGGAGGTCGAGTCTGTCGAGTTGGGTGCGCGCGTGGTCCATCAGTCCTTCGGCGAGTGCGCGTTCGCGGCCGTCGAGGAGGTCGGGGCTTTCTTCGAGTTTGTCGAGACGCCACGCGGTGCCGTTGCTGCCGATGTAGTAGAGCGCGGGGCCGTCAGGGGGAGCGGGGTGTTGGGGCATGGGTGTGCCTTCCTGCGCGGGGATGGGCACGGTATGGGCGGTTGCGGCTTAACGTCAGCGCCCGATATAGAAGTGGGCCACCCTCCGGTTGGGCACCCTGGGGGACGGCTGTGTGGGGTTTACCCCGGACGAGTCATGCGCGCCGCCAAAGCTGCGTTGCGCGGTCCCACACGAACTCGCCGCGCTCGGCGCGCCGCCCCAGGTCGTTGAGGTCTTCCAGCCCGTAAATCTCGACCTCGACCTCGCCAGGGAACCGCCCGGACCACACCGCCCGGCTGTTGGTGTGGTCCTCGCAGCTCAAGGCTTGCTGCCCGCATTCGGGGCAGCGCGCCGTCGAACACCCCCAGCCGTGAAGCTGTCCAGGCGCGGCCCCACAGCTCGGGCACGGGTGGGGGCCCGTCGTGGGGACCGTGCGCGGCATGCCGGCACGTCCGGCCTGGTGTGCGCGGCTGATGATCCCGATCATCACCTGGACGGTCGACGGCTCCCACATCGCGAGCCATTCGACGACCTGCCGGTCGTAGGCGCCGAGATCGACCCCGGCCTGCTCACACGCGGCCAGCAGGTGGCGGGCTCGGGTGCCGGAGACCAGCCGCTCAGGGTCGCCGGACTCAACCCGCCCTGCTGCGTGGAGCGCGCGACATTCCTGGTTGAGGGGCTCGCCGTAGGTGTCGTGCTCGTCTTCGTACGGCCCGAACATTTCAGGATTCCTCTTCGGTCGCGCGGGCGACCAGCCCGGCCTCTGGGATGAGCGAGAACGCCATGGAGACCGAGTGGGAGCCCTTCAAGAGTTGAAGAGCGGCCTCCATTCGTAGGTGAGCTCAGCGGAACTGCCGTCCGGTGAGACGGTGGTGGCGACCAGAACGGCATCCCCGATGCGGCGTTCGTCGAACGTCAACGGGACCTTCTTGCCGATCTGGCCGTCCCAAGCGGTGGGGGCGAACCTCGCGTTGGGTTCGGCGGGTTGGCGGATCGTCCACCTGCTACCTCGGTGGTGATGACGGGCTGGGCGGCGGAGTTGCTCATAGAGGGCTCCATCACGGGGAAGGGGGCGGGGGTTGGTGCTGCGGAAGTCGGGCGGTGCGGTTCAGTCTTGCCTTCAGCAGTACTGAAGTAGTCGGCGTGGTTGCGAGGACTGATCAGATTTCGCTTTGCTGCACCACCTCTTGCCTAGTTCGATAGACAAAAATTGTCTATGCATATAGCCTGTCATCATGAGTTCATACATCGAGGCCATTTTCGACCAGGCGGACATTCCCGAGAACCTCGATCAGACCGAAGCCGAAGTCGAGGCCACCGTTTACCGCGCAACTGCCACTCGAACCGGCAAGTATTGGACCGCCACCGTGCACGACCTCCCGGACGGCCAAGTCGTCCGAGCTCAAGGCTCGACCTGGAAAGAGGCTCGAAACAACGCCCTCGAATGCGTGCTCGAACTGCTCGGCCCCACGTCTGGCACCGTCGGCGTCCATCTTTCCCCGGCCGACCCGAAATTGGACAAGGCGCTCAAGGCAGTCGGTGCCGCACGCACCGCACGCGCCTACGCCGAGCAGGCCGAACGCGACGCCGTGCGCACCGCGGCGCACCACCTCATCGGCAATGGCTGGAGCACCCGAGACGCCGGCAGCGCGCTGGGCTTGTCTCATCAACGCATCTCCCAGATCATCAATCAGTCCACCGACTAGACTGTAGGGGTCCTGGTCATTTGCTTGGTTGGGATACTCCACCGCCCTGCGGGCTGGTTACCCGAATATGCAGAGCGGTGAAAGCCCCCGCCGGCCTTGCGCCGGCGGGGGCTTCTGCGTGCTGCCTCGGGCGACTTCACCCCTCGGCGGCGAACCTGCGGCATAGCTCCACGTGCCCCGGGTCGGCAGACTTCTGCCCTGGACGGTGCGCCGAGCCGTACGGTGGCAGGCAAAGACCCCTGTGTGCCGCGTGGAGTCTGAACACCCCCCACCGCGCCGGAGGCCTTCTTGTCGATGCCGATCCGGCGTATCCGCCGGTGACGCCTGCGGCTGATCCTTTCTAGCGGGGCTTGCGGGGCCGGCCGCCGCCGACGCCTTGACCAGGGCGGGCGGCGATCACGCGATCGAGGGTGGCCCGCTTGATGTGGGCCACGCCGCACACGTCCGTCCAGCCGGGCAGCCTCCCCGCAGCGCGGTCGTGTCGAATGGTTGCGTACTTCACGCTCAACTCCGCGGCGGCGTCTTGCTCGTCGAGAAGGTCGGCCGGATGCTTGTCGGAACCCTGCGGCGGCGCCTGGGGCTGCTGGCCGTCACGTGCGGCTTCGACGTGCGTGCGGTCGTAGAGCAACGTCTTGCGGCCGGGGTTGAGCGGGGCTAGGCCGTATGCCGCGCCGCCGCCCTTGTTGCGCCAGGTCTTGTAACTGATGCCGAGGATCTCGGCGGCTCCTCGCCCGTCTACTGCATCGCTACCGTGGGGGATCATGTGAAAAACCATACCACACTTCCGCCCTGTTCTCGATGGATGGTTCGCTGGTTGTGTGGGAAGTTGCGGGTCGCGCGCCGAAAAACTTCACCGCAGAAATGGCCTGAGACACTTCACTTAGGGGCATGAGTGCGGTATAGTTTCTTGTGTCGGGAGGAACACGACCCCTCCGGACTAACCAGCCGGAGGGAGCAACCAAGCAACGACCAGAAAGAGAAACAACATGCCCAGCAAGAACCCCAAGATGCAGAAGAGCGAATGCAGCCAGTGCGGCACCGTGTTCAGCCGCCCGGTCGGCTCGATCATCCGCCATGACGACCCGACCACTGGTAAGCGCTGCGTCGGCAGCATCCTGCCGACCTCACCCGCCTTCTAGCCACTGAAAGGGATGCCCCCGCCATCACGGCGGGGGCATCCTGCCATCGCATCCCTGATGGCATTCGAAGCACTCCCCGCCGGGGCCGGGCACCCTGTCGAGCATGATGACAGGGGTTGTTCACAGCATCCGCACACGACCGGCCTGTCAGAGGGTCGTTCCGGGGGCTGAACCAGTGGCGCGTTGCCTACGGCGCGGCGGTAGCCGTCACAGTCGGGCACGCCGGTTCGGGTCACACATGGAGAATGTTGATGCCGGGTTCAGGGTCTCAGTGGTTTGGGGTCGGGGAGGCGTAGCCGGTCTACCGCTTCCTGGCGGGTCCGTTCGGGTCGCCGGTCGTAGGCGGCGGTGGTAACGGGCGAGTCGTGCCCGGCCAATGCTTGGGCGGTGGCCAGGTCTACCCCGGCGTCCAGCAGGTTGCCAATGAACGTCCGGCGAAGATCGTGCGGGGTCTTCCGCGACGCGCCGGCCTGCTTGAGGCGGCGGGTGAGGATGTCGGCAACGGCCTGCCCGGACAGGTGGAGAAACCTGCCCTTCGCCAAGCGGGCGCGGTGGCCACCCCGGTAGAAGCCGATGAAAAGGGGGCCGGGTTTCTTTCCGCGGACGGCGAGCCAGGCTTCCATGCGGGCGACGGCGCCGCTTTCCAGATAGACCTTGCGTTCCTTGTTGCGTTTGCCGATGACGCGCAGGGAACGCTCGGCGGAGTTGTAGTCGGCGAGGTTCATCCCGGCGACTTCGGCGCGGCGGCACCCGGTGGAGTAGAGCACGGCCAGCAGCGCGGCATCGCGTTTCCCGGCGGGGGTGTCGTTGGCGTCACAGATGTCGAGGGCTGCGGCGAGGGCCTCGTCAGGGACGTGTTCCCCGGTAGGAAGGCGGGTGGCCTTCACGTTCTTGATATCTGTGGCGCGTTGGTAGGCGTCGGCGGGCATGATGCCCAGCCGCCATGCTTCTTGGAGGACGCGGCGAAGGGCGACTAAGTGCAGGTTGATGTAGGCGGGGCTCCAATGGAGTTCTTGGAGACGGGCACGGATACGCATGGTGTGGGCGTAGTCGAATAGGTGCCAGTGGATGCCGTCACCGGTGATGCCGTCGGTAGCTGGGTCGTCGGGGTCGCGGCCTGCGATGATGCGGGCGAGCCGGTCCAAGCTGGCGCGCATGTTCCGGCGGGAGTGGGCGGATTCGAGGCTGTCGATGTACACCCAGTAGGGATTGCGGTCACGCGGGACGCCGGGCGCGGTCGGGACTACACGCCCGGCCGCCGTGGCGGCCGGGACAGGAAGCATGTCAGTCATCGATCGAGCCGGATGCGAGGTTCACGAGGATGTGGATATCGGTCGATCTGTGCGGCCAGCGGGCGACGCCGCCGTCTCGGTGGAGGTGGAGCAGGGTACGGCTCGGCATGGTGTAGCCGACTTCTAGGGGCACGGTCCTTGGGGGGATGCTGCGGACCGTGGTGAGGGGCGAGGGCGCCTCGTTCGCGCAGTCGGGCAGCAGGGCTGTTCCGGTGGAGCAGCCGTCGGCGGTGACGCTGCACCTCCAGGCGAGGGTACCGTCTTGATCTGCGCCTTGCTGGGCGAGGTCGAGGCGGGCGGTGAGTGGCCATGGGAGGCGGGTCAGCGCTTCGGCGTTGCCGGTGCGGTCGGCGTCGGGGCCTGGGGGCTGGCCGAGCTTGGCACGTAGGTGCATGTAGGTGCCGGCCATGAGGCGGGAGTGGATCAGAGTGAAGGCGGCCGCTTGTTCGGCGGGCCAGTCTGCCGGATCCTTGGCGTGGAGCTGGCCGATGGCGTCGATGTAGCCGTCGTTGAACCAGTGGTTCGACTGTGTGCGGAGTCGGGACCGGATCTCGGCGAACGTCGCGGCGGCTTCAGGAGTGGTGAGAATGTCGTCAAGGAGTGTGGCGGCGGCGTCTTCGTGAACGGTTCGGCCCATCGGTGGCTCTCATCTCGTCGTGTGGCGGGATGTTCAAGATCGTATCTGATTACTAACGACAATGCGCGTTGTCACAAGATCTTTTTGATAGGGTGGGGATATGACCGCCCCCACGCCGTAAGGCGACCCCTCCCGCCCGGTTCAGCGTCGACACGAGCACGTCGTGCACGACCTCGACTCTCAGCCGAACATCAACGTATGGGACAAGCCCCGTCCTGCCGGACCCCCTGTGTCCGCGTCCCTGCGCCAGACCAACGGCCAGCCAATCTCCCTCAACGACTTCGAGACGTTCCTCCGCGCTCGGATGGAGACCGCCGGCGGCGAGCGCCTCGCGCTCCTCAACGCGGGCGAGGCGGAGACCGTCGGCGGTCTGCTCGACGAGCTTGCGGCCCTCTACCCGGGGGAAGCGATCGGGCGGCTCGCCCGTGAGATGGCTGTCCGCATCTACGACCGGATGGGGCTGTAACCATGGCCACGACCCCCAGCGGTCGTCTTCCCGACGAGTTGGCCGCGCGCGGCTACCGCAACATCGTGGACAGCCACCACACAGAGCTGTCCCGGGCGCTCGGCCGTGCCGAGCGGACCCTGCGGGAACTTCGTGAACAGGTCGAGCGCGGCAGCTTCGGCTCCGCCGCACACATGGCCCGTCTCTTGCAGCGGTACAGCGCGGAGCTGAGCGGCTACGCCACCTCCCTGCACACGTTGGAAGAGGTGGCTGTTCCTGGTGCCCGACTCCGGAAAGGAGCCGACCAGGCGACCACTGCCAAGCGGCAATTCCTGAGGCGCGTGGTGCTCCGCCCGTGATCGGGCGACCGTGCTCGTGGGCCCTATATATATACGTCGGGACTGGTGTTCGAATCGGTGTGTGGCGGAAGGGCGGGCCGTCTGGTAGCGGTCCGCCTGACGCGTTTTCAGGGGTTGCCGGGTTGTGTCCAGTGCCAGCCCGCGGGGAGCTCGGCGTCTGCGGGGAAGCGGCGCGGGGCGGTGAAGTACTCGTAGCCGGCGCCTTGGCAGTAGTGGCATACCTGGGTTGTGGTGGTGCCGGGTCGGCGGGTTGCGCCGTAGGTGTGGCAGGTGAGGCATTCCTTGGTGAAGGGGTATCGGGCCCAGCGGTAGGTCGTTTGGTGGTCCATGGGGGTTTCCTGTCGTTCAGTACCACCATCCGGAGGTCGGGGTCGGCGACGCGGCGGCGGGTTCGGTGGTGGGTTGTGCCGG
>NZ_FNCN01000029.1 GCF_900100605.1 Sinosporangium album | reverse complement strand
GGAGGGTGTGCCCACCGAGAAGACCCCGGGCCCGGACCGCTCGCCGGTCCGGGCCCGGTCTCGTCCGCGGTCTCGCTCAGGGGGTCGTCCAGGCAACAGGCCGTGACCCGGCTGTCCCGACCTTCATAGACAGGCCCTTTTCCTAGTTTCACCCAGGCCGAAATGGCATCTCACCCCGAGATCGGCCTGAGACCGCCCACTCCACCCGAACGTGCGCACTGGCGGCTTGCGTAGCCAACTTTCCGGGATTTGTCCCCAGACAGGCCCTCCCTCCCGGAACCTGCCTGGCCCGGACCTATACCTCCCGGGCTATCGGCCAGACCGGGAGCGCGAGGGGGCGCCGGTGCTTGGACTGACGAACGCAGGGAGCGCAGCGACCGGAGAGAGGAGGGAAGACACCGGATCAAGAGCCCCCTCGCCGCGACGCGAAGCGTCGCAATCAAATCCGTACGGCATGGGCCCGCGTCTCAAGGCCCGATACCCGCGTGTGCGATGTCCCGCTTGCCCGATATGGTCATGCCCTATGGGGCAAGACGCTACTGACACGCGCCCATCCTGGATGATCTGGGCGGCGCTGACCACGGTCTACATCGTGTGGGGATCCACCTACCTCGGGATCATGGTCGTCATGGAGACGATTCCGCCCATTCTCGGCGGAGCGATGCGCTTCATCACGGCCGGGCTCTTGCTCGCCGGCGTGCTGCTGATCCGCCACGGCCCTTCCGTATTCGCCATGACCCGGCGCCAGTTCGGCGGCGCGGCCCTGGTCGGTGTCCTGCTCCTGACCGCGGGCAACGGCATGATCGCGCTGGCTCAGCAGCACATCTCCACCGGCATGGCCGCCCTGCTCGTGGCAGTGGTCCCGCTGTTCCTGGTGATCCTGCGCGTCGCCGCCCGCGATCGCCCCAACCTGCTGACGCTGGTGGGCGTGCTGATCGGGTTAGGCGGCGTGGCGGTGCTCTCGCTCGTCGGCGACACTGGCGAGACGGGCGGCACCGGCATCGTGATCATCCTGCTGGCGAGCGTGTCGTGGTCGATCGGCTCGTTCATGTCGGCCCGCATGGCGATGCCCGCCAGCCCGTTCGCCGCCAGCGCCGTCGAAATGCTGGTGGGCGGAGCCGCCATGGCGGCGGTCGGCCTGGTCACGGGCGAACGGCTCGACGTCGCCGCGATCTCCCCCGCCTCCTGGACGGCGATGGCCTACCTGATCGCCGTTGGCTCGCTGCTCGGCTACACGTCATACGTCTGGCTGCTGAAGAACGCCCCGATCTCGCTCGTCGCCACCTACGCCTACGTGAACCCGATCGTCGCGGTCATCCTGGGCATGCTGATCCTCGACGAGAGACTCACCCCCGAAATGATCGCCGGAGGTCTGGTGATCCTGCTCGGCGTCGTCCTCGTGGTCTCCACGGAACGGCGCGGCCGGCGCCCCGCCGTCGAGGCACCGGCCGCGCGCGGACCCGAGCTCAGCTCTCCCCGAGCGTCTTCCTGAACGCCTCCGCGGCGCCGAGGAACACATCGTTGGCCTCCGGGGAGCCGATCGAGACGCGGACGCCGTCCGACAGGTAATGCCGTACGGCGACGCCCACCTCGGCGCACGCCTCCGCGAAAGCCGTACCCTGCGCGTCGTCCATGCGCAGCCACACGAAGTTGGCCTCGGTCTGCGGCACCGTCCAGCCCTGGGCCACCAGGCCCTCCCGCACGCGGGAGCGTTCCTTCACCACGGCCTCGACCCGCTCGGCCAGCTCGTCCTCAGCCGCCAGCGAAGCGATCGCGGCGACCTGCGCCAAGTGGTTCACGGCGAACGGCGTCATGGTCTTGCGTACGGCTGCCGCCACCGGCGCGTGGCCGATCAGGTAACCGACACGCAGCCCGGCCAGGCCGTACGCCTTGGAGAAGGTGCGCAGCACCGCCACATTCGGCCGCTCGCGGTAGTAGAGGAGGCCGTCGGGCACATCGGCGTCCCTGACATACTCGCGGTACGCCTCATCGAGCACGATCAAGACGTTGTCCGGGACCTCGTCGAGAAACGCGGACAGGTCGCGGGCCCGGATCGCGGTGCCGGTCGGGTTATTAGGGTTGCAGACGAAGACCATGCGGGTCGCCGGAGTGATCGCGGCGGCCATCGCGGCGAGATCATGGTCCTCCCCGGCGAGCGGCACAGGCACGGCCGTCGCGCCCGACAGCTCCGCCAACAGCGGATACGCCTCGAACGAGCGCCAGGCGAACACCACCTCGGCCCCCGGCTCGCCCACGGCCTCGAAAAGCTGCTGGGCGACCGAGACCGAGCCGGCACCGAGCGCGACATGCTCGGCCGGGACGTCATAGCGCTCGGCCAAAGCCGCGGTCAGCGCGGCGGCAGCAGGGTCAGGATAACGGTTGATCTCACTCGCGGCGGCGGCCACCGCATCGACCACCGAGGGCAACGGGTCATACGGGGACTCGTTAGAGGAAAGCTTGTACGAGCGGCCGTCGGCGGAGACCACAGCCCTGCCCGGCTTGTAGGCGGGAAGGCCATCCAGAATGGCGCGGAAACGTGGCATAGACCAACCATATGGGAGCAGGTGAAGAGGCCCTTGGTCCCATGGTCCCAACCGCTCCGCGGTTCTTCGTCCCCCACCCCAACCGACTCCCGACACGTTGGCCAAGCAGTATTTATGGCGCGCCTCCGGCGCGCGGCGAGGGGGCTCTTGACCCGGGTCTGATGGCGACACTGCGTGTCGCGGCGAGGGGGCTCTTGATCCGGTGCTTTCCCTCGTCGCTCTGGTCGCTGCGCTCCCGGCGCTCCTCAGTCCAAGCACCGGCGCCCCCTCGCACTCCCAGGCCGGGCGACTCCTGAACGGGGACAGGCCAAACAGGCCAACACAGCCGGGTCCCGAACGGGGACAGGTCGATACAGCCGGGTTCCGAGAGGTATGGGCTTTGGTTGGCCGTTATTCCTTGAGGCTGCGGAGCATGGGGGGGTGGAGGAGTTCGGCGGGGCCGCGGCGGTAGAGCTTGGCGGGGCGGCCACCGTCGCGGGTGGTGGTGTGGCTGGTGGGGAGGAGGAAGCCTTCGGCTTTGGTGACTTTGCGGTGGAAGTTGCGGGGGTCGAGGGGGCGGCCCCAGACGATCTCGTAGACCCTGCGGAGGTCGGCCACGGTGAATTCGGGGGGGCAGAAGGCGGCGCCGAGGGAGGTGTATTCGAGTTTGGCGCGGGCTCGTTCGATGCCGTCGAGCATGATGCGGCGGTGGTCGAAGGCCATTTCGGTGAGTTCGGCGACGGCGCGCCAGGACATGTGGGCTTCGGTGGAGGCGGGCAGGTCGGGGGCGAGGCCGAGGTAGGCGACGCTGACGACGCGCTCGCGCGGGTCGCGGTCGGGGTAGCCGTATGTCTGGAGCTGTTCCAGGTGGACGGGCGCGCCGGGCAGGCCGGCGCGTTCGGCGAGCACGCGTTCGGCGGCGGCCGGAAGGTCCTCGTCGAGCTTGATGAACCCGCCCGAGAGTGCCCAGCACCCGGTGTAGGGGGGGTGGTCCCGCCGCCACACGAGGGCGCATAGCGCTTGGGAGCGGACTGTCAGCACGACCAGATCCACGCTGACAGGAACGGTCGGCACCATGTCAGGCACGTTACACGCAATCAGCTTCGGCCGAGACTCAGGCGGAAATTCGATCAAATCCCTTGTTTCCCAAGATGTGGCGGTTCAACGTGGTACGCGGACGTGTAGGGCTTCCGCGGTCTGTCGGCCGTCGGGGGCGACGACGTGGAGCCTGATCCACGTGTCGTCCGGTACGTCGCTCCAGTCGAAGGGTACCCATGCGGTCTGTGTGCCGATGGGCAGGCCGGCGGATGGTACTGCGGAATGCCAGCCCGCGGAGGCCACGTCGATGATTTTGGGCTGGTCGAGCCCTTCCCAGCGAATGGAGATCTTGGCTCCGGCGAGGTTGTAGCCGCGTACTTCGACGCCGTCGAGGATGTCGCGGCCTTTGCGCACGGCGTCGACGGCGATGGGGCGGTCCCAGTCGGCGGCGAGCCTGTCGGAGAGGGACGGCGAGCCGCAGGTCATGAAGTCGCTCCACATATAGGAGATGACCTTGGAAACGTAGCGTCCCGCGAGGGCGACGGCGCTGTCGAGCCGTTCTTTCTCGGCGCGTCCGCGGGTGCCCTGGCTGCCGCAGGGCTCGGCGCCGGCCGGTTCGAAGGCCTCGATGTTCGCCCAGAGTTGGACGTCGTAGCCTTCGGCGACCATGTCGGCTCTGGCGTCGGCCATGGCGCGGTAGTAGTCGCGGGTGGAGGCGTGGTAGGCGGTGCCGTACGTGGTTTCGCCGACGGTGGGCTGGAGGAGTTTGTCCACGTCGTCGTCGCGCTGGTCGGGCCAGAAGAGGCCGACTTTGCCGGTGCCCCGGCTGTCTTGGGGGGCGATGATGCCGACTCCGGTGCGGGCGAGCGCTTTGAAGCCGGCGGCGGCCTGTTGGGGGGTGGCGCCGAAGGAGACGCGTTTGCGCGCGTCGAGGTAGGGGCTGACGAGGATGGGTTTGCCGTTGAGCTCCTGCTCCACGATCTGATGTTGTTCCGCGTAGACCTGGAGGGTGGGGTGGTTCTCCTTCATGTCGCGCATCTGCAGTTCGAACGGCTGGTAGACGCCGCCGAGCGAGTCGCGCCCCGACAGGCGTGCGCCGTAGTCCTGCAGGATGCGGCGGGTCAGTGTGGTGAGGGTTCCGATGTGGCGGGGGTCGGCGATGGTGGACCGTTCGGGGTCGCGGGGGGCGAGGGGAAGCGCGGGGAACACTTTCATGCTGAAGCGGTCGGCCACGTCGAGCAGTGTGGTCAGGCTGTCGTCGGCGCGGGCCGCGACGAGGATGAGGTGGTATTCGCGGGCCTTGGAGGTGAAGTCGCACGAGGGGTCGTCGGAGCCGTCGGCGGGGGCGACGAGGCGGTGGAAGACGGCTCTGTCGGTGACGATGGCGCGTTCCATGGCGGGGCACCTGAGGAGGTCCGGGCCGAACGCTTCGTCGGTGCGGTAGACGTACGTCGTGGTGATGCGGTTGTTGAAGTTGGCCCGCTTGAGGTCGCGTTCCGCGGCTTGGAAGCAGGTGAGCTCGTCCTCCCGGCACGGCGCATACCGGCTGTCGGTCTCGGAGCCCTCCCGGTTCAGGATGCGGCCGTCGAGGTCCACTCGGCGCTCTTGCAGCCCGGTGCCGATGCGGATGACGGTGTCGCCGCCCACCTTGTGGATGGCTTCGAGTTGGCGCCGCCAGGTGCATTCGTCGGCGGTGGGGACGAGCCAGTAGCCCGTGACCGCGTAGGGGGTGCGGGTTCTGGTGTCGAAGGTGCCGCACGGGTCGGTGAAGGCCGACGAGGACGACGGGGTGGAGCTTCCCGAGGTCCCGCTGGCGTTCGGTTCCACTTCCTCGCTTGCTGCATCGGGTAGCAAAATCACCACAACCGCCACAACAGCGAGAATGACGACTCCTAGGAGAACCGTGATCCAACGCACTTCTCGGACACTACCGTTCTCGTGATCTGACGGAGATAAATCGAGCGATCAGCTCTTGGCGTCGGCCCAGCTTTCCAATTGGACGACGAATCTGCGCGCGGAGTTGGGCCAGTGATGATTGGCCCGAGCAGCCGCATACCCTCTCGCGCCCGCGGAGCGGCGCCCCACGTGGTCGTCTCTCAGGTGCAGTACGGCTTCCGCCACGGCCTTGGGGTCCTCCCACGGCACGACCACGCCGCTGTCGTAGCGTTCGACCAGCTCGACCGCTCTCGGCGACGGCGTGGTGATGACAGGGATGCCGTGAGCCATGTATTCCACGATCTTGGTGGGCATCGAGTGCCGGTAGTTCGGCTCGTCCCGCAGCAGCGACAGCCCCGCGAGGGCCCCGTCGAGCCGTTTGAGCGCCTCGTCGTTGGGCATGAAGTCGCGCCACTCCAGCAGGCCCTCGGCCACCGCCTGGTCCAGCAGCGGCCTGCTCTGCGGGTCGGCGTATCCGATGAGCTCCACCGACACCCCGTACGGCTGAAGCAGCCTGGCCACCTCGACGGCCTCACGGACTCCGCGCGCCTCGGACAGCCACCCGAGGTAGACGATCCGGTCGTCGCCGGGAGCGGTCACGGTGTCGGGGACCCACGTTTCGTTGGGCACGACGAGGTGTGCCTCCTTGAACCGCCCCGCATAGGCCGTCTCGGCTAGTAATAAGTGGAAGTGCCGCTCGGCCGTACCTTCGAGCAGGCGGGCCACGAACCGCACGGGCGGCCGCAGGAACGCCGGAAGCCACGGCTTCAGCGAGAGCGTGGCCGGGGTGTCCTCGTGGACGTCCCAGACGACGGGCGGACGTCTGCGTACGCCGACGACCGCGAACAGCAGCTCGGGGTCGTGGATGAGCACCAGGTCGACGCTGTCGCGCATGCGCTTGAACAGCTTGCGCGCGGCCAGCACCGCGGAGAGCCGCTTGCGCTCGGCGGCGCGCGGCAGGTCTACCCCGTTCACCCAGGACCGTGGCACGACCCCGCGCGAGGTGTACGGCGCGGCGTACGTGACCTCATGCCCGGCGTCCACGAGCGCCCTGATCTGCCGGTGCAGGATCCGGGCGTCCTCGGGATGATGCACCACCGTCATGACGAGCACGTGCACTGCGCGCAGCCCCCTGTCGTCAGAGCCGCTCGACGCGTTCACCCTCGGCGAGCACGCCTCGGGTGTCCAGCACGAGCCTGGCCTTGTCCTCAATGAGCGAGAGATCGAAGGCAGCGTGTGGTTGCAGCAGGACCGTGATGTCGGCGGCGGCGACGGCCGTCGCGAGGTCCTCCTCGCGCGGGATGTCGGCGCCGTCCACCCGCCAGCTCTTGACGTGCGGGTCGGCGAACGCCAGGTCGGCGCCGAGATCGAGCAGCGCCCTGGCCACAGGCAGGGCCGGCGTCTCGCGCTCGTCGGCGATGTCCGGCTTGTAGGTCACGCCCAGCAGCAGCACACGCGCTCCGTTGACCGCCTTGCGCTGCCGGTTGAGCAGCCGCTGGGCGCGGGCCACCACATAGCTCGGCATGCGCTCGTTGATCTCTTGGGCGAGTTCGACGAATCGGAAGGGGTAGCCCAGCTTGCGCACGGTGTACGACAGGTAGCTGGGGTCCACCGGGATGCAGTGTCCGCCGACTCCCGGCCCCGGCAGGAACTTCTGGAAACCGAACGGCTTGGTGGCGGCGGCCTCGATCGATTCCCAGAGGTCGACACCGAGCTCGTCGCAGAAGATCGCCATCTCGTTGACGAGGGCGATGTTGACGTGCCGGTAGGTGTTCTCCAGGAGCTTGGCCATCTCGGCCTCGCGGGTGCCGCTCACCGGCACGACCTGCTCGACGAACTGCGCGTAGAAGGCGGTGGCCCGGTCGCGGCAGGTCTCGGTGTAGCCGCCGACGACCTTGGGGGTGTTGCGCAGGCCGTACTTGGGGTTGCCCGGGTCGATGCGCTCGGGCGAGAAGGCGAGGTGGAACCCGCGGCCGGCGGTGAGGCCGGACCTCTCCAGCACCGGCCGCACGACCTCGTCGGTCGTGCCGGGCCAGGTGGTGGATTCGAGCACGACGAGCGTGCCTTCGACCATGTGGGCGGCGACGGTCGCGCTCGCGCCCTCGACGGCCGACAGGTCCGGCCTGTGGTCGTCGTCGAGCGGGGTCGGCACGCAGATGACGATGGTGCCGCTGGCCGCGAGCACGGCCGGGTCGAGCGTGGCGCTGAAGCCGTTGGCCAGCATGTGGTCAAGGTCGGCGTCGGTCAGGTCGTCGATGTAGGAGCGACCGGCGTTGAGCGCCTCGACCTTGCGAGGGTCGACGTCGACGCCGATCACTTTCAGACCTGCGGCCGTCGCCTCCTTGGCCAGCGGCATACCGACGTATCCCAGCCCGATGACGGCGAGATCGAAGCCGCTCACGTGAGGACCGTGGGGAGTCGGGAACAACACTTCATGGTCGCAAAGGCTATCTCAACTCCGTACGAGCCACGTCGAATGCGATTGAACGCCCAGGAAACCCGAGGGGTCCATCTGGCACTCATATCGCCATCAACCACGTATGGAATGGTAGATCTCACGGTAAGTCTCCGCGATTCGGCTCCATGTACGCTTGGCCGCGACTTCGGCTCTGCCCGCCTCACCCATCGCGGCCCGCCGCGCGGGATCCTCGCTGAGCTCGGCCAACGCGTCGGCGAACGCGGCGGGGTCGCCCGGCGGCACCAGCAGACCGGCGCCGTCGGACCCCACGAGCTCCGACAGGGCGGGCAGGTCGCTGAGCACCACCGGCTTGCCCAGCGCCATCGCCTCCACCGGCTTCAGCGGCGTGACGAGCCGGCATACCCGTAGGTCCTCACGGGGGCAGACGAAGATGTCGATGGCCGACTGGGCCTGCAGCGCCTCGTCCGGCCCGACTCTGCCGGGCAGGATCGCGATGTTGCCGAGCTTGAGGTCGTTCACCTGCTTGAGCAGCGCGGGCCGTTCGACTCCGTCGCCCACGAGCAGCACCTTGACGCGCGCACCCCGGTCGCGCAGCAGCGCCGCGGCCGACAGAAGAGTGGCGAATCCCTCATAGGCCACGATGCTCGACACCGAGCCCACCACGATCTCGTCGGGTTCGATGTTGAAGGACCTGCGGAATGCGGCGCCGTCGTAGTCCGCCGTCAGCAGCGAGTCGTCCACCGCGTTCGGGGCGAGGTGGATGCGCTCACGCGGCACCCCCCGATCGACGATCTCGGCGGCCATCGTCTCGGCCAGCGTCACCACCGCGTCGGCCGAACGCATCAGGAACGCCTCGCGCTCACGGTGCAGGACATGCCGCTCGCTGCCGATCCGGGCGGGGTCGCGGGAGGCCCACGTCTCCTCAAGGAAGCCGCGCACTTCGTACACGAACGGGGTGCCCGTGCGCTCGCTCACGGCCAGCGCGACAGACCCGTTGCGGTGGTCGGTCGCCGCGTGCAGCACCTCCGGGCGCAGCTTGCGCACCAGCTCGGTGACCTCCTCGGCGCCGCGGGTGATGCGGCCCCGGGTGTCCCGCGGGATCTCGCCGCTCGGCAGCAGCCGGTAGTACGGCGTGCCGTCGAGGACATCGCCGTCGGTGGCGTCGGCGTGCCCCTGGAGCATCGGCCAGCCCCAGCTCGTCACCACGTGCGGGTCGAGCCCGGCGGCGCGCTGAGCGGTCACGATGCGGTGGGTGCGCACGGTGTAGCCCGCCTGGGTGTACGGCAGCGCGTTCGTGACGCAGTGCAGTACACGGCCTTCGACGCGGTCGCCGACGTGCACCGAGGGGCCCGGCGGGATCGGCCTGGAGCTGAACGCGCCGAGTTCGCCCTCGTAGAGGGCCATCCTGCGGCGGATGAAGGGCCATCGCGCGTGCGGTTTGAGCGTGGCGATGGCGGCGGACATGTGTCCGCCGTCGTATTGCAGCTTCGCCTTCTCCAGCGGCCCATCGGCCATGCGGCGCGCCATCTTGCGGGCCGCCACCCGCGCCCTGCGGGCGACCGGCCACGCGACCGAGCCCACGACGGGTCGCAGCTTCGGCGGCAGCGCCTCGGCTGCGGCCTGGGCGACGCGTATGGGGTCGGATCTGACCCGTGTGATGACGACCCGGGAAACGATGACCGGATGCTGAACGAACCCTCGGAGAAGGCCGCCTATACCGGCTCTGGCCGCTTTAGCGGAGACCTTGCGGGAGTCTGGCGACCTGGCATCGGATACCACGCGGTGACCGTACCATAGGCAACGTTTGCCCCACTCCGCATGAAAGGCGAGGTCAATGAGGGAAAACCCCCTCGTCCTGCACGTGCTGGGCGCTCGGCCCAATTTCGTCAAGGCTGCGCCAGTGGTGTCCGGCCTGGCCGGGATCGGGATCAGGCAAGGCATCATCCACACCGGTCAGCACTACGACGCGCTGATGTCGGATGTCTTCTTCGCCGACCTCGGACTCCCCGAGCCGATCGCCAACCTCGGTGTCGGCTCCGGCAGCCATGCCAAGCAGACCGCCGCCCTGCTCACCGGCCTGGAAGAGGTCGTGCTGGGGCACTCCCCCGACCTCGTCGTGGTCTACGGGGACGTCAACTCGACCCTCGCCGCGATCCTCGTATGCGCCAAGCTCGGCGTCCCGACCGCACACGTCGAGGCGGGTCTGCGCTCCTTCGACCGGGGCATGCCGGAAGAAGTGAACCGCGTCGTCACCGACGCGCTGTCCGACCTGCTCTTCGCCACCTCCCCCGACGCGCTGTCCCACCTCGCGAACGAGGGTGTGGACGCGGCCCGGGTGCACCTCGTCGGCAACCCGATGATCGACAGCCTGTTCGCCGCGCTGCCGACCCTCGACCCCGCCCCGGTGCGCGACCGCCTGGCCCTCCCCGAGAGGTACGGCGTCGCCACCCTGCACCGGCCCGCCAACGTGGACTCGCCGGAGACCGCGCGCGAGCTGGTCGACGCCGTGCGCGAGGTCGCGCGCCGCGTCCACATCGTGGTGCCCCTCCACCCGCGCGGGCGCGCCCGCCTGGCCGAGGCCGGACTGGTCAGCGGCGAGAACCTCTCCATCGTGGACCCGCTGGGATACGTGGACTTCCTGTCGCTCGTCCGGGGCGCCTCCCTGGTCGTGACCGACTCCGGAGGTGTCCAGGAGGAGACGACCATGCTGGGCGTCCCCTGCCTCACCGTGCGGCCCAACACCGAACGGCCGGTCACCATCACCCACGGCACCAACCGCCTGGTCACCCCGGCGCTGCTGGCCGCCGCCGCCGACAAGGCCCTCGCCGACGGCGCCGCGACGCCGAGCGGTGACCTGCCGCCGCTGTGGGACGGCAAGGCCGGGGCGCGTATCGCCCGCGTCATCGCGGCCTGGCTCAAGGGGGACAACCTCTCACCGGCGGCGCAAGCCGTACCAAAGGGATGAATCCCCGTTAATCCGTACGGCCTTCGCCGTAGGCTGGCACACTCCGACCTCGATAGGGCGACGCACGCATGGCTGACAATTCCGAGACCCCCGAAGAGCCCCTGTACAAGCGGCTCGGTCCCGTCAACTGGCTGCCTGAGGAGCGCAAGCTCGTCGAACGCTACGAGGAGCGCATCCGCGAACTCGAACGGCGACTCGCCGTCGCCGAGGCCAAAGCGGAGTACGCCACCTGGAAACTCCAGGCGACACAGGTGCAGCGGCCGTACCGCGTCGCCGAGGTGCTGGCCGACTCCCGCAACCCCGCCTCGGTCGTGAAACTGCCCGGCAGGCTCGCCCGCGCCATGCGCGCCGACGGCAAGGCCCCCACGCCGCCCGCCCAGGTGGCGAAGGTGGCCGAGGCCGCCAGGACCCGCCCGCCGAAGGTGGACGTGCCCACCGCCTCCTGGCCGAAAGGCCCGATCGCGCGACCCGACCTCAAAGTCGCCGTCATCCTCGACGACTTCTCCAGGATGACCTTCAAGTACGAGTGGGACCAGATCGAATTCGGGCTGAAGGACTGGCCTGAGATCTTCGCCGAGCGCCGCCCCGACATCCTGTTCTGCGAATCGGCCTGGCACGGCAACCAGGGCCGCTGGCGCTATCAGATGACCGGCACCAACGCGCCGAAGGCCGAACTGCGCGCGCTCGTCGACTGGTGCAAGGAGGAAGGCATCCCCACGGTCTTCTGGAACAAGGAGGACCCGCCGAACTTCGACTTCTTCATCGACACCGCCAAGCTGTTCGACTACGTCTTCACCTGCGACGGCGACATGGTGCCGAAATACCGCGAGGTGCTCGGCCACGACCGCGTCGACGTGCTCCAGTTCGCCGCCCAGCCCCGCGTGCACAACCCCATCCAGGCCCGGCAGGGCCGGCTGCACGACGTGGTGTTCGCCGGAATGTACTTCCGCGACAAGCACCCCGAGCGGCGCGAGCAGATGGAGACCGTGCTCGCCCCCATCCGCGACCTCGGGCTGCACATCTTCGCCCGCAACGGCGACGTGGACGAGAAATACGCCTGGCCCGAGGAATACCGGCCGCACATCGTCGGGGAACTCCCCTACGACCAGATGCTCGCGGCCTACCGCATGTACAAGGTGTTCCTCAACGTCAACTCGGTGCTCGACTCGCCCACCATGTGCGCGCGGCGCGTATTCGAACTGTCGGCCTGCTCCACGCCCGTCGTCTCCGGCTGGTCGCGCGCGATCCAGGAGACCTTCGGCGATCTGGTGCCGCTCGTGACCGACCCGGTCGAGGCGTACAACACGGTGCTGCACCTCATCAACAGCCCCGAGGCCCGCGCCAGGCAGGCGCACCTCGCGATGCGGGAGGTCTTCGACAAGCACCTGTTCTCCCACCGCGTCGACCAGGTGCTCCAGGTGCTCGGCCGACCCACCGTCCAGCGGTCCCGCTCGGTGTCGGTCGTACTGCCGACCAACCGTTCCGGCCAGATCGAGCACGCCATCGCCCAGGTCGCCCGGCA
Organism: Sinosporangium album; assembly: GCF_900100605.1. GTDB lineage: Bacteria > Actinomycetota > Actinomycetes > Streptosporangiales > Streptosporangiaceae > Sinosporangium > Sinosporangium album. The sequence continues at coordinate 61,427 of NZ_FNCN01000029.1, read as the reverse complement.
GCGCCACCGCAACCTGCAGCTCATCCTGGTGCTCCACGGCCTCGACCTCGATCCCGGGGTCGTCACCGACAAGGCCCGCGCCGCCGGAATCCCCGACGTCACCGTGCTCACCGCCGACCCCTCGCTCACCCTCGGCGAGATCCTCAACCTCGGCATCTCACGCGCCGACGGCGACCTCATCTCCAAAATGGACGACGACAACATCTACGGTGAGCACTACCTGAGCGACCTCGTCCGCGCCTTCGACTTCTCGGCCGCCGAGATCGTCGGCAAGGGCGCGCACTACACGTACTTCCCGCACCGCGACACCACGGTGTTCCGCCTCCCCGGGCTCGAACACCGCTACGCCCACCTCATCCAGGGCGCGACCATCCTCGCCACCGCCGACCTGCTGCGCGCCATCCCCTTCGAGGCCGTCAACGCCGGCGAAGACACCCGGCTCGTACGGCGCTGCAAGGAAGACGGCATCAAAATCTATTCGTCCGACCGCTTTAACTTCATCTACATGCGCGGTAGCGACGCGGGTGCCCACACCTGGCAGGCCGAGGACCACAAACTCCTGCGCAACGCGCAGTTCTCCTTCGCCGGCAACCCCGAGGCCCACGTTCTGATCTAGGTCTGATTCAGGTCTGATTCAGTTCAGGTCTGATCCAGATCTGATTCAGGCTCTTCGGCCTGGCGCCGTTCCCCTCGTCACGGTCTGTGTAATGATCATCTCACCGACCGTGACGAGGAGCGTCTCATGAAACCGCTGGACGGCAAGGTCGCGCTGGTCACCGGGGGCAGCAAGGGCATCGGCGCGGCCATCGCGGTACGGCTCGCCCACGACGGCGCCGACGTCGCCTTCACCTACAGGTCGTCGCCGCAGCAGGCCGCCGAGGTCGCCGCCCGGATCGAGCAGGAAGGCGGCCGGGCCACCGCGATCCAGGCCGACCTCGCCGCCCCGGAAACCGTGATCTCCGTCGTCCAGCAGGTCGCCACAGAACACGGGCGGATCGACATCCTCGTCAACAACGCCGGCGTCTACTCCCACGGCCCGATCGAGGACTACACCCTCAGCGACTACGACGAGACCATGGCCGTGAACGTCCGCGCGGCCTTCCTCGCCGTGCAGCAGGCCGTACGGCACATGCCGCCCGGCGGCCGGATCATCACCGTGGGCAGCAACCTCGCCGACCGGGTCACCGCCCCCGGGCTCACCCTCTACGCCATGAGCAAATCCGCGCTCATCGGCTTCACCAAAGGCATCGCCCGCGACCTCGGACCGCGCGGCATCACCGCGACCCTCCTGCAGCCCGGCTCCACCAACACCGACATGAACCCCGCCGACAGCGTGGACGCCGCCCGCCAACTGTCCCTGAACGCCCTCGGGCGCTTCGCCGAACCCGCGGAGATCGCGGCGACCGCGGCCTACCTGGCCGGCCCCGACGGCGCCTTCGCCACCGGCACCGCCGTCACCGTCGACGGCGGCGTCGACGCGTAGCGGCACCGGCGGGCCCGGTCAGGCGTCTACGCGTAGCGGCCGGGCCCGGTCAGGCGGGGATGAGGCGGCACATCAGGGACTCGCTGTAGCCGGGGTAGGCGTTCAGAATGGTCGCCCCGGGGTTGAACCACTGGCAGACCGCGGTCGGATTCACCGGCACGGATCCGCCCCCGAGAAGGCATACCAGGCCGGTGCTCCGGTAGAGCATGACGAACGAGCTGGGACTCACATTGGCCATGCAGTAGGAACCCGCGTGGATCGGGCTGTACTGCCGTTCGACCGGGTTGAGTGACGCCGCCTGAGCGGGTGTCGCCGCAACGGCACCTGCCAGGGCCACGCCGGCGGCCAGAGTGAGGACGCGTCGAAGCACGGGGACCTCCGAGTGGGAAGACGCTAGGGCCCGAGAACGCACGACGATGTGCGCGAGTGCACACTCAAGGCAGTGGCGGACGGGGGCCTTGAGCCGGAGTCGAGCGGCACGGCAGAGCAGGCCGTACCTCACCTAATCTGGAGTATTAAATAGGAAACCTTCCTATGCAATAGCCTGCGGCACCGGGAACGTCGAGAAGGATTCACCTCGCATGGCGAAGGTCCGGCCGCACCATCGACGGTGCTGCCGGACCATCGACGGTGCTGCCGGACCATCGACGGTGCTGCCGGACCATCGGCGGTGCGGCCGGACCACTCCGACGGACTCGGGGCCGGGCTCAGACGGGCTTGATCGGGGTGACGCCTTCGGCGGCGGCGCCGTTCGCGGAGGGCTCCTGAGCCGGTGTGACGTTGGCGAGGAGGGTGCGGGCGAGGCCGAACCCGGTGCCGCCGAGGGTGAGCGCCTTGGCGAGCAGTTCCTCGATGCCCTGCGCGCCGTTCAGCACAACCATGTGGTCGACGTTGCCCAGCGACTTCGACGCCGCCTCCACGATGTGAGGCCAGTTCTCGGCGAGCTGCTGTGCGATGACGGCGTCCTGGTTCTGCGCGAGCGCCTCCGAGCGCGCCCTGATGGCCTCGGCCTCGGCCAGGCCCTTCGCCTTGGACGCGTCGGCCTCGGCGAGGCCGCGGGCCCGGGCGGCCTCCGCCGCGGCGAGGCCCTTGGCCTTGACGGCCTGCGCCTCGCCTTCACCGCCGGCCTTCGTGGCGGCGGCGTTGGCCTCACCGCGCAGCCGTACGGCTTCCGCCTCGGCCGCGGCGGCCTGCTTGACCTGCGACGCCTGGGCCACCGCCCGCAGTTCGGTCTCGCGGGCCTCGGCCTCGGCCTGGGCGATGCGCGCGTCGCGGTCGGCCTGGGACAGCGTGACGGTTTCGTACGCCTTGGCGTCGGCGGGTTTGCGCACCTGGGCTTGGAGCCGCTGTTCGGCGAGGGCCGCCTCCAACTCCGCGGCGCGGGTCTCCTGGACGACGACCTCCTGCCGGGCGGACGCCTCCGACAGCGGGCCGGCCTGACGCGACCTGGCCTGCGCCTCGTCGATCTCCGCCTGGTAGGACGCCTGCTTGATCTGCGCGTCGCGTTTGGCCATGGCCTTGTTGGCCACCGCGATCTGCTCGGCCTCGGTAGCCTCCTGGTCGCGCTGGGCTTCGGCGATCCGCGCGGAGGCGGCCACTCGGGCGGCGTGGGGCTTGCCCAGGTTGACGATGTAGCCGGTCTCGTCGTCGATCTCCTGGATCTGCAGCGAGTCCACGACCAGGCCGAGTTTGCTCATCTCGTCGGCGGCGCTGCTGCGTGTCTCCCCGGTGAGCCGTTCCCGGTTGAGAATGAGGTCTTCGACGGTCAGGTTGCCGATGATGGAACGCAGATGGCCGGTGAACAGTTCGTGGATCGCGCCGTCCATCGAATTCTGCTGGTCAAGGAATCGACGTGCGGCGTTGGCGATGGATGTGAGGTCGTCGCCGACCTTGTAGATCACGACGCCGCGCACCTGGACCGGGATTCCCTGCTGGGTGACGCAGTGGACTTGGAGATTCGCCGCCCGGCTGTCGAGGCGCAGTCGCCGTGCGGTCTGGAATCCGGGCATGACGGCGGTGCCTTTGCCCGTGACGATTTTGAATCCGAGACTGTCGGCGAGTTCGTTGCGTCCGCGTGCGCCGAGCCCTGAGATGATCAGAGCCTCGTTGGGCTCGGCCACGCGCCACACCATTTTGAAGAGAATGAGAAGAACGATGAGCGCGACAACGACCGCGCCGATCGTCAGCATGAGTTCCAGGGACATGGATGCCTCCGGACTGGGGGAAAGAGGAGCTCAGATGCTCGCGCGAGCAACATAAACGGTGCGTGGCGGGTAATACTCCACGACGACCACGATGGATCCGACGGAAATCTCCTCATCGGGAAGGGTCGGGTGTGCGTAGAACGCCTCGACGCCGCCGCGGACCGACACCATGACTTCCCCGACCAGGCCGGGGCCAATCTTTCCTGTGACCCTGCCCTGCTTGCCGACCACCGAATCTCCCCATCGCCCCACCCAACGAAAACGAATATTACCCTCTTTGGTACTACTCCACCACCTTCATCAGGGCGGCATAGGCGTTGTCGGTTTGATTGCTCAATTCCCTTCTACTGAGCTTTGACCCGACAACGAGCAGGTTCATCACGACGTTACCCTTCTGCAACGCCACCGATCCGATCTGGAGATCGAGCCCCGCGCCGTCCGCCGAGGTCAGGAAGGCGCGGAGCCGGTCGCCACGACTCGGGAGGGCGACCTCCCTCGTGTGATACGTCGTCGAGGCCCCGTCGACCGTCACCGTGTACACCTCGCATTCCGGCCGGAGCGCCCTCGGGAAGCGCCTGACGGCCTCCCTCCCCCGGAGCTTGATGAGCGCGTGCGTCACCGAGCGCTGCGGCGACGAGAAGGCCACGACCGCCGCCGGCGCGTCCCGTACGGCGGGAGCCCGCACATCCAACTGCCCCACCGCGGCACAGCCCGGCTTGTCCATGGTGGCCTTGGCCATCGCCTCGGCTCCGCGCCGTGTCGCGGTGAGATTGCCGTAGGCGCCGGTTTCCGGGCCGTATGCCTTGTTCATCCCGTCCACCGTGGACAGCAGGCCGGACCCGAGCCTGGTGGCCGCCTGGGTGACGGCGGGAGTGACGGGGTGGAGGCTCTCGGACACGCCGGCGGTGGTCTGGGTCGGGGCGGGGGTCGAGGCGGGGGTGGATTGCGGGGTTTGCGACTGGTTCCCGGCCTGGGGGGCCGCAGGGGTGTCGGAGGAGGAGCATGACGTGGCGGCGACGAGGAGCATGGACATGGCGGCGATGGTCTTATATGCGGGCTTATATGCGTTGATTGGCATGGGTTACCTTTCCCGGCTGGATGTGGCGCCGTTTTCTTGTTTTCTCGAAGGCACGGTAAGGCCTGGGGAGAGAACCGGGAGAGGGGAGAGGGAAAATGCTCCACATGGATGCGTGGGTTGTCATGATATTTGGCGGTATCTGGTAATCGCGACTATCGGTGGATTGAGGGGAGGCGTTTTTAGGGGCACGGAAGAGTTTTGCGGCCAATTTGGGGATGGCTGTGTTTTTGGGCGGGGTTGGGGAGATGTGGGGTGGGCGGGGGAACTCGGGCCATGTAGACGGCGGAGGCCGCCGGGAGATGGGGGTGGGGCCGGGGGAAGGAAGGACGCGAAGCGGGAGGGCCCAAAACGGGAGGCCCGAACGGGGCCAAATTGGGCCAAATGGGGCCCAATGGGGAAGGCGGGAGGGTGTACGGGGCGAAGGTTGGGCTGGTGGCGGCCTGGAGGACAGTAGAGGACGGTCGAGGACGGTCGAGAACACCTGGGCGGCAGAGCGGTGCCCCGGGGGAGGCGGACAGGTGTGGCCGGGCGGCCGGGAGGAGTGAACACGAGCCCGTCCGAGGGGGCGGCGGACGACGACGGGATGGGGACGGGGCTGGCCAGAGGCTCAGGCGGCCGAAATGACGGCTGTGCCGTACAGGGTGGCGCGCGGGAGTGGACCGCACGGCGGCGCGCGGCGGGGGCGACGGGATGGGGCGGGATGGGGATGAGCACTTCACCGGGATTACGGCTGGCCGCAACAGGCGGGTAGCACCCGAACCGAGTTCCAGATGTGACCTGCAAACATCCCGACAAGGCTTGTCAAGCGGGTCGTCTCCCCCACAGGAAACACATTGTCCCAGCTCAGGGGTATAACCGTGCGCGATCCGGCCCTATACGCGGACCGTTCCGGCCGGCCGAGATCGGGTCACGGGGAGCTGCCACACGATCCCGGACAGTACTCGAAGGATCACAAGAAATCCCGACAATTTGGACGTAATCCCACTACGGCGCTACTTGACCAATGCGCTAGAACCTTAATTGATGCTAGTCTCCTGTGCGATCTTCCGGAGGTGCATTTACACGCATATGTGAGATGCGACGTGATCCTCCACGCACTCATAGGTTGGGACGAGTGGGCATGGGTTCTCGAGACCGGTCGATTCGGTTCAAGATCTTCTTACTGCTGCTCCTGCCCCTTCTCTCGCTGAGCGCCCTGTGGGGATTCGTCCTGAATCTCACGGTGGGGGATGGAGAGGCGCTCTCCCGCTCCGACACGCTTCACACCACGATCGGCGTGGCGTCCTCGAACCTCGTCCACGAACTCCAGGCCGAACGCACCCAGTCCGCCATCGAGATCAGCTCCCGTGAGCTCACCACCGGACTCGGCGCACAGCGCGAACGCACCGACCAGGCCGTCAAATCCTTCCTCGAAGTGACGCTGGCCCCGGAGACCACCGAGGTCATGAACACCCAGACGAGGACCGCGCTCCAGGCCGTCGAGGACGACCTCAGGCGCCTCGACGACATTCGCGACAGCATGGATGACGGCAAGAGCAGCAGGCTCGACATGCTCGTCGATTACAACCGGATCCACGACGCGCTTTTCCGGCTCACCGACCAACTCGTCGTCGTCCCCGATCTCGCGATCTTCCAGCAGGTCGGCGCGCTGCAGTCGATGAACAACGCCCGAGAGATCATTTCCAGGGAGAAAGCCCTCATCTCCGGCGTCCTTGTCGATCAACAAATGCTGCCGACCGAGCATGACGCCTTCACCGAGTACGTCTCCACGCGCACTTTCCTCCACGCACGAGGAATGTCCGGACTGGATGGAGAACTAGGAAGGCCATACCAGGACACCCTGAACTCTCCAACTTTCAAGGAATTCATAGAGTTGGAGCAGAAGATCTCCGCCATCTCGGGCACGGGCGCCCTGCCCAGTGACTCCGAGCTGTGGCCCGCGACGATCGACAACGTCCTGCGCACCCTCGACGAACTCTCCACCTCCTCCGCCGAGGTCATCAGCCACCGCTCGGACGACGTCGCGGGCGGCATCGTCACCCGCATCACCCTCGCCGGCGGACTCGGTTTCCTCGCCGTCGTCGCCTCGATCCTGATCTCCGTACGCTTCGGCCGCCGCCTCGCCCGCGAACTCGCCGGACTCCAGAAGTCCGCCGTCGAACTCGCCGACGTCAGGCTTCCCGCGCTCGTCGAACGGCTCCGCAGCGGCGAGGAGGTCGACATCGAAACCGAGGCGCCGCCGATCACAGCCGGAGGCTCCTCGGAGATCGCCGACGTCGCCGCCGCGTTCAGCTCCGTCCAGCGCACCGCCGTAGAGGCCGCTGTCGGCCAGGCGAACCTGCGGCGCGGCATCGGCCAGGTCTTCCTCAACCTCGCCCGCCGCAAGCAGGCCCTGCTCCACCGGCAGCTCGGGCTGCTGGACGGCATGCAGCGCCGTACGCACACCCCCGACGGCCTTGAGGACCTCTTCCGCCTCGACCACCTGACCACCCGCATGCGCCGCAACGCGGAGGGCCTGATCATCCTGTCCGGCGCCGCCCCCGGCCGGGCGTGGCGCCAACCGGTGCCCGTGATCGACGTGCTGCGCGCCGCCCTCGCCGAGGTCGAGGACTACACCCGGATCAACATCGCGCCGATGCCCCGCATCGCCTTCGACGGCGCCGTCGTGGCCGACACGATCCACCTGATCGCCGAACTCATCGAGAACGCCACGATCTACTCCCCGCCGAAGAGCCCCGTCGATGTACGCGGCGACACCGTCGCCAACGGCTTCGCCATCGAAGTCGAGGACCGGGGGCTCGGCCTCGCCCTGGAGGCGTACGAGGCGATCAACGCGCGCCTCGCCGACCCCCCCGAGTTCGACCTCGCCGACAGCGACCGGCTCGGCCTGTTCGTCGTCGGCAGACTGGCCGCGCGCCACGGCATCCGGGTGATGCTGCGGTCCTCGCCGTACGGTGGCACCGTCGCGATCGTGCTCATCCCCCGCCCACTCGTCACCGACGTCGCCGAACCCGAACCCGAAGACGAGCCCGAGGTCACCGAACTCACCGCCCGCCGGCGCCCCGCCCTCGCCGGCGCGAGCTCCCCGTCGGGCCCAGGCAAGATCGCTCTTCCCGGTGCGGACTCCCCCCGCGAGGCCACCCCCAAGACGTCCAGACGCGGCGGAGCCTCCCTCGCCATCGTCAACGGCGACCGCGCCGCCCCGAACGGCACCCACGCCGGATTGCCCCGCCGCGTACGGCAGGCCAACCTGGCCCCACAACTTCGCCAGTCCACCGAAACCCACGCACCATCGGCGGGAACGACAGGACCGGTAGAAACGTCGGGAGAACCCACCCCTGAGCGTTCCCCCGATGAAGTCCGCGCCCTGTTCTCCGCCTTCCAACAGGGAGCGCGGCGCGGACGCGAAGCCGCAGACTACGCACACAACACCACAAGGGAGAAGGGGGAGGAATGACCGGGCACTCGTCGACGAACACCGGCGAACTCAACTGGCTGCTGGACGACCTCGCCACCCGGGTGGGGGCGGTACGGCAGGCGGTGATCCTTTCCACGGATGGGCTGGCCGTCGGGTTCTCCAAAGGTCTCAGCCGTGAAGACGCCGAACACCTGTCGGCCGTCGCCGCCGGGTTCCAAAGCCTCGCCAGGGGCGCGGGACGCCACTTCAACGGGGGTGAAGTCCGCCAGACCATCGTTGAAATGGAGTCCGCTTTCCTGTTCGTCACCGCGGCGGGCCAAGGCACCTGCCTTGCCGTACTCGCCGACTCGGACGCCGACGTAGGCCACATCGCCTACGAAATGGCCATGCTCGTGAAGCGCGTCGGACAGCACATATCCACCAATCCGCGGACGTCTCCGTGACCTTCGAGTGGCTCGACGAGGACGCCGGACCGGTGGTCCGGCCGTACGCGGTCACACGCGGACGCACCAGGTCCTCAGCCGACGACCTTGACCTCATCGCCATGGTCAGCACCATCCGGGTCGAGCCACACGCCGGGACCTCCCTCGGCCCCGAACAGGAGCGCATCCTGCGCCTGGCGAGAACCACGACCTCCGTCGCCGACCTCGCCGCCTCCCTGGCCCTCCCAGTAGGCGTAGTGCGCGTCCTCCTCGGCGACCTCCGAGATCACGGACTCATCCGAGTGGCCCCGCCGGCCGCGGCGGGGCCACGCCCAAGCGAGCGCATTCTCAAGGAAGTGATCAATGGACTTCGGGCTCTCTGACGAACCCGTAGCGCTCAAGATCCTCATAGCTGGGGGTTTCGGCGTCGGGAAGACCACACTGGTCGGCGCTATCAGTGAGATCCGGCCCCTGCGCACCGAGGAGGTCTTGTCCGACCGAAGCATCGGCATCGACGACGTCGACGGCGTCGAAGGCAAGACCACCACCACGGTCGCCATGGACTTCGGCCGCATCACCATCCGCGACGGCCTCGTCGTCTACCTCTTCGGCACCCCAGGCCAGGAACGCTTCTGGTTCATGTGGGACGAACTCTCCTACGGCGCCCTCGGCGCCGTCGTCCTCGCCGACACCCGTCGGCTCACCGACTGCTTCCCCTCCATCGACTACTTCGAACAGCGCGGCACCCCCTTCGTCGTCGCCGTCAACTGCTTCGAAGGCGCCGACCAATACGACGCCGACGACGTCCGCATAGCCCTCGACCTCGACCCCGGAGTCCCCGTCCTCCTCTGCGACGTACGGCAGCGCGCCTCCGCCAAATCCGTCCTCGTCATGCTCGTCGAGCACGCCCTCCGCCAACTCACCGCCAGCCGCTGACCCCCAAGACCGGCCCAAAAGCCGGTCCTGGGGACCCACCCGCCCAACGTTCAGCCTTGCCCCAAGGGGGCTAGTGGGCTGGTATCCTAAACCCGGTCGTAGCAACCGCTCCCGACCATGCCGCCTTAGCTCAGTCGGCCAGAGCACTTCACTCGTAATGAAGGGGTCAAGGGTTCGATTCCCTTAGGCGGCTCCAGGTCAGACGCCGTTTCTCCTATCCGGAGAGACGGCGTCTCTCGTTTTTGGGAGAGAATTGGGAGACGATCATGGGTGCTAGGCCCTCCCGGTAGGGCTTCAGCGCCGAGTCGAGAACGCGCACCGGGGACCGGCGCGTAGGTAGCGCTTGTTTATAAATGCTTGTTCATTTATGATTGAGGAATGACGACCTTCCATGCTTTCCTCGGTTGCAGTCTCGACGGTTTCATCGCAGGACCGGCGGGTGAGCTGGACTGGCTGACGGTGTTCGAGAACACCGGATATGACGCGTTCTTCGAATCAGTCGATGCGATGGCGATGGGGCGCTCGTCCTACGACACGATGCGCGACATGGCTCCCGACTACTACCGAGGAATGCCGATCCACGTTCTCTCTGCCACGTTGCCGGCCGGTGTCCAGCCGAACATGGGCGACTCGGCCGTGACGGTTCACCCGGACATTCCCTCTCTTCGAGCGGCGCTGACCAAGGCAGGAGTGAAGCGGGCGTACGCCGACGGCGGACGTACCGTTCAGTCGCTGCTCGCTGCCGGCCTGCTCTCCGACATCACGGTGACCCGCGTTCCCGTGCTCATCGGCTCGGGAATCCCCCTTTTCGGCCTCCTGCCCAACCCCGTGCAGGCGGAGCTAGTCGCGTCGATCACGACGAGCCAAGGAGCCGTTCAGTCCGTCTACCGCCTCCCGACCGAGTCCTGATCGCCAGCCGACCCCGACCCCGGAGGCCCCCATCCGATGCCTCGAACCAAGACCGTCAGCGACGAGACTATTCTGGCGAGCGTTATCAGGCTCGTTCAGCGCATCGGACCAGCCAAGCTGACCCTCGCTTCCGCAGCCGCCGAGGTCGGACTGTCCGCATCGACCCTGGTGCAGCGTTTCGGCTCCAAACGGGCGTTGCTGCTCGCTGCAGATCAGTGGGCGGTCGAGCGATGGGTCGGCGGCATGGACAGCATCCCGCCGGGCGGCTCGGCCCTTGACCGGCTGATCGCCGGGCTCGTGTACACGGTGGACCCAGCGACATCCGGCGAAGAGATGGCCAACTCCGTCTCCCTGCTCCAGATATCGCTGGCCGACCCTGAGTTCCATGAGTCCACCCGCGATGGCTCCGTCCGACTCCGAGCGAAGATCGCCGAACGCCTCGATGAGGCAGTAGCGAGCCACGAGCTTGCACCCCACGCGAACATCACGGCCCTAGCGGAGCTGATCGAGGTCACCTATCACGGCGCGATGATCCGCTGGGCCATTCACCGGGACGGGGCCTTGATCGACTCTATGAAAGCACGGTTCGATCAACTGCTCCGGCCGTACCTGCTCTAGCCTCATGCGGTCGTTCTCGTTACGTGGAAGATGCGAGCAACAGCGATGAACCCTGTTCAGTGCGCTGTGGCTAGCACTTCGTCAAGTCGGCGTGTTCGCGAGTCTGCTTGCCGAGAAGTGCGTCAACGCACCACCCGCCATCAATCCAGTTGGGGACACTCTCGGCGGCGAGTCGCTGTAGATCGCGAGGGCTACGTCGGCGTTCACGTGCGCAGCGTAGTGGGCCACGCCAACCTGGGCTTGGACCCTGGGAGACTTCGAGGGCCGCGCTAGACCCCGCGCTGTCACCCGCCGGAATCTGCTGGGCACCTGCATCAGCGGAAGGCTGCGGCGTTGCGCTTGGCCCAGTCGGCGAAGGTGCCGGGGGCGCGACCGAGGATCTTCTCGACATCGGGGCTGACGGTCTGCTCTCGCACGGTTGGAGTGCCGAGAATATCGAGGGTGGTGTCGGCCACCGGGGCAGGCATGAAGGTGAGCATCTGGGCGCGGGCCTCCTCTCGAGTCTGGTCGATGAAGGTGACATGCTCGCCGATGGCCTCGCCGATGGCGGCGGCGCGCTGGCGTGGCGTGATGAGCGCGGGGCCGGTCAGTTCGTAGATTGCTTTCGCGTGGCCCGGCTGAGTCAGGGTGGCGGCGGCCACGGCGGCGATGTCGTCAGGATCGATGACGGGGAGTCCGACTTCGCCGAAGGGCGCGGCGGTCGTGCGGGTCGCCTTGATGGGGGACGCCCAGGCGTAGGCGTTGGAGGCGAAGCCGCCGGGCCGCAAGATGGTCCACTCGACGTCGGAATCCATGACGGCCTGTTCGAAGGCGGCGAAGGCCTGGCCGTGTGACAAGGAGTCCGGGCGGGTGGCCACCGCTTGGGAGGAGAGCAGGACGATCTTGCCCGCGCCTGAGAAGGAGGCGACGACCTGGGCGGGGTCGCCGGTCATCATCAGGTCTCCGCCGACCAGCAGGAAGACCGCGTCAACCTCGGAGGGTACGCCGACGGACGGCTGCGAGAGGTCGGCGGCGACCGTGCGAACACCGAGGGGCACGTCGGCCTGGGTGATGCGGCGGGAGACGGCGGTCACCTCGCGGCCCTGCTCGACGAGGATACGGACCAGCGCGCGGCCGACATTCCCGGTGGCGCCTGTGACAACGATCATTAGAGCCTTCTCCACACTGTTAGTTGGTTGACTGACTCAGAAGGACCCTAGCACGGGGTGAGGTCCTATAGTTAGTGAGGTGACTGACTTGAAAGAGTCCGCCAGGGGCAGAGCGGCCGGCGCCAAGCGGCAGCGGCTCATGAGGGCCGCCGCCGACGTCGTGTACCGACAGGGCGCCGAGCGCACCACCATCGCCGACATAGCGCGCGTAGCCGATGTTCCCGTAGGCAACGTGTACTACTACTTCAAGACCAAGGACGAGCTCGTCACCGCCGCGCTATCCGAGCACGCGCGGCAACTGGACCTGCTTACCAGCGGCCTGGACCGGCTCCCCGACCCCCGTGAGCGCCTCAAGGGTTTGATCAATGCCTGGGTAAGCCAGCGTGACCTCGCCGCCCGGTACGGCTGCCCGACCGGCACACTCGCTGTTGAGCTGGATAAGCGCGACGAGGGTGGCCTGGACGTCGAGGCGGGCAGGGTCATCCGGTTGCTGCTCGCCTGGGTGGAGCGGCAGTTCCACGAACTGGACCAGCCGGAACCCGACGGCCTGGCCCTGACGCTGGTAAGTGCCTACCAGGGCATGTCCCTGCTGGCCAACGCCCTGCGGGACCCGGGCGTCATGGATCGAGAGGGCGCCCGTCTGCTCGCCTGGCTCGACTCCTTGAAAGCCACCTGAGGCCGGCGCGCCGTACCTCAAAGGCGTGCGACGTGCTTCAACCCCCACGACAACTGCCGCCTCCGGCAGATCACGCCCACGGGCCGCTCGACCGGCGTCGCGTTCTGTTGCCGAGGTTGTTCAGGGAGTCGGCGAGTCGGGGTGGCGCGCGGCCGGCTCGCGGTGGATGTCGTCCGCTTCTTGGGCGGCACGTAGAGCTTCGGCTTTGAGGCCCTTCTCCGCCAGGAAGACGCCGAGGTTGTTCAGGGACATGGCGAGATCGAGGCGGTAGCGGTCGGGGTAGCGCTCGGCCAGCCCCCGGCGGATGTCGACGGCCTCCCGGGCGGCATCCAAGGCTTCGGCCAGAAGGCCCGCCTCCGACAGATGGTTGCCGAGGTTGTTCAGAGAGCTGGCGAGGCCGGGGCGGTAGCGGTCGGGGTAGCACTCGGCCAACCCCCGGCGGATGTCGACGGCCTCCCGGGTGACATTGAGGGCTTCGGCCAGGAGACCCGTCTCCGACAAGCGGATGCCGAGGTTGTTCAGGGACATAGCGAGATCGGGACGGTAGCGGTCCGGGTAGTGCCCGGCCAACTCCCGGTAGATGTCGACGGCCTCCCGGGTGACGTTCAGGGCTTCGGCCAGAAGGCCCATCTCCGACAGGAAGACGCCGAGGTTGTTCAGGGACATGGCGAGATCGGGACGGTAGCGGTCGGGGTAGCACGCGGCCAACTCCCGGCGGATGTCGACGGCCTCCCGGGTGACATTCAGGGCTTCGGTCAGAAGGCCCGTTGCCCGCAAATGGTTGCCAAGGTTGCTCAGGGAGTTGGCGAGGCCGGGGCGGTAGCGGTCGGGGTAGCGCCCGGCCAACTCCCGGCGGATGTCCACGGCTTCCAGGGCGGCGCGAACGGCTTCGGCCGGGCGGCCCGTCTCCCACAAATGGTTGCCGAGGTTGTCCAGGGAGTCGGCGAGGCCGGGGTGGAAGTGGTCAGGGTAGTGCCCGGCCAACTCCCGGCGGATGTCGACGGCCTCTTGGGCGGCACGCAAAGCTTCGACTAGGAGGCCCAAGCCCGACAAGCGGTTGCCGAGGTTGTCCAGGGAGTCGGCGAGATCGGGGCGGTAGCGGTCGGGGTAGTGCCCGGCCAACTCCCGGTAGATGTCGACCGCTTCTTGAGTGGCACGCAGGGCTTCGGCCGGGCGGCCTAAGCGCGAAACATGTTGGCCGAACGCGGTCAGCCAGCGGGCCCGCTCCCCGTCATCGCCATCCGGGACGCTGATGAGCAGCCGCTTCGCCAACAGCGCTTGTGCCTCGGCCAAGACCGCAGAAGGGAAGGGGAGCGCCTCATACAGAGCCACCAAGGTCTCCCGTGGCGCGACGAGCCCGCCTACCTCACCGGCCACCCGCGGAAGCAGCCGCTGCAAGATTTCCCCCGCCTCGTCCAACTCGTGGGCCGCCCGCGCCAGCATCACCAGCGCCCGCCGCCCCTGATGGGCGTCCAGCCCTTCAAGACAGGCCTCCAGAAGCTCCGGAGAGCCGCTGAACTGGCGCGTAACGTGCAGCTCTGCCAGCCTGTCCGGCCGCAGCCGCCCTAACCATTCCCGGTCGTCAGCCGTACCGGGGGGATACAACTCCCGGAGCCAGTCGGCCACCGCCACCGACGCCGTCCCGTCGGGAACCCTCCCCACCACCTCGGCCGCCTGAGCCCGGCTCCGGGCCCCCAGCAGTGTCCCCGCCGCCACCGTCTGCTCCAGCGCCGCCGTACTCAGCCCGTCGGTACCCGAGGTGAACCCGCGCGCCTGGGCGGTTCGCAACCAGAACCGCCGCTCATGCCCCAGCAGCTCCTCCAGCACATCCTCCGCCCCCACCCGAGCCGGACCCGCACCGCTTCCGTGCGGCATGGAGCGCAGCACCGCCACCAGCGCCACCGCATGCAGGTCCAGCACCCGGTGAGGCCCTCGGCCCAGCTCCACTTCCATCCCCTCCGGCACCTCCGCCCCCAACGCCCGCGCGAAATGCGGGACCGCCCGCATCACCACCTCTTGATCGGAAAGACCGCCGGCGACCTGCTCGGCCAGCTCCATGCCCTCACCGGCCTGGGACACCATCCGGCGTACCCTCGCCGACTGCCCGCCGAGCTGACGCCACCACTCCCCGGCACTGCGCGCCAGTAGCAGGACCCGCAGTCGGCTCCCCTCGTCGGCCGCCGCCTCGTTCAGCAGCCCGGCAAGCCCGGTCCGCGTCTCCGCATAGTCGACGACCACCAGTAGCCGCCCGCCGCTCACCTCCCGCAACCGTGACAGCGCGTCGGCCTCGGCCTCGTCGGCGATCTCCAGATAGCCCCATGAGCGGTCCAGCCGCTCGTACAGCTCCGCCGCCAGCCTCGACTTGCCGACTCCGCCGGGCCCCACCAGCAGCCGCAACCGTCCCGCGTCCGGGTCTGAGCACCAGGCCAGCAGCTCGGCCAGCTCCCTCTCCCGCCCGGTGAACGGCACCACCGCTTCGGAGTGGCGCAAAAGCAGTGCCGGCGCGCTGTCCGGGCCCAGCTCCGCGGCCCGCGCGGCGGTGGCGTGTGCAATCCGCCGGGTTCGCCACCGCTCCAGCAGCGACGGCGCGAACGATGTGCCCACTGCTCCCAGAAAGGCACCGGCCACCGGCCACCACGTCTTACCGTCGGCCGCTGCCGCGATAGCCGCCGCCACGCCCGCACCGGCCAGCGCGCCCAGAAACCGAAGCGCCCACCACCACATGCCCACACAACGTGTATAGATCACATCAGCCGACCGGACGCGCCCGGTTATCCAATCGCAAATCACCTGGCATAGGTCTAGGTGCCCGTCAGCCAGTCCGGAGGGTTCCGTCCACGGACGTGGTGCACGAGTTTTCGCTGGTGACAAGCGTGGCGCGCCGAAGGCGGCTGCTCGTCGCGCCGCCCTTAGCCGCCGCCGGGGCTGCGAGGGCGTCGCCGTCGGGACGGACATCTGATCGCCAGCCCGGGAAACCGTCCGACGGTTCGCGCGTCCGATCGAATGAGCTTGATGGCCGATGCCCACCCCACTGCCAGACCGCCACCTGGCTCAACTCAGCCGGGCACATCCATGCGCTGCGTGCCGATCACCGACAGCAGCCGCAACGCCTCCTCCGACGGTGAGCCGGGATCGGCCGTGTAGATCACGACCCGCTGGTCCCTGTCGGTGATGTCGAGCACGTCGCAGTTGACGGTGATAGGGCCGACCAACGGGTGGTTGATGGTCTTGCGCAGGGTCGGCTCAGTGTGTACGTCGTGGGAGGCCCACAGTTGGGCGAACTCCTCGCTGCCGGAGAGGAGTTCGGCCACCAGCCCGACCACTTCGGGATCGTCGGGGTAGCGGGCGGCTGCGGCGCGCAGGTGATGGGCCGCGGTGCGGGCGAACGCATCCGCGTCCGGCAGGCCGTACAGCCGCCGCTCCAGCGGGTGTGGTGGGAGGAAGACGCGGCGCACGAGGTTGCGCTCATGCCGCAACAGGGCGGAGAAATCCTCCAGCAGGGCAGCCGCCAGATCATTCCAAGCGATCACCTCGTACGTTGCGGACATGACGATCGCCGCGGCCTGCGGCAGCCGGTGCAGCAGGTCGAGGATGCTCTGGCGCACCTCTATGGAGGGCCCGGCGGGCGGTCCGGGCGGGGCGCCGGCGAGGTGGTGGAGGTGGTCGCGTTCGGCATCCGACAGGCGTAGGGCGCGGGCCAGCCCGGCCAGTACCTCGCGCGACGGGCGCGGGGCGCGGGCCTGCTCCAGCCGCGTGTAGTACTCGGTCGAGATGAACGCCAGTTGGGCCACTTCCTCACGGCGCAACCCGGGGGTGCGGCGGCGTGGCCCGGCGGGCAGCCCAACGTCGGCCGGGGTGATCCGCTCGCGCCTGCTGCGCAGGAAGTCGGCCAGTTCTCGCCTGTCCATGATCTCCATTGTGAGGGTGCTGCTGCCCCTATCCAGATACCGCCGGTGCCTGGATACGCTCGGTGGCCGGACGCAGGATCGCTGCCATGGACAACACACCGACTACCGACGAATCCACCTCCAGCGCCCTGGGCCTGCTGGCCGGCAAGGTCGCCTTCATCACCGGTGCAGGACGCGGTATCGGCGCCGCCGCCGCGCGACTGTTCGCCCGGGAGGGCGCCCACGTGCTGCTCGCGGCCAGAACGGAGGACCAGCTGAGGGCAGTGACCGAGGAGGTCCGAGCAGCGGGCGGCACCGCGGACTACGTGGTGTGCGACCTGGCCGACGCGACCAGCGTGCGCGCCGCCGTCGACCGCACCGTGGACCTGTACGGCCGGCTCGACGTCGCCTTCAACAACGCCGCGGCGAACGTGCCGCCCGGACCGATGGACCAAGTCCGGGAGACCGACTTCGACCACATCTACGCTGTGACCCTGAAGGGCACGTGGCTGGCCATGGTCGCCGAGGTCGCCGCCATCCGGGCCACCGCCGGGACCGGGGCCATCGTCAACAACTCCAGTGTCGGAAGCCTGACGGGCAACCCCGAATTGCCCGCCTACGGCGCGATGAAGCGGGCCGTCAACAGCCTCACCGAGTCAGCCGCCGTCACCTACGGCCCGGAAGGCATCCGCGTCAACGCCATTGCACCCGGCACCACGCTCACCGAAATGATCCGCGCGTGGGACGACGCCACCCCCGGCGTAGTCGAGCGCCTCAACGCACGGACCCCGCTGCGACGCGCCGCCGACCCCGACGAGATCGCTCAGGCCGCTGCCTGGCTCCTCAGCGACCGCTCCTCCTACGTGACCGGCACGGTCCTCCGGGTCGACGGCGGCATGCAGGCGTGAGCCGAGGACACCCGTTCCCGGGGCAGAGGTCAGAGCCTTTGAAGGCGGCGTCCTGCCGTGAGCGACTCGCGGCAGGACGTCCGATCCCAAGAGGTCAGGTTTCTTACTTCTGGGCCCTCACCGGGGCGCAGTAGGGGCAGGCGGGTGCGGGGTCGATGCAGACTTTGACGCCGTCGCTGTTGTTGGTGGGGTCGAGGTCGAGTTCGCTGCCGGTGGCGGTCGCGGTGTTGGTGGTTTCGGCGACCGAGGTGGCCTTGGCCTTGACGGTCAGGGTTGCCGTGGCTCCGGCGGGGAGTGAGCCCACTGTCCAGGTGTCGCCGGTGTAGGTGCCTGTGGAGGGCGTGGCCGACACGAGGGTGAGGCCGGCGGGGAGGGTGTCCTCGACGACGACGCCGGTGGCGTCGTTGGGCCCGGCGTTGCGGACGGACACGTGGTAGGTGACTGTCCCGCCGACGGTGACCCGTGTGTGTTCGGCGGATTTGACCACGCTCAGGTCCACGGCCGGGTTGACCTCGGTGGCGATGTCGCCGCTGGTGGAGGTCAAGGGCTCGGGCTCGGGGCCGAGCCGGTTCTCGTAGTTGACCGTGCCCTGGTTGGTGACCGTACGGCCTGCGGCGGCCCGGCCGACCTTGACCTGGAACTGCACGGTGGTGCCGTCGGCGAGGGCGTCGCTGTTGGGCACGCGGCCCCCGGCGCTGGCGGTGGCCCCGTTGCCCAGGGTGAAGGTGACCTTTCCGGTGGCGGGGTCGAACTGGGCCTGGTCGTCACCGCCCTGGTCGGTCTTGGCTCCGGCGTTCGGGCCGCTGACGACCTGGAGGGAGCCGGGCACGAATGTGGTCCCCGCCGGGATGGCGTCGGTCAGCCGTACGTTCTCAGCCGCGTCGCCGCCCTTGTTGACGGCCGTCAGCCGGTAGGTGATCACATCGCCGACGTTCACGGGGCCCGGCGGACTCGCGGCCTTGCTCAGGACGACGCAGGGCGCGGTGCCGAAGAAGACATCGTCGAGGAAGTTGCCGATGCCGGGGTTCCCGCCCGCCGCGGAGATGGAGCGGAAGGCGAACCGGGTCGTCGTCTGCCCCTCGGGCACGGTGTAGGTGCCCGTGTAGGTGCCCCACCTGGCGGCGCCGTCGGACATGGTGCCCTGCTGCACCGGGCTCCCTGGAGCGCCGATGTCGAGGGCCATGGTGTCGGTGCCGAGACGGCCCCGGTGGGACAGCCGCCAGTACAGCTTCTGCCCTGGGGTGGTCGCGTGGTCCTGGTAGAGGGTGGCGACCTCGGAGGCGTTCAGTTCGGCGAACTGGTTGCCTTCGATGGACGGAACGCCCATCCGCGGACTCCAGAGTTCGATCAGGTGACTGGGGGCAGTCGTCCGCCAGCCCGGCACCCCGTTCGGGCGGTTCTGTGAGGCGTCGGGGTAGAAACCCCACGGCACACCCGTCACGACGGGGGTCTCGAAGCCGCCGTTGATCAACGCCACTCGCCCCGGGCAATCGGCAGGATTCGGTGCGGTCTGCGCGACCATACGGGTCAGGTCGGCCTGTGCCCGTCCTGGCGCGGTGCCGGCCACCGCCGCGTCGGACAGGGCCGCTGGCAAGGCCGCTGTCGCCAGAGCGATGACCGGGTAACACATCCGGAGGACGCGTTTCATATTGCTGTTTCCTCTCGTCGGGCGGAATCAGACTCCGTCCGCCAGCGCCGTAGGAGCGGCACTGGCACCGCACGGAGACTCGCCCGAAGAGATCATCGAGAGGGAGGCGACACGGCCCACCCTGCCAACTATTGGCGCGATCTTGCTCTCTGCGGAATGTCGGCAGTGACGACATCGGACGTGCTGGGTGTGGATTTCAGCTTTTAGCCGTAGGGTCACCGCGGGGGCACCATGGCGGCGGTGCGGATTCGGCTGACCTGGGTTTCCAGCGCCGCGACGTCGAAAGGTACGGCGAATGCCGCCACTTCGGCGCCGAGCGCGTGGAGCATTTCGACGCCGTCCCAGCTAGCGGCGAACTCCTCGTCGATCGGCTGCACCAGGTCGCCGAGTGCGTCTTCGGCTTTGTGCCGCATGACGAGGATGCGCCATTGGCCGAGGAAGCGGCGGAATTCGCTCAGCCGTTCTCCGGCTTCGGCGAAGCCGGAGACGACATCACGCATAGCCTGGCTGACCTGTTGGGCTTTCGCCGACATTTCCAGCACGTTTTCGTGTACGGCGTCGCACAGCAAGGGCACCTCGTCCAGAGAGGTGGCCGGTGCTATGCCGTCGACGACTTCGGCGGCGAAGGCGGCGACCATGTCGTTGTGCAGGCCGGCGAGGGCGATACGGAATCGCAGGTCTGTGACGTCGGCGCGGAGGGCGGCGAGTGCGGGCGCGAGGCGTTCGAGGGCGAGGACGGCGGTATGGGTGGGTGTGGCCATGACGCGGGCGACGTTGTGCAGGACGGGTGCGTTGTCGGCGACCATTTCGGAGGCGGTTTGGGCGGCGTCCACGGCGCGGTCGAGGCGTCGGGCGACCGCGAGCACTCGGCTGGACGACCAGGTGAGCCGTTCGCAGAGCGTGCGGTAGCCGTCCAGTCGTTCCACGAGGCCGGCGAGTCGTGTCTCCAGGGATCCGGCTCCGGCCAGCACTTCGGCGATGGGGCCTTGCGCCCAGGGGCGGCCGTAGGTCGCGGAGGCCAGGAGGCCTCGGGCGGCGACCTCGGTGGTGAGTGCGGTGG
Organism: Sinosporangium album; assembly: GCF_900100605.1. Taxonomy (GTDB): domain Bacteria; phylum Actinomycetota; class Actinomycetes; order Streptosporangiales; family Streptosporangiaceae; genus Sinosporangium; species Sinosporangium album. Next base: position 41,032 of record NZ_FNCN01000029.1, on the reverse strand, counting down.
TGAGGAAGGCGTCGTGTGAGTCGAACCCAATCTCGCTCAGCAGGCTTTCGAGGCGTTCCTTGCCGATGAGCGCCACCTCGCGCCTGTTCGCGCCGTGGCGTTGAGCGGCGTCGCGTTCGGCGGAGGCCACACGTTCGTATGCCTGTTTGACGGCTTCGAACAGTTCGCCGCGCGGGGCCATACGCACCGACAGGAAGCCTTCAGCCAGCGGGGTCATGGTGGCGAAAACCCAGTAGCGGCTTCCGTCTTTGGCGAGGTTCTGCACGTAGGCGCCTGCGGGACGCCCGCTGAGCAGGCGGTCCCACATGAGCCGGAAGACACCGGCGGGCATGTCGGGGTGGCGGACGATGTTGTGGGGGGCGCCTGTGAGCTCGTGCAGGGAGAAGCGAGAGGTCCGGACGAAGACGGAATTTCCCGTACGGATTAGTCCGTGTCTGTCGGTGGTGGAGAAGAAAAGCTCGTGCGCGCCGATGGCCTGTTCCACTCCCGTGGGCACAATCAATTCGCCGACACTCATCTTCAACCTCCCGAACTGCCGAGAAACCACTCGGCGGGCGCACCAGCAATTGGTGCCGCTGCCTGTAGTAGACCTCCAGTCCGGGGTGTGCGCAATCGCAAGTCGCGCAGTGTGATGTTCGCCATCGCCATCGCGGCCGGGCCTGCGGGGCATAATGGCGCTCGCCCGGTAGCTTTAGGGACCTTGGCCTCTGGCCGACGACGCGGGAATACGATAGCCGCGCGGGAAACGGTAAAAGGAAACCCGAAAAATGGACCAAGAACTACTTCAGGAAAAACTGTCCGACGCCAGGGTGGCGAGGCTGGCCACGGTGGCGGCGAGCGGCGTGCCCCACATCGTGCCCATCACTTTCGTCGCGGCGGGCGACTCGGTCGTCACCGCGGTGGACCACAAGCCCAAGAAGACGTACGGCCTGCGCCGGCTCCACAACATCCAGGAGAACCCCAACGTGTCACTCCTGGTCGACCACTACGCCGACGACTGGACGCAGCTGTGGTGGATCCGGGGAGACGGCCACGCTGAGGTCCGCGACGGCGCAGGACGGGAGCCCGCCCTACGCCGACTCGCCGAGAAGTACCCGCAATACAGGGAGCGGGCGCCCCAAGGCCCGCTCATCTTCATCACCGTGAGCCACTGGACCCACTGGTCTTATTCGTGATGGTGAGCCTGGCGTCGAGCGGCGCCGGAAGCTCCACCTGGGCGGCTCACTCCCAGCGCCAGCCGAAAACGACCTGCCCCTTTTCGGTCGCGGCGCCGACGCTGCTGTAGGTGGCGACGGCCGCGGCGTTGTCCTCGCCTGTCGCGGTCCACATGCCGTGGCAGCCGCGCGAGTGGCCGAGGGCGCCGAGCGCCGAGACCAGGGCCTTGGCGATGCCCCGCTTCTGGAAGGGCTCTTCGACGCCGAGTTCGTAGACGAACATCTCGGTGCCCTTGTCGGGGTGCGTCATCTCGACGCCGGTGACCATGCCCACAGGTTGATCGTCCACGTAGGCTATGAGCAGATGGTGGCGCTCGTCGTCGAGGAACCGCTGGGTGGCTTCGGCCAGGGGCGTGGAGTCGAAGAGGTGACCTGCGGCGACGACGTCGTCCAGGTCTGTGATACGGCGGATCTTCATGCCTGGAAGTATGGCATCGAGACGCGATAGACGAATCGTTAATCATCAGATGGGCGGCGCCGCGCGTCGCGACGCGCGGCGAAGCGTGAATGGGAGTCGCTCACCATGCCGGAGCAGGGCAAGAATATTCCTCGGACTTCTATGAGGGAGGAAGAGATCGAGGCGGCCCACATCGAAGGACCACCCCGGATCGACGGGAATGTATTCATCGCGGATTACGATTTAGAATGGCCGGCTCATTACGAGCGGGAAGCCGCACGTGTGCGCTCCGCTCTGGGAATCGATGTGCTGCGGCTCGAACACGTCGGCTCGACGTCGGTGCCGGGTCTCCCGGCCAAACCTGTGATCGACATGCTGTTGGTCCTCCGGGATTCGGCCGACGAGCCGGCGTATGTTCCATCCATGGAGCGGGCGGGCTTCGTTCTCGCGATCCGCGAGCCTGACTGGTACGAGCATCGGGTTTTCCGCCGGCCGGGCGCCGATCCCGCCGTGACGCTGCATGTGCTGTCGGCGGGGTGCCCGGAGATCGAGCGGATGCTGGGGTTTCGGGACCACCTGCGCCGCCACGAGGCCGACCGCGACCTGTATGCGCGGGTGAAGCGAGACCTGGCCGGCCGCGAGTGGAAGTATCTGCAGAACTACGCCGACGCCAAGACCGAGGTGGTCGAAGAGATTCTTAGGCGGGCGTTGGGCGGTCAGGCACTGTAGACCGTTGAATTCTGGGGCCTCGCAGCCTGTCCCCAGGCCCGGCGCAGGGTTTCGATCTCTTCGGGAGTGCTTTCCCGGGCGATGTAGGGGATGTCCAGCACGTGGCGTGTCCGCGCCTCCCCCATGCGTTCACGCACGACCGATGCGTCTTTGAGGATCTGCCCGTACAGCGCTTCTCCGTCCATGCAGAAGACGTCGATGACCACGGGGTGGCCGTCGTGGCGTTGCCGTACGTTGTTCTCGTTGAGGTCGATGCCGTCCCACCATGGGGTGTGGGTGCGGTATTCCCCGTCGATCGCCTGGGCGGCACGGCGGACGGCGTCGAGTTCTTCCGGGGCGCCGTCTTCGGCGTTCCATTGCCGGGCGAGTTCGGCAGCCTGGGGTTCTTTTGCGGGTGCGAGGTGGTCGAGCACGGCGATGGTGGCTCCGCCGTCGAGGACCGCGCTGTAGGCGACGTCCGGGAGGTAGGGGTTTCCGGGGCAGCGCCGGCAGAGTTCCAGGAACGCCTCGTAGGCGGGGTCGAACGGGCAGACCCGCGCCGCCAGTCGCCCGTCCGGGGAGCGTACGGCGACGGCCCAGTCTCCGATACCGCAGGGAATCCAGCCGAGGCGAACGAGGTCGGCGAGCGCTTCACGATGGTTAAGACGCTGCCACGGCCGGTTGGCGAATTGAGCCAGGTCTGGAATGATCTGCCTGTCAGATTTTTCCATGGGAGCCATTTCGGTGTGATCCTGTGACGTCCGCGCAGCCTATTCACCCCAGCCGCTTTCTCTCAACAGATTTTCGCGCTTCAGAGCGGTAGGCCCCCGGTGCCCTTTCCCCGCGTCGCCTTCTGGTGGAACCTTGCCAAATGCCGGGCGTTGCCCGCCGCGCCTCCGGCCGTACTCGCTCTCCTGCTGCTCTTAGCGGGGGATGCCACGAGAAGTCTAGATCCGCCTGTGCCGTTACTCTCCCCGGGCAGCGACGCCGCGACCAAGGCATCCCCTTGCAACCCCTCGCCACCCCACCCGTCTCTCCGTCTCCCGGACATATCGGCGACCCGCCGGGTTGAGGCGGCGTGGATACGGCTTGAGCGGTGGTTGGCGAGCAATGCACCGAGGACATATAGCGACTTGGCCCCTCCGGCCGCGCCGCGGGAGCTTGCCCGGTTCGAGCGGTCCATGGGTCTGCGTCTGCCCGATGATCTTAAGGCGTCGCTGATGCGGCACAACGGCGTCATCCAAGGAAGCGGATCCCTGTTCGGCATGATGTATGCGCCGATGTCCGCCCAGGAGATCTACGACGCCTGGCACGCCCTCTGCGAGAACGGCGAGGCCGAGGCAGGCTACCCGGACGCCAACGACACCGACATCGCCCCCGAAGCCTACTGGTGGCACCCCAGTGTCATCCCTTTCGCCCAGGACACAGGCGGTGACCACCTCGTCCTCGACCGGGAAGGCCACGTGGGCGAGTTCTTCAATGACGAGGGCCTCATCTTCGCCGACAACGCCGGACACTCGTCCTATGTATCGCTCCTCGAACGTGTGGCGAAATCCCTGGAAAGCGGCAGGCCATTGAACTTGTGGAGACCTATCGTGACTCCGAACGGCGTCCTGGAATGGGCGTATTAACGCGCATCAAGTATTAACGCGTATTGACCGCTCAGCCGACCTTCGGGCACACCGTACCCGGCGCCGGTGGTTTGAGGGAGATGAGGTAACGGTCAACGGCGTCATCCACACACGACGACCCCGTGTAGTAAGCGGTATGCCCGTCGCCGTCATAGCTGAGCAGTACGCCAGAGGACAGCTGCTTCGCGAGGGACTGCGCCCAGGAGTACGGCGTGGCGGGATCGCGGTAGGTTCCGATGACCAGGATGGGCGGAGCGCCTTTGGCGCTGAGATGGGCGATGCGCTTATCGGCCGGCACAGGCCAGAACGCGCACGGCAGCGACCCCCACATCACCTGAGGACCGAAGTGGGGAGCCGCTTTCGCGGCTTCCCCGGCAGCCTTGGTGAATGCCGACAAGGACGTGGGATAGGGGCTGTCGACGCAGTTGACCGCCATGTTGGACTCGGTCTGGTTGGAGTATGTCCCGTCGCGACGCCGGTCGACCAGCACATCGGCCATGCGCAGCAGCGTCGTGCCGTCACCGCGCAGCGCGTCGGAGAGGGCCTGCCGCAGCGTGGGCCATGAGCGGCGGTCGTACAGCGGCGTGAGGATGCCGAGGGTGACCCACGGCTCGGTGATGTGGCGGCCGTCGCCGCTGCTGTTGCGCAGCGGCGTGGTGTCCGTACGGCGCAGCAGCTCGGTGAGCTCTTTCATGGCCTCGTCGACGGTGCGCCCCCGGAACGGGCAGTCGGCATGCCCCAGGCAGTCCTGCAAAAACGCGCGATAGGCGGTTTCGAACCCCTTGGCCTGCGTCAGGTTGACGTCCATGGACGACAGCGACGGATCAACCGCGCCGTCAAGCACCAGGGCGCGCACCTTCGTGGGGAACAGATCCGCGTAAACCGCGCCGATCATCGTGCCATACGACTTGCCCAGATAGGTCAGCCCCTTGTCCCCCAGGGCCTCCCGAAGCCGATCCATGTCCCGGGCGACGTTGACGGTGCCCACGTACGGCAGAAGCCTGGCCGACTCGCTCTCACAGCCCGCCGCGAACCGCTTCGCCCCCTCCTCATACGCCTTGACCTCCTCCGGTTTGTCAGGCGTGTTGTCCAGGGACAGATAGGCGTCGAGTTCGCGCGGCGACAGACACCGCACCGGAGCCGACTCGCCCACCCCTCGCGGGTCGAAGCCCACGACATCGAACCGCTGACGAACCTCGTCGCTCAGGACGGAGCGGGCCGCCCGCGCATATTGCACCCCGGAACCGCCCGGACCGCCGGGGTTGACGACGATCGATCCGATGCGGTTGGGTCCCGATGCCGGCAGGCGGATCACGGCGATCTGGATCTTCTCGCCGTTCGGCTTGCCGTAGTCGATCGGCACCTGAAGCTTGGCGCACTCGAACTCGCCCCCGCAGGGGCGCCACGCGAGCTTCTGCGCGGAGGGCGGCTCGGCCGCCGGGCTCGTCGTTGTCCTGCCTACTCCCTGCGTGCAGCCCGTACCGCTCACGAAAAGGCCCGCCGCGGCCAGCGCGGCGAGAGCCGGGCGAACGAATCTCATCACGTCTCGCCCGCCCCGGCACTGGGGGACCCGTTGGTCCCGCCGCTCGACGTGGCGGTGCCGTACGCCGCGTCGTGTGCCTTGCGAGGCGCGCAGACGGAGGCCTTGGAGCAGGCGCACCGGCGCCCGCCGTCGTTGAGGCGCACGATGACCGAGTCGGACGGCACGTTGTGGCCGACCACGGTGCCCGCGCCTTCGGGTGTGTCGACCGCGACCCCGACTCGCGGGGTTGAGGCGCGAAACTCCTGATACAGGGGGTGCTCGAACTTGAGACAGCACATCAGCCGCCCGCAGGCGCCGGCGATGCGCAGGGGGTTGACGGGAAGGTCCTGATCTTTGGCCATGCGGACGGAGACGGGCTCGAAGTCCTTGAGGAAGGTGGCGCAGCACAGATCGCGACCGCATGGGCCGATACCGCCTTGGAGGCGAGCTTCGTCACGGGGCCCGATCTGCCGGAGTTCGACCCGGGCACGAAGATTGCGGGCCAGGTCGCGGACGAGAGCCCGGAAGTCGACCCGGTGCGGGGCCGAGAAGTAGACGGTGTAGATGTTGTCCTTGTCGAGGTAGTCGACTCCGACGACCTTCATCGGCAGGGTGTGGCGTTTGATGAGCCGCTTGGACACGCTGCGGGCCTCGGCCCGCCGCCTCCGGTTGCCCTCGTCGCGCTGAAGGTGCTCGTCCTTCGCCGGTCCGGCGCATACGGGAAGGCCGTCGATATCCTCACTCACCCATTGGGGCGCCCACACGCATTCAGCAACCTCTGGCCCCGAATCCGTGGGAACCAGGACTTTGTCCCCCACCTTCGGCGTGTGCCCACCCGGATCGAGGTAGTAAAGCCGCCCGTACCTAGTGAAGCTCACCGCCATGATCATGCCCATGGGCTCGTGCTCGCCTCCTCGGGGCCGTCCGTGGCCTACCCGACTCAAGCCACCATACGCGGATGAGGGCGAGGATCGGCAGAGGCGCACGATCACTCCGGGAAACCCCGATGTGATCATGCGCCCAAGCAGCCGCCAAGCGTCGACAACCCGCCGCGGGGAGCGGTCAGTGAAGCCGCGGCAGGAGCACGGTCACCACGTGATGGGTGACCTCGACGTCCCCGGTGCGGTGCCGGTCTCGTCAGGCCGCCGAAATTCATGGCCGCCGCAGGGACAGCGTCATCGCCTCCACGGCCATTTGCGGGTTGACGTTGGCCGCGAGCCGCTCGCGGCACAGCATGATCGCGTCGACGCGGCGGAGGGTGCCCTCCGGGGTGGACGCCCGGGCGAGCGCCGTGAGGTCGTGGTGCAGGTCGGCGTTGGCCAGTTCGACCCGCGCCCCGAGCTGCACGGCCAGCACGTCGCGGTAGAACGCCACGAGGTCGAGCAGCGCGCTGTCGATGACGTCGCGCTTGAGGCGGGTCGCCCGCGACTTCTGACGCTCCTCAAGCTCCTTGAGCGCCCCCGCGCCACCGCGCACGAGCCCCTTGTTGAGCCCCTTGCCGCTGGACCCCTCGCCGTAGATCTTGCGCAGTTCGGTGGTCTCGGCCTCGTTGAGCACGGAGGAGACCGCGGCGGCCTCCTCCTCCGCCGTCTTGACGAGTTTCTCCGCGGCGGCGACGCAGTCTCCGACGCCGGTCAGCGTGCGGGGGATCGACAGGACGGCTTCGCGGCGGCGCCGTACGTCGTTGTCGAGGGCGAGCCTGCGGGCCCGCTCGATGTGGCCGCCCGAGGCTCTGGCGGCGAACTCGGCGAGGTCGGGGGCGATGCCGTCTCTGGTGGCCAGGACGTGGGCGACGGCGGCCGTCGTCGGGGTGCGCAGGGTCACGACGCGGCAGCGCGACCTGATGGTGATCATCATGTCGTCGGGGGCCGGGGAGCAGAGCAGCCAGACGGTGCGCGGCGGCGGCTCCTCGATGGCCTTGAGCAGCGCGTTGGAGGCGCCCTCCGTGGCGCGGTCGGCGTCTTCGAAGAGCACGACGCGCCAGCGCCCGAGCGTCGGCGCCCCCGCGGCGCGGAGGATGAGCCGGCGGGTGTCCTTGACCCCGTAGGAGAGGCCCTGCGGGCGGACGGTCTCCAGGTCGGGGTGCGAGCCGATCAGCACCTGGTGGCACAGGTCGCAGTGCCCGCACCCGCCGTCGGGGCACAGGAGCGCCGCGGCGAAGGCGCGGGCCGCCTCCTCCCTGCCGGACCCGGGCGGCCCGGTGAACAGCCAGGCGTGGGTCATGCCGGCCCCGCGCCCGCCGGTCAGCACCTCGGCCGCGGCGGAGGCGGCGCGGGAGAGCACGGCGACCGCCTGCTCCTGACCCACCAAATCGTCGAAGAGACCCACCTTCAGAAGGGTAGGCCCTCTCCCCGAGATCCTTTGCCGAATGCCGGACGACCAGTCCCGGATGGGGGACGACCAGTCGCGGATGGGGGACGACTAGTCGCGGATGGCGGGCATGGTGCCGGTGGAGTCCTCGGACTCCTGCGGGACGGGGTCGGGCAGGATCTCCCTCACGTGGTCCTGGATGATCCGGGAGACCTCCTCTTGGGGCAGGGTGCCGTCGACGACGAGGTAGCGGTCGGGGGCCGCGGCGGCGAGCGCGCGGAATTCCCGGCGCACGCGCTCGTGGAACTCCAGCGGCTCGGCCTCGATGCGGTCGGCGGGCGAGGCGAAGCGGGTGAGCCCGATCGACGGCGGCACATCGATGAGCACGGTCAGGTCGGGCAGGAGGCCGCCGGTCGCCCACTCGTTGAGCTTGGCCACCTCCGAGGAGTCGAGCGCGCGGCCGGCCCCCTGGTAGGCGAGCGAGGAGTCGATGTAGCGGTCGGTCACGACCAGGGCACCGCGCTGGAGGGCGGGGCGGATGACCTTCTCGACGTGCTCGGCGCGGTCCGCGGAGTAGAGCAGCGCCTCCGATCTCGCGGAGAGCCCCTGGTGGGCGGCGTCGAGCAGGATGGCGCGCAGGCGCATGCCGACCTTGGTGGAGCCGGGTTCGCGGGTCTGCACCACGTCGAAGCCCTGGTCGCGCAGCCAGATGGCGAGCAGCCTCGATTGGGTGGTCTTGCCGGAGCCCTCCCCGCCTTCGAAGGCGATGAAAAGCCCGCCCGTGTCGTCGTCTTCACTGTGAGCCACCGGTTTCCTCCCCCGAAGAGCCTCGAACAGGTCGGTGGCCAGCGGCGCGCCCCCTCGGCCCTCCACGTGCCGCAGGGACACGATGCCCAGCACGACCGACAGGAGCCCGCAGACCAGCAGCACCAGGTTGGCCCCGTCGAAACGGTAGACCACGTCCGGCGCGATCCGGACGACGTGGTGGCCGAACAGCCCGGCGAGCGGGGCTGCCACCAGCACCGCGACGATCAGCGCGGCACGCGCCCCCGCCTGGAGGAACGACAGCGTACGGCCCCGGCCGAGGTCGCCCGCCTGCGCGTCGACCGCCGAAAGGCCGACGCTCCAGGCGATGCCCGCGCACGCGGCGAGGGCACCGGTCAGCAGCACCACGACGACCAGGTTGTGGATCAGCGCGGCGGCGGCCAGGAGGACGCCCACGGAGATGATCGACAGGCCGAACAGGCGCCCTCGCGACAGCTCGCGCAGCGTGCGCGGGCCGAGGGACAGGCCGAAGGCCATGCCGAGGAAGACCGCTCCGAGCAGCGTGCCGTAGGCCGCGTCGCCCCCGCCGAGGGCCCCGGGCCCGATGTGCGTCCGTGCCACGGAGACCACCGCGCCCACGGCGGCGACGGCGCCCAGCATGCCGACGATCAGGCCGCGGACCGGGCGGTCCGCCGCGAGGTGCCGCCACCCTGCGGTGATCTGCCGGAGGATCGACGGCACGGGGACGGCGGAGGCCTGCCCCGGCGGGATCTTGAGCGTGAGCAGGCAGGCGGCCGAGGCCAGGTAGATCGCCGCGTTGACCAGGAGGGCGACATCCGTGGGCCGCGCGGTGAACCCGGGTGAGAGGCTGCGCCCGAGATCGGTGGCGACCGCCACGACGACGAAGAGGGCGGCGGCGACGGGGGCGGTGCCGTACGCGGCGAGGAGGTTGAGGCTCCTCGCGGAGGTCAGGCGCTCCTTCGGCACGAGGCTCGCGACCGCCGAGTCTTTGGCCGGCGCCCAGAGCAGGGCGGCGAGTTCGAGGAGGACGACCGCGATGATCGTCCAGAGGTAGGTGCCGACCAGGGGGACGGACAGGACGAGCGCGAACATCGCGAGATTCGCGCCGGCCATCGTCAGCCGCCGGTCGAACCGGCCGGCGAGGGCCGCCGCAGGCGGGCCGAGCAGGACGGCGGGCAGCAGCTTCGCGAGGAGGACGCCCCCGACCGCCAGCGCCTGCGCCCGATAGCCGGACCCCGCGGTGAGGGTGCCCGCGACGGCGGTGAGCGCGACGAGGCTCAGCCAGTCGCCGAGACCGTGGATCGACATGGCCGTCCACAGCCTGCGGAATGGGCCGCTTGTCAGCGCGTGCGGAGGCTTTCGCCGCGCGGCGGACCGGCCAGGGGTGGTCATAATGTCAGCGTATCCAGGGGATTTGTCAGGCTTGAGGGAATGCGGAATGCGGACCGGGCAGCGTGCGCCCGATGCTCGACGCCTGAGGGTAGTGCCTTCGGGCAGTGCTTCGCAGGGCACATTCGCGTAATGCGTCCGCTTTGTGACGCATAGATTCCACAAGTCCAACGGGCTGCCGTCATGCCGCAGGGGCACGAGGGCGGCGAGGACGACCGTGAGCGCGGTCAGCCACCGGCGGATGCGCCCCGGCCGGGTGGTGGCCCTGACCAGGCGGTGCCACAGGTACAGGTGGGCCGCCACGGCGACGATCAACCCGTGACGAAGAACCCGGAGATCACTGAGTACCTCTTTCCCCGATACCCGCCCATGGTACGGAAGGCGGCATAAGTACCGAGGAAAGAGGCACCCTCCGACATCAGGCTGAATTCTTGCCGTATATCTGCTGCCAGGGCCGTACCGCCTCAAAAGCGGCACTGGCCGCGATGACGTCGCCGTCGTTGCGGCGCCGTCCGATGATCTGCATGCCGACGGGCAGCCCCTCGCGGGTCAAGCCCGCCGGAATGGACGCCGCCGGATGCCCGGTCAGGTTGATCAGATAGGTGAGGCACCAGCCGAACACCGGGCTGACCTTCTCCCCCTTGATCTCAGTCACCCCCCTGGTCAGTCCGTCGGTGGCGTTGGGGACGGCCGCGGTGGCCGCGGTCGGAGTGATGAGAAGGTCGTAGGTGCTGAACACCGACTGGATGGTGTCGAAGATCTGTGTGCGCATGCGCTGCTCGCGGGCCAGATCCAGCGCGGAGACACGGTATCCGGCCGCGATCAGCTCGTGGAGCTCCGGGGGGATCTGCTCCGGGTGGTCAGCGACGAGGTCGACGCCCTGGGCCTTGAAATTCTCCACGACCTCCGCGTTCCGCGTCGAGATCAGACGCGAGAACATGTCGGTCAGCTCGGTGTGACTGTAGGTGAAGTCGATGTCGACTTCTTCGACCGTCGCTCCCGCCTCTTCAAACGCGCGTACGGCTTCCGCCACCCGCTCGGCGACCTGGTCGTCGACGGGATAGGCGCCGAAATCGGGACTGTAGGCGATCCGCCATCCTCGGATGGACCGTTCCATGTCGGCGAGGAAATCGGTGGGCTGGTCGATGCTCATCGGATCGCGAGGGTCATAGCCTGACAGGACCTGAAGGCCCAGGGCCGCGTCCCGCACGCTCCGCGTCATCATGCCTTCGTGCAGGAACGGGTTGAACCCGCCGAACCCGTTGGGCCGAATGACGGTGGGCACCCGCCCGGCCGACGACTTGAACCCGTAAATCCCGCACCAGGCGGCCGGAATGCGGATCGAGCCGCCGGCGTCGCTCCCCTCGGCGAAGGGAACCAGGCCGTCCGCGACCGCGGCGGCGCTCCCGCCGGAGGAGCCACCCGCGTTCCTGGTGAGATCGAACGGATTCCTCGTCGGCCCGAATAGAGGATTGTCCGTGGTCGCCCGCATGCCCATCACCGGGCTGTTGGTCTTGCCCAGGATGATCGCGCCGGCCCGCTCCATCCGCTCGACCCACAGGCACGAAAAGTTGGCTACGAAGCGCGCGAAGGCGGGGATGCCGCCGTAGGTGGACACCCATCCCGGTTTGAAGTCGTAGAGGTCTTTCATGGCCGTCGGCACACCATGCAGAGGACCGACCTCCACACCCTTCATCACCGCGTCCTCGGCCTCCCGGGCGACGCGGCGCGCGTCGTCGTATCCCTTGAAGGTGAATGCGTTGAGCTCGGGATCGCGCCGCTCGATCAGATCAATGCACGCCTCGACCAGCTCGACGGGCGAGATCTTACGGTGCCGCACCAGCTCGGCCATCTGCGCTGCCGACATGAATGCGATTTCAGGACTGGTGTGATTCATTGCCGCTCCACAAGAGATGAGAAGGCACCGCGGCCGTGCACGACCCGGCCGCCGATGACCGTCGCCTGAACTTCGATGTCTTTGATGTCGTCCTCGGCGCACGTCACCGGGTCGTCGGAGAGAACGACGAGATCGGCGAGCTTCCCGGTTTCGATCGAGCCGAGTTCGTTCTCCATGAACAGCGCGTGCGCGCCGTTGTTGGTGAAGATGCGGATGGCCTCTTCCCGGGAGATCCGCTGATCGGGCCCGAGGACCTCCCCGGTCAGGCCGACCTTTCTCGCCAGTGACTGCCAGAGCGTGAACATCGCCTCGTGAGGCCCCCAGTCCGTGCTCTGCGCGACGGGCACCCCTTCGTCCAGCCACCAGCGCAGCGGAACGGCGTTGTCGGCGTAATCCGGCCCCATACGGTCGAGGAAGACCTCCGCCCCTTTCCCCCAGATGAAATTCGTGGTGGTCGTGGGAACGACGCCCAGCCGCCCGCACTCGGCGATCTGCGCCCGGGTGGCGAACTCGGCGTGTTCGAGCACCCAGCGCCGGTCTTTGAGGGCGAACTCCTTATCGATCTCGGACAGGGTGTCGAGAACGATCTGGACGGCTCCTCTGCCGCCGACGCAGGTGTGGAGGCGAAGCCCGTGGCGGGCCGCCAGCCGCGCGATCGAGAGGTAGATCTCCGGCGGCACCACAGGCCCCGGCATCACCATGCCTCCGTAGGGCCCGGGGTAAGGATTGTCCGCCACGCCTCTGCCGTGCCAGTGCGGGCCGTCGATGCCTATGCACACTCCGGCGATATGCAGCCGGTCATTGCCGAACCCTCCTCCCGCCGCGAAGGAGATGGTGCGCAGCATGTCCTCGATCTCGCCGAGTGGGCGCCGCCAGTCCACGGTGAACGCGAAGAAGACGCGCAGCGGGAGATCCAGTTCGGCGTACGCCCGCATCTCCTCCGGCAGGGTCAGATGATTTTCCAGCAGAGTCGTGGTGCCGCCCGCGAGGAAATCCGGGGCCATCTTCCTGATGCCCTCGCGGATGTATTCGTAGGTGTGCTTAGGGGCGAAGGCGGTGAGCCGCTCGAAGAATATGGACGGGTTGTACGCCGGTTGCATGTTGCGGAGTTCGCCGGTCGGGTCTCCGGTGACCGGATCGCGGACGACCTCGATCCCGTCCAGCCAATAGCAGTCCTCGGTGATACGCACCCGGTTGGCCCCGCCGCGCGGAATCTCACCGTCCGGGAGCCCGGCGAGCCGCAGCGCGAGACTGTTGAACAGCGCGCTGTTGGGCACCCGGTGCGTCGGAGCGGTGACGTAGACCGGATGCTCGGGGGCCGCCCTGTCGAGCTCCCACCGATTGGGGAAGCGGCCCTCCGCCAGCCCCTTCGGCATGTCGAAGAAGTACGGCGGATCGCCTATCGGCGTGGTGAGAATGGGCGTGCCTGGCGGTGTGGCCGCCGCCGCGGCGCGGATGGCGGCGCAGATGTCCTCCACCGATCGCGCCCCGGCGAGGTCGACGTAATGCTTTTCCCTGCCGAACATGCCAAGGTGCCCGTGGGTGTCGATAAAGCCGGGCAGCACCGTCGCGCCGGCCAGATCGAGCACGCGGGTTCGCGGCCCCGCCAGGGCCATCGCCTCGGCTTGCGTGCCGACGGCGCTGAAGCGGCCGTGGGTGACGGCGACGGCCTGTGCCGTACGGAACGCGGGGTCGGCCGTGATGACGTTGGCGTTGACCACGACCATGTCCGCACCGAATGCCGATGGGCCGAGTGCCGATGAACGGGTGTCGTTCACGTTTCTCCCTCAGATGCTCGTCTGTTCGCTGGGCCTCGTAACGCCGGGCCCTCCCTGGGAAAGGACGGCCGCTCCCGCGGTGAATATCGCGCACAACCCCGCGAGCACCGCGGCGATGGTGACCATGACGAAGACGGCCTCCGTCCCGCCGGCGACACCCAGGACCCAGCCCGCGGCGAGAGGTCCGAGGATTCCTCCGGCCCGGCCGATCCCCAGCATGTAGCCCTGGGCCGTGCCGCGGGCCTGCATGGGATAGATCGCGGCGCAGAGGTTGTTGAGGATGAACTGCCCGCCGATGATGAAGAATCCGGCTCCCGCGACGGCGATGATATTCGTCACCCGGGTGTTGATCAGGGCGAGCACCAGCGCCGAGACTGCCCCGAAAGCGCACCACAACATGAGGCCGCGGCGCGTGCCGACCCTGCCGTCGGCGACATAAGCACCCACCAGGCCGCCGATCGCGGAAACGCCGGGGAAGATCGCGCCGAAGGCGAATCCCAGGGTGAAGCCCTCCCCTCGCTCGATCATCAGGGTGGGCAGCCACCCGGTCAGCGCGTAAATACCGAGGAGCAGGAAGAACGACGCCCCCCACAGGGCGAGGCTGCGCCGGAGGAACGTCGCCTTGAGCGGAATCAGCCAGTCCTTTCCGGACCCCGTGCGGGCGGCCGCGACCAGGGTCGCGCGGGCGTAGACATCCGCGCGCTCAGGCCGAATGCGGGCCAGCAGGCGCGCGGCCTCCCGCTGCCGGCCATTGGCGACGAGGAACTCCACCGACTCGGGGAAGACCGCGATGTACACCGCCCCGACGATCAAGGCACCCGAGCCGATCCAGAACAGAATCTGCCATCCGAACGACGGCGTCAGAGTGAGGCCGATGAGCGAGGCGGCGACACCGCCGAGGGGAAAGCCCATCGCCGCCAGGACGGCGAGCCTGTTGCGTACTTTCCCCGGCGCGAACTCGTTCACGTAGATCGTGCCGAGCGGCATGATGATGCCCAGCCCCAGGCCGGTGAGGATCCGGAGAGTGATGAAACTCTCGAAGGAATTGGCGAGCAGCGCGGTGAGCAGGGTGAAGATTCCGGTGATGAGCAGTCCGGCGATGAGCACAGGACGGCGTCCCATGCGATCGGCGAGCACTCCGTGGAACAGGGAGCCCACGAGGAAGCCCATCAGTCCGGACGAGACGAGGAGCCCCGACTGCACGGTCGTCAGGCCCCACGGCTCCGCCACGAAGTGGATGACGTAGGCGGGGATCACGGTGTCATAACCGTCGAACAGGATCGCGATGAAGACGAGGAAGACAAGCCTCCAATGGAAGGGCTTGACGCTCGCCTCGTTCAACTCGGTACGTACATCCACGTCATCGGTTTGACCGGCCATAGCCGACCTCTTTCTCTGGTAAAGCCAGGTGGTTCGATCCCCCGATCGAGTCGTCAGCAGTGAGGTGGTCGCGGTCCCCGTGCCGGCGGAACGCCGGGCGGCGCGACCAGAAGTCAGATGGCGTCGAGGCCGAGAAGGCGGGCCGCGGTACCGCCGTCGATGGCCTTCCGTTGGGCGTCGGTGAGTTCAGGGCCGGCGTAGTAATTCGTGGCCGACACATACTGGGCTTCGGAGCAATACGGGAAGTCGGTGCCGAAGAGAAGCCGGTCGGCTCCGATGACGTCCGTGGTGCAGCGGAAGGCCGCCTGACTCCAGGAGACGGTGTCGTACCACACACGTCGGGCGAGATCACTGGGCTTGGCCGGCCAGTTGGTGTTGCCGGCGGCGGCGCTGTTGTCAAACCTCTGCATGAGGAAAGGAAGACCGCCACCGAGATGCGGAACGATGATGTTCATCCGCTCGTATCGCAGAGGCACACCCGATTTCAGGATGTGGGTGAGGGCCATGAGGTCCTCGATCGGCGCCCCCACCAGCCATTCGAGGCGCTGATCCGTGATCATATGCGAGTCGATGCCACACCCGGCCGGGTGGATGAAGAGCGTGGCGCCCCGGCGGTCAAGCTCCGCGTAGATCGGCTCCAACATCGGATCGGCGAGTGTGCGGCCGAGGACGCTCGTGGTGATGGACACTCCCACCATGCCGAGGCCGTCCATGGCCCGGTCGAGTTCCTCCAGCGCGGCCTCGGGGTGAGGAAGAGGCAGGCTGGCGAAGGCGCGAAAGCGCGACGGGTGGGCTTTGACCGCCTCGGCGTGCCGGTCGTTGACCAGCCGCGCGGCGGCCACGGCCGTTTCCGCATCGTCGAAGTACGGCTGGGAGGACGCCGGCGACAGGATCTGCAGGTCGACTTTGGCCTCGTCCATGAGCCTGAACCGCCGCGCCATGGATTCGTCGCTCCCGTCCGCGCCCAGGCCGCGGGTGACCGCGACGTCGACGCCGTGGGATTCCAGCAAGGCTATGTAGTCGTCGGGGTAGTAGTGGCAGTGGACGTCAATGCGCATGAGCCATCGCCCCTCAAGTCGATGAAGTGGTTTCGGCCGCCGGGAGGAACCCGGCGCGTTTCAGGACGGTCGGCGGTCCGTGGATGCCGAGGGTCCCGGAGGAATGGGATACGCGCCGCGGAAGACGTTCCGCGGGTCGTAGGCGCGTTTGATCTCCTGAAGCCGCCGATAGGTGGCGGCGGGCCAGACGCGCGCCACGTCGTCGGGCGTGTGCGCGTTTCCTTGGAAGTTCAGCAGGCCCGCGCCCGTGCTGTACGGCGACAACGCCTCGAACAAGCGTGTGACCCGCTCGTTCATGTCCCGCTCCCGGTGGGTGAGCAGGGAGCCGAAGATGGTGACGGAGAATTCTCCGTCCCTGCCGCCGACGGCGTTGGCGGGCTCAGGAGAGCGGCCGAGCGCTCCCCCCATGCGGCGGATGTCGATGAGGTTGAAGGGGCTGCCTGAATCGGCTCCGCCCAGGCTCACCAGGCTTTCCACCGCCTCCTCGGGCAATGCCCGCAGCAGGGTGGCCCGCTCCCAGAAGGGAAACGGATCCGGGGGGTCGTTGTAGACGGAGCCGACCTCGCTGTACGGCATGTCCCGCACGGTGTCGAGGACGACGGGAGCGGCTTTTCGCATGGGGGCGAGCAGCCGGTCGCCTTCCGCCGCCTCACCGAGATAGACCACCCGAAGATGGGCGACGAACTTCCCCCGCACCGGCGTGGGGACCCTGGGCAGGTCCGGCAGTTTGATCAACGCGACCGAGGCCGCGAAGTCCTCCGGCAAGGTCCAGACCCATTCTCGGAAAGCGTGGAGCACCGCGGGTGCGTCGACGCCATCGAAGTAGACACCGCCGCCGTGGATTCTCGGGACCGGGAAAAGATCCACCTGCATCGAGCTCACGATGCCGAAGTTGCCTTTTCCGCCGCGCGCGGCCCAGAACAGGTCGGGTTCGCGATCCTGATCGACGACGCGTACGCGACCGTCCGCGGTGACCATCTCCAACGTGCGCACGTTGTCGGCGGCGAAGCCGTACCGGCGTCCTAGCGGGCCGAGTCCGCCGCCCAAGGTGAATCCCACGGCGCCCACCGACGGCGACGAGCCGTTCAGCGGGGCGAGGCCGTACGGCGCCGCCGCCTCGATGACCTGTTTCCACCGGACTCCCGCTTGTATGCGCGCGGTGCGCGCGACGGGGTCGATCGTCATTCTCGTCATCCGGCGGGTGCTGAGGAGAACCGCGTCGTTCGCGGGGACAAAGGCGCCGTGCCCGGTGCACTGTACGGCCACCGCCAGGTCGCGGCCTGAGGCGTAGGTGACCGCGTCGGCGATGTCCTGGGTGTTCATCGCGCCCACCACCACGGCGGGACGATGAATACACGCCGTGTTGTAGGCGTCGGCCTCCGGCTCGTAGCCGCTGCCACCGGGAAGGAACACGGGGCCGGCGGTTCTTTCCCGTAGTTCGTCCGTGGTCATCGTTCGGCGTAAAGGAATCACTACCTCTTCCTCCTTGGTCAACGGGAAGACAGGAAGACGGAGAGTGGCGAATATGTCTGTCTGACGGCATGGGTCGTAAGCCGAGGAAGTTCAGCTTGGACGATGGCAGGAGAACGGTCGTTCACGCGGCCGGCGGCCGACATCTCGCTACGAGACGGAAGCGTTGGCCCGCATTGAAAGGACCTGCATTGAAGTACCTGCGTTGAAAAGAAAGAAAGACCGAACGGAAAAGAGGTGCGGGCTCGTGGCGGTCAGGCGCCGGCGTTTCCTGGCGAGACACGGTCGGGGTCGCGCCTCGGATGCGTCCTGGTCATGTCGGCCCGAGGGCTCCGGTCGAAACCCCGGGGACGGCGCTACCCGATGTTGATCTATGGACCACTTCTACTCTGAGACGGGCAAAGAGCGGAATCATTAGAGTTAATGGACCCTAACACGCCCGGATAAGAGCAGACAAGACGTCAAAAGCCCTGACATTCAGTCAATTGATTAGGGTGATTAGATTCGTCCCTGCGTCACGCCGGAAGACGGCGGGGCCGAGATGACAGCATCCACGTCCAGCGCCTGGTGTACGGCACGGCCGTGCCGTACACCAGCGGCAGGGCACATCTACTTGGCCGCGGCCTTCGTACGCGTGGTGCGCTTGGGGGCCGGCCCCTTGGCCCGGCGCTCGGCGAGCAGCTCGGCGGCCCTCTCGATCGTGATGTCCTCGACCGTGTCCCCCTTGCGGAGGGAGGCGTTGGTCTCGCCGTCGGTGACGTAGGGGCCGAAACGCCCCTCCTTCACGAGCACCGGCTTCTTGGAGGTGGGGTCGTCCCCCAGCTCGCGGAGCGGCGGAGCCGCTGCCGCCCGCCCGCGGCCACGCTGCTTCGGCTGCGCCAGCAGCTCCTTGGCCTGGTCGAGCGTGACGGTGAGAAGCTCCTCCTCCGAGGGCAGCGACCGCGACTCCTTGCCCTTCTTCACATAGGGCCCGAACTTCCCGTTGGAGGCGACCACCTCCTCACCGTCGAGCTCGCCGAGGCTCCTCGGCAGCGACAGCAGTTGGAGCGCCTGCTCCAGGGTGACGGTCGCGATGTCCATCGACTTGAACAGCGAGCTGGTGCGCGGCTTGACCACGTCCTTCTTCTTGGTCTTCTTCTCCGTGACCTCCTCCGGAAGGATCTCGGTCACGTAAGGCCCGTATCTCCCGGACTTGGCGACGATCTTGTGGCCGCTGACCGGGTCAAGGCCGAGCTCGCGGTCGCCGGACGGCTGCTTGAACAGCTCCTCGGCCCGCTCGGCGGTCAGCTCGTCAGGGGCGAGATCCTCGGGGACGTTGACCCGGGCGCCGTCTCTGTCGAGATAGGGCCCGTATCTCCCGACCCGGATGACGATGTCGGTGCCTCTGATCGGGAAGGAGCTGATCTCCTTGGCGTCGATCTCGCCGAGATCGGTGACCATGTCCTTCAGACCCTCGTCGTCGGCCTCGCCGAAGTAGAAGCGGCGCAGCCACAGCACCCGGTCGGCCTCGCCGCGGGCGATCGAGTCGAGGCAGTCCTCCATGCGCGCGGTGAACTCGTAGTCGACCAGGTTGCCGAAGTGCTGCTCCAGCAGGTTGACCACGGCGAACGCCAGGAAGGACGGCACCAGCGCGGTGCCCTTCTTGAACACGTATCCCCGGTCGAGGATCGTGCCGAGAATCGCCGGATAGGTGGACGGCCGACCGATCTCACGGTCTTCCAGTTCCTTGGTGAGCGACGCCTCGGTGTAACGCGCCGGCGGCTTGGTCGTGTGGCTGAGCGGCGTGATCCCACTGGCCGTGAGCGGGTCGCCCTCCACCAGGTTGGGCAGCCGCTTCTCCGAGTCGTCCCGATCCGTCGACGGGTCGTCGGCGCCCTCCACATAAGCCTTGAGGAAGCCGTAGAAGGTGATCGTCCGCCCGGTCGCGGTGAACTCGACCTTCTCCCCGGAGTTCGACGAACCGCCCACCTTCACGGTCACGGACTCGCCGGTGGCGTCCTTCATCTGGGAGGCGACCGTGCGCTGCCAGATCAGCTCGTAAAGCCGGAACATGTCGCCACTGAGGCCGGTCTCGCCGGGAGTGCGGAACTCCTCACCCGACGGGCGGATCGCCTCGTGCGCCTCCTGCGCGTTCTTCACCTTGCTGGTGTAGACGCGAGGCTTGTCCGGCACGTAGGCCTTGCCGTACAGCTTGACCGCCTGCGACCGCGCCGCGGTCACCGCGGTCTCCGACAGCGTGATGCTGTCGGTACGCATGTAGGTGATGTAGCCGTTCTCGTAGAGCCGCTGCGCCACCTGCATGGTGTATTTCGCGGAGAAGCCCAGCTTCCGGCTGGCCTCCTGCAGCATCGTGGTGGTGCGGAACGGCGGATACGGCTTGCGGGTGTACGGCTTGCGCTCAACAGACTTGACCTTGAACGCCGCGCCCGTGAGCCGCCCGGCGAGGGCACGCGCCGCCTCCTCGTCCAGGTGGAGCACGTCGGCGTTCTTCAGCCGGCCCGTGGAGGCGAAGTCGCGCCCCTGCGCCACCTTGCGCCCGTCCACCCCCGAGAGGGTGGCGGTGAAATCGTGCGGCTCTTCCTTCTTGCCGGTATCGAAGAGCGCGGAAAGGTCCCAGTAGTGCGCGGCGGTGAACTTCAGCCTCTCGCGCTCGCGCTCCACCACCAGCCGCGTCGCCACCGACTGCACCCGCCCGGCCGACAGGCGCGGCTTGACCTTCTTCCAGAGCACCGGGCTGACCTCGTAACCGTAGAGGCGGTCCAGGATGCGTCTGGTCTCCTGCGCGTCCACCAGCAGGAGGTTGAGGTCGCGCGGGTTCGCCACCGCCTCGCGGATGGCCTGAGGCGTGATCTCGTGGAAGACCATGCGGTGCACCGGCACCCTCGGCTGCAGGACCTCGCGCAGGTGCCAGGCGATCGCCTCCCCCTCGCGGTCCTCGTCGGTGGCGAGGTAGAGCTCGTCGGCCTCCCTCAGAAGGCGCTTGAGCTTGGCGACCTGGGATTCCTTGTCGGGGTTGACGACGTAGAGCGGCTCGAACTCATGTTCGACATTCACGCCCAGCCGGGCCCAGGACTCACCCTTGTACTCCTCGGGAATGTCGTCGGCCCGCTCCGGAAGATCACGGATATGACCGATGCTGGACTCCACCGTGAAGCCGCGCCCGAGGTACTCGGCGATCTTCTTCGCCTTGGTCGGCGACTCGACGATCACCAGGCGGGTTCCGCCGGCGCTGCCGTTCTTCGCTGGCACGCTGCTTCCTACCTCGCTCTTCGCTTCCGTTCCCCCTGTCGGGCAAGCCCCGCCGCGCTAGCGGACGACGGAGCCCGAGGGCCGACACCGATTCTGACGGTAACCCGTCGCCCGGGTTTCCCTTCCCCTCGGGTTACCCGGTCTCTTCCGGGTACACCCACAAGGACGCAGAATAAGGCCCAGCGACTCCTCACGTCCCCTAGCCCACCCTCGGAGACTAATAGCTGTGCTCAACTACTCCTACATGGATGTCCACATCCCGCGTGGCACCTCCCGGGAGGCGGCCCGCCAGATCCTCACCGACCACGCGGAACACGGGGACTGGGAACTCGACCGCCTGCGCCTGTATCCCGACGGTAGCCGCAAGGTGCGCCTCCGCCGGAAGATAATACGGGTTGTCCGCACTCTCTGACGCCCTGTCAAGCCTCTGACCCCGGAATTTCCCTCCCGTGGGGGAGGATCGACCAACTCGGCCTCACGCACTGGCGCCCGGGCCGTAAACGCCCCCAGAACCCTGCCATCGCGCCCCGGCGCCGGGCCGCCGAACACCGGCCTCAGACCGAGGCCCGCACATGGCTTTGCCCGCCCCGGACCATGCCGCCGGAACGGGCAAAAACTTTTCGGCTTTCCACGATGCGAGATCGCGGCAGACGCGCTGCTGTCTTCAGTTGTGGCGCCTTGTCTTTACTGACGGGCGCAGTGTGATCTTTAACGCTATGCGGGCCGAATATGGATGGCTTTTTCAGCCTGGGCCCGGCATCCGGTGACACCGGCCGAGCGAGACCTCCGTACGGCCCTTTCGACCTGCTCTGACCTGTCCGACCACGTGTTCGACCAACCCGCGGGCCGCTTGTTCCCCGGGGCCCGCGGGTGGAGACCCCCGCCCCGTGTGCGACAGGACGGGGGTGTCAACGTGGTCGAGAGAGGCTGTGTCGAGAGAGGCTGTGTCGAGTGAGGCTGTACGGCTTCAGCCGCCTCGCCGGGCCCTTCCGGGCCGCTTCCGCTTAGCGGCGGCCGAGGCGGAACCGGCGGGTCGCGGCGAACAGGCTGGCCGAGGCGGCGAACATGGCGCCCATCACCAGGGCGAACAGCGAGCCGCTGTTCATGCCGGTGAGGCCGGCGGGCTGCTCGGCGCTCATCAGGCCGATGTTGCCGAGGGGCAGAGCCGAGGTGGCCTGGCCGACGGCGCTGCCGGCCGGGGTCGAGCCGACGAGCTCGGTGATCGGGGAAGCGACGGACAGCGGGCTTCCGGCCGTACCGGGCTTGACGGTCTTGGTGCCCTTAGCTCCCTTGGCGCCCTTGCCGTCGTTCGAACGCATCGGCGTGGTGGGCATGCCCGGCGTGCTGGGGATCGCCGGGAGGCCGATGGTCTGGGCGACGTCGCCGACCACCGGCAGCTTGGCGCTCTGCGCCTGCTGGGTCAGGTTGCCGACGGCGGGAAGCGAGGACAGCGGGCTACCGGCCTTGCCGGTGGCCTTGCTGGTGGGCTGCGTGGAGGCGGTGGGGGTCGGGGTGGGCTTGGGACGCGGCGTGTGCTTGTGGTCGGGGGTGCCGACGTGGGCCCCGCCGAGGCAGCCGGCGGCGGCGTCACCAAGCACGGCCACCGCGTTGCCGCAGACGTTGACCGGGGCGGTGATCGGCGCGACCACCTGGTTGCCACCGCCGACCGAGGAGCGGCCCGACGTGGTGTTGCCACCAGCGGACGGAGCCCCCTTCTGCGAGACCGACGCGCCGCCCTTGCAGGACGACTTGCTGCTGCCGAGCACCGCGGCGGAGGTGCCGCACACGTTCACCGGGGCGGTGATCGGGGCGACGGCCTGGTTGCCGCCGAGGACGCTGCTGGAGCCGGAGGTCCGGTTGTTGCCGGAGCCCTTGCCCGCGCTCTGCTTCAGCGTGATGCCGCCCTTGCACTTCGCGAACGCCTGCCCGAGGACCGCGGCCGCGTTGCCGCAGACGTTGACCGGGGCGGTGATCGGCGCGACCACCTGGTTGCCACCGCCGACCGAGGACCGGCCCGACGTGGTGTTGCCACCAGCGCCGCCGCCCGCCTGGCCCTTGACGGAGCTGCCGCCCTCGCAGCCCGCCACCGCGTTGCCGACGGCGTTGCCGCACACGTTGACCGGGGCGGTGATCGGCGCGATCACCTGGTTGCCGCTGCCGACGCCGTACCGGCCGTCGGTGTCGTTGCCCTTCGAACCGCCGCCCGCGCGGTGGTAGGCGCTGTGCGGGGGCTTGTGCGGGGGCTTCTGGGTGACGGAGCTGCCGCCCTTGCAGGACGAGAACGCGTTGCCGAGGATGGCGATCGCGTTGCCGCAGATGTTGATCGGAGCGGTGATCGGCGCGACCACCTGGTTGCCGCCGCCGACCGAGGACCGGCCCGACGTGGTGTTGCCTCCCGCGCCGCCCCCGGAGCCGCCGCTGGTGACCGAGGAGCCTCCCGTGCAGCCCGCCGTCGCGTTGCCGAAGATGGCGATCGCGTTGCCGCAGACGTTGACCGGAGCGGTGATCGGGGCGTTGACCTGGTTGCCGCCGGCGACCGAGCTGCGGCCGTCGGTACGGTTGCCCGAAGCCTTGCCGCCGCCGCGGGACGAACCGGTGTCCTTGACCGACGAGCCGCCCTGGCAGCCAGCGTCGGAGTTGCCGACCAGCGAGATCGCGTTGCCGCAGGCGTTGACGGGGGCGGTGATCGGGGCGTTGACCTGGTTGCCGCCGAGGACACTGCTGGTGCCGGAGGTGGTGCCCGGGGCACCGCTGCTCCCGCTCTGCGGCGCGCTCTCCACGGAGGCGCCGCCCTTGGAGCCGGCGGTCGCGTCGCCCAGCACCCCGACCCCGTTGCCGCTGATGTCGATCGGAAGGGTGACGGGCAGGTTGATCTGGTTGCCGCCGCCGACCGAGCTGCGGCCGTCGGTGTCGGCGAAAGCCGTACCGCCCATGGACATGACGGCGACCGCGAGAAGAGCGGCGGGAGCCGATGCTTTAGTCCACGTACGCATGGTTGAACTCCTTGGTGGTTCTTTGGGGGTACCTGACGTGTCGTGAGCGGGATCGGGGCGTGCGGGAGCCGTACTTCGGCTCCGCGCACAGCGGAAGCCCCGGTGTTCACGAGGGAGAGAAGCTGACGATCGCCCGTATGCGGGGCTCTGTCCGGTGTTCGATGGCCGAGCTGGGCCTGGGCTGGAGCTGCGGGAGAGATTCACCGGCGTGTGAGTCGCTCCGGCTCGTGAACCCCTGGCCAGGTGGCGGAGAGGGCGTACGGGACGCCCCAGCGCCTTCCCTGGGGGACAGGCCGGCTTGGGGGTGGACGGATGTCCGGGAGGGTGTCGACGAAGCACAGGCGCCGCGTGCGATCCGGCGATCCGCCTGCTCTGTCACGCTCGGTCTCGGGGACCTCGGGAGCGTCGAAGGCTGAGCCCCACGACGGCTCCCGCAGGCGGGAACCCCGGCGACCAGGCCGAGCAGATCATCAGATCGCGTCACCCGGACGGGTCCGTCCGAACATCGTTCGAACGTCGTTCGAACACGGCCGCGGATGGGCCGCCGGACAGTGCGGCGGGGCTAGTCGGGGGAGTAAGAAGGCTCGTCCGCCGCTGTGCGGACGACTGGCCGGTCGGCGTTCGCCGGTGGCAGACGGCGCGCCGTGAGTTGCGGGTCGAAAACGGACCGCGCGGCGTCCCCCGGGCCGATGCCTTGACCACCTCCGGACTGCGGCACGAAACCATTCGCGCCGGAGCCGAGCTCGGTGGCCGCGGGGGTGGGGAAGCCGGGCTGCGACTGGCTTGTCAGCCCGTCGACATGCCGCCCGGCCATGGCCTCGGCGTTGTCAGGCGCCGAGACGTCATCACTCACCGTGGGGAGACCATCATCGGGTGATCCGGTGAGGCGATCCGCGGCCGATGTGTCCGAGGAGTCGGAGAGGGCCGCCCCCGTCGCCGCGGTGGAATCCGCGGCCGCCGGAGAGGCGCCGAGCGCTCCGAAGAGAACGGCGAGCAGCCAGCCGACGGCCACAAGGCCACCGAACGCACAGGCCCGCGTGAGCACGCGCCTGGCACCGACGGCGAACCGCTCGACCCACTCGGATCGCACGGCCGCTCCCACCGGGCCCTCCACGAACGCGCCACTCGCCGAGACGCCACGCTCACGGCCGGCCACGGGCACGCGCCGAGCGACAAAGGGCACTCTCGCCCCTCGGCGCCGGATCGGCATGCGTGCCACGTGAAACCTCCTGAGCGATGAGCCGACCCACCGGGTGGGACCAGCCCTGACCTCCTCAACGGAAAGTGACAGTACCACTACGGGAGGTCATCGCAACTGCTTTCCCGGAAAGGATTCAGGCGAGATCTAGGAACCGGTCAAGCACCCGCACCCCAAACTTCAACGAATCCACCGGAACCCGCTCATCTACCCCGTGGAACATGCCGGAGAAGTCCAAATCCGCAGGCAGACGCAACGGCGCGAACCCGAACCCGCGGATCCCGAGCCGGCTGAACGCCTTCAGATCCGTCCCCCCCGACAGCGTGTACGGCACAGCCCGCGCCCCCGGATCCTCCGCCGAAAGCGACGCCGCCATCGCCGCCACCAGCGGCCCGTCGAACGACGTCTCCACCGCTATGTCGTGATAGACGAACTCCCGCGTCACCTGCGGCCCGAGCAGCTCATCGACCGTCGCGAAGAACTCCTCCTCATAGCCCGGCAGGAACCGCCCGTCCACATGCGCCGTCGCCGTCTGCGGAATAACGTTCGCCTTGTAACCCGACGACAGCATCGTCGGATTGGCCGTGTTCCTGAGCACCGCCCCAATCATCCGGGCCAGCGGGCCCAGCTTCGCCACCGTGGCCTCCGCGTCACCCGCGTCGAACTCCACGTTCAACGCCGCCGACGCCTCCTCCAAGAACAGCCTCACCGTCGGCGTCAGCCGTACCGGCCACTCGTGACGCCCCAGCCGACCCACCGCCTCGGCCAACTCCGTCACCGCATTGTCCGAATTCAGCATCGACCCGTGCCCCGCCCGGCCCGTAGCCGTCAACTTCATCCACGCGATGCCCTTCTCCGCCGCCTCGATCAGATAGAGCCGCCGCGCCTCATCGATCGACACACTGAACCCGCCGACCTCCCCGATCGCCTCCGTGCACCCCTCGAACACATCCGGGTGCTTCTCAGTCAGGTATTGCGCGCCGTACGTCCCCCCGGCCTCCTCATCGGCCGTGAACACCAGCACCACATCCCTGGCCGGTCTACGCCCCTCTCTCAGCCTCTGCCGTACGACCGCCAGGACCATCGCGTCCATGTCCTTCATGTCGACCGCCCCGCGGCCCCACACGCACCCGTCCGCGACCTCCCCCGCCAGCGGATGATGCGTCCAGTCCGCCGCGTTGAACGGCACCACATCCAGATGCCCGTGCACCAGCAGCGCGTCCCGCCCCGGATCCGTCCCCTCGATCCGCGCCACCACGTTCGCCCGCCGCGCATCGCTCTCCAAGATCCGCGGCTCCAGCCCCACCTCGGCCAGCTTCCCCGCCACGTACTCCGCAGCCGCCCGCTCCCCAGGCCCCGCGTTGTCCCCGGCATTCGTCGAATCGATCCGGATCAGGTCGCGGCACAGCTCAACGACCTCGTCCTCACCCTTGAGTACGCCCATCCCCGGCTCCTTGCGCTCGTACGGCATCAGCCCCCATCCTGCCGCCGCCTCCCACCCCCGCGACACCTCCCCCAGCCACACACTCCCAGCCGCCGACCCCACAACCCCCAACACCCGCCTACGCCCCCACACCCCTGCCCACCCCCTGCTCGCACCCTGCTCGCACCCTGCTCGCACCCTGCTCACATGCTCCCCTGCCGCCGCTCGGATTTCAGGTATGAAGCACCCCCCAGAGTTTGCTAACCTTGGTTTCGCCGACGACGGAAGACGTTCCAACGTGCAGGCACCAAAGTCCGGGTGGCGGAATAGGCAGACGCGCTAGCTTGAGGTGCTAGTGCCCGTTAAGGGCATGGGGGTTCAAGTCCCCCCTCGGACACACACCGCACGCATATGTGGAGGCCAGGAACTACCTGAGCCTCCACAAGCCGTTTCTGAGGTCGATAGGGCAATTTGAGCCCGATCTTGGAGTAAAGGTCAGCCTTGTCAGCCACATCAGCTGCCCGCAGAACCGCCACAAGGTCCCCGAGCGCTGTTATCACCATGTTGATCTCCGCCTTGCTCATTCGCCGTCGCCCATGCGCCTGCCGCAGGTGCGCCTGCCCGGCCGCACGCTGTGTCTGAGTCTCCGCGATCCACTGAGCGACCAGAGCCGGGTCAACCCCCGCTTCAAGCTCGGCCCGGTGCTGGGCGAGCTTTCGGTCGCACTCGGCGAGCTTCCGACGGGCTGCCTCTGCCATGCTGGCGGACGCATCCGGCCCCTGATCGGCAAGAACCCTGACCGTCCTCTCGCGCTGCCCGGGCGCAAACACCCGCACCAGCCAGACGCCAAGGTGATCAAGCACTTCGGCCTCACGCAGATCACCACGCAGGCCTGGCACAAGCACAGCTGCGCCTGCTGCCCACTCCTCCGCGTGGACCCCGGGCAACCGGAGCCGAGTTCGAGCGGCAGGTTCTGCCAGGCGATTGCAGAGCACGTACAGGATGCCTTACAGGCACAAGCGGTCGGATACCGGTCTGGGGCCGGGCGGCCTGTCCGGTCAGGGAGGGAGAAGCGGCTCGACCACAGCCCACAGGTCGTCGTCCACGATCCACGGTCGAGTGGCCACGTCCGTTCAACGATCGATCCACCGAGCCGGTTACGCCGTGCAGTAGGGCGTCTACAAGATCGTGTTATGAGCTCATAGCATCGTCCGGCTGGCGGGTGGTCTAACGACCTATGGTTCGCCCCTCTTCTCTTCAATTGGAGGTGCATGCCTCGGCGCCGGCGGGATTCTTGTCGCTCTCGTCGCAGGCCAGGCCAGCGTGCACAGGCGTCAAGGTGGCGGGGCTGATCGACATGCGGATGATGGTCGAGATCGAGATTGAGGCGTTTCGGGGATGAGTCGCGGGTCGATTCAGCCCCTCTCTGAACGTGGACGCGCACCCAGACGCCTGCCGAGACCCGCAGGCAGACGAGGAATCCACGCCGAACCGGGAAGACCTACAAACGAGCGAGGACCAAGAGCGAGCGAGCCCACCCCCTTCGAGGGCGCGCTGACGATTGGAGTGCACATGAGCACAACATCGCGAACCACTCTAGTGATCTTGGACTGCTACACCGTTGAGCCCTCCGGATTGGGGGTTCCGCCGTACCTGTCCACCTACGCACGGGCGGCCTACGGCGCATTACGAACGGCGCACCCCCGCGCCCGGATCGCCTACCTCACGATCGACGATGTCCGTTGGTGCCTGAACGGCGGCCAGCCGCACGAGCAACCCCCGCTGTCCGACCGGCTCACCTACTCGGCCACCGCCAACCGGGAGCAAGCGCTGCAACTGCTCGGCGAAGCCGCTGTCACCGTGGTAATCGCTGGGGATGCCGTTCCTTCGGTGCATCTGCAGGCGCAGAACGGCTCCGTTGAGGAGATCGCCCGGGCGCTGGCGTGTACGCGCGGACGCCGGGTGCTGCTCGGCCCCCTCGCCAACTACGCGCTGGCCGACCCCGCGGCCTACGGCGGGATGTTCGACGCCGTCCACACCCACACGCTCACGTCGGCCGATCTCACCGAGGGGACCCGCCAGGCCGCGCCCTACGACCGGCTGGCCGCCGACCGTGGCGATTACCACGGCCTGATCGACCAGTTGAGTTGGACGCCGGTCGCCGAGATCGAACTGTACCGGGGCTGCACGCGGCGCCGATTCTGCGACTTCTGCAACGAGCCCGTCAAGGCTCCCGTGGTGAACTTCCGGACGGTCGAAGACGTCCTCGGGGAGGTGGCCCTCCTATACGGTGCCGGGTTACGGCACTTCAGGCTCGGGCAGCAGACCTGCTTCTTCTCGTACATGAACCGCGATGTCGCAACGATCGAGAAGCTGCTGGCCGAGATCCGGAATTCGGCGGCCCCCGACCTGATGGCGCTGCACATCGACAACGCCGATCCGCTCGCTGTGGCCTCACCCTCGGGCGCGAAGATCGCCCACCTGGTCGCCACGTACTGCACCGAGGGAAACTGCGCACCAATGGGCATCGAGTCCTTCGATCCCGCCGTCATCAAGCGCAACGTCCTCACCTGCACCCCGGACATTCTCCGCCGCGCCGTCGAGCACGTGAACCAGGCGGGCGCGCACGTCGGACCCGGCGGGCTGAGCATGCTGCTGCCTGGCCTCAACCTGATCTATGGCCTTCCCGGAGAAAGCCACCGCACCCACTACGAGAATCTGGCCGGGCTGGTCCGCATCCTCGACGCCGGGCTGCTGTGCCACCGGATCAACGTACGGCAAGCCCGCGCCTACCCCGGCACGCCACTGGCCGCCATGCAGGAGCGGGAGCCGCTACCTTCGGTCGAGCATTTCACGAGCTGGAAAGCGGACATTGACAACATCTTCGACCAGCCGATGAAACAGCGGGTCTACCCCATCGGGCGCAAGATCACCTCACTGCACTCCTTTTTCGTCACCAGCCGCGGCACCTGGCACCGAAGACTCGGGTCCTACCCCATCCAGGTCGTGGAGCGCGACACCGCCCGGCCGCTGTACGGCGCCGCGGACATGACCATCACCGACCATGCACCCCGCTACGTCTACGGAGAGCGGGATGACGCTTCAACAGGCACTTGATCTGTCGGTCACGAACCCGCGATCTCCTGAGCACATCGGCGTCCTTGTGCCCTGGGCCAACGTCGTCGTGGAGACCGAGCTGCCCCAATGGGGGCGCGGCCGGATGGTGTGGCACTACGCCCGGCTCGTACCCGCGCACGGCGGGACCGCTCTGGATGAGGACTTCCTGTCCGGGCTGGTCGAGGCAGTCCCCGAAACGCTTCACCAGCTCTCCCGGCTATCGCTCGATCGGGTGTACCTGGCGTGCACCTCGGCGGCCTTCACCCGGCTCGACCGCCTCGCCGAGGTCACGGCAGGCTCACCGGTGCGCGTGGTGAGCGCGTTCGAGGCGATCCTGGCGCAACTGCGCGCGTACGGCGTTCAGAAGATCGCGCTGGCTACGCCATACCCGCGCGAGGTCACCGAGGCCGAGGTCACCCAGTTCGCCGAGCGAGATGTCATCGTCACTGGCTCGGTAAGCCTTGGCCTTGCTGACAGGTACGCCGAGGTCTCCGTCCACGAGCAGGTTGCGTTGGTGGATCAATTGGGCAAGGAGGCGCTACAGCACGCGGACGCGGTCGTACTTTCGTGTACGGGCTGGCCCACCCGCGCCGCCATCAAGATGCTGCGGCGCCGACTGGGGCGGCTCGTGACCTCCTCAAACGCCGCCATCGCCCTGCACGCCCTTCAGGAGCGCCCGTGACCTCATCCGAACTTACCCCCCGCTTGTACAACCTTGTATCCGTCGCGAGCGCGCAGGAGGCGGTGAAGACGGCGGTGGAGGCCAACCACGACAACAACCAGTGGTGGCCGCTGCACGTGGACGACTGGCGGGTGCGGATGCTGGTGGCCGGGTGGAGCACTCGCGTGTCCTACGCCATGGTGGACATCTACGCCGAGGTGGTGAAGAAGGCCGACGCCTACGGCTGGGACGCCCTCACCAGCTTCAACGATCAGGAGATCATTGAGCTGGTCCGCCCTGTCGGCTTGGCCGACGCTCGCCTGCGCTACTTGCGGTCGCTGGAGAGCTTCGTGACCGCCTCAGCGGCGCGTGGCCGGCTTCCCCTTACCATGCCGGTCGATGACTTCATCGAGGCTTTCGCCGCCGAGGTGAGCGGCGCCTCGTACAAGGTTGCTCAATGCGCCGCCCTCTACGCCCGCGGCTACCACTGCGGAGTCATGCCCGTCGACTCCGGCATGCTCAGCAGACTTGCTCCGCTGCTCGGCATGGACGTGGGCAGAAGGCCGCTGGCCCACGAGCGGATGCGGCAGGCTCTGGAAAGCTGTGCCGCTGCCGACTCCTCCCGCTACCACGCCCTCATCACCGAACGAGGGCACCGGGTCACCATCCCCGCCCAGGCCGCGCCAACCTGGTGGCTGCACCTGGTCTTGATCTACTTCAAGCGGCTGTTCCTCAACCCTCCGGCCAGCCCGAAACTGTGCGGTCAACAACCCGTCTGCCCGGCCCTCCTCAACTGCGACCACTCTGGCGGAGGGTAAGGCGGTAGTGACCGGTCTTGGAGTCATCGGCAACATCTCCATCGACACCGCCCACTATCCGGATGGCCGCTCGCATGTCCTGCTCGGCGGCGCCGCGCTCTACGTCTCCCTGGCTGCCGCCCAAGCCGGTGCCCTCGTACGGCCGGTCGCAGCCGTGGGCGACGAACTCGCCCACTTACCTGCTGCCTCATGGCCCGAGACTCTCGACCTGACCCATGTGGCCAGGGTCGCTGGGCCGTCCTGCCGATTCGAGATCACCTACGGCGCGGATGGGCAGGTCGTGGGGATCACCACCGCTTATGGCGTCGCTGCGGGTGTCACCGCTCATGCGCTGGCCGCCCTCGGCCAGTCGGACTGCGACCGCTGGCACGTGTGCTGCCGCCGCCCTCTGGACGTCGGCCAGGTCCTGGGACGGCTCATGAGCGAAGGGCGGCCGTTCAGCCTCGACTTCCACCTTGCCTCCGCCTCTGAGCAGATCAGCGCCGCCAAGGCAGCTCTGCCGTATGCCGAAGTGGTCTTCGTCAACGCGGCCGAGTACCGGCTGCTGAGCGAGCTCGTGGCCGTTTCGGAGCTTGCGACCGTGGTCGTGTCCGATGGACCCCGCAAGGTGGCTCTGTTGCGCCACGGCCGATGCACCAGCACCCACATGCCGAGCCCCGGCCCCGTGGTCGAGGTGACAGGCGCCGGAGACACCCTGGCGGGCACATTCCTCGCCGAGACCCTCCACGGTGCATCCGAGTCCAACGCGCTGGCAGCGGCCGTGACTGCAGCCACCCAGCAGGCTCGTCACCCAGCTCTGCCCTATGACCCCCCATAAAACCGCAGGAAGGCCCCGCCTTGGCGCTCTACTACGTGGCCCATCGCCTGTTCGCCGCCCACGACCGCTCTCTGGGCGCCTACGTCGCTCACCACCTCGCCCGCCGCTTCGGACAAGACGCCGTGTTCCTGCCCTTCTGCGACACCGACGAGGAGAACCTCGACGATCCCCGCAAGGGGCAACGCCTGTTCGACCTGGACCGCGAACGCCTCACCCGGATCGACGCCATGGTAGCGATCCTGCACGGCCCGAGCCTTGACGACGGCGTCTGCATGGAGATCGGCTACGCCGCCAGCCGAGGCGTACCCGTTGTGGTGATCACCACCGACTTCCAGGTCTACGGCCCCACCGCCGACGCCGCACTGCACCTGCCGTTCCCCGACCCGCTTCTCCACCACGTGGCCAGCCAGATCATCGCCGTGCCACAGCTCGGCCCGCCCACCAGCATAGGCGACCGGTTCGAGCGCTTCCTCGGCCAGAATCTCCACGCCATCACTCAAGCAGCCACCGAAGCCGCGGACGCTCTCTCACGCCGGCCTACGCCCGGCCCCGCCCTACAGCCCGCCAACATTCACGGGCAGCGGCGGGCCTACCTGGAGCCCTCCCCGTACGGCGGCGACGGCTGGACCGCCAGAGTCTCTGATGCCCTCCACGCCCGTGGTTTCACCACCCACCGAGCCGGACGCCTCGCCACGGCCACCGATCCCACCCGGGCGGCCTTGACCGACTGGACCGCCTTGGGCCAGGCCAACCTAGCCGTGGTGGACCTCCGAGGCCCCGAGACGCCCCCAGGCGCGGCACTGATCGTCGGCGCCTGCGCGGCAACCGGCCGCCCTGTCTACGCACCAGAGCCCGGCTGCTGGTGGACCTTCGCCCACGGCCGCGAACCGAACTACCGCAACCTGATGATCCAGTACGGACTGACCGCCACCTTCAGCGACCTCGTCGAACTCGCCAAACACCTGGAGGGCTGATGACACCCGACCTCGCAACATGGGCCGACCGCTACGAGGTCATCGTCCTGGAAGGGGGCGACGGCGTCGGCAAGACCACCCATGCCACAGCGCTCGCCGCCACATACGGCTACCAGCGGATCCATGCCACCCGCACTCCCGAGGGAGTCGACCTCTTCGAGCGTCATCGAACCGTCCTGGCCTTACCCGGGCGCCTGGTCCTGGACCGCAGCTTCGTCAGCGAACTGGTCTACGGCCCCCTCCTGTACGGCCACGCGCGCCTGACGTCGTCCCAGGCGGCCGAGCTGGCGGGCATGGTGACAGCTCGCCGGGGCGTCCTCATCCACCTCACAGCCAGACCCGAACAGATCCGCGCCCGCCTCCTCGCCCGCGACGGGACAGCGCCCACCCTCGACCAGCTTCACAGGCTCACATCCCGCTATCTCACCGTCTTCGCCGACCTGGCCAGACACGCAACGGTTCTCACCGTGGCCAACGTCGAAGCTGCGTGAGGTGTCCTACTGGAGGAGGCATTCCCCTGACTCGAAGGCGCCTCGGCCGCTAGGCTCGCAGCCGTCCGTCATCCTCAGGGAGCACACGAGGCTCCAAGGCCACAGGAGTATCGGATGCACCTCCGAGAAGTCCAGAAGCGGGCCTGGGAGAACAAGCTGGCCAAGGGGTTCAACACCACCGACCTGCCCTTGGAGTTCGCCCTGACCCACGCCGAGCTGTCAGAGGCGTTCGAGGCCGCCCGCAAGCACCCCGACACACTCGGTGAGGAACTCGCCGATGTCCTGATCTTTCTGGCGAGCATTGCGGAAATGGCAGGCGTCGATCTGGATTCGGCGGTCGAGGCGAAAATGGCGAAGAACGTGACACGCCGCTACGAGCGCAGTGCCACCGGCACCCTGACCAAGGTGGTGGAGGGGCCTCACAGCTCAACTCAAGCCACTCCCTGAACCCGCCTATCGGGCCTATTCCCCAGGTCAGAGCCCACCTATGAGGATAGGCGGGGCGTCTACTGGGTAGACCCCCGCCTATGGCTAGACCTGGGTCAGACTTCTGGGCGCGTTCCAGACCGGAGCATTGAAGATCGAGGGCCCGTCAGCTAAGCCTGATGCGGTGTACTGCGCAAAGCGGATGGCTGGGGCCGCCATCCCATGTGCGCGCGGTGACATTCCCCCCTCGGACACCAGCAGATACCTCAGTTGATCTGGGGTTTTTCTGTTTCTCAGGCTGTGACGTGACCAACCACGTGACCAACAGCCGAGCGAACTTCCTGGTCAGACCAGGGATGACAGGCCGAGACGGCTGGCGCTGGAAGCGGCCAGCTTCTTGGCTCCCTCAGCGCGGCGCCTGCCGTACCGCGCCATGGTGTAGCCCGGCGAGTGGTGCCGGGCGTTGGCCGAGACCTCTACCGGGTTCTCGTGGTTGTCGAGATCGTTCGTGATCTTCGACGCCCGCCAGTCGTGCAGCCGGAAGTTGTCCGGCAGGTGCAGACGGTTGCGTGCCGTCCGCCAGCGGGCCGACACCTTCTCGGGGTCCTGCGGTCCGCCTGCCTCGCCCCGGTACAGCTTGAAGCCGTCACGGGCGAACACGAGGTCATGGTCCACCCAGAGATCCCCGAGCCGTTCCCGCTCCGCGTCCTGGCGTTCCTTCTGCCACTTGAGGACGTTCATCAGGGCTTGGTCCACGTGGATGATCGCGTTGTCGTCTCCGTCCTTGGTGAGCTTGCGCAGCCGGTAGGTGTTGCCTTCCTCGACCACGACCCAGGCCAGTTCGATGGCGCACTCATCCCAGTGGATGAGCGACCACTTCCACCCCAGCACTTCGCTACGGCGGCATGAGGTGGCCGCGTAGGCGGTCCACAGTGGGGCGCCCCGGAGGCAGTGGTGGGTCAGCCCGCCGTCGCATGCCCGGTTGCCGCACGGCTTCCATATCTCCTTGAGGAAGTGCGCCGTCTCGTGATCGTTGAGGGTCGGGAAGTCCGGCTGTGCCGCCTTGATCTGCCGTTCCGTGGGCGGGTTGGCAGTGTGGGCCGGGTTGACCGCGAGGAGCTTCCTCGGTCCGGTCACAGAGTCCAGCGCAGCCGAGATGATGTTGTGGATGTGGCGGACACTCTTGGGGCCGAGCGGCTTGTTGCCGTTGGCCTCGATGGGCGTGGCCTCCAAGAGCCGGTACAGCTCGTCGAGCCGCTCGTCCGTCACCTCCACCACCTTGACCTTGCCTATGTGCGGCTTGATGTGCAGCCGGATCTTCGGCTCGTACCCCTCCCTCGTGGTGTCCTCGCCCCGATGCTTGGCAAGCCACCCGTCCATAAGCTGCCCCATGGTCATGTCGGAGCGGGGCGTGAGCGTGCCCGCCTCGTGGTCGGTGTGCCACTTACACAGCGCCCGTTCCGCCTCGGTCTTGTTCTTGTACTCCCGGCCTATCCATTGACATCCTCTCCGCCCTAAAGGACGGAGATTCCCGCCTGCCGCGTGGGCTTCGGGTGGGTTACTGCTTCGCCGCGCTGCGCCGGAACAGGTTCCGGTCTTATCTGCTCCTCCAGGCATGCGACACGGGCGGGGAACAGGCGCGCGGCCCAGCGGACCGACCGGACTGCCAGACTGGCGTGCGCCCGGGTCGGGCGAGGGAGGTCGCGGCCCGCTTCCGCCAGCCGTACCAGGCGACCGAAGCGCGTGCGCCCTCGTCCCAGATGGCGCGTTGCGAGGGTGCCCGCGAGAAGCACGCTTGCCGCGATGCGCCATGACCATGGGGGCGGTTCCTGAGCGTCCAGCCGAGCGGATGACTCACTCGTCCCCCATGAGGTTTCCGAGGGACGGACTGTGAAGGGGGCTGGTGCTTCGCTGTGTTCCAGGCAGTCGAGCCAGCGCGAGAGGGAATCGCCGGTAAGGACCACGGTTGTTCCGGTCCGGTAGTTGACAACTACGCCCGCCGCTCCGGTCAGTGCGGTACGGGTGTGACGGCTCGGAGCGGGGACGTTCACGGCCTGTCCTCCCAGCGGACTCGTTCGGTCGCGGTGTCGCTGACACGTAGCCATAGCTCGGTGCCGAGCAGCGGTTCGAGTAGTCCCCAGGGAACGTCCACTCCGAGCACGGCGCGCCGGAGAAGCGAGCGGAGGACTGCCGGGCGTACAAGTCCGAGGTCCGCCAGGTGCCCGTCTGCCAGCTCCAGGACGTTCTCCTGGTTAGCGCGTAGGCCGTGGTGGTGGTCCACCGCGAACAGCCCTTTGGAGCCGCGCCGCACAACCTCCCCGGGCAGGAGGCCCACGACCGCATCGGTAAGCAGCGGCTTGTATCGGCGGGCCGACCATCGGTCCGAGGCGGGGACCGACATCACCGCTTCCAGAACCCTGGCATCCGTGTACGGGTTGTGCATCTCGATGCCGTACGCGGCGGCAAGCTGGTTCTCCGTCGCGGCGGTACGACCGACGTACCGTGCTTCGGCGAGAAGGTGACGGTCGGCGTAGCCCAAGCCGTCAACGCCCGTCTCCGGCGAGATGACCGACTCGGCCAGGGCGGTCGCCTGGCGGGTGAGCCAGGGCTTCGGGAGCGCTACGCCTGCCAGCCGATCGGGCGCGCTCCAGGCCGCCGCCACGGCAGGCCAGGGGCTCGAACGGTAGAGGCGGCCCCACGCGCGAGCATCACGCGCCAGACGGACAAGGCGGCCGGAGCGGGCAAGGTCTGCCAGGTGGACCGGAGGCGGCATGAACAGGGTGTCACCACCATCCCCGGTCAGGTGCACGAAAGCACCCTCCTCCGACAGTAGGGCGAACTCGTGGCAGAGCTGGGCGACGGTCACGGCGGACGGTGCCGGCTCGTCGGTCAGCACCAAGGCGTCCAGGTCGGTGAACGGAAGGTGTTCGCGACCCAGGGCCATGAATCGGTGGCGGATGGAGGGGAACGCACGGGCCACTGTGCGCGCGTGGTCCACATCTCCACCCGACTCCCGGCCCTTGGGGTGGAAGGTGACTCCCAGGACTGGCCCGCACTGCGCGGCATAGGCCGCGAGCGCCGCCGGGCGTCAGGCCCCGTAGGGCGAGCGCTTGTTCTCCACGCTGGAGTTGGTGTTGCCCTTCGTCAGGCGCGTCGCGTCCTCCAGGGTCACGACCTCCTCCTCCGGCTCGGTGTCGAGCTGAGAGCGGTTCTCCATGATGTTCACCTCCGTCCGAAATCCGTAGGGCGTGGAGGGGGGCGTCCCCGCCACGGTGGTACGACCTCCCGGTGCGAGTGGTGCGGCCCGGGAGGAGCGTGGGCCGGATCGCTTGATGATCCGCGCAGGTCCCCTCAGCCGGTCGTTTCCTGGTCCGGTACCGACCGGTCGGCCAGGGGCGACATGAGGTCTTCCAGTTCGCTGTGCTGGGTCACGGTGACGCCGAGGAGGAACAGAGCCAGGACGTGGCCCAACACCCAGGTGGCGGTCAGCGCCGATCCGATGGGGTCGTGCGGCTCCCCACGATGCCGACCCCTGGTCCCACCCGAACCAAGGTTCACGCCCTTCTCCGCTGCCATGTCCGCACCCCTCCGCGGGTTCACCACCGTGCCCGTTTGCGACAACCCCAAGAAAAGCGGAGGGAGTCCAAGCGCTCCACGGCATCAATGCGGCACTCTTGATGCACCTCCGTGCACGGGGACGCCGCAGGTTCAGGTCAGGGGAAGAGGCCTCATGGGACTGGCGGAACGACGCAAGGCCCTGGGCTACAGTCAGGAGAAGTTGGCCGAGTTACTCGGGGTGGACCGCACCACGGTCGGGCGCTGGGAGAGCGGCAGGATCAAACCCCAGCCACCGCAGCGACGGGGCTTGTCCATCGCCCTCGAAGTCACTCTCGCCGAGCTTGACGCCCTCCTGATGCAGCCACGAGCAGCCAGTCAGGAGGCCACAGGGCACCAGTCCAGTGACCATCCAGGCGCGGGAGACCCCGACGAAATGATCCGCCGCGAATTCCTCCGCATCCTCACCGTCAGCGGAGCCCTTACCGCCCTGCCGTTGGAGGAGGTGGAAGCCCTTACCGACGGAGTACGCAGGGGCGCACCCGCCGACTTCGCGAGGATGAACAGCCACCTGCGGCAGGTCTACCAGCTAGCCCGCTCCAAAGGCTCCGTCTACCCCATCGTTCGCGACCAGCTCTCGACACTGAACGAAGCCCTGGCCGACACCCGAGGCAACTCCCGCCCTCTCCTCAACGCGGCGGCCGACCTCTTCCAGCTCGCCGGAGAAGTCGCCTTCGATGCCAACCGATACTCCGACGCAGCGGCGTCCTACTCCCTGGCGGCATCCGTCAGCAAGGACGCCCGAGCCTTCGACCTGTGGGCATGTTCCCTCGTCCGGCACGCCTACGTGGACGTGTACGAGCACCGGTACGAGGAGGCGGCGCAGATCCTCGGAGCGGCGGAGAGACTGGCTCAGCGAGGAGACAGCAGCCTCGCCACCCGCCATTGGGTCGCCGCTGTCCAGGCCGAGGCGTACGCCGGCATGGGCGACCTGGCCTCGTGTGAGCGCGCACTGGACGAGGCCGAGCGGGTGTTGGAACTGGGCACGGACAGCACCAACGGGGGCTGGCTGCGCTTCGACGGCACGCGGTTGGCCGAGGAACGGGGAGCGCGCTACGTACAGCTTGGCCGCCTCGACCTGGCAGAAGAGACCTTGAAGCAGGCATTGGCCCAGACCGCCCTTGCCTCCGGGCAGTCGTACCGGCGCAGGGGCGCCGTGCTGGCCGACCTTGCCGCCGTCGGGGCGAAGCGGCGTGACCCCGAACAGGTCGTCGCGTACGGGCGGGAAGCCATCCAGTTGGCCCAAGCGTCGTCGTCCGGGTACGTCGCCCGTAGACTCCAAGCCCTGTGTGATGAGTTCGGCCCCCTGAGCAGGGACTGCCGGGTAGCGGAGCTGGGGGCGGATATCGCCACGCTGAGCACGCCGTGACGAGAGGGGTTGGCATTTCGCAGATCGAAGGCGCACGAGTGTTCCGGGAAGCCTGGATCGAAGGAGTGCACCGCCACTTCCCAGGGGAGCCCAAGCCCGGGTATGTCGCTCCGTGGGAGGACACGCCACAGTGGGAGCGTGAGGCCGCTGATGCGGTCTACGAACAGGTCCGCCAGTTCATCGAGCTCAGCGACGGCCATACGTCCAAGCTGTCTCGGGAGCAGAAGGGCCGGTTCGTGGCTGTGTGCTGGACAGCGCAGATGTTCAAGCACTTCGAGGACCCCAAGCCGGGGTACGTCGCCGACTGGCCCGACCTCCCGGCATGGCAGCAGGAGACCGACGCCGACATCTTCGAGGTCATCGAAAAGTCTTGATCAGGGCCAAGGTCGGATGGTTGGTCACGTGACCAACAGCGGCCCGAAAGGGCCTGAAACAGTGGGAAAGAACAGGGGAAACGCCCGCCGAAATCAAGCCTGTTGACGGGCGTTTCCCCAGGTTTGTGGGCTGGCGCGCGAGAGGAGAGTTCAAGTTCCCCCTCGGACACACACCGCACGCACATGTGGGGGCTCCGGTTCGATCCGGGCCTCCACATATTGCTTTTCGGGGTAATACGTGAGCGTCAACCCGAGCTGCGCGTAAAGATCGGCCTTGTCCTGCCCGTCTGCGGCATTGATCATTTCCACGAGATCCCCGGCATGCTCAAGCATCCCGCCGATCTCCTTCTCCGTGACCTGCCGAACGGCGGGAACCGCCCGCAGCTCCCCCTCCAGCCTCGCGCGTTCCCCCTTCGCCTCGTTGATCCAACCGCTCACCTCCACCGGATCGCCCCCGGCATCGAGGGCCGCGCGATACCGGTTGATCTTCCGATCGCACTGCGCCAAGCGCTTCCGCAGATCGACCCGCGCGGCCTCACCCGGATCACGCGCCTGCTCGGCCATCGCAGCGATCGTCCTCTCCAGCGACTCGGGCCGGAACACCTCCGCCAGCCAGCCGTCCACCTCGCTGATGATCTCCGCCTCTCGCAGGTAGACCACCTTCGGATGGTCGAGTTGGTTGACAAGGGCGTACTCCCTGGGGAACAGGCACCGGGAGTACGGCTGCTTGTTGTTCCAGTTGCCCTGCATGCGGCGCTGGCAGTAACCGCAGAACAGAATTCCCCGGAAGGCGTAGAGGTGCGGGCGCTGGCTGTATTCACCGTTCGCCCGTCTGCTCACGAAGCTCAAAGACCATTCGAACCGCACGGTCACGCAGTTCAGAGCTGTACTTCCTCGGTGGTGCCATAGCTCCTCACCCTTCCAGGTTCAGGAGCCTCCAACCAACCCGGGGTGATCCAGCCCGCCGGAGTCCCGGGGAGCGTGCCGACAGCGGCATTACGGACGATGGCTGCTCGTCACCGGCTTCCGTTCCAACACCGACATCGCCGTCTACCTCATCGACCACACCCACGTCATGACCACGACAACAGCCGACCAGCGCGATCGGCTTCAGGTCGGATAATGCACTAACGGTGGCCCTACGGGGGCGCCGGAGAGTTCCAGCAGTGAGATCCTGCCCCGCAGACCTCACCCCCAAGGCATCCCCCCGCACACCCTCCACGTACGAGCGGAAGGGTGGTCGCGTTACTGAACGGCAATGCCTATGCGCCCCCAAGGCTGAAGAGGGGTAGCGAGACCAAATCAGCCCACTCGGCATTCTTGCTGTCACCGCACCGCAGAAGCATCAAGCACCACGGGGCAACGCGAGACGATGGCGCAATTCCTCTGCTGGAACGAGTGTGCGTGGCACCAAAGCCAGGACGTCCCCAGCTCCTCCCCGGATATACGGGTTGGACAGCTCCGGCGCGGGCAGCGCCTTGACAACTTCCAGCGCCTGCTCCGCACCGTCCTGCACCTCGCCTTTGCTGACGGCGACTTGTGCCCGGGAAAGCTCCACAATGGCTACCTGCACCGTGAGCCGAGCACCTACCGGCGACTTCGGCAACTCGTTGAGCAGGTCACGTCCAGCGGAGTGGTGTAAGAGCTGATCTCCGCGTGATCCTTCCAGCAGGTTAAGCGGTAAGCGTCTGCGGGAGCGGATACTGAGCGGCCGTGTCGCCGCCGACAACCCGCAGGCGGGCCTTGGCCAGGATGTCCAGCCCCATGTAGCGCCGCCCCTCGATCCACTCGTCGGTCTGCTCGGCCAGAACCGCACCCACCAGACGCACGACCGCAGCACGGTCCGGGAAGATGCCCACCACATCGGTGCGGCGCCTGATCTCCTTGTTCAGCCGCTCCTGAGGATTGTTGGACCAGATCTGCCGCCAGGTCTCACGGGGAAAAGCGGCGAACGCCAACAGCTCCTC
>NZ_FNCN01000088.1 GCF_900100605.1 Sinosporangium album | reverse complement strand
CCTTGACAGCGAATGGCTCGAAACGCTCCTCGATATATTCGATGAATTTGGAGTCGAAGTGATTCGAGATTAGAGCCGCCAATACGATCACTGCACCCATTTCATCCTCGGGCGACCTGGTAGTTCTGAAGAACGGCGATCGCCTTGCACAGGTGCCCGGCCTTGCTGGGGCTTGAGCGGAGCTTGCGGAGGATGCGCCGGCTCTTGAGCTGCGCGTTCGCGCGTTCCCCCGGACCGCGGAGGCGGGCGTGCGCACGGTTGGCCCGTTTCTACGAGTCGGGCTTGCCCCTGCCCTTGTACGGCGTGGCGATCGGCCCCTCCGCCCCCTGGTAGGCCTTGTCCGCGAGCGTGAGGATCCCGGCCCTGCCCGGTTCGCGTGGAATGCCCCATGCGCGGGCGGCCGTCAGGTCGTGGACCCCGCCGGGCAGCGCCCCCGACGTCCACAGCTGCGCCTCCTCCGGTGACGCTATGACCTGGACGTTCACCCCATGGGACCGGTGCTTGACGGAGAAGTACGGCCGGTCGGCCCTGACCCGGTCGGTGCGGATGGGCGTCCCGTCGAGCACCGGGTACCGCAGCCCGTCCCGCCCGGCCTTGCGCAGCACCAGCCCGAGTTTCGGCGAACGCCCCGACAGCAGCGGCACCGCCTCCTCGACGTAGCGCCACGCGGTCGTCGCCGACACTCCGAAACCGGCTCCGAGCTCGGCGAATGTCTCGCCTTTACGCAGATGGGCCAGCACGAGCAGCGCCTGCCGCCCCGGATTGAGCAGCCGCCAGGCCGACCTCACAGCCTTGCGTCGGCGGCGGAGCAGTCCGGCGAAGTAGTTCAGCGTTGCACGCGACAAATCGACGGCGGCACGGTAGAAAAGCACGTGAAGCTCCTGGTTTGACGGGTCTGGTTGTGGTGATCAACCCGTCTATCAGGAGCTTCTCCCTTTCATGGGTCGAGCGCCGGATCCGCGATCAGGCTGTGACCAGCGGGGCCACCGCCGGAGGATGAAAAAGCCTCATTGATTGGATATCAATATGGGCAAGAATACTGCACCCCTGTATCGCTTCGTTCATGAGGAATCTCGGCAGATATTATTTAGTGCGACCGATATAGATGGCTTTTTTATTGATTCAGAGGCGCATGAGTCCGGGGTTATCCTTGCACGTGAAGCGTCGTTGGAGAAATCTGTCGACAAGCCATTACTGGAGCGTGTTGAGGTCGAGGTATTAAAGTT
This sequence comes from Sinosporangium album, assembly GCF_900100605.1. GTDB lineage: Bacteria > Actinomycetota > Actinomycetes > Streptosporangiales > Streptosporangiaceae > Sinosporangium > Sinosporangium album. Next base: position 284 of record NZ_FNCN01000088.1, on the reverse strand, counting down.
CGACGGAAAGGTTATCGGATCCTACTATGTGGGGCAAATAGAGGTGATAGGTTCGCGTTCACAAGAAGAGGCAGGTTATGACTGGGGTCTCCTTCTGAATCTCTCTGGGTATGGCATCCCCTATCCATATGCGCGTGAAATCTGGCCTCAATGGGCAACGGGTAGTCCCACTGCGCCGGGACGGTGGTCGACCTACCCGCCGGAGGCGCATCAGAGCTGGCTGCATGTCGTCCAGCAGGTGTGGTTCACTGCCGATCATCGAGCAAGGCGCTACAGAAGGGAAG
>NZ_FNCN01000053.1:16219-20893 GCF_900100605.1 Sinosporangium album | reverse complement strand
TGCCGTCGTGGCGGGCGGGAGGTGGTTGCGCCGGCATGTCAGTAGGGCTCCCTCAGTGCGCGCGCCGCCTCGGTCAGCAGGTCGTCGGCCACCCCTCGCGCCAGCAGCGCGGCGGGCGCACCGCCGAGCAGCGCGTTGCCGCGCAGCCACCAGTCGGCGGTGCCCCACGGGTCGCGGGCGGCGTCGAGGAGCTCGTTCACCGCCAGCACCACGGGGATCGGCGCGCCGTCGTCGCCGAACTGGAAGGCCGGTACGGCGACGCCCCCGTCCGGGCGGTCGAGCCGCAACAGGCGAGGATCGTCCGGGTCGCGCAGCTCGGCGGGGTCGAGCGAGGGGGCCGCGAGCAGCGAACGCTTGACCGCCTCGAACGCCTCGGCGAACGCGTCGCCACCTTGGGCCTCCGGTACGGCGGCCGCCGTACCGGAGGGGGCGGTCGGTTGGGCGGTGCCCGGGGGCGGGGCGGCCTCGGGGGTGCCCGCATCGGGGGAGACGACGGGGCGGGTGGTGGCTGGGGGCGGGGCAGGCTCGGGGGTGGCGGGCGTCGCGGGGTCGAGGGCGGCGGAGTCGAGGAGGCCGGGGTCGAGGGCGGCGAGGTCGGGAAGCATCTCGCGGAGCAGGTCGAGCGCGGGGGCGAGGTCGTCGGCGACCGCCGTACCCCGGTGGGTCGTGGCCGCGTCGGCGATCAACGGTCGTAAGTCGTGGTCGCGGGGCAGGCCGCGCCGCAGGACGGTGAGGATCTCGTTCCAGGTGCGCCGGGCCCGGCGCGGTTCCTCGTCGAGGATGCGGCGCAGCAGGGTAGCGAGATGCGCACCCGTCTGCGGTCCGAGAAGCTCTCGGAGCTCGTCCCCGCGCCGTAGCACGGCGGCCACGAAGTCTGTCGCGGACAACGGCGGCTCTCCCTACTTGGTGGTCGCGCGATCACGCCGCCTTCATCCATATCAAGCTTGACCACCCCCGCCAAGGCCAATGGGCAAGCTCGCTCCCCGGCTCCCGGAACGGCTCCCGCACCCGCACCGCCCGCGCACCGGATTCCCGCACCCGCGTTGCCGACCACCTCGACCGCCTGACCTGCACCTGCGAACCTTTGAGGTGTTGGTCACCCAGTCGCGTGGAGGGCGGGACGGAGCTCGGCCCAGACAGCGCACTCCGGGTCTAACTTCACGGCCTTGACCTAAAGGTCCCATCGGCTTGGGCGGCCTCCGCAGGCAGGATCACCATTCCCGCGGAGACGCTCAGGGCCAGCACGATAGCCTGCCGAGAGGCTCGAACAGCTTTTCCTAGGACTGATGATTCCACCTTTTTCTCCGGTATAAGAATTGCGCAAGGTCCCATGCATCGATCCGATCGCCGACCCCAGGTCCTATCGGAAGCCCAGGAATCCGGACATGCGGACGGGGCAACCCCTAGAGCGCCCCGACTTTCAGTCCAGCTCCCGCCGCGACTGGAACGCGCGGGCGGCCTTCCGCCGCTTGGAATCGAACGGGTTCACCGCAGTCCCGGCACCCTGCCCAGGCGTGTCGTCCCAGGCTCGGATCTTCGCGGCCACTCGGAGGAGCCGTTCGTCTCCGGGCGGCGCATCGATGACAATCCTGGATTCATTCGGCTGCTTGTCGTCGCCTCCCCAGCGGACGACACCCTCGCACTCGGCGACGATGTCGCGGAGGACCACCAGTTGGTGATCGGAAAAGTTGCCTTGCGACCCCGGTGGATACCAGTCGAGTCGCAGGTTCACCGTGATGTCGCTGCCACCCACACGCCACGGGGGAGTCCAAGCGCGTTCCTCCGGTTGCACGATCGGCCAACCGTTGGCGCTTGTAGGGACCTGTCTCGCGGGTTGCGCGAGCGGTACGGAACCGCGTGGAGGATCTTTCCCCTCCGATGTGGCGGCCATCACCCTCCCCGGTTCCAGAAGCAATCCTGCCATACCGGCGCCGACGAGCCCGAGCGAGCTGCGGATCACAGCGCGACGGCCGATGCCCTCTGCCGCCTCCTCTGTGTGGGACTTGATTTCACTGGCCACAAGATTCCCTTCTAGGACTGGGGGCTTCCCATGTTCCAGAGCAGTAGAAGGCTGGAGGAAGACAGTGCCACCAGGACGGCGGAGGGCCAGTAAAGCCGCCGTGACGCCCGTGAGTAGCGTAGAACAGCGAGATTAATTCCGGCCGTTATCACACCCCATGCGGCGGTGAGTGCTAGTCCGATAAGGAGCGCTCCAAGATAGCCGTCGTGAAAAGGTATTCCGGGAGTGCCCACTCCCAGCTGCGCCAGCCAGTTGCGGACTACGAAGTATGGGTAGAACAGCGCGAATTGGCCGGGAAGGCCAAGAGCGAAATTGAGGAGGAGGGACAGCAGGTAGGTGGTGCGTGAGGAAAGGCGACGGCCGCCCGCCTGTCCATCCTTTCTGCTTTCGCTCATCTAGAGATTCCTCGCCACACTGTTGTATTTTTCGAATATACGGTATATGGGAAGTGTTTTCTGCATATACATCTCGGCCTGAGAGCCTGAGCCGTTGTAGCGCCTGAGAATCAGTCCGGATTCGACCTCTGTGTAGTCCAATGTCGGCCTGCGCTGGTTGATGTCGGCTGCGCCCCAGATGTGCACGAGTAGAACAGTGCTAGCCGAGTATTCGTTGTCTTCTTTGAGCAGCTTCCAAACTCGCCAGACGACGTGCCAGTCCCCTGGGTTGGCCTGGGGATCGTTAATTAGACCTTGGGAGGCGCAGTGGTTTCGGGAATTGATCGCGGTGTCCGCGAAGATCTGAGCAATGCCGGTGCTGGTGTCATGCTTCATGACGGCCGGGGGCTGGGGAGGAGGGCCGATCATGTTCTGCTGCCACAGCTCGTATGCCTCGCGGTATGCGTAGGTCGTTCGCACGAGAAGGTCCATGGCGGTGTCGTCGGCGCGGTTGTTGCGGAGTTCCCAGAAGATGGGGGTCTGGATCAGCGACTTTCGCATGCCGAATGCTCTGGACAGCCCCGCGCTCGACCTGCTCCGCGAGATGCTTCCCGACCTCGCCGCCCTCGACCCCGACCTCCTCGACTCCGCCGCCCTCGACGCCGCCCGCGACCCGTGGGGCACCGCCGACTGGTGGCTGCGCGGCAACGCGCTGCTCGGCGGTGCGCCCGCCGCGCTGCTGGCGCGGGGGGTGGCCGACGACCTGCTGACCGAGGCGGCGCGCGCACTGAGGGAGCCCTACTGACATGCCGGCGCAACCACCTCCCGCCCGCCACGACGGCACACCTCACCGGGTGCTGCTGCCGAAGGGCTCCTTCCTGTGGCGTGTGCACAACCGGGCGCAGGGGCCTGCGGAGTTCACCCGGCTGCGCCCCTCGCCGGGCCTGCTCGGCGGGCGTTTCGACGGGAGCTCGGAGGACGGCTACGACCACTGCTACCTGGGTCGCGGCCAGACCACCGCACTCGCCGAATGCCTGCTCCGCTCGGTCACCTTCGACGGCGGCGGACCCCGCATCCTGCCGTTCCAGACCGTGGCCGGCAAACGCCTGTCGCTCGTGGAGACCGCGCTCGAACTGCCGCTGATCTCCCTGACCAGCACGCCCGCGCTCGCCGCCGTCGCGCAGGACGAGTGGCTGATCCAGGCCCCGCCCACCGAATACGCGGAGACCCGGCGCTGGTCACGGTGGCTCCGCGGCCTCGACCCCACGGTCGCCGGCCTCGACTGGATCTCCCGCCGCGACCTGCCCAACCGCAGCATCGTCCTCTACAGCGACCGGTGCGACCCCGCCGCCCTGTCCCCGACCCCGCTCCACGTCGACCTCGACACCCCCGACGGGCTCTCCTGGCTCAACATCGTGCTCCGGCCGTACCGCGCCGTGGTCAGCCGCCCCGCCCCTCGTCCCTGAACGGCAACGCTTCGTTCGCGGGGCGGGCGGCGATGCCGTCGATGCTGAAGTTGAAGACGAGAACACTCGAGGCGGGGTGGCAGTCTGACGAGGTAACGTGGCCTCATGCGCGCCCAACCAGTTGAAGACGGCCCGCGAGACCCGCAGGTGATCCTCTGGGCGCTGCCCGACCGTGAACGTCCCGAGTTTCTCCGCCAATACCGCGAGGCCGTCGATGCTGCGCGTGAAGACGTCGCCCGCTACAGGGACCTGTCGCGGCTACTGCTCCGGTGGAGCCTGGTCGTGGAGGCCGTCTCCCAACCTGGCTACTACGAGGCCATTGAGGACGCGCGCCACGGCATCGGCCGTACGGTCCCCCTCGACGAGGCCATCACCACCGAGCTGTCCCGCCGCCGGTGAGTTACCGCCCCGATCTGTCGGAGCGGGCACTGAGCCAGCTCGGTGGCTTCCCCACCGACGCGCTGGGTGCGCTCGCTGCGGCAATGCCGATGTGTGCGAGAACCCTATGACCCGTTGATCACCATGGCCACCGACGACCCACAGGTGCGCCGTGCCGATTTCGGCGACGGCCATGGATTCGCAACGTTTCTCATACTCGATCACGTTGAGGTCATACGAATCGTGGACATCATCTGGGTTGGATGACTGCCTCCCTGACCCCTGACCTGGTGTTATCGCTGCAGTGCGGCAAGGAGGTTCGCGGCCCTGCGGTCCGGCGCGCCTTCCTCGACGCGGTTCATGACGTAGCCGAACGCGAGGCCGGTCGCCGGGTCGGCGAAGCCGAGCGATCCGCCGCGGCCGGGGAAGCCGAAGG
>NZ_FNCN01000053.1:0-16209 GCF_900100605.1 Sinosporangium album | reverse complement strand
GGGGTGGCCGACGACCTGCTGACCGAGGCGGCGCGCGCACTGAGGGAGCCCTACTGACATGCCGGCGCAACCACCTCCCGCCCGCCACGACGGCACGCCTCACCGGGTGCTGCTGCCGAAGGGCTTCTTCCTGTGGCGTGTGCACAACCGAGCGCAGGGGCCCGCGGACTCCGCCGCCGTCGAAGGTAATCGTGCTCCGGCCGTACCGCGCCGTGGTCAGCCATCCCGCCCCTCGCCCCTGAACGGCAACGCTTCGTTCTCGGGCCGGGCGGCGATGCCGTCGAGGAGGATGGCGAGTTTGCGCCAGAGGTGGTCCTTCGGGGCTGCGATGATGCGTTCGACGGCGGCGCGGACGTCGGGTGAGTAGCGTGCCAGGGATTCCGTCATGGCGGCGGAGAGCCGTTCGGGGTGGCGGGGGTCGTGCAGGCGGGCGATCTGGGAGGCGCCGTCGTGGATGAGGTCGATCACCGCGTCGACGGCCAGCACCGCTTCGTCCAGGTCGAATCCGAGTGAGACGAGTCCGCGGACGAGCTCTTCGAAGCGCCGGCCGGCCGCGCCTGCGAGCCCTGCGCCGCTTTCCGGCAGTAGTCCCGCGTAGCGCTGAAGCAGGTCGAAGCGTGTGGCCGCCTCGGTTTCCAGGTAGGTGCGCCAGCCACCATCAAGCGGTGGGAGGGGTGTCGCGCTGAAGACCGTCTCGACGGCGGCGACGATCAGATCGTCGAGGCTGTCGATGTAGCGGTAGAGGCTGCCGGGGGCGGCGTTGAGCACGGCCGCGACGGCGTTGACGGTGACCTGTTCGATGCCGAGGTCGATGGCCGCATTGATGATCTTCTGCCGGCTGAGCCGTGGTTTGGGGCCGGGGCGAAGCCCAGGTCGTGAAGATCCGTCAGGTTGCACGAAACGAGCGTAACGCGTCACCCCCACGGGAGCACCGGGATTGCAAATCCGATTTGCCATTGCCTAAGGTGTGCCTAACCTTACTGAAGGGGGAGGTATGTGGAAGGCCCTACGGCGGGCGCAGCACGTGCGGCAAGGCGCTGATCCGGCCGCGTTCCACGAGATCGTCGCTCCGGTTGCAGGTCGTCTGAGAGTGGCGCTCGCACTGCAGGTCGCCGCCACCGCGTTGGGCCTGGCACCGTTCGCGGGCATCTGGATGATCGCCAAGGAGGCGGTCGAAGGCGCCGCCGATCCCGCTTGGGTATGGGGGTGGGTCGCCGTCATCGCCGGCGCCGCCGTCACGGCGTTCGCCGTACGGCTGGCGGCCTACACGATCAGTCACCGCGCCGACCTCGCCATCGCGGCGCGGCTGCGGCTGCGGATCGCCGACCACCTGGCCCGCGTCCCGCTGGGCTGGTTCACCACGGGAGCGGCCGGGCGCAGCCTTGACGCCCTGCACAACGACGTCGGCGACCTGCACGCCGCCGTGGCGCACGGCCGGCTCGACGCCGCCGCCGGACTCGTGGCGCCCCTGCTGGCCCTCGGCTGGCTCACGGCCGCAGACTGGCGGCTCGCCCTCGTCGTCGCCGTCCCCGCCGCGCTGTCGTTCCTGCTGTATGTGCGTTCGCTGTCCGGCGCGGAAGAGCGCATGCGCCTGGTGCCGATGGGCATCGTGGCCGTCACCGAGGCGGTCTCGGCACTCGCTCGCGACCTGACCACCCTGCGCGTGCTGAGCGGCAAGGGCGCGCGGCCTCCCGAGTCCGGCGTGCACGCGGCAGCCGACCAGCTGCGGGACGGGCTGCGTACGGCCATCGCCGAGCAGGAGGAACGCGGCGGCCGGGCGAACGCCCTCATCTCACCCGCGCTCACCCTGGCCCTGGTGTGCGTCGCCGGCACCGCCTTCGTCGCGCTGGGCTGGACGGAGCCCGTCAACCTTGTGCTCTTCCTGCTGCTGGCCGTCACCGTGTCGGGAACGCAGCGGATCGCGGAAAGCGGCGCATCGTTGCGCGTGGCCTACGCCGCCGCGCACCGGCTGCGCGCGATCCTGCACCTGCCCACGCTGCCGCTGCCGGCCGAGTCCGCCGCACTCAACGGCGACCGCGTCGAGCTGCGCGGAGTGGGTTTCAGCCACGAACCCGGGCACCCCGTGCTGCACGACGTCGACCTCACCCTTGAGCCCGGCACGATGACCGCGCTGGTGGGGCCCTCGGGAGCGGGCAAGTCGACGCTGGCGGCGCTCGTGGCCCGATTCCACGACCCCGACACCGGCTCCGTGCGGTTGGGCGGGGTGGACGTGCGTGATCTGGCGACCGCCGACCTCTACCGCACCGTCGGGTTCGTCCTGCAGGAAGCGGTACTGCTGCGCACGACCCTGCGCGACAACATCCGGCTGGCCGTGCCTGACGCCGACGACGTCCGGGTCGCGGAGGCCGCCCGAGCGGCCGGTGTGCACGAGCGCATCCTCGCGTTGCCGCGCGGCTACGACTCCGTCGCGGGAGACGACGCCCATCTGTCCGGCGGGGAGCGCCAGCGGGTGGCCATCGCCCGCGCTCTCGTGGCCGATCCGCGTGTGCTCGTTTTGGACGAACCCACTGCCCATATCGACCCCGAGGCCGAGGCCCACATTCAGAACGCGCTCTCGAATCTGGCGGCCGGCCGTACCGTCCTGGTCGTCGCCCACCGGCTGGCCACCGTCACCGGTGCCGACCAGATCGCGGTCATGGACGGTGGCCGGATCGTTCAACGCGGACGCCACGAGGAGCTGCTCGCCCGCGAGGGCTTGTACCGCGACCTCTGGCGGGCGCTGGAGGGTGAGCCCGAGACCACCCCGGCGGCCACACGATGATCCGCGCCCTTTTCGCGATCCTGGACGGGGCCGGTGCCCGCAACAACCGTCGCCATCTGGTCCGTATCACGGTGGTCGCGCTGTTGGAGGGCCTGTCCTACGGGCTGACCCTGCCCGTGGTCGACGCCCTGCTGCGCGGCGACCCGGCCCTCGCGTGGTGGCTGACGGCCCTCGTGGCCGTCGCGCTCGCCACTATGGCCGCGCGCCGCCGCCAGATCACCGGCGGTGCCGCGACCGCGATCGACACCATCCACTCCCTGCAGCGGCGTCTGGCCTCCCATCTGGCGGCCCTGCCCGTCGGCTGGTTCACCCCCACCAGGACCGCATCGCTGCCCCAGACTCTCGTCGCCGGATCGATCGCTGCCGGGCGCGGCGTGCCGTACCAGTTCATTTCGCTGCTGGGCGGCGTCATCACGCCCGCCGTGGTGCTGGGCGTGGCCGCGCTCGCCGACTGGCGCCCCGCGCTGGTCATGCTGCTGTCGGCGCCGCTGCTGTACGCGGTGTACCGCCGTACGACCGCTGCCCTGGACGCGGTGGAAGGACGCACGCACGCCGCCGACGCCGAAGCCACCGCCCGTGTGATCGAATTCGCCGAAGCCCAGCCTGTGATTCGCGTCTGCGGGGCGCAGGGCCTCGGCCGCGCGCTGCTCACCGACGCCCTCGACGGCCTGGACCGGGCCCGCCGCCTCGACGTGACCCGCGAGATCCTCGCCCGCGCCGGGTTCGGCGTCGCCGTCCACCTGGCCGTGGCCGCGGTCATCGCCGCCACGGCCTGGGCGCTGCTGCGCGAACCCACTCAGGTCGCCCTGCTGGTGGCACTGCTGATCCTCAGCGTGCGTTTCGCCGAACCGATCGCGACCCTCGGCGATGTGGCCCGCGACATGCGCGCCGGGCGCACCCACCTCGCCCGTGTCGGCGCGCTGCTGTCCACACCGCCGCTTCCCGTCGCGAACCCGTCCCTGCCGCTGCCCGTCGGCGGGCTCGACCTCACCTTCCGTGACGTCGCCTTCGCCTACACCGCCCCGGCGTCGGACGCCCCGGTCGGCCCGCCTGTCCTCGACGGGTTCGACCTGCACGTGCCCGCCGGGACGACGACCGCGATCGTCGGCCCCTCCGGCGCGGGCAAATCCACCGTGCTGCGGCTGGCGGCCCGCTTCGCCGACCCGTCGGCGGGGCAGGTGCTGCTGGGCGGCGTCGACGTGCGCGACCTCGATCCCGACACCCTGTACGGCGCGCTGGCCGTCACCCTGCAGGATGTGCTGCTCACCGAGCACACCATCAGGGACAACATCCTCGTCGGCCGTCCCGACGCCGATCAGGCGTCCCTCGATCGTGTGGCCGCGCTGTCGGGTGTGGACGAGATGATCAACCGGCTGCCGCGCGGCTGGGACACCCCCGTCGGCGATCGGGGAGCCGCGCTGTCCGGCGGCGAGCGCCAGCGGGTGGCGCTGGCCAGAGCCGCCCTGCAGGACAGGCCGGTGATCCTGCTCGACGAGGCGACGGCCGCTTTGGACCCCGTCAACGAACGCATTGTCGCCCGCTGGATCGCCGGGCTGTCCGGCCACGCGACCCTCCTCGTCGTCGCCCACCAGTTGCACACGATCGCCGCGGCCGACCAGATCGTCGTCCTCGGAGACGACCCGCCCGGCCGCATCGCCGAGCACGGAACCCACGACGAACTGATGGCCCGCGGCGGCCGCTATGCCCGCATGTGGGGGATGCGCACCGCCGCAGCAGGCTGGCGACTCAACCCCCGTTCCGAAGGAGCCCGATCATGACCCCCCGCCCGCTCATCCCCGCCCTGGCCCTCGCCCTCGCCCTCGCCCTCGCCGGCTGCGGCGCACCATCCAGCGGCACCGCCTCGTCGGCCGGGAGCGCGCCTGCCGCGTCCGGCCCACCGAGCGCCGAGGGGTTCCCCGTCACCGTGACCCACGGGCTGGGCACCACCACCATCCCGCACAAGCCCCGGCGCGTGGTCGCCCTCGGCTTCGCCGACGCCCAGATCGCGGCCGCCCTCGACGCCCCCGTCGTCGGCGTGGCCCGCAACCCCTCCGCCAAGGACGGCAACTGGCCCGGTGTGACTCCGCCCTACCCCGCCGCCCTGCAAAGCCTGGACTCCCTGACCCCCAACCTCGAACGCGTCGCCGCGCTGAAGCCGGACCTCATCCTCATGACCACCGCCCAGCCGGCCTTCGGCTCCGCCTACGCCCGGCTGTCGACGATCGCGCCGGTGATCCCCTACAAGAACGAGTTGCTGCAGGACTCCGGCGACGACCTCACGCTCATGATCGGCCAGGCGCTCGGCGAAAGCGCCAAAGCCACCGAGCTGGTGGCCCGTTCGCGGGAACGTCTGGCGGCTTTCGCCGCCGAGCATCCCACGCTGAAGGGCAAGAAATACGTCTTCGGCCAGCAGTACAGCGGAAACATCTACATTGTCGCGGCTCCCGACGGGCCCTCCGCCGCCTTCTTCAGTGCACTCGGAATGAAACAGCCCGATGAGCTGGCCGCACTACCCGTCCAGCAGGGGGGCGCCGGACAACTCTCCGAGGAGCGCCTCGACCTACTCGACACCGCCGACGTCGGATTCTTCGGCGTCTACACCGACAAGGAACGCGCCGAATTCGAAGGTCGACCCCTTGCCTCCTCCCTCGACCTGGTCAAGAAGGGCAACCTGCACTACGTGACGCTCGACGACGCCAGCCTGCTGCTCGGGCCCAACCCCGCTGTCACCGAAACGCTGCTGGAACGGCTACGCCCCGCCCTGGAGAAGATCGCTCGCTGACATGCACCGTCTCCCGCTGGACCTCTCCCCGTTGCGCGGTCGAGGGCGTATGACTAAACATCTACGGATGGTTCTGCACGTCGGTGGGAACCAGCCAGAACATTGCGAAGTGTGTCCCCAATTACATTTTTGAGTTCTCCGAAGAGATCGATCGCACCAAGCCCGCGCATGTGAACTTCCCGCCGGGCGCGTATCACGGATCGGATGTCCCCTATCTGTTCGACCTTAAGGGGCGGATAGCCCCGTTCGACGAGACGCAGGTGCGTTTCTCCGAGAAGGTCATCAAGTACTGGACAAACTTCGCTGCCAAGGGCAATCCCAACGGTTCTGGACTGCCGACGTGGTCGAAAGGCACTGTCCGCAAGGGGTACGGCCTGAGCCTGGACTCCGACGGACGTGGGATTAGGCCAGTCAACCTGGTTAAAGGCCATCAGTCTGAGTTCTGGGATGAGTTGTATCCCCAGTGAGGAGTATTCCTTGCCCGGGGTTCATCTCGGCTGTTAGAGGCGTCGGCCATATGGGGTTTCGGTCGGCTTACGGACATGGTGAGAGGGGAAATGCATTGACGGTAGACGGCACGTCTTGTACGGCAAAGCCGTCGCCGTCCTGCTTGCCCCGCTTGATGGGCCAGGCGGGATATCTCCTCGTGGAACCGGTTGTCCGGCGGTTCGCGGGGCGGGACGGCGGCCCTCGCCGATCGGGGCCCGGTTCTGTCCGTGCTGTGCCTGTGCCGTACCCGTGCTGCGGTGGAAGGGGCGGTGGCGAACGGCCGGGGGCGGCCAGGGAGTGCGGTTCCGGCGATGTCCGGAGGTTTCATGCCGATCGGAGCCGCCAAAGGGGTGAAGTTCCGGAGACTTGCCCCGGTAGGCCGGTTCTTCCGTCCGGTTCTCGGGGCACTCCAAACAACGTCCGGGTGAAAATAAATCCGGCGGGTAAGAAGGAAAAGACTTGCTGTCGGCTTGAGCGTGAGTTAGCTTTTGAAGGGTCGGCTGAGTGAGTCGTTATTCATCCCTGGTTCTGGTAGGTCGACCGACTTGGTTGATCAGATATATGACCTATCGGAGTCGTCTCATGTCGTGATCTGGAAATCGGCTGGGCGGCGCGTGATGGCGAACTATTCGCATCGGCATTCTCCGTCTCGTTTGGCGGTCCGCGGCCTCCACATCATGAGCGAATATTGACCGCCTCTCGCGGTCGGATTCAAGAAACGATCAAGGCCGGTGCGGTCGCCGTTGATTGATGGATGCGTCCCTCGCTCCGCATATCGCATCACCGGCCGCGTTGTTTTCGTGTTTTCATCTGTTTCGTCGAAAATTTCGATGTCAATCCGCTCTCAACGTCGCCTGTGAGTTTCGCGGACACGCCCCCCTCGCCCAGCGGCACACAAAGCCGCACACAAGACCCCGGCCCGGGACCATGGCGGGACCCCCGGCAGGACGTCGCCCGGAGCGCCCATCGCATCGATCGGGCCCACGCTCCGGCGAACCCCTGGCGACCTGCCGCCGTGTTGCGTCCCGGGCCGTCCCGCCCCGAGGCGCCGCCTGGACCCGCGGCCGGACCGGGCGGCGCCGGGGCGGTAGGGGAGGCCACCGAGGCACGGACCGTGAACACGCCGGTCCGCCCCGACGGTGGCCTCCCGACCGGTGGCGCCGCGCCGCCGCCGAACGCCGACCCGCAGCCTGCGTCCTGCCCTCCACCCCGGCCTTCCGCTTTGAACAGCGTCCCCGCATTCGGCGGGCCCCGGTACCCGGTGGCCTCGTACCTCACCCACGAGGCGGCGAATATGCTGTCGGTAACCGGGGCCTGACGTTTGGTAAGTGTTTTCCGCCGGGCTTCCCGGGGTTTTCGGAGTTTCCCAAGACTTCCAGCCCGGGGAGAGGGCATGACACGAAGTCATAACGAATGCAGTGAAACGGGACGGTAACCATAAAAGCACCTTGACGGTCGTCGCCCTGCGTCACACACTCAGAATTGAGAAAGTTTCCTTTCAGTTACTCGGCTCCAACGCAGAGTTGGCGGAGAGGACCGCCAAGGTCAGGAAACGGGGTTATCGGGGTGAAGTCAGTGTTGGACTATGTCCGGCAACCGCAGACGGAAGCCGTCGATCTCACAGACTCCCTTCCCAGCGCATCGGTGGTCGTCACCGATCAGGAAAGACGCATCCTGCTGATCAGGGGCGAAAGCGACACCGGATGGCGATTCCCCGGGGCGTTCCCGGCGTCGGGGGAGACGTTCGAAGAGGCCGTCCGCCGAGAACTCGCCCACGACTCCGGAGTGGAAATCGGCGAACTGGAACTCCTCGGCGTATGCTCCGGGCCCGACTACTTTCACGTCTCACCCGGCGGCTGCCGCGTCTTCGCCGTCACCGCCGTATACACCGCCAGAATCATCTGTCGCGGGCAGGCCGACCTGCCTTTCTTCCCGCTGGCCGACCTGCCCTTGGATATCCAGCCCGCCGAACGCCCGGTCCTCGCCGCCTACGTCACCGCTTTGAGTCGGCTCGACATCTCCTCGGCGGCCTAGGGCCGGCGGGCCGGCGTGTACGGTCCCCTCACGAGGTCTCGGACTCGCCGATGTCGACGCTCACCGAAGAACGCGGGTAGCCGACGCAGGTGAGCACATAGCCCTGCGCTTGCTGCTCGGACGTGAGGGAGTTTGGCTGTGCCATCTGCACTTCGCCCTTGACGAGTTTCACCATGCATTCGCCGCAGTTTCCGACAGTGCAGGAGTAGGGCATGGGCAGGCCGGCGGCGAGGCCGGCGTCGAGGAGGGTGCCGCCGGACTCGACGTCGACGGTGCCCATGTGTTGTCCGTCGCTGTCGACGGCCATCGAGTGCCGGCCGGTCTCGATCCGCGTCAGCTCACCGACCGGCCTGGTGAAGCGCTCCTCATGGATTCGGTCGGGTGTGACGCCGAGGCCGGTAAGAGTGTCTCGGACGCCGTCCATCATCGGTTCAGGCCCGCAGACGAAGAAATGCGCGCTTCCCGATGGTTCCAACTCGTCCAGCTCGCGACGCAGGGTTTCGGGAGTCAACCTGCCGGTTCCGCCCGTCCATGTCGCGGAGGGCTGTGTCAGTACATGACGGACAGTGAGGCGGTCGGGGTGCCGGTCGCACAGCGCCGACAGTTCGTCGGCGAAGATGACGTCGTCCTCGGTGCGGTTGCCGTAGATCAGGGTGAGTCGGCTGTGGGAGTCTGCGGCGAGCAGCGTGCGGATGACGCTCATCATCGGGGTCACGCCGCTGCCCGCGGCCAGCAGTACAAGCTCACGGGCGGTCGGCGGTGGGGACTCGACGTAGAAGCTCCCGGAGGGGCCGAGGATGTGCAATCGGTCGCCTGGCCGCAGGTCGCGATTGAGGTAGGTGGAGAACGTGCCGTCCTGCACACGTTTGGCGGTGATCGCGAGCCGCGTGGTTCCCGGCGCCGACGACGCCGAGTAGGCGCGGCGCAGCGTGCGCCCGTCGATCTCGGCGACGAAGGTGAAATACTGACCGGGCTTGAAGCGGAAGGGCGTCCCCGATTCGTCCTCGACGAGTACGGTGACCGCGTTGGCGGTCTCCCGCACCACCTCCACCACGCGCACTTCTCGTAGCCGCATGCTCGGGCTGCTGCGCGCGTTCTCCGGCCGCTGCGACGGTCGGCGGCCCAGCCGTTCGAGAAGGCGCCGAAGGCCGTACCGACGGCCGCCCGACACACCGGCGGAGTCCCGACGCTCTTCCGGTTGATAGCCCTCCTTCTTGAGCTGCATGCGGTAGCCGGCGTTGATCAGCAGTCGGGTGAGCCGGGGGAAGGCCGCGAGCGGCTTGAGCAGTGAAGGGTTCGGTGCCCCGGGTGTGGGCGTGGCCTTGGTGGTCGCGGCATGCTTGGCGGCAAGGACCATCAGATCCGGTACGGTGCTCCGGTCGATGTGGGACGACCGCTGCCAGACATGGGACCGCGACAGCGCCTCGTTGTCGATCACCTCGGCGGACTCGACGTCGATGACCAACGCGGCCTGCGGTGCCGCTCCCTTCAAGGCCATCGTGGACAGCAGCGCCGGGTCATCGGTGATGGAGGCGGTACCGCTCAGGTGCAGCACGTCGGTTCGGCCCGGGATGACAGCGGCCAGCGCGATGCGGTTGTCCGCGAGCACGTTGTGGAAGGTGTCGGCCCGTTGGTTTCCCTTGCGGTCGGGGATGGCGAGCGTCCGGCCGTCCAGGATGCGCACGAAGCCGGCCTGGTCGCCCCGAGGGCTCGTGTCGCTCCCACCCTCGCTGTCCCACGTGGAGATCACAAGGAACGGTGACGCGGCCAGGAAATCGGCGATCTGGGGTCGGTGCAGCACCATGCCGTCGCCGTCGCCGTCGCCGTCGCCGTCGCTGTCGCGGAGTGCGGCACCCTTTGTCGGCATGGGTGACTGCTTGCCGTGCCACAGTCCCGATCGCAGGATGCAGCGCGCGCAGTGCACGTAGGCTTCTTCGACGCCGACACGGAGCTTGGATTCCGATCGCGCCACAGAGCCGTTGAGGCGGAGTGTTTCGCCGATTCCCGGCAGGAAGAATACAAAGGAGACCCCACTGCCTTCGGCGGGGCGGTGCAGCCCGTCAGGCAGCGCGAACGAGATGTGTTTGGGTGACTCCACGTGCATGAATCCGGGTGTGCCGCCAACGAAGGTGGCGGTCCGGAAGTCGTTGTCCTGAAACCCCTGAAACCCGAAACCGGCGATCGGCGAGTGGGCCAGCACACTGCGGCATCCCTCGTCGAGGCTGTCGAGCTGCTTCATCGTCACCATAAGGGAAGGGCGGCCGACGATCGCCTCGATGTGATCGACGCTGGCGACTCGGCGTGTTGAGGTTGGTGCAGTTGTCACATTAACGAGCTTATTTGCCGTTATGTGAGCCGTTTGAGACATTGTTGGATATGATTTGAGACCTGAAAAGCATCATTAATCGAAGGTTGCAACGATGGAACTTCGCCACCTGCGCTATTTCGTCGTGCTCGCCGAGGAGGAGAATTTTCATCGCGCCGCTGAGCGGCTGCATGTGTCCCAGTCCCCGTTGAGTCGGCAGATGCGAGATCTGCAGGCCGAGCTTGGCATCACGCTGATCGAGCCCTCCGGTCGGGGCGTGCGGCTGACGACGGCCGGCCGTTTCTTCGCCGAGAAGGCCCGAAGGATCCTGGCCGGTGTCGACACTGCCGTCCACGAGACATCGCTCGTGGCACAGGGAAAGATCGGAACGGTCGCGATCGGTTTCGAGACCGGGAGAGCTTATTTCGACACGCTCGGAACGATCGTGGCGACGTTCCGCCGCCGTCGGCCTCTGATCGCCCTGCGGCTCACGCCGATGAGCAGCGCCGAGCAATGGGAGGCGCTTCACGCAGGGGAGATCTTGTTCGGTTATGGCAACTACCCGCCGAACGACCGGTCGCTGCACTACGTCGAAGTCGCCCGCGACCGGCTCGGCGTCGTGCTGCCCCCCGACCACCGGCTCGCCACACGGTCGTGGCTGAAGACCGCCGACCTTCGAAGCGAACCGGTACTGCTGCAGCCCCGTTCGCTCTATCCGCGGCTCTACGACGACATCATCGCGGCCATGCGCAGGCACGACATCGTTCTCGACGTGGTGGCCGAGGTGTTCGACCTCGAAGCCCTGCTCACCCTGGTCACGAGCGGCGACGCCATAACCTTCGGTCCCGAGAAACAGATCCCGCTCTTGCTGTTGGGCAACGCGGTCTGGCGACCCGTTGTCGATCTCGACGTACAAGTGGCCGAGATCGGGATGTGGCGCCCGGAGGACGCTGACACGCCCCTGTTGCGCCCTCTCATCGACATCGTGAACGAGACGCGCGTCAGTATCAACGGTGGCACGGACACGACCGTGAGCGGCGGGTGACCGCGTTGCCTTGGGTGCTGCGGCGAAGCTCAGGTCTTCGAGAAGCCTGCGTGACCGTCAGGCTCAAGGTGACCAGGCCGGCGGTTGGCCGGTTTGACGGGGAACCAGGAGAATAGGTTAACCCGGGTTCACATTGCTGTTGTAGAGGAGTAGGTCAGTGGCAAAGTCCGATGAGTTGGAGTCGCTCATCAACCAGGGGCGCAAGCACGGGGTGCGCAAGCGGGCCATTCTGCTGGCGGCTGCCCGGCTCTTCGTGGAGCGAGGCTATGTCGACACCGGGATCGACGACATCGGGGCTGCGGCGGGCATCTCCGGGCCTGCGGTCTATCGGCACTTTCCCGGCAAGCAGGCGATTCTCCTTGCCTTGGTCGAGCTGTCGGTGGAGCGCCTGCGGGAGGGGACGCAGGCCATACTGGCCGATCGGGAGCGGGATCCGCGGGAGTCGCTGTCCGCCCTGGTGGATTGGTTCGCCCGGTCATCTGTGGAGAATCCAGATCTGAACCTGATCTTGCAGGGGGAGCTGCTGGGGCTGCCGGTGGGGGACCAGCGGCGGCTCACCCGTCAGATACGACAGGTGCGTGAGGAATGGGTCGGCCTGCTGCTCGAAGCGCGACCGGAGCTGTCCGACCTTGCGGCGCGAATCGCCGTCACGTCCGTCATGGGGATGGTGACGCCGGTGCTCGCCGCCCGGCTGAGTGGTGACGTTCGCACGTTGAGTGTGCATCTCAAGGCGCAGATGCTTGCCGTACTGCACGTCCGGATCGAAGAAGGCTGATCCACAAAAAGTTAACCATCCTCTACGTTTCTGTCCTAGAGTGGCTCTTGGGAATGAGGCGTGCCCACGCCGTGCGGCCCAGGATGTCTGCCCTTGCGCGGAAGGCCGGAGCGGTGTGTCGCCTCAACGTGTCTGAGCGCGAAGGAAGGGCCGAACGCGATGGAACGTACAGTCGAGGTCAACGGGATCCACCTGTGGTGCGAGACGTTTGGAGATCCGGCCGATCCCGCGATACTGCTCGTGATGGGCCTCGGTGCCCGAGCTTCCGTTTGGCCCGATGAGCTGTGCCGGCTCCTCCAGGAGAGTGGGCGCTATGTCATCCGCTATGACAACCGGGACACGGGACAGTCCGGCCGTGTCGACTTCGATGCTCAGCCGTACACCACGATCGACCTGGCTCAGGACGCGGTCGGCCTGCTCGACGGATTGGGTATCGGCACTGCCGACGTGGTCGGCGCGTCGATGGGCGGCATGATCGCCCAAGAGATGGCGCTGCAACATGCCGACCGGCTGCGCACCCTGACGCTCATCATGTCGAGTGCCGAGCCCATCGATCCCGAGACCAGCAATTTCCGCGGCACGCCGCGGGACCCGCAGTTGGCCGCCTGGGATGCCGAGCAGATCAGCAACCCGCCCACCACCCGGGAAGAGCACATCCAGGCGCAGCTCAAGCTGGCCCGCCTGCTCTCCGGACGGTTGGCGCCGTTCGACGAGGCCGCCACGCGCGCGATCATCGAGCGGCAGATCGAGAGCGCCGCCTCCGCGGGCCACGCCGCAAAGAACCACATCCTCGCGATCTTCGCCTCGCGTGACCGCTCCGGGCTCGTCGGTTCGATCACCGTCCCGACGCTGGTGATGCACGGGACGGACGACGTGATGGCGCCCATCGCCCATGGCAAGGCACTGGCAGCCGCGATTCCCGGCAGCGAGTTCATACCCATCGAGGGAATGGGACACAGTTTTCCGCCGCCCGCGGTTCCCGTCATGGCCGACGCGATCCTCCGGCACACCGAGCGGTAGTCCGCGACCTCCGCAGGCGAACCGGCTTGACGAGGGGCGACTCCGAGGTGGTGAGTCAGTCCTCCGAGCACGGATGACCGAGGCACCTCAGTCGAGGGTCGCAAGTTCTTTCTGAGAAGGTGTGGTTACTCGACGGCGGTGCGGGTCCCGCCGCCGTGGCGAGTGACTCTGGGTCGGAGGAGTACCTTGACGGCCTGTCGGGTGAATGCGTCCTCGGTAGCCGTCCCAGACCAGACAAATGCCTCCCCCGGCATAAGCGCAGCCAGCTTCGCCGGACTCAGATCCGCTAAGGCCGTTTTTGCCTTCTGGAGGTGCTTCAGCCACGCCGGCGAGGTGAACTTGTGCAGGATCACGTGGCTGGAGAGCTCTATAAGTGAGATCGGCACTGAAGGAGGGTCCTGGCTGGCGATAAGGACACTCATCCCCTTGTGTCGCATCTCCCGGACGCTTTCGATGAGCCCGTCCACGAGATCGGGGCTTTCGATGTACTTGTGAGCTTCATCGAAGACGACCAGCTTGTTGAAGCGTTTGCCGTTGACCTGGGCGTCTGCGAACAACTGCATCAGCACGACGAAGAGTCCGAGCGCCTCGTCCTTCTCGATAAACTCGTCGCGTAGGTCGACGATGATCACTCGTCCGGGTCGTACGAGTGCCTTTACCTGGGCACCGTCGTCGATGTAGTCCGCGGCGAGGTCGAGGCGCTGCTGGGCGAGCTGTTTGAGGTTGTCGGAGAGGGCGGAGTCCTCGACGGCCTGCCTGATGACGTCCAAGCGCAGGTCGCGACGATGGGCTCTCATGATTCGCTGCAGTTGCCGGATGTAGGTCGACTGATTGCCGATGGCGCCCATGAGGAACCGCCAGTGCTCCGCGCGAAGCTCGTTGGAGCTGAACTTGAGCGGCAGGACTTCGATCCGGGCGTGTTCGGCGCGGCGTTGCTCCAGGTGATCCTCTGGAACGAGCATGATCACATCTTCGAGCGCGGCGGGTCCACGCCTCGGTGAGACACCGGGTGACATGCTTATGGATGGCGTCCGCACCGGGGCTGCCCACCCAGTCGGCGTCGAGCATCACCACGGCTCTGCGGTGTGTCCGCTCGAACGGGCGGAGATATTCGCGGGCTATGCCGTACACGCCGGGATCTCTGGTCTGTGCGACGAAGACGTCCTCGCGAGGGTCGAAGGAGAACGGTCCGCACCCAAGGCTCCGGTGGAACTGCGGTCGGTTGAGGAAACCGAGGAGCAGTTGCTCCATGCCGCCGTCGGCGAGGAGGAACACCACGTCACGCGCCGCGGGGTTCGTCACGACAGCACTCCCGCCGCGAAGAGCGAGCCGAGATCGAGGCCGCCGCGCCAGTCGACCAGGCGAGGGTGCTGGTCGCCGCGGATGACGGCGACGCTGCCGTCGGGGTTGAGTCGGGCGGCGAGAACTTCGGAGAGTTCTGTGTTGGCCAGCACGATCGGGGAGTGGGTGGACACCCAGACCTGCGAGTCGTACAGGGTGCTCAGCGAGCGCATCACCGTTTCGATCGCGCGAGGGTGGATGCCGTTCTCCGGTTCTTCGGTCACCAACAACTAGGCAGGACATTTTCTCCGAGGTAGGGGAGAATCGTGAGAGCGAGGATCCGCAGTGTGCCGTCGGAGTGAGGGGCCCCGGAGATTCCGGACAGCGTCTGGTGGCTCTGACCTACGCTGCGGACTGCTCAGTCAGGTACTGGTCTTCGACTTCCTGCGGAGTCCGATATCCGAGTCCTGAATGCAGGCGCCTGCGATTATGGAACCCTTCGATGTAACGGACAACCTGACGGCGCGCCTTGTCTCGCGTGCTGAACGTGAAGCGATTGAGCCATTCGTTCTTCAGAACGGAGAAGAACGATTCGGCCATCGCGTTGTCCCAGCACACCCCGGTCCGGCCCACGGATTGCCGCATACCCATCCGGCTCAGCTTCTCGCCGAAGGCTTCCGAGGTGTAGTTCGAACCGCAGTCCGAGTGGAAGACGGCACCGTCCCCAATACACACATTGACCGCGGCCATATCCAGCGCAGCCTCGACGAGCGACGTCTTGTAATGATCGGCCATCGCCCAGCCGACCACCTTCCTGCTGCAGCAGTCGATGACCGTCGCCAAATAGAGAAACCCTTCCCAGGTCGGTATATAGGTGATGTCGCCGACGAACTTCGTCCCCGGCGCATCGGCCGAGAAATCCCGCCGCACCAGGTCGGGGAGGCGATGACGTGCATCCGCGTGAGGGGTGGCCGGCCTCCACGGCGCCGGCCGGCAGGCGACCAGGCCCAGCTCGCGCATCAGCAGCCGGACCGTCTCCACGCTTACCTCCTCGCCCCGGCGCAGCAGTTCCGCCTGCACCCGCCGATACCCGTATGTCTCATGGCTGTCCTCGAAGACGACGGCAATCGACGCTTTTAACCGTTCACGCCGCTCAGCGGTCGCCGACATCGGGCGACTGCGCCATTCATAGAATCCCGACCGCGACACCTGCAGCCATCGGCACATGTCGACAATCGCGTGGTCAGCCTTCTCCGCGTCGATAAGCTCGTATTTAGCCGTTACCGATTCTCGGCCGCGAAGAAGGCAGCCGCTTTTTTCAGGAACGCGACTTCCTCGCGGAGCTTGCGGTTCTCCCGCTCCAGTTCGATTTCCCGCTCGCTCCTTGCGCCGCCATTCTCGGGAGCGGCAGGCGCCACGCCTTCATGCTCGCGCCGCCACGCTTTCACCCAGTTGTGCAAGGTGGTGTCATGGATGTCCAATTCTCGGGCGATATGCGTAACCGGACGATCCCCGTCCAGCACCATGCGGACGGCCTCGTCCTTGAACGCCTGCGAGTAAGGGCCTTTACGCCAACTACTGCTTCCTTCCGCTCACCCCAACCCTAGATGAGTAGTTCCGAATGGTCAGTGGTCATAGGCAATCAAGGAGCGTGTCACGGGCTGACCACTGCGATGGTTGTGCCAGATCGCGACCG